>NZ_FQZQ01000028.1 GCF_900142085.1 Shimia gijangensis
ATTGGCCGAAGTCTGCGACATGTTCACACCGCAAGAATGCTGGAACTACTTTTGCGAGGCCGGGTATGCATCAGGTTAAAAGCGCGTAGCTTTAGGTGTCGGCTTCGATCAACTTATGCCCGCTGCGTACTATTGCTTCGCAATGGGCGACGAGCTCCTTGCGACTTGCAAAATCCGTCACCGCCACCGGCGCATGGCCGTGGTTTCTGAGCGGCTGACTGCCACATTGCCGGAAAACGCAGGGCATCAATCCTGAGACAGGTCTTGCGACGTCTTTGGCACCTGCTTCAGACGTCGCCAACGCGTTACATCATACCAAGGGTCTCAACGAATTTCACCATATGCCTTGCGACGTTGGCACCGTCTTCTAGCAGTATGGAGTGTTTCAGGTCAGGCAAAATCACCAGTTCCGAGTTGTCCAACTCTTGATCAATCAACAGATTCAGACGGGGATTGCATCCGCCATCATTCTCGCCTGTTAGCACCAGACAGGGATGTTTCACTTCGTGCAGCCAAGGCAGCATTTCCGTGCCCGCGTAGATGCGAAACACGTTCATGAAAACCTCGCTCGACATGCCCGTCACCTGACTCATGCGGCGTTGTACGATGTCAGAGTGATCCTCTAGAAATGCATCCGTGTACCATCGATCCTTAAGCGTTGGCAGGATGTTGGCAATGCCCTTTTCCTCCATCGCATGCACAACCGCCCAGACGTTTTTGCTGTCCTGTTCGGTGCGTCCCGCCGCCGTGGACAACAGCCCAATCGACAACACGCGGTCGGGGTATTTCCGTGCATAAGCCGGTCCAATCATGCCGCCCAGGGAATGCCCGGCAAAATGCGCCTGCTCGATGCCAAGTTTAGAGCGCAACGCCTCAAGGTCCGCGACGAGCTCATCCAACCCGAACGCACCTTTGGGCATCGGTGATTTGCCATGCCCGCGCAGATCATAGTTGATGACAGTAAAGTGCTTGGTCAGCACCGGCATGCAGTAGCGCCACGTATCTCGCGCAGCGCCAATCCCATGGATCAGAAACAGCGGAGGGCCTTCGCCCTCGATAGAGTAAGCGCAGTCAATGGACTGTGTCATAAGGGTTTCCTTTTTTAATCCGGGAACAGATCGCAACACAGCTCACCCGCCGCACCCCAGTCTTCTTTTTCGACTTCAGTGATGACAACCGTCAAACTCTTTGCGGTGCCACCACAGGTTCTGACAAAGGCCTCGGTGACCTCTTTGACCAATTCTCGTTTTTGATCGCGACTGCGACCTTTGAACATTTCCACGCGGATGATGGGCATCGGTTTCCTTTCTGAATTATCGTGAGGACAGGCTTTGGATGTTTTGCCCCATCACGCCGTCACAGGCGCGTCAGAGAAATGCGGCGCAACCTCTTCTGCAAATTGCTGCAAATTCTCCAGCGTCTCGGTCTGCGACATTCCAAAGTTGCAACTAAAGATCAGACGATCAAGGCCGAGGTCAGAATAAGCACCCAGCTTGTCGACAATCTCTTGTGGCGATCCGATCAGTAGAATGTCGTCCAGCTCGGTGCGGGTTTGCTTGCGGGGGAGCTCCTTGATGAGTCCGTTTTCAACGATACCGGGCCCGGTGAACACATTATCAAACCGGGCGTAGTATCGCTCGGCCTGTTCCAGAATGCGCGCATGGTCCGCCGCGGAATTAGCGACAAACCCAACCCGAGACAATGAGAGTGTCAACTCTTTGCCTGTATCGCCCATTTCATCTTTTGCTCTGTTGAACGCCGACACCTGATCCAACAACAATTGATGCTGACCGGCGAGCGGCGTGGTTTGGATATGAAAGCCGCGTTTTGTGCAGTGATAGATGCCCTCGGGGTTCAAAACCGCCATCATCATCTGAGGGCCGTTCGGCGTTAGGGGCCGAGGCATGACAGTAACAGGATCGAATTTATAGTATTTCCCATCGGCACTGACCTCTTCTTGGGACAGTAGCTTTTGTAAAAGGTCCAAAGATTCGTTGAACTTCTCAAGTGTTTCATCCATCGGAACGCCGCATCTGGCCATCTCATAGGCAAAGGCACCACGACCGACGCCCAGCATCAAACGCCCATTGGTGAAAATGTCGGCGCACACGACCTCGCCAGCGTAAATGCGCATGTCGTGCAGCGGCAGAACCGCAATTGAGGTGATGATCTTGAGGTGCTCAGTATGGGCGGCGATCTGCGTTGCAAATTGCAATGGCGCAGGCATCATCAGAATGTTCAGCAAGTGATGCTCGGTGATCGAGACCGAGTCGAACCCAAGAGAGTCGGCCAGCTTTGCCTGTTCGAGCATGTCGGCAAACACACGATCTCCCCCATACGTTTTGTCCGGATAGTAGGGGCTCAACTGAATGCAAAACTTCATCGGATCCTCACGAAAGCGAAACATTGGTCAATCGAGAGTGGTCGAAAAGTCAGAATTGATAAATCGAAAAATTATCACCTACTGATTGAAGAAGGTGAAATTATGGATCGATTGGTCCGGGACCGCTCTGATTTCCGTCCGGCGTCAAAAGATGCCCCCCTCGTACAACGCCCTCGCAATAGGCGGCCAGCGCCTTGCGACTGGCAAAGTCACGCACCGCGACGGGGGTATGATAGATCAGTTCAACACGCCCCTGAGGGCTTTGAGACAACGTTTGCAGCAGGTGTTCACCAAATTCCATGTCGCCCCACCACCCGTAGAACCGCGCATCTTCCCCTGCGGGCGCGTGGTACATCACTGTGACGGGCTGCACATATAGGGCGTCTCGCAGTTCGGGTGCAAAAAAGGCAGCAAACAGCGTCGGCTTGAACGGCAGAACCCGCACTGCATCTGTGCTGGTGCCTTCGGGAAAAAACAACAGCTTATGCCCAGCCAGAAGACGTGCCTCAAAAACTTCTTTTTGCCGTCTGGCCTCCTTGGGATCGCGTTTGATGAACACGGTCCCCGTGGCTTTGGCCAGCCAGCCAATGCCCGGCCATTTGGCCACCTCGGCTTTGGAGACAAAGTAAATCCGCTTGCGCGCATTCAAAGCAAAAATATCAAGCCATGATGAATGGTTGGCAACAACCGCACCGCGCTGTGTCATCAAGTCACCGCGGGCCGAAAACTTCATGCCCAACACCCAAAAGGCGGAGCGGCATACAAATTGCGTAATAAAAGGTGTCCAGGGGCGGTGCAGGCCGTGTATCGGTTTTTCGATCACCCGGACCAGCAGCAAAATACCAAGGCATCCAAATACGATGCTGCCAAGGATTACGCCACGTCCCAAAACTCGCAGCCATCCCAAAGCCGAAATACGGTGTTTTTCGGGATAGTTTTCATGCTTGTCCCAAGATGAAGTCACGCGATCAAGCCTTTGGTATATAGTGATTTTTGCTTTTTATTCATGCGTTGCGTGTCCAACACCAGACAGACATCGGTGGTATTAAACGCGTGATCGACATAGGCGCCCTCGCCGACAAAACCCCCAAGGCGCAGATAGGCTTTGATAAGTGCCGGGACCTCGAGCATGGCTTTGCGCCGATCAATGTCGGCTTCGGGGATCAAATCCATGCTCTGAAAATGCTCTGGCTGCGCGCGCACACGCAGATCTATAGGAGCGAGATGGCGATGGTGTAAAAGGGACAAGGGTGCCGCCAAATCATCGGTATTTGTGCCGTGAAATGACGCCACTCCAAACAGAACTTCGATTTCATGTTCCAAAACATAGGCCGCGAGCCCATTCCACATGTGAAACATGGCCGCTCCGCCGCGATAGTCGGCATGCAAGCAACTGCGCCCCAGTTCCAATAGCTTGCGCCCACTCGCCTTCAGAACGCTCAGATTATATTCGTCTTCCGAGTAGAATTGCCCAATCTCTGCGGCCTTTGAGGACTGCAAAAGCCGATAAACACTCACCACCTGATCCATTGGGTCGGCTTTGATCGCGTGGTCAATCAGGATCAGATGATCAAAATGTGGGTCGAACCGATCCTTCTCAAGCCGGTTGACGTCATCCACAAGGCTACCATGACCGCCCAGTTCTTCGACGAAGACTTTATAACGCAGGCGTTGCGCGGCCATCAATTCTTGCGGTGTCTCGGCAAGTTTCAGAGTGAACTGAGGGTCCATGAGCGTGGTTAGAAACCTGTTGATTAAGTTGCGCTGTTCTTAAAGAGACAGCCCAAGCTTGGCAATATAGCGCTGGTGGATAACCCTGCGACACTCTACCATAGATTGATTTGTCGGTGAGTTGATATTCTATTTATACACTGGCGAAAGGCTAATCCGATATCCGTTAATAACTACTTTACCTTCTTCCCGGAAATTTACAGTGATTTTTCCGTTGATGTTGGATTGCACCTGTCCAGTGCCCCAATCGGGCTGGTCAGGGTGTTTCACCAGCATACCGGGCTCAAGAAATGCGTTCAGGTCTTCCATGACCGACAACCTACAGGATGAAACTGGGGCATGACACAGAATAATATGGATTTTTCAGCCCTCGTTGGCTCGCGTATCTGCCACGATCTGATCAGCCCCGTGGGCGCGATTGGGAATGGGGTTGAACTGATTGGTATGGGCGGCAGTAGCGGGCCAGAGATTGAGCTGATTGCGGACAGTGTGGGCAATGCCAACGCCCGCATTCGCTTTTTTCGCATCGCTTTTGGGCTGGCTGGAACCGAGCAAATGGTTGGCGTCAATGAAGTCCGCACGACGTTGAATGACTTGTCAGCTGGTGGGCGGGTGTCCTACGCCTGGGATGTGATGCGCGACGTGCCACGCCCGGAACTGCGGGCGGGTTTTCTGGCCTTGATGTGTCTGGAAAGCGCTTTGCCGCTTGGTGGCTTCATAACCATCACCGAAAACGCCAACCGTTGGCAGTTCACTGCGCAAGGCCGAAAAATTAACTTTGAAGACAACCTTTGGGCCGACCTTACCCGCGCCAATCGCACGGTTGAGGTTACACCGGGACGTGTTCAGTTTGGCCTTTTGCCGCAAATCGTGGACGATCTGGGACGCGAACTTGGAGTGCGCCGCGAGGCAGAACAGTTGACGCTTAGCTTTTAGATGCCGTCCTGGCAGAGCATGCGGGCTAAGCCCGCACGGTGCCGTCGCCTTCGACAATGTACTTAAAGCTGGTCAGTTGCGCAGCCCCCACCGGACCCCGGGCGTGCATTTTGCCCGTGGCGATCCCAATTTCAGCCCCCATGCCAAACTCTCCGCCATCGGCAAATTGAGTAGAGGCATTGCGCATCAGAATGGCGCTGTCCAGTCGTTCAAAAAACCGGGCGGCTGTGGCATCATCTTCTGTGATGATGCAGTCCGTGTGGTTTGAGCCATATTGACGGATATGAGCAATTGCCTCGTCGACATTCGACACCACGCGTGCGGCGATATCCATATCAAGGTATTCTTTGCCCCAGTCTTTGGCTGTTGCGGTGGTGGTTCCGTCGATTTTCTGAAGGCTCTCGTCTGCATGTACGGTGACGCCCGCATCAATCAACGCGCGCAAGACGTCCTGCCCGATGGTGTCGATAAGGCTTTCGTGGATCAGCAAACACTCGGCAGCGCCACAAATTCCGGTACGGCGGGTTTTGGCATTCATTACCACGTTCAGCGCTTTTTGAGGATCTGCCGCGACATCAAGATAGACATGCACAATGCCTTCAAGGTGGGCAAATACCGGCACGCGAGCTTCGCGTTGTACAAGCCCGACCAATCCTTTGCCTCCGCGCGGCACAATGACATCAACGGTGTCGACCATGGTTAACAATTCCTGAACCGCTACCCGGTCGCGAGTTGGGACCAGCTGAATGGCGTTTTCGGGCAGATTGGCGCATTTCAAGCCTTCGACCAGACAGGCATGAATGGCGCTTGATGAATGGAAACTTTCAGACCCACCGCGCAGGATCACCGCATTGCCAGACTTCAGACACAAGGCACCCGCATCTGCGGTCACGTTGGGACGGCTTTCGTAGATCACGCCAATAACCCCCAAGGGTGTGCGCACACGTTTGATATGCAAACCACTGGCCATGTCCCATTCGGATAGCACCTCGCCCACAGGATCAGGTTGTTCTGCCACCGCGCGCAAACCGTCCACGATGCCACGCACGCGGGTTTCGTCCAGCATCAGGCGATCCATCATCGCTGCGGACAGGCCCTTATTACGTCCGTATTCCAGGTCTTTTTGATTGGCCTCAATGATGGTCGCGCGATTTTTCCACACCGCGTCTGCCGCACCTATGAGGGCCGCGTGTTTGCGTTCCGCCGGTGCAAAGGCCAGCTCCGCGCTCGCAGCTTTGGCATTGGCACCAATTTCAGCCATCAGGGCGGGGATGTCTGCGATGTCTTTCATCGGGTCTGTCCTTTGTGTGATTTGCAAGGGCCGGAGCCTCCGGCGGGAGTATTTTTAGCGAAATGAAGCCTAGAGTGCCATATCATCTCGGTGGATCAAGGCCGTGCGTCCCGGATAGCCTAGAATGGCTTCGATTTTGGAGGAATGTTGACCTTTGATTGCGTCAGCTTCGGCTGCGGCGTAGGCGGCCAGCCCCTGCCCCAGTTTGTGTCCATCCGGACCCAGAATAGCCACGGGATCACCTCGGCTAAAGGCTCCGCTGACAGCGCGCACACCGGCGCTGAGCAGGCTTTTTCCGCTCTTCAGGGCGTTGATGGCTCCGGCGTCGACGGTGATGTCGCCTTGGGGTTTCATCGAGCTGATCCAGCGCTTGCGCGCCTGTTGCGGCGTGCCTTGCGCCGTGAACCATGTGGCATTGGCCCCGTTTTCAAGGGCTTGCAAGGGCCGCAGTGCGCTGCCCTCGGTGATGGCCATGGCGCAGCCACCTGCGGTCGCGGTTTTGGCTGCAAAAATCTTGGTGATCATGCCGCCCTTGCTGAGCCCGCTGGTGCCCTCACCGGCCATCGCTTCAATCTCGGGCGTGATGTCGTTGATCACGTCATAACGGCGTGCGTCTGGATTGGTCATCGGATTGTCGGAATAAAAACCATCTACGTCTGACAGCAGGATCAGCAGGTCCGCACCAGTGGTCAGCGCCACCTGAGCTGCCAGCCGATCATTATCGCCGTAGCGGATTTCATCTGTGGCCACGGTGTCGTTTTCATTGACGATTGGCACCACGCCGAGGCTCAGAAGTTGCTCCATTGTGGCGCGGGAATTGAGATAGCGTCGACGGTTGGCGCTGTCTTCAAGCGTGACCAGAACCTGCGCCGTGGTGATTTCATAAGGTGTCAGGGCCTCTTCATAGGCGCGCGCCAGCCGGATTTGTCCCACAGCGGCAGCGGCCTGCGATTGTTCCAGCGGTAATTCCGTGCGTGGCAGGTTCAAAACCCCCCGTCCAAGGGCAATTGAGCCCGAAGACACCAACACCACATCCGCGCCGCGGGATTTGAGCATTTCGACATCTTGGGCAAGACCCTTTAGCCAATCCAGACGCAAATCGCCACTGTCCCGGTCGACCAACAAGGCCGACCCGATTTTGACAACAATTCGTTTTGCGTTGGTTAAGGTCGCCAAGGTTCGGGCTCCTCTTCGACGCGTTTTTCACGCAGCCGGTTGTCGTCAATTTCGGCACGAAGGGCACGCAGCACATCCACGATGCCCTCTTGGCTGACGCCAGACATCAGCATCACCTTGGCGCCCGTTGCGGCCTCAATTTCGTCCTGAATAAAGGCGCGTTCTTCGTCGTCCAGCGTATCGATTTTGTTGAGCACAGTGACACGGGGTTTTTCTGCGAGAAAGCCGCCGTAGTTCTCAATTTCACGAATGATGGTCTGCATGTCTTCGATCGGGGACCCGGAGGTTCCGTCAATCAAATGCAACAACACCGAACAGCGTTCGACGTGGCCAAGGAACAGATCCCCCAACCCTTTGCCTTCCGAGGCGCCTTCGATCAGACCCGGAATGTCGGCGACCACAAATTCAACGTTGTCCACACCAACAACGCCCAGATTGGGATGCAGGGTTGTGAATGGATAGTCGGCAATCTTGGGGCGCGCATTAGATGTGGCCGCCAGAAATGTGGATTTACCCGCATTTGGCAGACCCAAAAGCCCCACATCAGCAATTAGTTTCAACCGCAGCCAAAGCGTGCGCTCGACCCCCGGCAAACCGGGGTTGGCGCGACGTGGAGCCTGATTGGTTGAGGATTTGAAGTGCAGGTTGCCAAAGCCGCCGTTGCCCCCTTTGGCCAACAGGACCTTTTGACCGACTTCGGTCAGATCACATATCACTGTTTCCTGATCTTCATCCAGAACTTCGGTGCCAACAGGCACGCGAAGAATGATATCATCGCCGGTCTTGCCAGTGCGCTGCTGCCCCATACCGGGGATACCATTGTTGGCGAAAAAGTGCTGCTGATAACGGAAATCGATCAGCGTATTCAGGCCTTCGACCGCCTCGGCATAGACCGAACCACCATTGCCCCCGTCGCCGCCATCGGGTCCACCGTATTCGATGTATTTTTCCCGGCGAAACGACACACAGCCGCCGCCGCCGCCGCCCGAACGGATGTAAACCTTGCACAGGTCGAGAAATTTCATGATCTACATCCTTTTCGGGTTCTGTCCCGTCTGATAGCGCGGGCAGCGCGTCGCCTCAATCCAATTTGAGGCTATAGGTCCAAGTCGGCACTGCGGCATTGCGCGCCACCGAAAAACTTTCTGCGTCGCCAAGGTATTGAAAGCCGCAATTGGTCAGCACCCGCGCCGAGGCCGGGTTGTCCTGAAAGACGGCCGCATACAGCGTGTCGCTGGCCAGTGGATTGGCGTCGATCAGCGACCGCACCGCTTCCGAGGCGAGCCCGGTGTTCCAAAACGCCGGCGCCACCCAATAGCCAATTTCAACCTTACCAAAATCAACCCGCTTAAGGCCGATAATGCCCATCAGTTCCGAGCCACCGTCTGCGCTTGCATCCAGTGCCCAGACATCTTCGATACGCTCGTCGCTTTGCGCGCGGGTGACATAGGCGTCAACACTGCCGGGTGGCAGCGGGTGTGGGATCGAAGACGTCATGCGGGCAACGGTCGCGTCACCTGCATACATCTCGATCAATCCCTCGTCAGACCGCCGCAGCGGGCGCATGACGAACCGTTCCGTTTCAATGACGGGTTGGTTTACAATCGTGTCATGTTTCATGTGCCTGTCCTCCTCAAAACAGTACATACAGAACGGAAGCTACTGTTAATGCAGCCAAAGTTCTCATCAAGTAGATTTCCGCAGGTCGTCCTGCGACCAAGCGGGCGATCTGGTCTCCTCCGTAAGTCCAGATCGGGTGAAAAACGGTCTGGCAAGCCAATAGACAGATGGCGATTGTCGCCGTGGCTTGCAAGGTTGGCGTGCCAGGGGTCACGAAAGTGGTAAATCCCGTGATGATCATCGCCCAGGCTTTGGGGTTAAGCGGATGCACCGCCAAACCCGCCGCAAAACCGGGAGGTGTTTCGACTGATGCGCCGTCCGGAGACAGACGCAGGTTCGCAACTCTCCATGCCAACCAACAAATATAAGCGATGGAAGCCCATTTCAGGGCCTCAAACAGCCATGGCACAGCGTCGGCAATAGACATCAGGCCAAATCCTATTGGCCAGATAATCAGCTGTTTACCCAGCGCTACACCTGCCACAAACGGCAATGCTGCGCGAAACCCAAAGCGTGCACCCGTGGCCAGCAACGCCATATTGGCCGGGCCGGGTGTTGCCACCTGGCTCGCCGCAAAGGCTGTAAAACTGATCAGGGCCACGCTCATCACGTCACTCCAGCGTGCAAAAGAAAAGGGACCGGCGTTTCCGCCGGTCCCCTAAAATGTCTCATACCTTAAGGTCGGCTTATTCAGCGGCCTCCGCCACTGGGAGAACCGAAATAAAGGTGCGGCCCTTGAGGCCTTTGTGGAACTTTACGTTGCCATCAACAGTTGCAAAGATTGTGTGATCTTTGCCCATGCCAACGCCCTCGCCCGGCCACATTTTTGTGCCGCGCTGACGCAGGATGATGTTGCCTGGGATAACCAGCTCTCCACCGTATTTTTTTACTCCAAGACGACGACCCGCTGAGTCGCGACCGTTGCGGGATGAACCGCCAGCTTTTTTATGTGCCATATCGTTGGTCTCCTAACTTCAGCTTATTTCGCCAGATCGGCTGCTTGAGCAACCCACTCGGCTTTGACTTTTACAGCATCAAAGCTGTCCACGTCTACGGCTGCCAGCTGCGCAAAGGTTGTGACACCTGCGTCGTTCAGCTTTTTGGCGGCTGCGGGACCCACACCAGTGATGGCTGTCAGGTCGTCGGCGGCGGCGGCGGCGGCAGGTGCTTCAGCTTTAGCGGCGGCTTTTTTAGGAGCAGCTTTCTTAGCAGCAGGTGCAGCGGTTCCGGCAGGTGCCGAACCCAGAGCAGCCTTAACACCGGATTTGTCTGCGCCAGAGGCCAGAATATCGGTGATTTTGACCAGTGTCAGTTTCTGACGGTGGCCAACGGTGCGCTTGGACGAGTGCTTACGACGGCGCTTAACGAATTTGATGACTTTTTCGCCTTTGATCTGGTCGATCACTTCGGCTTGAACGGCAGCACCGTCCACCCGTGGCGCGCCTACGACGGTTTTGTCTCCGCCCAGCATCAGCACTTCGTTGAATTGTACGGTTTCGCCAGCGTCTGCAGCCAGTTTTTCGACGCGCAGGATATCCCCTGCCTCGACTTTATACTGCTTACCGCCGGTCTTAAGGACTGCGAACATGTCCTGTTTCCTTTGATTTCCCGCGTCCTGTGGCCCCCAATCGGGAGTTGTGGCAAATGCCGCCTCGAACTGCGCGTCCCGTTTGGGACCGATGTTTCAATAAAACACGGCGCAAGGAACACCTTACGCCGGGATGGGCGGCTTATCGGGCTATTTGCGTTGGGTGTCAAGCAGCAAGATGTGACGATCAGAAACTTGCCAGACATTCCCGCCAAAAGACACGGCCTTCACTCGGTGACATTTTGTATAACCTCAAAAGATAGACTAACGTCCAGACTGATTTCCTTGAAAAAAATCGTTTTCTGGCCCAAAATAGCGCCAAGTTCCACGTTGTCAGCCGGACGTAATATTTCGCGTTTTGCGCTGCAACCAATATTTTAGGAGCAAAAAATGTTTTATTCACGCGTTAAGAAGACAAGCAACCCAGAGCGGACAGCACGGAAATTACTGGCCTTAAAAGATGCTCTGGCCGCGCAAGTCCCATCAAAATGCGACGACAAAGTTCTCCTCGCCACCTGGAACATAAGAGAGTTCGACTCCCTAGCCTATGGAGACCGTTCCTTAGAGTGCCTTTACTACATTGCTGAAATTCTCTCGCATTTTGATCTGATCGCCGTCCAAGAGGTTCGCGAGGATATCAATGCGCTCGACGATGTCGTCAACATCTTAGGAAAGAGCAACTGGGACTACATCGTTTCGGATGTGACCGAGGGCAAGCCTGGAAACCGCGAGCGCATGGCCTTTGTCTATAACAAGAAGTCCGTTTCATTCAATCGTGTCGCAGGCGAGATTGTTATTCCCCCAAAACGCGTGAAAACGGCAGCTGGTGACAAGGTCTATGAACCCGCCAATCAGCTTTATCGCACGCCTTACATGTGTGGATTTCGGGTTGGATGGTCCTATTTGCTGCTCTCGACCGTTCACATCATTTATGGCAAGGACACCGCAAACAATCCGGACCGTGTCGAAGAGATTGAAACAGTCGCCGAGTTTCTTGCCAAACGTTCGCGGGAACGTCAGGATTATGACCGCAATAATCTTGTGCTTTTGGGCGACTTTAACATTTTTTCACACGGCGATGTTACAATGGAAGCCATCGAACGGGCCGGGTTTGAGGTCCCTGAAGAGTTGCAGCACGTTCCACCAACCAATGTCGGCAAAAAGCCAAGGCACTATGACCAGATCGCCTTCAAATCAAAGCCCAAGCGTTTTGAAACCACAGGTCAGGCTGGCGTTTTTGATTTCTTTAACGTTGTTTACACAAACGATGATGAAGCCATCTATGCGCAAGCGATGGGTCCCGCCTATCTTAAGACATCCAAAGGTAAAATTCGGGATGCCAAGGCCAAGACAAGTTATTATCGCACCTATTGGCGAACGCATCAGATGTCCGATCATCTTCCCATGTGGATACAGCTTAAGACAAACTTCGCCAAAGACTATCTGAACGATATTGTAGCAGAAAGCACGACACCCTAGTTTTCGCCACTTGCGACGATTGTCCTATGGCCGCGATACGGGTCGAGAGCATCAGCTGGCCAAGTCTATTCGCGTGCGCCCTGCCCTACAAATCCTGCTGAGGCTGCATATTCCCCATTTTGGTTGCCAGTAATTGAAACCGGTTCATCATCACCTCAAAATGCACGGCATTCATCAGCTCATACACCACCTGCATATCCGGGTGTTCCAGCGCTTCAGTATAGGCCAGCACTTCGGCGTCGCTAAATTCGCGGTAAGTATAGGCGGAATTGGCCAGCGATGAGGCTTCCATTTCAAGGCGCATGGCGTTTTCGTTTTCTGCAAGCGCCGCGCGCAGCCCGTCTTCATCAATTTTCAGATCAATCACCCCCGCATAAGACGCTGCCAGAATGAACCGGATCTGAATTTCCTGCACGGCTTGGGGCCCGATATCATTTGGGTCGATCGCGTGGTTCATCCGCCGCAGCAGTTCTATACGTTCACTGCCATCCTTGACCATTTCGGCCACTATTTCGCGGCCCGTGTCATATTTCACGGTATCATCTTCGAAATGCGAGACGTTCTCAGCTTCGACCAACCGCAAACCCAGATCGCTGGCATAGAACTCTGCCGCGTGGGCCAGATAGGAGTCCTCCAAGGTTTCAACGAGGATCTTGGTCGCGCGTTCCTGCATAACCTCCGGATCAAAAACCTGTTTGGACACAAACCGCCATTCCGCCCCAAAATCACCGGCGTCCAGCCCCAGCATTTCCGGCGCGCTTTCGGCTGACAGGGCAATTGAATCAATGGCCACATCAAACCCGGTGACTTTCAGGAAAGCTTCGACCGCGCTGCGGTCCGCAGCCCTTGTTTGAGGTGCAAGGACGACGACAGACATAACGGCCAGCAACACGGCGGCCAAAACAACACGGATTTTCTGCAGACCTTTGACCATTGTGATATTCCTCCAAACGCTTTCCCTAAACCTAAGGCATTAGATTTCACAAACAATGCAAAACCCCTCTTGCGCGCCCTGAAAAAGACGATTAAACGCCCCTCACCAGACCCCGCGGAGAGGTGCCAGAGTGGTCGAATGGGGCGGTCTCGAAAACCGTTGTCCCTTCACGGGGACCCAGGGTTCGAATCCCTGTCTCTCCGCCAGATACCCCTGAAAATATTAAATTTTTCTTGATTCGCGCGGCTGTACCCGCCATCATACCCGCCAACCTTGAATTAGTGTTAGTGTAAGTGCATTCGGTGAGAACGCTATGAACAGGATTAGAGATGCGGCACATTTTGACACTCTAGGCGGTTTCCAGACATTCGCTGTATGTTGTTGCAAGGCCTGCTGTGCGGGACAATACCGACCTTACACCTAAAAGCCTCAATGGTAGTCCCGGCCTAAAGCGGTCGTTAGCCCATCTTGCGGCGAATGCCCGCTGTGAGCCCATTTTTACCAATGCCGCGTGAAGTGTGAACAGGTTAGAAGCGCGCAAAGCGGCCATTGCGGCGCAGAACTGGCGGCTCAAGGCTGCCCTGCACGCTCTCAACAACCTATGACAGGTTGTTACACAAACTATGATGCGCGCCGCTGCTTCTGCGCTAAAATGGTTCCTGCAACAGATCAGAGGGCATATTCTGAAAGCACACGGGCCGTAGGAACCGCCTGATCGACATGGTCCCGACGGAGGTTGCTCCGAAATTTGTAGAAGCAGGATAAGGCCCTCCGTGAACCATGGTGTCGCTGACCTCTACACCTGTCGGGAAGCCATTTACCAGAATGCGCCCGGCTTTGCGTTCGAGGATAGGCATCAGCGATTTAGCGGTCTCCATATCGCTATCATCCATGTGCAGCGTACAGGTCAGTTGTCCCTGAAGAGCACGAGCAACTGTGTGCATCTGATCGATATCGTCCGCGACGACAATCAGACCAAGCGGGCCGAAGACCTCTTCGCCCAGTTCTTCGTTAGCCAACCAATGTTCAGCGGTTGTCTGATATAGATATGGTGTGGCGTTTCGCCGATCACACATCGTGGTCAACACATCCTGAACGCCCACGCTGGCGGCGATGCGTGATTGTCCGTTTCGGTACGCTGTGGCAATCCCATCGGTTAGCATGGTTTGCTCGCCAACTTGCCCTAATGTTTCAGCTGCGGCCTCGGTCAGGGCCTTGGCATGATCTTTGAGGATTACGGCAATTCCGGGGTTGGTGCAAAACTGCCCGGCCCCCATTGTCAGCGACCCGGCCCAGCCTGCGCCGATCTCCACCCCGCGCGCCGACGCGGCCTCAGGCAGGATGAACATCGGGTTCACTGAACCCAATTCGCCAAAGAACGGGATCGGCTCGGGGCGTCCAGCGCAAAGGTCGAAAAGTGCGCGGCCACCAGCAAGCGATCCGGTGAACCCTACCGCCTTGATCAGCGGGTGTCGCACAAGCGCTTGACCCACGTCGCGCTTCCCACCCTGCACCAGAGAAAACACTCCGGGATGCATGCCACAAGTTGCAATGGCAGCGTGGATGGCCTCGGCCACGATTTCACCGGTGCCGGGATGCGCCGAATGACCCCTGACCACAACCGGGCATCCTGCGGCCAGCGCTGCGGCGGTGTCTCCGCCTGCAGTCGAGAACGCCAGCGGGAAGTTGGACGCGCCAAAGACAGCCACAGGGCCGATTGGGCGCTGGATCATTTTGAGATCCGGGCGCGGCAGCGGAGCACGATCCGGCAAGGCCACATCGTGACGACTGTCAAGGTAATCGCCGGCAAGAATATGCGATGCGAACAGGCGTAGCTGTCCTGTGGTGCGACCGCGCTCGCCTTGCAGGCGAGCTTCGGGTAGGCCCGTTTCCTGGCTGCCGATTTCTGTGATGGCCTCGGCGCGCGCCTCAATTTCATCTGCGATGGCAATCAGCAAGGCCGCGCGGTCTTCGCGGCTGGAATAGCCATAACTCCAAAATGCCTCTTCAGCAGCCTGAACGGCATTATCGACATGCGCCGGGGTCCCAACCGAGAAGTCATGTGACGGTCCATGTGCAGGTTCTGAGACAAAGTGGTTTTCTCCGTCAACCCATTGACCTGCGATAAGGTGTTTTCCGTGTGGTTTGAATGTCATGTTCATTTATCCCAATGTGTGACCATGTCACAGGCAATATCAAAGGCGGCGCGGGTAGCACCGACGTCTGCTCGGCCCTGTCCGGCAATGTCAAAGGCTGTTCCATGCGCGGGTGTCGCGACCGGAACCGGCAAACCGCCCTGAACGGTTACCCCACGGTCAAAACCCAACAGCTTCAGAGCGATCTGGCCCTGATCGTGATACATGGTGACCACGGCATCGATTTCCTTGGCGACAGCTTTCAGAAATACGGTGTCCGAAGGCCAAGGACCATCGACGGCCATTTGGCCCTGAGCCAGTTTGCGCACGGTGGGCTCGAGGATATCGATTTCTTCGGTGCCAAAGTTGCCGCCGTCACCAGCGTGCGGATTGATGGCCGCCACCGAAATACGCGGACGTGCAACTCCTGAGCGGCGCAAAACATTGTCGATCAAGTGCACGGCCTCTGTCACTCGTTCTTCGCTGATCGTGTCAGCCACGTCGCGCAGTGCGATGTGGCTGGTGACGCGGCTCGTCCACATGCCGTCCAGAGTGTTCAGTTCCGAGATATAGTTGGTCACACCTAGTTTCTCGGCCATATAATGCAGCTCATCATCATGCCCCAAGCCTGCAAGATGCATTGCAGCCTTGTTGAATGGGCCGAAGACAACGGCATCAATCACGCCAGCCTGAACGAATTCCAAAGCCCGATCCAGAGTTTGTAACACCGATGCGCCGCCCTCTTGGGTGACTTCGGCAACCCTGACTTCATCCGACGCGATGGTGTCCATTGCGTGGTGGGCGAAACCTTGGTCAACAGACCAGTCGGCTGTGACATCGACAGGTGTCAAATCATAAGCGCACTCAGCCACTTTCTGGCCGGCCTCAAAAACATGGGCGTCGCCAATCAACAGAATGTCTGCAGCGTCATTCACGCCCTCAGAAGTTAGAAGGCGGGCGATCAGTTCCGGCCCGATGCCGCTGGGGTCACCGGGAATAATGCCAATTTTGGGTTTCATATTCAGTCCTCGGGTGTTCTGTCCGCGTCATCTGAGTGAATGCGGGCGATGTTCTCGATTGTGCTTTTAAGATGGTCTCTGAGTGCGCGGCGCGTTGCCTTAGCATCGCGTTTTTGCAGAGCATCTGTGATGTCAGCGTGTTGCGCCAAAGTGTTGTCCCGGCGGTCGACTTGTTGCGATGACAGAAAGCGCGCGCGCCAAAGGCGGGCGTTGTACTGTCTGTGGGTCTCGATCAGGGGTTCGTTGCGGCTGGCTTCGACGATGGCAGCATGAAACTGCATATCCAGTTGAAAAAACTCAAGCGGCTCAAGTTGCGACGAGTTACTGGACATACGTGCACCCAAACGCACGATCTCTGCAATCTCGGCCATTGTGGCCTCGATACAGGCCGTTTCACCGGCCAGCGCTTCGAGAGCGCCGAGTACGGAAATGTATTGCGTAAGTTCATGCAGTGACGGGTCGGCGACACGCGGGCGACGGGTGGCTGAGTATTCAACAAGCCCCTCGATTTCCAACAATCGCAACGCTTCGCGCAGTGGCGTACGAGACACGCCCAGAGCTTCGGCCAGATCGCGTTCTGGAATTGCAGTTCCGGGGGCAAGTTTGCCCAGCAGGATAAACTCCCGCAAATTGTCTGCGGCTTCTTCGGCCAGCGTACGGCGGGGGCGTACTCCGCCTTCTTCTTTCAAGCTATCAATCCAACTATTGCTCAAATCATTTCCCCCAGTTCAATACAATCGGGTCGAGTGGTCGCAACAAGTCGATCAAACGCGAGCGGATCGCAGGGTGCAAGGGCGGAATCGGGTGGCGGCAAAATTCGGATTTGATGACGCCCCCTTCCACCATTGCAGCTTTGCATGACTGCCATCCACATTGACGGTTTTCATGGTTAATTGCCATGGCCACACGCCCATAGGCGGCGGTCGCTTCTTCGACGCGGCCAGCGTAGTGATGTGTGAGAACCGGCTTGATTTGATCCACGATCATGCCCGATGTCATAGACCCGGTTGCACCGGCGTCCAGATCTGCCAGCAAAGTAATGGCTTCTTCTCCGTCAAAGGGGGCTTCGATGGCGTCGCCACCTTCTTCGATCAGCGCGCGAATTTTGTTGGCTGCCCGTGGGCATTCGATCTTGAACAGCTTCACAGCCTCGATCTCTGTGGCCATGCGCACCAGCAATGGAACAGGCAAGTCGACCCCGGATAATGGCGCATCCTGAACCATGATCGGGATGCCAATCTCGCCCACAGCTGCGAACTGTTCAAAACTCTGTTCTGGTGTGCCTTTCAGCAAAGCGCCATGATAGGGCGGCATCATCATGACGATATCTGCCCCTAAATCCTTGGCGAACTGAGCGCGCTCAACGGCGATTTGGGTGGCGTAGTGGCTGATCGTGACGATCACCGGAACGCGGCCCGCAATGTGTTCAACCGACAAACGGGCGAGAACCTCGCGTTCCGCATCCGAAATCAAGAATTGCTCCGAAAAGTTGGCCAGAATGCAGATTCCATCAGCGCCCTGGTCGATCAGACAGTCCAGAACGCGTTTCATTCCCTCTAGATCAAGCGTGCCGTCATCGTTGAACGGCGCCGGAGCAACTGGCCAAATACCTGTGTATGTGCGGCTCATTCGGTTACCTCAAAGTCATGCAGATACTTGTCCGAAATCTCGATCCCAAGTCCGGGTTTGTTGTCATCCAGATCAAGGTACCCATCGACCGCATCCGGATCGCCATCGAAGATGTAGTAGAACAGCTCGTTGCCGACCTCGACGTCGAAGACCGGGAAATACTCGCTGATCATGCAGTTCGTATTGGCCATTGTCAGGTGATAATTGTGCATCTGCCCGGCGTGCGGGATCACGGGCACCTGAAAGGCTTCGGCAACGGCGTTGATCTTTTGGGCTGCGGTGATGCCACCAACACGGTTTGTGTCATATTGCAGAACGCTCACAGCCTTCTTTTCGATCAGATCTTTGCAGCCGATCACCGAAAACTCGTGTTCCCCACCTGAGATTGGAACGATACCCATTGCATTCAGCTCGCGGTAGCCTTCCACATCATCAGCGATCACCGGCTCTTCCAGCCAGCGGGGTTCATATTTGGCCAACTTGGGCAGCATCCGCTTGGTGTAGTCGAGGTTCCATCCCTGATAGCACTCCAGCATCAGGTCCACATCATAGCCAACAACTTCGCGCACGGCTTCCACTCGCTTGAGGTTTTCGCGCATGCCGGCCATCCCGTCCTTGGGACCCCAACCAAAGCGCATCTTATAGCCCTGATAGTTGTTCTTCTTTGCCTCTTCCGCTTCGGCCTGCATCGCCTCGATCGAGCTCGAGTAAAGCTTGGAGTAATAGACTGGGATTTTTTCCTTGGTGCGTCCGCCCAGAAGTTTGAATACTGGCTTACCTGTTAACTTGCCCATTAGGTCCCAGATGGCGATATCAATCGCTGAAATGGCTGTCATACCAACGCCCTTGCGGCCCCAGGCATGTGAGCGGCGGTACATCTTTTCCCAGAGGTAGGCATAATCAAACGGATCCTCGCCGATCACCATGGGCGCAAACCATTCATCAATGGCTTGCTTCACGACATTTGGCGCAAGGGCCGCGTTGCCAATGCCGATGGTGCCGTCTTCGGTTTCGATTTCGCAGGTCAACCACTGGTGAAAGCGGAAAGACGACATCGCATCACCTTTTTCCCACAAAACATCGCTGGCATTGGTGCAGAAGTTGCCGGTCGGAGGGACAGTTTTACCCTTCCAATTCCAGACACGGGTGCGGACTGATTTGATTTTTGTCATTGTTATTCTCCAGTCGACTTAAGCGGCGAGCGTTGTTTGAAAAGGCGTCCCCAGACCATCGGGCCAAACAGGGCCAGAACCGTGAGAACAAAGAAGAAGAGCGACAAGGGGCGGGTCAGCATGAGCCACCATTTTTCGTCCAGCATGACCATGGACTGACCCAACCGGGTTTCCAGCATACCGCCCAAGATCAAGCCGATAGCCATGGGTACAACCGAAAAACCGTGACGGCGCATGAAGAACCCGAGGATGCCGGAACCGATGGCAATCCATACATCCATCATGGATTGTTCCAGCGCATAGGCGCCGACAATCGAGAAGATGAACACAATGGGCCAGAGTATCTGGATCGGAATCAGCGTGACACGGGCGAAAATCTTGGCGCCCCAAAGGCCGATGAAGAAAAAGATCACATTGACCAGCATCATCGACCAGAAGATTGCGAAGGCAAAATCCGCCTGCTCAGTGAACATAGTGGGGCCAGGGCGTAGCCCGTGAACCATCAGACCCGCCAGAATAACAGCGGCGGTCGGGCTGCCTGGAATACCCAGGGCAAG
Source organism: Shimia gijangensis (assembly GCF_900142085.1). Taxonomy (GTDB): domain Bacteria; phylum Pseudomonadota; class Alphaproteobacteria; order Rhodobacterales; family Rhodobacteraceae; genus Shimia; species Shimia gijangensis. The sequence continues at coordinate 19,651 of NZ_FQZQ01000028.1, forward strand.
GGTCGGCACCATCGCGCCACCTGTGGCCGAGTTGTTGGCCGCTTCTGATCCAGCGATGCCTTCGAGTGAACCCTTGCCGAACTCTTCCGGGTTTTTCGACCAACGTTTGGCTTCGTTATAACCAATCATCGAGGCAACGGTTGCGCCTTCGGCTGGCAGAATGCCAATGAAAGTACCAATGCCTGAGGAACGCAGAATGGTTTTCCAGACACGTTTGTAATCTTCTCGGCTGGGTAGCATGATGGCTTTCATAATGACCGGCTTGCGTTCCACATGCAGGTTATCGGCCTGAACAAGCAATTCACTGATGCCAAAGACACCAATCATGACGGGCACAAAGGGAATGCCTTCGCTCAGTTCATTCATACCAAAAGTGAAGCGTTCGACCGAGGTCAGCAGGTCAATGCCAACCGTCGCAATCACCACACCAAACGCACCGGAAAGGATGTTTTTAATGGGGGAGCCATCGCCGATGGTGGCCAGCATGGAGAGGCCAAAGACGGTCAAAGCAAAATACTCGGGCGGTGCAAAGTTATACGCGGCACGCGCCATCAGGGGGGCGGCGGCCATCAGGCACACAACCGAGATGATGCCACCGATGGTCGAGGACACAGCGGCCATGCCAAGCGCGCGGCCTGCCTCGCCTCTTTGGGCCAAGGGATACCCGTCAAGGCACGTGGTGGCACTGGCAGAAGTTCCCGGAGTGTTGATGAGAATGGCGGTTATCGCACCCGCAAAGGTGGCGGCACAGTAAATTGTTGTCAGAATCGCAATCGCCGGGACCGGATCCATGGTGATCGTAAATGGCAAGAGAAGGGCGACGCCTGTGGTGGCGTTGAGACCCGGAAGGGCACCGACAAGTACGCCTCCAAGCGTGGCGGCAAAGATCAACGCTAAAAGGTGCGGATCGGCCAACGCCATGAGTCCGTTAAGAGCTGCTTCCATGATCTTTATCCGTACCAGAGGTTGGTGAGCAGGCCGCGTGGGAAGCGGACTTCGAAAATGCCGTCAAACAGAAAGAAGACGGCGATGGGAGCGATAAGCCCAACAAGAACAATGGCCAAGACGCGACGCTCTCCCCATAGGGCAGTCAGCGATGCGGCGAACAAACCAAGTGCGAGAAACAAATCCACCTGGGAAATCAGCAGAAATCCGATCAGCAGGCCCATGGTCATCTGGACCATTTTTGTCAGGCGTTCGGGCGCTTCGCTTTCGTCGCGAAACAACAACCAGACCGACAACATGATGATCAGGCCGATCACAAGCTGTGGAAAATCCGATGGCTGCATGCCGCGCTTGAGAATGGGGGGAACGCGCTCGAATTGTGTGGACAACCAATAGGCCCAAACACAAAACGCGATGATCCCCAGAGGGACGGCATAGCGGGATATGTCCCGGCGGGACTTGTCAGTGGTATCAGGGGCGTCTTGCATCTCGTCTCATTCCTGAAAAAGGAAGGGAGGCACGGCGGCAGTGGAGCCGCCGTGCCCGGTGGCTATCTTACTCGATGAAGCCAAGCTCTTTCAGAGCCGATTCCATGTCAGTGACCATGGTTGTGATCTGATTGCCCCATTCTTCCGAGCCAACAACCGAAGTGCTATCGAGGCCAACCGATTCAAGGAAACCCTGATACACGCCGTGGTTCATCGACTTCATCAAAGATGTTTCGATTTTTTCTGCGATTGCGTCTGGGGTGTCTTTGTGAACCACAAAGCCACGTACAGTCGAGAAGCTGACATCGATTCCCATTTCCTTGGCAGTCGAAACGTCCGGCAGACCAGCCATACGTTCGTTGGCCAGCACCACAATCGGGCAGACATCGCCTGCGTCGATTTGAGAACCGGCTTCTGCTAGGTTCAGAACAGCTGCGTCAACCGCACCTGCAACCAACTGAGTGGCCAATTCGCCACCACCATCAAACGGAACGATCTTCGGAGTCTGCATGCCGCCTTTTTTGGTGAACATAAAGGCCGACACGTCATCGATGTTGCCCAAGTGCGTGGTGCCATAGCTAATCGGCGCCTCTTTTTGAGCTGCAACAAAGGCTTCTGCGTCTGCATAAGCACCACAGCGAACCATTAGGATCTGTGGATCATCCGTACCACGTGCAATCGGGCGAATGTCGTCCAAGGTCATCTTGGTCTTACCCTTGGCAACAGTGGCCGCGTGTCCAATGGTGAAAGTCAGGATCGAGTATCCGTCTGACGGAACAGTCAAATAGTAATCCATGGCAACGGCACCGCCGCCACCCTTTTTGTTGACGACAACCATGTCCGCCTTCAGCTCGCGGCGGGCGCGCAGCATCATCATACGTGTGGTGACGTCGGTTCCGCCACCGTTGCCAGCGTGCGTGACGACCTCGATGGTTTTCGATGGGTATTCATCGGCGCCTGCGATGGTTCCTGTCAGGGTCATGGCGACAACCGATACGGTAGCAAGAAAGTTTTTCATTAGTTCCTCCAAGGGTTTTCAAACCGGCGCTCCCTACGGCCGATTCGTAATCTCGTGGTTACGATCTATCAGGTATATGGTGTTTGGTATACCAAAAACTGACAACACCTAAATTTGATGGGCATTGACTTGGTACCAGACACTTGAAGGAGGCTAACATTGTTTAAGCAATCGAGGTCCGCCGAAAGCCACCGTCCGAGATTTTCGCAATAGGTGAAATGTGCTGGTAGCCGTCATTGGTGCATGCGCAGCGAATGCACACAAAGTCCGCATGCCCGTCATTGGCGCTCACCGCAGCTAATGACCGCAATCCGCCTTTCAGTAGGCGACGTGAACGGCCCTGAGCCGACCTTGGTGCTTTGTGCAGCGAATGGCAGCTGCGCCCATTTTCAGGCGTCCGATTGATTTCGAACAGGGCGCCTCGTGTTCCGCCCGCGCTGCAGAATTTGGAAGAACATTCAAATTCTGTTATTCAACAACGGTGAAAAGGAGGACGGCCATGACAAATGCATTTTCATATGCCTGCAAGGACTGTGAGGGGATGGAGGCTTGCCCTGCGAGCTTCGTAGCCGAAACGACGGACGAAGTTTGGAAGCTCGTGGAGCTTCATGCTCAAATCGCTCACAATGAAAGTTCCACGGACTGGGATAGCGAGACACGAGAGTATCTTGGCACGTTGATCAAGCCTATTTCCGTCTGACCCCGGTCAAACCAGACGCAGGCAGCGTTGTTGCCCAATAATCATCTTGGAGAGCAGCGGGTGTAAGGTCAGCTTCCCGCCCATTGTCGACCTTCGGGACGACCGCGCGAAGGTCTGAATTGAATCGAACACGACATTCGTAAAGTAAGGTGATATAAGTGGACATTGAGGCAGTCATGCAAGCAGAAACCCAGCCATCAGGAGGGGCACAGCGTGATTATGCGGATTTTTCAGGTAACAACACAGGAAGGCAAGGAACGAGAATTCGAGGAGTTCTTTTATGAAACCGCGATCCCATTGATGAAAAGTACTGACGGAATTGTTCAAGTCTTACCGGGTGCACCTCGAACCAACAGCCCACGAGAATTCAGTTTCGTGATGATTTGGAAAGATTTGAAAACGCTCAAGGCCTTCGTGGGTGACGATTACCAATCACCACATGTCGATCCTGCTGAAGCCGAATTGGTCGAGTCTAGAACAATCAAGCATTACCAACTTGTGGAGTGACACTTATGGAAGTTAATGGGGTCGAGAGATACTCGGGAAGTTGTGGATGCGGTCAACTGACATACCGGCTGTCATCCGGTCCCATGATTGTACATTGCTGCCATTGCAAAGAGTGCCAAAAGCAAACCGGGTCAGCCTATGTCTTGAATGCAATTATCGAAGCAGACCGAGTCACATGGGATGGTGATGCGACCGAGCACAACCTTTCAACCCCAAGCGGCAAAGGCCAGGTAATCACGAGATGTGCTGACTGTGGTACCGCCGTGTTTTGCAGTTATTTGGTTCGACTAGGGAAGCTTAAGTATATCCGTGTCGGGACACTGGACGATCCTGACGTGTGTTGGCCCGACGTTCAGATATTCACGAGCAGCAAGCAGCGCTGGGTGCCATTGAATCCAGATATTCCAAGCTTTGAGGAATTTTACAACTTCCAAGATGTTTGGCCTGAGGCTGCATATACGCGGCTAAATGCCGTGTTCGGAAAATGAACTCAAACCTTCGGTCGGCTCTAAGCCCATATCCAGCGGCCCAAGAGCGAATGTCTGGAGAGCTAAAGCCCAGCTACTGTATGGGCTAACAGTGACGGTGGTCTGGTGATTTTCAATATCGTGCGCAACAGCCCGCTCCTTACCGCAGACTATTTCATTCAGGCAAGCCGGCTCGCAGTAGAGCCTTGATGTCATCTCGAACACCATCCTCCGCGCTGTAGAGCTGAGTTTTAGCCCAGTCCTGAACTGTGAAGTCGGGGCGGTGTCTTAGTAACTGCGCTGCCTGCTTGCGGGCAGCCTGCTCGTCGTCGAGTTGCATGTAGACTATCGTGAGATCGACAAGTCCAAACCCTTCAACTTGTGCGCCATAGTTGCGAAATGCCAAAATAGCCTCATCAAACCGTCCCACCGACCGGAGCGCGAAGCCATACACGCCATAATACCATGCTGGATGCTTGGGGCAGAGCCGCATCGCCCGTTCTGAGGTCCCTACAGCTTCGGTCGGTCGTCCATCGAATATCAGAGACAAAGCCAAACGAATTGTCACTTCGGCATGGCTGGGGTTTAGTTCCAGAGCCTGTTTGAACCGGGATATCGCACTTTTTACATCACCCTCGAGATTGTCTGCGAATCCTAGTACGCCATAAGCTTCGGCATTTCCGTCATCGACGCCTAGAGCGCGTTCGGCCCAATCCCGCATCAATTCCACCGAGTGACTACGCGACGCGCTGAAACCATGGCGGGCGTCCATTCCGTGGGTCAGCGCCAGTGTGCTCATTGCCGCAGCATATTTAGGGTCGAACTTCAGCGCTTTTTCAACCATCATCCGAGCCGCAGTGTTGGTTTCTTTCGTCACACTACGCATCTTCTCAGTCGCCCGAACGTGCATTTCCCAGGCATGGAGGTCTTGCGTTCCAGAGGCGCGCTCAACAGCCATTTCGCCTTCAAGGATTTCTCCGTGCAGCGCCTTGGCGATGTTCAGCGAAATGTCATCCTGCAAATCAAAGATATCTTCCAGTTCGCGGTCGTATCGTTCTGTCCAAATGTGATGTCCGGTGCCGGCATCAACCAGTTGCGAGCTAATACGAATGCGGCTTCCAGCTTTGCGAATACTGCCCTCCAGAATGTGGCTGGCACCCTGCTCCTCCTTGACTTGCCGCACATCAACGCTTTGCCCTTTGTAGCCTGCAGTAGAATGGCGCGACACTACGATTAGTCCGGGCACCTTGGATATTGTGGTGATAATTTCTTCCGACAGCCCGTCTGCCAAAAATGCTTGATCGTCGTTGCCAAAAGTTTCAAAAGGCAGGACGGCAATGACCGGATCGATTTGCTTAGAAATCTTCGTTTGCGTCGCCGCGCCGTTCCCAGGCCAGGCGTAGGCTGTTACTGGCCGTTCAATGTTTTTGAGGGCTTGCGGTCCAAGGCCGACGAATTCCTCTTCGACCTTGCCACGTATTTGTTCGTAAGCGGACTGCGAAATGCAGAGCCCACCTGGCTCCGCGACTGCTTCTAGCCGGGCAGCGACGTTCACCCCCTCTCCGAACAGATTGCCGTCCTTCAGGATCACATCACCAAGGTTAAGGCCGCACCGAAACAGCATTTGATTTTCTTGCGATTGTGCAGTGGCGCGATCTAACAGTTCCTTTTGGATGACGATGGCACATCGCGCGGCTTGAACTGGGCTACTAAACTCCGCGATGACACTGTCCCCTGAACTGCCGAACACCCGACCGCCATACTCTTCGATGTGTAACTCAATTATTTTTCTGCAAGCCAACAGGTCATCAAGCGTCGCCTCTTCGTCGCAATGCATCAACCGCGAATAGCCGACGACATCCATCGCAAGAATTGTCACCAGACGACGGTCCAAATCAGGCCTCCCTTCAAGTAGATGTTTAACAGGGGTTGAGACATGAACCTAACATTGTTCTGCACATATTGCCCTATTAATACCGTTACTCTGAAAGCGCAGTCCCAGAACGCCGAGCTTTACGTCTTGGTCTGGAAAATCCCACACAACCGACACTCACCTCACCAACACCTCTACGTCCGCTTTTCCACCTAGCAAGAAAAAAGGTTGCTCCCCCGGCCAGCGCACTGCCAGCCGAGGGCATTGTCAGACTAAAACCATTTGCTATACTTTTTGAGTGGATATCGGGTGGGTTTCAATTGCTGATGTTTGGCGAAAGCAAATCAAATATAGAGATTTACCCAATCCATAAAAGGATTGGGGTGGGAGTGGCGGCCACACAGCTTTAATCTGACAATACCTTCAGGAGGGTAGGTCACGCTCCATTGGCTTGAGAGATGGTTCGCGTTCCTTTCCGTCTGCCATGTCCGGCAGTACTATTTCCAAGCAGGTACCTTGATCCACCAACGTCCATGCATTCCCCTGATAATCGACGATTGACGTTCCGGCGCAAGTCGTACCAGGTCCAGCACCACAATGATTTTCGCCAGCTTTCGATATACCGTAGCATTTCTCTTGGGGGCCTGCTTCGGAAATGGTCGGGCTTACTGCCACTGCCACTGCCGCTGTTACGGCACTTGCGAGGGTCAGGGCTGTGGTTCGGTTTGGCATGATGATCCTTTCCTAAATGGTTTGGGCTCAATACGTGGCGCCAAATTGAGGACCGACTTCAGTATTCCTGAAGACGCAGAAATCCGGCATGTGTTTTCAAAGAATGCCCTCGAAGCAGCGAACGATGTGAGCCAAAACGAGAAATTGAACGATGCTAACGTAGCACATTTTACTCAACTTTGCACACATCCCGCCACCTCTACGTCCGCCTTTCCACTCAGAAGAAAAAGCAAAGCGCAACACCCCCCCCCCCCGCCATCGCCAGACAGCCGAGGGATTGCTTAAGGCACTCTCCTGGTGACGACACGATCTGCTAACAACTGCACGCGCGCAACCCAACTTGATATCCTTACCCGGGGTTGCTCGCCTCGAAAAAGTTGATTTTGGCAGGGATGCGCACACCTTTAAGCGTCTCAAATTTCCGGTACTCGTCGAAAACTGCCGAAGTAATTGCTGCCACATCTGCGTCTGACCCTGAATACTTCTTCAGGATACGTGCCGCTGGGCCTATGTTTGAGGCGAGAGACGCGACGCGTTCAAGCGGGCCAGAATGCATGAGAGTGACCATTATAATTTGACCGGAGACATTCCGAAATCCGGATTTTTCAAGTAACGCGATCACATGATCGACGTTCTGGAACCCAAGCGGACCTGGGGCGTTTGGATCGGATCTGTCTGGGGGCCCAAGTTGGTCCACGGCTGCGTTTTTGGGTGCCTCAAACCAAGGATTTCCCTTCATCGGCGCCCAGGCTGCTATGGCTAACCTCCCACCGGTTTTCATATGACTTCGGATGTTTGCAAAGGCAGCGACCGGATCCGCAAAAAACATCGCGCCGAATCTGGATATCACTAGGTCGAACGGCCCGCCCGGTATTGCGTTTGTCTGCGCATCCAGCAAACTATACGTGAGGCCCGAATTGGCTTGGCAATCTTGAGCCTTCGCGTGCCGCAGCAACGGCTCGGAGATGTCCACGGCAGTGACGTAACCCCCCGGTGAAACGAGCTGGGAGAACGCCCTAGCAGTAGCTCCGGTTCCGCAACCAATATCTAGCAAATTTTCGCCGAGCTTTGGTCGAGCTCGGTCAACGAGGGCTTGATTGACGCTTTCAAACACAGCGTCCAGCTCATCCTCAAACTGGATCCACTTGAGGCCTAGCTTAGAATTCCAATAGTTCACCTGATCCTTGTTTCCCGGCATTTCTGATCCCCCATCTGGGACAATAGTATAGCACAACTCGCTCCGCACGGTTCGCAACGCCGTCCGCCAACCATAAAACCGAGCCAACCTCCGTATCTAAATAGATAGCTACAATGGAGGTTTCTCATGCTTATCAAACTATTGAACGTTCTGTTCAGCCCGTCGAAGGGCAAACGAAAGACGTCCTGGGGTGACGACATCGTCGTCTGGATCGTCGTCATTGCGTTATTGTCATGATTGAATTGAACCCCGGCGACACCGTCGTCATCCGCGCTGGCGAAGACTGGCCTGAACATCTGTTCCGCGTCGACTACATCTTCGATGACTGCGTTGGCGGCTACTCTCTCACAGGACCAATGGCTGGCGAATACGGCGAGCCCGACTTGGGCCTAGTCCTACGGGTCCACGCCAGCGCCGACTAAACCTAATCCCCAAAACCAAAAAGGAGGAGACCTATGTCTGCTCAAATTCGATATGCGTATCGGAAGGGTCACACGTGGCTGTTCCGACGCAACTACCCAAGTGACGTGGCCCTTGTTCTTGGCTCTGCTGCCTTGAAGCAAAGCCTGAAGACCGGGTCAGCTTCCACCGCAAAACAGCGCGCTGCGGAGGTGAACGCAAGATTTGAGGTTCTGGTGGCTCAAGTGCGCGAGGGTGCCGAGGTGGTGCTCTCTGATGTTTCCGCATGGGTTGATACCCCGGAGACCGCCCTTGATCACCTGCGGGCCACTCTGGAGCCCTCTGAGGTGGTTCCGTACCAACGTCCCGTGATGCCCAAGAAAACGCTGATTGGTGACCTTGGCAGAGTCTACCTATGCCGCAGGGCCCGTGAGCTACGACCCGGTGGGTTCAAATCAGTGCGCTATTCGGTGGGGCTGTTTCTCTCGAAGTACGAGGAGCAAGCGGTGTGCAGTCTGAGCCGGGTTGAGGGGCGAGAGTTCCTTGGTCTTATAGCCCAGCTTTCTCCGGTTCTTGGGCGGCCCAAGGCCACGCAGGGCTTAACGCTGGAGCAGTCGGTGCGGGTCTCTTCCTACGGGTCACCCCGGATCGCGGCGAGGACCCAGAAGCGCATCTGGTCTCAGGTCAATCACTACCTCGACTGGCTAGTCTACGAGGGGCATCTGGAAGCCAATCCCTTCAGGACGGTTGCCTTTGAGCAGAAAGTCCGACCTAAGCCTTATGCGGTGCCCACGGATGATGAAGTGGTGCGGATGCTGGCGACAGACGATGACGTGCTGCGCCCCGTGTTGCTGGCCTGCCTGTTATCAGGGATGCGAGCCGGAGAGGCCGCAGGGCTGCTTCGGGAAGAACTGGTGACCAAGGGCAATCTAGGGACTTTCGTTCATGTGCGCCCCAATGACCTGAGGTTGCTGAAGACTGATGCGGCTGAGCGGCTGGTTCCGGTGCATCCCGTGCTTGAGGAGCTGTTCCAAGGTCTGCCTTCTGAGGGGCCACTGTTCCCTGACCTGAGCGTCAATCAGATCACCAAGGGCTTTGCGGCTCTGCGGGCGTCTCTTGGGCTGGAACGACCCGGTCTGGTGTTCCACTCAACAAGGAAGTGGTTTGTGACCCAATGTGAACGCACCGGTGTGCCTGAGCATTGGACCGCTTCTCTGGTGGGTCATAAGTCGGCCCGGTCAGAGAACGGGCTGACCTATGGCATCTACAGTGCCGGGATCTCGGACGAGCAGAAGCGCGGGATCATCGATCAAATCCGCCTGCCGGTGGCCGTGTCATGACGGTTCCTGACATAGACTGGTTTGAAGAACGGGCCGCTATCGCTGAACACGATGGCGGCTGTTCTCGTTCAGAGGCGGAGAACCTAGCGGCGAGAGCTCAAGGGTTCAAGAATGCTGAGGCTTACTGGCAGTGGCTGGCTGACTACGTGGTGACCAAGCAGATCAAGTGACCTTTCCCTCGGCTGGCATTGCGCTGGCCGGGGGATCACCGCTTTGCTTTTTTCTTCTGGGTGGAAGGGGAGCGGAAATGCAGAACAAAGCAGACCTTCGTTGGAGTAGCGCCAACTGGTGCTTACGGCCCAAACCGGCCCTTGGCGCTAGAAGCAACGAATGGCAGGTAGCCCATTGGCGGACGAACAAGTGGACCTGCGAATAGCCTGATTTTTGGTTGGAAATAGACCTAGTGGTTAAAAGCACCCATGTGAGTCTCCAGAATTTCAGCGCAGGCAACGGGGTGCGTCGAGACCAAAAAATGGCCTGCACCGTCTACCACTTTCTCACACGCACCTGGGATGTATTTGAGGAGTTGCTCGGTTACGTCCCTGACAGGTTCGGGTGTCTCGCTTCCACGGACCAAAGTGACAGGAATGTCGAACGAAGCGAAAGCTTTGAAGGATGGAGTGAAGGATGCGGCAGAATGCCAGTCCCGCAAGTTGGTTGGCGCTGTGTCCCGGCAAAAGGCTCGAAAATTCTCAGGCATTCCAAGGAATGTCCCGGGGCGGCTGTAAAAGTCTATGATTATTGAGGCGGCTTCCGGGTCTTCGCAGGCCAGTGCAGCTTCAAAGCGAGTGACCATTGCTTCAACATCTGGTCGCCACGGGAATGGACCCTCGACCGGTTGTGCAAAGACAGGGTTGGCTTCAAAACAAACAATACTAAGAGGTGAGATTCGCTGGGCCAGAGCAGCGGAAAGCAAAAGATGCGCACCCCAAGAATGCCCAACGACGTGAACCGGTTCGCCTGCTGCATCCACGACCTGACCGACAAACTCGACCAAGTGAGCAATATTTGCATCGTTGTCCGGTCGGATTTCCGGCGTTGCTCCATAGCCAGGCAGGCTGGTGGAAAGTGCGCGGATGGGGATACTCAGTGAGCCGTGGAGACCTTTCCACGCTGCGGGAGTCGCATAAGAGCCTGGCAGCATCAGTACCGCAGGACCCTCTCCTGATTCTGACAATCTGAACTCAGAGGGTTTCATATGTGATTGCTCCCATTTTCTCGTTGTTCCGTAGGTCACCGTATTAAGTTATGAAAGCTGTTTTACTCCAGGCCGTTTTAGTATCCAATAAAGGGTGCCAACAACGATGAGGTTCATGGCACCCGTTAAGGCGGCCACCCCATAGGCGACCGAGTAGTTGGTGTTCAAATCGTATAAGTAGCCACCGAGGAAGCCACCATTGGCGTGACCAAACCAGCCGAACATAGTGATAACTCCCATCGCAAAAGCACGGCGCGATGGTGGCGTCAAAGCAGCGGTTGTTGTGAGCACCCCGGTCATGACTCCCGCATATCCAAATCCGTAGATAGCGGCGTAGAAATAAAATCCGGATAAGTCGTTAATCAGGATAAATCCGTAGACTAGCAAAGTCATCCAGGCGGTTGCGGTCATGTAGGCGGGAATTGCGCCAATCACATCCGCTAACTTGCCGAACGAAACCCGACCAGCGACACCAAACATAAGCATTAAAAAAATAACGCTACCTGCTTGATCTGCAGTGAACCCCCTACCTTGGATATGCGGAACTAAATGCATTAACGGCACAGACATACAGGTGCAGCACAGAAAGATGGCAAGGCACATTGTTGCAACCACCAGGGTTAACGGAGGGTAGCCGTTTTCGTGTGTGGCAGAGCCTTGCGAGCCGCTGAGGGTGTTCGCGGGTTTAAGCAGTGTGGCCAGTGGGATCAAAATGACAAGCATCAGACTGCCGGTGAACGCTAATGCCCAGGAAACACCGAACTCCTTGATTAAGAACGCCGAAGCATAAGGCACACCCCCTTGTCCCAGCGCTTGTCCTGCCGACGCAATTCCGATTGCCAGGCCCGCTCCGATTGGAAACCATTTTCCTACGAGCGACATGATCGGGGCAAATATCCCCGCCGCTCCGCAGAAACCGGCAAAGAACATAAGGGCATAAAACTGCCAAAGCTGGTCCGCCAAAGCCGAAACAAGATAGGCTGAACTCATCACAGCGCCACCAACCATAACGACAGGACGCGTGCCTATTCTGTCGGCAATGGCACCCATCGCAAGGCCACCAAACGCCAATCCAATGATACCGGCAACATTAATCAAAGAAACATCTGCGCGGTTCCAGCCATGGAGCTTTTCCAGCGGCACCACATAGGCAGACATACCGTTAACGATCGACCCCATCGCAAGGGCGAGAATTAGGGCCGCAGATGTTACCACAACCCAGCGATAGGCCGTCAGTTCAGACTCAGAATCTTTCATGGCGCGCGATCCTCTTTCATATTTGTATCATGAAACAGCTTTAAGTTATAGTTGGCTTGCTCGCGAACCCGGTCAAAGGTCTCAAAACACGGACTATCACCCAGTTACGGCTTTCCTCCTCAAGAGGAGACATTCGCACCAGCCGCAGCGAAATCCCGCTATCCGCCTTCTTGTTGCCCGACGTGAACGGCTCAAAGCAGCCATCCTCTGCAATGACCACCAAGGTCAGCATTTGGTAGAAATCCCAGTCTGACCGGTCTCAGCGAAGTTAAAAATAGTCGGTGGGGTCAATTGCCTGAGGCATCAGCTTAAACCTCACCGTTTTTGGCATATGGAAAGAAGTCGACAACTTCATAAAACCCACAAGTTTGCAGAAACCTGTGTTTATCTGCCTCCGCCTCTAAAGCTAATTGCAGGGCCACAAGGCGGTTCAGGTCTCCTATGTCTTGGGAAGCAATCTCCATGCAATCGTTTCGAACAGCTTTATAGAAAGCCAACGCTTCCCCCACGATGAAATAGATATCATCGTGTCGAGCTTCCTCTTTTAGGCGCTTCATTAGGTCCAAGCGAAGGGATTGAACCCGCCTCGTTGAAACACCCAGCATGAACCCAATCTGATCTAGGCGTAAACCTCTCAGCAATAGTCGATGCAAAATCGCAATCCGGTATTCTGTAAGGTATTCTGAGCCACGCCTCTGAACGTTCGTGGATCTTTCAGTTGGGATATTTGCATTTTCAAGAATGGTATCGAGGTCGGCTGAAGCGGGCTTTATCCCAAATGGCTTGTGGCCACGTCTGGTGTCTCTGGGGTGCTTAGCCGTACTTGGGAAAGCCAACTCTAGAGCGATAGGACGGCCTTCCCGGATCGCCGCGTTTATCTCGTTGTCCACGACGTCCAGTGCCTTAGGCTCTCTCTCAGGGTACCGGTTCACTGATCGTTGGGTTTCGCCACGAATGTGTTGCAGCCGGCGACCGTTTGTGAACCCGCCTTTCGCCGCTCGTGTATGAGGGATTTGCCGCGATACTGGGTTTTGATCTTCGCTGATGTCATCCATTTTGAACTTCCTATGCTTAGCGGCGAGTGTTTCTCGATTTTGAAACTGCGGGGGATCCTCATAGTTGAACCCGGGTGCAATCTGGTCGTGAGGTTCATCTACTTTGCGATCCAGTGTGAGTTTTTGGAGTACGCATATGCTTCAGCTACTTCGGTCCGCCCACATCGCCGCAACCTTGCCGCCAAGTGCCACGACCGGCCACGTCATCAAGAATGTTGCTTTGACCAATAGATGGTCGAGTGTACCAGCCTTCTCGCTCTCCAGAAGGTTGGCATGACTTTCGATCTCGTCCCAAAGCTGTTCTTTGGTAGTGACATCTAAGAGATGCCGTTCGTCTATCGGACGCATAACAATAACGCGCCAAAGGTGGTTTCCGAATGCTAAGTAGAGGGCTGCGACCAGCGCATTTAGAAGGATCATGGGATAGTTCTCCGATAATGGATGTTGAAAAATTGAACCCGGGTTCATCAAACATCCGGGAATGTTGGTTTTTGTGCCGACCTGACCAGGCCATTCTGTGGGAAGCTTTTTTCTGTTGAGCTGACTTTTTGGTGACAAGAAGGTCGCCTCAAAAGACTACGGATAGCCATATTCTCCTCGGTTCCCGAAGGAGCAAAAAGGTTCCAATGCAAATGTGATGCACGAGGGCAGTTTCGGCGCTCTGCAACGTGGGCCGATGTTTCGAGGTAGTATGATATTTCGGGGCCGTCCGTACGCGTTGCAGGATAGCCCGCGCGAAAGTCACGCAGTGCCCGCCAAATTTCGACCGGGTAGTTTCCATTGTACGGGTCAATTGTCGCGACTAGCGAATTTGCTTGGGCTGCCTTGGCGTGAGCTTGAAATAGCTGCCGCAGATCGGTTTCGTCTTGTACCTCAGCCGCAATGAGCCGTTTCTCCAGTTTGCTACACCCTTTTTCAGAAATCCCTACATCTTCCCTGTCTGGATCAAACCAGTAACCAAGGAACTCTATAGGTGTGTTGTCGGCATATTCAGGTTCACACAGCGCAAGCGGCCCGCTTGGAAACCGCTCGAAGTGAGCGGCCAAGGTTGATGCCATCGCCCGACTTCCTTCTGACGTCCGCGCTGCGACGACAATGTTGTCGAAGCAGAGCATAACACTGCTGTCAGTGCTCGTAGGTATCCCATTGAGCAACCACGCCAGAATAATGTTGGAGGCAGGCGAGCCTTGCAAAAGCCCAGTTGGGCCACTTGCCTTGTGTGCATCATTGATATCCCCGGTAGACCCACAAACATCGTATGGAACAGATTTTGCATCGGGCTTCCGGGTGAACATCAAATTATCTATGGTAAGTGTTCGGCGTATCACCTCCTTTGGTAAGGGCAATTGGAATAGGGCTGTGGGGTCAATGCTGGGGAAGCATTCGACGATGTCAGTTTTTGCGAGATAGGTGTGGCCTGAGTTTTGCAGCGCCTTGAGGTCAAGCGCAGCGTGATCCCGGCTTGCACCAGACACCCCATACACATTCGCTGACCGGCAAAATTGTTGATGCAAAGCCTCTGCCAACATGTAGTGGACGGCTTTTAGTTCCGGCGGCAAATCACAGACTATTCGGTTTCCGCCATTGGGCTTTGCCTTGATGTACCATTCAACTGGAGGAAATTCGGTTGCCCAAGCACTGACGCACTCACGAGTGCGGAACGTGGTTTCTTGATTGGCGTCTGCCCCCAATGCCCTGAGTGTTGCTGATAATCGAACTTGAGGGTTGCGAAGAAAATCTCGAACAACTGGCTGACACCGATTACCGGAAGCAGTTGCGTTTCCGATTGCGTCGGCTTTTTCGCGGAATATGCGGTGTGCACGGTCTTTGATCCTGTTCCATTGCTTCTGATCATCAAAATTTGCACCCGGGTTCAATAACTGGTCCGGCATAATTGGATCAAATGACATTTTCTTATCCTCTGGGTGGAATTGGCCGCTTCACAATCAAATCAACGACCAGCGCCCAATGCTGGGCAATCTGTTGGAGGAATGAACCCGGGTGCACTTGCTCGACCGAGGGTTTTTGAACCCGGGTTCACTTCGCGCGAAATGCGCCATTGTTCGGGGCAATAAGTGATTAGTGGCGCTGAGGCGAAAAGTTGGCGGGGA
Source organism: Shimia gijangensis (assembly GCF_900142085.1). Taxonomy (GTDB): domain Bacteria; phylum Pseudomonadota; class Alphaproteobacteria; order Rhodobacterales; family Rhodobacteraceae; genus Shimia; species Shimia gijangensis. The sequence goes on from NZ_FQZQ01000028.1 coordinate 34,939, forward strand.
GGTTTGGAGGAAGACCCGATTTCAGCCCGGTTTTAGCGTGCCACAGGCTTTCTAGAGCTCTACAGGTGAGGAAGTGCCCTATAGCAACCCACCTCACCTCAGCACGCACTTTTTTCGATTTTACACGTCGCTGTATGATCCATTGTATTCGATCCCTGCATTCAATCAGGCGAACGTCTCCGCATCTTGCGATTTCTAATGGATAGTTGTCGCTACTCTCGCGATTTCGCTTTGTAGCGGGTGCAACAATTGCTCCGGTGAACCCGGGTTCAAATTCTATTGTCATTTAATTAGCCCTTAGGGGTTTGCCCGTGGGCCGGGAAGATGTTACGTTGGAACTGCTAAGAACAACGGCCCCTTCCCGGACTATCTGGGTTGGGGTTTCTTATTTTTGCTCGCTAGTTTTATGCGTCAGAGGCAGAAACTCGAATGAGCAAGTTTTCATGCGTTCAATCCTACCATTTGGATATTTCGTTTCTTGTACAGTTATGGCGGCTTTTTCGAGATGCGCCCTCGTGTCCTTTGTTATCTTCTGAGGGATGCCATTTGTGAAAACGACTGCCTCTCCATTAGCGTTCGGCGTCATAAGTGTGTAGGATTTGCCCTGCCGCAGTGTGGCAACTACAGTTTCTTCTAATTCGGGTGTCATGGTATTTTCTTCTTTCTTGAAGGTTAAGGATTAGTTGCAACCGCCCATAGAGGCTGCGAGCTGTTTTGGGCAACGTGCGCGGACCATTTCCGCCGTTTCGTCACTTTCAAGGAGGCCCTACCGCCTTGCCAAAGAAACTACTGAAGTGAGGCCGTTCGTAATTGGGCTGTCAGTTTCTACGGGAAGAACAGATAGCTGCTCTGCAGCATCCTGAACGAGCGAAGTAAACTGGGGGCAGGATCGGTCAGTGCACGGGCTGTGTATTTTTTCGCAGGTGTTGCGTGTCATTGGACAGGCTCCTGTCGTTTGGTTTGTTCCCATTTCTCGATTTCAGACAAGCGCCAGCGATTGCTACGCGGCCCAAGTCGAAACGGTTTTGGGAAAGTAGGATCGTTTTTTATCCAGCCCCAAAGGGTGGATTGGTCAATACTTAACAACGAAGCAACATGCTTTGCGTTCAATCGTTTATCGATCAATTCTTTTTGCAGCTCTGCCATCATTTTATCTCCACCTATTCAAGCTAAGATAACTAATACAACCCTACGCTACCCAGAGACTATGTGCGTTTGTAACAACGCGCATCTATTTGTTGTGACGCTTGTCTGTACGAATGATTAGGCTCTCAACCTATAAACGAGGCGGCCTCAACAGCAGCTTTTCCCCAAAGCTGAAACTGGCGAAAATTGCGGCTATGACCGAGTTGTGGACAATGCAGCCTATTGCTCCTGCGGCTATAACCCTTCCATACCGCCAGTGATGAATGTCCGGTTTTACCTCTCCGTTGCAGCACATTGTGTTCAAGTGTGGCAGTTTCCATGCTGCGAGCGCCCGCACCACAAAAATAGCAAATTCATAGAATGGGCCCAGTGCCGTCATATGATGATTTTTGTCAGATGACAGGTCCAATCTGGGTGGCTGAAAGACTGAAGCAGGGTCGCGATCCGTTATGACAGGTGCCCAATTGCCTCAATGTCTGCCATCACCTTCGCGGCAAAGAGGGGGGCTTGGTTATGAGTCCAGAGCCTAAACTCTTAGTCTCTTTCCTACTTCTTTCTTTCATTAAATCGTCTAGATCGTGTCGGGCTGTTACGTACGCTCTACGAACAGTTCGTCTATCTTTTCCCTCAAAGACATTGTGCTCTACACCCAAAATTTTGCCAACGTCTTCTTGGGTAAAGTTCGCACTATTGTCTACTTGTGCCGGGTTCGCTCCTGCACCCGTAGCTTTGCTCAATGGAAATCGTAGAGTTCTAATGTATTTGTTAAGTTTAAACTCTGCTGCTGATCCCTTTCGGGGGAGTTGTTGCCTTATAATTGCGATCAATTCCGGTGTGATAGTGAGCTACCCCCCGAAATTCGGACACTGACGTAAGCTGCGATTTGTTGTCTGTTGATCTTCAACACGAAGGAGATCGACGATGTCGAAACGGAA
>NZ_FQZQ01000056.1 GCF_900142085.1 Shimia gijangensis
TACCGCCCTCCGGCTCCGGAAACCATCATACCAATGGAACTCAGGCCGATCATGCACTAACAACCAACTTGGACCCGTCAGATAGGGCTGCTCACAACAACAGCTTGAAGATGACTGAACGAGCGCGCATCACTTCTTTCCTGTTGCGGTAATTCTTGTTTGATCCGTCAAGTATCTTGTGGGTCGGAATGAGTGACGTGCTCATGTCTCCGTTTTGGACGGTTGGTGCAGTGTTCTTCCTTAAGGAAGCTGTAAGTTGGCGTCGTTGGAGTTCGATCGCAATTGGGTTTTTTGGCGTTATGCTTGTCGTTCAACCCGGCGCAGAAAACTTAGGCTACACCGTTGGTTGGGCGGTGCTGTCATTGGTAGCCTTTTCTGTACGTGACCTCGTGACCCGACTAACCCCACCTGACATAGCTTCAGCGTGCCTAGCTACCTACACAATGGTTGTCGCGCTTCCCTTCGCGATTGCATGGGTTTTTCTTAATGGAGAGAGGTTTTTCCCAGAAAATGTCAATTGGGTTATCGTCACCTTCATGGTTGCTCTAGGCTCATTAGGATATCTCTTGCTCATCGCGTCACTGCGAATAGGCGAACTTTCGGCCGTTATGCCGTTCAGATACTCTCGTATCGTATTCCTTCTGGTTCTGGGTGTTTTGGTGTTTGGCGAACGACCAAACGCTTCAATGCTGACCGGCGCGGCATTGGTCATTGCCTCTGGTGTTTATATAATGTGGCGCGAACAGATTTTGAAACAGCGCCTTAACCAGAAGAAGATCGATGCTTGAACCTTAATTGTTCAACTGGAAAAACCGGGCAGTTTGATGAGTAACAACAGCAACCCTGTCAGTGAAACAAAACTTATGTGCGCCGGTGTGCGCTTATTGGCGGAACTTGCTGGTCATAGCCACATATCGACAACACAGCGCTACATTGACGTCAACGAGGATCAGCTTAGTCAGGCTGTTGAGTTGCTTTGAGTAGCCAACAGGGACCTTCCTTCAATCTGCGACGATAGCCCCGTTTGCTACACCATTGGCACCCCTGAAAACTCCTTGGAGTTTGAGCAGTTCAATCATATTGTCGGGAGATGCGACATTTTGACATAGTCAGATTTTCCCGAGGAGGCCACTTGATGTACAAACTGATCTCAGCAATCGCGGTTTCAACCATAGCCACATTCGCAAACGCGGAAGTGTCGGTGCAACGAGGCGAATACCTTGTCAGAGGACCAGCGGGCTGCGGAAACTGCCATACGCCTCAAACACCTGCTGGGCCTGATATGTCTAATGAGTTGGGCGGGTTCATGGTAGATAAGAACCCGGCCTTTGAAGCCTGGGCCGTAAACATCACGCCCGGTGGGCGCGTTGCAGATTGGAGTGACGAGGAACTTGCGAGGGCAATTCGAGAAGGCATTAGGCCCGATGGTTCGGTGATAGGGCCACCGATGCCCATCGGATTGTACCGAGACCTTTCCGATGACGATCTCTATTCGATTGTCGCCTTCCTGCGCACGATACCTGCAAGCAGTATCGAAACGCCGTTCTCAACTTACAACATCCCTCTTCCACCTGCATACGGCCCTCCATTAACTAGTGTTACGGCACCGTCTCAGGCTGTCACTGTCGAATACGGAGCATACTTGGCTGGTCCGGTTGCACACTGCATCGAGTGCCATACCCCGATGGGAGAAAAGGGTCCCATGTTTGATACTCACCTTGGAGCTGGGGGATTTGAGTTTCACGGTCCGTGGGGCACATCTGTTTCACCAAATCTGACAACTCATGCCGATGGTCTGACTGCCTATTCTGACGAAGAACTCAAACAAATGATAACCGAAGGGGTTCGTCCCGATGGTTCGAGGATGTTGCCGCCAATGGGCTATCATCATTATGCGGCCATGACAGAAGGTGATCTGGATGCGGTCATCCTTTATTTGCGTCAGTTGCCTCCGCTTCCAAATCACCGATGAGTTTGTTTGCACCGTAGTCATTCCAGCATCATGCAGCTTGTGGTTGGACCGAACCCGAATTGACCAGTGGACGGTTCACAAGCTGGAATGGCTCGAACCTTTTTGAGCCGCATATTCCTCGGCAGACAATTCATACCGCTTGCCGGTGAACATGTCCTTCTTCATGCGCGGGGTAAGGTGGCTGTAGTGCCGTTCAATCATGCCAATCGACGTGCCCATCTGCTTGGTTAGCGCATGAATATCCATGCCGTCGTTCACCAAAGCGAAGGTCGCGTAGGTGTGACGCAGGCTGTAAAGCGTACGGTCTTGCCCAGTCTTGGGACACTTGAGCAGCTCCGCGTCTTTGAGGAATGCCTTGAAGGTTTGGCGTAGATGCTCAGTCACCGATCCATCCGGCAAGCAAAACACGGGCAAATCCAGCTTCCGCTTGAGCATGTCGTAGAAATCGATGTCCTTGATCGCGTCTGTGCGTGAATGAATACGCTTAAGGTATCCGATGGTGCCTGCGCGACCGATAGCTTCATGCGGCTTGGTTTTGCCGTGCAGGTAGAACTCCACGTACTCAAGATCGTTTTCCTTAAAGAGCCACATCCTCGAAACGCTTGGTGACAACAGTTAGGTCGTGTTTGGCTCTGAACCTGTAATCTAGATATTGCTCACGAGCGACGGTTTTGGCTTCTTCCAAGTCTCGCTTGCCGGTGCTGATCCGTATCCAGTGCTCGTCGATCTTGAATGTGGCCTGCCAGCGCTTGCTGTTGGGGCGCTTGTAGACTTTCACCTCACCGTCCAACAGCACATGCGTATTTGGATTTAGTGTGGCCATGCCTACTCCTTGATCGCTTCATCACACAGTAAGTTCATGCGTTGGTGATGTCATTCGAAAAGCGAGAAAGCATAGGGTGGAGTGTCCGTCGGCAGAGTTTTTGGGCCCAAGAGCGGCCTAAACTAAGAGAGTGTTTGGCTCATCTTGTTGATGGTATTATGCGGCGTGTTTGCGAT
>NZ_FQZQ01000014.1 GCF_900142085.1 Shimia gijangensis
GGTCAAAACTCTTCGGGTCAAGATTACTCTCCTTTGTTTGCAACCTTGAATCAGAAGTCAGACAAAATGGGAATCCCGAACGTCAACAGCCCCTAAATCTATTCCTAAAGAGATGCTAAGTACCGCCCGTATTCGTTCTTACTGAACAATTTAGCACGCTCCTCCAACTGCGTCCGAGTGATCCAGCCCTGGTCAAAGGCGATCTCGTCGGGGCTGCCGGTTTGTAGGCCCTGGCGTTGCTCCAGTGTGCGCACAAAATTGCCGGCGTCCAAAAGGCTAGCGTGGGTGCCGGTGTCCAGCCAAGCATAACCCCGTCCCATACGTTCTACTGACAGGTTGCCATCATGCAGGTACATCTCAAGAAGTGTGGTGATTTCCAACTCTCCACGCGCCGAAGGCTTGAGCTCTTTGGCCCGCGCAGGCGCATCCTCATCCAGAAAATACAGCCCGGTCACCGCAAAGTTTGACGGCGGCACTTCAGGCTTTTCAATGATCGATATCGCCTGACCGTCAGCGTCAAAATCTACCACCCCATAGCGTTCGGGATCGGCCACGCGATAACCAAACACCGTGCCGCCCATATTCGCCTGATCGGCATGCGTCAAAAGCTCGGGCAGCCCATGGCCAAAGAAAATATTGTCGCCCAGCACCAGCGCCGAGGGAGCACCATCGAGAAAATCTTCAGCCAGAATATAAGCCTGTGCCAGACCGTCGGGGCTGGGCTGCACGATATAGGAAAACTCCATGCCCCACTGGCTGCCATCACCCAGAGTGCGCTGGAACTGCGCCTGATCCTGCGGTGTGGTGATGATCGCCACTTCGCGGATGCCGCCCAGCATCAGCACCGAGATCGGATAATAGATCATCGGTTTGTCATAGATCGGCAACAGCTGCTTTGAGATCCCGATGGTGATCGGATACAGCCGCGTGCCCGAGCCGCCGGCCAGGATTATGCCTTTGCGCTGTGTCATACTTTCAATGCTCCAAGATCGTTTAAAATATCTTTCAGACCAGCGCGCCAGTCCGGGCGCGGAAGACCAAAAACAGTCTCTGTTGTGGCGTTATCCATACGGGAATTCAGCGGACGCACTGCAGGCGTGGGATAGTCCGAGGTTGGAATATCAACCACCTCGCAAGCCGTTCCGCTTTGGGCAAATATCTCACGGGCAAAATCTGCCCAACTCACGTCCGGCCCCCCCGACAGATGATAGGTTCCGGACTTTGACGGGTCTTCGATCAGCTGCCGCGCAACTGCCAGACAGGTGGCAGAAATCGCCGCCGCACAAGTAGGCCCGCCAATCTGATCAGCAACAATGGTCAGCCGGTCACGCTCGGCCCCAAGACGCAACATGGTTTTCACAAAATTATTGCCGTGTGCCGACACCACCCAGGACGTACGCAGAATGGCATGCACGCCACAAGCTGCTCGTACGGCCTCTTCCCCCGCCAGTTTCGAGCGCCCATAGGCTCCTAGGGGACTGGTGGGATGGTCGGGGGTAAAAGGCATCTCCCCCGCCCCGTTAAATACGTAGTCGGTCGAGATGTGCACAAATGGCAGACCGCGGGCGGCACAGGCAAGCGCCATGGCCGCGGGGGCCGCTCCATTGATGGCGGTGGCCAGCGATTCTTCCTCTTCGGCTTTGTCGACCGCCGTATAGGCAGCAGCATTCAGGACAGCTATCGCATCCGTATCAGCAATGCGGGCAGCACAGGCTTGGGGGTTAGAAAGATCCACCTGATCACGCCCCAATGCGATCACCTGATCGCTTTGGCGCTGTAATTCGCGGGCGACCTGTCCGGATGTGCCAAAGACAAGAATACTCATGCCTTCACCCCCAACCGCTCACCAACACCCTGCCGGTTCTGCAGGGCCCACCACCAGACCTCATTGTCTAGATACCATTCTACGGTTTTCTCCAGCCCCTCTTCCACCGTCACACTGGGCCGCCAGCCTAGTTCGGTACGAATGCGGTTGGGATCGATCGCATAGCGCGCATCATGCCCGGGGCGGTCTGCGACAAAGGTGATCTGATCAGCATATGAGCCCGCTGTCTTGGGGCGTTTCTGGTCCAGAATGGCACAGAGCGTTCTCACCAGCTCAAGGTTCGTGCGCTCGTTCTCGCCGCCAATATTATAGCTGCGTCCAACCGCGCCTTTAGCCACCACCAACAAAAGCGCATCGGCATGATCTTCGACATAAAGCCAGTCGCGTATATTGGCACCATCGCCATAGATCGGTAGGTCCTTGCCCGCCAGCGCATTCAAAATGACCACCGGCACCAGCTTTTCTGGAAAATGATAGGGGCCGTAATTGTTGGAACAATTGGTCAGCACCACCGGCAAGCCATAGGTCTCGGCCCAGGCCCGCACCAGATGGTCGCTTGAGGCCTTTGAGGCAGAATAGGGACTACGCGGATCATAAGCCGTGTCTTCGGTGAACTTTACGTCCGGGTTCGCAGGCAGCGAACCAAACACCTCATCCGTCGAGATATGGTGAAAGCGAAACGTCTCCGGTTTACCTTGCGCCACCCAATATGTACGGGCCGCTTCCAGCATGTTGTAAGTGCCGGTGATATTAGTCTCGATGAAGTCGTCAGGCCCATCAATTGACCGGTCCACATGGCTCTCTGCCGCCAGATGCATCACCGCATCGGGCTGATGCGTGGCAAAGACCCGGTCCAGCGCTGCGCGATCGCGAATGTCGACATGTTCAAAAGCATATTCCGGACTGTCGGCCACCTCTGCTACATTGTCGAGACAAGCCGCATAGGTCAGCGCATCCACATTCACCACCTGATAGCCTCGCGCCACCGCAAGACGCACCACAGCCGAGCCAATGAACCCAGCCCCCCCAGTGACAAGAAGTTTCATGCGGTCTGTCCTTCGTACACAAACGGGCTGTCGAAATCGGCCAGCTTTGGTGCTGCCTCGTCTTTGCTGCTCAAGACCGGCGTTCCGTCAAAGCCCCAGTCGACGCCGCAACTGTCCCAATGCACCGCGCCATCGCAGTCCGGCGCATAGTGATCGGTGCATTTATAAATGACCTCGGTCTCGGGCGCGCGGGTCACAAACCCATGTAAAAAACCAGCCGGGATCCACAATTGTTTTCCATTCTCATAACTCAGTTCTTCGCCGACCCATTTGCCGTAGGTGGGGGAGCCTTTGCGCACATCCACCGCCACATCAAACAAACAGCCCCGCCCGCATCGCACCAATTTTCCCTGGGCATGGGGCGGGGATTGAAAATGCAGCCCTCGAACGGTGCCGACATCAAGGCTCATGGAGTGATTGTCCTGAACAAAATCAATATCCAGGCCCGCCTCAAACATGCGGTTGCGGTTCCAGCTTTCGGAAAAAAATCCGCGATTGTCACCAAACCGAGCAGGGCGTAGGATTTTCACATCAAAAAGAGATGTTGCTTCAATATTTAACATGTTCAATTTCCAAAAATGCTCTCTGCACTTCATAATCGCCGGGAAGAGGCGGGTAAAGTTTTTACGTATCATTCCTGAACAAGCTGGCACTAAGGCCTCTTTGCAATCCAATTATCCAAAATGTTCGCAAAAATGAAATCTGCCAAGCTGTCATTCGCTCGACCGAACTTAAATCTAAATTACCAAATAATGTGAGCCACTTCCCAATCATTGGACAGGATCTGGAAAAGTATAGCCCGGTCACCGCGTGAGGCGACGGCGCCTTGTTCGGCTTTTCCTCAATGCCCCGGGCCGTGCCGTCGGTGGCCAAATCTACCACGCCATAACGCTCGGGATCGACCACGCTGCAACCAAACGCCGTGCCGCCAGTCTGACGGGCACCTGCGGCCGCCAAAGACACCTTGGGCAAGTGGGTTGAAGAGTACACTCCTGACGCCGAAGGCCGAGATATCGCCTGACCTATACGGCGTAGTAAGATCGAAACCAGTCGACAAAATTTGCAACACCTTCGCGAAGCTCAGTCTTGGAACGCTTTCCTGACAGCTCGTCCAGCAATCTTGCAGAAGCCCAGGTTGCCGGTACGTCACCGGGCTGCATGGGCATGAAATTCTTGACAGCTTCCTGCCCGATGGCGTCTTCGATGGCTTCGACAAAAGCCATCAGCTGTACTGGTTGGCCGTTGCCAATATTAACCACTCGCCAGGGCGCAACGGCGCTCAGACTGTCGGCATCACTTACAGGCTCACCGTCCACTGCGGGCGCAACACCAACGAGCGCTACAATACTCGCAACCAGATCATCAATATAGGTAAAGTCACGGCTCATATCGCCGTGGTTGTAAATATCAATTGGCGTTCCTTCCAAAATGGCTTTTGTGAACTTGAACAGCGCCATGTCAGGACGCCCCCAAGGGCCATACACGGTAAAAAATCGGAACATTGTTACTGGTAGGTGATACAAATGCGCATACGAGTGGGCCATGGACTCGGTGGCCTTTTTCGTCGCTGCATAGAACGACATTTGACTGTCGGCTTTGTGAGTCTCGGCATATGGCATTTCGGTGTTTGCACCATAAGCGGACGAAGTTGAGGCCAGCAGCATATGCGCAGGCGGAAAGGCTCGCGCAGCTTCCAATAACTCAAAAGTTCCGACCAGATTGGACTCAACATAGGACCGAGGCTCATCTATCGAGTACCGCACACCCGCCTGCGCCGCCAAATGGATTACAACCTGCGGCTGATGTCTTTCAAACAAGGACATCAATAGACCGGAATCTTCTAACCGACCAATCACAGGCACAAACCGTCCGAACTCCGCTAGCATTTCATGACGTTTTTCTTTCAATGATACGTCATAATAGTCCGTCATCGCGTCCAACCCGACAACTGTCCAGCCGTCCTGTAAAAGAAGCTTCGCAACATGAAAGCCGATAAATCCGGCAGAGCCGGTCACCAATGCCGTACGGGTTTCAACGCTCATCACTCAATCTCCGTGGTACCAAATACGCTATTCATCAACTAATCGGCGCTGCTCAGCAATGCGCAATTTCTCGTCCTTTAACCGACGGCCAAAGGACGTGATACGAAATAACGGTTGCGACCGTATTGAACGACCAAACAAGCCGCCGCAATGCTCCCAATAGCCGTCTTCGTGAAATCGCACACGGTGATAAAGCCCGGTTAAAGAAAACAAAAACAAAGACACGTTTCGACCTTGTCCAACCTCATCCCGAGCACGCTGACGCAATCGTCGTGCGTTGGGCCGTCTGCCTGCGACAACAACGGGCGATCTTGCTGTGCTCTTCGGAAACTTACGAAACCCTTCTGACGCTCTCGGAATTTTGCAAAGCGCACCCAGCGGGCGTTTCAACCCTTCGGCATGTCCTTTGCGCAGCCCAGTCATCAGGCAGCGAACGTCCCGAGGCTCCAGATCTCCACTTTGCAAAAACCGCAAAGCGCGCCGCTTTTGATTTTCACAAAATTTCCGCCAGACATCCGAATGTTGGCTCGCCGGACAGTGCTTGCGAAGGAAAACCGCGGTGCTGGCGCCAATCTGAAATAAGTCACCCGGCACCCGATTTGCCCGTCGGGTCGCATTCGGCAAGTATCCATGGTGAACTTCGGCCAAAGGCACAATGGCCGTCGCACACCCTTTTGCAGCAAGTCGAAAGTTCAGGTCGGTTTCGTCATAGTAATAGTGATAGGCCGGATCAAAACCGCCCAGTTCAGACAAAAGATCGCGCCGTACCGCCATATTGGTGCCCTCTGTCTTTATCGCACGGCCTTCATTGGGATGCAGAATAGTTGCGCGTACCTCATCAACAATCAATTCATGAGTTTCACCCGTGACATCAACGGTCTGCGCCTTCCACTGGAAAGAAATACCATTTCGACCCCGCACAAAACCACCCGCTGCAGCCACATCTGGGTCTTCGGCAAAAGGCGCACAGAGATGGGTTAGCCAGGTTGGTTCTGGTACTGCATCGTCATCAATAAAAGCCACAACTTCACCTGCGGCCTGCGCCACCCCAAGATTGCGCGCTGCGGAAATGTTGGCTTCGTCAAACGGGATTAATTTGACCGATTGCGCCCACGGGCTTTCTTGAACCGCCGCGACCCCGCCGGGATCGGTCACTACGCAGATTTCAAAGCAAGGATAGTACAGCTGTGACACTCCGGTCAGGCAGCGCAGCAGAGCCTTGGGGCGTCCCCGGCTGACCACAACTACGCTGACCGGAGGTAATGTCATGGCGTGCCCATTTCCGCCATCATCGCTTCGATCCGAGGCACGTCTTCGGGGTTGTTCAACTCCCAAAATTGACGCCCGCGCGCTTCGACTTCAACGCACAAAACTTTATGGCCGTGCTCCATAAACCGAAGTTGCTCCAACCCTTCCAGGTTTTCAAGCGGGCCCGGTTGCCAACGTGGGTAAGCGCCCAGCGCTGAGGGGCGATACGCATAAACGCCAACGTGATGAAACACCGGCGTTTCAGCATCATCTGCATAGGATTCCGTTGTAAACGGCACCACTTCTTTTGAGAAATACATCGCGTGATGTTCTTTGGTGAACACTGCTGTCGTACCACCAACACGGTCTGCTTTGCGGTCTTCCAGAAATCCGTTCAATGCACGTCCGTCACACCGCAATACAGGTGTTGCGACCTCGGCCACAGGATCGCGGCGCAAGCCTGCAACCAGTTCTTCGATGAACCATGCCGGCGTTAGCGGCGCGTCCCCCTGAAGATTGACAACCACATCAAAACCGCCACCCAGATTGTCATAAGCTTCAGCACAGCGTTCGGTTCCGTTGGCACAGGTCTCAGACGTCATCACAACCTCGGCCCCAAAGGCTTCGGACGCCGCGCGAATGCGGTCGTCGTCCGTGGCCACCACGACCCGATCAACGCCCTTCACTTCGCAAGCCGCTTCCCATGAGCGCTGGATCAGGCTTTTGGACTCACCCGTCGCCCCTGTCAGCGTTGCCAGCGGTTTGCCGGGATAACGAGTCGACGCATAACGCGCCGGGATAGCGATCAGAACAGACATCAGGCCTCTTTCAACTCTACATTTGGTGCATAGGCGATGAAGAATGGATTGGCGAAATCCTCCTTACCGTAAGTGAGAGGAGAATGATCGTCAAAGCGTACAACATTTCCACCGGCTCCGAGCAAAACCGCGTGTCCAGCGGCTGTGTCCCATTCCATTGTGCGTCCTACTCGCGGATAAATGTCGGCTTCGCCTGTCGCGATAAGGCAAAACTTGAGAGACGACCCAGCACTTTTCATGTCTTTGACGTTGTACTTGTTGATATAGTCATCCGTCGCCTGATCACGGTGAGACTTTGACGCGACAATGAATAGGCCCGCGTTGTTACTGTCTGCTACATTGATCGGAGTGGTTTTCCCAATCGTGTCCAACGCAAAATCACCAGTCTCTTCGACCGCCTGACCATCCGCCTGCGTAAAAAACATCCGCTCTTTGGCAGGTGCATAAACGACCCCGCGCTGAGGTACTCCGTTTTCAACATAGGCAATGTTTACCGTGAAATCGCCGCGACGGTGGATAAACTCTTTGGTACCATCCAACGGGTCCACGATCAGGAATGTATCGCCCTTTTTGGCATGGCTGTCAGCCTGCTCTTCCGTCACCAGCATGACATCTGGAAACACATCAACCAGGCCTGCAGAAATGATCGCATCTGCCGCTTCGTCGGCTGCCGTTACTGGGCTGTCGTCGGACTTTACCTTGACGTCGAAATCGTCGGAATTGTAGATTTCCATGATCTTTGCGCCTGCTTCGATTGCAAGTCGGCGCATGATAGGAATAAGCAGATTATGATCCAAAAGTTTCCTCCAAATGCAGGTTGTTGAAATTGATGGTTCGGCCCCTTATGCTCTGCACGTAACGGAACGGCAAGAAATCCATGCCATAACAAGATCCAATCAACAGACCCTGAGGCCATGTTTCAACAACCGGTTCCCCAAAATGGAATGTCCAGCGCGGTCAGTCTTCTTGAACTGATCTACCATTCTGCTGTGCGAAATGTCCGTAAAACACACGGGAATGCCGTGATGTCGATTGTCATGAACATGCTGCAAGCCGCCATTTTTGTTTTGGCATTCTACGTAATGTTTTCGGTTTTGGGGCTGCGCGGTGCGGCACTACGGGGTGATTTCCTGCTGTACATTATGTCTGGGATCTTTCTTTTCCTGACGCATACAAAAACAGTTGGCGCGGTTGCGGGGGCAGAGGGCCCGTCATCTCCAATGATGAAGCACGCGCCAATGAATACGATTGTTTCGATTGCTGCTGCCGCGCTCAGTACACTCTACATTCAGGTACTTTCGCTGTTCTCAATTCTGTTCATTTATCACGTCGCCTTTACGCCTTTCGAGATTGATAACCCCATAGGCGCATTCTCAATGCTGCTGTTGTCATGGTTTACAGGCATCGCAATCGGGGTGGTTCTTTTAGCGCTCAAGCCGTGGTTTCCGACCTTTGTTGGCATCGCCACAACAATCTACCAGCGCGCCAACATGATTGCATCCGGCAAGATGTTCGTGGCCAACACATTGCCGACTTTCATGCTGAACATGTTTGACTGGAACCCGCTGTTCCACTGTATTGATCAATCCCGGGGTTTCGCGTTCATCAACTACGCCCCTCGGAATTCGAGCGTGGAGTATCCTTTGTATCTCGGACTCATACTACTGATGATCGGCCTCATGGGTGAGTTTTACACACGCAAACACGCTTCAATCAGCTGGGATGCAAGACGATGAAAAACCTTCTGTTTCTGATTTTTTGGATCTTCAGTCCTGCGATCCTTTTGGCCAGTGAGTTTCCATTGCTTTTTGACGTAACAGATGTGGCATCTGATGATGTGTTGAACGTGCGGGAAGATCCCAGCCCAAATTCAGAGATTTGGGGAACGATTGCATTTAACGAGCGCAACGTTGAAGTGATTGGCCTGTCTGAAGACCGTAAATGGGGGCAAATAAACTCAGGCGAAATCTCTGGCTGGGTGTCCATGCGGTATTTGTCACCTGTGCCGGATGCCGATTGGTTTTTGTCTTCTGCACAGTTGAGATGCGGAGGCACTGAACCCTTCTGGGACATGACCATGAACGCGCCCTCTCAAGGCGTTGCGTCTTTTCAGGCAATGGTCGAAGAAACACCGCGAGTCTACAGCATCGACTGGCATGGCGGTCAAATCGCGCGCATGAACAACGTGATCGGGCTTGGTGGCAGGAACACTGACGGCCCCAATGGTTTCTCGGCCGTTATTCGCCGAACTGACTGCCATGACGGTATGTCAGATATGAGCTTTGGACTGGCAATTGATTTGTTTTTGCATGGAGATGGTGCGCCTGAAGGCTACGAGGGCTGCTGCTCTATTCGCCCCTAATCCACCACACGCAAGGTCAGGTTGATCCTTCCGCCTTTTGGCAACAGTCGCGATGACCGAAATCGAATGCGATCTACCCCATGATGGGCAAGCCGGGCGTCGCCACCCATCACAACAACATCACCTGATTGCAACCAAAGTGACTCGGTCTTACCGCCTCGGGAGATATTTCCCATTCGGAACAGGCCCTCGTCGCCAAGCGAAACAGACACGACAGGCCAGTCAAAACTACCTTCATCCTTATCTTGGTGCAGACCCATCCGCGCACCTTCCCCGTAGAAGTTCACCAAACAACAATCCGGCTTCCGTTTTACCCCAGAGACCTCTTTCCAGATGGACTCAACAGATGCGGGAATTTCCGGCCACTTCGACCCGCTTGGGTGGTGATCCTGATATCTGTATCCTTTTTGGTCCGTTACCCAGCCCATCTGACCCGCTGAGGTCATTTGAACGGACATCGGCCTGCCACCGGGCGTAACAGGGTCAGAAAATGGCGCGATCCGGGCAATCGTCCTCAGATCGGCAATCAAAGCGATCTGCGATGCCAGATCAAGCATTCCGCGATAAACCTGAAATCCTTTAATTGTCAGCGGCGATACCATGCACAAATGTCTCCCTATTAATCACACTTAGCAAAAAACATCGGATTCTTACCATTCAAGGGAAATCTGATGCTTGCAGGGCCTTTTTTGCCTCCCTATATACCCTGCGAAGCGTAATGGGCTGTGCCCGTTACAAACTGGATCGGGGCTTGGATGCCAAAACGGGTCCGCCCTGGATAAATCGCCTTAATTAAGAAGGGATCGAAAATGAGCAAAGTAATTGGTATCGACCTCGGTACAACAAACTCGTGTGTTGCCATCATGGATGGTTCGCAACCCAAAGTGATCGAAAACGCGGAAGGTGCACGCACCACGCCGTCGATCGTTGCTTTCACAGATGACGAGCGCCTTGTAGGCCAGCCAGCGAAACGTCAGGCCGTCACCAACCCGGAAAACACTGTCTTTGGTGTAAAGCGCCTGATTGGTCGTCGCTTTGATGACGCGGATCTGGCCAAAGACCTCAAGAACATGCCGTTCAACGTCATCAATGGCGGCAATGGCGATGCTTGGGTTGAAGCCAAAACAGAAAAATACAGCCCCTCGCAAATCTCGGCTTTCATTCTTGGTAAAATGAAAGAAACCGCCGAGAGCTATCTTGGCGAAGAAGTCACGCAGGCCGTTATCACGGTTCCTGCCTACTTTAACGACGCTCAGCGTCAGGCCACAAAAGACGCCGGCAAAATTGCTGGCCTCGAAGTGCTGCGTATCATCAACGAACCAACCGCCGCCGCTCTGGCCTATGGTCTGGACAAGGAAGAAACCCACACTATCGCGGTTTATGACCTTGGTGGCGGTACCTTCGACGTAACCATCCTTGAGATCGACGATGGTCTGTTCGAAGTAAAATCGACCAACGGCGACACGTTTCTTGGTGGCGAAGACTTTGACATGCGCATCGTCAACTATCTGGCCGAGCAGTTCAAAAAAGAGCACAACGTCGACCTGACCAAAGACAAGATGGCCCTGCAGCGTCTGAAAGAAGCAGCAGAGAAAGCCAAGATCGAACTGTCTTCGTCGTCGCAAACCGAAATCAACCAGCCGTTCATCTCCATGGACCCGAACTCTGGCACGCCGCTGCACATGGTCATCAAACTGACTCGCGCCAAGCTGGAATCGCTAGTGGGTGACCTGATCAAAGCCTCGCTGAAGCCTTGTCAGGCTGCGTTGAAAGACGCTGGCATGTCTGCCAACGAAATCGACGAGATCGTTCTGGTAGGCGGGATGACCCGTATGCCGCGTGTCAAAGATGAAGTGACCAAATTCTTCGGCAAAGAACCTCATCAGGGTGTGAACCCTGACGAAGTGGTTGCCATGGGTGCCGCAATTCAGGCTGGCGTTCTGCAAGGCGACGTCAAAGACGTTGTTCTTCTGGATGTCACTCCGCTGTCGTTGGGTATTGAAACCTTGGGTGGCGTGTTCACGCGCTTGATCGATCGCAACACAACGATCCCAACCAAGAAGAGCCAAATCTTCTCAACCGCCGAAGACAATCAGAACGCCGTCACAATCCGCGTGTTCCAGGGCGAACGTGAAATGGCAGCCGACAACAAAATCCTCGGCCAGTTCAACCTTGAAAGCATCCCGCCAGCACCGCGCGGCATGCCGCAGATCGAAGTGACTTTTGATATCGATGCCAACGGTATTGTATCGGTCGGCGCGTCGGACAAAGGCACTGGCAAAGAGCAAAAGATCACCATTCAAGCGTCGGGTGGTTTGTCGGATGACGACATCGATAAGATGGTCAAAGACGCCGAAGAGAACGCTGAAGCCGATAAAGAACGTCGCGAGCTGATCGAAGCCCGCAACCAAGCTGAATCGCTGATCCACTCGACCGAAAAATCGGTGGAAGAGCATTCGGACAAGGTTGATCCAACCACGGTTGAAGCGATTGAATTGGCCATTGCGGCCTTGCGCGACGACCTTGAGAAGGAAGACACCGCGGCGGATAAGATCAAATCGGGCATCCAAAACGTGACCGAAGCCGCCATGAAACTTGGTGAGGCTATTTACAAAGCCAGCCAGGAAGAGGCCGGAGACGAGCCTATGGCGGCAGATGAAGCCGGAGACGACGATATCGTCGACGCCGACTTTGAAGATTTGGATGACGACAAGCGCTAAGCGCGCATTCGGAAATGAATTGGGGCCGGTCCGGTTGCCGGACCGGCCCCACATCTTTCCGGCCAAAGGAGTAACCCATGGCAAAACGTGACTTCTACGAGGTGCTTGGCGTCAGCAAAGGGGCTTCTGCGGACGAGATCAAAAAAGGCTATCGCAAAAAGGCCAAAGAACTCCATCCCGACCGCAACGCTGACAATCCGGAATCCGAGGCCCAGTTCAAAGAAGCGAACGAAGCCTATGAAATACTGAAGGACGGCGACAAGAAAGCTGCCTATGATCGTTACGGCCACGCTGCCTTTGAAGGTGGTATGGGTGGCGGCCATCCCGGCGGAGGTTTTGGTGGTGGTCAAGGCGACTTTTCCAGCGCATTTTCGGATGTGTTTGACGATCTCTTCGGTGATTTTATGGGCGGCGGCGGCGGTGGGCGTGGTGGACGCCAGCGCGCAGCGCGTGGCTCGGATCTACGCTACAACCTGCACGTCACATTGGAAGATGCTTTTGCTGGAATGCAGAAAACAATCAACGTGCCAACGTCGGTACAGTGTGAACCCTGCAATGGCACAGGTGCTGAAGGCGGTGCAGAACCGGCTACCTGTCCAACCTGTTCCGGAATGGGCAAAGTTCGCGCTCAGCAAGGGTTTTTCACCGTTGAGCGCACCTGCCCGACCTGTTCGGGTCTGGGGCAGATCATCAAGAATCCTTGTAAACAATGTGCCGGCCAGGGCCGCGTTGAAAAAGACCGCGCTTTGTCGGTGAACATTCCTGCGGGCGTAGAAACCGGTACGCGCATTCGTCTTGCTGGCGAGGGTGAAGCCGGTATGCGGGGCGGACCAGCGGGTGATCTCTATATCTTTATCGAAGTGGCCCAACATGAACTGTTTGAGCGCGAAGGCACCAATCTGTTCTGCCGTGTACCGGTATCCATGACCACAGCTGCGCTGGGTGGCGATATTGAAGTTCCCACAATCGATGGCGGCCGCAGTCGGGTGAAAATCCCCGGTGGATCGCAATCAGGGCGCCAGATGCGGCTTCGAAGCAAAGGTATGCCTGCGTTGCGCGGCGGTGGAGCCGGTGACATGTTTATCGAAATGGCAATCGAGACTCCGGTCAATCTGACCAGCCGTCAAAAAGAGATTTTGCGTGAGTTCGAAGAACTGTCCGAGGAAAACAATCCCGAAAGCAGCAGCTTTTTCAAATCGGTCAAAAGCTTCTGGGATTCCATGAAGGGCTAAGACAACAAGGGCGGGGTATAGCCCGCCCTTTTACATTTTGTACGTGAAGATTATTACTCGGTCGTTGGAGCGATCAAATACATCGCTTTGAGGGCGATTCCGGGCCGAGCCCCAGGGATTTCACCCTCCAAAATGCGAACCATTTCACCTCTCGCATACATTTCTGAAATAGTTCTATCCACAAGAAGCCGGAACTCGGAATCTCCTCGCGCAAGCGCCAGACCCTGTTTTTCAAGGGTTAGTATTTCAGAAAGCATCTTTAGTTCATTCGCTTTTGCACTTGCCATACGCAGCCCGGAGAGAATGGATTGATCTGCAAAATAGGCATCTATCTCGTTGCTTTCGAGAGCCGCCATGCCCAATCTGTGCGAGCTGAAAGTATAGACCTTGGCGTCCATACCGGCCGCCTTAACTGAGTTGTTTAAGGCTTGCTCGGTCGTTGTATCCTTGCGCACACCTAACTTTTTGCCCGCAAGTTCCTGAAAGCTATCCGGTGAGTCATTGTGAACGATAAGCGACGTTCCATCCACAAACGTCGGTATCGAGAAATCAACCAACTCGCGTCGGCTGAGAGTAATGGTGGCCGCGCCGCACAATAGATCAATCTCGCCACTTGCAACCTTGTCAAAGCGATCCGAGGCATCCACCGGAACAAAAATGGCCTCTAGATCCTTCATCTTTAAATGGTTGGCGATGGCCTGACCCAACTGAACACAAATAAGCGGGGAATACCCAGCGGGCTCACCTCCGACTCTTTGATAAGACAGTGGTGCTGCATCAATCCGATACCCAAGCTTGAGTTGCCCCGTTTCTTTGATCCGGTCCAGAGTTTGGGCATGTGCCGGAAAGGCCAGAAGACCAATGGTGAGAAGTGAAAGGAAGAAATTCTTCATAATGTCCCTACTATTTTGCGGACTTTGCCGATTTTGGGCAAAATCGAACTCAATTGACCAATCCTCCCACCAATGTATCGTGCACTCAAGTGGCATTTCCATCAACCTCAGGCCGGTCGGGTGACCGAGCTTAACGCTTCATTCACCTTGTTCAGTCACGATTTGGGCATGTCTGACACGCCTGCCTTTTCTGAAATGCCTTTACCGCTTTTTGAGTCGGATGAAGCTCTGCCCTTACCATTATCCAAGGGAAAACTTCCCTCATACATTTCAAATCACCGCAAACGTCTTCGAGAACGGTTTATTGAAGGTGGCGCAGACGCGCTCCCGGACTATGAAATGTTAGAGCTTGTTTTGTTTCGGGCGGTACCACGTCAGGACGTAAAACCTCTAGCCCACCTTCTGCTTGAGACTTTTGGAGATTTTAATCGCGTACTTTCCGCCTCCGTGGCCCGTTTGGGTGAAGTCAAAGGTGTGGGACAAGCTGTTACTACAGAGCTTAAGATTGTTGAGGCAGCGGCGCAGCGGCTCGCTCGGTCGCGCGTTCTGCAGCGCCAGGTGCTGTCCGGGTGGGACGCATTGATCGACTACTGCCACACAACAATGGCGCACCGTGAGACCGAACAGTTTCGCGTGCTTTACCTTGATCGAAAAAACGTACTGATCGCAGACGAAGAGCAGGCTCAGGGAACAGTTGACCATGTTCCCGTTTATCCCCGTGAGGTTGTGAAGCGCGCGTTAGAGATCAACGCCAGCGCCCTGATACTGGTTCACAACCACCCTTCGGGCGACCCTACGCCATCCGATTCTGACATCACCATGACTCAGCATATTCAACAAGCAGCTGAGGCTTTGAGCATAACGCTGCACGATCATTTGGTGATTGGAAAGTCCCGCGAGCTTAGCTTTCGATCCGAAGGTTATCTCTAGCGCACCCAAACCTCGACACGTCGATTTACCTGACGGCCCCAAGCGCTATCGTCGCAAGCCATGGGCATGGCTTCGCCAAAGGCTTCGACCTCAAGGGACAGGTGGTCAAAATTTGCGGTTTCTGCCGCATCCTTCACCGCTTGACGCACTGTCTCTGCCCGTTTCAAAGCAATCTTGCGGTTGCCGCTGGCAGGTCCATCGCCATCGCTAAAGCCAACAAATACCAGCTTGCGGGCGTCATAGCTTCCGGCCTCAAGCGATCGGGCCAGCTGTTGGACGTTTGACCGTGACTGTGCATCCAACCGTGTTGAGCCCGCCTGAAACCGAAACGACGTTGTCAGACGTTTCATTGTGGCAAGCCGGGCCACCATCCGCTGTAGCTCCTCAAGCGGGACATCTGCGCCCGATGCTGCAATCGCATTGGCAAACCGGGCACCCTGAAGGTTAATCGCCACTTCTTCCGGAGACTGATCCACAAACCCAGCCCGGCGAATAACGATCTGGGCTGACGGGCTGCGCGTATAGGCCAGAAATTCTCGTGCAATCTTGGGCAGGCGACGCGCTGGGAAATACAAGAACATGGGCGCAGTCAGAGGATAGTCTTCGGTTTTGATCGTGCGTCTGGACGCAGCCATCGAAAACCCACAGTCTCCTGTCAACGCTAAGGGTTGCGTGTTTCCGGTTTCGGCATAGCTCGCAATACCAATCGCAAAAGGATCGCGCATCACAGAGGACACCAACGAGATGTTGCGATCATGGCGCAACACACTGTCTGCCGCCACACGGCCCACCGGCTTCATCAGTTGATCCTCAACAGCCTGCGCCATTCCCGAGCTCGCAACCATCAAATTCAACGCAATCGGTGCATTGGGCCCACCTAACTTGGCCCAGTTATCGATTTGGCCGGCAAACACTTGCGCCAGTTGCAGGGGTGACAACGCTCTGACCGGGTTGCCGGGGGACACCACAGCCACCATGCCGTCCAAAGCCAGTACCCGACTACGGTTACTGCCCGTCATATCGCCGAGACCAGCATCATACCCAAGACGCGCTTCGGGTTCGCGAATTTCGCGCAAAGACATGGCAATGTCCGCTTCATCTGCCAAAAGATCAGCAAAACCTTCATCTGAATTTGTGGCGTGAAACTGAAACCGTGCCAAAAGCGCGTCATTGTCCGGATTGAAAAGCTGGTATTCAAACTGCGACAAATCCGAAGTCAAACGAGCCACTTTATATCCGTTGCGCAAAGCAAAGGCCTCAATCAGCGCGGGCATCAACACATCGCCCATTGTCGCCGCACCTGAGATAGACACTTCGGCAACAAAATTTACGAGACTCGGGCAGGCTGGCCCTTCGCAGTTCACCCCGGTGCCATCGACCGTCAGCTCTCCATAAACGGTTTGCACACGATAAAACTCGCCGTCAAATCCTAGAAGCGTGCCTGAAATTTCTACCGAACCGTCCTGAGACGTTAGCGTAACATCTTGTGCACTTGCCGTAGAAAGCCCGAGAAAAAGGAAAAGTGCGGCGCTAAACGCCGCACAAAGGTGTCGCATCAATCAAATCCTGCAATCACTTCTAGTTGGAAGCGATTGTCAGGTCTTCGAGCAAGTTTTTCAACACTAGAAATTCACCTGTCGCCTCGCAATCTGGCAAACTTAGCTCCATTTCATGCGTTCGCAGGTCGCCATCAGGCTGAACTTCGATAGTCTGAGCGCTTACGTGGTTGTTGCAATTTGATGCGGTGACCTCAGCTTCAAGGCTAAGCATCACTGTACCTTCGTTTTGTGCAGTTCCGGATGGAAATGTATAAACTTCGGCAATCAGTGCGTCGGCGGTTTCGGGATTTCCCAATTGTGCCAGGAACCCGCCCTCACCACCTGCGACCGCAGAAACATCACGCGGTCCACCACGCCAGACATGACCTGTCGTTCCGTAGGCTGCACCATATTCACGGGCATGAAGCTCAAGTCCTGTCTGCCCCTTCCATTGCACCGCCACGCGATCATAAAATGTCAGAGAATCCACTGTCGTCTGCGCCACTGCACCATCACCGTTCGTAAAGGCCACGACAAATACAGCCTTTTCAGATAGGGCAGGAACCGCGACGTTCAGATCTCCATCAACCCCAACAATTTCGGTGAACTTCAGGCCACTATGGTGAATTGTCACCCGATCACCGGAAAGGCAGGGTGCCAACAATGTTAAATTCACCATTGCTGCGGCCCCAGACTCGGCTGTGAGGGACGGCTTGCAATTCAAAAACGGTGTGCTTTCCTCCTGAGGCAAAACACCAACCGGCTTATCTCGTGACACCAAAAGAACAACAGGCTGCGCAGGCAACGCCTGGTGTGCAACTGCGTCTTGTGGAGGCACCGGGATAGCAGAGGGAACGTAGTTTTGATCGGGTTGGATTTCAGTCGTTCCCGACAGGCTGGCTTGCGTCGCATCACTGGTCGCCACCGGAGTTTTTGCTTTCGGTAACCGGTGGGCGGCATAACTTGGTTCACTGGTCTGCATGAGAAAACCAATGGAGATAGCCACCGAAAAAGTCGCTCCGGCAAGTGCGTACCGACGATATACGTTAATGTTTTCTTCCGACATCTATGACTCCAAACTCACTCTGCCCCGCGAGAATAGATGTCATCAAAAAAGGGCGCTCATATGGCGCCCTTTTGGAGATTGTCTGACGATTTATCTTAGTTCAGGCGTCCGTGGCAGTGCTTGAACTTCTTCCCGGATCCACAAGGGCAGGCCTCGTTTCGGCCAGGATTTCCCCAGGTTTCACGGTCATTTTCATCAAAGCCTTCGCGGGCTTCGCCTGCAAGCGCCTTAGGTGTCTGATCCGCCGAAGCCTGCTCCAACTGTTCTTGTTGCTCGGACATTTCCACCGCAACCTGACGCTGCTCTTCTTCGGTCATCGGGCGGATGTTGGCCAGTGTCTTGGTCACATCTTCACGCAGCCCATCCAGCATGCTTTCGAACAACTGGAATGACTCGTTTTTATACTCATTCAGCGGATCGCGCTGCGCATAGCCACGGAACCCAACCACCGAGCGCAAATGCTCAAGCGTCAAAAGGTGCTCGCGCCACTTGGTATCGATGGTCTGCAAAAGCACCTGCTTTTCGATCATCCGCATTGCATCCGGACCAAAGCTCGTGGCCTTTTGCGCCATCATCTCATCTGCAGCTTTTTCCAGGCGCTCAATGATTTCCTCGTCGTCCACGCCTTCTTCTTTGGCCCAGTCGATAACAGGCGCATCCACACCTAAACGTTCGATTGCAGCGGCATAAAGGCCCTCTGTGTCCCACTGATCGGCATAGGTCTTGGGTGGCATGTATTCGTCCACCAGATCGCCGATCACTTCGTGACGCATGTCCTGCGCAATGGATGACAGGTCTTCTGCTTCCATGATCTCGCGACGCTGGTTAAAGATCACCTTACGCTGATCGTTCATCACATCGTCGAATTTCAAAAGCTGTTTGCGAATATCAAAGTTCCGACCTTCGACTTTGGCCTGCGCCCGCTCCAGTGATTTGTTCACCCAAGGATGCACAATAGCTTCGCCCTCTTTCATGCCAAGGCTCGACAGCACTTTGTCCAGGCGCTCGGAACCAAAGATACGCATCAAATCATCTTCAAGGCTTAGGAAGAATGACGAACGGCCCGGATCACCCTGACGGCCCGAACGACCGCGAAGCTGGTTGTCGATACGTCGGCTTTCATGACGTTCAGTGGCCAGAACGAAAAGACCACCGGCCTTGATCACGGCCTCTTCATCAGCCTTGTGAGCTTCTTCCATCTGAGCGCGAATTGCAGCGTGGTCGCCATCGGGATCCGCCGCAATGGCTTCGAGAATTTTGAACTCGACGTTGCCGCCCAATTTAATATCCGTTCCGCGACCCGCCATGTTGGTCGCAATCGTCACCGCAGCCAATTTTCCGGCATCGGCCACAATTTGTGCTTCCTGTTCGTGTTGACGCGCGTTCAGAACATTGTGTTTGACATCCGCCTTGGTCAGCATTTCGCTCAGAAACTCGGACTTTTCGATTGACGTGGTCCCCACCAGAATGGGCTGGCCTTTGGCATTGGCTTCTTTGATGGTTTCAACCACCGCCTCAAACTTCTCGGCCCCGGTGCGATAAACGGCATCGTCATCATCTTTACGATCAATCGGACGATTGGTTGGCACTTCGACAACACCAAGGCCGTAGATTTCGGCAAATTCCTCAGCTTCGGTCGCCGCCGTACCCGTCATGCCCGAGAGTTTGTTATACAGACGGAAATAGTTCTGGAAGGTGACCTGAGCCAGTGTGACGTTCTCTGGTTGAATTTCACAGCCTTCTTTGGCCTCGATGGCCTGATGCAGGCCTTCGGACAGGCGGCGACCTGACATCATACGGCCGGTAAATTCATCAATCAACACGATCGAGCCATCGCGCACGATATAGTCTTTGTCTTTTGTGAACAGCTTGTGGGCACGCAAACCCTGATTGACGTGGTGAACAATCGTCGTGCTTTCAGGGTCGTACAGCGACTGGCCTTCGGGCAAAATGCCGCGAGCCAAAAGCTGCGCCTCAAGAAAATCGTTACCGTCATCGGTAAAGGTCACCTGACGGGTTTTTTCGTCGATGGTGTAATGGTCTTCCAGCAGATCGGGGATCAGAACATCAATTGACAGATACATGTCGGAGCGGTCCTGAGAGGGACCCGAAATGATCAAAGGCGTACGCGCCTCGTCAATCAGAATCGAATCCACTTCATCAACAATCGCAAAGTTATGCGCGCGCTGCGACATCTCGCGAAGGTCACCCTTCATGTTGTCACGTAGATAATCAAAACCCAGTTCGTTGTTGGTTGCATAGGTCACATCGCTGGCATAGGCCTGACGCTTTTCCTGGTCTGGCTGCTGTGGGTAGATCACCCCGGTTGTCATGCCTAGCGCACCATAGACTTTGCCCATCCATTCCGCGTCACGACGCGCCAGATAGTCGTTCACCGTAACTATGTGCACGCCTTTTCCAGTCAAAGCATTCAAATAGGCCGGAAAGGTCGCCACAAGTGTTTTACCTTCACCAGTTTTCATTTCCGAGATATTGCCCTGATGCAGAAAAATACCGCCCATCAGCTGAGTATCAAAGGCTCGCAGTCCCAGCGCCCGAAGGGCAGCTTCGCGGCAATTGGCAAAGGCTTCGGGCAACAGATCATCGAGACTTTCGCCGCCTTTGGCACGCTCAGACAATTCCACTGTCTTGGCTTTAATTTCGTCGTCAGAAAGCTTCTGGAAATCAGGCTCGAGCGCGTTGATTTTTTCAACGAGTGGGCGGGTTGCCTTGATCGTCCGGTCATTCGGCGTTCCGAACACTTTCTTGGCAAGTTTTCCGATACCCAGCATGTAATATTGTCCTTCATTGACACAATCGTGCGAGGCATCTGCTTGCTCGTTCCGCGCCCTGCTCATACAAACAGGGAAACGGCCATTCCACCTGCGCTGCAAGCGATGTAAGGGCCCTATGTAACAGTGTCAACGCCGCCAACCCGCGCGGCACCAGCCAAGGACCATTCGATGTCGAAACACCTCAGGATTCTCCGCTCATTTACTGTTGCCATGTTGCTCTGTAGTCCGGTCATGGCCGAAGAGACGATCAATCTGGATTCCGTGGTTGCCACGGTCAACGGAGAAGAGATTACCCTTGGCCATATGATGATGGTCCGCGAGGCCCTGACAGACCAATACAGATCCCTGCCTGACGATCTGTTGTTCAACGGAATTCTGGATCAAATCATACAGCAAGCGGTGTTGTCGCAGTCTCTGAACGGGGACCTGACCCACCGTATCGAGCTTTCTATAGAGAACCAGCGCCGTCTAATGTCCGCAGGAGAGGCCATTACCCGGATCATCGAAAAAGGCATGACCGACGAAGATATCCAAAAGGCCTATGACGCCAAATACGGCGCCGATTATTCCGGCCCGATGGAATATAACGCCGCGCATATTCTGGTCGACTCCCAAGAAGAAGCCGAAGCGGTACGAGAAACACTTTTGGCAGGAGCGAATTTTGCAGAAACCGCCAAAGAGAAATCAACCGGTCCATCTGGGCCTTCGGGTGGTTCGCTGGGTTGGTTTGGCCCGGGGGCCATGGTTCCGGCCTTTGAACAGGCGGTTGTCGGTATGAAAGCTGGAGACATTTCGGAACCCACTCCAACCAATTTTGGCTGGCACATTATCAAGCTGAATGAAACCCGAGTCCAAGCGGCGCCCCGGCTGGAAGAGGTGCGTAAAGAACTGCTGGATGCTCTGCAGCAATCGCTGGTTGACGCCGAGATTGCAAGACTGACAGAAAACGCCAAAATTGACCGCAGTGCCGCAGAGGCGATGAACCCTGCCGTTCTGAAGCAAACTGACCTATTGGATGCCCCTGTCGGAGAATAACGATGGCTGAAATCACGCAAGTATCGCCTTTGGCGCCCAAGTCCTTTCCCGACCTTCCCGAAATAGGGGGCGCCGAGTTTTCCGCCGTCGAAGCCGGGGTAAAGTATCAGGGACGCAAAGACGTCATGCTGGCGCGACTGGCACCCGGCTCAACCATCGCAGGCGTCTTTACGCGATCGGCCACTCGATCGGCCCCTGTTCTCGACTGTCAGGACAAAATTCTGACCGACAGTGATGCAGGCGCCGCGATCATCGTGAATGCAGGCAACTCAAACGCTTTTACCGGGCGAAATGGTGTGAAAGCGACCAAGGCAGTCACACATGCGGTGGCCGATTGTCTGAGTTTGCCCGAAACACGGGTGTTCTCATCTTCAACCGGGGTCATTGGTGAACCGCTGCCATATGACCGCATTACGTCCAAGATAAACGAGTTGCGCAGCAAGCTTTCGGCGGGATCTCTTGTGGACGCCGCTGAAGCCATCCGCACAACCGATACATTTGCCAAGGCGGCCGCCACTGAGGTTCTAATCGATGGGACTCCGGTGAAAATCGCAGGTATCGCCAAAGGTTCTGGCATGATCGCGCCAGATATGGCGACGATGTTGGTTTATGTTTTCACAGACGCCAAAGTCGAGCGCGACTTGCTGCAATCCATGCTCTCCGAGCTTACAGATGTCACGTTCAACAACATCACAGTAGACAGCGACACCTCGACTTCAGACACGCTTTTGCTGGCTGCCACTGGCGCAAGCGGCGCTGTCATCCACAGTGGACAGGGCCCGTTTCGGGATGCGCTGCACAAAGTCATGCTGGATTTGGCCCATCAAGTGGTTCGCGATGGCGAAGGCGCAACTAAATTCGTTGAGATATGTGTCACCGGAGCCATGAACGACGCAGATGCAAAAACGCACGCGCTTTCAATCGCAAACTCTCCGTTGGTTAAGACGGCGGTTGCGGGCGAAGACCCGAACTGGGGTCGCGTTGTGATGGCGATCGGAAAATCGGGCGCTAAGGCTGACCGTGATCTTTTGTCGATCCGTTTTGGAGATGTTCTGGTGGCCGAAAACGGGTGGGTTTCTCCGAATTATCGCGAAGAAGACGGAGCTGCCCATATGAAGAATCAAGATCTGACCATCAACGTTGATCTGGGTTTGAGAACCGGCAAAGCCACAGTCTGGACGTGCGATCTAACCCATGGGTACATCACCATCAACGCAGACTATCGTTCCTGATGAAGGTTTTGCTCGTCTCCGCAGTTGCCTTGATAGATGTCGATGGTCGTGTGCTTTTGGCACAACGCCCCGAAGGTAAGTCACTGGCAGGCCTATGGGAATTCCCCGGCGG
Source organism: Shimia gijangensis (assembly GCF_900142085.1). Taxonomy (GTDB): domain Bacteria; phylum Pseudomonadota; class Alphaproteobacteria; order Rhodobacterales; family Rhodobacteraceae; genus Shimia; species Shimia gijangensis. The sequence continues at coordinate 22,895 of NZ_FQZQ01000014.1, forward strand.
CAAAATCGAACCAGGTGAAACACCTGAACAGGCACTCATCCGCGAGCTAAAGGAAGAATTGGGCATCAATACATGGTCCAGCTGCCTTGCGCCGTTGACCTTTGCCTCGCATACCTACGATGACTTTCATCTTTTGATGCCATTGTTTGCCTGTCGCAAATGGGAAGGCACACCAACGTCGAATGAAGGCCAGGCATTGAAATGGGTGCGTGCCAGGGATCTGCGCGATTACCCAATGCCCCCTGCAGATATTCCGTTGATCCCAATTTTACGAGATTGGCTCTTGTAACTTGTTGAAATCAGATTGCTGAACACTAGGTGTAGTTGTTCGGTGTCCAAAAAACATAGAAAAATGGAATGCGTTACGTTAACGTGAACCTACGTGACGGGAAGTTAGCCCGTTGCGAACATTCATACGTCATTATCAACCACGTCAGATCAATGGGGAGATTTGGATATGTTGAGGACAATAACTGTGGGCACATGCGTTTTCATACAAGGAACATTTGTGCGCACTTTGCCTGACGGGCGCATTACAGTAAGAGTTGGAAATTCCACATTTTCTGGAAATCCGGTTACGCCTTCAAGCTGACAGAAACGACCACTCACGAAAGCGGGGCTGCCGATAATATCGACAGCCCCGCTTCTATTTCAGTGACTTACGTTTAACTACGCGAGTGTACGGGTCACTTCTTCACGCTCAAAGATCTCGATGACATCTTTCGGGCGGACGTCATCATAGTTCTCAAACGCCATACCGCATTCCTGGCCCGACTGAACCTCAGGAACTTCGTCCTTAAAGCGCTTGAGTGTTTTCAGCGTACCTTCGTGAATTACTACGTTGTCACGCAGCAAGCGCACGCCAGCCGAACGACGGGCAACACCTTCGGTGACGATACAGCCAGCAACCTTACCGACGTTCGATACCTTAAAGACCTCTTTGATCTCGGCATAACCGATAAAGTTCTCGCGAATTTCTGCAGACAACAGTCCCGATGCGGCGGCCTTCACATCATCCACAAGATCGTAAATGACCGAGTAATACCGGATCTCAACGCCCTTTTGGTTAGCGGTGCTACGCGCCGACGCATTGGCACGCACGTTAAAGCCCATGACAGGTGCGCCGGATGCTTCGGCCAGCCCGATGTCGCTTTCGCTGATCGCGCCGACACCCGAATGCAGAACCCGTACACGCACTTCGTCGTTGCCGATCTTTTCCATCGCCTGAACGATGGCTTCGGCAGAACCCTGCACGTCAGCTTTTACCAGGATTGGCATTTCAGCGACGTTCTTATCGTCCTTGGCCTTTTGCATCAATTGCTCAAGGGTGGTCGCAGCACCTGCAGCAGCGCGTTTGTCTTTGGCCGCTTGCTCGCGATACTCAGCAATTTCACGTGCCTGTGCCTCGGTTTCGGTCACGTTCAGAACGTCACCCGCTTCGGGTGTGCCGTTCAGACCAAGAACCTCAACAGGAACCGATGGTCCGGCTTCGTTGACGCGTTCACCCTTGTCGTTAATCAGCGCACGAACCTTACCGTACTGCTCACCGACAACAAAGATATCGCCTTGTTTCAGCGTTCCTTTCTGAATCAGAACGGTGGCAACAGGACCACGTCCGACGTCAAGCTGAGCCTCAATCACGGCACCTTGGGCCGCGCGTTCGGGGTTAGCTTTCAGTTCCAAGATTTCCGACTGAAGCGCGATGGCTTCCAACAGTTCATCAAGTCCCTGACCGGTGATGGCCGACACTTCGACGTCCTGCACTTCACCCGACATCGCCTCAACGATGACTTCGTGTTGCAGAAGTTCCGCGCGCACTTTGTTCGGATCAGCTGCAGGCCGGTCGATTTTGTTGATCGCCACGATCATCGGCACTTTAGCGGCCTTGGCGTGATTGATCGCTTCAATTGTCTGAGGCATGACCGAGTCGTCAGCAGCAACTACCAGAACCACAATATCCGTCACCTGTGCACCACGCGAGCGCATCGAGGTAAAGGCCGCGTGGCCCGGAGTGTCCAGGAAGCTGAGCGTCACACCATCATCGGTGGTGACCTGATAGGCCCCGATATGCTGCGTGATACCGCCAGCTTCACCGGAGACGACTTTGGCGTCACGAATGGCATCCAAAAGCGACGTCTTACCGTGGTCTACGTGACCCATGATTGTAATGACCGGAGGTCGTGATACCAGATCACCATCATCTTCGTCGTTATCGGCGATCACATCTTCAACATCAGCGTCCGAGACCCGTACAACTTTGTGACCAAACTCTTCAATGATCAACTCGGCGGTATCTGCATCGAGTGCTTGGTTTTGTGTCACCATCATACCCATATTCATGAGCGATTTGACAACATCGGCCACACGTTCTGCCATACGGTTGGCCAGCTCTGACACAACGATTGTTTCCGGCAACTGAACGTCACGGATGACCTTTTCGCGCTCAACAGAACCACCCATGGCCTTTTGCCGGGCACGTTCCTGTTTCCGCTTCATCGCAGCCATCGACTTTTGACGGCGCCCGTCGCCTGAAAGGGCTTGGTTCAGAGTTAGCTTGCCCGAACGGCGGCCGTCATCACGCGCTTTGCTGCGGTTCTGACGTTGATCACGCTCGTTCTTGCGAGGCGTTGCTGCAGGAGCCGGTTTGTTCGCCTGTGCACGTGCAGGCGCCTCGGTTTTAGGAGCGGCGACCGCAGCGGCAGCGTCAGCAGCGGCGCGTTTGGCCGCCTCTTCTGTCTCGCGCTTCTTGCGATCTTCTTCGTCAGCTTTGGCACGGGCCTTTTCTTCGGCCTCGCGCTGCTCTTGCTCTTTGGCTTCTTGCTCGGCACGGCGACGATTGCGTTCTTCTTCGCGGGCTTTCTCAGCAGCGGCACGCTCAGCGGCTTCTTCCACTTCGCGGGCTTTGGCTGCTTTCAGAGCCCTCATCCTGCGTTCAAGTTCCGCATCCGAAATGCCAGCCGGACGGCGTGAAGGATCGCCCCCTGCCTTAGCAGAAGCGCCCCCAGTTGGCTTGGCTGCGCCCGGCTTGGGAACCACAACGCGTTTGCGTTTGGTCTCCACCACGACGTTCTTGGTCCGCCCATGGCTAAAGCTTTGCTTCACATTGCCCGGACGACCACCTGCTCCGCGCAGGCCCAAAGTCTTTTTACCGTCGTTATCGCTCATCTAGCTGTCTTACCCTTCTGAGCGGCCCCTGCCGCCCCAATTTCGCGTACGCCTTTTAACCGTTGGGCTTCCTCTACAACACGTTGCGTGAGTCCGCCAGACGCAAGCGCCCCATGTATCACAGTTTGTCGCCCAAAAGCCAAACCCAATTCCTCGGCTGTCAACCAACCGATGTAATGACCAAAATGCGGCGTGCTTAGTTTCGCTTTGCCGCGTCCCGAACCATCTGAAGCCTGGATCAGGACTTCTGCATACTCTTTCGAAAGCCAATCTTTGACTTTTTCATACCCTGTCACGGCCTCGCCAGATTTGCGGGCCAAGCTTATCAAATCCACAACCCGCCGTGCGAGCTGGCGATCGACTTCTTCAATCAAGTCGTCCGGCACCTTGACGGGTTGCTTTGCCGCCCGGGCAAACAACCCTTTGGTCGCTGCCTTCTGCACCGCTTGGCGATCCGCAGACACCCATATGCCACGTCCCGGCAATTTGCCCAGAATATCAGGAAAAATCTGATCGTCTGGGCCCACAACCATGCGGATCAGCTCGTGCTTTGGCCGCACTTCACCCGTGGCAATGCACTTGCGTTCAGGACCGTTCTCTCGGTCATTGGTTCGCCCACCGCGCCCCATCGTCAGACCCCGAGGCCTGCGATCAGGCCTCGGCCTCCTCTTCGGCGTCTGCCGCGTCAGCTTCTTCGGCATCCGTCACAAGATCGTCAGGATCTACCCAACCCAAAAGGATACGTGCAGTCATCACCATGTCCTGTGCTTCTTCCAGCGTCATGCCAAATGGCTCTAGGATACCGTCATCTTTGACGCGTTCACCTTCAACAGTGGTCCAGCCGCCAGCCAATTCCCAATCGGCACAGGTGGCGAAATCTTCGAGGCTCAGCACGCCATCTTTGGCAAGTGCTTCAATCATCTGGGCTGTCAGGCCTTCAAATGCAACCAAGCTGTCCTGAACGCCCAATTCGCGAGCAGCATCCATCGCCGCTTTGTTCTTGGCTTCAATCACATCGCGGGCACGGGCTTGCAGTTCCTTGGCAGTATCTTCGTCGACACCATCAATAACCAGCAGCTCATCCAACTCGACATAGGCCACCTCTTCGAGGTTGGTAAAGCCTTCGGACACCAGAAGCTGAGCGAAAAACTCGTCGAGATCGAGGTTTTCCATGAACAGACCGGTGCGCTCTTCGAATTCTTTCTGGCGACGTTCCGATTCTTCGGCTTCGGTCATGATGTCGATGTCCAGTGCGGTCAGCTGTGACGCAAGGCGCACATTCTGACCACGGCGGCCAATTGCCAACGATAGCTGCTCGTCCGGCACAACCACTTCGATCTTGCCAGCTTCTTCGTCCAGAACCACTTTGGTCACTTCGGCTGGTTGCAGCGCGTTCACGAGGAAGGTTGGTTGATCTTCATTCCATGGAATGATGTCGATCTTTTCGCCCTGCAGTTCGTTAACCACAGCCTGAACACGGCTACCGCGCATACCAACGCAGGCACCCACGGGATCAATCGATCCATCATACGAGATCACAGCGATCTTAGCGCGCGAACCGGGGTCACGAGCCACGGCCTTGATGTCGATGATGCCGTCATAAATTTCCGGAACTTCCATTTTGAACAGCTCGGCCATGAATTCAGGCGCCGTACGTGACAGGAAGATTTGTGGGCCACGAGTCTCGCGACGCACATCTTTGATGTAGCAACGCACGCGATCATTCGGGCGATAGCTTTCGCGACCGATTTTTTCGTTGCGACGCAGGATGGCTTCGCCACGGCCCACATCAACAATAACGTTGCCGTATTCTTCGCGTTTGACAACACCGTTGATGATGGTGCCTGCGCGGTCTTTGAATTCTTCGAACTGACGATCACGCTCGGCTTCACGAACCTTCTGCAAAATCACCTGTTTGGCGGACTGAGCAGCAATACGGCCCATTTCCACTGGTGGGATTTCTTCAATGTACTGCGCGCCAACTTCCGGAGCTTCCATATATTGCTTGGCTTGCTCGACGGTAAACTCGGCTTGGTAGTTTTCCAGCTCTTCTTCTTCGACCACGGTACGCACACGGGTAAAGGTGGCTTTGCCGGTTTTGCGGTCGATGTGAACGCGGATGTCCATTTCGCTGCCGTAGCGCGACTTGGCTGCACGGGCGAGCGATTCTTCCATCGCTTCGACAACCAGCACAGGGTCGATCATCTTCTCGCGGGCCACGGCCTCGGCTGTTTGAAGCAGCTCAAGCTGGTTTGCAGAGGTAATTGCCATTTACTTGTCCTCCTCGGACCCTTCGGTCTCGATCTCGTCAAAATCGTCTTCGTTAAGTGTGCCCGCAGATTTGCGCTGGCGCAGCATTTCCTTGATCAGATCATCGGTCAGCATCAACTTGGCATCTGCCAGCCATTCAAACTGAAGACCCACTGTGCCTTCGTCGATGTTGATCAGAACGTCTTCGCCTTCGACCCCGGCCAACACGCCGCGAAAGCGTTTGCGCCCGTCGATCAGATCGGAGGTCTCCAGTTTCGCGTCATAACCTTCAAAGGTCACAAAGTCCTTGAGCCGGGTCAGCGGGCGGTCAATGCCCGGGCTGCCAACTTCCAGAGTATATGAATCGGCCAACGGATCTTCGACATCCAGAACCGCACTGACCGCATTTGAAATCTGCGCGCATTCATCGACTTCGATGCCGCCATCGGGACGTTCCGCCATGATCTGCAACGTCTTGGTATTACCGCCCATCAAGCGCAAACGCACGAGTTCAAACCCCATGTCCTCAATGACAGGGGTGATGATGTCGGCCAGTTTGCGGTCCATCGCAGCTTTGGCAATCATGTCACTCATAGTGCGTGCCTCCGGGCACAAAAAAACGGGCGCGCGGCCCGTCGAATACTTCGATGGAGCGTTGGGTTTGGACCCCAGCGCACCGCTGTTGAAAGCCATATACGCCCGATGCCCTGAGTCTGCAAGGTCTAAAGGAAAACTAACCTCAGACAGGCTTTCTGGCGACAATGAAGGCTGCGGCTTTGTCATTTGGCTGCCACTGATACTCAACTTCCAAACCGGCATCACGCATGCTTTGCAATAACTCGTCCAATGTGAAGAAATCTATGTGGGGCAGCAACCGAAGTGCGCCACCAGTTTTCAAAGAGCCGCGCAACAAACCACCGGCACCGCCAATGCAGGCCGTACTTGAGATAAATACCCCTCCGGGTTTGAGGAGGTCAGTCACCCGTGCCAAAACGGCGTCCTTGTCATCTAAAAGATGCAGAATGCTCATCCCCATCACAACATCAAAAGGGCCATGACCATCGGGCAAGCTATCGATATCCGTTTGTTCAAAAGTAACATTGGACACCTGATGCTCTGAAAGCTTGCTGTGGGCGATCTCGATCATCTTCGGGGAAAAATCAACTGCCAGAATGCTTTGGACAAAAGGCGAATGCAAAATAGCTGTTGAGCCTGTTCCACATCCAAATTCGAACACCTCTGACTCGCTATTGAAATATTCGCGGGTTTTTTCGAGTTTGAATTCGTATGAGTCCATGTCGCTAATGGACATCCGGGCATAGCGTTTTGCCAAAAAGTTCCAAAATCCAGCTTTCGCGCCCATGCCATCTCTCCTGCTTAAGTGATTGACATATGGGAGTATATTGGCAGTTTCCAACCCTTGTTTAGACACTTTGTTCGAAGCAGGCCTCCCCATGTAGGGGGTTGGACAACCGAAAAGCAAAATAGTAAAACGCCCCGCAAAATGCAGGGCGTTTCAGACTATCTATCGTGTTGGTTGGCCCTTAGGCGAACCACCAACGCTCGATAAAGCGCGCGTTATCCAACTGGAACACGTTGCCGATGTTGCCCGAGTTGGCCAGCTTAGTGCTATTCGCGTCAACCGAGTTCGCATACATCGGAATGACTGTGCCACCTTCTTGCGAAACCAGCGACTGCATCTCGTGATACATCGCTCGGCGCTTGTTGGTGTCCAGCTCGGCACGAGCAACAACCAGCAGTTCTTGGAAGCGAGCGTTGTCCCAATGGGTGTCGTTCCAAGGCGCGCCCAGTTCGTAGTTCACTGAGAACATCCAATCCTCAGTCGCACGACCGGACCAGTAGCAGGCACACCATGGCTTCTTCAGCCAAACGTTGGACCAATAGCCATCATCAGGCTCTTGGACCACATTGATGTTGATACCGCCGGCTTTTGCAGATGCTTGATACAGCTGAGCCGCATCCACCGCGCCCGGGAAGCCCGCGTTCGATGCCGACAAGTCGAGTGTCAGGCTGTCCATGCCAGCTTTCTTCAAATAGTGCTTGGACTTGTCTGGATCATAATCGATCGGAGTCAGGTTTTTGTCGAAGTACTGGTTCGCAGGTCCAATCGGGTTGTCATAAGAAACCGCGCCGTGACCCTGAAGGATCTTATCGACCATTTCCTGACGATTCACACCGTGCTTCAGCGCCTTACGGACATTGATGTCATCGTGCGGTGCGAGATTTGTCAGCATCGGGAAGGTGTACTGCTGGTTGCCAGTCACCTCAAAGATTTCGACCATTGGATTGGCGCGCATGAGTGGCTCAGTCTTATAATCAACCCGGTTCAGGGCGTCGATCTGGCCGGTCATCAGTGCGTTCATGCGGGCAGAACTGTCGTTGATCGCGATTACTTCAACCGCATCAAACCAACCTTCTTTGCCGTCTTTGTAATGGCTATCTACGCGCGACAGGGTTGTGCGCACACCAGGGTCGAATGAGTCAACCTTGTAAAGGCCAGTACCGATACCTTTGGCAATAGCTTCTTCCACCTGACCAGCAGGGTAAATACAAAGGTGATAGTCCGACATCAGGAATGGGAAGTCAGCGTTGCCGTTGGCCAAAGTCATTTGAACCTGGTGCTCACCCATTTTCTTCATCTCAGTGATCGGCTCAACAATCGGCTTTGCTGCCGATTTTGCGCCTTCAGCAGTGTGCATTTGCAAGGACTCAATCACGTCGTCCGCACCAAAGGCTTTGCCATTGTGGAAAGTCACACCTTTGCGCAGGTTGAAAGTCCATGTTTTCGCATCCGCGCTGGCTTCCCAGCTTTCGGCCAGCTCACCAATTAGTTCACCATTCGCTGCAACTTGAGTCAGCGTATCAAAAACCGCACCATGCGATGTCAGGATCATGTAAGTGTCCGAGTGTGTCCGGCTGTCCCAGCTATCCGAGCTGTTCGCGCCAGCAATACCTAGACGTAGCGTACCGCCACGTTTTGGTGCCGCGCGCAGAGGCATACCTGTTGCCGCCAAAACACCGGCAGCTGCGCCAGTTTTTAGTAAACCACGTCTACTGATATTCGTCATACTTTTTCTCCCAGTTTTAGTAGTCCGGCAATAGCCGGGACCTTTGTCGCTATATTTTCTAAAAGCGATTCGTTTCACATCTTACCAATTGCAGCGTCACCGATGTTATCAACTCCGCGTTCATTGAGAAGATTTGTAAGCCAGTCCGGATCCATTTCAGGCACCGAACTAAGAAGAAGGTCCGTGTAAGCATGGTGGGGCGGAGTGAACATTTCGTCCTTCGGGCCCTGCTCGATCACTTTACCTTCTTTCATCACCACAACCTCGTCTGCGATAGATTTCACTGTCGCGAGGTCATGCGTAATAAACATATAGGACAAGCCCAGCTCGTCCTGAAGCTTGGCCAACAGTCTCAGAATGCCTTCTGCGACCAGTTGGTCCAGCGCTGATGTAACTTCGTCACAGATGATGAACTTTGGTTCAGCCGCCAAGGCACGCGCAATGCCGATTCGCTGTTTCTGACCACCAGAAAGTTCGGAAGGCAGGCGGCTGTAGTAAGTATCCGGTTCAAGTTCGATTTCTTCCAGAAGATGGTCCACGCGACGACGTTTGGCTTTGCCGGTAAGACCCATATAGAACTGCACCGGACGGCCAATAAGCTCACCAATGGTTTTGCGTGGATTCAGAGCCGTGTCGGCCATCTGATAAATCATCTGGGTCTGACGTAGCTGCATCTTGCTTCGCTTGCGATAGTCCAATGGCAAGGCTTCACCATTATACTCAATATGTCCCGACTTTGGCGGCAACAACCCCGTAATGCAACGCGCAACTGTTGATTTTCCCGAGCCGGATTCGCCCACAACAGCCACTGTGCGACCTTCATGCATGTCAAAACTGACATCATGCAAGACCGGAATTTTACCATAGGCTGCAGTCACGTTCTGCACCGAAATAATCGGCGTTGCGCTGGTTTGAACCGCAGGCTTTTGCGGGCGTTGAAAGCTTCGAACAGCCCACAAAGACTTGGTATATTCTTCCTGGGGATCCGACAGCATGGTGCGCGTGTCGGCCTCTTCGACCTCATCGCCCTTTAGCATGACTTTGATCTTGTCGGCCATTTGCGCAACCACAGCGAGGTCATGCGTAATGTAGATCGCAGCGGTGTCGAACTCTTCCACAATCTCGCGAATCGAAGCCAGAACTTCAATCTGAGTGGTCACATCCAACGCCGTTGTCGGCTCATCAAAGATGATCAGGTCCGGACGGCAGGCCATCGCCATAGCCGTCATTGCACGCTGTAACTGACCACCGGAAACCTGGTGTGGATAACGAAAACCAATTTCGTCTGGGTTTGGTAAGCGAAGCTTTTCATAGAGCTCGCGACCGTCGGCCTCGCTCTCTGCTTTGGACATAACATTGTGTTGGGTAGGCGCTTCGGAGTGCTGGTCAATCAGACGGTGCGCCGGATTGAAACTTGCTGCAGCAGACTGAGCCACATAGGCAATTCGCTTACCCAGCAAACCCCGTTTAACAGCTGCCGAAGCATTCACTAGGTCGACACCGTCAAACTCAACAGTACCGGCAGAAATCCGACATCCATCGCGGGTAAATCCCATCGCAGCCAGACCCATTGTCGACTTGCCGGCACCGGATTCTCCTATCAGGCCCAGAACTTCCCCCTTTTTCAGATCAAAGCTAGCGCCGTTGATAATCGGGTTCCAGGTTTCGTCACTGCGGCCTTCGATCTGGAGGTCGCGTACTTTCAGAAGCAGGTCACTATCTGACATTTGCGTCTCCTTATTCTTTTAGGCCAGAGGACTTGTGAAGCATCCAGTCCACGACAAAGTTTACAGCCACGGTCAGTAAAGCAATCGCACTCGCGGCAAGCAAGGGTGCTGCAGCAACTTGTGGTGCAAAGGCTGCAAAGTTGATGAACTGTGACAGGTCTTTCACCATTGTTCCCCAATCCGCGAGCGGTGGCTGAATACCGACACCCAGGAAGCTGAGCGAGGCAATCGTCAGGAACACAAAGCAGAACCGCAACCCGAATTCGGCCAGCAAAGGCGCCGTCGCATTTGGAAGGATTTCACGGAAGATCAGATACCCCATACCTTCGCCACGTAGTTTTGCGGCTTCGATATAGTCCATCACAACGATGTTAAGACCCACAGCACGTGCCAGACGGAACACACGGGTCGAATCGATCACCGCAATGATGACCACCATATAAACTGTCAGCAGACCTTTTTCTGATCCTGCCCACGCACTGGCGATTGTCATCAGCAACAAGGCAAAAATCAGTGACGGTATTGCCATCAAAACGTCAACCGCACGTGAAATGCCTTGGTCCAGCCAGCCACCGATTGTGGCCGCCAAAAAGCCCAGCGTCGCACCAATCAGGAATGCCAGCATCGTTGTGGCAAAGGCGATACCAACTGTGTTTTGGGCGCCGTAAATCAATCGGCTCAAGATATCCCGGCCAATCTGATCTGTGCCAAGCGGAAAGTCCGGATTACCGCCCATGGCGGGATCACCGCCGGGTACAACATTGGCCGCCGAGAAAATCTCTTCCTGCCCATATGGCGCCAAAGGACCGACAAAAAACATGACTGTGAAAACGAGCAAAGTCGCTCCAACGATCGCAATGATGGATTTCGCTGCGTCCGCGCGGAAATTAACCTGCGCATAGATACACAAAGGTACGCCCAGTGCAGCCAAGACAATAATCGTGGTTGATGCGATCTGTCCGGCAAAAACGGCCAAAAATGCATAGAAGACGATTGTCACGATACCAAAGGCCGCCGTGAGAGGCATCGCGCGGAATAGTTTTCGACTGCCTTCGGAGCCAATGTAGACTCCCGCCAGGCGAAAATAGTAGGCAATGATGCCAAAACCCACGAAGGCTTCGATGGCAACCCGTAAGAAGAAGTACTTGTTCGCGATTGCGGGCTCAGCTGTGCGTGCGGTGTAATAGATTGAAGCAATCCAAAGCAGCAGCGCCGCACCCAGAACATACCCAAAGGCAACACCGTAAGACATATCACGGTAAAACGGAGCGTTTTTGGTCAGTTGCTGACCAGCAAAACGGAAAACCCAACCACCTGCAGCAATGGCAGCGATGACGAGAATTAGTTGCAGCCAAATATTCATTTAGGATGCCTCAGACGTGGGTTGGAAATAATGGACAGGACGTCAGCCGTCAGGTTCAGCAAAATGTAGGCTGCTGCGAAAATCAGGCAGCAGGCCTGAACCACCGGGATGTCGCGAATTTTTACACTGTCCACGAACAACTGGCCGATGCCCGGATAGACGAACACCACCTCGACCACCACCACACCTGTCACCAGGTAGGCCAGGTTCAGAGCAATCACGTTGATGATCGGCGCAAGAGCATTTGGAAGCGCATGCTTCACAATCACTCGCATTGGCGAAAGCCCCTTAAGCCGCGCCATCTCGATATATGGAGAGGCCAGCAAGTTTATGATCGCTGCACGTGTCATGCGCATCATATGCGCGGTCACGACCAGCGTGAGAGTCAAGGCGGGCAGCAGGGATTTCGTAAACCGCTCACTCAGATCCATGCCATCATAAATGTTAGACAACGAAGGCAGGATTGGGTTGAGCACCGCAAGGAACAGGATCAGCACGTAGGCCATGAAGAACTCAGGCGACGAGATTGACGACAAGGTCAAAATGTTTGCGGCCCGGTCGAAAACTGAGTTTCTGTAAAGCGCGGCCAGAATACCCAAAGTGATGGCGATCGGAACCGCGATCATGGCCGTCACGCCTGCTAGGAAGACAGTGTTCTTAAAGCGCGGAGCAATCTGGGTCGCAACCGACTCAAGTCCTGAGCCCGTATCTGTCCCAGCAAAGCTCGCAAAGTTTGCCTGCGCGAAACTATTACCAAGATCACCTTGAAGCGCGGCCGCCAGCCATTGCAAGTATCGCTGAATAGGAGGCTCATTAAGTCCAAGATCTTTTCGGATGGCCTCCACGGCTTCCGGAGTTGCACCCTGTCCCAAAATCAGTTCCGCGAAATCCCCTGGCAGCATGTTGACTGCAGTGAAAATCACAATTGAGACGACGAGCAGCGTCAAGACACCTAGCGCCAGACGCTGCGCAATAATTCTGAATATTGAGGCCAAGTGCCCTCACCTGATGTATATTTTTTGATTGTTTTCAAGTTAGCGGGCCAAGTAAGTCTGTAAACCCTATAAATGCAAAACTTATACCGTCATTTCGTTTTCGGTTAATTTTGGTTTGTTTTTAAGGGATATCCCAAGAATTTGACCCTATCCCGCATCTAGAACTGGAACTATTTCTCGGCAAGTTGGTCCATAATTCGTACAAGTTCCGCGCTAATTCCGGGCTCTGACAGTGCGTGTCCGGCGTTTTGAACGATCTGCATTCGCCCTTTTTCCCACTTTTCAGACAAGTCGTATGCTGAACGTGGTGGGCAAATCATGTCATAGCGACCCTGTACGATTACGCCTGGAATATCTGCAAGACGATCGACCCGGTCCAGAATCTGACCATCGAACTCCAGAAATCCCGCATGGCTGAAATAGTGGTTTTCCAACCTCGAAAATGCCCGTGCATACTCAGCGGGCGGATCTCCGGCTGCGCCGGTTGAGCTGATCGACGCCAAAGCGTTTTCCCAAGCAGCCCAGGCCCGTGCAAATCGAACCTCTGTCGCACGATCACCAGAGAATAATCGCTTATGATATGCTGCGATCAGATCGTGGCGCTCATCATGAGGAACAAGGCCGGCAAAGCGGTCCCATTGTTCTGGCCAGAATTGCCCGGCACCGCCGCCATAAAACCACTTCAATTCGCGTTGCATCATCAAGAAAACGCCGCGAAGAACCAGAAACGCAACACGGGTTGGGTGGGCCTGCGCATAGATCAGGGACAGCGTCGCACCCCAGCTGCCGCCAAACACAATCCACTCATCAATATCCAGCACCTCTCGAATCATCTCCATATCGGCGACAAGATGCCAGGTGGTATTCGCCTCCACTGACGCATGCGGCGTCGATCGTCCGCAACCACGCTGATCAAACAAAATCACCCGATATATACGTGGGTCAAAGTAACGGCGCATCGCAGGGCTGCATCCACCGCCGGGCCCGCCGTGCACGACAACAACAGGCAAACCGTCGGGCCGCCCGGATTGCTCAACATAAGCGCGATGACCATCGCCCACGTCCAACATCCTCTGGTCAAATGGCTCGACCGGAGGGTAAAGATATTGCACTGCGCGCTTTTGGCCCGAGTTTTTGTCCATGTCCGACCTATATAAGTTCAGGCGGCCCAATTGAGCATATGGAGAACACAATGCAAGCCCCTCACAGCACTGTCGACCCTTCTGAAGTCGCAAAATTTGAGGCCATGGCCGCCGAATGGTGGGATCCCAAGGGGAAATTCAAGCCACTTCATATGCTTAACCCGTGCCGGCTGGACTACATCACCTCTCAGATTGCAGCGGAATTTAGCCGTGACCTCAGCACACCACGCCCTTTTCAAGGCCTGCGTCTGCTGGATATCGGTTGTGGTGGCGGATTGCTCAGCGAACCCATGGCCAGGCTTGGCGCAACGGTGATCGGCGCAGACGCTGCTGCCGGGAACATTCCTGTGGCGCAAGTTCACGCGGATCAATCGGGCCTCGATATCGACTATCGCCACACCACTGCCGAAGCGATGGCCGAAGCCGGTGAGCAGTTCGATATCGTTTTGAATATGGAAGTGGTCGAACACGTAGCCGACCCTCTGTCCTTTCTTACGGTATGCCGCGAATTGCTAAAGCCCGGCGGTCTTCATCTTTGCTCAACGATCAATCGCAATCCCAAAAGCTTTGCTGCCGCCATTGTCGGCGCTGAGTACGTGATGAGATGGTTGCCCAAAGGCACGCATGAATGGCACAAATTCATTACCCCGGACGAGCTTTTCGCTTTGCTGGAGCAATCCGGTGTCACGCCTGTCGACCGTAAAGGGTTCGTGTTCAACCCAATCACCTGGCAATGGTCCCTCTCGGATCGGGACCTGAGTGTGAACTATGTCACCGCCAGCACTAAGCCCGCCTAGGCTTCATCCAGCTTTACTCTGAGCTCGCGCAAAATCGGCAGCGCTGCACGCACACGCGCTTCGCCCAGATCTTCGACGACTTCGGTGATCATTGGCGCGATGGATTGCAGCGCCTGATCCCGGGCAGATCGTCCTGCCGGGCTGATCCCGACTATCTTGCGACGGGCGTCGTCCCAATCGGGGCGAATGTGAATGTATCCGGCCGATTCCAGTTTGTGCAGCGTGTTGGTCATGGCGCCACGTGTCACATGAAACGTCTTGGCCAATTGTGCAGGGCTGCGTTCCGCTCCGGCAGGCGCAAGGTGGTTCAACACGGAAAAATGCGACAACTCCATACCCTTGGGCAGAGCTTTGGTCAGCCGGGCGCGGGCCAGTTGGTCGGCCATAAGAATCTCCCCAAACAGGGAAATCGCCAATGCATTATTGTCGCTCATCAGGGTCCGTCAAACTTTCGATCATGGGTCAAGGATGACACCTTACCCCGTGCTTTTGCCACTTCATCAAGGTCAAGATCAACATATGTGATGCCGCAGGCTGTTCCGGCATCTGCCAAAACCTCGCCCCAAGGGGCAATTACCATCGTGTGACCATGGGTTCGACGTGATTTCCCACGGGTTGTCTGGTGTGAACCGGTCTGGGCCGGCGCCAAAACATAACAGCCTGTTTCAATGGCCCGCGATCGTAACAAAACTTCCCAATGGGCATCACCAGTTACGGGCGAAAATGCGGCTGGGATGGTCAGAATATCTGCGCCCGCGTGACCCAGAGCCCGGTAAAGGTGCGGAAACCGCACGTCATAGCAAATTGTCATACCCAATGTGCCAAACGGCGTTTCGGCCACCACAGCCCGGCGTCCAGGCCGGTATCCATCAGATTCCCGATAGGTCTCTTCCGGTGTGACCTGCACGTCAAACATGTGAATCTTATCGTATCGCGCGATGACCTCACCACTTGGGTCGATCAAAAAGGATCGGTTGGCAAACCGCTCATCTTCGTCACCAGTTTTCAGCGCCAAGGAGCCGATCAGCAGCCAAATGCCCAGCGCTTTGGCTTCTGCCTGTAACGCTTGTAGCGTTGGATCGTTTTCTTCCAGATTCAGCACTGCATTTTGATGGCTGCGGCTGGTTGATACGCAGTTTGTCACCTCTGGGGTCAAAACAAACTCTGCACCATTTGCTGCCGCTTCGCGCACCATCACTTGTACGGTTGCAAGATTCTCAACCGGATCATCCGAAGACGTGATTTGCAACAGAGCTGCAAGCATCCTTCAGGCCTCTAGCAAAGGGTCAAGCTTGCCCGCGCGCTCCAGGGCATAAAGCTCATCACATCCACCCACATGGGTTTCGCCGATGAAAATCTGAGGCACTGTACGCCCACCATTGGCGCGCTCGATCATCTCGGGTTTGCGGCCCGGGTTGGTCAGAACGTTGATTTCTGTAAACTCAACACCCTTTTGATTCAAAAGCCGTTTGGCGGCGTGACAAAAGCCACAAAGCGGGCTGGAGTAAATTTCGACCGGTTGCATGGCGCGTTCCCCAAAAAGTTCAGTCTGTTTGTGGGGGATTTAGGCATCCTTTGCAACGCGCGCCAGTGCCAGAACGTTCACTTCTCTGGCGCGCGCCTTGAAACAGGCTTCGGTCGCTGCCGCAAAAGTCGCACCCGACGTCATCACATCATCCACCAAAAGAACCGGCCTCGCAGCCATCTTGTGCATGCGTGACGTATGGGGCCGAATAGCATTTTCCATTTTTTCGAACCTTTCTTCTTGCGTCAGCCCATCCATGCTTCCGCGTTGATGTGGGCGCACCAAAAGGTCAGGACAAAAATCCAGATTCAAATGCCGCGCCAGAGCCTGTGCCAAAAGCGCCGCCTGATTGTATCGCCGCCGTAAAAGCCGCAACCGGTGCAGGGGAATGGGTGCTACGATCATGTTGGGCCGCAGCAAAGGTTTTGCCGCCAACGCTAACCACTTCGCTGCAGGCGAAACCAAATCCTGCCGATCCCCGTGTTTTAGGCCAAGCACCAAACGGCGTGCATTGTCTTTGTAAATCAACGCCGCCCGACCCTGCCCCCATGGACGCGGCGTTTGCATGCAATCATCACACTCAACAGCCTGTCCGTCGTATGGCCCAGGCAGAGGAACACCGCAGGAATCACACACCAAGCCGCCGATCATTGGGGTGTCTCGCCAACACGGACCACACAGGCCAAAATCGCTTTCGACCAGATCCCCACAGCTGATGCAGCGTGCCGGAAAAACAAGCCGTATGGCCGTTTGAATCTTCTCTTTCACCACCCTATGGTCCACCGCATGAAAAACACCCCTCAAATGACTGACCGCAGGGCCCTGATACGCAATCGCACCCGTGCAGATCATGACAAAGGCATGTTCCTTCAAGAGGCCGCTCTTGAAGAAGTTCAGGATCGCCTAACTTTGGTTAACAAGGCGTTTACAAAAGTTGCGATCGTCAGCGCCTTTCCTGATCTTTGGAGGCGGCTTGCTCCTCAGGCTGACATTATTTCCGACGAGGACGTTCTGGAACTTGCGCAGGGCACATATGATCTTGTCGTGCACGCAATGTGCCTGCATTGGGCCAATGATCCGGTCGGGCAAATCATCCAATGTCGCCGCGCATTGAAAGCCGACGGCTTCTTTCTAAGCGTCAGCTTTGGTGGGCAAACCCTACATGAATTGCGGGCGTCATTGGCCGAAGCCGAAGCCAAGATTACGGGTGGGCTGTCGCCCCGCGTTGCTCCAATGGGTGAAATCCGCGATCTGGGCGCGATTCTGCAACGGGCAGGTCTGGCGCTCCCAGTGGCTGACGCCGCGCCCCTAAAAGTGACTTATGAAACCCCTTGGCACTTGATGCGCGACTTGCGCTCCATGGGCGAAGCAAACGCACTTGCCGGACGATTGCGCCGCCCAACCGGCCGTCAGTTATTGATGCGCGCTGTCGATGTCTACATCGATGCCTTTATGGAAGATGGCAGAATCCCAGCGACTTTTGAGCTGATCTTTCTCAGTGGCTGGGCCCCCGATTCGAGCCAACCGCAACCACTTCGCCCAGGATCGGCCACGACGCGTCTGGCAGATGCCTTAGGCGCTGACGAAACGCCGCTCAAGGATTGACAGGAATACCCCGTGCGCTAGGTCACGGACAACCATTCGTATTGTGAGGAAGCCGATGCCGGACGCCAACGCCACCCACTCTGATCACCAACCCGCAAACCACCCCAAGGTGGCACGTGGAAAAACCGGGGTTTTGCTGGCCAATCTTGGCACACCAGACGCCTACACTTATTGGCCGATGCGACGCTATCTAAGCCAGTTTTTGTCCGACAAACGGGTAATCGATTACCCGTCGTGGAAATGGCAGCCCATTTTGCAGGGTATCATCTTGTCCAAGCGCCCTTTCAGCTCTGGTAAAGCCTACGAATCGATTTGGAACCATGACATTGGCGAAAGCCCCTTACTGACCATCACAAAGAATCAGACTGCAAAAATAGCCGACACTATGAATGAGGCTTTTGGCGATCAGATTATGGTGGATTTTTGCATGCGTTACGGGAATCCTTCAACCGAATCCAAAGTTCGGGCCATGGTCGCGGCTGGCTGCGAGCGGGTTTTATTTTTCCCGCTTTATCCGCAGTACGGCGGAGCCACGACAGCCACCGCCAACGACGAGTTTTTCCGCGCCATGATGAAGGAAAAATGGCAGCCTGCTGTGCGAACTGTACCTGCCTACTACGACGATGCGGGATACATCGAGGCGCTTGCCCAGTCGATCGAGCAGGCCTATGGCGCCTTGGAAGCCAAACCTGAAATTCTGGTGGTTTCGTATCATGGAATGCCTGTCCGGTATCTGGAAGAGGGCGACCCCTATCATTGCCATTGTCAGAAAAACACACGATTGCTGAAAGAGCGGATGGGATGGGATGACACCCAAATTATCACAACGTTTCAATCGCAATTCGGACCAGAAGAGTGGCTGCAGCCTTATACTGTGGAAGAGGTTGCTAGACTGGCGCGCGAAGATGGCAAAAAGCGGATCGCGGTGATTGCGCCGGCTTTTTCGGCGGACTGCATCGAAACGCTTGAAGAGATAAACGAAGAAATCAAAGAAAGCTTTGAAGACGCAGGTGGCGAAGAATTCACTTACATTCCATGCCTGAACGATGATGACGCACATATCTTAGCGCTGTCAAACATCATCAAAAATAACCTGAAAGGATGGTTGGGTTAGGTTAACAAAAATAACCGCGAGACCGATTTTCAGTGTGTTTTAGAAAGTGAAAAGGCGAAGCCAATGGCTCCGCCTTTTCTTATTCAAGTAATCAAAAAAGATTACGACGCAGCTGCAGCTACGATAACCAGCAGAAGCAGTGGAACCCAAATAGCAGAGCTCGAAGAGCTTGCAGCGGTTTCAACGATTTCAGGTTCTACAACCGGGTCAGCCATCGAACCAGCAAATGCGGTCGAAGCAGCGGCGGTCAGTGCAGCAGCAAGAACGAGTTTTTTCATAGTATCCTCCAGAAATTTAGCCTGTCGTCGCGGTTGAGAACGACGAAAAGCTCCCAAGACTTACCTCGTAGTACTGTCTAAACAACAAAGTGGGCCGATTGCAAACCCAAGATTGTCGCGACCGAGGTGCGAATTCTAAAATGTCGTCAAATAAGCAACACTTGAGTGCCCACTTTGGCCAACCCGAACAATTCCGAGATATGTTCGTTGTAAAGACCGATGCACCCATTCGACGATCGGCGGCCAATTTTGCGTGTGTCGTGTGTGCCGTGGATGCGGTAATAGGTCCAGCTTAGATAAAGCGCATGAGTCCCAAGCGGATTTTCCGGACCGGGCGGAACGTGATCCGGCCATTCGGGGTTGCGTTTTTTCATTGCCGGGGTCGGTGTCCAGCTCGGACCTTCAACTTTGCGAACAATCTTAGTGCGGCCACGCCGTGTCAGGTCTTCGGTCAAAGGCACCGACGATGGATACAGTTTATATACGGACTGATCGTCAGACCAATAATGCAAGGCCCGTGAAGTCACATCGACCAGAATCGCACCGTTCTTGGTGTTTGAGAAATATGGCCGCCAATCCAGAGCACGGAAGCTCGAGATGTTGCGCACAACACGTTCATCAAGGTCGCGTTCAACTTCAGTGGTCGTAGATTCGGTTTGGGCCAACGCTGGTGTGCTTAAAAAGGCAGCACCCGACGCCAAAAAGGCGCGACGTCCGAAACGGTTACTCTGGTTATCGGCCATGATTATCCTCAGGGTCTGAACAAATTCGTGTTGGCAATACTATTATTGCGAGAATGCCTCAGTCGCAAATCAAACACTTGTCATTTGGCAATCTCACGCTGATGTGGGTTTTCAAGGCAACTAGCTCTGGGGTAGACGGAACGCCAAGGTTAATTGACTGGACGGGCGATGGCGCGATTTCTTGCACTTATTCTGGCAGCCACTTTGGTGGTAGCTGGCTGCGACACCACAAGCACTGGCGGCGCGACCGGCGGCAAACAATATCGAATCTCGTCGCATAGCACGTCGAAAATCCAGTATCGGGTTCTTGATTCTGTGAATGCGCTGCGACAGGCTTCGGGGGCAGTGCCATTACAGATGAATGCGCAACTGAATGCCGCTGCGGCCACACATGCGCGCGACATGTCGATTCAAAACCGCCCATGGCACTTTGGATCGGATGGCTCTTCACCTATCCAGCGGGTTCAAAGGGTAGGTTATCAGGGCCGTTTTCTGGGAGAGGCCATTTCGGAAACCTATGAAACCGAAATGCAAACACTGGAAGCATGGCTGGCCCAGGAAGACACAAAGCGTGTTCTGATGGACCCGGAGGCCCAGGAAATGGGTATCGCCTGGTTCCAGGAGAAAAGCGGGAAAATCTGGTGGACGCTAGTGACTGGCAGCCCAACAGCCGGGCCTCAGGTCCAAGGCTAATTACCGATAGATCGACACCAGCGTCCCCACCTTAATCATCGAATACACATCTTCGATTTCGCTGTTCGTCACGGCCACACAACCAGCCGTCCAGTCTTCGCCGCCCTTGCGGTACTTCCACGGGCGCCCGTGAATAAAGATGTCTCCGCCGGGATCTTTGCCGATTGAACGAGCATAGGCACGGTCCTCGGCATTGGGATAGTCAATTCCGATAGACAGGTGAAACTCGCTATTGGGATTACGGCGGTCGACACGATAATCGCCCTCGGGGGTCCGCCCGTCGCCACGCACAGTTTTGTCACCCTCTGGTGCAAATCCAAGCCCCACATCGTAAGCTTTGAGCACCTCTTCATTGTGCATGAGGTACATCTTGCGGTTTTCTTTATAGATCAGAACGCGGGTTACTTCCGGGCCGTCATAGGTTTTGAACTTGGATGAACAGCCCGCCAACCCCGTCAGCATGACCGCCACAAGCGCTATTCCAATCCACCGCATTGATGTTTCCTCGTACCTGTTAGGCCCGATGTTACCGCGCCTTTGGCAAATCGGATAGCGCTCAGGGCCCGGTCGCGCAATCGTGATCGCGTCAGGTGGCGGAAAAGCGCGCTGCGACCTCGATATGTGACGACCAGCGGAATTGATCTACCGTTTGCACCCAGTCCAGCTTGTATCCCGACGCTAACAATACCGCTGCGTCCCGCGCAAAGGTAACAGGATTACAGGACACAAAGGCAATCACGGGGATCGACGACGCGGCAAGTTCGACCACCTGTGCCTCGGCACCGGCGCGAGGCGGGTCAATCACCGCAAAATCATAATTCAGGTCCTGCGGGATCAACGGATTGCGAAATAGGTCGCGCGTCTCAGTGCTGACTTTTTTCAAACCCTCCGCCTTTCGCCAACCAGCATCCATCGCTGCCAACATTGCTGCATCGAATTCCACGCCATGCATTTCAAAGCGTTCGGCCAACGGTAATGTGAATGTCCCTGATCCGGCAAACAGATCGAGACCTTTCTTTCCATCTGCTCCAACCGCCTCCTCTACAGCCTGCAACAGCGCTGATTCGCCTTCGATTGTGGCCTGCAAAAACGCGCCGGGCGGTGGCACAACATCAGCCTTGCCGAACCGATGCGACGGTGGAGTTCTTGTGGACACAACCTCGTCGTCCCACGACAACCGCGCCAGCTTCAGACGCTCGCTTTCCTGGGCGAGATGGCTTTGCAAGGCTCCGTCCAGTGGTTTGCCCCCTGTGACCGCAATATCCAAACCTGCCGGCGACAAATTTGCGTTGACGCTAAGCTCGCCTTTGCGGCTCCCGCCAACCATTGCGAGGGTCTCGGCGATTTGTAGGGCGGGCATCAGGTCCGGGTGCAACAGCTGACAATCCGGAATCTCGCAAATCACGTCACTGGCACGCATATGAAACCCTGCCATAGCGCCCTTTTTTGTGCGCCGCACTGACAGCACGGCCCGGCGTCGCGATTGCGCAGGCGACGTTACAATCGGACGAATCTCGCTCTCAATTCCTTGCGCCGCAAGCGCGGTGCGCACGACATCCAGCTTCCAATCCGCCACAAAGGCATCGTCAGCGTGCTGCAGCTGACACCCGCCGCAAGTTTTGAAATGCCGACAAGGCGGTTTGACCCGGTTTTCACTGGGGCGTTCAATCCGCATGTCATTCAGGCGGTTGCCATCCAGGGTTCCGCTGACGGTTTCACCGGGCAGCGTCAAAGGCACAAACACAGGGCCAGCTGCAATACCGTCCCCATGATGCCCAAGGCGTTCTATCAAAAATTCACTCATACGCAGCCAATAACCCGTCGCAGAGCGATGGAACAGCCCTTCTATTCCGCAGCTTCATCCGCATTCAAGAAACCACCAGATTGACGCTCCCAGAAACCGGCATATTGCCCGCCCAGCGCCAAAAGCTCAGCGTGGGTACCTTCTTCGACAACATGGCCACCATCCAGCACCAAAATGCGATCCATTTGCGCAATGGTCGATAAGCGGTGCGCGATCGCAATTACCGTCTTGCCCTTCATCATCCCGTACAGAGTTTCCTGAATGACGGCTTCAACCTCCGAGTCCAGCGCACTCGTGGCCTCGTCCAGCAACAGGATTGGCGCATCTTTGAGAATGACGCGCGCCAATGTGATCCGTTGACGCTGACCGCCCGACAGTTTTACGCCGCGCTCACCAACCCGCGCATCATAGCCAGAGCGGCCTTCAGAATCCTGCAAATCAAGAATGAACTCATGCGCCTCGGCCTTTTTCGCAGAGGCAATCATCTCGGCTTCAGTGGCGTCTGGCTTGCCATAAAGAATATTCTCACGAACAGACCGGTGCAAAAGCGAGCTGTCCTGCTGAACCATGCCGATTTTATCACGCAGGCTGTCTTGGCGAACACGAACAATGTCCTGTCCATCAATCAGAATGTGCCCGCCCTCTGGGTCATAGAACCGCAACAGTAACTTAACCAATGTCGACTTACCCGCACCCGAGCGTCCAACCAAACCGATTTTCTCACCCGGTTGAATGGTTATTGATATGGCATCAAGCCCGCCTGCCCCGCGCCCATAATGGTGAGACAAAGACTTCAACTCGACAGCGCCAGAAGTCAGGTTAAGTTCCGGGGCCATTGGATCATCCACCAAGGAAATTGGCTGAGCAATCGTCTCCATGCCTTCAGCCACCACACCGAGCTGGCGAAAAAACGAAGTCAGCGCCCACATGATCCACCCAGTCATGGAATTCAGCCGCAACGTCAGCGCAGTTGCCGCAGCCACAACCCCAACACTGGCCATACCCTGCATCCACAACCAAAATGCCCAGCCCACTACGGCGACAATCAACACCCCGTTCAGCATGACAAGAACCACGTCCATAATCGAATAGATGCGCATTTCTTCCTGAAACGTCTGACGCGAGTATTCGATAGAGCCCTTGGCATAGTCCATCTCGCGATCATCATGCGCAAACAGCTTAACCGAATGGATGTTGGTATAGGCATCCACTACGCGGCCCGTCACCTGCGATCGCGCGTCGGAAGCCTTTTGCGAAGCGGGCCCAACACGCCGCGTCGTCCAGCGGACCAACAGCCCATACAGCACAACCCACCCCAGCATGGGCAACACAAGTCGCGGATCACTTTCCGACAACAGAAAGGCCGCACCAATAAGGTAGGCAATCGAGAACGTCATCGCATCAAACACCTGAAACATCGCCTCGCCCGCTGCGGGTGGGGTCTGCATAATCCGGTTGGCAATGCGCCCGGCAAAGTCATTTTCAAACCAACCCACGGACTGGCGCAGAACATGTTTGTGGGCCCGATACCGGATCAAAGTGCCAAAATTTGGCAGCAACGCATTGTTCAGCAGCAAAACATCCAGAGCCTGAACCGCGGGACGCACAAACAAAATAAACAACGCCATCAGGATCAATTCGGTGCCATAGGTGGCCCAGACTTGGGCTGGTTCACCGGCCAGCAAATCTACAATGCGGCCCATATAGCCGATCAGGAAGATCTCAATTGCCGCCACAACGACCGACATCACAGCCGCCAGCGCAAAGATCTTTTTGAACGGGCGGGCGTACTCAGCCATGAAAGGCCACAACTTGCGAGGCGGCGTATCCAATTCGGGATAGTCGCAATAGGGATCAACGAGGTTTTCAAAAAACTTAAACATGGGGGATAATCCAGAACTGGAAATACAAAATGGACCGGTAAAACCAGTTGGCAAACCGACATGAGGTCAGATGTGGCTCAGGTGTGCCAGATCCCTCGATACATTTTGCACCCTCCTTGTTCGTGGTGTTCGACCAATGTGGTCCAGAGTGACAGCGCCTGTCAACCAACCTCAGATCAGAACAAGAAAAGAGAACATGCCCAATGCCAATGCCATCGCGCGGCTAAACACCTTCCAGGCAAACGGCGTCGTCAAAAGAAATGCCAATAGTGCGCCCATGCCTGACCAGAATAGACAGACAAATAAGTTGAGCCCCGAAAAGGCAGAAGCGAGCCTCAAAGCCTCAAGCTGAGGTGGCAAATCAGATGCATAGGCAGAAGAGGCCGCCAACGCGACAGCCCAAACCTTGGGGTTGACCCACTGAAACAAGGCGGCTTCGATCACAGTAAACGGTCGATCCCGCGCTCCACCGCCGTCAGGTCTTGATGTCCAAAGGCCAAAGGCCATCCACATCATCCATGCCGCCGAAACCAGTTTAAGGCCCCATTCCAAAACCGGCCATTTCAGCAATAAGGCCCCAATCCCCAAAGCCGTTAATCCAGAGGTGATGCCAACTCCGATCACCACGCCCATTAGGTGAGGCACTGTGCGGCGAAACCCATAGCGGGCTCCTGACGCGGTCAAAAGGATGACATTCGGACCCGGAGTGAACAGCCCAAAAAAGACAAAGAGATATAGCGGATCAACCTGGGCAATCACGCTCAAATTAGTCACTATCTCTGCCCAAAAGGTCCGTTTTAGTCAAAGAAAACCCGGACTGAATCCATAGCCTTTCAAGTCGCTTTAACTCATCCCCCAAATGCGCGCCGATATAGGTGGGCATCAGATCGGTGGCATTGACTGGAAATGTGGCCAGCTCACCTTTTTCGATCTCATCGAACACCCCGGCGGACATAGGAATCTCCAACATCGCGGACCTCAGTAGGAGGATCGAGAGCGCAATATCGGCCCCTTGCCGATATGCCAGCGACGCGGCGGACTCAATGCTCTCAACTCCTTGACGGAGCAAAGCCAACAACCGGGTGTTCTTTTTGGAAAGCCGCAAAGCGTCGGACACGTTCTGTCCACCAAGGACCGCCAGACGACGGATTGGATCGTGTGACGCACCAAAGGCCTGCTCCAGATGCACAAGCGGCGCCAAAGCACGGTCGTCTGCTCCTATGACAACCTGGGCAAGCGCCCCACTTTGCCGCATGGACGCAACGGCTGGTGCCGGGTCATCTGCGGCAAGCAATTTAAGCATTTCAACGCCAAGTCTCTCTTTGGAAAGCGTCTCTATTCCAGCTGAATTTGCAGAAATTGCGGCCAAGGCCTCGGAATCCATGCCCAGCGCTGGATCGCCATACCAAGCCTGAAATCGAAAGTAGCGCAGAATGCGTAGATAGTCTTCCTGAATGCGTGCCTCGGCATCATCGATGAACCGTACGCGACGCTGTTCAAGATCGTCCATCCCGCCCAGTGGATCGATAATGGTGCCATCCGGCAACGCGTATAGCGCATTCATTGTGAAATCGCGCCTGCGTGCATCGTCGCTTACATCTGTGGAAAACGCGACCACGGCCCGACGCCCGTCTGTTTCGATATCCTTGCGGAAGGTCGTAATCTCGTGGGGAATCCCACCTGCCATCACAGTGACCGTGCCGTGTTCCACACCAGTCGGAATGGCGTGGAAACCTGCAGCAGAAGCCAGCTCAATAACAATGTTTGGCAGGGCATCTGTCGAAAGATCAATATCGTTCACGTCCACACCAAACAGCGCGTTACGTACACATCCACCCACGAACAACGCCTGAAACCCAGCACCTGTCAGCATCGCACAGACGTCTTGAGTGTGCGAATTGTCCAGCCAGGCGCCAGAAATGCGGGTCATGAGTTCATCCTTTCGGCCAGCCCGCGCAAAATTCGCGCCGTTGCCCCCCAGATGTAATAGGGTCCAACAGGTACCGTAAAGTAGGATCGTTTCTGTCCCATCCAACGGCGCGATTGGATTGAGAACCGCGCAGGGTCTGTCACATCAGACAATGGAACCGAAAACACCTCATCCACTTCACCGGGCTCTGGCACAATCTCAAACTTGTCTGTGATCAGGCCAAGAATAGGAGTCACGGTAAAGCTCGTCACTGTTTCATGCGTTGGCAACGCCCCCAGAACATCCACATGTGATGGAGGCAGACCGATTTCCTCATGTGCTTCGCGCAATGCGGCGGCCTCGACATCTGCGTCGACGTCATCTTGCTTGCCGCCCGGAAAGGCAATCTGACCCGGATGGTGCTTTAGATGAGATGCCCTCTTGGTCAGGATCACATGCAATCCGCCCGCGCGTTGTTCAAGCGGCACCAACACACCTGCGGGACGGAGTTTGCGGTTTTCAGGCAGCACCACATCCGGGTTCAGATCAAAATCAGACGACACCGCGCCGACACGGCCCAGCGCGTTCAATATGGGGGTGATTGGATCACCCCTCATTTGGCGGTCCCGGCGTCCTTGCCTACCGTGGCAGGGTCCAGATCATAGTGCGCACTGCAAAACTGACAATCGGCTGTCACGCGACCTTCGGGTGTCGTCATCGTCTGGATGTCTTTGGCCGAATAGATAGACAGGCTGTTTCGCACACGGTCCTCCGAGCACGTACAGCCAAAGGAGATGGGCTGAGTTTCAAAAACGCGAGGGCTTTCTTCGTGGAACAGCCGGACCAAAAGATCCGTGGGCGCCACAGATGGCCCGATCACTTCAAGTTCTTCAACTGTATCCAGCAGAATGTTCACGCGGTTCCAGTTTTCGCCTTCCTCTTCGTTCAACACATCCTGTGCCAATAGATGGCCGTCTCCACCGCTCCCGCCTTCTTCAGAGACATGCGGCGATGCCTTGGGCATATGTTGCAACATGATACCCCCTGCCCGCCAATGCTCCGCCACGCCGGGCTCCATCGATTTGCCAAATCGCAGGGCAAATCGCGTCGCCAGCTGTTCGGATTGTGCGAAATACGCCTCAGCGCAGGCTTTGAGCGATCCACCTGACAGCGCGGTGATGCCCTGATACGGTTTCATACCGTCACCCTGATCAATCAAAACCGCCAAATAGCCGCCTCCAACCTGGTCAAAAGGTGTGCCATCAGTCAGGCGAGTTTCATCAAAGCTAGCATAGGCACGAACGCGTGCAGGCTCACCCTCTTCAGTAGGACCGTAGTAATCCGTGGCAATCATGCGCACAGGGCCGTTCGACTGAACCTGTAGGGACAGCTTCCAACGCAATTTAATCGTCTGGCCAATCAAAGCCGTCAAAAGCGCCATTTCAGCGACCAGCGCCTCGACTGCAGGCGGATAGTTGTGTTGTTTCAGCACGCCATCCAGCACGCCGTCCAGTCGCGCAATACGTCCGCGAATGTCTGATTTATCGAGCTGAAACGGCATTACTGTGTCGTCCCAGGCAATTTTATTACCAAGTGTCATGAGGTTTTCCTAAAGGCCTTCACTTGCCATACCGCGACTATATAAGGGCAGCAAGCCGAACAAAAAGGGGGAGATACCGTGATCCGCAGATTTGGAGAGCCACCTCGCAATGACAAAAAGTACAAGCTTCGCCCCGGCGCCTATGCCGTTCTGACCCGCGGAGACCAAATGCTCATTACCTTTCAGGCTGCGCCGGATTTCGAGTTTCAGCTACCTGGTGGTGGAATTGATCCCGGTGAATCCCCGCTTATGGCACTGCATCGCGAGGTCTATGAAGAAACCGGCTGGACGATCGCACAACCGGTTCGCCTTGGCGCATTTCGCCGGTTTGTATTTATGCCAGAGTATGATCTTTGGGCGGAAAAGCTGTGCACTATTTATGCAGCGCACCCGGCATCCCGCCTTGGCCCACCGACCGAGCCCGGCCACACCGCAGTCTGGATGTCCGCACCCAAGGCGATCTCAGTTCTGGCCAATACTGGCGATCAGCATTTTGCAAGCTCAGTCTTGCCCTAGGTTTCCGGGCCACGAAATTCAAACAGCACACCAGACACATCGTCGGGAAACCCTGATCCCCCAGCGAATTCACCGAGCCGCCAGATCAGCTCTTCCAAAAGGGTATCAACGCTTTGCCTTGCCAGTGAAGACACCATATCTGCCAACCCGTCTTCGCCCAACATTTCCCCCGTTTCGTTCGGACACTCGGTGACCCCATCAGACAAGATCAACAATCGATCACCCGGCCCAAGTGTGGTTTCAAATGGTGTGAATTCTGCGCCGCTGATTAATCCCACAGGCAGGCCGCCCGGGCCGTCTTGCTCAATGGTCCCATCCGACCTCAGCACGACCGGATGCGGATGTCCGGCCTGAGCCATTTCAACGGACCCACTACGCAGGTCTATCACAGCGAGGAACATCGTGAAGTAAAGCTCGGTTTCAAGCTCATCCATGATGATATGGTTCAGCCGGGCAATGACCTCATGGGGAGGCAGATAGGTCTGGCTGCCATCTGCTGCCTTTTGCAAGGCCACGTTCTGGTCAACCGATGATGAAGACAAATACCCGGCAAGCCTTGCTGTCATCAAAGCCGAGCTAATACCATGACCCGAAACATCAATTGAAAACAGGCCAACGCAATGATCGTTCACCCGATACTGCCCAACCAGATCGCCCCCCACGTGCCCGCTTGAAAGCAATTCCAACGACACGGCGCCAGTTCCAAAATCAAGATACCGTTCGCGAACAAGAGATTGCTGCAGCTTTTTGGCTTCAATCAAATCTCTGTCCAGCGAGTCATACACGCGCTGAAGTTCATCCAATGTGTCCGAGATCATCCGGTTTTTATCCGTCAGTTCGCGCTGCATGCGCAGAATTCGTTCTCCGGCACTGATGCGTGCACGCAATTCGTGGGCGTTGACAGGCTTGGATACGAAGTCATCGGCACCGCCCTCAAGGCCCCGTACCATTTCCTCTTTTTCGCTTTTTGAAGTGAGGAGGATGAAATACCCATATTGATCCCCGGGCAGCGCACGAAAAGCCTGACAAAATTCGAGACCGTCCATTCCCGGCATAATCAGGTCGCTGAGAACCAAATCCGGCGGCGACTCGCGGCAGATCTTCAATGCCTGATCTCCAGTCTCTGCTTCCAGAACTTCGTATCCGTCGCGCGCCAAAGAGGCGCTTAGAATCCGGCGCTGCAGGCGACTGTCATCAACCAACAGCACCCGCCGCACAGCACCCTTCGGTACCTTTCTTGAATTAACAGAAGTCGCTTTTTGCACACCAAGCCTTTGCAAACCAAACTAAATAACAACCACTTCCGCCCTACCGCGCCTGTCTTAAAATTCGCTAAACAATAAAAATTGTCCCATGTCTCAAAAGCTCCCAAAAGGATTCTTAACTTTTTGCCATCAAGCTTGCGATGTTCGTTTTGATATCGCAGCAGGGAGAGCCGTCATGATCGACTGGAATAGGGTCAATGAGCTTCGTGATGAAATCGGACGCGATGACTTTGCAGAAGTTGTGGATTTGTTCCTTGAAGAGGTGGAACAAGTGATTGGAAAGCTGCGCGATGCACCGGATTTTGACACCCTGGGCGAAGATCTTCACTTTCTCAAAGGCAGCGCCCTAAACCTTGGGTTTCGGGGCTTTTCCATTTTGTGTCAGGCTGGCGAAACAGCCTCAGGGGAAGGCACAGCGCGCGCAGTCGACATTGGCCAAATCCTGAACATCTATGATCAGTCCAAGACAGAGTTTCAGAAAAACTTGGTTTTGTAAGGTCATTTACTCAATTAGGTCCTAAGCGCGCAAAAAATTTCCGACCCGAATCCATAGCTTTTCCGGGCCGCGTCAGTGTGCATCTTGCCCTGCGTATCAAAACCAGCTATCGCGCCTGCGATATACGTTTAAAGGGAACACGACATGTCCGCGCCCAAAAAAGTTGTTCTGGCCTACTCCGGTGGCCTTGATACTTCGATCATCCTGAAATGGTTGCAAACCGAATACGGTTGCGAAGTGGTCACTTTCACCGCTGACCTTGGTCAGGGCGAAGAGCTTGATCCAGCCCGCAAGAAAGCGGAAATGCTGGGCATCAAGCCAGAAAACATCCATATCGAAGACCTGCGCGAAGAATTTGTGCGCGACTTTGTGTTCCCGATGTTCCGCGCCAATGCAGTCTACGAAGGGCTTTACCTTTTGGGCACGTCGATTGCGCGCCCGCTGATTTCAAAGCGGTTGGTTGAACTGGCTGCTGAACATGATGCAGACGCGGTTTCCCACGGAGCAACAGGCAAGGGCAACGACCAGATTCGGTTTGAGCTGGCGGCCTATGCGTTGAACCCTGATATCAAGGTTATTGCGCCCTGGCGTGAATGGGACTTGGGGTCACGCACACGTTTGTTAGAGTTTGCCGAACAGCATCAAATTCCAGTTGCCAAGGACAAACGCGGCGAGGCGCCGTTCTCGGTCGATGCCAATTTGTTGCACACGTCGTCAGAAGGCAAAATTCTGGAAGACCCGGCGGAAGTCGCACCTGACTATGTATTCCAACGCACCGTCAGCCCGGAAGACGCCCCGGATACGCCAGAGTTTATTGAAATTGGATTTGAAAAGGGTGACGCGGTTTCGATCAATGGCGTGGCAATGTCCCCTGCTACGGTCCTGACTGAGCTGAATGAATATGGCCGCAAGCACGGCATTGGCCGCTTGGATCTTGTTGAGGGCCGCTATATCGGTATGAAGTCACGTGGCGTTTATGAAACACCGGGCGGTACCATCCTGTTGGACGCCCACCGAGGTATCGAATCGATCACCATGGATCGTGGTGCGATGCACCTCAAAGACGAACTGATGCCGAAGTATGCAGAACTGATTTACAACGGCTACTGGTTCAGCCCCGAACGTGAGATGCTACAAGCCGCCATCGATGCGAGCCAGGATCACGTCACCGGCACAGTACGCATGAAGCTGTACAAAGGTCTCGCTCGTACGGTTGGTCGCTCGTCGGATCACTCGTTGTATTCTGAAGAGCACGTGACGTTTGAGGATGACATGGGTGCATATGATCAGACCGATGCCGCCGGATTTATCCAGCTGAATGCACTGCGTCTCAAGCTGATTGCGATGCGCAACAAACGTGTGGCGAATTCGGGCAAATAACCGTTTTGTACAAAAGTTTTCGGCCCTTTGACCGGTTTGTACAAAAAATTTTGCTCCTGTAACGTCAACGTTGCCTTAACCATTGCGCCTCCGTACCGATCGGGGGCGCATTATTTTTTGGGAGAGAAAAATGCTTCAGCAGATCGTCGAGCGGATGCAAAAAGAACTTCAGACCAGAACCTTTGACGGGTCATTGAAATTCGATTGCGGCGACGATGGTGTCGTGGTCCTGACCAATGGCACGGCGACGGATGTGGACCAGGACACCGATTGCACCATCAAAATTTCCGAGGACAATCTGGTAAAACTGCTGACTGGCAAATTGAACCCGATGACCGGCGTGATGACCGGCAAGCTTAAGGTGTCCGGCGATATGGGCGTGGCGATGAAGCTGGGGCAGTTGTTGGGATAGCCCCAACCCAAACTCTAAATCTTCTCGGCTTTCATCTGCTCGTAAATCGGCAAGGCAGCCTCTAGAACGGGTGCCAGTTCTTCCGTCACCTCTGGCAATGGCCCTTCGGCGCCAGCAAATCCGGTGGAGCGCCAGACGGCGCCGTACCAGTGGGACGCCCAGACGCCGTCGTCCTTGTGGCCGCCTTTGGGCCAGTGCAGCATGTCGTCGGTAAATTCCAAATTCACTGCACCACAAAGCTTGCGAAGCATGCCCTCGGGGTCATCGCGGATATCGTGGCTGTCGATCACGATCGGAGTCTGGCCCCAGCTTTTCACAAGGTCGAACAGTTCCGCCTGTTGTGGAAAGCCGATATCCTCGAGCGTTGGGTTCTCGCGTTTGGCGGCATAGCTGGCAATCACCCGCGCGGGATGGCGGATCAGGAAGACATTTTTGACGTCCTTCATCCAGTCGCGCGGCACGCCGTCGATCATATGCTGGGTCATATGTTTCTGGTAATAATGCAGCTTTTGGGCTGGATTAGAGCCTGATAATGCCTTCGCGACAACCTGAGGATCGTGTGATTGGCTGGCCAAAATCTCGTCGCGCAACGGGTGGTCAATGCCAGTCAAAGACAGATATGCCGCATAAAAAGGTTCATCCACCACAGCGCAATCCGGACGGTTTCCAAAGGCATACATCATCGCGGTCGACAGGTTGCGCGGTCCGCTCCACATTGCGATTTTCATTGTCATCCCCTTGGGCAAATCAGCTTATTAAACGGACGCTAGTTGGCGAATGCGTCCTCGCCAAGAGGTAAAATATGCTCACCAAGCTGTGACATTCGATTACGGGCAATTGTGCTTGGGAAACGGGCGCGACAGGGTGGGTCAACATCGGAGGATTTACATGCGTTCTTTCATCAAAGCAAAACCTGTACTTCTTGGCGCCCTGATCGCCTTTGGCCTTTTCGCGCATGGATCGCGCGCGCAGGCCGCAACCGAGTCAATTGTGGTGGCTGGCGGATGCTTTTGGTGTGTCGAGAGCGACTTTGAAAGCGTCAAAGGGGTGAAATCAGCCGTCTCCGGATACACAGGTGGAACCACCAAGAACCCGACCTATAAGGATGTCACCAAGGGCGGGACCGGGCATTATGAAGCGGTAAAGATTACTTATGACCCAAATGTGGTGAGCACAGATCGATTGCTTCACATGTTCTTCCGCTCGGTCGATCCAACGGATGCTGGCGGTCAGTTTTGTGATCGCGGTGATAGTTATCGCACGGCGGTTTTCGTCTCTAACAAGGCCCAAAAGGCCTCTGCAGAGACAGCAAAGTCTGAGGCGCAAGCCGATTTGGGGCGCAAGATTGTAACGCCCATCCTGCCGTCTTCACGGTTCTATAAGGCCGAAGATTACCATCAGGACTATTACAAGGGCACCAAGATCGTGATCACGCGGTTCGGGCCAAAGCGCCAATCCGAAGCCTACAAGCGATATCGCAAAGCCTGTAAGCGGGACGCCAAAGTCAAATCGTTGTGGGGTTCAGCAGCACCGTTTGCGCATTAGTGGCGTTTTCTTAGAAAGAGGCGTCCTGAACCTCTTTGAGGTCTGGAATGACATCCGCCGTGCCGTGCCGCGTGACCATCAGCGCCGCCGCTCGCGTGGCCAGCCCGATTGCCTGGGCCATCGGCATTCCGCGATCCAAAGCCGCCAGCACATATCCGGTGAAGGTGTCGCCAGCACCCGTTGTGTCAACCGGCGTCACCGGCAAGGCCGGAAAATGCCGGATGTTTTCCGTTCTGTTTTCATAAAGCGTGCAACCCTGACTGCCTCGGGTCACAATCACTTGCTTTTCGTCCAGATCTTCTGGGGATTGGCCAGTGGCCTGCTCAAACTGCGTGGCCTCAATCGTGTTCAGGATCAAAAAATCCAGATAGGGCAAAACAGATTGCACAGCTTCGGCGTCAAAGGGGGCCGCCGCATAGGCAACAAACAGCCCCAAAGATCGTGCCATTTGGGCGGCGTAGGCCTGATTGTTGGTTTCGTTTTGGATCAGAAGCGTATCGCCGGGGGAAGCTTCGCTGAGGGCTGCGCCAATGGCCGCTTCGGTGATTTCAGCATTGGCGCCCGGTAAAAGGACAATGGCATTTTCGCCGACATCGTCGACGTTGATAATGGCGTGCCCTGTTGGGATACCCGGCAATACGGAAATATGTCTTGTGTCGACACCGTATTCCATCAGGCGCTCGATGGCCCATTTGCCATCATTTCCCACGGCCCCGATATGAATTGTGCGCGATGCCGCCCGGGCTGCAGCCACGGACATATTCGCGCCCTTTCCCCCCAGGCCGCGTAACCTTGAGCTGGCCGCGAGCGTTTCTCCCGCCTGAGGAAGGTGGGGCACGCGGTAGAACAGATCGGCGTTAATGGAGCCTAGGTTGTAGATTGCCATTGAGGGCCTCGGACAAAAAGAAACGGGCCGGACAAGTTTGCCCGACCCGCGTAAAACTTCAAGCTTTGTCGTGTCCCTAGCCGACTTTGCAAGCCGCCATGATCGCCATGTTCAGGATATCATTGGCGGTGGAGCCGGTGGAACAGATCTGAATCGAATGATCCACGCCGGACAGGATTGGTCCAATCACGGTGGCGTCGGCCATTTCCTGCATCAATTTGGTCGAGATCGAAGCCGAGTGGCGCGCGGGCACGACGAGAATGTTGGCAGGGCCAGTCAGGCGCTGGAATGGATAGGAGTCCTGGGCCTTGGTGTTCAGGGCCACATCGACGGTCATTTCACCTTCGTATTCAAAGTCAACTCCGCGACCATCCAATACCTGCGGTGCAAGATGCATTTTCTCGGCGCGCTCGGATACCGGGTATCCGAAGGTTGAGAAGCTGACAAAGGCGACGCGAGGCTCGAGCCCCATGTGACGGGCCACGCCCGCAGCGCGTTCTGCAATGTTGGCGAGATCATTCTCATCAGGCCATTCATGCACCAAGGTATCGGCAATCAGAACAATACGGCCGTTGTGCAAAAGGGCCGTAACCCCAACCGCGCCGTTTTCGGTGCTGGCATCGATCACATGGTTGATCAGTTGCAGAACATGGGCCGATTTGCGGGTGGCGCCCGTGACCAAGGCGTCGCCGTGGCCGTGTTGAAGCATCAGTGCTGCAAAGACGTGACGGTCACGCGCGGCCAGTTTGAACACATCGTGGCGGTCAAAACCTTTGCGTTGCAGGCGGTCATACATGAAATCTGTGTATGTCTCGAGGTAGCGCGTGTTTTTCGCATTCACGACCTCGATTTCGCGCACAGCATCCCCAAGACCTGCTGCTTCGAGCTTGGCTTTGACATCGGCCTCGCGACCCACAACCAACGCTTTGCCAAAGCCAGAACGCTGATAGTTGACGGCAGCTCGCAGCACGCGTGGATCATCACCCTCAGCGAAAATCATGCGGGATTGGGCGTTTCGGGCGCGCGCATTCAGTCCACGCAGGATCGACGCGGTTGGATCCATTCGCGACTTGAGGCTTTCTTCGTACCCATCAATGTCGATGATCGGGCGACGTGCAACGCCAGTGTCCATGCCCGCTTTGGCGACAGCGGGTGGAATGCGGTAGATCAGACGCGGGTCGAATGGTGTCGGGATGATGTAGTCGCGACCAAAGGACAGTTTGCGGCCGTACGCCATATCAACTTCGTCCGGCACGTCCTCGCGGGCCAGTTCGGCCAGTGCTTCGGCGCAGGCGATTTTCATTTCGTCGTTGATGGCGCGGGCGTGAATATCCAGCGCCCCACGGAAAAGGTATGGGAAACCCAAAACGTTGTTGACCTGGTTGGGATAATCCGAACGGCCCGTGGCCACGATGGCATCGGCGCGCACGGCGTGAGCCTCTTCCGGAGTGATTTCCGGGTCGGGGTTGGCCATGGCAAAGATCACCGGATCGTCGTTCATGCTGGCGACCATTTCAGGGGTCACGGCACCCTTGGCAGATACACCAAGGAACACATCCGCGCCCTTCATGGCGTCTTCCAAAGTACGCAGATCGGTTTTGACCGCGTGAGCAGATTTCCACTGGTTCATGCCTTCGGTGCGACCCTGATAGATCACACCCTTGGTGTCACAGGTGATGCAATTGTCGTGTTTCGCACCCATGGATTTCAGCAATTCGATACAGGCGATGCCGGCAGCGCCAGCGCCGTTCAGCACGATCTTGCAATCTTCGATCTTTTTGCCCGAGATGTGCAGCGCGTTGATCAGGCCGGCCGCACAAATCACGGCAGTGCCGTGCTGGTCGTCGTGAAAGACCGGAATGTCCATCTCTTCTTTGAGCCGCTGTTCGATGATAAAACATTCGGGCGCTTTGATATCTTCAAGGTTGATGCCGCCAAAGGTCGGGCCCATCAGGCGCACGGCCTGACAAAACGCATCGGGGTCTTCGGTGTCGAGTTCGATATCGATCGAGTTCACATCGGCAAAGCGTTTGAACAGGACGGCCTTGCCCTCCATCACGGGCTTACTGCCCAGCGCGCCAAGGTTGCCCAAGCCCAGAACCGCAGTGCCGTTTGAAATCACCGCCACAAGGTTGCCCTTGTTGGTATAATCGTAAACGGTCGCGGGATCGGCGGCGATGGCTTCGCATGGAACGGCCACACCCGGAGAGTAAGCCAGCGACAGGTCGCGTTGCGTTGTCATCGGCACAGTGGCCTTGATCTCAAACTTACCGGGGGTCGGCTCAAGATGGAACGCGAGCGCTTCTTCCGCGGTGACTTTGGTTTTGGCCATTTTGGGTTCTCCTGCGAATTCGTTTGCGCCTCTTAGCCTAAGGGCGTGATTGTCACAACAAAGAAGCACTTTCACCTTTCGCCAGTGGGTCAGGTTTTGCTAAGTCTTAAAGCCAGACCAGGGGGTTTTGATACGTGAACGCAGTTAAGCCAGCCGTCACGCCGATGATGGCGCAATATCTTGAGATCAAGGCCGAACATCCGGATGCCCTGTTGTTTTATCGGATGGGTGATTTCTACGAGATGTTCTTTGACGACGCGGTCGCGGCTGCCGAAGCGTTGGATATTGCCCTGACAAAACGCGGCAAACATGAAGGATCGGAAATCCCGATGTGCGGAGTGCCACATCATGCCGCCGAAGGGTATTTCCTGACGCTGATCCGCAAAGGGTTTCGCGTCGCGGTTTGCGAACAAATGGAAAGCCCCGCTGAAGCCAAAAAGCGTGGTTACAAGGCGGTGGTGCGACGTGAAGTTGTGCGGTTGGTGACGCCCGGCACGCTGACCGAAGATTCATTGCTCGATGCGCGCAAACATAACTTTTTGGCCGCTTTTGCCAATGTTAGAGACGAAGCAGCACTGGCATGGGCCGATATTTCCACCGGCGCGTTGCATGTGATGCCAATTACGCCCGTACGTTTGGGGCCAGAATTGGCACGGCTTGCACCCTCGGAGTTGTTGATTGCTGAAGGGTCAGAAAATGACCTGTCCGAAGTGGTTGAAGATATGGGTGTTCCAATGACGCCTATGTCACGCGGAGCGTTTGATTCCTCTTCTGCGGAAAAGCGTATCGCATCCCTGTTCAAAACATCCACGCTGGATGCGTTTGGAGCATTTTCACGCCCTGAGATTGGCGCGTTGGGTGCCATCGTTGATTATCTGGAGCTGACCCAAAAAGGAAAACTACCGCTTTTGCAACCACCGCTGCGCGAAGCCACCCAATCGGTGATGCAGATCGATGCAGCGACGCGCAGAAACCTTGAGTTGACACATGCCTTGTCCGGTGGGCGCGCCGGATCATTGCTCGCGACGATTGATCGCACGATTACCGCCGGTGGTGCGCGGCTGTTAGAGCGCCGCCTTGCTTCGCCGTCTCTTCGGTTGAGCACGGTTCACGACCGACTGGATTCGGTTGGCTATTTCTATGAACATCGCGGGTTGGCAGGCGAAATCCGCGCAAACCTCAGCCGTGTGCCCGACATGGATCGCGCCCTGTCGCGGCTTTCACTGGATCGGGGTGGTCCGCGTGACCTCGCCGCGATCCGAAATGCGCTGGGTCAGGCGCAAGAAATGGCGGCAGGATCCTATCCGGGCGACATGCCAACTGTTTTGAAGAATGCGCTGGGTGGACTCGAAGGTCACGATGATCTGCTCGAGTTGCTAGAACAGGCGCTTGTCGCTGAACCTCCGATGTTGGCGCGCGATGGTGGGTTTATTGCGCCAGGGTATAACCAGGACCTCGACGAAAGCCGCCAGTTGCGGGACGAAGGCCGGGGTGTAATCGCCGGGATGCAGGCCGGGTTTGCGGAACAGACTGGCATTCAATCGCTTAAGATCAAGCACAACAATGTGCTGGGGTATTTTGTAGAGACAACGGCGAAACACGCCGAGATTATGATGTCTGCGCCGCTGTCGGAAACCTTTATCCATCGTCAAACCACGGCCAATCAGGTGCGGTTTACCACCGTAGAGCTGAGCGAGCTGGAAACCAAGATTCTGAATGCCGGCAATCATGCCTTGGAGATTGAAAAGCGGCTCTATGACACCTTAAAGGGCGCAATTCTGGAGAAATCCGGTGAAGTTGTTGCAGCTGCCAAGGCGTTGGCCGAGTTTGATCTTGCCGCCGGATTGGCCGATCTTGCGATTGCTGAAAACTGGTGCCGGCCGGACGTCAACGAAAGCCGGGATTTCCACATCGAAGGTGGGCGTCACCCTGTGGTCGAGGCCGCGCTGCGCCAACAAGGTGGCGCGCCATTTATCGCCAACAACTGTGATCTCTCTGGGGGGGATGAAGCCAGCATTTGGTTGCTGACCGGCCCGAACATGGCGGGTAAATCGACCTTTCTGCGCCAAAACGCCTTGATCGCCTTGTTGGCGCAAATGGGGAGTTTTGTCCCTGCGAGCAAAGCCCGCATCGGGCTGGTGAGCCAATTGTTCAGCCGGGTTGGCGCGTCAGATGATCTGGCCCGCGGGCGGTCGACATTTATGGTCGAAATGGTCGAAACGGCCGCTATTCTTAATCAGGCGGATGATCGCGCATTGGTGATTTTTGATGAAATTGGGCGCGGTACAGCCACCTACGACGGGCTATCGATCGCTTGGGCCACGTTAGAACATTTGCACGACGTCAACAAATCCCGCGCGCTGTTTGCCACGCATTATCACGAAATGACGGCTCTGTCTGGTAACCTGGACGGCGTGGAAAATGCCACGGTTACGGTAAAGGAATGGGAAGGCGAAGTGATCTTTCTGCATGAGGTGCAAAAAGGCGCTGCTGATCGATCTTATGGTGTGCAAGTGGCGCAATTGGCGGGCTTGCCACCTGTCGTTGTTGAGCGGGCCCGCGTGGTTTTGGAAGCGCTGGAAAAAGGCGAGCGCGAGGGGCCTACGCAAAAGGCGTTGATTGATGATTTGCCGTTGTTTGCCGCGACCCCGACCCCGGCGCCGGTGGTCCAAAAAGGCCCGTCGCCAGTAGAAGACCTGTTGGAAAGCATTCACCCCGATGACCTGAGCCCACGCGAAGCCTTGCAGGCGCTATATGATCTGAAAGACAAGCTGGGCTAGTCACCAGCTGCCTGAAGATCCACCGCCGCTGGACGAGCCGCCGCCAAAAGACGACCCCGAGGAAGACGACGAGCTTTTGGAGATTTTCGGGATAGTTTTGCGGACGGACCACTGATC
This sequence comes from Shimia gijangensis, assembly GCF_900142085.1. Taxonomy (GTDB): domain Bacteria; phylum Pseudomonadota; class Alphaproteobacteria; order Rhodobacterales; family Rhodobacteraceae; genus Shimia; species Shimia gijangensis. Next base: position 62,306 of record NZ_FQZQ01000014.1, read on the forward strand.
CTGACAATTATGGCATTGATAATCGATCCGCTTTGAGCCGGTTGAGGTGGTTGTTGCGGATTCCAGAATGGTCGTGTCGCCTTCGACAGTGCGATACCCACAAGACCGGCAGGCGCCATATTGGGAAAACCAAGCCTTGTAGCCCTCGATGGTGACGTGGTTACATGCCCGACAGTGCCAAACATCGTAGTCCACACTTTTCAGACGTTCTTCGGTAATCTGACCCTTTTGCAGATGGCTATCTTCCCACGCCTCGTCCAGACGAGTCATTTTGGAATTGTCGAGCGGACAGATACGCGGCTTGTTTCGCTTCCATCGGCGATACATCTGTACAGGAATCGCGAGAAACGGTGCTAGAATGGCAAAGATCCAGTTTCCGATCCAATCCAGAACCCTCTTGAGGGTGCCATAGGCTTTTTGCGCAGTGTTTGCGTCGTATTCGCCCGGCCAGCTTCCGGTTAGGTCGCGGATCACAGCGTCTACGCCATCCTCGATACCACCGGTAAAGTCACCTTCCTTAAACTTGGGCGTGATTTTCGTGTCGATGATGTTGCCCATCGGGACATTCTTGGCCGTTCCATAGCCAGAACCCACCTCGATCCGCATCCGCCGATCGTCTTTGGCGATCAACATCATGACGCCATCATTGCGATCTGCATTTCCGACACCCCAATAATTGAACAGGCCTGTTGCAAAGGGTTCAATCGGTCCAGTGTGGCCATAGTTGGTCATGCTGTTGATGGTGACCAATGTGAACTCAATTCCGCGTTCTTCGCGCAACTCGATCAGCTTGGCGCGAATGCGGTTCTCGTCTTGCTCACCCAGAATGGCGGCAAAATCGTTGATGTAGAGTTCGTTGTAATCCGGGTAATCCTGAGCCTGCGCCATACCTGTCAGGCCAGCCCCAAGAAGAACAATCAATGAAAGAATAAATGCGCGCAAAAGAAAAGGCTCCCTGTGTTTAGGGAGCCTTTTAACATTCTTAAGTCGGTCTGTTTAGCCCGGAGTGGAGGACACGCCCACCTGTGCAGGGCGCAGCAGACGATCATGCAGCATGAAGCCTTCAGCAGAGACCTGAATGATTTCGCCAGACTTCGTACCTGGAACCGGTGCTTCAAACATGGCTTCGTGGAACTGGGGGTCAAATTTGTCACCCACTTCTGGTGCAATCACTTCCATGCCGTGCTTGGTGAAGGTGCTGAGAAGCTGGCGCATGGTCAGCTCGATACCTTCGATCAACGCGGCCGATGCCGCCTTTTGTTCGTCGGTGATCGTTTCAACAGCACGTTTCATGTTGTCGTAAACCGGCAGCATATCGCGGGCCAGCTTTGAGCCGCCATATTGCTCGGCGTCCCGGCGTGCTCGTTCCCCGCGTTTGCGGGAATTTTCCGCATCCGCCAAGGCGCGCATGAATTTATCTTTGTAATCGTCACGCTCGGCGCGCAACGAATCCAGTTCAATTGCTTCGTCGTCCATCTCTTCCAGAGATTGTTCGAATTCTTCTGCCTCGGCTTCTGCGAGGTCATCCAGAAAATCGTTTTCTTTCGGCTCTGCCATGTCTTGTCCTCTAACCCCGGTCTGAAATCAACTTCCCGACCAGCTGTGCCGTGTAATCCACAATCGGCACGATCCGTCCATAGTTCAGGCGCTTGGGTCCGATGACCCCGACCGCGCCCACAATTTTTCGATCAGCGTTCATATAAGGGGAAACCACCAAAGAGGAACCCGAAAGTGAAAAAAGTTTGTTCTCAGAGCCAATAAAAATGCGCACACCGTCGCCATCTTCGGCCAGTTCAAGGAAATCGGCGATATCGCGCTTGCGTTCAAGGTCGTCAAACAAGGTGCGGATACGCTCGAGATCGTGTTCCTCTTCATCGGTTCCCAAAAGATTCGACCGGCCGCGCACAATCAGGCGTTCTTGTTGTTCGCCTTCGTCCGCCCAAAGGGCGAGTCCGTTTTCCACCATGTCGCGCGCCAGCGTATCAATTTCCTGCCGACGGAGTGCAATCTCCTCGCGGATCACGGTCTGAAGTTCAGACAGGGTGCGGCCTTCGATGATCGCATTGAGAAAGTTTGCCGCCTCGCGCAGTGAGCTGGGGGTTTGGCCCGCGGGCGGTGTAAACAAACGGTTTTCCACATGGCCATCAGCAAAGACAAGAACAACCAACGCCTGATTGCTGCTCAGGCTGACAAATTCGATATGTTTGATCGGTGCTTCGTGTTTTGGCGTCAAAACCAGAGACGCGCCGTGGGTCACACCGGAAAGGGCCGATCCGATGCGGTCCAGCATGCCGCCAACATCCGCCGCATTGTCGCCCAAGGTTGCGTCAATCTTTTGGCGATCCGTAACATCCGGGTCGGACACCTCGAGCAAACCATCGACAAACATCCGCAATCCGGCTTGCGTTGGAATTCGGCCCGCGCTGACATGGGGGCTATCCAGCAGGCCCAGAAATTCGAGGTCCTGCATGACATTGCGAATGGTCGCAGCCGACACTTGTTCAGATAAGGATCGGGTCAAGGTGCGCGAACCCACAGGATCACCGGTTTCAAGATAACCTTCGACCACGCGGCGAAACACTTCGCGCGAGCGGTCGTTCATTTCTTCTAAAAGGCGGGCGCTGTCACTCATGGGCACTCCTTGTCTCAGATGCCATTAAAGTGCGTGCGCGCAAAAGGTCAATCGGGGTTGCGTTTCGCCCTTGCGCCCTTGTATCCCCTTGGCCAAGCAAAAAAGGATATTCACCATGCGCCCCTCCGGAAGAGAATTGAATGAAATGCGCTCTGTTTCGATTGAAACAGGCGTTACGAAACATGCCGAAGGTTCGTGCATGATCAAGATGGGCGACACCCATGTTCTGTGTACCGCAACCATTGAAGACCGGGTTCCACCGTTTATCAAAGGTTCCGGTCTGGGTTGGGTGACGGCCGAATATGGTATGCTGCCGCGTTCGACCACATCGCGGATGCGCCGCGAGGCTGCCGCCGGAAAACAGGGTGGCCGTACAGTTGAAATTCAGCGCCTGATTGGCCGGTCTTTGCGGGCTGGTGTGGATCGTGTGGCTTTGGGTGAACGTCAGATCACTGTTGACTGTGATGTTATTCAGGCTGACGGCGGCACGCGTTGTGCATCAATCACCGGCGGCTGGGTTGCGCTGCGCCTTGCGGTGAACAAGCTGATGAAAGCAGGTGATGTGATTTCTGATCCGCTGGTTTCTCCTGTTGTCGCGGTATCCTGCGGTATTTACGCGGGCCAACCAGTTTTGGATTTGGACTACCCAGAGGATTCTGAGGCCGGCGTCGATGGTAATTTCATCATGCTCGGCAACAAGCAGATGATCGAAGTGCAGATGAGCGCCGAGGGATCAACCTATTCGCGCGATCAGATGAACCTGCTTATTGATCTAGCGGAAAAAGGCGTGGACGAGTTGGCGGTCGCACAATTGGCAGCCACCGCATGACCCGCAAGTTTTCGGGCGATATCCTTTTGGTGGCGACCCACAACAAAGGCAAGCTTGAGGAGATGGTGCATCTCCTCGAGCCCTTTGGCGTCAAGGTTGTTGGGGCGGGTGAAATGGATTTGCCCGAGCCTGAAGAAACCGAAGATACCTTTGTCGGCAATGCCCGGATCAAGGCGCATGCCGCAGCCAAGGCCACTGGATTGCCTGCTTTGTCCGATGATTCCGGGATCACAATTGATGCTCTGGATGGTGCGCCAGGTGTTTATACTGCGGATTGGGCCGAAACCGGAAATGGTCGGGATTTCATGATGGCGATGACCCGTGCCCATAACGAGCTTGAAGCCAAAAACGCCGACCATCCCCGTTTGGCACAGTTTCGCAGCACCTTGGTTTTGGCCTGGCCCGACGGGCATGACGAAGCTTTTGAAGGTATTGCACCCGGGCACCTGACCTGGCCCATTCGTGGCAAAGACGGGTTCGGATACGATCCAATGTTCGTGCCAGAAGGTTATGACATCACATTTGCTGAGATGGATCGTTGGGAAAAGAACAAGATCAGCCACCGTGGATTGGCCGTTCAAAAATTTGTAGCCGCCTGTTTTGGCTGAGGATTGGCAAAACGGAGGCTTTGGCCTCTATATCCATTGGCCGTTTTGTCAGGCCAAATGCCCCTACTGTGATTTCAACAGCCATGTTGCACGTGAAATTGATCAATCAAGGTGGCTTAGAGCCTATTTGTCCGAGTTGGACCGCGTTGCTGCCCAAACCCCAAATCGCGTTCTGAACACCGTATTCTTTGGAGGCGGAACCCCCAGCCTGATGCAGCCGGACGTTGTTGCATCTATTCTGGAACGCGTTCGCAGCCTTTGGCCGACATCCAATGACATGGAAGTCACGCTTGAAGCCAATCCCGGATCAGTTGAGGCTGGTCGGTTTTCTGGCTACCGGGATGGTGGGGTCAATCGCATCTCGATGGGTATTCAGGCGCTGAATGATCGGGACCTGCAGCGCCTTGGCCGCATTCACAGCGTTGCCGAGGCGCAGCAGGCCTTCGATATCGCCCGGAAAACATTTGATCGGGTGAGTTTTGATCTGATCTATGCCCGTCAGGATCAATCTCTTGCGGATTGGCGCGCCGAATTACGCGAGGCGACAGCAATGGCAATCGACCACCTGTCGCTTTATCAGCTAACCGTCGAGGAAGGCACAGCCTTTGGGGACCGTTACGCCGTTGGTAAACTACGCGGTTTGCCCGAAGATGATCTCGCCGCGGACATGTATGAAGAAACCCAGAATATCTGCGCCAAGGCGGGCCTTAATCCTTACGAGGTCTCGAATTACGCTGAGTTAGGCTCGGAATCTCGCCACAATCAGGTTTATTGGCGTTATGGAGATTACGCAGGAATTGGCCCCGGCGCACACGCCAGATTGACGTTTAATGGCAAACGACACGCGATCGAGACCTGGCGCAACCCGACCAAATGGCTTGCAGAGGCAGAAGCCGGAAATGGCGAGTCTTTGTGCGAGATCATTGAACGCGAAGACCAGGTAACCGAATTTTTGTTGATGGGCTTGCGGTTGAGCGACGGAATTGACCTGATACGTTACAAGACGCTCGCTGGTCAGGAGCTTGCAGGTACCAAAGTTGATGTTCTGCGTGAATTAGGTATGATAACACAAGAAAATCAAAGACTTAGAGCTCTTCCCAAAGGCAGAATGGTGTTGAACTCGGTCATTTCGGAATTGTTGTTGGGGTAACGGATGCGCTACGTATGGGCACTTTTGGGGTTCGTTTGCCTGGGTCTTGCGCTTGTTGGAGTCATTCTACCGCTGTTGCCAACGGTCCCATTTTTGCTTTTGGCCGCGTTTTTCTTCGCTCGCTCTTCCGAACGCATGCACAATTGGCTTTTGTCGCACCCCAAACTTGGCCCTCCCATCGAAGATTGGCAGACGCGCGGCGCAATCAACCCGGCAGCCAAGCGAATTGCCACAATCTCAATTGGTCTGGTGTTTGCAATTTCGCTCATACTTGGGCTGCGCCCATTGGTTTTGGGTATTCAGGCCGTCGTTTTGTCCTGCGTTCTGCTGTTTATCTGGACGCGGCCTAACTGGTAGCGGACAAAATTCGGCAAATCTCGTCCAGCTGATCAAGCGATGCGTACTTAACCACCACCTGACCAGATTCTCCGCCGACTTGATGATCGATTGACACCTTCATTCCAAGATTGGCGGAAAGATCCCCTTCCAGCGCGACAGTATCCGCATCCTTGGCGGGTTTAACCGCAACCTTCTTTGGCTTTCCATCCGGTTTTGAAACAGCCTTCGCCAAAGCTTCAGTCTGGCGAACGGAAAGCCCTGATTTCACGACCTTTTTCGCCAACTCACTTGGGTTGTCTAAAGTAATCAACGCACGTGCATGCCCTGCGGTCAGGTCACCGCACTTTAGCATGGACAACACATCTTCGGGCAATGACAACAAACGCATAAGGTTGGCAATGTGGCTTCTGCTTTTGCCAAGTGCTTCGGAAAGCCTTTCTTGGGTATGCCCAAATTTATCCATCAATGAACGATAGCCGGCCGCCTCTTCCACCGGGTTGAGATCAGCCCGCTGAATGTTTTCGATAATGGCGATTTCCAGAACTTCTGTGTCATTGTATTCGCGCACAACGACCGGCAGTTCATGCAATTGCGCCATTTGCGATGCACGCCAGCGCCGTTCACCTGCAACGATCTCATATTTTCCGCCGTCGACTTCGCGCACGATAAGCGGTTGAATCACGCCTTTTTCGCGTATCGACGCCGCCAACTCTTCCAGCTGATCTTGTGTAAAATCACGCCGGGGCTGGTCTGGATTTGGAACAACCTGCTCGATCGGCACCATAAGATCGGCCCGTCGAGTTGCCTCGTGTGAGGATTGTGCCTGATCTTCGGTAACATCTGCCATCAATGCCGAAAGGCCACGCCCCAATCCGCGAGATTTGGTTTTCTTTGCTGCCATAGTGTGGGTCTCCCCTTAAGCGGTTGTACTGATACGTTTATTCAGAATTTCGCGCGCCAAGTCGCGATAAGCTTCGGCACCTTTGGATGTCGGATCGTAATCCAACACAGGTTGAGCAAATGACGGCGCTTCGGACACCCGCACATTGCGCGGAATTTTTGTCTCAAACACCAGCTCACCCAAATTGTCGCGCGCGTCCTGTTCAACCTGTTGGGAAAGGTTGTTGCGGGCATCAAACATCGTCAGCACAACGCCCTCGATACGCAAATTGCGGTTTGCGGTCTGGCGAACCTCGCGCACAGTCAGCATCAGTTGAGACAACCCTTCCAGAGCAAAAAACTCACTTTGCAAAGGAATCAGGACCGAATGCGAAGCAATCATTGCGTTCACCGTCAACAAGTTCAAAGACGGAGGGCAATCAATCAAAACAAAGTCCCAGTGATACTCATCCATTGCTGGCTGACGAAGGGCATCATGCAAAAGAAAACTGCGCTTTTCGTTTGAAATCAGCTCGATATCGGCCGAGCTCAGGTCCACAGTCGCTGGAATTATGGCCATTCCTTCGGTCGCCGTCAGATGGACCACATCCTTTAGATCCGCATCATCCAACAACAAGTCATAGGTCGTATATTCACGGTCTGCGGTGTCAATCCCAAGTCCGGTCGATGCATTGCCTTGAGGATCAAGGTCAACCACAAGAACGCGACTACCCTGCTCGACCAAGGCGGCCGCCAGGTTAATAGCGGTGGTCGTTTTTCCGACGCCGCCTTTTTGGTTGGCCACTGCGATAATTTTAGGGCCCTTAGGGCGAGTGGGATCAGACACGCCTGATATCCTTAACCTTGAGAATGACAGAACTGGGCTCAGTCCTACTTGTAATCACGTCGAAATCGAAAGACCACGATTCCTGTGCGTTCTGAACTTCTTTTTGCCAAGAGGCGCCTTTTTGAAACAACGCCGTCCCATTCGGGGCCAAGTGACGTTCAGCAAATGAGAACAAGGCAGACAGATCCGCCAGGGCCCGCGCAGAAAGAATATCTGCAGCTTGGGGGTCGGCCTGCTCAATGCGCTTGGTAAGAATGGTTCCTTGAACCCCGGTTTCCCGCAACACCGTGCGTAGAAACGCACATTTTCGCTGATCGCTCTCGATTAGAGTAACCCTCACCGGTGAGTGACTCTCGGACGACATAAGCGCAACCACCAACCCAGGAAAGCCGCCACCGCTTCCGATGTCGACCCAATGCCCGACTGGATGCTCTGCCATATGATAGATCTGCGCTGAATCAAGAATATGGCGGGTCCATAAGGTATCTAAAGTGGATTTTGACACGAGATTTATTCGCGGATTCCACTTCAAAAGTAGATCAGCGAGGATTTTCAGGCGGTCAGATGTTTCACGTGAAACATTCAACTGCTCAAGAACACGGTCCGCTTGGTCGCTCACGCCGATTTCTCCCGTTGCGCCTTGCGCAATTTCGCCAAAAGAAGCGTCAAAGCCGCTGGCGTCATTCCATCTATTCGACCTGCTTGAGCCAGGTTATCTGGACGGGCCTGGCTGAGTTTGAACTTGAGTTCATTCGACAAGCCCTCAATCATGGAATAGTCGAAGTCATTGGGAATACGCTGGTTTTCATCACGACGCATGGCCTGAACATCGCGCATTTGCCGTTCGATATAGGTCGCGTACAAAGCATCTCTCTCAAGCTGTTCGCGAATTTCTCCGTCAACATCAGACAGGCTTTCGTCCAAAGAAAGCAAGTCATCAAACCCCACGTCAGGATAAGACAAAACCTGAAACGCCGTGCGCCGATTGCCATCCTGGTTGACGGAAATGCCAGCCGCCCTTAGCTGTTTGGGCGTAAATTCTTCCTTCTCTAAGATTGATTTGGCGGATGTTAGTCTTTCCATCTTTTCAGAAAACACGCGATTTCGACCGTCACCAACCAACCCGAGCTCAATGCCGGTCTGGGTGAGTCGCTGATCCGCATTGTCGGCCCGGAGCGACAGACGGAATTCGGCGCGGGATGTAAACATCCGATAGGGTTCTGTCACGCCTCGGGTGATAAGGTCATCAACCATAACGCCAATATAGCTGTCTGAACGGCTAAAATAGTGAGGATCCCGCCCCTGCGATGCCAAAGCCGCGTTTAAGCCCGCAACCAAACCCTGCGCTGCTGCCTCTTCATAGCCGGTGGTGCCATTGATTTGGCCGGCCAAATACAGGCCTGGTACCGTCTTAACTGCCAATGTCGCATCCAAAGACCGGGGATCGACATAGTCATATTCAATCGCGTAACCGGGCTGCAGTATCTCACAGTTTTCAAGCCCATAGATCGAATGAACGTACTCTTCCTGCACATTTACAGGCAAAGACGTCGAGATTCCGTTCGGGTACACCGTGTTATCATCCAGACTTTCCGGCTCAAGAAAGACCTGATGCGAGGACTTGTCAGCGAACCGAACAATTTTATCCTCAATCGAGGGGCAGTAGCGGGGACCAACCCCATCGATGTGACCACCATACATCGCTGATTTTTCGAGGTTTTCGCGGATAATATCGTGGGTTTTCTCATTCGTGTGGGTAATGCCGCAGGAGATCTGACGCGCAAAAGGCGCCTTGTTCAAAAACGAAAACATTGCCGGGTCTTCGTCTCCGGGCTGAGAATCCAGCACCTCCCAATTGATGGTTTTCCCGTTTAGACGCGGGGGCGTTCCGGTTTTCAGCCGCCCCAATGGCAACGCGAAGCTGTCGATTCGCTCAGCCAGCTTAACGGAAGGATCGTCGCCCATCCGCCCACCGGGGCGCGATACATCACCAATGTGAATAACGCCGCGCAGGAACGTTCCTGTTGTCAAAACAACGGACTGAGCCGAAATCTCGGACCCATCCGCCAGAATGACGCCGCGCACGGCGCCGCTTTGTATCAGAAAATCTGTTGCCTCGCCTTCAACAATCGTGAGGTTTGGCGTCGCTTCAATCTCAGCCAACATAGAGTCGCGATAGATTTTCCGATCTGCCTGGGCACGCGGACCCTGAACAGCGGGCCCTTTTCGACGATTTAACAGTCGAAACTGAATGCCCGCCTGATCCGCAACACGACCCATAAGGCCGTCCAGCGCATCGATCTCGCGCACCAGATGGCCTTTGCCCAAGCCGCCAATCGCCGGATTGCAAGACATGACACCAATACCGGATTTCTTCAACGTCACCAAAGCAGTGCGTACACCCATACGAGAGGCCGCATGCGCCGCATCTGCGCCGGCATGTCCTCCTCCAACAACGATGACATCAAAATGTTTCACGTGAAACACTCCCTACTTACCGATGCAAAAGCTCGAAAAGATTTCGTCGAGCAGGTTCTCGACATCTACGCGACCAACAATCGAATCCAAAGCCCGAATTGCGCTGCGCAGTTCTTCTGCGGCTATCTCATAATGATCCGGGCCCAAATCGAGAACCGCGCTGGCAGCGCTTAGGTTATCATTTGCCCGACCCATGGCTGTGCGGTGACGTTCGCGTGTGGCTATTCCGGAACGCGCGGCGCGGTCCGATAGAGTTGTGGTGATCTCTTTGACCAAATCAGACACCCCCTGCCCGGACACACCGGACACCGCATCTGTTGCATCACTTAACACGTCCGCCTTGGCGGTCCGAACGATGTCACCTGGGAGCGGTTGAAAATCCGGATGCTGGTTCTGCTCAATCAAAAAGACCCGAAGGTCAGCGGCTTTAGCACGTTCTCTGGCGCGCTCAATTCCAATGCCTTCTACATGATCCGTTGTCTCGCGCAGACCCGCAGTATCCAAGAGAGTTACGGGCAAACCATTCAAATCCATGCGGACTTCAATGACATCGCGGGTTGTGCCCGCGTACTCCGATGTAATTGCCGCCTCACGACCAGCTAACATATTGAGAAGAGTAGATTTTCCAACGTTTGGGGCACCCAAAATGGCAACTTCAAACCCAGTACGGATACGCTCAGCTGCCTCTACACCGGAAATCTCAGTTGCAAGCTCTGAACGCACATTGCCAAGCAAGCCCAGAACTTCTGGTGACACATCGACAGGGACTTCTTCATCCGCAAAATCGATTGTGGCTTCCAACAGAGCCGCTGCGCGGATCAAGTTTGAGCGCCAACCCCCTGCAAGGTCACCAAGATCACCAGAAAGCACGCGCAGGGCCTGACGGCGCTGTGCTTCGGTCTCAGCCTCAATCAGATCCGCCAGCCCCTCGACCTGCGCCAGATCAAGACAGCCGTTTTCCAACGCGCGACGTGTGAACTCTCCGGGCTCGGCCAATCGCAGGCCGTCCATCTCAGACAGTTCCCGCAACACTGCGTTGACCACGGCCACCGAGCCATGCAAATGCAGCTCGAGAACTTCTTCTCCGGTGAAGCTGTTTTTTTCTGGGAAAAACAGCACCAGCGCCTGATCCAAGCGACGTCCGGCGGCGTCCTTCAATATCCGGAGACTGGCCATGCGGGGATGCGGCAGTTTACCAAATAGTGCGCTGCCTGCATGCCCAGCCAAAGACCCGGACACACGAACGACAGCGACCCCCGCTTTACCGGGGGCCGTTGCTAGAGCGAAGATTGTGTCAGGCACATAGACCATGGCACCACCTTTAGGTGTTCATAGAATCGAAGAACTCAGAGTTCGATTTGGTTTGCTTCAACTTGGAAATCAGGAACTCGACAGCATCCGTCGTCCCCATCGGGTTCAGAATACGACGCAGCACAAATGTTTTCGCCAGATCGATTTTGTCGACCAACAGCTCTTCTTTCCGGGTGCCGGACTTCAGAATATCGATGGCAGGGAAGACACGTTTGTCAGCGATCTTGCGATCCAGAACAATCTCTGAGTTACCGGTGCCTTTGAATTCTTCAAAGATCACCTCGTCCATGCGGCTGCCCGTATCGATCAGCGCAGTCGATATGATGGTCAGCGACCCACCCTCTTCGATGTTCCGCGCGGCACCAAAGAAACGCTTAGGGCGCTGCAGGGCGTTTGCATCCACACCACCAGTCAAAACCTTACCCGAGGATGGGACCACGGTGTTAAAAGCTCTACCAAGTCTTGTGATCGAATCCAGAAGGATCACAACATCTCGTTTATGTTCGACCAATCTCTTGGCCTTTTCGATCACCATTTCAGCCACGGCTACGTGACGGGTTGCAGGTTCGTCAAAAGTAGACGACACAACTTCGCCCTTCACCGAGCGCTGCATATCCGTCACCTCTTCGGGGCGTTCATCGATCAGCAGGACGATCAGATAACACTCTGGGTGGTTGGCTTCGATGCTGTGTGCGATGTTCTGCAACAGAACGGTTTTACCGGTCCGCGGCGGCGCCACGATCAGCGAGCGCTGACCCTTACCAATCGGAGCCACCAAATCGATAATCCGGGCCGAGCGATCCTTGATAGTGGGATCTTCGATTTCCATGTTCAAACGCTCATCCGGATAAAGCGGCGTGAGGTTATCAAAAGCAATCTTATGCTTGGCGCGTTCGGGCGCTTCAAAGTTGATCTGAGTAACGTTCGTCAGAGCGAAATAGCGTTCGGCCTCTTCCGGCGCCTTGATCGCACCACTCACCGTATCTCCGGTACGCAGGCTATATTGACGGATCATGTCAGGGCTGACGTAGATGTCATCTGGGCCCGGCAGATAGTTTGCTTCGGGTGAGCGCAAAAAGGCAAAACCGTCCTGAAGCACCTCAAGCACACCTTCGCCGGAAATCTCCCATCCGTCATCTGCACGTTCGCGCAAAATCTGGAACATGATTTCGCCCTTACGCATAGTCGAGGCGTTTTCAATCTCAAGCTCTTCAGCCACCGCCAACAGGTCTTTGGGGCTTGTGGCTTTCAACTCGGAAAGAGATAGTTTTTCGACGTTTGTTTCAACGACTACATCATCGGTCATAGGGTACATCCCAAGTGCAGCTTCTTCGAAGCTACGAATTGCATTTCAAATATGGAAAACACGCGACCCGGACGGGCCTGTTGCGGGATTACTTAAGGTGTCAGGCGAAAAGAGTCAAACTCTCAGAATTTAACAACCACAGACAAGACGATCACAATCATCAGAATGGTCGGTATTTCGTTCATCAATCGGTACGACCGACCTGGCAGCTTGTTTTCACCCCGCGCAAAGCGTTTGCGCATTATCATCAGCCAGTGATCAAAGATCGTCATAGCGATGATGCAGAAGCCTTTGGTGTAGGGCCAGATCAAAGACCAGTCGACAACACCGGGAGTGAACACCAAACAAAGCCCTGCGCCCCATGCCACCACGCTGGCCGGGGACATGATATATCGCTGCAGCTTGAATTCCATGATCTTAAGGGTTTCATCCAGCTGATCCCCTTTATCCGCTCTCTCGGCATGATAGACGAACAGTCTGGGTAAATAGAACAATCCTGCCATCCAGGAAAGCACGGCCATGATATGAACCGAAAGGACATACGGATAAATGTCAGCAAGAAAATAGGTCATCGTTATATCCAAGCGCGTCTTTTCTCTTCTCTAAATAAATAAAGAAGAAAGAAAAAGGATGATGTTTTTGTAGGGAGGTCAAAACATGTGGATTAATGGCTTTTCACAAGGGTTTTGCACAGGGGGATATTCGTTTTCAACACTATGACTGTTTTGTGGATGATTATTGATATCTGTTAAATATCAACGGTGTAAGGGTGAACAATGTGAGGAGTGCTTGGGGATATCAGAGGGTAAAAAATGTATGGAGAAGCCCACTAACAGGGCGATAGTTATCCTCATCCAGAAAGGATAAAACGCGTGGAACATCGTGAAACATGTGGGTTTTCCCCGGCTTGCAATGCGGCGTCGAATTTCCCAGAAAGGGACCTCAGGATACACGCATAGAAATCCACGAACTTATCCACATGTCGAACAAGATCATTTTGGCCTCAGGCTCGGAAATCCGGGCAACTCTCTTGCGAAATGCAGGTTTGGAGTTCGACATAGCGGTCGCGCGTGTCGACGAAGATATGTTACGCCGTGCGCTTGAGGCTGAAGGCGCGCCGCCCCGCGATGTGGCGGATGCGCTGGCCGAGGCCAAGGCCGGTAAGGTTGCAATGAAAAACCCGGACAGGTTGGTGATTGGTTGCGATCAGGTGCTGGAGTTCGAGGGGCGGGTTTTTTCCAAGCCAACTGATATTGATGAAGCACGTCGCCAGCTGATGTCTTTGCGTGGCAACCGCCATCAGTTGTTGTCTGCGTTGGTTGTGTTTCATGAAAACCAACCTGTTTGGCGGCATGTGGGTGTTGTCCGATTGCAGATGCGGGACTTTTCGAACGCCTATCTGGACGAATACCTTGATCGCAACTGGGATAGCATTCGCTGGTCTGTCGGTGGTTATAAGCTTGAAGAAGAGGGTGTGCGGTTGTTTCACCGTGTAGACGGCGACTATTTCAATGTGCTTGGATTACCGTTGATTGAATTGCTGAATTACCTCACGACCCGAGGAGACCTAAAAACATGACTTTACCGCGCATTCCCCTTGCTGGTGTAATTGGCCACCCCATCGCGCACTCCAAATCGCCACAGGTGCATGGGCATTGGCTGAAAACCTATGGATTGCCGGGTCACTACATCCCGATGGACGTCAGTAGTGAAGATCTTGAGCAGGTTCTTCGGGCCCTGCCAAAAATGGGATTTGTCGGGGCGAACGTCACGATCCCGCATAAAGAACGGGTTTTGGACCTTGTCGATCAGGTGACCGACCGGGCAACGTTGATTGGCGCGGTGAATACGTTGATCTTTCGCGATGACGGAACTGCTATTGGTGACAATACCGATGGCTATGGTTTCATTGAAAACCTGCGTCAGGGCGCACCAGATTGGCAACCTGCAGCGGGCCCGGCTGTGGTTTTGGGTGCTGGGGGTGCTGCTCGGGCGATTGTCGCCTCCCTTTTGGATGCGGGCGTACCTGAAATTCTGATCTCAAACCGCACTCGGGTACGGGCCGAGCAGCTCCGCGAAGATTTTGGCACCCGGTTGACGGTTGTCGAATGGGTTCAGGCGGGAAATATCCTTGAAGATGGCGCAACCGTGGTCAACACGACGTCTTTGGGCATGGCGGGTAAGTCAGAGTTGCGGGTGCCGTTGGATGGGTTGAACAAAAACGCAGTTGTGACGGATTTGGTTTATAATCCTTTGAAAACCAACTTCCTGGCAGAAGCAGAGACCCAAGGCTGCACAACGGTTGATGGGCTTGGCATGTTGCTGCATCAGGCGGTTCCGGGGTTTGAGCGGTGGTTTGGCACGCGTCCGGAAGTGGATGATGCGACCAGACAGGCGGCGTTGGCATGACTTTTTGCCTTGGGTTGACCGGTTCAATTGGAATGGGCAAATCAACCACAGCCCGGTTGTTCGCCGAGGCTGGATGCGCGGTGTGGGATGCGGATGCCGCCGTTCATCGCATGTATTCTGCCGGGGGCGCGGCGGTTCAGCCCATCCAAGAGGCTTTGCCACAGGCAATTGTTGATGAGGCGGTCTCGCGAGATCGGTTGAAAGAGATGATTGGGCAGGATGCGACGGTGCTGAAAGCGCTGGAGCAGATTGTACATCCTTTGGTGGCCCAGGACCGCGCCCAATTTCTTGAGACGGCCAAGGCGGATATCGTGGTTTTTGACATTCCTTTGCTGTTTGAAGGCGGCGGAGACGCGATGATGGATGCGGTGATATGTGTCTCTGTTCCGGCCGAACTTCAAAAATCCCGCGTGATGGAGCGTGGTACCATGACCGAAGAACAATTCGAGCAAATTCGAGCTAAACAGATGCCCAATGACGAAAAATGCGCGCGGTCCGATTTCGTCGTGACCACGGATACGCTTGACCACGCGCGTGCTCAGGTGGACAAGATTGTTAAAACGATCAGGAGGCAACTGGCCAATGCGTGAAATCGTGCTTGATACCGAAACAACTGGGTTTGATCCGTTCACCGGCGACCGCATTGTCGAGATCGGCGCGATTGAGCTGCACAATCACATGCCAACCGGGCGCACCTATCATCAGTACATCAACCCGGAACGTTCCATGCCGCAGGGCGCCTTTGAGGTGCACGGGATTGGCCCCGATATTCTGGAGCCGCCACAGGAAACCGGACCGGGAGCGGTCACGTTGCGCGACAAGCCACTGTTCAAGGAAATTGGTCAGGCGTTTGTGGATTTTGTTGGTGACGCCAAACTGGTGATCCACAATGCGTCATTCGACATGAAGTTCCTGAATGCCGAGCTGAAATGGATTGGCTTGGCGCAGCTCCCGTGGGAACAGGCGATTGATACGCTGGCGATCGCCCGCACGAAATTTCCCGGCTCGCCCGCCTCTTTGGACGCGCTGTGTCGCCGCTTTGGTATTGATAACTCGAACCGGACGTTACACGGCGCCCTGCTCGACTCGGAAATCCTGGCCGAGGTTTATCTGGAGCTTATTGGTGGACGTCAGCCGGACTTTGCCTTGTCTGCGAATGCATCTGTGGGCGGCGTTGGCCAAGAACAGGATGACTGGCGACCCCAGGCCCGGCCAAATCCGCTTCCATCCCGGCTGACGGAAGAAGAGAAAAAGGCCCACGAGGCGTTCGTTGCCGAAATGGGCGACGATGCCTTGTGGGCCAAATCTTAGACGTACCCTGAAAAATCAGAGAGACGTATTATGCAGTGCCTTGGGGTTGTTCGGCAGCCTGACGGCGCGCGATTTCCTGACGGTAGAGCTGCATAAAGTCGATGTTTTCCAGGTTCAGTGGCGGGAAGCCACCATCGCGGGTCACGTCAGAGACGATGCGACGCAGGAACGGAAACAACAGACGTGGGCATTCGATCAGCAGGAAGGGGTGCATTTGATCTTCCGGAACACCTTCGATGTGGAAAACGCCAGTGTATTCCAGCTCAAGAATAAACATCTCGTCGCCGCTTTCCTTGGCTTTCGATGTGATGTTCAGCTTGGTGGTGACTTCGAACTGGTGTTCAACGTCACGCGGCTGAGCGTCAAGGTTCACCTGAACCTGTACGTCTGGCTGAACTTCGCCTTGCGCGCGCTTTTGCGCCAAAATGTTTTCAAACGACATATCGCGAATGAATTGGGCCAGCACGTTCATGCGGATCTGAGGGGCCTGAGTGGCTCCGTTGTCGTTTTCCGACATTTGGGTTTCTCCTGAAAATTCAAAAAATCCCGGTTGCTTTAGCAGCTAGAGCGCAAAGCCTCAATGCTTAGTCCAACCAGAGGATGAGTGTGTAGGTTTTTTGTTCGGGTCAACTTCGGTAAATTCGCCATCAATCACGTCCGGCCCACCGTTAGGATGGTTTGGAGGCTGTGAAGGGTGGCCATGCATAGAGCCCATCGAAAAGCTTTGAACCCTGATCCGGGACCGTGCGTATTTGAATACGGCCACCCGGATTGGCGGCATCAAAAGTGCAAACCCGACGGCATCGGTGAAAAAGCCCGGCGTCAGCAGCAATGCGCCAGCAATCAGGATCATGGCACCATGCGCCAAAGGCTCGGTCGGATCATCCAGTTCGGAAAATGAGCGCTGCAGGTTTCCCATGGCAAGGGCACCCTGGTTGCGAACAAGATACGTGCCGATCATCGCCGTGATAATCACTACGGCAAGGGTCGGCCAAAGGCCAATTGCACCGCCAACTTGGATGAACAATGCGATTTCAATCAGTGGAACGCTCACAAAGGCCAGAAACAGCCACATTTTTTCCATTCTCCTAAGGTTACTTGGCCCGGTGGACTTGACCCGGTTCGTGACTTACATAAGTGCGGTATATCACCGTTTCCATGCCCGAAAGGGGTTCAAATGAGTTCTTCGCCTATCATACAGCTTTTGGTTCTGGCCGGAATTGCCGTTTTTCTGATCCTGCGCCTTAAGAATGTACTTGGCACTCGCGATGGTTTTGAGCCTCCGCGTGAAGCGCAGCAACAACCAATAAGCCGCAGCGGCCCTGATCTTTCTGTTATCGAAGGCGGACCAGACGCAGATATCGTTGATCACGTGCCTGCCGACAGCGATGCTGCCAAAGCGCTGGGTGCAATGAAAGCTGCCGAGCCAAGTTTCAATGTTTCCGAATTCCTTCAGGGTGCCCGTGGGGCCTATGAAATGATTCTAATGGGATTTGAAAAAGGCGATCTGGCCAGTATTTTGCCTTTCCTGTCCGAAGAGGTTTACGAAGCCTTTTCGCAAGTGGTGGATTCACGCGAACAACAAGGCCTCACGGTTGAGAGTGAATTTGTGGGTGTGCGTGAAATGGCTCTGCATGATGCTCAGTTTGATGCAAATTCAGGCGAGGGCGAAGTATCGGTTCGGTTTGTTGGCGAGCTGACCCATGTCGTGCGCGACCGCGCCGGAGATATTGTTGAAGGCGACGAGCGCCACGTGAAAAAGCAAAAGGACATCTGGACCTTTGCGCGCGTGATGGGAAACAACGATCCCAACTGGCAACTTGTCGCGACGGGCGAATGATCCGCTGGTTTCGGGCTACGATATTTGCGGGGCTGGTCATGGCTGGCTCTGACGCGATGTCCGAAACCACCTATTCCATTCTGGATTTCAATGATCTTGATGGTTGGGCCGAAGACAACCACGTTGAAGCACTCGAGGTGTTTCGCAACACCTGTATGGATTTTGACGCGCCTGACTGGAAGTCGCTTTGCGCGGCCGCGAATGAGTTCACCGATGCCCGCAAATTCTTTGAGTTACTATTTCGTCCGGTTTTGATCGAGGACGGCGCCAATCCGCTGTTCACCGGATATTTTGAGCCAGAACTGGACGGCGCGCTGCGTCAGACTTCCCGTTATCGGTATCCGGTGTACCTGACCCCGCCAGAAGTGAAACGCCAAAGCCAATGGTTGTCCCGACGCGCCATTGAAACCAGTGGTGTGATGGATGGCAGAGGGTTGGAAATAGCCTGGGTTGACGACTCGGTTGAGCTGTTTTTTCTGCAAATTCAGGGATCAGGCCGTATTCGCCTGCCAGACGGAAGTTCATTGCGGGTGGGTTATGGTGGGTCAAACGGCCATCCCTATCGCTCAATTGGTGTCGAGCTGGTCCGGCGAGGGGTATATTCGTCGCATCAGGTGAGTGCTGAAGTTATCAAAAACTGGGTTCGGCGAAATCCGGTCGATGGGGCCGAGTTGTTACGCCACAATGATTCCTATGTGTTCTTCAGGAAAGTGAACCGTGTTCCTTCGGATCGGGGGCCATTGGGCGCAATGAACCGTTCTGTCACAGATATGCGCAGTGTCGCGGTTGATCCGAAATTCACGCCTTTGGGTGCGCCGGTTTGGCTTGAGAAAGATGGTAAAAATCCTTTGCGGCGGCTGATGGTGGCGCAGGACACCGGATCAGCGATCAAAGGCGCGCAACGCGCCGACATCTTTTTCGGAACTGGCGACGAAGCTGGTCGCGCAGCGGGCCAACTCAAAGATAGTGGCCGCATGGTTGTGCTGCTCCCGATTCAACGCGCTTTTGCCATGCTACCCGAGGCCGTGTTGTGACCAGACGCCGATTGACGCCCGAAGAGGTTGAGCTGTGGCGCAAGGTGACGGAAACCGCACACAGATTTCATCCAGAGCAGGCCCGCCACGAAGCCCCAAAACCAAAGCCTAAGCCGGTTAAGGTGGCCAGGGCCCGCGTTGCAGAGTTCGAAGTGGGCGCCAAAGCCAAATCTGGCCCGCAGAAACACAATCTGTTACCCGGCATTTCCGAAAGGATCGCAAGACAGCCGATCCAGATGGATAAAAAGATGTTTGGCAAACTGAAGCGCGGCAAGATGCTGCCAGATGCCAAAATTGACTTGCACGGTATGACCCTGGATCGGGCCCACCCCGCTTTGACCGGGTTTGTTTTGCGATCTCATGCCGAGGGTAGGCGTCTGGTTCTTGTCATTACCGGCAAGGGAAAAACCAGATCAGACGATGGGCCGATGCCAGTGCGTCGGGGTATTCTGAAACATCAGGTGCCGCAATGGCTTTCGATGCCACCATTGTCGACTGTGGTTTTGCAGGTCGCCGAAGCACATCTCAAGCACGGCGGATCTGGTGCTTATTACGTATATCTGCGCCGCCACTAGCGCTGCTCGGCGGGGTCTTCATCAGGGGCCAGATTGAAGACAACGGCCTGATTGGCGTGAAGCGTCGAATCTGACAGCTTATCAAGCACACTTCGCGACCGCCCTTCTGTAAAACCCTCATGTTGCCTGGCGCCTGTCATCAGCGCGATGAGTGCAGGCGACTCGGCAAACACAAAATGCGTGTTTTTGGAATCTTCGCTGAACTCGCTCACATCGACGAACTGTATGGGATAATCTGATAATTCATCCTGACTGTTACCCAAGCCAAGGCGGTTTGTGCCCGCGTTCAGCGTTGAAGAAAAGCGTAGGGCTTTGTCATTTTGCGATGTGAAAACGACAAATTGATTGGGTAGCTCTTCAATCCGATCCAGTTGTTCGTGGAACAAATCGACGGCAATATCAGGTGACACGAGCAAAACAGTTTCGATGTTTCGGTTGGTCCAGCCCGGATGAGTCAATTCAATCTGGCGTAACGCCTCCATCACAAGCAGGCCACCCATTGAGTGGCCCATAACCAAGATATTGCGCGCGCCGGCCTGGGTTAGAAGATAGAGGGTCTTCTCCATCGAGTCGCGGGCAAACAGAACGCTTTCTCGGTCATAAGTATAACCGGCGGGATGGGCCGCGCTGGGCCACGCATAGGCGACGCTCACACCGGGGTTTTCAAAGTCTTTGGCAATCTGCGCGGTGCGATACACAGAATCTGAGTACCCATTGTAATAGCCATGCACGAAAAGCGTGACTTCGCGTTCTTTGGATGGTCGGGTTTGCAACTCGGCGCGCAGGGCGCGAATAAACTCTTGATCTGACTTGAATTCAGTCTCGGCAGCAATCGCAAAGTGTTTGTTCAGATTTGGCTTCTTATTGTATTTTGGCGAATCACCAACCTCATGATTGGGCGGAATTCCAACCAATGTCTTATTGTAGCTGGTGATTTGGGATCGCTCCTTGCCATAATACCCTTCAGCATTTCGGCTGCGATCCGTCACGACAAAAACCGAAACGGTCTCGTCCTGAAACTGCGCCTGAGGAATGATCGGCGCAGGCGTGCGGTCGCCGCAGCTGACCAGCACAACGAGAGATAAGATCAAGAAAAACCGCATACCGTACACAAACCCGATCTGGCATAGTTGCCTATAACTATGCCCAACCGGGCGCGGCGACGCCAGCGGCGATTACAAAACGTAGCGGCTGAGATCTGCCGACTTGGTGAGTTCGCCAAGGTTCTTGTCTACAAAAGCAGCGTCTACGGTGACCGAAAGGCCGGATTGATCCGGTGCTGTAAAGCTCAGCTCTTCGAACACACGCTCCATCACAGTGTACAGACGCCGCGCGCCGATATTTTCGATGCTTTGGTTCACTTCAGCTGCAATATGGGCAAGCGACGCAATGCCATCGTCGGTGAATGTGACAGTGACTTCTTCGGTGCCCATCAACGCTGTGTATTGCCGGGTCAGCGCGTTGTCGGTTTCGGTCAGAATGCGCACGAAATCTTCTTCGGTCAGCGCACGCAGTTCAACACGGATCGGCAGGCGGCCCTGAAGTTCGGGCAGCAGATCAGATGGTTTGGCAATGTGGAAAGCACCCGATGCGATAAACAGGATGTGGTCGGTTTTCACTGTTCCATGTTTGGTGCTGACGGTTGTGCCTTCGATCAATGGCAGCAAATCACGCTGAACACCTTCGCGGCTGACGTCACCACCGCGGGCTTCCTGGCGGGCGCAAACCTTGTCGATCTCGTCCAGAAACACGATGCCGTTTTGCTCCACGGCTTCAAGCGCGCTGCGGGTCACGGCCTCGTCATCCAGCAATTTGTCAGCTTCTTCTGAAATCAGAATTTCATAGCTTTCGGAAACGGTCAGGCGACGGCGCTGAGTGCGCCCGCCCATGGCTTTGCCAAACAGATCGCCAATATTCATCATGCCCATCTGGTTGCCGGGCTGGCCGGGGATGTCGAACATTCCACCCATCGGATTTGAAGTGTCGGCCAAATCCAATTCGATCATAGTGTCGTCCAGTTCGCCGGACTTCA
Organism: Shimia gijangensis; assembly: GCF_900142085.1. GTDB lineage: Bacteria > Pseudomonadota > Alphaproteobacteria > Rhodobacterales > Rhodobacteraceae > Shimia > Shimia gijangensis. The sequence continues at coordinate 83,886 of NZ_FQZQ01000014.1, forward strand.
GCTTTTTGCGGAACATTTCGCGGGTCGCTTCGCGGGCGTCCTCTCCGGCGATGGCTTCGATCACGCGGTCTTCGGCGGCTTGATGGGCGTTTGCCTTAACCTCATCGCGCATGTTTTCGCGGGTCATGGCAATGGCGCTGTCGACGAGGTCCCGCACGATCTGCTCGACATCACGGCCGACATAGCCCACCTCGGTGAACTTGGTGGCTTCGACCTTGATAAAGGGGGCTTTGGCCAGTTTTGCCAGACGGCGGCTGATTTCGGTTTTACCAACGCCCGTCGGCCCGATCATCAGGATATTCTTGGGATAAACCTCTTCGCGCAGATCATCTGACAATTGCTTGCGGCGCCAGCGATTGCGCAGCGCCACGGCGACGGCGCGTTTGGCATCATTCTGGCCAATGATGAACCGATCCAGTTCCGAAACGATTTCACGCGGGGTCAGGTCAGTCATCAAATTCTCCAATCCAGAAAGACAGGGCGGAACCTAAGCACCTAATTCAAAAACGCAAGCACCCACGGTGTTTTCACGCCAAGTAAGCACCTCGTGAGGAGACATTTCCATTTTCCAAGGCGTTCTTAGGTGAGTTGAAGACGGATCACACATCACAAAGGACAGTACCATGATCAATCGCCGCAAATTTATCAGCGCAACCGCCCTTGTTGGTTCGGGGGCTGCCATGATGATCGCCACTCCGACCTTTGCGGAGAGGATGAAGGCTGCAACCGGAATGTTTGAAGGGCGCAGCAACCACGTCACCATGGGTACGGTTTCGATCATCGAAGAAGATGGCCGCAGGTTTATTGAGCTCGGTGATGATTTTTCGCTGGACAGTGGCCCGGACCCGCGCGTCGCTTTGGGCAAAGACGGAACCTATGATCCGGACAGCAAACTTGGCGCGTTGCTAAGTTATTCCGGAAAACAGCGTTATGCCCTACCACCAACGCTCGACCTCGCCAGTTACAACGAAGTGGTCATCTGGTGTGATGTGGCCAGCGTGCCGCTGGGTGTCGCCAAAATTCAGTAACCGTAACACCACTCGCGGTGAGGGGGTTGGCTGATCCAGACGGTCAGCCCCCGATTTTCTCGATGGTCAGATTGCCGTTGGTGTAGACGCAGATGTCGGCGGCAATGGCCATGGCATCGCGTGCGACCTGTTCCGCAGATTTGTCCGTGTCCATCATGCCCCGCGCTGCTGCCAGGGCAAAGTTGCCGCCAGACCCGATGGCCGCGACGTTGTGCTCGGGTTCAAGAACATCGCCTGCCCCGGTGATCACAAAAATGTCTTTGCCGTCAGATACAATCAGCATCGCTTCGAGTTTTTGAAGGTATTTATCCGTGCGCCAGTCTTTGGCCAGTTCAACACTGGCGCGGGCCAGCTGACCCGGAGTTGCCTCAAGCTTGGCTTCAAGCCGTTCCAGCAAAGTGAATGCATCCGCCGTTGATCCGGCGAAACCGGCAACCACGTCGTATCCACCGGGGTTAAGTCGGCGCACCTTGCGGGCCGTGCCCTTGATAACGGTCTGGCCCAAAGACACCTGCCCGTCACCTGCGATCACGACTTCATCGCCCTTTTTCACGCCAATGATTGTGGTTCCGTGCCAGCCAGGAAATTGATCGTCCGCCATGTGGGCCTCCGTTTGTTGCCAGCAATATATGGGCCGCATCAGGCGGGGACGCAACCGGGTGGTGACGCAGAGAAATCAAATTGATACGGAATTTGAAGACCCCTACGTCATGTCATTATTGGATAATGCTGATAGTTTGGAGTTGGTTCCGGTTTTTAGGAGTGCAAAGTGCTGGCTGACCCCCGTGTGAAACAAGCCATGGAAGAGTGGCGTTTGATTGCCCCCGGTCTGGGTTTTGATGCGGAGTCATTTCACCACAGGCTGGTTTGGCAAAAACAAGAGCCGGACCGAAGCCACATTGTTGTGCGCTTGGTGGGAGAAACCCACAAGCTGATCCTGAAAAAGGTTTTCAAACCTGAAGCGCACAACATGAAACAGTCGATGGAGATGCAGCAGAAAGCCAATGAACACATGTCCGGTGACGCCAGATTTGGGGCGCCTCAAGTGTTGCATGTATCAAAGGACGGCAGTCTGTCGATCATGGAGTTCGTACCAGGTAAAACTGTGAATGATCACCTGGAAGCCGGTAAGCCAGCCGTTCAGTTTTTGCGCAGAACCGGCGCTTGGTTGGCATCCTTTCACAGCAGTTTTCAAACGAGCCATCGTAAGTTTCAACCGCATTTCATGGTGAACCATATTCAACGGGTTTCCGAGAAAGTTGAAGCTTTGGAGGTTTCAGTGCCCAACAGCGATCTGTTTTTGCGATGTTGCGAGCGCATTCCCGCCATCGCCGATAAATTCCACAATGCCAAAACGACCGTGGCGCAAAAGCATGGCGATATGAACACCCGTAATATTCTGGTCGGGCCACAAGGTGTTTTCGGCCTTGATTTCGCTGCGGAAAGCTCTGCCCCAGTCGGATATGACATCGTCAGATTTCTGATGGATTATGCTGAGCTGTTTCAAGACCCTTCAGACGTCAAACGCGGTCAGATACTGGCGGCCAAAACGACGAATGGCTTCTTTAAGGGGTATGATGTTGTGGGTTCGGAAGATCCAGCCGTGTCCTTTCTGCCATTTGTCCAGATTTTGAATGACTGGCGCATCATTCCCGCCAAAAGTGAAGCGCGCAGCCTGCGCCAATCCAGACGTTTGGCCGTCATCCAAGTGTTGGCGGAAAAGGGCTTTATGGTGTAAAAAAAGGGCGCCAAGTTGGGCGCCCTTTCGTAAACGTCAATGTTGGCTCGAACCTAGATCGCGTCTTCGATCCAGCTTTGAAGCGCAGCTTTTGGAGCGGCGCCCGCGCGGTTCGACACGACCTGGCCATCTTTGAAAATGAACAATGCCGGAATGCCACGTACACCCATCGCCGCAGCGGCGTTCGGGTTGGAATCCACATCAACTTTGGCAATTTTAATCTTGCCTTCCATTTCGGTTGACAGCTCTTCCAAAGCTGGGCCGATCTGTTTGCAGGGGCCGCACCATTCGGCCCAGAAATCGACCACAACTGGGACGTCCGAGTTTTTTACTTCTTCGTCAAAGGTGGCATCGGTGACAGCGACGGTTGCCATTTGGCTTACTCCTGAGTGAGGGATCTTGGGAATTTCGTTCCGTGAGAACCTATGAAGCGCCCGACAGATCGTCAAGGTATCCTGTGGACTGCAGCGCTTTTGTCACAAGATCGTGTGGCATCTGCATAAGAGTGCCGGTGCGAGTCCACAAAATGGCAGTGCGAATTTCGCGGTCTTTGTAGATTTGTTGGAGCGCGTGGGCATAGGCCCCCATTTGGCGTAACAACCCTGCCGGCGTTTGGTCGGGGCGCTGTGGCACCGTCGCGTTGGTTTTGAAGTCCACGATCAGAATATGGTCGTCCCGCACAATCAACCGATCAACAATGCCATGTAGTCGAGCCGCTCCAAGGTTCGCCGTGACCGGAACCTCTGCCAACGTTTCATCACCAAAAAACGCCCGGAGATCCGGGTTGGTCAAAACTCTGGTCGCCTCGTCCAAAAGTGTATCCAGCTCTGTGTCAGAAGGTGGCTCTTCGGTTGAAAGCAACAGATTGCTGGCAATGCCCGGCCATCCGCCTTGAGGATGATCTGGCAAATGCTCAAGCAACAGATGAACCCAGCGCCCCCGGCGTTTGGCTGCCTCTTCATCCAGACCAGCGTCTCCGGCAAGCGCCTTGGCGCCACCCAGGTCTGATGGGCTGAGGGTGGGTTTGCTTGCAGGTGGATCTTTGGGTGGAAGTTTTGCGAATTCCGGAACATCCGGCAAAACGATTTGCGTTCTGGTTTGCACCTCTTCGATCGGGCCGGACCAATCGCCATGCGAGTATCGTAGCCCCTGCCCACCAACAAAATCATGCGCTTCTGCGCCAACCCCGTTCAGCCCGCGTTCGATTGTTTGATACCAGGTCTGCCCATCCTTGCCGAGATCGCCCGCCGCGGCGACAATCAGCCATTTCTCGGCACGCGTCATGGCGACGTAAAGCAACCTTTGCCGTTCGGCGCGCACAGTCTCTGCTTTGGCTTCGCGGGCCTTTGCCATGGCGTTTGGGCTGGCGTTGGCCGGCATTGTCCAAAGCACATGATCTTTGTTCGCAACCAATTGACCGTCGTTGCGGATTAGCCTTTTGCCCGTGTCCGGCAGAATAACAATCGGTGCCTCAAGCCCCTTAGACCCATGCACGGTCATAACGCGGATGCGGTTGCCAGCACTGTCCATCTGGCGTTTGATTTCCAGATCATCTGTTTCCATCCAGATCAGAAATCCCGTGAGGCTGGGCACGGCACTGCGCTCAAAGGCCAGAGCCTGCGACAGCAGCGCATTGATCCCGTCTTCGGCTTCGGACCCCAGTCTCGCGAGAAGATTCCGGCGACCGTTGTGTCGGGTTAATGTTCGTTCGATCAAATCGTAAGGGCGTAGAAAATCAGCCTGTGCCATCAAATCCAGAATAATGGCCATGGTTTGCGGGAAATCATCTTTGCGGGCTCGCAAAGCCTGCCACAAAAGCGGCGACTCCCGACGATGCGCCAAATCAAACAAGTCTTGTTCTGACCACCCGAACAGCGGCGACCGTAAAGTCGTTGCCAAGGACAGGCTGTCTTCGGGTGTCGACAAGAAGGACAACAAAGCACCAAGATCTTTGACCGCCAGTTCTGCCCCCACCTTAAGCCTGTCCGCACCGGCGATGGGAAGCCCGCGGGCCTTACAGGCGCGGATGATTTCATGAAACAATTCCGACCGCCTCTGTACAAGAACCAGAAAATCTCCTGCTTGAACGGGGCGCTGCGAAAATTGCCCATTTTCTTGCTTTTTGGCTGGAATAGTCTCTTGTGTTTCGATCAGGTGTTCAATTTCCGCCGCCACGCGATTGGCCAAAATGATCGTGTGATGTGTTTCCCCCAGACGATCGACGGGTTTGTACCATTCGTCATTGTCTGATTGCGGTGTTTGCTCAACAACGGGCCACAGATCAACCCGACCGGGCAGACCCTGATGGAAAGCCCGGTGTTTCATTTCTTGTGGAAATCCTGCCTGATCCTGACCGTCAAAACACTGATCTACCAGGCGCAGGATCGCGTCTGATGACCTGAATGAATACTCAAGCACCATCGGATTTAGAGGCTTGCCCGTTGGTTCCAGACGACGGCCAAATTCCAACTGCATCCGGTCGAATTCTGCCGGGTCAGCGCCCTGAAAGCTGTAGATCGACTGTTTTTTGTCACCAACAACAAAAATTGTGCGCTCAACATCACTTCGCGCGCCGCTGCCGCTGGTGAATTCCTGGGTCAACCGTTCAATGACCTGCCATTGAACGGGGCTGGTGTCCTGTGCCTCGTCGACAAGAATATGGTCAATGCCACCGTCCAGCCGGTAAAGCACCCATTCCGCCACAAACGGATCATTCAAAAGCGCCCGCGCCTTAAGGATCAGATCATCAAAATCAAGCCAGCCATGCTGTTGTTTGCGCGCGTCATACACATCCAAAAACCGAAACCCAAATTCTGACAAAACCGCCGATCGATGTGCTGCAATCAGCGCCAGCCGCAGTTCTCTTGCGGTCTCGACCCGCTGCATCAGCGGGTCAATCCTGACCATCAGATCTGGATGGGATTTTTGCACAGCTTTGGTAGGAAACGACCCTAACTTGGCGGAAAACGGAATTTTTGCACCGGAACCCGTCAGAAAGACGTCTTCCAGAGCAGGCAATGCAGAAAACCCAATTTCTGAAATCACCGCCAGTTTGTCGGCATTTCTATTGTCAGTCACACCGCCTGTTCTGAGCGCTTTGATCAATTGGTCGAGCGTTTCTGCCTCGTCTCCAAGAAAAACATGGCCCTGAACGTCGGCTTCATTCAGCGAGAGGTCTTGTCCCAGCTTTGACAGGAAATCTGAAACGCCAAGAGGCTGCTCAAAGAAATCACGGTTGCGCACAATCTCGCTGGTGAGCGTATCAAACGTTTCGCCAGAATAATGTCCGGCAAGACGCTGTACGAGAGCGCCATCATCACCTTCGGCCATTTCCGAGATAATGTCCTCTCGCAACAGCGCAGCGGCCCGATCTTCCATTTCCACAAACAAAGGTGACACTCCCGCCTCGAGCGGGAAGCGACGCAGAAGAGATGAGCAAAATGAGTGGATGGTTTGAATTTTCAAACCGCCGGGTGTTTCAATGGCACGAGCGAACAGCGTGCGGGCGCTGCGCAACAGATCGGCGTCCAACAACTCATCAACCCCAAGCGAGCGCAGTTCATCCCGCAAGGCGTCATCGTCTTTCATCGCCCACGCGCCCAGCCGTTCGAACAATCGGTTCTGCATCTCGCTGGCGGCGGCCTTGGTGTAAGTCAGGCACAAGATGTGTTGTGGCAGAACTTTTTCCAACAACAGGCGGGCAACACGGTCCGTTAATACCCGTGTTTTTCCAGACCCTGCATTGGCCGACAACCAGGTCGATTCGGTTGGGCGGGCGGCCTGAACCTGGCGTTCGGTTGCATCGTCTCGATGGATCATGTCAGATCCTCTGGCAATGGCTCATCCGTCGCGTCCCATTCGCCAAACCGGGCAAGCTGATCGTAATCGCCAACATCACGGTCGCTTTGCATGGCGCGTCTGGCAGTAAATCCGTTTGACGGGTCGCCATAATGCGCAATTAGCTGGAGAAACTCGGCCCACACCTCAAGAGCAGGCGCGTCAAGCATAGGCGCGTGCTCATCTTTGGGTGATGGGCCAAGCCCAATGTAGATCGCATCAGCCACTTCGGCCGGATCAATGTCACGAAACCCGCCCTGCTCTGCCATCGCAGCTTCTAACAACAATTGTTTATCAAAGTACCTTTGATCTTTCTGAGATGGCGGTTTCCCGGTTTTGTAATCGTAAATGATCAGATCCCCGTCCTCGGTTCTGTCGATCCGATCTGCCTTGGCCACGAGCGTGAAGTCGAGTTCCGGCACGGTCAGTTTGGCACCACATTCATAAGCAATCGGACGTGAGTGTTCACGGCGCTGGGCTTCGCTTGCGACAAATCGATCAGACACCCGATCAAGCCGTGCACTCCATAGCGCTTTGGCGGCGGGCCAGGGGACGTTTTTGGCAAGAACAGTCTCTGATATCGACATCAGATGATCCCGGCTTAGCAAAGACATATCCTTATCGATATCGCTTACAAACTGTTCGAGAATCTCGTGCACAATGATGCCGCGTAACAAGGCATCCGGGGTTTTCATCAGGCTATCAAGCGGCCTTAACCGCAGGGTTTCACGGGCATAAATGGCATAGGGGTCCCGAATAAGTCGTTTGATCTGAGTGACCGAAAGGCGTTTGGGCCGCGCTTGCGCCGGTGGCCTTGGGGATGGGCGGGCAGATGGCGGAATTTCTTTTACGGCTTCGATTGCAGAAACAAGCCCCATCCAATGGGTGCCCCGTGCTTTCATTTCCTTTAATGATTGCACGCCACCCTGATCCGGCAGTCCTGACAGTAAGTTGGTGAGCCGGTTTATCCAGCGTGACGGTACAGTTTCCGCCTCGTCCGAGCGAACGGAACGCGTGATCCAAACTTCAGGCGCGGCGATAGCTTGTTGAAAGTCGTGTGCTGACAGGCCAATTCGACGTTCTGGTAATAACAGTCCGGCATCGTGCCGCATTTTGCGATTAAGCCATGGATCGGGCGTGGGTGCAGCAGGCCAGCTGCCCTCATTCAAGCCGCCAAGGATGACAAGATTCGCGCCTTGAACGCGGGCTTCAAGGGTGCCCCAAATCAGAATGTTGGGATGGCCGCTGTCACGATCGCGCACTTCTTCCCGCGCGAAAATGGCACCAAACAGGTCTGCGTAATCCGCTGCAGACATATCCCCGGCAAATTTGGCATTTTCACGCAGCTGAGCAATGGTTGCCGCTGCCTTGCGGCCAGCCGCTTCATCCCAAAGCCCACCTGACCCTTCTGCACTGCCTCGGGTAAGGTTTTCGGCCAAAGCCACATGCGCCTCAAGCCTGTCCGACAAGGTTTTCTTGCCATCCCAGACCTTGTCGCAAAAATTCGAAATGACCCATTCAACCCAAGCTGATGGCACAAACTCCTGAGCGACTTGCCACTGCCGAAGCACTTCTGGCGTCGGGAAGGTCATGCCTTTTCGGCGGATCGCCAGCTCTAATTCGCGGGTGTTCAAAAGATGCGTATTGCGATTTTCACCACTATGGCACAACGGGTGCTTCAATAAAGTCAGCAGCGACTCGGCAGTCAATTTTCGCTGAAACAGGGTCGAAACATGCCGCAAAAAGCGCCCCGGTGGGCTAAGTTGCAGGGGAGAACCAGCACTGTCATCGGCGATGATATTCCATCGATCCAACGCAGCTTCGACCTGACGGGTCAGCATTCGATCCGGTGTGATCAATGCAGCGGTTTCGCCATCTTCGGCCGCCTTGCGCATCCGCAAGGCAATGGCCAGAGCCTCATCACGTACGGAAGGTGCTTCGATCAAAGTGATAGCTTCGGTGGCATCGGGTAGATTTCCCAACTTGGGACCCTCACGCAACCATTGATCAGTTACAGGTGCGGGTCGAAGGGCCAGAGACACCAACGCGTTGCGCAAAGGGCAGGGCGCAGCAACAGGATGCCAGTGATCCACTTCGGATGGCGCAACACCTAATGTATTCATCAGGTGGCGGAACCGATATTGCGGATGATCTTCTGAATGCAGCGCTTCATCAAGCGTGTCCCAGACAGGCTCTGGCATATCAAAATCAAATCCAGGCAGGACAATGGCACCTTGAGGTAAACCAGCAATGGCTTGCATCAAAAGCATTGTTGTCCCGCGTGATCCGGTTGACCCCGCCAGAATAATCGGATGATCAGGTGGTGCCTTGGCCCATTCCGCCGCCATTGCTTCGACGATGCGACGCTGGCGTGTATCGGTGTCCGGCCGCTTGTCGACGTCTTCCAGAAAATGACGGGCAATGGAGAAAAACGCTTTGGCACGTTCCCAGTGGCCGGACTGGTCCGACACATCCAAGCCTTCGATAACGTCGGGGGTTACGCCCTCACCAGCCATCTCATCCATGAGTGTCGCAAGGCTATCGGCCAGATCATACAGTGTGGCGCGCGCAGCCAGATCTGGCTGACGGTCAAGCAGTTGAGAGATCAATTGTGTCAGTTCGAACCGCTTTCGCAGAGGAGATACGGCTGGCGGAATGTCAGCGGCCACGGCATGGGTGGCGATGTCCGACAACAAGGATATTCGCGGCAAAAGCGCGGGCGGACCCTGATCAAACAAAGTTCGGATGCGCCGCTCCATTCTGCGGGTATTTACGATCAGATGAACCCGGGCCATGGCTTCGGGCGGCTTACCTGCGAACCGGGCGCGCAGACCTTCGACCAGCACGGCCGGAAAATCAGCACCTGGCGGGGCGGCAAAAACACGGGGTTTTTCCGAGGGATCAAACATTGGTACTCCTCAGCAGAGCTTCGGCCTGAACGATGCCTTCGGGCGAGCCGACATCACACCATTTCCCCGGATAGGGCACGCCGAACAGCTTGCCCATACTATGGATTTGATCCCACAACATGTTGAGTGAAAACGCGCTTTGGTCAATGTCTTTCAGGCCATCGGTCTTAGTGATCTGAATGCCACCGTAAATCAAACCCGGCCCCCGGCTGAGGCGTCCGTCATCGGCCAACAAAAAATCACCGGCGCCACTATGACCCACAGCGCTTTCTGTCGGAATACAGATCAAAAGAGCATCCATCTTGTCGGGTTGCCAGGCGTCTTTCAAAACCTCAAAAGGATTGGGGCCTTGCCAGATCGCATCTGTATTCGCGGTAAAGACCGGGCCATCCCCAAGCAGAGGCAGCGCATGTCTGAGCCCGCCGCCGGTTTCAAGAATATCGGGGCTTTCATGTGAAAGCAGCACGTCGCTTCCATTAAGATGCGCGGCAATCTGGGGCGCGCGATAATGCGTATTGGCAACGATACGTGACGGCGAAACCTGGTGCACGAGGTCCAGCGTGTGATCCAGCAATGGTTTGCCGCACACTGGCACCAGTGGCTTGGGCCGGCTTTCGGTCAACTCGCGCATACGAGTTCCGAAACCTGCAGCAAACAACATTACGGCGTCGGGATTGTGGCACATTGGTTTTTAAGCTTTTTCAACACATGGGGATCGGGTTCAGGAAGGTCGGCAAGTACGGATTTGCGGATTGAAGACAGGGCAGGGTGGTTCAGGTTGCGCAGAACATAGCGCCAAACACGGGGAATGTAGTCGACATAATGGGCCTTGCCCGCATGCATGCAAAGTCGCGCAAAACCGCCGAGAATACGAAGATTTCGCTGAGCACCCAGAACGGCATAAGCCGCCAAAAATGCGTCGCGTTCGACCCCGGTGACGTTGATATAATGATCCAGTATCGCGATCTCGGTCTGGGTCGGCACGTCCCGACGGGCGTCTTGCAACAGGGACATCAGATCATAGGCACGGTGGCTGGTCATGGCATCCTGAAAATCAAGCAACCCGACACGGGCAATGCCTTTGCGATCAGGCAACCAAATCAGGTTTTCTGCATGATAGTCGCGCAAAGTGAGCACATTACATTGGCCGCAGTGCTGGTTCAAAAGCCGCTCAAATTCATTCTGGAAAGCCTTTGCCCGGTCTTTGGTCAGGTGACCGGCTCCGCGTTGATACCAATGATAGGCCATTGCAGATTTGTCGGCCATGAATTGGGGATCATAGCAGGGGATATCCTTGGGCGGTGGGCTGTTGTGCAGGGAAATCAGCACATCTGCAGCAGCCGTATAAAGTGGGGCTTCCAGATCAGGGTTTTTTTGAACTACTTTGGCAAAAAGATCATCGCCCAAATCCTCAAGCAGTAGCAGACCGAAATCCATGTCTGCGTGTAGAATTTTTGGAGCTGACAGATTACTGTCTGACAACCAATGACCTATCTTTACGAAAGACTGCAGGCTTTCGCGCGTGTCGGACGTCGCGTCCATCAAGACTGCAGATTGCGACCCCTGATGCAATCGAACATAGCGCCGGTTTGAGGCATCTCCTGCCAATGGCGCACGATCTGCTTGTGCCCAGTCTGTATCACGTAAAAAGGTGTCGATCTGCTCGGTCCGGTCAGCCATGTATCATCTTGTCCAATACGACAGCCCACCGTGAGTCTTTGGCGCGCAAGGTCAGTTCGCGCTCACCCCGAGTGTCAGTCATCTGAAGTGACAAAGTCAGCGCCTTTTCGGGTTTTAGCTCGGCCAGACGGTCGGGCCATTCAACCAAACATACGGCGTCCTCAAAGGCTTCGGTCAGTCCCAGCTCAACAACTTCATCCGGTGATGAAAGACGGTACAGGTCCGCGTGCCAGATTTCAAAATCCGGTGTTTCATAGGTTTGAACCAGAGTGAACGTTGGCGAGGGTACATCTTCGGGCTCAGGCAGCAAAGACTGGATCAGGCAGCGCGCAAAATGGGTTTTTCCTGCCCCGATGTCTCCTTCAAAAAGAAGAACATCTCCTGCGTGCAAATAGCCGCCAAGACGCTGCGCTATTGCGCGCGTATCTTCGGGTGAGGCGAGGGAAATTTTACTCTGTAGTCCTGACATGCCCAAAGATTGCACCCCCCGGCCTGACCTGCAACCCGGATTGACTATCCAGCCATGATTTCTATTGCGGTTTTTGGCTTGGCGTCGGGCTGGGGTTTGTCAAAAACAATTGATGTAAACCCACCCGTCAGCGACACGACGCGCATTATAACGGATTGCCCGGACAACAGCCTCAGCGGAGCACTCCAGTTTTCGCGGGGACTGATATCCAGAATATGGTGGCGCAATCGCTCCCAAACATCGGATTTTTCGGATTGCGCACGCCATTCACGAATTGCATCCTGAAATCCATATTCGGTAATGCCGCTTTCAGGCTCGGAATTCCAAAGCTCTCTGTAAGCCAGATTGCACATGCTGAGCCCGCCGGTCGGTGCAAAAACCGCTATGGCTTCTTTCAGGGAATCCAGAGTGGATTTGCCCAGCTCAAGATCCGCGCGGAACCGCCGTGTGAGAGAAACTTCGGCGCTGATATCTTCAAACAAAAAGGCAATCGCACCGTCAGGATGGGGCCGACCCATCACGCGGTAAGTTACGCCGGAAGGTAACGTCCAGGTTTCGGTATAGCGATCATCAGACGCAGCGACGACAAGTTCGGCAATTTGTTCGCGCCAAGAGGAATAGTTGCGCGGTTCGGGCATCATGCGGTTTTCGCGCATTCGATCAAAAACGGATAAAAGATTTGGCCGTGATGACAAAAAGTCGGCAGGCAGGGCGGTCAGGTCAATAAGTGCGGGATTGAACAGGGCCAATTGTCGATTCCGATCAAAAATCGCCAGACCTATGGAAAGCTGCGCGAAAGTTTTGGTCAAAGTTTGCACAAAATTGCGCTGGGCGATTTCTGCATTCACAATGGCATTGGCGTCTGTTGCAAAATGGCTCAGGGCATTTTCGGACTTGGTGGTTGTAACGTCAAACCAGTAGCTTTGCGACCGAGAGGCATCCACTACGGAGCACCGCACAGGTTTGTCGCCCAAAACCAAAGTAAACTGATCGAAAATGGATGGAGGTCTGGACTTGGAGCGCTCAAGCCCAAGGTTTTCTGCAAGCTTGAAATAGGCTTTGTTGGCCCACTCAACCTCGCCTTTTTGGTTGCTTTGCCAGACGGGATAAGGCGCTTCGACTGCTGTGTGCCCCGATGAAGGCGCGCGCTGGGCCAGAGGGATCACCGGGTTCGAGGGCTGAATTTTGCTCAACGTAACCCGCGCCATGTCGTCCCATTGATCCAGCAGGACAAAATCCTGATCCGTGTCGTCAGTGCTTGAAAACGTGCGGACACCCTGCGATTTTGCATCCCCTTGGGTGGCAGGAAATGACGGAAACCGGGGCAATAGAAGGTCTGCCAGAAAGCTCCAATCCGATTTGTCTTCACCCGGAGCGCATAGCATATTCTGACCGACCGGGTTTGCATCCAGCAAAACACCGCTTTGAAACAGAAAAACAGCGATCTCTGATTGGGTATGTTGCCGGCCTTGCCCTTCTTGTGAAAAACCGGTCCCCAGCCGATTGGCCAGCCAGATCAGAACTAAGGCCAGACCAAAGCTCAGAGACACCAACAAAACGCCCTCGAGCATGCCCAAATCCATCATTGATGCGTCCTAACCAACTTGCTGCGGACCCATTCTTTGTGGGGAACCTTAACAGGTGGTTAACCAATCACACCCGGATCTGTGGATTTTCACCCAAGGGACCTGACGGCATAATTTTTTGCGCATCAATCGAGTCGCGCTGCCAGATTACTTCGACAATCGCGCCAGAAGGTTGCGGTGTGCCTTGGTCTGAGAGCGACCCATCTGACCCATTTGCAAAGATTAATTCGGCCCCGGTGCGTTCAAGCAAAGTTTTGGCGATGAAAAGACCCAACCCCATACCCTCGTATCCGGGCCTTTGTTTACGATCGCGCTCGGTTCGACGGCGGCGCATGAATGGATCACCAATACGGCCAAAGACATGTGTCGGATACCCCTTGCCATCATCCATGACCCGCAGAACGATGCGGTCTTCGCTCCATGCAGATTCGACCCAAACATTGGCGCGGGAAAAATCCACGGCGTTCTGGATCAGATTGCGTAGCCCGTGGATCAATTCCGGGTGCCGCAAGATTGTCGGAGGGGTATCCCCGTTGGCATTCGAAGACGCAACTTCCAGATGAACGGTTTTGCCCCGGTCCAGATGTGGTTCAGCCGCTTCTTCGACAACCGCCGTCAGGGGGGCTTTGCGCAGATGCAGATCGTCTTTTCCGGCGCGTCCCATCGAGTGCAAAATTTCGCGGCATCGGTCTGCCTGTTCACGGATCAAGGCGGCGTCTTCGTATAGCTCGGGGCGATCTTCCAACTCGTCCATCAATTCCGCGCTGGCCAGTTTAATGGTGGCTAGGGGCGTTCCAAGTTCGTGGGCTGCTGCAGCCACCACTCCACCCAAATCCGTCAGTTTTTGTTCTCGGGCCAATGCCATTTGCGTTGCGGCCAATGCTTCGGTCATGGAGGACATTTCCGAGACAACCCGGCGCGAATATACAGACGAAAACAGGATCGCGATCACAATGGCGGCCCAGGACCCATAGAGAAACACATCCGGCATACGTAAGATAAACCGCTGTTCAGCCCGTAGAGGCATGTGAAAGTCCAGCATGAGCGTCACCAGCACTATGGCTGTTGCCGCCAGAAAGGTGGTTGAGCGCACGGACAGAACCGAGGCCGAAATAGTGACCGGACCCACTACCAGAATTGAAAATGGGTTGTGTAAACCCCCTGTCAGGAACAAGAGAAAACACAGCTGCAGCAGATCAAACAGGATCATGAAGGTGTTTTCAGATTCCGACAGAAGCTTGTTTTCGGGAAAAACGAACATGGCAATCAGGTTGCCGATAACCGAAATACCGATTGCCAGATAACACAGCCCATATTCCAACTGCAGTTCGAACACACGCTGAGCCACCAGTAGTGCAATGACCTGACCAACGATGGCCACCCAGCGCACCATGATGATGGTGCGCAGACGAATCCAATTGCTGCGGCGATCACCCGAGATCAATTCTGCTGAAAAATCCGACATCTGTGCGTCTTTGTCCCTTGTCCTGCTTGTGACAATTGTTAGGTGTCGGACAAGTATCAATCAACACAAGCCTTGGGTGGGCCTAGAAATGATCCGAAATATTGCAGTCATTGCCATTGCGGTTGTTATCCTGGCGCTGGGTGGCACGTGGTTTTTGTCGCGCGGCGAAGCCGATCCTTTGGCGCAATGTCGGGTAGGTGCCGTTGCCGGGGGACAGGCCGCAATTGGCGGACCTTTCGAGTTGGTTGATGAAGATGGCGCCACAGTCACCGACATAGACGTCATTACAGAACCTTCGATCCTGTACTTTGGCTATACCTTCTGCCCGGATGTCTGCCCAATGGATACATCGCGTAATGCAGAGGCCGTCGAAATACTGGAAGACCGCGGCATCATGGTCAAACCAGTGTTCATTTCGATCGATCCAGCCCGTGATACGCCCGAAGTCGTCAAAGAGTTCACCGATGTGATGCACCCGCGCATGTTGGGGCTGACCGGAACGCCTGCACAGGTCAAAGCTGCAAGCCAGGCCTATCGTACATATTACAAGAAACAGGATGGCGACGACGAGGAATACTATCTGGTCGATCACTCTACCTATTCCTATCTGGTATTCCCGGAAGTGGGTTTTGTGGACTTTTTCAAGCGGGATGAAACGCCAGAACAGATGGCAAATCGGATCGGTTGCTTCATCGAAAACATGTAATTTCATTACGTTGTTTGACCCTCTAGGTTTCACAGGCTAAAACTTGTGAAATTCGGGAAGGAACAGGACGAATGGCGGAAAACACCTTGCGGGACATCGGACCGGACAAAACACTATTGTTGGTGGACGATGATGAGCCGTTCCTGCGCCGTTTGGCCAAGGCCATGGAAAAACGCGGTTTCGAAGTGGAAACAGCCGGATCCGTAGCCGCCGGACGCGCAATTGCCACTGCCCGCACACCGGCATACGCCGTTGTGGATCTGAGACTTGAAGATGGCAACGGCCTTGATGTGGTCGAAGTGTTGCGCGAAAAACGTGAGGATTGCCGGGTGGTTGTTCTGACCGGATACGGCGCGATTGCCACGGCTGTTGCCGCGGTTAAGATTGGCGCGACCGATTATCTGTCAAAGCCTGCTGATGCTGCCGACATCATGAACGCCTTGCTAAGCCCGGAAGACGAGCTGCCTCCGCCCCCGGAAAATCCGATGAGCGCGGATCGTGTGCGTTGGGAACATATCCAGCGGGTCTATGAGCTGTGTGATCGCAACGTGTCGGAAACTGCGCGTCGATTGAATATGCACCGCCGGACTTTGCAGCGTATTCTGGCCAAACGCAGCCCGCGTTAAGCCAGAAAGGGGCGCTGTCTCTCACGATTGCGTCGCTCACACCGGGGTATTTTGGTCATTTGCAAACCTGATCAGTCCTTTAGGTCATACCGCTTGAGAACTTTGTCTGTCTCTGTGCCATCGGCCAGTTTGATGCCCTCAAGGCGACCCCAATCGCGAAAACCCCGACTTTGGTAGTAGATCAACCCGCCCTCATTGTCGGCGCGGATGTTGGCATTGATCCAGTCATACCCAAGATCGATGGCGGCCTGAACCGTCGCTCCGAACAGCTTTGAACCGATGCCAAGTCCGGTTTGTCCGGGTTTAACAAATGTGCTGATGTCACATGCCTCGGGCGGGAGGTTTTCATGAGGCCCGATCCACTGAAAGCCCAACAGCTCGCCAGTTTCAGTTTCGGCCACAAACCATGTCGCCTGAGAGGGGTTGGAAAATAACCATTGCCCTAATGCATCGGCAGTTGTGTGTTCGGTGCGTGCGGTTGTCCCACCGATTGAAATAATGGTGTTCAAAAGGTCCGCAGAATGGTGCAGGTCGGCGGCGGCACCGCGTCGAATAATCAGCATCGGTCAACCTATCTGTGAGAGCAAAGCAGTGTGTCTCGCTGTAAAATCATTGCGGGCCTCGACGGGCGGTCGCAGGCGGATGTGAAGGCCGTTGATTACGGTCTTGTCGGGGACGCCGAACAACTTGTCGGCCTCAGCTTCGGTGAAGCCTGCTATTTCAACGGCCTCCATCCATGCACTGATCCGGTCTGCCTTTTTGATTTGCTTCTTGATCAAGGACGGCGTCGAGGCGGGCAATCCAAAGCGAATATGGATGGCGGCGGTCAGGCGTTCATCCAGGGCCTCGTAACCCGGTCCGACAGAGGCCTTTACCGGGGAAATCATATCGCCGATCACATATTCTGGCGCGTCATGCAAAAGAGCGGCCAATCGCCATTTGGCCGAAACGCCGGGATTGAGACGCCCAAACAGGTCTTCGACCAGCAAGGAATGCTCGGCGACGGAATAGGCGAAATCACCTTTGGTCTGGCCATTCCAGCGCGCCACAAACGCCAACCCATGGGCGATGTCTTCGATCTCAATGTCGACCGGAGTGGGGTCCAGCAGGTCAAGCCTGCGACCCGAAAGCATTCGTTGCCAAGCGCGCGCCAAAGGGGTGTCCTTTCTTGAGTGACGGGCCTTTGGGTAACCGAAAAAACACAGATAGTGCAACGGCATTTGCGCAACGCTTCTAAGCCCCAGGAATGTGCCTGCCCAGATTTTGCCACATTTCCGGGGTATTTTGATAGTGTTGCGGATCGCGCTGCCGACGACAATGTGAGTGTTCGTGTTTTGAATTTGTCGTCTGCGATACCGACATATACTGCGAGGGGGGCACGTTTAACTAGCTTCCTCCCGCGTGCCCTCCTTTCAATGCTTTGCATCGAAAGGAGAATGCCATGTTCAAGCGATTGATTGTATCAGGCCTTCTGTTTGGGATGGCCGCGACCGCACCCCCGGCTCATGCTGCAAATTGTGCAATGCGCGATACTGTGGTTGAGCGCTTGTCCACAATGTACAGCGAAGCGCTGACGGCCGGAGGGCTGCAGGGCAAGCAAAATTCAACGACGTTCATTGAAGTTTGGGCGTCCAAAGAAAGCGGAACGTTCACCGTGATCATAACCAATCCGCAAGGGGTTTCTTGTGTTGTCGCTGCGGGCACAGACTGGTTCCAGTCAGAGGCCGGTAGTGATCCTGCGGACACAGCCAGTTAGGTGCTATTGTCCAAACTGATATCCAGTGCTATCTGGTGCCCAAATTCAAGCTTTAAAGGAGCAGGGCGCGATGGCGACCGATTACATTGTAAAAGATATCAATTTGGCTGAATTTGGCCGCAAGGAACTGGATATTGCCGAAACGGAAATGCCAGGCCTGATGGCTTTGCGTGAAGAGTACGGCGAAAGCAAACCTTTGAAAGGATCCCGGATTGTTGGATCCTTGCACATGACAATCCAGACAGCCGTGTTGATTGAAACACTGGTGGCGCTGGGCGCCGATGTGCGCTGGGCCTCGTGCAACATTTTCTCGACCCAAGATCACGCAGCTGCGGCGATTGCGGCTGGCGGCACGCCTGTGTTTGCCATCAAGGGCCAGTCTTTGGAAGAGCATTGGGATTATCTGGACCGCTCGTTCATGTTCCCGGAAGGTGCCAACCTGATCCTCGACGATGGCGGCGACGCAACACTTTATGTGTTGTTGGGTGCCCGCGTTGAAGCAGGTGAAGCCGGTCTGATCGAAACACCCACTTCGGAAGAAGAAGAAGCTGTTTTTGCCCAGATCAAAAAGCGTATGGCTGCAAGCCCCGGCTGGTTCACCAAAACCCGCGAGGCCATTCAGGGTGTTTCGGAAGAAACCACTACCGGCGTGCACCGTTTGTATGAACTGCATAAAAACGGCCAACTGCCTTTCCCTGCGATCAACGTCAACGACTCGGTCACCAAATCCAAGTTTGACAACAAATACGGCTGTAAGGAATCGCTGGTTGATGGCATCCGTCGCGCCACAGACACCATGATGGCTGGTAAAGTTGCCGTGGTTTGTGGCTATGGCGATGTTGGCAAAGGCTCGGCAGCGTCGCTGGCTGGCGCTGGCGCCCGTGTGAAAGTCACCGAGATTGATCCGATCTGTGCGCTTCAGGCGGCCATGGACGGATTTGAGGTCACCACATTGGAAGACGAAGCCGCAACCGCGGATATCTTCATCACCACCACCGGCAACAAAGACGTGATCCGTATCGAGCATATGCGCGAGATGAAGGACATGGCGATCGTTGGCAACATCGGTCACTTTGACAACGAAATTCAGATCGCTAACCTGAAAAACCACAAATGGACCAACATCAAAGAACAGGTCGACATGATTGAGATGCCTTCGGGCAATCGCATGATCCTGTTGTCCGAAGGCCGTTTGTTGAACCTTGGCAACGCCACGGGTCACCCTTCATTTGTGATGTCAGCATCTTTCACCAACCAGGTTCTGGCACAGATGGAACTGTGGCTTCGTGCAGATGAGTACAACAACGAAGTCTATATTTTGCCCAAGCATCTGGACGAAAAAGTTGCGCGCCTGCATCTGGATCGCATTGGCGTGAAGCTGAGCAAGTTGGCCAAGGAACAAGCCGACTATATCGGCGTCTCAGTGGACGGACCTTACAAGCCAGAGCATTACCGCTACTAATCGGCTTTAAAATGCAAGAATTGGCCTTCGGGAAAGTCTCCCGAGGGCCTTTTTTGATCAATCTGGTGGTGCCAGAATAATAGGGGGAGCCATGGCGGTTTTTCCCCTTTGTTAAGAAATTCAATCGACTTAATTTATGTTCAGACCTTCGCATGGTTTGAGTGTTTTGCGGGCGATCCGCCTGCCTTTTAGGAGATTGAACAATGGGTAAACGAGACGATCTGATTGCAAAATATGCAGATGATTTGACCAAAAAATGTGGCATGACGCCTGATATGGACCTGCTCACTAAGGTGACCATCGGCTGTGGTCCGGCGATCTACAATGACGATGCTTCCACGGTGGCCGCGACGCAGCCGGATGAGCTTGAAACCGTTAAAAACAACTTTCTTATCAAGAAGCTTGGTCTGGCGGATGGTCCCGAGCTGATGAAGGCCATCGATTCCGTCATCGAAACCTATGGCCGTTCTGAGCGTAATAAATACCGGGCTGTGGTCTACTACATGCTGACCAAACACTTTGGTAAAGAGTCTCAGTACCGCTGACTGAAGTGGCTTTTGGAAAAACGAAAAACGCCTGCTTGGTTAAGCGGGCGTTTTGTTTTTGTATTGCTTTTGAAACACTTGGCCTTTGCCCAAAATAGGTATTTGCGGTATCAACACTCATACCGCGCCAGGATGGCCGGAACCTGATATTCGAACACGTGTGGTGAGTAGGGAGCACGTGGGGTGACGGAGGTTCTGGCCGAAGGGGTTCGGTTAGGCCTCCGTTTTTATTTGGGTTTGGATAAGGGTACGGCGCTAGAGTTTTGTTCTGTAGCCACTAAACAAAAGTTAGCACAACGCCGATAATCGTACAGCCAATGGTGGCAAATCCACCGTCGATCAAAAAAAGTGTGCGACCCCGACCTGCAAACGCATAGTTGGTTGCAATCCATGGCGTGACAAGAAACAAACCCACTCCAAAACCTGACACAAGACCGGCCCATACGGTCTCAATCCCGCTCAGGGAAAACATATGGCGCATCAGTCCCGCCACAAGAATCGCACCCAGCAAGGCAACGATGTAGGGCACAGCACCGGAATTGGGTGGGCGGCCATTTTCGTCCGCTTCAATTCCAGCAGCGTCCATCCAGGTTTTGGCAAAGGTCATGTACCAGATGGCACCAAAAATATAGGACGCCAGCCCCGCGCCAATCACGATAAGGAATTCCATCTAGCCCTCCCGAGTTGCTGGTCACCAGTATGCACAAGTGTCAGATTGATTTCTACAATCCGCCTAGTGTGCAGACGATCTGCCATTCTTCGTTTGTCACCGGCTGCACGGACAGGCGAGAGTTTTTTACCAAGACCATCTCGGTCAGGCGTGGGTCTGCCTTAATCTGATCCAAGGTAACCGGCGTGGGCACGGTTTCGACGGCCTTGATGTCCACACATTCCCAACGAGGATCGTCCGTTGTGGAATCCGGGTGTGCGGTTGCGATTACCTCAACAATGCCCACCACGGATTTCTCTTTCATCGAATGGTAAAAGAACCCACGATCCCCGATTTCCATCGCCCGCATGAAATTTCGGGCCTGATAATTACGCACGCCATCCCATTCTTCGCCAACATCCCCTTTGGCGATTTGGTCTTGCCAGCCCCAGGTGTTCGGCTCGGATTTGAACAGCCAATACGCCATCAGCCGATCACCTTGTTCCAGGCGATGATTTCGACGGACGCGAACAGGTCGGCAGCTTTGTAAGGATCATTGGCAGCCCAGGCTTCTGCGGCGGCCAAATCGGGCATCTCCAGAATGATCAGTGAGCCGCACATGTCGCCATTGTCGTCCAGAAATGGTCCAGCCATCTCGACTGCATCCGTGGACTTCAAATAGGCCACATGGGCGTCGCGATTGGCTTTGCGGATCTCAAGCGACCCGGGTTTGTCTTTGGCCATCAGGGCAAAACGCATGTCATTCTTCCTTTGGTGGGCGAGAGAGCAACATCTCCATCGCCTGTGTGATTTTCAAATTGTGATCAATCATACCAACAACCGCAGCCGTGATTGGCATGTCGATATTCATGTGCTTGGCGCGTGCCTTCACAGCGCGCGCGGTGGCGGCCCCTTCAACAGTGATCTGGGGGTCAAAAGGTTCATCGCGACCCAGAGACAAGCCAAAACGGTAATTTCGTGACTGATCTGACGTGCAGGTGAGGGTGAGATCACCAAAACCGGACAACCCGGCCAGCGTGTCAGGTCGCGCCCCAAGTGCCTGAGCCATGCGTTGAACTTCTGCGTAGCCCCGGGTCATCAAAGCGGCGCGCGCGCTTTCGCCCAGACCCGCACCCATGGCTGCTCCACAGGCAATCGCGATGACATTCTTCAAGGCCCCGCCAAGTTCGGCGCCGATGGTGTCCGTTGTGCGATATATGCGCAAATTGGGCGTTGTTAGAGCCTGTTGTAACGATTGACCAAGGCTGTCGTCGGCAATTGCCAGGGTCAATGCCGTGGGCAATCCGCGTGCAATATCCGCGGCGAAACTGGGGCCTGTCAAAATCGCAGGGGTGGCCTTTGGATCGCAGTCCCGGATAACCGCCACAGGACCAAGCTCGGTTTCCAATTCAACACCTTTGCAGCAGGCAACCAGCAAGCGGCTGTTTAGCTCGGGTGTGGATTTCAGCAGGTCGCGCATTTTTTGCATTGGTACGGCCAGCAGCATCGTGTCGGCCAATGCCTCGGATATGTTGGCCGTCACAGTTATGCTGTCAGGCAGCGCAACTCCAGGCAAGCGGGCGGTATTTTCCCGTGTATTTTGCATGTTTGCGGCATGGTTCGGATCGCGCGCCCAAAGCGAGACAGCCATGCCCGTTCGGGCCAAGGAAATCGCCAGTGCCGTTCCGAATGCCCCGGCACCGATCACGCTGATGCTCATGCTTTGGCCCCTTTTTTGCCACCGCCCAGCAAGGCAGGCGCGGTTTTGTCCAATGGCCAGCGCGGGCGGGCCATCAAGGTCATGTCATCAGAGTCGCCGGCGCGAAACCGTTCAAGGCCGGCATATGCAATCATTGCCGCATTGTCCGTGCAAAGTGCCAAAGGAGGGGCGGTGAATTTGACTTCCAGCCCGGCACAAACAGTCTCTAATTCAGCCCGAATGGCGGTATTTGCCGCCACACCGCCCGCCACTGCGAGCACGGGTGCCAAAGGTCGACCTTCCAGATAGATCGCCAAAGCCCGGCGGGTTTTTTCGGCCAACACGGCGACAACCGCTTCCTGAAATCCTGCACACAGATCGGCGCGATCCTGTTCGGTCAAACCGCCCTTTTCGGTGATGATCGCATCACGGGCGCGCAACAACGCAGTCTTGAGGCCTGAGAAAGACATGTCACAACCGGGGCGATCCAACAGAGGGCGTGGAAACCGGAACCGTTTGGCATCACCCTTTTCAGCGGCGGCCTGAACCGCTGGGCCGCCGGGTTGCGAAAGGCCAAGAAGGCGCGCGGTTTTATCAAATGCCTCGCCCGGGGCGTCGTCAATTGTGCCGCCAAGCCGAGAAAACTCCTGAGGTCCGCGTGTGATCAGGAACTGACAATGCCCGCCGGACACCAAAAGCATCAGGTACGGAAACGCCACCTGATCCGTCAGTCGAGGGGTGAGCGCATGACCCGCCAGATGATTGACCCCGACAAGCGGAATACCCAGCCCAGTGGCCAGACCCTTGGCACACATGACACCAGACAGAACGCCACCAATCAAACCGGGGCCTGCTGTGACGGCAATGGCATCGATTTGATTGAGCGAAAGACCAGATTCGGTCAAAGCTTCTTCGACACAGATGTCCAGCTTTTCTGCATGCGCTCGCGCTGCAATCTCCGGAACAACCCCACCAAATGCAGCGTGCAAATCGGCCTGACCGTGCACAATCGATGCCAGAATTTCGGGCGCATTGTCGCCGGACTGGCGAACAACTGCGGCTGCTGTATCGTCGCAGCTGCTCTCTAATCCAAGGATGGTGAGGTCTTGTGTCATGCCCATTGCCGTTGCGTGCGCCCTAATAGGCAGGTAACACCGAAAGGTGTCCGGGAACAATGCTGGCCGTGATTATGAAGCCTCAAGACCCAATAATACTTTTGACGCGGCCGTTGGAGGCTGCTGAGAAATTTACGCACCAATTGAAAGCTGCGGGCGTTCAGGCGGAGATACTTGTGTCACCGGTGCAGGGCATTGAGCCGGTAAAGTTCGAGGAACCAATCAATCTGGCTGGTGCGATCTTTACGTCTCGCAATGGGGTAGATGCAGTCATGGGTCGTGATGCGCCATGTTGGTGCGTCGGTGAGGCCACCGCAAAAGCGGCGCGCGCTAAGGGTTGGCAAGCTGTGTCAGCCGATGGCGATGCTGAAGCTGTGTTCAGGCGGATTGCAGCCGACCATCCCAAGGGTCCGCTGATTCACTTTCGGGGCGCGTATGCCCGCGGCAATCTTGCTGAACGATTGTGGGATGACGGCATCGAAACCCGGGAGATGGTTGTGTATCAACAAGTCAGCCTGCCAATGTCGGATGCCGCAAAGGCTGTGCTGATGCGGGAAAACCCTGTCATTCTTCCCCTTTTCTCGCCACGCAGTGCCGCGCAACTTGTTCAGCAAGGGCCATTTGCAGCGCCTTTATGGGTGGTCGCAATGAGCGAGGCAGTGGCCGCAAATGCGGCCGCACTTTCGCCGACAAAGTTGGAAATCTCTGTAACGCCAGACGCAAAAGGCATGGTTGCGGCGATAAAGCAGGTGGCAAAAGCAGCTTATGGCATTGAGAGTGAAGGAAACTCCACTTAGATTTGCTGTGTGCATTTGTAGAATGAAATCGGATTCGAAAAGGTGACAACGGGTGGCCAAGTCAAAAAAGACCGACAAACCGGACGACGCTCAGACCAACGAAGACACTAAGGTCGAAGAGATTATCGATGCTGAGGTGATCGAAGCGCAACCTGAAGACTCAGATCAGGACGACGCTCCATTGGCCGAGTCAGAAGACCCTGTTGGAGAGCCCGAAGATCTCGCTGCCGAAAACACTGTTGAAGAAAGCGATGCTGAGTCAGCACAATTAGATGCTCCGATCGAGGCCCCTCAGGAGAATTCCGGTTCCGGCTTTGTGCCTTTGGTTTTGGGTGGCGTTTTGGCGGCGGGTGTTGGATTTGCGGCCGCAAGTTATCTGGGATCTCAGGGTATTCTGTTTGGCCACAAAGCAAACGACTCCATTGCTGAGCTGACCGCCAAGCTGGAGGTTCAGGACGACCTGATCGTTTTGTTGAAATCCAATCAGGACAAGATTGCCGAAACCGCCAACGCAGCGCGCGATGGTGTTGCCAGCGCAGCTGAGTCCGAGGCACGCGCAGCGGCCCTGTCGGACCGGGTTGAAGATTTGGGCGCAAAGCTGGTGACGCTTGAGGGCCGGATAATCGAGGCCGAAAAACGCCCGATGACCGAAGGCGTGTCTTCCACTGCGATCGAAGCTTATGAGCGTGAAGTTGAACAACTGCGCACCCTTGTTTCTGAGCAATTGGCCGAAGCCGAAAACTTAAAAGAAAACTCGACCCGCACAGCGCAGGAAACTCTGGCTCAAGCCGCACTAACACGGGTAATTTCGGCGTTGGATTCAGGTGTGCCATATCGTGGGCCATTGACCGAACTGGCGGGTGCAACAGGTGCGTCCATTCCCGAAGCTCTTGCCGCTCATGCGGATTCTGGCGTGACAACCAACTTAGCGTTGGCAGAGGCCTTTCCGGCCTATGCACGCAGCGCGCTCGCGGATGCGCGCAAGCAGGAAAACGCGAACGGTGGCGGCGGGCTGGCGCATTTTCTGAAAACGCAACTTGGCGCGCGTTCTATTGAGCCAAAAGAAGGCGACGATGCTGATGCGATCCTTTCGCGCGCAGAAGCCGCCTTGCGTGAAGGCCGCCTTGATGGTGCGTTGTCTGAACTCTCGGCATTGCCTGAGACATCGCAAGCTGTGATGGCTGATTGGCGTACGCTGGCCGAAACTCGTGTGGCTGCTGTTCAGGCGGTCGAAACATTGGCCCAAAGCCTCAATTCAAACTGAAAGTCATTTCATGCTGTGGTCCCTGATTAAAATCCTGCTGTTTGTTGCTGCCATCGCTGGCCTGACCTATGGCGCCGGTTATCTGATGGAAAGTGAAGGCGGCGTGATGATCACCGTTGCTGGACAAGAGTTCACACTTGGCCCGCTTCTGGCGGTAATCGCGCTCGTGGCGCTGGTGGTTTTGGTTTGGGTGACACTAAGGCTGGTTTCGTTTTTGATTGCGGTGTTGAAATTTCTGAACGGGGATGAAACCGCTCTGAGCCGCTATTTCGACCGTAATCGCGAGAAAAAGGGCTATCAGGCTTTGTCAGAAGGGCTGATGGCGTTGGCATCCGGTGAAGGCCGCACTGCCTTGGAGAAAGCTCGCAAAGCGGAAAAGTTTCTTAAACAACCCGAGTTGACGAACCTGCTAACGGCCCAGGCTGCCGAGCTGGCGGGTGACAAACGCAAGGCGACAGAGGCCTACAAAACACTTTTGACCGACGACTCGACCCGCTTTGTGGGTGTGCGAGGGTTGATGAAACAAAAGCTGGAAGAAGGTCAAACGGACACCGCGCTGAAACTGGCGGAAACCGCTTTTGCTCTGAAGCCACGCCATGAAGAAACCCAAGATGTGCTGCTTGGCCTGCAGGCCGAAACCGGCGACTGGTCAGGTGCCCGCGAAACCCTGAATGCCAAACTGCGTGCGGGAAACTTGCCGCGGGATGTGCATCGCCGGCGTGATGCGGTGCTGGCTTTGTCAGAAGCCAACGACATCATGGATGACGCCAAGCCGATTGAGGCTCGCGAAGCGGCGATTGAAGCCAATCGCCTATCGCCAGATTTGATTCCAGCCGCTGTTATGGCCGCGCAGGGATACATCGCGCAAGACAAGCCCAAATATGCCACACGCGTGTTGAAAAAAGCATGGGAGGCTCAGCCACATCCTGATCTTGCAGCTGCATTTGCGGCCATTGCTCCGGATGAAACGCCTCAGGAACGTATCAAGCGTTTCAAAACCCTCACGAAAAACAATTCCGATCACGCCGAAGCAAAAATGGTGTTGGCCGAATTGAACATCGCCGCCGAAGATTTTCCCGAAGCGCGCCGCGCACTGGGCGATCTGTTCGAATCGGACCCAAGCACCCGGTCATTAACCATCATGGCGGCCATTGAACGTGGCGAAGGCTCTTCGGATGCTGTGGTCAAAGGCTGGTTGGCCAAAGCGCTAACCGCACCGCGCGGGCCAAAATGGGTTTGCAGCAGTTGTCACAACATCCATTCGGAATGGTCTCCGGTTTGCGGGAATTGTCAGAGCTTTGACACTCTGGCATGGACCGATCCACCAGCGACAGAGGGCGTCAGCCCCACCGGCGTGGAAATGTTGCCTTTGATCGTTGGTGCGATAGAGGATGACGTTTCTGAAGACGACGAACCCATCGATGTTGAATTTTCAGAAGCAGATGACACGCCAGATGATGTTGAGGCAGAAAGTACGAAAACCTGAGTGCAAACTGATATTGCCAGCAGTCTTCTTGTGAAAGACTGCCGATATTTACTAACTCAAAATCCTTTATGGCGACCCCGGCAGGATTCGAACCTGCAACCTGCCCCTTAGGAGGGAACCGTTCATAGCGTTATTCCTTCTTTGATTTCTTGCTCTTGGGTGTTTGTACAGGGTCTTCCTGTACATGGTTTGTACGAAAACGGGCCCTGATGTCGGCCTCATCGGTCTCTGCATGGGCATAGATCCGCATGGGCAGATTCGGGTCTGACCAGCGGCCAGCCTTGGCTGCGGTGACCGGGTCTACACCTTGGCGCACGACTAGCTCAGTGAAGAACCCATGCCGACCGGCGGGATGCGCTGACAGGTACGGAATGCCCGCGCGCTTGCAGATTGTCTTCCAGCGCGTGTTGTAGCCTGTCGAGCTGCCATAGCCGAAAACACGCGCCTTCATCAGTTTGCCAGTCTTGCGGTTCTTTGGGCGTTTTGGCGGCAACGCGAGCAGCTCGTCCATCATCTGAGGGGATACAGTGATCCAGCTTTCCGGATGCCCCTTCTGCGCTTTCACTCGGACTTTGTTTTCATGCGGTCGTAGGTCATCAGGCTCCAGTGATACCGCCTGATCAATCCGTGCCGCCGTTTCAAACATGAAACGGACCAGCGCGGCATTGTATGGATCAGCCGCACGGCAAAACGCCTCGATCCATTCCTTATCGGCAGGCGTGCGCTCTACACGACTAAGCTTCCCGCGCCGCTTGTCCTGAGCGATGCGCTCAAACTTGTCGTAGGGCTTCACACGAATTAGAGGCGTGCCCTCGAGCTCATGCGCGTTGTTGATCACTGCAGTCGCGGGCGTCACGATTTCACGCCACCAGGTATCGGTCGACGCTTTGGGTTTCAGCTTCGGCCCAAGGCTCTTCAATAGCGCAGCAGAAATCGTGCCTAGTGACAAGTCGCCGATTGCTTCGACGATCGGGATCAGCTGCTTCGCTGCTTTTGGGGACGCGTTGTAGAGCATAATTGCATCAGAGAACGTTTTGCTCGGTTCGTCGCCCACGACATAGCGACGGATCTGACGTTCAGTCTCATAATTTATCCAGTCCCGTGCGCCCTCTTCTGAAGATGCCTTAGTGCTTCTCCGGTATGGGCCGGCGATTGGCCTGCCGTTGTATTCGATCCACCCCTTGGCCCAGTAAACGTGGCCCCTCTTGTAAATTTGGAGCGGCATGACTGGCCTCCTTCAAAAATCGTGTCGATCTGCGCGGGCGTGATCAGCATGGTTCGCCCAAGGCGATAAAATGCGCCCGTCTCATTGGCGCGTTCACGCAAAGTGCGTTCTGAAATATCGATCCCCATCCCGGCCATAACTTCGACCCATTGCGCGGGCGTTTTCCCAAGCCCCAGGATCTGAGAGCTGTCTGAATAGTTGGTCTCTGACATTTCAGTCGTCCTTGTCCGCTTAAGTTGAATCGGCGACACGCATGGAATCGCTTGTTATGCACCTTCTGACGTGTTCAGATGAGTGAAGCCGTAAATATGCGTCATTTTGTGCTATGTTTATACAAAATTGCGCACTCGTCAATTGGGAAACTTGCATGGTGCGAGATGATGCTGAATTGTTTGCAGAGATTGGCGCTCGCCTCGCGATCTGTCGCAATGAGATAGGCGTCTCGCAGGCTGCTATGGCTGAAGCCATTGGCGTGTCGCATCGTGCCTATCACAGCTATGAAAAGGGCAAACGCGGCGTCCCGGTCGAGGCCCTCGTGAAGATGCAAAGCCGCTATGCTATTGACGTCGCCTGGCTACTACTAGGCACCAAATCCATTCGGGCGGGGCATGATTTCGAAGCGCTCAAACACATCGAAAGCTCGATGGACAAGCACCTCACCGAAGCGGGCATAAAAATCAAAAGCGAAAAGCGCGGTGCCATCGTCGCCCGTTGGTATCAATCGCATGTCGAAGGCCGTGAAGTGACGGATGACGACGTGCACACATGGATCGAGTTGGTAAGGGAGTAATCTGGTGAACAAGGCAAGCAAACGCTGGAACATGTTGCGACATTCAGTCTTGGAGCGCACCCGTCGTGAGGTGATTGAACCCTTTGGGCCGCTTTACCTGATCTTCCTGGGAACCAGTGTCTTCTACCTGATTGGCTTGGGCCGACTATCATTGGCACAACAGACCGCCGAATACTCGGTTTTGGCTGCCATCATGATTTTTGCCATCGCAGCAGCAGGCTTAGCACTTCCATTTTTGACAGGTGCGGTGCTGACCCTACGCGCGGCCGATCGAAAACTGGAACGTCTTCAACGCGGGTGATCCGATGGCCTTCGGTATCTTCATCCATCGCCGCGACTCGATCTACGACGACATCCCCTCTGAGCGGTATCAGTTTCCCAAGCAATACCTCTCGCGTGCCCAACAGTGCGAAGGGGATTGGATCGTCTACCTAGAGCCAAGCAAGGTCAAAGAGACCAAAGGCTATTTTGCTGTCGCTAAGGTCCAGGAGATCATTCCGGATCCTAGGAAACCGGACATGTTCTTGGCGGTTATCGAGCCAGGAACGTATCTTGATTTCGGCGACCCTGTTTCATTTCGAGACGAAAATTCAATCGTCGAACAAGGGTTGTTGAACGATCAAGGCAAGATATCCGGACGCGCGCAAGCCGCAGTAAGAATCCTGTCTCCTGATGACTTTGCTCGAATTGTCGAACGCGGCCTTGGACGGGATGAGGACATCCTGCCTCGCGTGGGCGACTCGATGCAGTTGCCGGGGTTTCAAGACGCGCAAACACCTTTCCAACACATGCCCGCACGGGAACGCGTCAACCAGCTGACCAATCGCGCGGTTCGCGATCGTAATTTCAGAAAGAACGTCCTGCGCGCCTACGGCGAGCGCTGCGCCATCACTGGTTTACGTCTGATCAACGGCGGTGGTCGTGCAGAGGTGGAAGCCGCTCATATCAGACCAGTGGAGCATGACGGCCCCGACATCGTTAGCAATGGGCTCGCCCTGTCGGGAACCGCGCACTGGATGTTTGATCGCGGCCTGGTTGGGTTGGCAGACGACCTGACAATTCTGGTTTCCCGTCAAAGCAACGATATCGAAGCCGTGACGTCGATGATCAACTCGTCCGGCAAGATCATGGTGCCGGTCCGCCTCGCTAATCGACCAAGGGCAGAATTTGTCACTTGGCACCGAGAGAATTGCTTCAAGCACTAACCACTCAGTGCGGACATTGGCGCAAAACGCAGCTAACGGCCGGAAAGAGCCGATTTCGTTGAAAAAGTCGTTGGTTTTGACGTTGCGCGTTGAGCTACTGCGCTGATTTTATTGAACGACCGGTGTTGGGTCCTGTTCTTAGCCTGTGGCGGGCATCATTGGCTTGAGTTTTGCCAGTTTCCGGAGGTTTTGGGCGGTTGCTGCGAGT
This sequence comes from Shimia gijangensis, assembly GCF_900142085.1. GTDB lineage: Bacteria > Pseudomonadota > Alphaproteobacteria > Rhodobacterales > Rhodobacteraceae > Shimia > Shimia gijangensis. Next base: position 114,131 of record NZ_FQZQ01000014.1, read on the forward strand.
GTAAATTCATCTTGGACACCACACGGCCCTCGCAATCGAAGCCTGCCCAGACCAAGGATGCGTTTGAGGTGTGCAAAGAGCATCTCAACTTTCTTTCGTCGCGCCTGAGCCTTCGGATTGAACTCCGAGGCGGTGCATTCCCGAGCAAAGTCTCTGACGACTTCATACTTCTCGCGGCGGATACGACGGGTGTCTGTGTTGGGGCAGCATTTGGCTTTTGATGGGCAGTTCAGGCAATCTGATTTGAGAGCGCCGTAGTTCTTCGCTTTCATGCCTGGAGCATTTCGGGCGGGGTCCGAGTAGTTCCGCCGGGTATGACGAAGTTCTTTGCCTTCCGGGCAGATGTACTGGTCATTGTCATCGTCCCAGGTGAAGTCGGATCGTGACCAAGTGCCATCCTTGCGCTTTGAATGGTCAACGACAGGGATGAACGGGAGGATCTTCCGCTTGAGAGTCAACCAAACCAAATTGTCGGATGAGCCATATGCAGTGTCAGCCGCCACCCAATGGGGTTTGATGCCGAAGCGGTCTTCGGTGCGATCAATCATCTTGCGCATCGCGCCCACTTCGGCCTGTCGGATCGACCGTGATGCATCCACATCCATGATGATACCGTGGTCCGTGTCGATGAGATAATTGTCAGAATAAGCAAAGAATGCGGGCCCTTTGCGCGCCGCAGTCCATTGGCTGGCCGGATCGGCATGGGCAGTAAACTTGGGTATGACCTCGCTAGCTGCACCAAAAGCCTCATCATCCAGAACGTCGAAATACTCGCGCACCGCGCGTGGCGCTTCATCAGGGTCAGCATCGCGGGCCGCCCAGTCGTCGGGGTTGCTGGAGTTCTGTTTCTGAACATCAGCGCTGATCAAGCTGGCATCCACTGCAAAACCCTGACCGCTGACCAGTCCCTCTTCCATGCAGCGCGCCACTGTCATCTCGAACACATAACGCAACAGATCGCTCTCGCGAAAACGACCGTGGCGGTTCTTTGAAAACGTCGAGTGATCCGGAATACGGTCGGTCAGATCAAGGCGGCAGAACCAGCGATACGCAAGGTTCAGATGAACCTCTTCGCACAGACGACGCTCAGAACGGATACCAAAGCAATAGCCAACGAGAAGCATCCGGATCAGTAGCTCAGGGTCGATAGATGGACGACCTGTGTGGCTGTAGAAATCAGCAAGGTGAACTCGAATGCTGCTCAAATCGACAAACCGATCAATCGACCGCAGCAAGTGGTCTTGTGGGACGTGATCTTCCAGAGAGAACTCGTAGAAAAGCGCCGCCTGTGCCTCCTGCTTTGGTCCCATCATCGCCAATTCCTCCAATCAATAAAGGAATTGAATCAGCGACCAGCCCTTTGATCAAGGAATAGTTTTTCAACAAAATCAGCCCATTCTGTGAGTCCGATTTCCCCCTGCCTGCGCTCGCAGCGTAGAAAATGCTGCGTCAGCGTAAAATTGGGTGCTCCCGCGCAGCGTGAAAACCAGCCATTCGCGCAGCGTGCAGCAAGGATCAGAGGTCGAATTCACAGACTGCGGACTTTCCGGACCTTAGTCGAAATTGACAGAACAGCCGCTGTCGGCCCATTGCAGCCACTCATCTCTCTAACTGATGAAGCAGCGCATCCTTCTGAAAATGCCAGTAAGAGAGTTATAAAATAGGCTCCAAGACCCAACATCCCACGTTGTTGCGTCGCTTTGGACTCAATTTTCCCGACGCCAGTGTGGGTCGAGAGCAAGCAGGTTTTTCATTGTTCCCGCGCCGTGGGCCGCGCCGTAGAGAACAATGACACTACTCTGTGCTTCATTGATCACCCTCGCTAAGTGCCCGTTTCTCTGATCGATTGTGACACTCGTAAGTTGCGTGACATCCGCAGTTGGCATGACGAACTCCTCAATTGGTGTGGTGAGGTTCTCGTCACTGATGTCAAGCGGACCAACCAAATTCTCATAGGCATCTGCCAACTCTGCCGGAGACAGATCGACGTTGACGTCTCTGCCACCCGGAAAACCCAAGAACATCGCGTTATCCTGCCCTATAAAGTCGTCAGATGCATTCTGCGCATAAAAAGCCGGTGTAGGAATGAGACCATACATAGCCCTGATCCTACGCTTGTCTGCGAGGGTCGCTGCTTCGAAGTCGATGAACTCATAGAAAAGGTCGCTACCCTGCGCTTTAAGACGCTTTACCTCGCCAGCCACCGCCTCATAAAACGCTGGCTCGGCTTGGTGAATCATAGGAATGAAATAGAGAAACCGAGTTCCGTTCGAGAACGTGAACACTCTGGCGCTGGAGGCAGTGCCGTCTATGTAGAACTGGCCTTCGGTCAACGCCTCGATTTCGCCTCCGGGCCCTTCTTGCACACCCCCCACAGTGAGGTGACCTGACGCGTTTGCGCAAACCGCCGCCAAAATGACTGCGATGCCGACGGCCAGTCGTAGTCGAAGAGACTTCATGTGAAACCTTTCACGTCTTTGTCCAAAGCTTGGCTGTTGTGCGAAACAGCGAGACCCGACTGGCCCATCATCGACGGAACTTGACCAGCAGAGAAGCTAATAGCAATACAATCCCCAATGCAGCCAGAATGAACGTCAGAGGGAGGAAAAAGCTTTCCTGAAGGATACCGTTTGCGTCGATATCCCCATAAAACGCTGTCTCGGCCAGCCATGATAGCCCGGCGAGAATAAAAGCCACAAAGCCGATGGAACGAAGTTTAGATTTCATGACAATTTTTCCATTTTGGATCAGAACCGGGTGCTAGACACCCAAACAAGTGGCGTATCTCTGAATCAGTTTGAGTCCGGAGAGAGCAGTGTTTTCAGTTTTTCGGCCTGTCCATCAGACAATGCCAAGATGAAGCTCGTGCCCTGGATCGCGCTGGCAATTTGCACAGAGTTGACCAATTGGCCACCAATACGAATGTCCATATTCTTACCAATTGATTGCTCTGTGAAGGCAGCCAGAGGGTTTGCGATCTCAGATGTCAACTCAAGTCGAACCTGCGACTGCCCATCCTCCCCGTGTTGAATCTCTAGTTCGATCACATCATTTTGAGTGATCCTGATCGGTCCCAGCCAAAGCGCTGCGTTTTGCTGTTCAACGACGCAAATAGGGTGCTGCCCGGGATTTTGCCCCCCGCCAAGATCAAGGCACACATCATTATATTGTGCCTTCTGAAAATTGAGTCCAGCCCAGAACGACATAGCTGCAATCACTATGACTGCCGCGACGATCAATAAATTATTCTTTGTCATTCGCAGTCCTTCAAACAAGTTCTCAGTTGCCCAAAAGTCAATTAATGTTCGCCACTTTGTAGGTACGTATTGCTGCAAGGTTCTGTAACATTAGCTAAGGCGCACGTCATAGTCACGCAAACTTGCCTGAGGGCCGGATGCTTCAGTCAAACCCTCAGTAATTAGGTGCTGAAGCCTGCCGGACAGAAACACATCACCCAACAAGTTGTTTTCATCGCAACGCCCCATCGCCGTTCCGACAACACGTGCAGCAGAAACCCAGTCTTTTGAACAGCAGGCCAACAGCAGGCTATCATAGTAATCAGCGGGAACATCGAAGATCTTGCCTGCTTCCCATTTGCGCAGTGTTGCTCCGCTGTCTCGCTGATGCAGAAAATCAGAAGACAGAGCTGCTCTTGTCATAGAGTCTATCGCGTCTCGTTGATCAAAAAGGCTCGCCAATAGAGCCGGAGTTTGTGCGCCGATATAGGGCAGTGACTTTAGACCCGTCTTGCCAACGCGCGTCACTGGCCCTCTGAAATCGCGCAGGCTATGACAAGCCATCTCCATGAACGTTCGTTCCGACGCATTTTCGCCCGCCCATATGCAAACTTCCGGCGAGAGATCCTGCGCTAAATGGACTGATGGGATATCAAAATCGGCCAATGAAGGAACCGGATCTTCAGGCAGCTGACCATAGTTTTGGTAAAGCGCTCTGAAATATGCTGCTCGAGCTTGCTTGTCGTTCAACGGGCCGTGGCTCAGATCATCATCGAACACATGCACGTGCCCTGTCAGGCCGTAAGTTGCAACTGCCGCGCGTAGACACCCTCCGGCACTTCCTCCCAAAACCAGATGTAGGTATGCGGGCTGTGACATTGGTAACCTTTGGCTTAAGAGCGCGATTTGTGTTGTCAGGGGGCACGCTGCTTGCAGTAAATCACTTTCCGCGCGGTTTCCCAGTCTGAATTTTCCCATTTGCATAAAATTCTTGCAACGCCTCTGTTTTTCGTAAACATTTCAGAGCGTAAAATATGACGGCGAGAGCAAAACGAGGGGTTTTACAATGGGTTTCACGCAATCAGTCAAGACCTGTCTGTCCAAGTACGTCGTGTTTTCGGGCCGCGCGCAGAGATCAGAGTATTGGTGGTTTGTTCTGTTCGTCGTCCTGGTCAGCGTCGGGTTGGCGGTACTCAGTTCGGTCCTTTTTGACACTGATCCGGAAACAGGACAGGGATCGAACTTGTTGAACTCAGTTTTCCAACTGGCGATGCTGCTTCCGATGCTCGCCGCGGGGTGGCGTCGATTACATGATACAGGTCGTCCTGGATGGTATCTTCTCCTTCCAATGGCCTTCAGTATCGCAACGATGTTCATGCTGCTGACCGGGGTTGCAGTTTTTTCAGCGCTCGAAACTGGCGTTGAAGACCCTGAGACTTTGAGAGGACCAGCAGCCTTTCTTGGTGCAACCGGTTTGATGGTCATGTACGCGATTCAACTTGGCCTTTCGGTCTTGATGATTTGGTGGCTTTCTCGACCTTCGCAAGAGGGCACGAATGCTTATGGAGCACAGTCGTAAGCGGGTGATCAATCGCCTTTACCTCTACACCGCATGACGGTTATCACCCCAGAAATCGGGGATTTTTAGGAGTTGAGAATGAAGAACACTTTCCTTTCTGGGTGTCTACTGTTTTGCATATCCGCTGCACCTGCATTTGCTGAATGGGGATTTAGCGGTGGCCAGACCCCAAATGCGTTTATTCAGACAGGCGACATGACGCTGGAATTGCAATGTGACCGTTTGCGCTTTGCACCTGCCGGGTATCCCGACAGCGAAGATATCGTCGGGAAGCAAAGCCTTTCAATTCGGTTTATGAAAAATGGCTCGACAGAAGTCGGATCTTTCCAAGCGGGTCAAGAGAACGCCACCCTGCGGATTGTCGATAACTATCCTGTTGAAGTTGTGTTCCAAGACTCAGCTGACTACCAGTTCATTCTGGATCAGATTGCAGCCAACGCCATCCTCAATCTATCCATGGCGGATCAAGATGTGAGCTATGGGCTTTTTGACCTTAAAGGGTCGGGCAAGGCTATTAGATCACTGCGATCCTCTTGCGGTTCTACACCGCAAGCAGGCAACAGCAACATGGAGGCCCCAGAGGGGGTGGTGTACTGCGGCGGTGGTCAGGTTAAACGTCAGATCGAATACCTGATCCTTGATAAAGCACAGGGCGAATGGGACGCTATCGTGACAGTCAACGGCGAGACCATGCGTGCAATGACGGCCTACAGTTACTTTGGTAATGCTCAGCCGCCACAGGGTTTTGTGGTCGCGTTGTTGGGAGAGGACCAGTCTGAATTTCTCGTCTTCAAAGATGGCAATAACAACTGGATCGAATACGGAGACTACCAATACAACCAATGCAATTGACTAAGGTGTCTCGGCGGCCTGCTGTTTCAAATTTGGCAAGTCGCATCGCTTTCGTCGCCGATCTAACACGTTCTACCAAAATGACTTCGTAAAACACAGAAAAGGAATAAACATGAACACAACACTTAAACTGGCGTCTTGTGTGATCTTTGGCACTCTATTGTCAGCGTGCGTGGAAGACACTGGCTCTGCGACGTTGTCGCCTACTCCAGCAGACCAGGCTTGTCTAAATGCGGTTGCACAGTCGACTGGCAATAGCGAAGTCCGGCTTTTGTCATCTGAGTTTTCTGAAGCGGGGACTTTAGTTACAGTTGGTGTTGGCCCAGATGCAGCGCCTTGGGAGTGCATTGCCTATAGCGACGGAACGACCGCCGGTATCACGTCTTTGACAAACGAGGGCTCTGCGTAAAAGGCTGGACGGTTTGGGGCAATGCGCCTGACCCGTCCTTCGCACTAGATCGGCAAGTTACTGATTAAGGGTTCGGGCAAGTGAACGTCCTGCGTTCCGATTAATGTCTCTGGCTTTGGAATAGAGACACATTTCTCCAAATTCAACGAGCGAAAGATCAAGGAAAGAAGAATGATCTTCGCTTCCATTGCCATCTGTGTTCCACCAAGAACCGAACGCCATGTATGCTCAAAGTAATGTGCAACACGAAAAACTGTTCGCAGCTACTGCGAATTGACACCTCATCAAGACAGGTAGACATTTGACTGAACAGGAATGGCCTCTTCCCCAGATTGTTTGAGTAACCCGAGACTGTTGAGGAGACGACCATGCGCCGCTTGCTATTTGCCATACTTCTATTTGTGTCTTCGGCAACGATTGCTTTGGCGCAAGCCTCAGATGTCATTAACCCACAGGAAATTCTGACCCAACGCGCCGAAGAAGCGCTGAAAACTGGGCGAGCCTCGGCTGAAGCTCTTAGCGTGCTGCGGAACGATTTGGACGACCTCCGGCAACAGATGTTTGACATTGTTGATGCCGGGAGCATTGAAGCCAGAGTGATCGAGGTGCAGCTGTCAGCACTGGGACCAGCTCCAGATGATGGGAGCGTGGAAACCGAAGGATTGGCCCAAAAGAGAAAAACGCTTGCAGAGCAACTCAAGCAGGCAACCCAACCGATCCGCGAGGCGCAAGCCCGCCTTAGTCAGGTAGAGCTGCTCATCCACGAGGTGGACCAGTTGATAAGGGAAAAAGACCGGAATAGGCTTTTTCAACGTTTCCCAAGCGTTTTTTGGCCTAGCACCATTGTGAAAGGCATCGGCGAGATCGAGAGCTACGGTGCTGGCGCTGGCATCGAGTTGACCGAAGCAATGGGTCGCAAGGAATTCAAGAACGCCCGACTGGAACGCCTATTTCTTGCTGGATTCCTTGGTGTTTTGGGTCTGTTTTTGATCTTTTATGTACGATCATTGGTTGGGCGTTTCTTTGACAAAAAGTTCGAAGGCAGTTCTGGTCCATTACGTTTCTTTTGGGTTTTAATGTCGAGCATTGCACGCCTGATTGTTCCACTAGTCGGGATTGTCGCAATTGCAGGCATCTTGCCTGTGCTTGGCGTTAAGGCGTCGGCAGCAAACTTCGCCGGCCAACTTGTATTGCAGATTCTATCCCTACTCGTGTTTTCCAACTGGCTTGGGCACACATTGTTTTCACCTTTCGCCCCAAGCAGGCGATTGGTTCGGATGGATAATGAAAAGGCGCTAACGGGTTTACGGTTGTGCCAGGCGCTGGGTTTTGTCGAAGGGATCGAACGGTTCTCGGAAACATTGGGTTCGGTTTCATTTCGCAGCCCCGAAACAGTCTCGGTTGTTGCCGC
>NZ_FQZQ01000053.1 GCF_900142085.1 Shimia gijangensis
ATTGGCAGGGAATTGAAACAACCAACCCTGATCAGCAGGAGCGAAAAGTAGCTTAAACTACGCCAGATCCTGTCCAACAAATGGGGAGTAGCTCACGAGTGTTTTCATCAAGATACAAGTGAAGCACCTAAAGAATTTACGCAGAAGCCCTTGAAACTTGCTAGCGCCTCCAAGCGATAATGGAAACTCCAGAAAGCACAACACTGTTTAGGACTTCACTCCAATTCGGCTCTCCCGTCATGGCATCAGCGCTACCGCGAGAGCTTGAATTACCTAACGCCGGCAGATATGCAATCGGCTAGGCAGGAGGGTCCCTTTCTCGTTTTTGATCTGCAAAAAATCGATGGAAAAAATTTGCAGCCCAAGTAAGCCCTGCCTCCACTGCCCTACCCAATATCCCGAAAGGGGGGGCCTCGGCGCACACATTTTTTTCCGCCGGGAAACAGTCCGATACTGATCTAGCCAGCGGTTGGCTCACTCAATATTCGGTAAATGGACATCCGGCTCACTCCCATCTGCTCAGCAATAGCACTTGGGCCAAGACCTTCGGTGCGCAGAGCTACGACTTTCTCCCTATCGATCCGGCGCTTTCCACCTTTGTAGACCCCCCTTTTTTGGGCTTTGGCGATGCCATCAGCTTGGCGCTTACGGATGAGTGCAAGTTCAAACTCTGCGAACGCCCCCATCATGTGAAGTTGAAGTTTTGCGAAAGGATCGTCTCCACCAGATTTAAAGGCCAAGCCTTCGGAAAGGAACTTGATCCCTGCCCCTTTGTCGGTGATCTGAGTGACGATGTCCTGCAAATCTCGAAAGTCACGAGCGAGGCGATCGATTGACCAAACCAAAACCTCATCGCCAGCTCTGACGTATGTGAGCATTTCACGCAGTGCCGGACGCGTCCGATCCGACCCGCTCTCTTTCTCTTCAAAGAGTTGGTCAATATCTCCCAAATCCTGGCGATCAAGTTTCTGATCGTAAGTTGATACTCTGCGATAGCCAATGAGTGCCAAATCAAAACTCCAACGTAACATTTAGGTCTAAAGCTTATATGACTATCGTAACATCCAACTTCAAGAGGCCCTGATGATACTCATATTGCGTAACACAGAGCAGTCACGGCAGGGTGTACTCTGATGTGACGGATCAGATCGTCTGTTTTTGCGCGATGCGCATGGCAAACTCCGACCAGTAGAACCATTTACGTCGAAGGTCAGGAGCGGCGCTCCTTACAAGCAACAAACCCGACAAGCGCAAAGCTCATCGGGTTTGAAGCAGAGCACCAGAGAAACCTGGTGTCGGTTGGAAGGGTTTAACCAATCCGGTTGTTGCAGGTTTGCCCAGGCTTAGCGGTGCTTGCGGTGACCTTTGGCATGGCCGTTTTTGTGGCCATTGTTGTTGTGATAACCGTGGTGGTCCTCGAAGTCGTTTCTTTGAACGGCGCCAACTACGGCACCAACAGCTGCCCCGGTGGCCGCGCCTTGGGCTGCGTCGCCACCTGTCGCTTCGGCGGCGACCGCACCAACAACTGCGCCTTTGGCGGCTTGCTTGGCGACGTGGTTACCGGCATTGGCGGGCACAGCCACCAGGCTCAATGCTGTGAGGGTTGCGACGAATGTTGCGAGAACTTTGTTTGTGCGTGTGTGTGTCATGGTTCCAACCTTTTCTGACGTGGCGTCCCGTAGTGGCCGCCTTCTGTCATTGAATTTAGGGGAACCTGCAGCGGCGTGATTTTGGGGTTGAGACGAAAATGTTTGAGATTGAGACACTATGAAAGTAAATGCTATGGCTTTGACTTCTCTGACAACAATATCGGAATTCCCATGTGAAGAATGCACGTGCGCCTTCATCTTTAATGGTGGCAGCTTCCCGGCCCAAAGCGGTCATCCGTGCGATCGGCAGCTAATGTCCAGTTCGAGCCCATTCTTCCGAATGCTGCGGTTTGCACCAACGACCGCTCTTAAGTTGACGCCTTTCGAGATAAGAACGAAAACAGGCGTCCATCAGTTACCGCGAAACCCAGTGCGATAACGGCGAACCCAATCCAAGCTTCTCGTTCCATTTGCTCGCCTAGGAACAGCACTCCAAGTCCGATTGCAAACGGTGGAATGAGTAAGGTGACCAACAACAAATTGGCCGCTCCGGCTCTTACCAGAATGGCAAAATAGAGGAAGTATGCCAGCGCCGTCGACAAGACAGCCATCCCGATAAGAGCGCCCCATACGCCCGCAGAGAGAGAAAGGCTTGGCGGGCCATCGAACACGAGCACAATTGGTATCATCAACACCGTGCTGCCGATCAACATGCCAAGTGCGTTCATGAGCGGAGGCTGACCAGCAAGAGCTGTCTTACCCCAGACACCCGCGAACGCATAAGAAAGCGTCGCTCCAAGGATGGCGATCTGGGCCAGATTGCTGGGATTAAAATCGGTCAGTGCGCTTGACCCCATGATGAACGCCACTCCTGCAATTCCCAAGGCAGCGCCGATGATTTTCTTTGCCGTTAAAGGTTCATCAGGAAGCAGAAGGCCAGCGACAACGGCAGCGAACATGGCCGTCGTTCCGTTCAAAATGGAAGCTAGCCCGCTTTCAATCTGCGTCTGGCCCCAGAAGATCAACGAAAAGGGAATGGCGTTATTGAGTGCGCCCATCACCAAATAGGCTCCCCAAACCGGGAGGGACCGTGGGAACGCAATGCCTTTGAAAAGCACGATCAGCGCCAAAAACGGCACAGCCCATATTACACGATGCAGGGTAATGGTGAGTGGGGGAACCTCTCGCAGGGCAATCTCACCGAAGAAAAACGATCCTCCCCACACCGTGGCGAGCAGCAACAGCATGATAGTGGATTTCAAATCCAGTGTCAGAGCGGGGGTTTTGTCCATGTTTGGCAGGTCCAAAATTCAAAATTCTTTACTCTGGTACCCCATTCGCCCAGTGGGAAACGACCCGTTTCATGCGGAATGGGTTAAAAACACGACTACGGTCTAAACGGTAGGCTTTCGAAACTGACGCGGGTTCGACACCAGTTTGTAATCACTTAGCAACTAACAACCAATCGAAAGCGTGCACCCAACTTGTATGATATTGCGGCCTAGCACTAGAGTTCGTTAAATGGGACGCAGGAGAACCGGATGGTTGAAACAGCATGGGAAGGACTTGACCAGACTGTGGGCATACGCCCCGTAATTCTCTGCATTGGGGGCTTTGGCGACAATGCAAGCATGTTCGAAGGTCTGGCTGTAACCGACATCGCCAAAAACTATCGATTGCTACCCTTCAATCTTCCGGGATTTGGAGAGCCACCGTTGTCAGGGAAAACCACCCTCAATGCTCTTGCCCAGATTGTTGCGGATCGGGCAAACGAATGTGGGGCTGAAATCGTTCTAGCTCATTCGGTTGCCTCGATAATCGCATCGCTCGCGGCTGGGAAACCCGGCTGCTCCATCACGACAATCCTTTCCTTGGAGGGGAATATAACGGCTGAAGACGCCTATTTTTCAGGGACAGCAGCCGACTATGATGACCCCACTACATTTCGAAGAGCATTTCTCGACCGGCTGGACGAAATGTCCACGACAGCACCGATCATTACACGATATCGACAGGCTGTATCGGAAGCTGATCCGGTCGCACTCTGGCAGCTTGGAGCAGATGCGCGAGGTTTCTCCGCCAAACATTTGCCCGGAATGGTTTTGCAAAATGCAGCAAAGGTGATCTATCTCTACAATCCCGAAAACTGCCCAAAAACCACTCTCGAATGGCTTAGTGAAAACCGGATGGATCGGATCGTTCTCGAAAATGCCACCCATTGGGCGAGTGTCGATCAGCCCGACATGCTCGCTGACAAAATAGCACTGGCTTTGAGTTCCATCGAAAAGCAGTCACTCAACGCGCGTAGATGAACGGCAGCAAAGTTCAAGGTTTGTGGCTGCTGTCAGCGTGAGTTGCAGCGGCGACAAATCTGACAAGGAGGAAAGCGCGGGCTGTTTTGGGTCTATGTGGATTGTGGGTTACGGCTGCGATGTCGAACGTTGAGAGCGCACGGTTGCGTGACGACCGACGGTGTTTGTCAGCTTCTTTTCCCGACACGTCTTGATTGGTTGGCCTCTCGCCATGAGGCTACAGGGCTGATGCCACGTATGATTTGGAGAGATGGCCGCACTGACTGGTCCGGTGCCTTTTCGTTGCGAGGCCGATCGGGTTGGACTGGTCATGCGGCGTCCTCCCATGGTGGTGCCCGGGATTTGGGTGCTTGGCCGCGCAGGAAGATCTCGATAACGATCATGGCCCCGCCGCATTTCGGGCAAGGCGGGTGCGCGGGTTGATCGTCGCATTCGGCGCTGGTTGCCTCATCCGGCGCTTGAGCGGGTTCTGGCTCGGCATTCAACAACTGTCTGATCTTTGCAATCCTGGCACGGCGGATACCGTTCGCGAGGAAGCCCGTGTGGCGGATGCGGTGGAAGCCCGACGGCAGGACGTGGATCAGGAAGCGACGGATGAACTCTGCTGTCGGCAGGCGCATGATCTTCATCCTGTCCCCCCGCTTGATGCGATAGTCCTTCCATCGGAATGATACCGTCTCGGCGTCAGCACTAACGAGGCGGTGATTGGAGATCGCTACGCGGTGGGTATAGCGGCTCAGATATGCCAGCACAGCCTCGGGCCCGCCGAAGGGTGGCTTGGCATAAACGACCCAGTCGGTTTTGCGCAGTGGAGCGAGGTAGGCCGCGAAGACTTCGGGATCGGCCAGCATTGTCAGATCGGCGAAGAACTTGAGCTCGCCTGCTTTGTGCAATCGGACCAACCCTTCAAGGAACAAGCGCCGGAACAGCCGAGACAGGACCTTCACGGGTAAAAAGAAGCCCGGGCGGCAGGCGATCCACCTCGTGCCATCCGATGATACGCCTCCTCCGGGCACGATGACATGCACATGCGGGTGGTGGGTCATCGCAGATCCCCATGTGTGCAGCACCGATGTCATGCCGATCCGGGCACCAAGGAGCTTTGGATCGGCAGCGATAGTCAGCAGCGTTTGCGCCGACGCTTTGAACAGCAAACCGTAGACGGCTGCCTTGTTTTGGTAGGCAATGTCGGCGATCTGGGCTGGCAGCGTGAAGACCACATGGAAGTATTCGACCGGCAGCAGATCCTCCATCCGCGCCTGCATCCAGTCTTTCGCTGCCGCGCCCTGGCACTTCGGACAATGTCGATTACGACATGAGTTATAGGCAATGTGCTGATGATCGCATTTGGTGCAGGCCGATACATGCCCGCCGAGCGCTGCGGTCCGGCAATTCTCGATGGCAGACATCACCTTGAGTTGCGGCAGGTTCAGGTGCCCGGCGTGGTCCCGGCGATAGGTAGCGCCATGGGTGCGGAAGATATCCGCGACCTCCAGTTTTGGCCGAGGCAAGGCCGCCCGCCTTAACCGGGACCAGCCTCCCGGCTCACCAGCAGATCAAGCGGGCTGGTCACATCCTGGATCGTCTTGGTTGCCACTTTCGTGTAGATCGTCGTCGTTTCCAGCTTGGCATGCCCCAGCAGCACCTGGATCACCCGGATATCGGTCCCACCC
>NZ_FQZQ01000018.1 GCF_900142085.1 Shimia gijangensis
ATTGGCCGAAGTCTGCGACATGTTCACACCGCAAGAATGCTGGAACTACTTTTGCGAGGCCGGGTATGCATCAGGTTAAAAGCGCGTAGCTTTAGAATCGCCTTTTACATCCATACCAGCGCTGGCCGAACACCATTATCCGGGCACAGGCGATTTGGCACAAAAGATCGACAATACCTGGCAAAGCCTGGATCGGGCATCAGCCTTACAAGGACCCTTGCTGGTCATGCACGGAACCAAAGACGCGTTGATCCCAATAGAAATGGGGCGACAGATTTTCGCTGCCGCCCCATCAGTTCAAAAACAATTGATCGTCGCCAAGAGAGCCGGACACACGGACCTATGGAGGTCTACCGTCCTGCCGCGTCTTTGGCAGTTTATCGATCAGTTCGCCTTGAGATAGGCATAAATCTCATCCTTGAGAGACCCACGCCGCTTGCGCAAATCCACTTCGGACAATTCCTCGCGCGGCTCGACATTCGTTTCCGCCCGGTGAACTTTGCGGTTCAGTTCGTGATATTCATCGGCCATTTTGGAAAAATGCGCGTCCGAGGTTTTCAGCTCGCTCATTTTTTCAACAAATTCCGGAAACTCTTCGGCCAGCTCGTGAGGGGTGTGGGACATGCAGTGCGCTCCTTTTCGTTAATCCATGAAGAGACTAGGCGGCACTGTTGGCCACCTGCTTTGACAGGGATCAAAAACCAGACAGAAAGTTGAGATTTCTAGCGTTGCGACGTTTCCCAGTCAGGATGGAACCAAGGCGCATCATTTGAGGGTGCCAACATGCCACGTCCCAGAATGTGATCGGCCGCTTTTTCCCCGGTCATGATCGAGGGGCCATTCAGGTTGCCATTGGTGATCCGGGGAAAGATTGAACTGTCGGCCACACGCAGGCCATCCACGCCAATCACGCGGCATTCGGGGTCCACGACGCTCATCGGATCGTCAGCCGCCCCCATGCGACAGGTCCCACAAGGGTGATAGGCGCTTTCGGCGTGCTCCCGGATGAAACTGTCCAATTCCTCGTCAGTTTGCAGCGCTTCACCGGGTTGAATTTCATGTTTCACGTAAGGCTCAAAAGCGTCTTGCGCGAAAATCTCACGTGTGTGGCGCAGGCAGGTTCGAAAATCCTCCCAGTCTTCATCACACGACATGTAGTTGAAAAAGATGTTCGGCGCGGTGTTGGGATCACTGTCCGCCAGCGTCACCTCGCCTCGGGAAGGAGAGCGCATGGGTCCAACATGTGCCTGAAAGCCGTGACCCTCGGCGGCAACCTTGCCGTCATAGCGCACAGCGATCGGCAAAAAGTGATACTGAATATCCGGGTATTTTACCCCAGCTTTGGAACGAATAAAGGCAGCACTTTCGAACTGGTTCGATGCGCCCAAACCTTTTTTGGTGAACAACCATTTTGCGCCGATGACACCCTTCCAGAACAAAGTCCAGTATTTGAACAATGTGATCGGCTGTTTGCAGGCCACCTGCATGTAAACCTCAAGGTGATCCTGTAGATTCTGACCTACACCCGGACGGTCTGCGACAACGTCAATTCCATGGTCGGTCAAATGTTTGGCGGGCCCAATACCCGAAAGCATCAGCATCTTTGGCGAATTAATCGAGCTGGCCGCGAGGATCACTTCGGTATTGGCGCCGATCACTTCGATTTTGCCACCGCGTTCGACTTCCACCCCAACTGCGCGACCATCTTCAATCACAACCTTGCGGGCAAAGGCGCGGATCAGGTTGCAATTGTCCCGCTCCAGAGCGGGGCGCAGATAGGCGTTGGCCGCCGACCACCGCCGCCCTTGCCAGACGGTCATGTCCATCGGGCCAAAGCCCTCTTGTTGCTGGCCATTGTAGTCGTCGGTGGTCTGGTAGCCTGCCTGCTTGCCAGCTTTGACAAAGGCCGTGTGTAGCGGATTATCTCGTGGGCCACGCGACACATGCAAGGGCCCGTCTTTGCCGCGCCATTCTACATCACCGCCCTGCCCGCTTTCGTGCCAGTGCTCCATGCGTCGAAAATAGGGCAGCACATCTGCATACCCCCAGCCAGAGGCGCCACTGTCCTCCCAGTGGTCATAATCGCCAGCGTGGCCCCGCACATAGACCATCCCGTTGATCGAAGACGAGCCACCGATGACCTTGCCGCGTGGAGTCACAAGGGTCCTCCCGCCCAGATGTGGCTCAGGTAAAGTCTTATAACCCCAGTCATAGACGCCCATATTCATGGGATAACTGAGGGCTGCCGGCATTTGGATAAATGGCCCCGCATCGGTTCCACCATGTTCAATGACCAGCACGTCCTTGCCTGCCTCAGACAAACGATAGGCCATCGCGCAGCCAGCGCTACCAGCCCCAACAATCACATAATCCGCGTTCATGTCGCCCCCAGCTTTCTTAAAGGGAATTCTATAAGTATGCCCGGCGCGAAAGCCTCCGCACCGGGCTGTTGCTTCTAGTGCACCTTGTCAATCTTGTGGAAATCGAGATCGCGGTCTTCTGGAGAACTGTCGATCGCCATCACCTCGGCTCTCTTGGCGAACAGTATGTAAGCCAAACATGCCACATAAAGGCCAATCACCACGATACCGATCCACTGGATCTGCAACCATTGGCTCTGGAAGGCAAGAGTCAGACCAAACAGAACAACCGCGTTACCCAGCACGTAAGGCACGGTACCGAAACGCGCTGCGGTCAGGTTCAGGTTGTCGGTGTAAAGACGAATCAATGAGTCAAACGAGTTGATCACAAAGATGATCCCCACAACCATCATGGACACGTTGATCATCAGCGTCAGCTCGATGCTGTTCAGGTGATAATAGTACAGAACCGAGAACCACAGGCCGAGCGGGATCGATGGGAAGATCAGCAGCGCGGCAAGCACCTGCCATGTCTTCATGCCGCCCACAAAACGTGAGGTAAACTGGCCAATCATGATCGACCATGCGAACCACCAGAACAGGTAGAACTCGTGATAATCCGTCATTGGCAGGATGAATTTGTGAATATTGGTGAAATATCCACCGATGTTGGATGCTGTGCCAAACAATCCGCCAAGCCCCATGCCACCAAATCCCCACATAAGCAGGATCAGAGCGGCAAACAGCCCGGTCGATCCAACTGACAGGACACGCACATATTTGATGTCTGTTGACGAGAATGCGGCCACCAGAATAACCAGAAATGTGATGACATAAAACGCAGGGATCACGGTTTCTCCGTCGCCCATAAAGGTCGCGTAATATGGCAGATAGATCAGGAATAGTGCACCGGTAAAGGCGCAGGTGCCGATGATGACGATGTTGTTGATCAGCTTAATGATTGGAATTTCAAAGAACTTCACACGTGGTTCGATCACGCAGAAATAGAAAGTCGTCAAAAAGTAGAACGCCCAGATCAGAAAGCCCCAGAAACCGAACTCCAACGCCAACGGGTTGGTAAACGCGTAGGCGGGTTCGGCAGCGGTGTCCGCATACAATGGAAAATCCCACGCCAGAGGGAACATAATCAGCCCCACATCCAGACCGGACGTGAACAGAATGGCGATGAATGTGAAAAGGTGAACAGGTGTCACACCGACATTGCGCACGTTCCCCCATTTCATCACGCAGAACAATGCCAGCCCAAGCGCCAACAGAATTCCAAATGAAATAATTGCACTCATGAATACCTCCCAGTTTACCGGGCTCATGAAGCCCGCATGACGATGACAGCAGGGCGTATCACAGAAAATTTAAACTTCAAAATTATTTCTTAAATGATCATTCAATTTTTGAAAAGGAAAACCCGCTTGCAGCAAACCCGCAGGCTTGCAAGACTGCCAACATGAGTAGAAAACGCATTCGCGATATTCGACATGATGAACTGATCGCTGCCACCATTACGGCCGTGCACAAACACGGGTTCACCGGCGTGACTATGTCTGAAATTGCGCAAGAGGCGGGCGCAACGGCCGCCAGCATCAACTACTATTTCGGCTCCAAGGAAAACCTGATGGAAGCCACGATGCGCTGGGTATTGCAGCTTTTGAAGGACGCCACACTGGCGCGCTATGCCAATGCACATTCGCCTGAACAACGTTTGATGGCGGTTCTGGATGCAAACTTTTCTGATCGCCTGTTCACTGTCGAACATTGCTCGGTTTGGGTGCAATTCTGGAGCAACGCCCCCTACGTACCCTCGCTGGCCAGATTGCACCGGATCAACCGCGCCCGCGTGACATCGCATTTCCGCGCAGAACTCCGCGCACTCCTGCCCGAAGACCAACGTGAAACCGTGCGCGAAGCCCTGCAAAGCTATATGGACGGCGTTTGGTTGGAAGCCACGCAATCAGCCCGGCCACTCGACCCTGCCAAAACCCGTGCAGACGCCCGGCGTGTAGCCCAACTGCTGCTGGACGCCGCCCCCTAATTTCACTTTTCCCAACGGCTCAGGGATGCGTGTGGTCTTTGCCACGCAGTGAGTATTTGCGGGATAACTGCCCATGCCCACCCAGCAATTGTCCATTTCGAGTGCTTTTGGGGTGAAATGGTTGTTGCACGGGTCTTTTGCCAGAACGGTATTATCAACGAGGCGGCTTCAGTCAGTTCGCTTCAAGGCTCTCTACCGAAGACTTGGGTTCAACGTTTTCGGGAATAGGTCATCAAAAGAATGCAGAGCCTTAGTGAAAATGCAAACACATCGCATGCCGTGAGCCCAGCAGATCGAGCGAATCTGGCAGGGGTAGATTTGTCTGGCACTCCACCCGTCAACGTTGCACAGTATTTCTCGGGAAACGCGGGAACTGGTGTTGTGCCAATCTCCCTAATTACGCTTCCCTGACATAAATTGGCACTTCAGGTTGGTTTTTCAAAATACATTTAGGCAGCGTATCTCTTCGGGAGGGGTGCACATGCGGTTAGGGACAGTAAAATGAGTGCTTCAAGAAACAAAAACGCCAAGCGTGCACCACATGATCTGACGGGAACTGACGGAAGAGACGTTATCCTGGGACGAAAGGGCGATGATCTGATTGATGGTGGCGGGGGCAACGATCACCTTTGGGGTGGCAAGGGCCACGACACACTTATCGGAGGCGCCGGACGCGACCATCTAAACGGTGGCAAAGGCGACGACGTTCTTGTGTACAATGTCTCAGATAACAACAATTCGGTTGACCGCTATCGAGGTGGCAGAGGCAATGACACATTGCGGATTGTCATCGACCAGTCCGACAACAACGCGACGCTGCAGATGCAAATTCAGGCGATAGAGGCCTGGATAAGCTCAGGTGGCAAGGGCCATATGTCCTTTGCGCTTGGAACCTCAACTCTTCATTTGCATTCAATTGAGAACTTCGAACTGATTGTCGAAGGTGGCAACGACGACGAAATCGTCATTGAAGACAGCAACACCGGTTCCCCGGTTGACGTTGATATGACCTCTGACCCTGAAACTGCAGACAATGATCGTGTGGTCACGGTGACAGGTACCGATGACGTTAACGCAACGACTGGCGGTGGCAATGACGTGGTGACCACATCGTCCGGCGACGACGTGATCGACGCTGGCGAAGGCGCAAACCAGATTGACGCAGGGGATGGCAACAACGTTGTCACAACCGCGTCCGGCGCGGACACAATTTCCGCCGGTATTGGCAACGACACCATTGACGCTGGGGCTGGCGACGATTCCATAATATCAGGAGATGGTGATGACATTGTCGACGCGGGCGATGGAGACGACATCATCGTTGGCGGATCAGGCGCTGGAAATGACTATTTCGATGGAGGCGCTGGCGATGACACGGTGACATACCCGTCAGTATCCGCAGCCAGCAATCTGACCATTGACCTGCGCGAGGTCAATCGCGATGGTCAGATACTGGACTCCGGGGCCGGCGGGACGACCCTTGATGTGGGCGCATTCCTAACCGGCATTGGCCATGATGCAGACGAACATGTCGGCTATGCCTACGACAGCAATGACGAAATGTCTTATGACATTCTGGTCAACATCGAAAACGTTGTTGGTGGGGCGGGAAATGACCTGATCTACGGGAATTTCCTAAATAATCAGCTGTTTGGCGGCGCAGGGAACGATGTCATTTATGGCATTGGCGGAGAGAACTACATTGACGGCGGCGACGGAGATGACACGATCATCCTGAGCTATAGTAGCAACGTCATGAACGGTGGCGCGGGCGCTGACACCTTCACCATGCTGGATAGTATTTTCCAAAACCGTATCCTGGATTTCCAAGTTGGTGCGGGCGGAGACGTTCTGGACCTGTCACGTACTGGTGCAACATCGCGTGCCTATGTCGAAAACCTTGCCGCCTATGAGACAGACGTAAACAGCGACGGAACCATTGACCTTGTTCTTCAATATACAAATTGGGGCAGCGCCCAGGATCTGATCCTGGATGGGCTCACGATGGCAGACTGGAATGCGATGAACCTGAATGGACAGGTTACCTATTCCGCGCCCAGCGTCAGCTATTTCGGGACCAGCGCCGACGACAGCGTAGCGCTTGCCGCGCTTGGCTCGGGTGGGGATACGATTTACGCTTACGAGGGGGATGAAACGGTTCGTGTTTTCGGCAACGACTATGTGTTTCAGGGATCAGGTAACGACACGCTCGATTACAGTGATGTCTCGGGATACACTGGCCTGTACTACAACCAACGCTATGACAGTGCCGGCAATTTTGTGTTCGATGGCGGCATCACGGTGGATATTCACGTCACGGATTTCAGCGGCACCCAAAATAACTCGATCGACGGAACCGTCATCAAGGGCAATTTGGGCCAATACGGCACGGACACTCTGGTAGACATTGATGTTGCAACCAGCTCAACAAGTGACGGGCTGGCGATTTACGGAACCGACTTTGCGGATTCCTACACCATTGAACTTGCCGATGATGCCTGGATCGCGATCTATGGTGGGCTCGGCGATGATACTTATACGTTCCGTGGTGGTTCGGGTGGCCGGGTGTCTTACGAAGGACAGAATCTGGCAGTCCATTACGGCGACGGCGCTGGCGGGCGCGCGATTTTTGACGGCACGTCGGTTCTTGCCGGGGTTAATGTCTACGACCTGTCAAACAGCCTTCTCAAGACCGATACGATTGATTACACCAATGCACTGGAAATTGCAGGCGGCAATGGGAATGATGTGTTCCTGGGGGCCGACGGGTTCACGGAACGGTTTATCGGCGGGCGCGGTAACGACTATTTCGATGGTGGTGCGGGCGGGCTTGACCGCGCGCGTTTTGATCGGGGTGGCATCACTTCGATCACTGTTGACCTGACCGATGCCGGAACGGAAACTGTCTCTTATGATGGTGGCGTCGGA
Organism: Shimia gijangensis; assembly: GCF_900142085.1. Taxonomy (GTDB): domain Bacteria; phylum Pseudomonadota; class Alphaproteobacteria; order Rhodobacterales; family Rhodobacteraceae; genus Shimia; species Shimia gijangensis. The sequence goes on from NZ_FQZQ01000018.1 coordinate 7,339, forward strand.
TCGGGAGGGACGGATTACAATGTGACCATTCTGGGCGTCGAGTTCATTCGCGGCTCAAACGGTGACGACAGCATCACCATGTCCGACGTCGACGAGAAAGTCGAAGGTCGCAGCGGCAACGATATGATCGACGGACAGGGTGGACACGATCTGTTGCTGGGCCAGAACGGTGACGATACAGTTTTGGGTGGTTCCGGCAACGACACCATCTCGGGCGGATCGGAAAATGACGTGCTTTTTGGGGGCATCGGGGACGATTTCATCGAAGGCGAGAGCGGCAACGACGATATGTGGGGCGAAGACGGCGCCGACCTCATCCTCGGCGGGTTGGGAGACGACACGCTGTCTGGCGGTCTGGGCAACGACACCCTGGAAGGCGGATCCGAGGCTGATACCTTCTTGTTTGCGCCGGGTGACGGCAACGATCTGGTCAATGATTTCTCGTATAGCGATGGCGATCGGATCGACGTATCGGCCTACGGATTCACTTCAACGGCGGAATTTGCGTCCATCTCTTTTGACGGAACAAATACTGTTATAGACCTGAACGGAGTCGACACAATCACGCTTGCAAATGCTGACCTGACCGCGTTGATAGACATTGAAAACGCCTTTGTGTTTGATGGTGGCGCGGTCAACGTGATCAACGGCACCTCCGGCGATGACGTGCTAAACGGCACCTCGGGGGCCGATTGGATCATCGGATTGTTGGGAACAGACGAACTCAACGGGGGTGCCGGAGACGACATTCTAAACCCCGGTGACAACTCGTATGACGACATTGTGCGCCCCGGCACCGGGAACAACACAATCATCTACACTGATGCGCTGAACGGGTATCAAACCCTGTCCTACGCGGATTATGTTGCGGCCAATGGGATTGTCGCCTCAATCGATGGGATTGGGAACACGGCCACAGTAAGCCGTGGCGCAGACGGTACAGATACCATTGTTGATATTGCGAACCCTCTGAACGCTGGTTGGGTCGCCGGAGGCTTTGGCTTTGTGACGACAGCGCAGGACGACACGATCACCATTAACAATCAGGCGTCGGGCCAATGGATGCAGCTGTCGATGGACGCAGGCAATGATGTCATCAACGTCTTGTCGGGCATCGTGCGCCTCGATTACCGGAACGCGGCCAACGGGATCACCATTGATCTCGAGAATGGCACCGCCTCAAACGATGGCTGGGGTGACGTGGATACCATCAACGGCAATGTATGGGAGGTGCGCGGCACGAATTTCGCCGACAACATCACCGGCAGCAATGCCAACGAGGCTTTCATTGGCGAACAGGGCAACGATACCATTGATGGTGGTGGCGGAACTGACCGGATCAGATTTGACCGGTCCGGTGTCAGCGATGTCACAGTGGATCTCGCGGCTGAAATCGCGACCGGAACCTGGGGCGGCAACGGCTTTGCTTACACATTGCTCAACATGGAAAATATTCGCGGATCCAATTCGGGCATCGATAACATTTCCGGTTCTGCTGCCGCCGAAACACTGGACGGGCGCGGCGGAGATGATGTTCTGAATGGTCGGGCGGGCAATGATATGCTCATCGGTGGCTCAGGGGCTGATCGCTTTGTCTTTGCCGCCGGAGATGGCGTGGACACTATCAACGACTTTGATTTCGGGGCCGGCGACCAGATTGATTTGGTAGCGTATGGCTATATGTCGAGCACCGATTTCAACAGCTATTCGTTTGACGGTGTAAACACGATCATCAATCTGAATGGGCTGGATGAGGTTGTCTTGCAGAATGTCGATTTGTTGAGTGTATCTCCCTCAGGCGATGCGTTCATTTTTGTCTAGGGATTGAACACCTTTCATTCGCGCGTCTTGGCGTCAACGAAAACCAGGTGATTTGCGGCTTTGCCCGATCACCCGGTTTTGGCCCGGATAACGGTGACAAAAAGCGAACCGGCTGGTTGCGACCAATGCAGCCGGTGCAGCGCCTGTCGGCCTAACAAAGGCCGGACCATTCTCTCAGGACATGATCACGATACGCGCCTTGCGGCTATGACGTCTGTTCGCGGCAAATTTGCAGCGCTTCTTCTGGTTTAAGCACCAAGTCAAGAAGGCCGCAGTAGGGCGTGCGCCCTTTGCGCTGATGATGACGGCATGTGCTGCATATTCCAAACGAGCGACCGCCATTCTTAGCAACAAGTGACCTAAGAGCGTCCGAAAGCGCCCCGTGCAGAATTGCTCTTTCGCGCTCGGGAACAGACCCAACTGCATCGTCAAGAACACCCCTCCGGGCGGCGAGCCTTACACCTTCTGGCGTCAAATCATAAGATATTGAGCGTCTGTCGGTTTCAGATGAAACCTCTGCCACATAACCCTTTCCTACAAGCGATTTGAGCGTCTGAGACATGGTGCCACGCGTTGTGCCGAGGTACTCGGCCACATGAGAGGGAGAGCGAGAAAACCGATTGGCGCGCGACAGGTAGCTGAGTGCAGAGACCTGCGCAGGATTGAGATCCCCTCCCCAGGTTTCCGAAGCGCTCAGACGCGCGAGGCGGGTGATAAGTTGGCTGATATGGGTGTTCTTAGACATTGACCCAATGTAGCGAGTCGAAATTATTATTGCAATAGTTTCGACTCGCTACTATTTTTCTTCCATCGACTCAAACATTGGAGATGAAAATGATCAGATTTCTTACAACCGTCACCGTCGTTGGACTTTGTGCAACAGGCCTATCTGCTGATGACTCTCATGCCATTCACCAAGGTGGCGCGATTGCGCCTGAAGCCAAAACCGCCAAAGTGGCGTCTTTCGACATTCTTGCCGCGCATGTTCATCGGGCTGGCAACATGGTTAGCTTCCACATGACCACAAATGGAGCAGCCGGGAGTGATACTCCTGAAGCCAAAGGCTCTGTTGGTGGTGCGCCTGTCTGGTCCTATGTCTGGCCAACCTCCCTTGATCCAAGCGTCGTTGGTTTTGATGAAGGGGCCGGTATTCTGGCGATGGCCGCGACCAGTCACCCAGACTTTGACGACACGCCACTATTTGACGAAAATCTGGACGGGAGCACCGGCAATGATGGCGGAATCTGGCACAGCCACTGGGTTGTTCTGGCCCCAACTGAGGCGTGCGGTTCGGGATCTCTGGCCGTCAAGGACATCCCCGAGGGGGCGACGCCGAACTTACCCCTGACCTGGCCGGGCTTTCCGATCCTGCTGGACAGCCCCGGCTTTACCCCTGTCTTTGATGGACCGGAAGTAACGATCAACGCCGCGGTTGCCGGAGGTGCACATGGCGCGTCCTATGATGGTGTGACCGCAGCTTTACGGGTCAACGAAAGCGTTCACGCCCCGCTGTTATGCGTTACGGATGTCTTTGATGTCGCCTCGGCTGACCTCTCTCTACCCGGTCGCGTCGAATAAGATTAACGCGTTTCACGACAGGGACCCTATTGATCAGACCCTCAAAACTTCACGAACCCAGACGGTTTTATCTTGCGACAGCCAAGAGCCGTTTGGTTTCGCACTTCGTGAGTTCGCACATCACCTGATTTCGCAGGTAAAAGCCTGTCTTACGAGCCACCACGAGCGATCAAAAACAATGCCCACGGAACGGCGTCTTACTGATCTTGACGTCGATCCAGATCTGGTTCCAAGTTTCGAAATTTCCGCATCCTTTTTCAATCTTTTCCCAACGCGTTTGCCTGAAGATGGCTTATGCCTATTCTCCCCTCGGAAATCGCTGACTCTCTTCCAGCACATTCAAATCCATGTGGTTGCGCATGTAACGCTCGGACGCGTTTTGCATCGGCTGGTAGTCCCACGGCGTGTAGCCTCCTTCGCGCAACGCGTCATAGACCACCCAACGCCGCGCCTGACTTGCCCGCACATCTGCATCAAATTTCTCTAAATCCCAACGCGCCTCAGACTTGGCCCGCAGTGTTTGCACTGTGCCCTGATGCTCTGGTGCTTCGGCCAGATTGGTCAACTCATGCGGGTCCGCCTCAAGGTCAAACAATTGATCGGGGTCGAGAAGACAGCGATTGTACTTCCATTTGCCATAGCGCAGCGACACCATCGGCGCATAAGACGCTTCGGCAGCGTATTCCATCGCCACAGGGGCTGTTCGCGCACCACCCTGCCCCAAATGCACCAGACTTTCACCCGAGGTCCATGGGGACACTTCGTCCATATCAACACCCGCGAGATCACAAAGCGTCGGGCAGATATCGATGCTCGATACAGGTGCTGTGACATTGCCCGGCGCCATGTTGGGGGCGGCAATCATCAGTGGTACACGCGAAGAGCCCTCGTAGAACGACATCTTGAACCACAGGCCACGTTCGCCCAGCATGTCGCCGTGGTCTGACACGAACATGATGATGGCCTCTTGCCGTGTGGCTTCAAGCGCTTCCATCACTTCGCCAATCTTGTCATCAAGATAAGAAATATTGGCAAAATAGGAGCGACGAGATCGGATAATATCCGCCTCAGAAATATCAAACGACTGCCAGTCATTGGCGTCAAGAATGCGTTTGGAATGGGGGTCGTGGTCGTCATAATCCATCGCGCCGACCTCGGGCAGAAGATGTTCGCAATCCTCATAGAGATCCCAGTATTTCTTGCGCGCGACAAAGGGATCATGCGGATGGGTAAAGCTGACTGTCAGACACCAGGGGCGTTCATCGCTACCGCGGGCCAGATCATAAACCTTGCGAGTCGCGTGATAGGCCACCTCATCATCATATTCGAGCTGATTGGTGATTTCGGCCACACCTGCGCCAGTCACCGAGCCCATATTGTGATACCACCAGTCGATGCGTTCACCGGGTTTGCGATAGTCCGGCGTCCAGCCAAAGTCGGGGGGATAGACGTCCGTTGTCAGGCGTTCTTCAAATCCGTGCAGCTGATCTGGTCCAACAAAATGCATCTTGCCGGACAGGCTGGTTTGATATCCAGCACGGCGCAGATGATGCGCATAGGTGGGAATTGAGGCGGAAAATTCCGAGGCGTTGTCGTAAACCCCCGTTGCACTGGGCAACAATCCGGTCATGAAACTTGCCCGCCCCGGAGCACACAGCGGAGAGGCGGTATAGGCATTGGCAAATCGCGTGGACTGGTCTGCCAGTTTGCGAATATTGGGTACATGCAACCAATCGGCAGGGCCATCCTCAAACAAGGTGCCCGTCAGTTGGTCCACCATAAAAATTAGAATATTGGGGTGGGTCATTTGGCGTCTCCTATCAGAGCGTCCAGTGTCAAAAGAACGGTTTCAGCAGCTTGCGGATCAGGGCCCTGTCCGGCCAGCGCCGCACGTAAGTATGCGCCGTCAATCAAAGCCCCCAAAGCAGCCGCGACAGCCTCAGGGTTTGCCACCAAATGCCGCAAGTCAAACAACAGATTTGATTGTAAACGACGTTGATAGATTTGCATCAACCGCGCGGCGTCTTCGTTGGCTTGCGCCATGGCGTAAAAACTAAGCCATGCACTGGTCTTTTTTCGATCAAACACGTGATCCGCAAAATTGGCACGGATCAGAGCTTCGAGCCTTTCTCGCGGTGTTTTGGCACTGAGAAAACCGATGCGGACTTGTTCCGTAAAGACCCCAAGAATATGACGCATAGCCGCTAACAACATCTGCTCTTTGCCGCCGAAGTAATGATGCGCCAACCCCGAACTCATTCCGGCCCGCCGCGCGATCTGCGCCACGGTCACGTCCAGCGATCCAGCTTTGCCAATCTCGACAATGGCCGCATCCACCAAGGCGGCACGCCGTTTGGGTTCCATTCCGACTTTGGGCATGAGCGCTCCGATTCCAGTTGCGCACAGGCTAATTTATTTTTGATTGACTCGTCAATCAACAAAAAACCAGCAACCTGCACCTGCTGCACTATCCGTTGCCCTATTTCAAACTTTGGTTTGATTGATTGTTGGGGTCATCTGCCGGCGCTTCAACACCGCTTCGCGCCATGTGATAAAGCTGATGGCGCTGATAATCACAAAACCGCCCAAAATCACCCAGGGGTCCACACCTTCGTCAAAGATAAGCCAGCCTATAAGAACCGCCCAGACCAATTGCAGGAACGTCACCGGCTGTGTCACCGTGATCGGTGCCGCCGCAAAAGCGAGCGTCATCGTGAAGTGACCTGCCGTGGCAAAACACGCCACTGCAGCCAGAACCGCCATATCTGACCAGCTCGGCGTGACCCAATTCATCGCGGCCAATGGGGCAAGACCGATTGTCACCGTGATCGACAACATGCCCACCACAACCGCCGGATTGAATTTGTCGCTCATGTTTTTTGCGATCAGATAGCCAATTGCGAACAGCACCGAGTTGGCCAGCATGGCCAAATGCCCGGCGTTCACTTCGCGAAATCCGGGGCGCAGGATGATCAGAGCCCCGACCAGTGCTGCGGCCACGGCCAGAATCCGCCGCAGGGCGAGCTTTTCTCCCAAGAAAATCGCCGCCCCGATCGTGACATATATCGGGGCCATGTAGCCCATTGATGTCACATCCGCGATTGGAATTCTGGTCATCGCATAGAACCAGCACACCACACCCAGGGTGTGCACCACGCCACGCAAAGCAAAAAAGCCAAGGTCGCGCCCCGAAAGATGGGCGCTCAGAATCGGGCGGATCATCGGCAACAAGAATGGCAACCCAAGCACATACCGCAAAAAGGCGGCCTCGGCCGCAGGCACTCGGCCATGAAGCGTTTTCACAAGAACATTTACCGCAACGAAACAAAGGCCAGTCAAAAGCATCCAAAGGATGCCCTTCATCGGCTTTGAGGAGGAGGCGTCGGTCATGAGCGCATTAACACCGCTTCACCAGAGCTTGTCGAGACGGGAAACAAGTTAACTTGTTTCATTTGCCAAGTCAGATCAATTCATCAAAAGTTTGGCAGCAATCGCCCACATCGTCAGCCCCACGACGACATCCAGAACTTGCCAGGCCCGCGGATTTGTAAACAAGGGGCGCAACAGGCTGGCTCCAAAGCCCAGAGAAAAGAAAAACACAAAGCTGGCGACCACGGCACCCAACCCAAAACCCCAGGCCGGGTCATATTGTGAGGAAATGCCACCCAGCAAAACTACCGTGTCCAGATAGACATGCGGATTGGCCCAGGTCAGCATCAGGCAAGCCGTCACGGCTGCACCAAGGCTTTTGGCGCCTCTGCCGGTCTCCTTGAGTGCGTCCCCCCCCCGAAATGCCGCCCGAAAACTTATCAGCCCGTAAAACAACAGGAACGCCGCCCCACCCCATCGGGCAAGATCGATGGCCTGAGGATAGGCCTCGACGAGCGCACCAAATCCCAAAACACCCGCCACAATCAGGATGGCATCAGACACCGCGCAGGTCAAAACCAACGCCAGAACATATTCTCCGCGCAGACCTTGGCGCAGCACAAAAGCATTCTGCGCCCCGATTGCCATGATCAGAGAAAACCCTAAGGCAAATCCAGCAAGTGCTGCTTCAAACATCAATCGTCTCCTGTTGCTAAAGCTTGCCTAACGGGCCCATCTGAATTATCCAAATTAAAATTTCTCACACTGGATTAGTTTTGCTAATGCAATTTGACTACGCTCACCTTCAGGCTTTGGCGGCAATTCTGCGCACCGGCAGTTTTGATGGTGCGGCCGCAGAACTCGGGGTCACACAATCGGCGATTTCTCAGCGATTGAAAGCCCTTGAAGATCGTGTCGGCGCCTTGCTGGTACACCGTGGTCATCCCTGTACGGGCACTGATGCAGGACGACGGCTGGCGTCGCATGTGACCAATGTGGGCCTGCTGGAACGTAATCTGGACAAGGACTTGCGGTCACTCGTGCCGGGGCCAGACGCTCCGGTGCGTATTGCTGTCAACGCCGACAGCTTGGCAACATGGCTCCTGCCTGCGCTGGCGAATGTGCCGGATATGTTGTTTGATCTTGTGGTGGATGATCAGGAATACTCAGCCGATTGGCTCCGACGCGGAGAAGTTGCTGCTGCGATCACCTCCAACGATCGGGCAGTGTCGGGGTGTGATTGTCGGGCGCTTGGGAACCTGCATTATGTCGCCACGGCCAGCCCCGACTTTATGCAACGGTACTTTGCGGATGGGGTCACGGCGCAGACCATGTCTGCAGCCCCAATGCTGCGCTTTGATCCCAAGGATTATCTGCAGGGCCGTTGGATGCAAAAGTATCTGGGGCGCAAGCTGACACCTCCCAGCCATCGCCTGCCGTCACCTCAGGGCTTTGTCGAAGCCAGTCTGTTAGGGCTTGGCTGGGGCATGAATCCCGAACTTTTGGTGCGGTCCCATATTGCGTCCGGAGCTCTGGTCCCACTATTGCCCCATGCTGGCTTTGACACGCCGTTGTTCTGGCAATCTGCACGGCTTTTGGGAGACGCGCTGGAGCCGTTGACACGGTCCGTGCAAAGGGCTGCAAAAAATGGTCTCATGCAGGGCTGAAAAAGGAAACGGCGCCACTTGGGCGCCGTTTGGTCAACTGTTTACTGCAAGACGGCATAGCTTACAGCTGATCCATCACCTCGTCCGAGGCTTCAAAATTGGTCGTGACGCGCTGAATATCATCGTCATCCTCCAGGGCATCGATCAGCTTCATCAGCTTTTCCATCGCCTCGAGATCCATTTCCGTTGTGGTCGTGGGCTTCCAAATCAACTTGGTCGACTGCGACTCGCCCAGCGCGGCCTCGAGCGCATTGGACACATCGTTCAAATCGGTATCCACACACCAGATAATATGACCATCTTCCGAGCTTTCGACATCATCAGCCCCGGCCTCAATCGCCGCCTCAAAGATCGCATCCGCGTCGCCTGCATCCGCTGGATAGGTCACCTCACCAGTGCGCTCGAACATAAAGCCAACCGAGCCTGTCTCGCCAAGGTTGCCACCATTCTTAGTAAAGGTTGAGCGCACAGTGGAAGCGGTGCGGTTGCGATTGTCGGTCATGGTCTCAACAATTACGGCGACACCGTTGGGGCCGTAGCCTTCATACCGAATTTCTTCGTATTCGTCACCTTCACCAGCGACAGATTTCTTAATCGCGCGGTCAATCACATCTTTGGGCAAGGACTGGCTTTTGCCTTCCTTAATCGCCATGCGCAGGCGCGGATTTTTATCAGGATCCGGGTCGCCCATTTTCGCGGCGACAGTAATTTCTTTGGACAGCTTCGAGAACAGTTTTGAACGCGCGGCGTCCTGGCGTCCCTTACGATGCTGAATATTCGCCCATTTTGAGTGACCTGCCATGTTGCGCGTCCCATTTGTTTCGTCGGTTTGGCATCATATAGACCAGCCGGGGCCTGACCTGCAAGCGACTGGGCATCACGCGTTTCATCAGTGAATTCCACACCTCACGAAACTATCGGGGAATTTTTGCTTCATCAGCCCGCTTGCCAATCACGCTGCGCTTTGTTTGGGTAACAGACAGGTAACGAGGCGCGCCATGACCACTGATCAGATTATCCTGTTTTCGCTTTTTGGGCTGGTGTTTATTTTTCTTCTCTGGGGTAAATTTCGCTATGACCTGATTGCCTTTTCGGCGTTGTTGCTGGGCGTCGTTCTGGGGGTTGTCGACACCAAAGATGCCTTTAGCGGTTTTGGCCACCCGGCCACGATTGTGGTGGCATTGGTGCTGGTCGTGTCCGCCGGATTGATGCGCTCGGGTGCTGTCTTCCTGATCACGCGCACCTTGGTCGACAGCGCACGCGGGCTTGGCAGCCATATTGCGTTGATGGGTAGTATTGGCGCGATCCTGTCAGCTTTCATGAACAATGTCGCCGCCCTTGCACTGCTGATGCCTGTCGACATTCAGACTGCGCGCAAGGCAGGTCGGTCCCCTGCCCTGTCACTGATGCCCCTGTCGTTCGCCACGATCCTTGGTGGCATGGCGACACTGATTGGCACGCCGCCCAACATCATCATCGCCGCTATTCGCGGCGAAGCCATGGGCGAGCCTTACAAAATGTTCGATTTCGCCCCAGTGGGTGGGATCACGGCCATCGCTGGCCTAATTTTTGTGGCGCTGATCGGCTGGCGACTGATCCCGGCACGTGAAGATGCGGGAAAATCTGTTTCTGAGCTTGATAGTTACATCGCCGAACTGACTGTTCCGACAGAAAGCAAATTGCTTGGGCTACGGTTGGCCGAGCTACAAGAGGAAGCAGACGAGGCCGATGTCGCCATCATCGGTCTGATCCGCGACGGCAAACGCCGCTATGGTGCCGCACGCAACGTTAAACTTTTGGCCAAAGACACGCTGATCATTGAAGCCACTCCGGACGCTTTGGACGAATTTCGCACCGCTTTGAACCTAAATTTCTCAGATGAAAAACGCGAAGAGCATCTGAAAGCAGCGGGCGAAGGGCTCGACATGATCGAAGTGGTTGTGACCGACAGTTCGCGGATTGCCGGAAAAACAGCACAAGCTTTGGGTTTGGCTTGGCGGCAACGCTCGGTTCTGATGGGGATTTCCCGAGAGGGACGTCGCATCACCAGCCACGTGCGGCGCACCGAAATTCGCCCCGGTGATATTCTGTTGGTGTTGGTGCCTAAAGATCGCGGCGGCGATGTGACCGAATGGTTGGGATGTTTGCCGCTGGCCGACAAAGGCTATGTCGTCACCGACAACAAAAAGGTCTGGCTGGCCATCGGCCTGTTTGGTGGCGCGGTGCTCGCGGCCTCAGTTGGGCTGATCTATTTGCCGGTGGCTTTGGGCATCGTGGTGGTCGCCTATGTGCTGACGAAAATCATGCCAATCTCAGAGCTTTATGACCATATTGAATGGCCGGTCGTGGTTTTGCTTGGGTCCATGATCCCGCTGGGCGCTGCCTTGGAGCAGGCGGGTGGCACCAAATTAATCGCGGATTCATTGGTCGGCCTGACGAATGGCATGCCCGCATGGGCGGTGCTGACTGTCTTGATGATCGTGACGATGACCCTGTCTGATGTGTTAAACAACACAGCCACCACAATTGTGGCCGCACCCGTGGGCATCCAGATGGCCAACACGCTGGGCGTGTCGCCCGATCCTTTTTTGATGGCCGTCGCTGTGGCAGCGTCATCCGCATTCCTGACCCCGATTGGGCACAAGAACAACACCCTGATCCTTGGCCCCGGCGGATATCGCTTTGGCGATTATTGGCGCATGGGTTTGCCGTTGGAAATTCTGGTCGTGGCGGTGTCTGTGCCTGCTATTCTGGTGTTCTGGCCGCTTTAACGACACCCCATCAGGCGGGCCATATCCAGCATCCGACAGGAAAAACCCCATTCATTGTCGTACCAGCCAAAGACACGCAGCAAGCCCCCCACAGAAACAGACGTTTCTTGTGCTGACAGGATCAAGGATTCAGGCCGCATGCGCAAATCGGTGGAAACCAAAGGCTTTTCCGTCCAGCCAATCAAATGTGCCTTGTCCGCTTCGGCCTTGAGCAATGTGTTCACCCCATCCTGCGTTGTTGGCTTGTCGGTCTGAATAGTGAGATCAATCGCAGACACGCTGGCCGTTGGAACACGGATCGCACGCGCAAGTACCCGACCTGCAAGATCGGGCAAGACCTGGTCGATCAAACGGCCAGCACTTGTGGTGGTCGGCACCATAGAAAGCGCTGCCGCCCGGGATCGGGCCAGATCGGCGCGGGGTTTATCGACAGTGGGTTGGCTGCCGGTATAACAATGCACAGTTGTCATGTGACCACTGATCAGGCCGTATTCTGCATCCAGAAGTTTGAGAAGTGGGGCCAGAGCATTGGTTGTGCACGACGCGTTTGAAACAATCCGGTGATCGCCAAGCGCGGCCTCGTTTGCCCCTATCACAAGGGTCACATCCGCCTCATCCGAAGGCCCTGAAATCAACACAGATTTTGCGCCCGCCTCAAGCCCCCGTTCTGCCATATCCCGGGTTCCGGCCATGCCGGTGCATTCCAGAACGACGTCCACATTTCTTAGGTCGAGATCACGCAGATCATGCACATCGTGGAACGGGATCGCGTGTCCATCAAGGATCAAAGCCTTGTCGGCGGTTTCGACCGCGCCCAGATAGGTGCCGAACACGCTATCGTATTCAAAAAGATAGGCGCAGGTTTCCAGCGGCTCAATGTCGTTGATGCCGATGATTTCAATGTCCGAATGCTCACCCTTGGCCAGAATACGCAGCAACGTCCGTCCAATTCGGCCAAAACCATTCATAAAGATGCGGGTTTTCTGATCGGTCATGCGCGCCTCCTGTGGGTTGAGACGTTATCGACGGGTTTACCCTGCAAAAGCCAGTGTATTTTTGTGATGACGGGCATCAAGGGGCGTTGCCCCTCGGTCGGCGTGCCAAGGCACGCCGCTCTGACCTCATAGTACTTTGGAAATAATGAAGCCGGGTCTCAGCCAAGCTTCATATGGCGATTGACGTCTTTGTAGAGGAGATAGCGGAACCGACCCGGCCCACCAGCATAGCAGGCTTGTGGGCAGAAGGCGCGCAGCCACATGTAGTCACCGGCCTCAACTTCGACCCAATCCTGATTGAGACGGTAAACTGCTTTGCCTTCGAGCACATATAGTCCGTGCTCCATCACATGGGTTTCCGGAAATGGGATCACGCCGCCGGGTTCAAATGTCACGATGGTCACGTGCATGTCATGGCGCAGATCGGTTGGATCCACAAAACGCGTCGTTCCCCAAGCTTTGTCGGTTCCGGGCATCCATGTGGGCTCAATTTCTTTTTCATTGGCGACAAAGGCTTCGGGTTTTTCTAACCCATCCACAGCATCATAGGCCTTCCGAATCCAATGAAACTTGGCAAGTTCTTCGCTGTTGTTCTTGAGCGTCCACTGACAACCCGCCGGCAAATAGGCATACCCACCCTCGGCCAGAATATGCGGTTCACCTTCGACTGTTAGGGTCACTTCCCCGCCGGTAACAAACAGCACCCCTTGGGCGTTACTGTCCAACTCAGGCCGCTCACTTCCGCCGCCGGGCGCCACTTCAGCGATATAGTGCGAAAAGGTTTCCGCAAACCCCGACAATGGCCGTGCAATCACCCAGAAACGTGCCTCACTCCAAAATGGCAAGAAGGACGTAACAATATCTGTCATCGTGCCACGCGGGATCACCGCATAGGCATCGGTGAACATCGCGCGATCTGTCAAAAGTTGCGTTTGCGGCGGCAGGCCGCCCGCTGGGGTGTAGTATGTCGGGTTGCTCATCGTCATATCTCGGCTGTTCCGGGGTGGTGGCATCATGGCCCACGATCCCATCGGGGTCCAATGCCAAGCGACTGAGTCCACCTTGAAAGATTAACTTGGTTTATTTGATAATCACGCGACCTACAGCGGTTCGATAAGCTCGGGGCCGCAGGCGCGGTTTGAATTCACTGCCCGATCCACCTGATGAAACTGCAACAGATCATCAGGCGCCGCCTGCATCAGTTTTGCCGCGCCGTGCCCTTCTTCGCCCAACCAAAGCGGCCAGTCTTCGTGACTGACAATGACCGGCATGCGGTGATGTATCGAAGACATGGTCTTGTTCGCCCCGGTTGTAACAATGGCGCAGGTGTCGAACGTCAGGTCTTCAAAACTCCAGTTTTGCCAGATACCGGCCAAAGCCAGAGGACCCTGACTGTGAATATACCAAGGCCACCGCACACCGTCGTCGTCCTTGGTCCATTCATAAAAGCCCGTCACAGGGATCAGGCAACGGCTTTCCCGGCAGGCCGCGCGAAAAGCTGGTTTTTCGGCAATGGTTTCAGCACGCGCATTGATCAGCAATGGCCCGCCTTCCGTGGCCTTGTACCAATGCGGCAGGAACCCCCAGCGCATCGCCACCAATCTGCGCCCGTTTTCCGAACCGCGCACCACATGCACTTGCGTTGTCGGGCACACGTTGAAATTCGGCACATCAGGCAGATCGTTTGCCGGTGCCGCAGAAAACAGCTGCGCCATCGCGTCATGGGGTAAGGTGATTGCAAATCTGCCGCACATGTATACATCCTAACACCGGGTCGTTTAAGGCTCATACTGGAATTTTCGCAAAGGTCGTGATCATGGCAGTCACTCATCAGCAACACGCACAAAAAGTCATGTCTCTGATGAATGCAGGACAGTTTGTCCAAGCCGCAAAGGCCGCAAAGGCCGCACTTAAAAAGTTCCCCCGCGAAGGTAACTTTGCCAACGCTGCCGGTATGGCCATGGCCCAATCCGGAAACCTGCGCGAAGCCATCAGCTTTTTCTCCAAAGCTCTTAAGATCACACCCGGCGATCCGGGCGTTCAGGATAACCTTATTCAGGCACTTGTGATGACCGATCAGCACACCAAGGCCAACGAGCTGATTGACAAGCTTTTGCCCCGCCGTGCCGACCCATCCCAGTTGTACCACCTCAAAGCCTCGTCTTGCGCCCGTCAGGGAAATCCCGAAGCGGTAATCGAAGCTGCGAGCAAGGCCATTGCGGCCAGTCCCAAAATGTCTCTGTCCTACAACATCAGAGGCATCGCCCATACTGACCTGGGGCAAGACGAGCTGGCCTATGCAGATTTCGAAATTGCACATGAACTGACTCCGGCTGATCCGGATCCCCTTGCCAATATGGGTATTCCGCTGTCCAGATTGGACCGCACAGACGAGGCGATGGTCGCTATTGAAACGGCACTGACACTGCGGCCGGACCATATCAACGCAAACCATCGATATGCGGTGCAACTGGCCGAAGTTGGTCGGGTTGAAGATGCGATTGCCCAGTATCACAAGCTGTTAGAGATAGATCCGTTGCACGGCGAAGCCTATTCAGAACTGGTGCTGACGCAGTCCAAAGACCGCAATGCAGAATTGGAGCCCAAGCTGCGCACGGCTATCGCCAAATCGCCGAAGAAAGCCCCGGTGCAGATCTATTTGAACCTTGGTATGGGCAACTTGTTGTATCAACAGGGCAACTTTGAACAGGCAGGCCGTTTCTTGGCGGCGTCCAACGCACTTTCAGCCCAGATGAGACCCTATGATCGCACTGTCGCCGAGGCAGAGTTTGATCGCATCGTTTCGATGTTCCCTGCCGGTGATCTGGCTCCTGAAACCGGGGATATCGATGCTCCGCAGCCAATTTTCGTGCTTGGGCAGCCACGGTCAGGCACGACCCTGACCGAGATGATCCTCACGTCGCATCCCGACGTGCAGTCCTGTGGAGAGCTGCCGGGTGTCGGCAAGATCACATTGCCAATTGTCGAAGGTCAAGAGACGTTCGATGCGGCGACTTTTGCCCGCGAGTATCGTCAGAGATTGCCAAAAATGGACCCGGGCACATTGGCCTTTGTCGACAAAATGCCTGCCAATTATCGGTTCATAGGCTTCTTGCTTCATGCTTTTCCCAATGCAGGCATTGTACATATCGCCCGCGATCCGCGTGATGTGGCGCTTTCGATGTGGCGCAGCCATTTCCCGTCGGGGTGGCTGAATTTCACCTTTGAACTCAAAGCGATGGCGTTTAACGCCAACCTGTACCAACGCTATATGCAACATTGGAACACTTTGTACGGCGACCGTATTTTGACGTTGAACTATCGCGACATTGTCTCTGACGTTGAGGCCGCCAGCCACCAGTTAGCCGAGCAATGTGGCGTTGACTGGATACCCGAGATGGCCTCTCCAGAGCGCAACAAGGCAAAGGTACGCACAGCGTCTGTCGTGCAAGTCCGCCAAGGAGTTCACAAAAAATCCCTCGGTGGATGGCGCGCAATGGAACCGTCGCTACGACCCTTTATTGATGCGCTCGACCGGGACTTGTGGCCCGACCTGGATTGAGGGGCAAAAATGCAAAACCCGTTGCAACAAACCGCCGAGAAAATAGCAGCTCAGCTCGACGCCGGGCAGTTTAAGTTCGCAGCCAAGTCGGCGCGAGCGGCCTTTAAGAAACATCCCAAGTCTGGTGAATTTGCAAATCTGGCAGGCAGCGCATTGTCCAATCTGGGGCAACACCCACTGGCCAGCAGCTATTTTTTGAAGGCCTTGAAACTGTCACCCGGACATGAAGAGCTTCAAAACAATCTTGTTCAGTCGCTGATCATGGCGGATCAACGTGACAAGGCTCGAGAGTTGATCGACCGCTTTCTCACCAACCGCGATGCCCCGGCACATTTGTACTTTCTGCGCGCGTTGTCGCACAATGACCAAGGCGAAGAGCAAGCCGTGATTGAGGCAGCATCACAGGCCCTGCAACATGCGCCTGAAATGGTTCCCGCATTGAACATCCGGGGGCTGGCGCTGGCGGAAATTGGTGAAATTGATGAAGGGTTGGCCGATCTGGAGAAAGCTCAGGCTCTCAATCCGACGGATCCTGATACTTTGACCTATATCAGCCCCCTTCTGGCCAAACGCCTTCGCAACGAAGAGGCTTATCAAGTCGCCCTGAAGGCAGTGCAGCTTGCGCCTAACCACTTTGGCGCGCGCTACAACCTGGCCAGCCAACTCACTACCATGGGTCGCTTTGAAGAAGCCGCTGAGCATTTCTACAAGGTGCTCGACCTTAACCCCACACATGGCTTTGCTTTGTTTGAGCTTGCCCAATCTCAGACCCGGGACCAGAACGAGGCCTTTTTACCTCAACTTCAGGCCGCGCTGGGTAAAACACGACGAAATTCATTTGATTTTGTGCTCGCGAGTTTCGGGCTTGGCAATATCCTGTTGCGACAGGGGGACGAACGCGGCGCGACAAAACATCTGGCCATGGCCAACAAAGCTGCGGCCAGTCTACGCCCCTATGACCCGGCCCATGCAGAGCGTGAGTTTGAGGCCATTTGTGAACATTCCAAAGGTTTGAAACAGACCGGCACATCTGAGGGAAACACCACGCTTCAACCCATTTTTGTGCTGGGACAACCACGGTCAGGCACAACTTTGACCGAGATGATCCTGACGGCCCATTCGGATGTGATCAGCTGTGGAGAGCTGGAAGCCGGCCCAGACGCAATGGTAGCATTTGAAGACTATTCACGGCCTTTTGATGCTGACCTGTTCAAATTACGATATCTGCGTCATCTGCCAGCCGACACAAAAGGCGCCAACCGATTTGTCGATAAAATGCCGGGAAACTATAGGTTCATTGGTCATTTGCTGACCGCTTTTCCTGAGGCTCGGGTCGTGCACATAGCCCGGGACCCACGCGATGTCGCGTGGTCAATGTGGCGCAATTATTTCTTCGGAAACTGGATGAATTTTACATATAATATGAACTGGATGGCCCACCAGGCGAACTTGTATCGCCGCTATATGAACCTATGGGATCAGCGGTATCCGGACCAGATCTTGTCTCTGGACTATGCCGATATTGTTGCAGATGTCGAACTCGCCAGCCGCAAATTGGCCGATTTCTGCGGACTAAACTGGACTGAAGCTATGGCCGCGCCCGAGAAAAACGCGGCTCAGGTGAATACGGCCTCAGTCGTTCAAGTCCGTCAGGGCGTTCACAAGAAATCCGTCGGCGGGTGGCGGGCAATGGAACCATCGCTGCGGCCTTTCAATGACGCACTCGACCGGGATTTGTGGCCCGAACTTGATCTCGACTAATCAAAAGGTGATTTGACAATGGCAAATCCGGCGCAGATTCAGATGCAAAAAATCACCGCCCAGATGCGCGCGGGACAATTCACTGGGGCTGCGAAAACCGCCACCGCCGCATTTAAGAAATTTCCTCGTGAAATCGGTTTTGCCAATGCTGCAGGGTCGGCACACGCCCAGGCCGGGAATTTCCCGCAAGCCGTTTCGTTTTTCAACAAAGCTCTGGCGCTTGCGCCCGGTGATGCGGGCACACAAGACAACCTTCTGAGGGTCCTTGTTCAAGCCGGGCGTGCTGAAAAGGCGCTGGAATTAGTTGACCGCCTTTTGAAAAAGCGCGATGAAACCGTACCTTTGATGATCCTGAAGGCAAATGCCGAAATGGCACTCGAACGGTTCCATGACGCCATTGCCACCACATCTCAAGCTCTTGAAAGTGAAACTAAAATTTCCGAGATCTGGGCCCTCAGAGGCGCGGCCCATGATTGTGTAAGAGAGGACGATGCAGCGATTGCGGATTTTCAACAAGCCTTTGATCTTGCGCCATCGGACCCAACTCCGCTTGTAAACATGGCCGAGCCTTTGACCCGACGCCATCGCACGGACGATGCACTTGCTGTCTTGCAACAGGCTCTTCAAATTCGCCCGTCAGATTTGCGAGCCCGAAGGTTTTTGGCAATTCAGCTTGCTCAAGCAGGGCAAGGCGAAGCCGCCAAGGCCGAGTATCATCGCCTGATCGAAGCCGATCCCTTGGACGCACAAAGTTTTCGAGCCTTGGTTCTTGCGCAAACGGCGGAAGAAAACACAAAGCTCAAACCTGCACTTGAGGCTGCGTTGAAGCAGCTTCCTCAGAAATCCGAGGGGCAAGCGTCGTTAAACTTTGCCATGGGCAACTTATTGTTCCAGCACAAAGATTATGAAGGCGCGGCTTCCGCTCTGGCCCGGGCAAATTCCCTGACTGCCAAAACACGCCCCTTCAACAAAAAAGTGGCAGAGGCAGAATTTGAAACGCTGACCCGAAAACTGACTTCGACAAATGACCGTGACCCTGAGGTCAAATCAATGCCGCGCCCGATATTCATCATCGGGCAGCCCCGCTCGGGAACCACTTTGTGTGAAATGGTCCTGAGTGCGCATCCTCAGGTGGCAAGTTGCGGTGAAATGGAAGCGGCATCGCGGGTTTTGGATCCCGCATTAAGCAAGGGGGCTTTTGACCCAGTGACCCTCGCAGCGGCCTTTCAGGACGATCTGCCAGAAGCGGCACTCAAAGTGCAGGCTTTCGTGGATAAAATGCCTGCCAACTATCGGTATGTTGATGCCTTGCTAAAAACCTTCCCCGACGCAGTATTTGTGCACCTTACCCGGGACCCGCGCGATGTAGCATTGTCGATGTGGAGAAACTTTTTTCCCAATCCTTGGATGAACTTCACCTTTGATCAGCGTGCTATGGCCTACCAAGCGAACTTGTACCGACGTTACATGACGCATTGGCAAGACTTGTATCCGGATCGCATTTTAACATTAGATTACAAAGACATCGTGTCTGACATCGAAGGGGCAAGCCGCGAGATGGCAAAGTTCTGCGGGTTAGACTGGATCGCCGAAATGGCCGCCCCGGAAAAAAACACCGCAATGGTGCGCACGGCGTCCGTGACACAAGTACGTCAAGGGGTTCATCAAAAGTCACTGGGTGGTTGGCGCCGCTTTGAAAAGGCTCTGGCCCCATTTTGTGATGCTCTTGATCCAGCGCTTTGGCCCGATCTCGACTAACGGAAAGACGTGCGCGCGATCTCAAGGCGGGTTTCCATCATCGACATCTCTTTTAGGATGTCCTGGCGTTGGGTCCGGTCACCGGTTTCGCGCAATTCTTCTCTCAGCCGGCTTAGCTCTCGGCTGATTGAAACGTATTCAGGCACACCGCCACTCTCCCGAACAAGCCGGTTCAAAAGCGCGTCTTGGGGATCATCCTCCTGAGGCAGCGGTTTGCCCGCCCCTTCGAGATTATCAAAGGCGCCGTCTTTCTGGGCTTGCTGGATTTTCTGATCAATCAGATCGAATAGCGGATGATCCATGAGCACTCCGAATAAAAGACCCCGCCAGTTTCCCGGCGGGGTCGCGACTGTCAAGACAGCGCATTTACTTCTGGGTGATGCGCCCATCTGTATACGACGTGTAGGGCGCATTCTTGGCCATGTACTCGGCCAAAACATCCGCCAGATCAGGGCCGTAGTCATAGGCATTTTCGGCACTGCGGAACATTTTGTAACCGTCGCCACCGCCCCGCACATAGTTGTTCGACACCAGTGTGTAGGTTTTGGCCGGATCAATCGGTCCCCACGCGCCGCCTTCCATCACCATCACATCACTGACTCGTCCTTCGTTTGGTGCAACCTCAGCACTCCAAGAAAACTTTAGGCCCGCGACTTGTGGGAAGCGGCCTTTGACCTCTTCTACCTGGCTCACGCCGTTTTCCAGCGCGTCTATCACAGTTTGACCCGACACCTGAAAGGTCGACAGCGTGTTTTGGAACGGCAGCACCGTCAGCACTTCGCCCATAGTCACCTCGCCCGTGTCAATTGAGGCGCGAATGCCACCCGAGTTGGCAATCGCGATGCTCACACCTTGATCCGCTACGCGATCCAGCATGGCGTCAGCAATCAGATTGCCCATGGCGCATTCCTGTACCCGGCATACTTCACGATCACCGACGATGGGCTCGGCTGCCGAAGCCACAACCTTTTGACGAATTTCTTCCAGCGGCCCGGCCAGCTCGGCGATACGCGCCTTGGTGTCCCCGTCTTCAGCCACGGCAGCATCCATGATGATAGGCTCACCGACCGCTTCGGTGATCTCGCCTGCGTCATTGAAGGTGACATTCAATTCACCCAGAAATTTGCCGTATGCGTAGGCCTGCACAATTGCCGTGCTGCCCACCATGGTCGGATATGGCCCTTTGGCGCGGTCTGACGTGTTGGACAGATAGGTGTTATCATGTCCGCCCACGATCACATCCACACCCGTGGTTTTGGCCGCAACATGCTGATCGACGCCATACCCCGAGTGGCTGAGCACGATGATCTTGTTCACGCCCATTTCGGTCAATTTGTCGACTTCGCCCTGCACCGCGGCCACCGGATCAGAAAAGGTCACATTGGGACCCGGGCTGGCCAGCTCATCCGTGTCCTGAGGTGTCAGGCCAATCAGGCCGATCTTTTCACCACCTCTTTCGATGACCACCGATTTCTGCAGTTTGCCAGCGAGCATTTCTTCGGCACTGACATCCGCGTTGGACATCACAACCGGAAAGTTCACCGCATCCATAAAGCCACGCAGCACTTCCGGGCCATCGTCAAACTCGTGGTTGCCGACGGTCATGCCGTCATACCCCATTTTGTTCATCATCTCGGCGGCAGCTTTGCCCTTATAATAGGTGTAAAATAGCGTGCCCTGAAACTGGTCACCACCATCCACGAGAATCGCATTGTTAGAACGCGCACGCGCTTCGGCGACTGCTGTCATCAATCGGGCCGAACCACCAAAGCATTTGCCTTCGACGTTTTTGTCCTCCGAACACCCTGAATCATATTTGCTAATCGGTTCAAATCGTGAGTGAAAATCGTTGGTGTGCAATATGGTCAGCGAATAATCTGCCATTGCTGCACCAGTACTAAAAGCGATGGCGGCCACACTTGTCATGACACGAGAAAACATCGGCACTCCCCTTCCGTTGGACAATTTAAAGGGCAATGGTGACTCCGTTTTGACCTTTGAGTCAAAACTTCTCTCGCTTGACCTTGCGGCCGAAGCGTTGCACATGGGTTTTATGCTGATTTTCAAGATTTTCCGGTCCACAGAATGGGCTGAGTTGCGCGCAAACGGCGAGACCGCCGGGGCGCCTATCGATGTCACCGATGGCTATGTGCATTTTTCAACTGCTGAGCAGGCCGCCGAAACTGCTGCCAAGCATTTTGCGGGTGAAAAGGGTTTGTTTCTTCTTGGTGTTGAGACTGACGCTTTGGGGGACGATCTGGTTTGGGAACCATCGCGCGGAGGGGCATTGTTCCCTCATCTTTACCGGGTTTTCAAAATCGAAGATGTGGCCTGGGCGCAGCCCTTGCCGCTGCAAGACGGGGTGCATCAATTCCCGGCAGGACTTGGCTTATGAAACTCATTGAAACCTTTGGTATGCGGGCTTTGCGCTCGATTGATCCCGAAGCGGCGCATGGCTGGGCCTTGCGCGCCTTGCAGATGGGGTTGGCCCCGGCCCCGGGTAAGATTACGTCAGATCGGCTGAAGACCACTTTCGCAGGGATTGATCTGGCGAACCCTGTGGGATTGGCCGCTGGATTTGACAAAAACGCCACTGCCTTAAAAGGTCTTTCCAAAGCGGGGTTTGGGTTTTTCGAAGTGGGGGCTGCGACGCCTCGCCCACAGCCCGGCAACCCAAAGCCACGGCTGTTCCGCCTGACCGAAGACTACGCCGCCATCAACCGGTTTGGCTTTAACAACGACGGGATGGAGGCGATTGCAGCACGACTGGCAAACCGACCCAAAGACGCCGTGATTGGCCTTAACCTTGGGGCCAACAAAGACAGCGACGACCGTGCCAGCGATTTTGCCAAAGTGCTGGCGTGTTGTGGTGCGCATTTGGATTTCGCCACGGTGAATGTATCATCGCCAAACACCGAAAAGCTCCGGGATTTGCAAGGCAAAGCGGCTTTGTCTGCCCTGCTGGCGGGTGTCATGGAGACCCGTAACGGACTGGCCAAACACATCCCTGTGTTCCTAAAAATTGCGCCTGATTTGTCGGATGCAGAGATCGCGGAAATCGCGGAAGTGGCGATCGAGTCCAAACTGGACGCCGTGATTACCACGAACACAACACTGGATCGCAAGGCACTGACATCTCAGCATAAAAATGAAGCTGGCGGCCTGTCTGGCGCCCCATTATTCACTAAGTCCACGCGTGTTCTGGCGCGTTTGTCGCAGCTGACCGAAGGCAAGATGCCACTGGTGGGCGTGGGCGGTATCTGCAATGCGCAGGACGCATATGACAAGATCTGCGCAGGCGCATCGGTGGTGCAGCTCTATACCGCGCTGGTCTATGGCGGTTTGTCCCTCGCGGAAGACATCATTCGCGGGCTGGATAAGCTGTTAGAGCAAGACGGGTTTGGCAATGTCGCCGAGGCGGTAGGCAGCAAACGGGAGAATTGGCTATGATTACCATCTGGCACAATCCACGCTGTTCAAAATCGCGTCAAACGCTTGCTCTTGTTGAGGAAAAAGGCGCGGTTGAGGTTGTAAAATACCTAGAAGCCAAGCTCAGCGAGAGCGACATCACTGCAGTGCGTGACTTGCTGGGGATGAAGGCCATCGACATGATGCGCCCAAAAGAACCAGAGTTTTCCGCGCTGGGCCTATCCAAATCTGATGACGACAAAACCCTGATTTCTGCTATGGCGAAATGTCCGAAACTGATTGAACGGCCGATTGTAATTGCCGGCAACAAAGCCGCCATTGGGCGCCCCCCCGAAGCTGTTCTGGAAATTCTCTGAAACAGATCGCGCCGCGTGCGTTTTTGGCAGAATAACCGGTTTGTACAAAACTTTTTCGGCACGTAACCGTTTTGTACAAAACCGGATCAACCGCAATATCCGGTTAATCGGCCCCGGCTGCACGCTCGAGAGCGGGATATTTCAACCAAAGTGTCACCCCCCGCGCGACAAAGCTGATCAGCAGCGCAACCCACAGTCCGTGGTTTCCCCAGAGCGGCATGAGCACCAGAACCGCGGCCACATAAACCAAAAGCGATATGGCCATCATATTGCGCATGTCGCGGGTTCGAGTCGCGCCTATGAAAATGCCATCCAGCATCCAGCTCGTCACACCGACAAGCGGAGCTGCCACCATATAGGGCAGATAGGCCCGTGCCTCGATCCGCACATCCGGCGCCTTGGCCAATAGATCAACGATGGCCCCTCCGGCGAGCGCAAAGGCAAGCGCAAGAACCGCCACGATCACAACACCCCAAAGGCTGCTCATCCAGGCCGACCGCCGCAACGCCAGACGGTTGCGCGCACCCAGCGCCTGGCCGACCAAGGCTTCGGCTGCGAAAGCAAAGCCATCAAGCGCGTGACCGGTAATTTGCAGGAACTGCATCAGTACCTGATTTGCGGCCAGCGTCACATCGCCGAACCGCGCACCAAGGAAAATGAACGACAAAAACATCGCCTGTAGCATCAACGAGCGAGTCATAATGTCAGAATTAACTGCCATGACTTCACGCAGGCGCGCGCGATCAAACACCCGAACCCAGTCTCTCCAGGCGGGTTCACGAAAGGCGCCACGACATAGCCAAATGCCCAGAACAAAACCACTCCATTCCGCCAGAAACGTCGCAAAAGCAACGCCTGAAACGCCCCAGTCCAGACCAAGCACGAACCACAGATCCAACACGATATTCAGGCCGTTCATCCACAGTTGGAGCCATAGAACTGCCCGGGCGCGTTCCAGCGCAATCAGCCAGCCAGTGACGCCATAAAGAGCGATTGCAGCAGGTGCGCTGTAGACCCGGATCAGCAGGTATTGGCGCGCCAATGCTTCGACCTCTGCGCTGGCCGGCGACATTTTGAACGCCAGCCAATAGAGGGGGATTTGCAACAGAATGATCGCGATGCCTGCAATCACTCCCAGCATCAGAGAGCGGGTCAACATGGCCGAGACTTCGCCGGTGCGCCCTGCCCCATAGGCTTGCGACGTCAATCCGGTTGTGCCCATGCGCAAAAACCCGAACACCCAATAAAAAGTGGTCAGAACAATCGCGCCTATGCCTACAGCGCCAATCGGTGCCGCCAGTCCCAGCTGCCCAACCACACCCGTATCCACAGCCCCGAGAATGGGGACCGTGGAATTGGCAATCACAATCGGAATGGCGGTCTTCAGAACCCGGCGATGGGTGATCCCGTGGGTTTCAGCCATCCTGTTTCGATGGCATCAAAAAGTGACCTGTGGCTTGTGCAAACAGTTTGCCACGCTGATCTTGCCAGGCTTCGACATGCACGCTTGCGTATCGGCGCCCCGAACGGTTGACCCGCGCCCGCGCATAGGCATCTCGCGGCAGGCCAGAGCGCAAATAGTCGACGTTAAAGTCAATCGTCTTGGGCAGACGCGGCAAATGACCGATTGCCAGTTCATCTGAATCAAAATTGCCGGTTTCGATGTCCTCCCAAAGAACCGACCACGCCAACCCGATCACCGCCGTGGTTTCCAGAAATCCGGCAATGGCCCCACCGTGCAAGGCAGGCAACATAGGATTGCCGATCAGTTTTTCATCGAAAGGCATCACGGCGGTCAGTTCGTCCCCGCGCCGATCAAATTCAATCCCCATATACTGTACATAAGGCACACCATGCACCAACCCGCTGAGGGCGGCATCACGGCGTTGCTTGACCACCTGAACGGGTTCAATCGGTTTGCGGCTCATGACAGACCCTCGACTGTAAAGGCCCCGGTGGCTGTCGCGACGGGGTTGTCTTGGTCATCATCCATCGCAACCGCGCGCACAAAAGCCACTGACCGGGTGATGTGATAGCATTCTGCGCGCGTACGCACGTTCTGACCCGGTGTCGCAGCACGCATATAGTCGATCCGCAGATCAATGGTTGCGGTTCCGGCGGGCGATGAAGGGTGACTCATCGCGGCGGCCCCGCAGCAGGTATCCATCAACGCCGACACCGCCCCACCGTGCAGGACACCGGTTTCCGGATCTCCGACCAGACGCAAGTCATAAGGCAGCTCCATCACAGCGACTCCATCGCCGATTTCAGTCAGCGTCATACCAAGCGCCTTGCAATGTGGAATTGCGCTGATGAACTGCTTTGCCATTTTTACTTTTTGGTGGGCCATGTGCGTTTCCTGAATTTCCCTGTCCTTTATGAGCCTCATTTTCAGATCTCTGCAAGGGGCGGTTGCACCCCGCAAAAAGCCAGAATAGGCTTGGCGGTACTGGAGAATTACCAAATGACCGAAGAACGCCTGTCTTTTAAGGAAATGTGTGCCAAGTTTGATGTGACGCCCAGAACGTTGCGTTACTATGAATATATTGAACTGCTTCAACCCGACCGCGAAGGCCGGTCCCGGTTTTTTGGTCCTCGGGAAGTGGCGCGAATGACGTTGATCATGCGGGGGCGTCGGTTTGGGATCAAACTCGAAGATATTCGCCAGTGGTTGCTGATTTATGAACACGAAGGCACCTCGGCGCAGATGCAGGCCTTTGTGGATATGGCTGATCGCCAATACGCCGAGCTGGAAGAGCAAAAACGCCAGCTGGAAGAAGCCATGCACGAACTAAAGACGTTGCGCGACGAAACAGCGGCATTGGTCGACGGTTAATTGCGACCCAAAACCAACTTTTCCACTGCGCTTTTCTGAAAAAATTCACTTTACCTTTACAAACAATACGTCAACTAAGAAGTGACGTAACGTTTCGCTTACGTCAACGTAAAGCAATGTTGTATCCAGATCGGCAACTACCAATTTGTCTATGGAACGACACGACGAGGTTGACGACATGATCGATGGGACACTGACAATTCGCGAAATGTGCGATGCGTATGATGTAACACCCCGCACCCTGCGGTTCTATGAGGCCAAGGAACTTCTGTTCCCAATCCGAGAGGGTCAAAAGCGGCTTTTCACCAAGCGCGACCGCGCCCGACTCAAGCTTATTTTGCGCGGCAAACGTTTTGGCTTTTCGTTGGAAGAAATTCGCCAGCTGCTTGATCTTTATGACATGGACGATCATCAAGCGACGCAGTTTAAGCGTACCTATGAGGTCGCACAAGCCCGCCTTCAGGACATGATCGAACAACGCGATGAGCTGAACGAAGCCATCGACGATCTGAAAGAACAGCTCAAATGGGGTGAACGCATTATCACCTCATTTAACACCACTAAAAAAGCCGCAGAATAAGCAGGGAACAAACCGATGCCGATTTATAAAGCCCCCGTAAAAGACCTCCAATTTGTCCTGCATGACGTTCTGGACGTGTCCCAATCCGACATTCCCGGTTATGATGATATGGACGCTGATTTCACCAAGGCCGTGCTGGAAGAATCCGGCAAACTGACGAGCGAATTACTGGCGCCTCTGAACGTCGTTGGCGATCAGGAAGGCTGCCGTCTGGAAAACGGTGTTGTTTATACCCCCACCGGTTTCAAAGCGGCGTTTGAACAAGTCAAAGAAGGTGGCTGGACCGGTCTGGACATGCCCGAACAATACGGTGGTCAAAACCTGCCCTATGTTCTGAGTACCGCCGTTGGCGAAATGTTCTCAGCATCAAACCAGGCGTTTACCATGTATCAGGGTCTGACCCATGGTGCGGCTGCCGCGATCCTTGCGCATGGCACCGATCAGCAGAAAGATACCTATCTTCCAAAAATGGTCTCGTGCGAATGGACCGGCACGATGAACCTGACCGAACCGCACTGCGGCACCGATCTCGGTCTGATGCGCACCAAAGCCGACCCTGCGGGTGACGGCAGCTACAAGATTTCCGGCCAAAAGATCTTTATCTCGTCTGGCGACCACGACATGGCCGACAACATTGTGCACCTTGTTCTGGCCAAAATCCCCGGCGGCCCCGAAGGCATCAAAGGTGTATCCCTGTTCATCGTGCCCAAGTTCATCGTCAAAGACGATGGCACGCCCGGCGAGCGCAATGGTGTTTCGGTCGGAGCGCTTGAGAAAAAGATGGGTATTCACGGCAACTCGACCTGTGTGCTGAACTATGACGAAGCCACAGGATACCTTCTGGGTGAAGAAAACAAAGGCATGCGCGCCATGTTCACCATGATGAACGAAGCGCGTCTGGGTGTTGGCATGCAAGGGCTGTCGGCCGCTGAAGCCGCCTATCAGAACGCTGTGGAATACGCCAAGGACCGCTTGCAGGGCCGCGATGTCACCGGCACCAAGAACCCTGATGGCCCGGCCGATCCATTGATCGTGCACCCTGACATTCGCCGTTCGCTCATGGATCAGAAATCTTTCGTCGAAGGGGCGCGCGCCTTTATCCTATGGGGCGCACAGATGATCGATGCGGCACACCGCAGTGAGGACAAGGATGCCGATGGTCTGGTATCGCTGTTGACCCCTGTCATCAAAGGCTTCCTGACAGACGAAGGTTACGACATGACCGTGCTGGCACAGCAAGTGTACGGTGGTCACGGCTATATCGAAGAACACGGCATGAGCCAGTTCACGCGCGATGCGCGGATTGCGATGATCTATGAGGGGGCCAATGGCGTTCAGGCGCTGGACCTTGTTGGTCGCAAGCTGGCGCAGGACGGCGGCAAACACGTGATGGCCTTCTTTGATCTGGTCAAATCCTTCTGCAAGGACAATGGCGACGACGACGCCATGGCCGATTTCATTGAACCATTGAAAGCTGCGTCTAAAGATCTGCAAACCGCCAGCATGTACTTTATGCAAAACGGTGTGAAAGATCCGAACCACGCATTGGCGGGCTCGTATGATTTCATGCATCTGTTTGGGCATGTGTGTCTGGGTCTGATGTGGGCGAAAATGGCCAAGGCCGCGACGTCACAATTGGCCGCGGGCACATCTGACGCCGCGTTCTGCGAGACCAAGCTGACCACCGGTCGCTACTATATGGCTCGTCGTCTGCCCGCTACTGGCATGCATCTGGCCCGCATTCAATCCGGTGCGGATACAGTCATGGCCTTGCACGCAGACGCGTTTTAATCGGAACGGCGGGGTGAACCCCGCCCGACCACAGGGCCTTATTGGGAGGACAGATGCCAAAACGATTTCGACTGACCCGCCGCTTTCCGGTCGCCATGACCGAAGACGGCTATCGCAAGCTGCGCAGTTTTGCAGCAGAGGCCGGGTTGGACGAAGGCGAAGCGCTGTCCTTTCTGTTTGAAAACTTCGCGTCCGTCACGGACGAAGAAAAGCTGGCCCAGAAATTGCGACTGTTTAATTCCGAGCTTGAGGCGCGCAAGCGCTGATCCGCCGGAGGGAGAATGATATGACGTCCAGCTGGATGACCGACGAACACCAGATGCTGTCCGAGATGACAGCAAAATTCATCAACGATGAATGGGCTCCGCGTTTTGACAAATGGCGCAAACAGGGCGAAATGGATCGCAGCACATGGAACGAGGCCGGAGAGTTGGGCCTTTTGTGCCCCTCGATCCCCGAGGAATATGGCGGCGTTGGCGGCGATTTCGGCCACGAGGCAGTGATCCTGATGGAAAGCAACCGCGCCAATCTGGCCAGCTGGGGGCACGGCATCCATTCCGGCATCGTGGCACATTACATTCTGGAATACGGCTCGGAAGAGCAGAAACAACGCTGGCTGCCGAAAATGGCCACCGGCGAGATGGTCGGCGCGCTGGCGATGACCGAACCTTCGGGCGGCTCGGACGTGCAGGCAATCAAAACCCGCGCGGTGAAAGACGGCAACGCCTACCGGCTGTCGGGATCCAAGACCTTTATCACCAACGGACAGCACGCCGATCTGGTAATTGTGGCGGCCAAGACCGACCCCAAAGCAGGCGCCAAGGGCACGTCGTTGGTGGTGGTTGAAACCGCCAAGGCGGAAGGTTTCTCGCGCGGGCGCAATTTGGAAAAAATCGGCTGCCACGCTGCGGACACGTCAGAGCTGTTCTTCGACAATGTCGAAATTCCGCCCGAAAACCTCCTTGGCGGTGAAGAGGGCCAGGGGTTTTATCAGATGATGAAACAACTGGGCCAGGAACGTCTGGTCATTGCCTGTATCGCCCAAGGGTCGATGGAAGGCGCGGTTGAGCGCACCATCGCCTATTGCAAGGAACGCGAAGCCTTTGGTGGGCCGATCATGCAGTTCCAGAACACGCGGTTTAAACTGGCCGAATGCCTGACCAAAACCAAGGTCGCACGTGCCTTTCTGGATGAATGTATCTCTGAGCTGATCGCTGGCGAGCTGACAGTTGAGAAGGCCGCGATGGCGAAATACTGGATCACGGACACGCAAGGAGAAGTGTTGGATGAATGCCTGCAACTCTTTGGGGGCTATGGCTATATGCAGGAATACTCGATCGGCGAAATGTGGGTCGATGCACGGGTGCAACGGATCTACGGCGGCACCAATGAAATCATGAAGGAACTGATTTCAAGGTCACTTTGAATTGAAGGCGACGTTTTAGGAGGATGATGTTGGATTATGAGTATTTAGAGCGAGATGAAGCGGGGCGTCCACCCTGCCATCCGGCCCAGCGTTTGCCAGCGGGACGGCAGGGCTTCACCTCGCGCGGCCATCGGCTCTCCAGCCTGTACCGCAGTTCTGATATTCGCGCGTTAACCTTAATGGCGCGTAAACCCGCCTCTTCATCTTGCCAGAAATACTCTGCGGGGGAAGTTCAAAATGCATGCATTTTGAACTGGGGGTGCAAAACCCCCGCTGCCTCGCCAACCATAGGGAAATGCGCATGACCATTAAACTCTACTGCTTCGGAGAAAGCGGTCATTCTTACAAGGCCGCGTTGGCTCTTGAACTGAGCGGTCTTGATTGGGAGCCGGTCAAGGTCGACTTTTTCGCAGGCGAAACCCGCAGTGCAGACTACCGCGAAAACGTCAATGAGCTGGGCGAAGCGCCTGTGCTGGTGGATGGCGATTTCAAGACCAGCCAGTCGGGGGCTATTCAGGCCTATGTCACCGAGATATCCGGCAAGTTCGGCGGCAAGACCCGCGACGAGAATTACGACATTTTCCGCTGGGTTTTGTGGGACAACCACAAACTGTCATCGTTTGCGGGCATGACCCGGTTCCTGATGAATTTCCTGCCCGAGGACAAACAGCCCAAAGAGGTGATTGGCTTCAATCTGGGCCGCCTCAAGGGGGCTTATGACATCCTGAACAAACACCTTGAGGGCCGCGACTGGATTGTGGGTGATGGTGTCACCAACGCTGACCTGACTTGCTGCGGCTACCTGTTTTACAACGAACCCTTTGGGTTTGATCGCGCCGAGTGGCCCAATATCGACCGCTGGCTTTCAAACATCCAGGCCCTTGAGGGCTGGAAACACCCTTATGACCTGATGCCCGGTTCCCCCGCGGACCGCACCTGACAAGGAGAAACTGATGACCGAAGCTTATATCTATGACGCGGTGCGCACGCCGCGCGGCAAGGGCCGCAAGGACGGCGCCCTGCACGAAGTCACCTCGGTACGCCTGTCGGCCACCGTGTTGAACAGCCTGAAAGACCGCAACGGTCTGGACGGCCACGCGGTGGAAGACGTGATCTGGG
The DNA here is from genome assembly GCF_900142085.1 of Shimia gijangensis. Classification (GTDB taxonomy): domain Bacteria; phylum Pseudomonadota; class Alphaproteobacteria; order Rhodobacterales; family Rhodobacteraceae; genus Shimia; species Shimia gijangensis. Next base: position 38,158 of record NZ_FQZQ01000018.1, read on the forward strand.
GCAATGTCACCCAGGTGAAAGAACAGGGCGGCTGTCTGGCACGGACCGCCGTGCTGGCATCTGACCTTGACGAGTCGATCCCCGGTCTGGCGATCAACCGTTTCTGTGCGAGCGGCATGGAAGCTGTGAACCTGGCGGCCAATCAGGTCAAAGGCGGCGCCGGTGATGCCTATATCGCTGGCGGCGTGGAAATGATGGGTCGTGTGGCCATGGGGTCAGACGGGGCCGCCGTGGCTGTGGATCCGACCGTGGCGATGGACCAGTATTTTGTGCCGCAAGGCATCTCGGCCGACATTATCGCAACCGAGTATGGCTTTAGCCGCGATCAGGCCGACGCACTGGCCGTTGAATCGCAGCGCCGAGCTAAGGCCGCGTGGGATGACAACCGTTTTGACAAGTCGATCATTGCGGTGAACGACGTCAATGGCCTGCCGATCCTCGACTATGACGAATACATGCGTCCGCAGACAGACATGCAGTCCTTGGGCGCACTAAAGGCGTCTTTTGCGGAAATGGGTCAGGTGATGCCCGGTTTCGACAAGATCGCGCTGATGAAATACCCGCATCTTGAGGCGATCAACCACATCCACCACGCGGGCAACTCGTCCGGTATTGTGGATGGTTCGGCTGGTGTGCTGATTGGCAACGAAGAGTTCGGCAAAAAGTATGGCCTGAAGCCACGCGCGCGCATCCGCCAGACCTGTAAAATCGGCACCGATCCGACGATCATGCTGACGGGTCCTGTACCTGCGACGCAAAAGATCCTTGCTGATAGTGGCATGACCATTGGTGACATTGACCTGTTTGAGGTGAATGAGGCTTTTGCCAGCGTTGTAATGCGCTTTCAGCAGGCGTTCGACGTCGACCCCGCCCTTGTGAACGTCAATGGCGGCTCAATCGCCATGGGTCACCCGCTGGGGGCCACCGGCGCGATCATCATCGGCACGCTTCTGGACGAGCTGGAGCGCTCGGACAAAGAGGTCGGTCTGGCAACCCTGTGCATTGCATCCGGCATGGGTGCAGCCACCATCATCGAACGCGTGTAAGGAGTTAAAAACATGAGCGATTTCAATCTCTCCGTAGACGCAGATGGCGTCGGGATCATCACCTGGGACACGGCTGGTAAGTCGATGAACGTGATGACAGAGCAAGCTTTCAGCGATCTGAATGCCATCATCGACACGGTGCTGTCGGATGACGCCATCAAAGGCGCGGTAATCACCTCGGGCAAAGAAGGCTCGTTTGCCGGTGGTATGGACCTCAATGTGTTGGCCGAAATGGGCAAACGTGGCGGCGACAACCCGGCGCAGGGCATGTTTGACGGTGTGATGTCGATGCACAGCGTTCTGCGCAAGATCGAGCGCGCAGGCATGGATGCCAAGACCAACAAAGGCGGCAAGCCCATTGCCTGTGTGTTGCCCGGCACCGCGTTGGGCATTGGTCTGGAGCTGCCGTTGTCGACGCACCGCATCTTTGCCGCCGACAACCCCAAAGCCAAGATCGGCCTGCCGGAGATTATGGTCGGCATCTTCCCCGGTGGCGGTGGTACCACGCGCATGGTGCGCAAAATGGGTGCCATGGCGGCCTCGCCTTTCCTGTTGCAAGGCAAGATGGTGGACCCCAAGAAAGCCAAGATGGCGGGCATCATCGATGAGGTCAGCGAAGACCCGATGGCGGATGCCAAGGCCTGGGTTCTCTCTGAGCCGAAGATCGTCAAACCCTGGGATGAAAAAGGCTATAAAATGCCCGGCGGCGAGCCCTATCACCCCGCAGGTTTCATGACCTTTGTTGGCGCCAATGCGATGGTCAACGGCAACACGTGGGGTGTTTACCCTGCTGCCAAGGCATTGTTGAGCGCAGTGTACGAAGGTGCGATGGTGCCGTTTGACACCGCAATCAAGATCGAAGCGCGCTGGTTTACCAATGTGCTGGTGAACCCCTCGTCCTCGGCCATGATCCGGTCCTTGTTCATCAACAAGGAAGCGCTGGAAAAAGGCGCGAACCGTCCTGACGTGCCCGACCAGCGCGTCAAGAAAGTGGGCGTCTTGGGTGCGGGCATGATGGGTGCTGGTATCGCGTTGGTCTCGGCCAAGGCAGGCATGGATGTTGTGCTGATCGACACCAATCAGGAAGCAGCGGATCGCGGCAAAGCCTATTCCGAGAGCTTCATGGACAAGGGCATCAAGCGCAAGAAGGCGACGCCTGAGCAGAAAGATGCGATGCTGGCCAGGATCAACGCCACCACCGATCTGAACGCTTTGGCTGATGTCGATCTGATCATCGAAGCCGTGTTCGAAGACCCCGGCGTCAAAGCCGAGATGACCAAAAAGGTTGAGGCGATCATCCCCGAGGATGCGATCTTTGCCTCGAACACCTCGACCTTGCCGATCACCGGTCTGGCCAAGGCGTCTGTGCGCAAGGATCAGTTCATCGGCATCCACTTCTTCTCGCCGGTTGAGAAGATGGCGCTGGTGGAAATCATCAAGGGCCGCGAAACCGGACCACGTGCGGTGGCCAAAGCGCTGGACTATGTGCGTCAGATCAAGAAGACACCGATTGTCGTGAATGACGAGCGCTTTTTCTATGCCAACCGCTGCATCATTCCTTACATCAACGAGGGCGTGATGATGACCGGCGAAGGGGTGGCTCCGCAGCTTTTGGACCATGCCGCGCAGCTGCTCGGCTTCCCGGTTGGACCGATCCAGCTGGTGGATGAAACCTCGCTTGATCTGGGTGCCAAGATCGCCAAGGCGACGATGGCGGCGATGGGCAATGCCTATCCGAAATCCGTGGCTGATGATGTCACCTTCTGGATGGTTGATGAGGGTCGCTTTGGTCGCAAAGCCAAGGCCGGGTTCTTTGACTATGACGAGAACGGCAAACGTCTGGGCTATTGGAAAGGCTTTGCCGACAAGTTCCCGCAGCTGGAAGAGCAACCGGATGTGACCGAGGTTCAGCATCGCCTGATTTTTGCACAGGTTCTGGAAGCCGTGCGCGCGTTGGAAGCAGATGTGCTGGAAGACATCCGCGAAGGCGACGTGGGCGCGATCCTGGGTTGGGGCTTTATGCCTTGGTCGGGTGGTCCGTTCTCATGGCTGGACATCGTGGGTGCGCCTTGGGCGGCGGCAAAATGTGACGAGCTGACCGAGAAATTCGGTGAGCGGTTCACCTGCCCACCGCTGTTGCGTGAAATGGCCGAGAAGAACCAGACTTTCTATGGTCGCTTTGGTGAGGCTGCAAAAGCAGCCTAAATTCCGAAAGATACTAATAAAGGGCGCATCCTCTTGGTGCGCCCTTTGTTTTTGGTTGCCGTTGAATGGTCAACTCGCCGATTTTGTTTCGGCACGCGCATTAAGCGTTTCAACCAGCTCTTGTTCGAGGTGCGCAAGAAAGGCCTTGGCCTGCATATGATCCAATTTCGGGATCCCGGTTGTTGTTGCCTCAATACTCTCACGATCGCCTGACGCATCCAAACTCAGCGCGCTCAATATAGAAGGGCAACAGGCAATTGCCCCATTCGCAACGGGAACAAGTTCCTCCTGATCGAAGTGCAGCTGATACAACTTGGCCGGGACATCGGGTTGAAACAGCTCAATACCGATAAACCCAATCAGATCAGCCCCCTGGAGTAAGGCAAACCTGCTGCCGTTTTGTTTTTCAAAAGCCTTTGAAGCGAGCGCCACCATGGTTTCGCCTTGCAAAACCAGATCTTCTTCATTGCCCAACGCCCCGCTTGGGACGAAAAGAGGACAGACACTCGACGGGCAAGTGCCGGGTTGCTTCCAGATGTCGATCACGGTGATCTGGCGCACGGGCTGAAGGCCGTTTTCAAACGTAAAAACCATATCGCCTTCGACCAACCAGGCAACGTTACGCCAATCGCTTTCCATCCGAACAGTGGTGCCTTCAACAAAGCCATCTTCACCGCAACGAGCGCACGCCATACCGACCTGGGCAAACTCGCATTTGATGTGACTCATTGAATGCGTACCAAACATTGCGCGCCCTTTTTGTTCTTAACCGGAAGGTGAGGCAAAATCATGAAAATGGGCCACTACACAGCCCAACTGAGGGTTGCTCAACGCGCGCTCTACCTAAGAGTGTATGAACATCGCAACAATAATGCAAGGAGAAGTTTACCTAACGTAAACTTGCACTTGGATGTTGTGGCTGTCTGCTTCCTCAGAAAAAAACGTCCGAGACAAAATCCCGGACGTTCTTTTTTCTGTCAGGCCTTTGAGCTTAGGCAACTGCGCACTGTAGGTCATCCTGAAAACAGGCTGCCTCAAGCACGCGCATGGCAACAGGCAAAGGAAGCATGTTGTAGTTTCCAGCTGCGCCATATTTTGGCAGCATACCCGCGCCCAGCCCCCAGTGGGCCTGACAAAACATCAAAGCACCCTGGTCTGCAAAGACCATCTGATCCTCTTCAAAAACTGGCAAAGCAACTTCGACTGTACCGTATGGGTTTTCGCGTTCCACACCATCAAGAACATCGAGAGCAGCGCCCGGGACAACGGCAAAGGGGTCCCCCCACTGGTCCACAATCGCGTCACTTTCGATCAGGACACCTTGGTGAGGCATCACCAGCATGTCGTGACGATTGCCCAGAACGCCCTCGGGCACCATCAGAGGCCAAAGCGCTTCGGGGCACGGGCCGATGCCCCCCCAAAGCTCGTCGCGCATCACGGCAGTCACGCGTTGCATGCCGCCGTCAAAAGTCAGCACGTCGTCTCCCGGACGCAAGGTTTCTACCGGCTGCCAGCCATTTTGTGTCGCAACATGTGTGCCCTCAACAAGACCACAACCGGCGCCCAGCAAAACTGGATCCTGAAGGTTTTGTACAGGAGACACCATTTGGGTGTTCGATTCCTGTGATGGGTTCCATCCAAACATTGTTTTCCCCTAGTGTCTGGTATGATCGTTAGCAGCCCTATTATTTGTGACGAATTGTATGAAGTCGCTTGGTCGGAAATGTGGAAGTTTTGGGGCAATGTTTCCGAGCCTGAGACAATCCTCAAATCGCAACTGGATTGGGTCAAAATCGGCGGAAATCACGCAGAAATTGAGAGTTTTTTCAGAGCCTGATTCCAATTGGAATCACTTGGATCGAACCGCAATTACCACTCCGGAAGCCGCGATCATACCAATGCCAAGCCCCTGCAGGAAACTAAGAGTTTGCCCGAACAGGATCCAGGCAAACAACGGTGCAAACAGCATTGCGGTGTATTCAAAAACCGCTACGTTGGTGGGCTCATCCATTTGGTATGCACGAATTATCAAAAACACAGCACCCAGTGATCCAACCGCCTGCAACACCACCCAAGGCAGTACGGCAGCTATGTCCCAAGTCCAGACACGGTTCACAAATTCAACGCCTTCAGGAATGACCGGTCCAACCAGAAAGCTCACCACCAGCCCCGCCAACCCGAGCATCATCATATTCGCCGCCAGCATCGACACCGCGCTTTCACCCTCGCACCAGCTTCGGGTCGCAATGGACGAGATTGCATAGAAAAATCCTGCCGCGACGGGCATCATCATCAAAGGCCCAAAGCCATCTGATCCCGGTTGCAAAACCAGCAGGATACCTAAAAAGCCAATCAGCACCGCGCCGATACGCCTTGGTCCTATGCGTTGTTTCAGCCCAATTGTCTTAATCAACAGAACCCAGATCGGCGAAGTAAACAGCCCGGCAAGCGCCTGAGAAATTGGCATGAAACCAAGCGAGGCAAAATACAACATCATCGCGACCGTGATCATCGTGGCACGCGCCAGGACAGGTAACCAACGTATCGGGCGTAGCCGCCCCAACCCAATGGCGGCCATGCCAACCAAGAGAGGCGCCATAAAGGTCGAACGCATGACCTGGAACTGCCAAAGGCTGATTTCTTCCGCAATAACGCTGACAAAATTGTCGATAAACCCAACAGTGGCCATCGCAGACATCATGGAAACTGCCGCCACCATGGGTCGATTATTGACGGATGCAGTCATTTCTGCCTCTAATTGTCTGACAATTGTCGTTTCAGTGTTACTTCGAACATATCGAGTACAGGTAGTCTGTCATAAAAACGACAACGCTCAGAGAATCAAGGGAGGGATCTGATGGGCTGGATGGCTGATGAGACGGGGCTGGAGAAATGCGCCGCGAACTTTGTACCCCTGTCGCCTCTGTCGCATTTGCGGCGGGCTCGGGACGTGTTTCCGGATCACCTGGCGGTCAGCTACGGAAAACACCGCAAGTCTTACGCCGAGTACTATGATCGCTGTACGCGGCTGGCGTCAGGTCTGCTCGGACTGGGTGTCAGATCAGGGGACGTGGTGGCAACGCTGATCCCGAACCTGCCAGCCCAGGCCGAAGCGCATTTTGGCGTGCCTGCCTGCGGGGCAGTCTTGAACACGATCAATACGCGCCTTGATGTCGATACGGTTGCTTACATCTTTGACCACGGCGGCGCCAAAGTGGTTCTGGTGGATCCGCAATTTCTTGATCTGGCTGAGGCCGCCTGTGCCCGGATGGAAGGCACCGCACCCTTGATTGTCGAGGTCGCTGACGATCAAGCCGGTTTTCACGCCACTGGCAAGCATTTGGAATATGAGGCTTTGCTGGCCTCAGGCGACTCTGACTTTGACTGGATCATGCCACAGGATGAATGGGAGAGCCTCGCTCTGAACTATACCTCCGGCACCACGGGTCGCCCCAAGGGCGTGGTCTACCATCACCGTGGGGCTTACCTCATGACCATGGGCACCGTGGTCAGCTGGCGCATGGTGCTGAACCCGGTGTTCATGGCGATCGTGCCGCTGTTTCATTGCAACGGCTGGAACCATACCTGGATGATGCCGCTGATGGGCGGCACTTTGGTGTGTTGTCGCGATATCACCGCCACAGCCATCTACAACGCGATCCACTACGAAGGTGTTACGCATTTTGGCGGTGCCCCCATTGTCTTGAATATGCTGGTAAATGCGCTGGACGAAGAACGCCGCACGTTTGACCACAGAGTCGAGGTATTTACCGCAGGTGCCCCCCCGGCCCCGGCAACGCTGTCCAAGATCGTAGATCTGGGGTTCAATGTAACCCAGGTCTACGGCCTTACGGAAACCTATGGCCATGTCACCGAATGCCTGTGGAAACCCGAAGAATGGGACCGTCTGGACAAAGCCGGAGTGGCCGGCATCAAAGCCCGTCAGGGCGTAGCGATGCCAATGATGGAACACATCACGGTGCTGGATGAAAACATGCAACAAATCCCGATGGACAGTACCACACAGGGCGAAATCGCGATCCGGGGAAACTCTGTTATGAAGGGCTACCTTAAGAACCCGGAGGCCACGAAAGAAGCCTTTGAAGGTGGCTACTTTCACTCTGGTGACATCGCCTTGCAGCACCCCGACACCTATATCCAGATCGCGGACCGCGCCAAAGACATCATCATCTCGGGCGGCGAAAACATCTCGTCTGTAGAAGTTGAAGGCGTTCTGATGGGGCACCCGGCAGTGTCGCTGGCAGCGGTAGTCGCCAAGCCTGACGACAAATGGGGCGAGGTGCCTTGCGCTTTTGTGGAATTGCTGGACGGACAAACAGCCACCGAGGCTGATATCATCGCCTTTTCACGGCAAACCCTTGCAGGTTTCAAAGCCCCAAAACAGGTTGTCTTTCAGGAGCTCCCCAAAACATCTACCGGGAAAATCCAAAAATTTGAACTTCGAAAAGTGGCCAAATCTATCTGAACACAGGATGAAGTCCAAACATGGGGGCCAGCCCCCATCGTTGAAAATCTGCGCATTTTCAACGACTCCCCCGGGATACTTTTGCCAAAAGATGCAAGGGTTCGTTAACCTTAATCCGCCACACTCAGCGCGCGGTACAGGCGGGGACGCCGATGACCGTGCCAGAAGATGCTCCCTGGTGCCTTGCACCGGGGAGTTCACATCTCGGATCTTTTGGCCTCTCAATATCCCGGGGGTGAAGCGGGCCAACGGCCCGAGAGGGGGCTGGCCCCCTGACTGTCTTAACTTTTCAATTCAATGCTTGCCTGCGTTGCTCCTGACGGGTGGATCGTGCTATCTTTGAAGCAACAGAGGCAGAGCAGCCCAACCAACAGATATGACGGCACTTCAAAAATACGACCGGATCGAGGCTTCGGGCCTTTGGCGTCCCACATCCAATGAACAGCGCCGCGAAGTCGTGGTCTCTATTGGGGATGCATCTTTGACGATCTCGGATATGCAGGACCGTGCTCTGGCCCACTGGTCGCTGCCTGCGGTCGAAAGGGTCAATCCCGGCAAACGCCCTGCGATCTATAGCCCGGATGGAGACCCGGAAGAAACGCTGGAACTGCCTGCTTCGGAAAGCCAGATGATCGACGCCATTGAGAAACTGCGTCTGGCCATCCTGAAAAGGCGCCCGCGCCCTGGTCGCCTGCGGTTGTTTTCGCTAACTCTGTCGGCGGTCAGCGTTTTGGCTCTCGCTGTGTTCTGGCTGCCTGGTGCGCTACTGACCCACACAATTTCAGTGGTGCCCGACGTGAAACGGCAAGAAATTGGCCTGGCTCTGATGACTCCGATGGAGCGATTGACCGGCAAACCCTGCGCCGACGTGCTGGCAACCCCGGCCTTGAATCGCCTTACGCAACGTCTTGGGTCTGGGGAACTGGTGGTGGTGCGAGGCGGCGTGCGAGACACGCTAAGCCTGCCTGGCGGCACGATACTGATTAACCGCTCGATCCTTGAAGACTATGAAGAACCGGACGTGGCGGCAGGATATGTGATTGCGCAACAGTTAGAAGCCACCACCAACGATCCGCTGCGCACGATGCTTGAACATCTGGGCTTTCTCGCCAGCTTTCGCCTGCTCACAACCGGGCATCTGAATGACGACATGCTACGCGCCTACGCCGAAGATCTGGTGGTCTTACCGCACACGACGCTCGATACGAACACGCTTTTGGCGGCCTTTTCTGCACGTGAGGTCAAAACCTCGCCCTATGCCTATGCGCTGGATCCCTCAGGCGAACGCACTTTGGAGCTGATTGAAGCAGATCCTTTTGTGACCTCTCCAAAACAAGTGCTGACAGACGGCGACTGGGTCGCTCTGCAAGGAATTTGTGGAAATTAGAGCGTCGTGTCAGTTGCGCACAAACGCACCTGAATAGCCTGCGCCGCGGGCTTTGCTGGCAGCCCGATCCGCCTTGTCCGAGGTCGCAAATGGGCCTGCAAGAACAATCCGGTAGGTCGCTCCGTTACGCTCATATTTGCCGATCTTTGCCGGAAGGCCCATGGATTGAATCCGTTTGGCGGCCCCTTGAGCGGCGTTTTTGTCCTGATAGGTCGCCACCTGAACATAGCTTTGCCCGGACAGGCGGATGGATTTTTCTTTGGCGACGCTTTTGGTGGAAATGACAGCAGTGCTGCTGGTTGCGGGGGCCGTGGTGGATTTGCTCGAAACGACCGCTGAGCTGCCATCCTGCAAGTCCCGGCGCAATTCACGCGGAACCTCTTGTGTCCAAATCGCATCCATTGCCGCCTTGCCCGCAAAGGTTTGTTCCGCCCGGTAAGGATTAAGCCGTCCGTCATCAAAAACCTTGCGATACCCCTTGGGCACCGTTGTTGTTGTCAAAACCAGGCGCCGGTTTTCATAAACGTGCCTGGGGACAACGCGCACATTTGACGCCACCTCACCCTCTTTCACAACCGTGCCCACAGGCGCATTAAGTGATGCCCCGGAGCGATTGATGTTGATCACAGGTGCCGGAGCGGTTGGGTTGCCCGATCCCGGACTGTAAGGCAATTCTGCCTGTGGACCGCAGCGCACTTTGTATTTTGACTTAGCACCATCGCGGCACACAGCCTCGTATCCGGACTGACGCTTGGTCTGGTCCAAGGTTCGGCGGGGCGTTTGTGTGCTGGTTGTCGTGGTTGTGGTTGTGCTGGTTGTCGAACTGGTCGTGGCCGGTTTTGCCGCAGATGTTGTGCTCGTGGTTTTCTTCGTCGTCGATGTGGAAGTCGAAGTGGATGTTGTCGATCCCCAGTTCCAGAAATTGTTCGACGAAGATTTCGGTTTTGTGGCCGTGGTTGTTGCCGACGCCGCAGTGCTGGTCGTGGAGGCCGGTTTTGTTTTGGTTGACGTTGTTTTGGTGCTGGTTGTGGTCTTGGGCTTGGCGGCTGTTGTCGTCGTCGATGTGGTTTTTGGCTTGGTCGCAGGTTTTGTAGCCGGGGCCAAAGCTGACGCAGTCGGTTTGGCAGCAGGTTCAATATAAACCACATTTTTATCAAGCTTTTGAGCCGACGCTGTGGTTGGTGCCGCGTTCGGGTTCGTGGGTTTGTAGCCACAGACCACCTTGCGGTCGCGGGTCACACGGGGGACCCAACTCACGTTGCCATCCACGCCCGCGCGGATATAGACACAGCCTTTGCTGTCTACGTATTGTTTACCCTTGTACGACGCCGGCGGAAATTCGTTCGGCGTATCGACATTTTTGAGGGTTTGAGCGTGCACCGCCGCGCCTAAACCCAAAGATGCCCCGATCACAGTGATCGCGATTGCTCTGGTTAAATTCATTGTGCCCCCACAATATGTAGGGGCAAGTTTAGACGTAAAACCCTATATGAGTAAACAGTTCATAGAGAACAATACGATCTATTTTGTTCCAAACATCCTGTCACCAGCGTCACCCAGTCCCGGCATGATATAGCCTTTTTCGTTCAGCTTATCATCCAGAGAGGCCGTGACGATCGGTACATCCGGGTGAGCTTCTTTCATGTGGGCAACACCTTCGGGCGCCGCCAAAAGGCACAGAAAACGGATATTGGTGGCACCAGCTTCTTTCAGCAAATCAATCGCCGCAGCCGAAGAGTTTCCGGTCGCCAGCATCGGGTCCACCGCGATCACCATGCGTTCATCCAGCTCGGAGGGAGCTTTGAAATAGTATTGAACCGGTTCAAGGGTTTCCTCATCACGGTAAAGACCAACAAAACCAACGCGGGCCGAAGGGATCAGCTCGAGCATACCGTCCAAAAGACCATTGCCTGCCCGCAAAATAGACACCAGTGCCAGCTTGCGGCCTGCCAGTGCCGGGGCGTCCATTTCCATCATCGGTGTGCTGATACGTTTGGTGGTCATCGGCAACTCGCGCGTGATTTCATAGGCCAGAAGCTGACTGATTTCACGCAGAAGACGGCGAAACTCGCCCGTTGATGTATCGGTTTGACGCATCAAAGTCAGTTTGTGTTGCACCAGCGGGTGATCGACGACAGTAAGGTGATCCATCAGTTTGTCTCCAGTTTCTTTTTGACGCGTGTTTTTGTGGTTTCGTCGCAGAATGCCGCCTCAATGGCGGTCGCATTCAGCGCGCGGAAATCTTCAGTCTCCCAGCCAAAAGCCTCGGCCAGCATGTCATATTCCTTGCGCATGGTGGTATGAAAAAATGGCGGATCATCGGTAGAGACCGTCACTTTGACGCCCGCATCCCGCAGGCGGGCAATCGGATGACTTGGCATGTCCGGGTACAATCCCAGCACAACATTCGAACCCGGACAGCATTCCAGTGTGATTTGGCGTGCCACCAATTCTTTGACCAGCGCGGGGTCTTCGATGGCGCGCACGCCATGGCCGATGCGCTCGACGTTCAGATCGCGGATAGCCTCCCAAACGGACTCGGGGCCTCCAAACTCACCGGCATGGGTCGTCAACCGCAACCCGGCCTCGCGTCCCAAGTCAAACGCATAGGCAAAATCACCCTGATGCCCCTGCCCTTCGTCACCGCCCATGCCAAGGCCAACAATCCAGTCGCCCGCAGTTTCCGCAGCACACAGCGCGGTCTTTTTCGCCTGCTCTGGTCCAAAGTGGCGCACGGGGGTCACGATACCGCGCAGGGTGATGCCAAAATCGACTTCAGCCTTGTCAGCGGCCTCCTGAATGGCGTGCAGATATTCGCGCCATGCCGCGACATCCCCACCCCCGCAAAAATCAGGGCTTAGAAAGCTTTCGCAATAGACCACGCCGTTGGCGGCGCTTTTTTCCAGAATAGCGCGGGTCAGACGGGCGAAATCTTCGGGCGTATGCAATACCGATGTTGCGGCCTCGTAGGTTTGCAGAAAATGCGCAAAGTCCTCAAAGACATACCCCCCTTTTGCGTCGAATATTCCGCTGAGATCTGTTTTCTTTTCAAACGCAAGTTGGCGAATGAAATCTGGCGGTGCGGCCCCTTCGTGGTGCAGATGCAACTCGACCTTTGGCAGATCTGACACGCTCATAAAAAGCTCCTTCCGGGACGTTTGCCCGGCACTCCTAGATGCGCCGCCACTGTGGCTGCGACATCCACCATTTCAATCAATCCGGCCTGACCTGTGCCAATGCCTGCGCACAGGACGGGCACACGTTCGCGCGTGTGGTCGGTGCCACTCCAAGAGGGGTCATTGCCATGATCGGCGGTCAGCAGCAACAGGTCACCACTGCGTAAATTGCTCAGCACTTTACCAATCTCGCCGTCAAACCATTCCAGCGCAGCTGCATAGCCCGCGATATCGCGGCGATGGCCATATTCGCTGTCAAACTCGACAAAATTTGCAAATGTCAGGCTGCCGTCTTGGGCCTCATCAATCAGTCGGTGAAGATGAGTCATCAGCGTGGCGTCTGATCCCTTCACGCTGTCATCAATCCCCGTCATCGAAAAAATATCACCGATTTTGCCGACACCATGCACAGTACGGCCAGCGTCCTGCACCCAATTTGTCAGAACAGATTCAGGGGGTTCAATCGCGAAATCCTTGCGATTGGTGGTGCGGGTAAACCCGTTTTCGCTGTCACCGACAAAAGGACGAGCGATCACCCGGCCCACTTTCATTTCATGCAACATCGGTGCCAGAGCTTTGCACAATTGCAAGAGCCGATCGAGGCCGAAATGCACCTCATGAGCCGCAATCTGAAACACGCTGTCAGCACTTGTATAACAGATCGGAAACCCCGTTTTGACGTGCTCTGCGCCAAGGCTTTCGATGACCTTTGTGCCCGAGGCATGGCAATTGCCCAAAATACCCGTCGTGCCGGCAATCTTGCAAACCTCGGCGACGACTTTCGCGGGGAAGGCGGGATGGGTATCCGGGAAATAGGTCCAATCCCAGGGCACTTGCAAGCCCGCCAATTCCCAATGGCCAGACGGGGTGTCTTTGCCCTTGCTGCGTTCGGTTGCTGCCCCCCAAAAACCCTGTGGAACAGCTTCCAGTCCCGGCGTCGCATCACCGCTGGCCAATCGGATGGCAGCCCCGAGGCCCAGTTGATCCAAGTTGGGCAATTGCAGCGGTCCGCTGCGCCCGACGTCCCCCAAGCCTCTGGCGCAGGCCTGAGCAATGTGGGCCAGCGTGTTGGCGCCGGTGTCAGGCAGATCACCGTTGAAAAACGCGTCTGCGTCCGGCGCGCCGCCACAGCCAACTGAATCCATCACCACAAGAAAGGCACGTGCCATCAGCGGATCCTTTCATGCACAAGGGGCGGAATGTCAGGAGCCGTCGCGCCAATCGAAATGGCGCGCACCACGGCCTGCGCCGCGCGTTGGGCCGCGTCTTCGCGGGCGGCATGGATGCGCAACAACGGTTGCCCTTTGCCCACGCGGTCGCCAATCCGAACCACTTCTGACAAACCCACCGAGGCGTCCACGATATCGCTTTCCACCTGACGCCCTCCTCCGAGTTCGACCACAACCAACCCCAGAGCCTCGCCGTTCATGGCAGTGATGTACCCGGCTTTGGGTGCCACAACTTCGCGGATAACGGTCGCTTCGGGCAAAAATCGACGCCAGTTCTCGACAAACTGCACAGGTCCGCCCATGGCCGACACCATGCGACCAAACCGTTCCGCGGCCCGTCCGTCCTGCAAAACAGACACGATCCGGCCCGCCCCGTCTTCGATATCGGTGGCAAGACCCGCATTGGCCAACAACACACCGCCCAAGGCAACACTGAGATCCGCCAACGGCCCACCTTTGACACCGGTCAAAACCTCCATGCAGTCAGCAACTTCAAGCGCATTGCCCAGAGAGGGGGCCAGCGGTTGGTTCATGTCAGAGATCACAGCACTCGTGGGGCAGCCCGCGAGATTTGCCGTGCTGACCAGCGACTCGGCCAAAGCGCGCGCCTCATCGGGCGTTTTCATAAAGGCACCAGACCCGACTTTGACGTCCAGAACCAGACCGCCAAGGCCGGCCGCCAGTTTCTTGGACAGGATCGACGCGGTAATCAAATCAAGGCTTTCGACCGTGCCAGTCACATCCCGAATAGCATAAAGCCGTTTGTCCGCCGGGGCGATATCGGCACTGGCGCTGACAATGGCGCAGCCCGCAGCATCTACGACATTGCGAAACGCCATTTCATCTAATCCGGTGCGCAGTCCGGGAATGGACTCCATCTTGTCCAACGTCCCACCGGTATGCCCTAGTCCACGCCCTGAGATCATCGGAACATACGCCCCGCACGCCGCCAGAGCCGGGGCCAAAACCAAAGACACACAATCGCCAACGCCGCCGGTGGAATGTTTGTCCAACACCGGTCCGGCCAAGTCCCAGCGCAACGTGTCACCGCTGTCGCGCATTGCCAAGGTCAGCGCCACGCGCGACTCTTCGCTCAAGCCTCGAAGACACACACCCATGGCAAATGCGCCGGCCTGCGCATCCGTCACAGAGTGATCTGCCAAGCCGTTGGCAAACCAAGATAATTCATCTGAGCTTGGTGAATTTCCAAGTCGCAGTTGCGCGATTATTGCACGGGCGTCCATGGCGTCAGACGGTTTCCATGTGGTGCTCGCCAAAGGCTCCGGGCAACAAATCAGCCAGGGTGATTTTTTCTTCTACGCCGTCGAGATTGGCCATGGTGATGACCACATCTCCGGTTCCAAATTCTGCCAGCTTTTGACGGCAGCCTCCACAAGGTGTCACCGGATGGGGGCTATCGGCCACAACATAAACCTCGGTCAGACGCGTGTCCCCGGCGGCCACCATCGCGGCAATGGCCCCTGCTTCGGCGCAGGTGCCTTCGGGATAGGCCACGTTTTCCACGTTGCAGCCACTGTATATCGTTCCATCCTGCGCCCGGATGGCTGCGCCAACTTTGAAATTCGAATAGGGCGCATAGGCGTTTTCACGCACCGCCAGAGCAGCTTTGTTCAGGCTCATGATGTCCTCCGTCAGGTTCGGGTCGGGCGATACAGGCTGGTTTTACAGCAGGCTGGCATCACACCGGGCAATTCACTATCGTTACCTGATACAGCTTGATCCGCAATGGCGACTGGTAACACCCGCAAGATTGCGGCGCATGTCCGCTTTTTGCAAGGGGGCTGACCTTTGGTCAATTCGACCCGTTTTCATTTCCACCGAATTAGTTTAACACTAAACTAATTCGAAATTTGAGGTCCAGACATGTCCGATAAAGCCAAAGATCACCTGCGCCGGGCGGCGCTTGAATACCATGAGTTCCCAAAACCCGGTAAGCTGGAAATTCGCGCCACCAAACCTTTGGCCAACGGACGCGACCTCAGTCGGGCCTACTCTCCGGGCGTGGCAGAAGCCTGTCTTGAGATCAAAGAAGACGCCGCGACCGCATCGCGCTATACCTCGCGCGGCAACCTTGTGGCCGTGGTCTCAAATGGCACGGCCGTTCTGGGGCTGGGCAATATCGGCGCGCTGGCCTCAAAACCCGTCATGGAAGGCAAGGCGGTTTTGTTCAAGAAATTCGCCAATATCGACTGCTTTGATATCGAAGTAGACGAGACAGACCCCGAAAAACTTGCGGATATCGTTTGCGCATTGGGTCCGACGTTTGGGGCGATCAACCTTGAAGACATCAAGGCGCCGGATTGTTTTATTGTCGAGAAAATCTGCCGTGAGCGAATGAACATCCCGGTATTTCATGACGACCAGCACGGCACTGCCATTGTGGTTGGGGCTGCGGCCACCAATGCGCTGCAGGTCGCCGGCAAAAAATTTGAAGACATCAAGATTGTTTCAACCGGCGGCGGTGCTGCGGGCATTGCCTGTCTCAACATGCTGCTGAAACTGGGCGTGAAACGAGAAAATGTCTGGCTTTGTGACATCAAAGGGGTGGTCTACGAGGGCCGCACCGAAGAGATGACACCGCAAAAGGCAGAATTCGCCCAAGACACAGACCTGCGCACGCTGGATCAGGTGATCGACGGCGCCGACATGTTCCTTGGCCTGTCAGGCCCCGGCGTTCTGAAAGCCAGGATGGTGGCCAAAATGGCCTCTCAACCGATTGTTTTTGCGCTCGCCAACCCCACTCCGGAAATCATGCCGGATGAGGTGCGCAGCGTGGCGCCGGATGCCATTATTGCCACCGGGCGCAGCGATTTCCCCAATCAGGTCAACAATGTCCTTTGTTTTCCGTTTATTTTCCGAGGCGCATTGGATGTTGGGGCAACCGAGATCAACGACCAAATGCAACTGGCTTGCATTGATGGCATCGCCGAGTTGGCGCGCGCCACAACCAGCGCCGAAGCCGCTGCTGCCTATAAGGGCGAGCAAATGACGTTTGGGGCGGATTATCTGATCCCAAAACCATTTGACCCGCGTCTTGTTGGTGTGGTGTCGGCTGCTGTTGCCAAAGCAGCGATGGAAAGTGGTGTGGCCACCCGTCCGATCGACGACATTGAAGCCTACATACAAAAACTGAATCAATCTGTGTTCAAATCAGCCTTGCTGATGCGTCCGGTGTTTGAGGCAGCCCGTGTTGCTCGCCGTCGCATCATCTTTTCTGAAGGCGAAGACGAGCGTGTGCTGCGCGCGTCTCAGGCCATTCTGGAAGAGACAACGGAGACCCCCATCCTGATCGGTCGTCCTGACGTGATTGAGGCGCGTTGCGAACGATTGGGTCTGGCCATCCGCCCCGGGGCGGATCTGGAAATTGTGAACCCGGAAAATGATGCGCGGTACCGGGATTTCTGGACGTCGTATCACGAGTTGATGCAACGCAAGGGCGTCACTCCCGATCTGGCCAAGGCCATCATGCGGACCAACACCACTGCAATTGGCGCTGTGGCTGTGCATCTCGGTCACGCCGACAGCCTGATATGTGGCACGTTTGGCGAATACCGCTGGCATTTGAATTATGTGAATCAGGTGCTGGGCGGTCAGGGGCTCGAGCCGCATGGCGCATTGTCGTTGATGATTCTCGAAGACGGCCCGCTGTTCATCGCAGATACCCACGTTAATGAGCTGCCAACGCCGGAAATTCTTGCACGAACCGCCGTTGGGGCGGCCCGGCACGTGCGCCGCTTTGGACTTGAGCCAAAGATCGCTCTTTGTTCGCAGTCGGAATTTGGCAACCATGCACAAGGGTCTGGCAAACGACTACGTGCTGCGATTGAAATTCTCGACTCGGAGCCCAGAGATTTTGTCTACGAGGGCGAAATGAACGTAGATAGCGCGCTTGACGCTGCTCTGCGCAACCGGGTCTTCCCCAACTCTCGTATGGACGGCGAGGCCAATGTGTTGATTTTCGCCCACGCAGATGCGGCCTCGGGTGTGCGCAACATTCTTAAGATGCGCTCGGATGGGCTTGAGGTTGGGCCGGTCCTGATGGGTATGGGCAACCGTGCTCACATCGTTTCGCCGTCGATTACGCCACGTGGACTTTTGAACATGGCCGCGATTGCCGGGACACCCGTCGCGCACTACGGCTAGTCAGACGCGACGACGGATTAGACCTATGGAGGGGGCGATTCTCGCCCTTCTTATTTTGCAAGAAAAAATTTGCAGATTTGCAAAAAGGGAAATATTTCCTGAATATTCGCGGAAATCAACGTTGTTTGCAAAGGTTTGCAGGGTCTGCCCCTCAAAAAATGCAAATTCTCCGCGATAATCTGACGCGACGTCGCGAAAGTCTCTTGCTGCAAGAGCCCTTGCTTTCGTAACAACTTCACAACGCATTCGGAGGAGAATACCATGGCATACAAAGACGTGTACGAAGGCTGGAAAAACGATCCAGAAACTTTTTGGATGAACGCCGCCCAGGCCATCGACTGGGACCAGGCCCCTTCGAAAGCTTTGTTTGAAAAAGGCGACGACCTGTATGAGTGGTTCGCCGACGCCAAGGTCAACACCTGCTGGAACGCCGTGGATCGCCATGTTGAGGCAGGCCGTGGTGAACAGACAGCGATCATCTATGACTCGCCCATCACCCACACCAAACGCGAAATCTCGTATGTGGAATTGCGCAACCGGGTGGCCAACCTTGCTGGTGCCTTGCGCGCCAAAGGCATCGAAAAAGGCGACCGTGTCATCATCTATATGCCGATGATCCCCGAAGCTTTGGAAGCCATGCTGGCCTGTGCCCGTATTGGCGCGGTGCATTCGGTGGTGTTTGGCGGGTTTGCCGCCAACGAACTGGCAGTGCGCATTGATGACGCCACGCCAAAAGCCATCATTGCAGCGTCTTGCGGTCTCGAGCCGGGGCGCGTGGTGCATTACAAACCCCTTCTGGACGGTGCGATTGATCTGGCCGAACACAAGCCTGACTTTTGCGTAATCCTACAGCGTGAACAGGAAGTGGCGGAATTGGTCGAAGGCCGTGACGTGAACTGGCACGGGTTCCAATACGGTGTAGAGCCTGCCGATTGTTTGCCAGTTGAAGGCAACCACCCGTCTTATATCCTTTATACTTCTGGCACCACGGGTCAGCCCAAAGGCGTGATCCGCCACACAGCAGGCCAGTTGGTTGCGCTGAACTGGACCATGAAGAACCTGTATAACGTGGACCCCGGTGATGTGTTCTGGGCGGCGTCAGATGTGGGTTGGGTCGTGGGACATTCGTACATCTGCTACGCGCCCCTGATCCACGGCAACACCACCATTGTGTTCGAAGGCAAACCCGTGGGCACGCCGGATGCAGGCACGTTCTGGCGGGTGATTTCCGAACACAAAGTGAAATCGTTCTTTACCGCGCCAACCGCCTTCCGTGCGGTGAAACGCGAGGACCCCAAAGGCGAGTTTGTCAAAAAATACGACCTTAGCTGTCTTGAGCAGGTGTATCTGGCCGGGGAACGTGCCGATCCTGACACCATCATCTGGGCGCAGGATCAATTGCAGGTGCCAGTGGTGGATCACTGGTGGCAGACAGAAACCGGTTGGGCGATTGCCGCCAATCCGGTGGGCATCGAAAACCTGCCGATCAAGCTGGGGTCTCCCACCGTGCCAATGCCGGGCTATGAGGTGACCATTCTGGACGAAGGCGGGCATCCGGTTCCGGCGGGCGAACTGGGCGCGATTGCGATCAAACTGCCGCTGCCTCCAGGCACGCTGCCAACGCTGTGGAACGCCGAAGATCGGTTCAAGAAATCCTATCTGACCACCTTTCCCGGCTACTATGAAACCGGCGATGCGGGCATGATGGATGAAGATGGCTATGTCTACATCATGGCGCGCACCGATGACGTTATCAACGTGGCAGGCCACCGTCTGTCAACTGGTGGTATGGAAGAGGTTCTGGCAGGTCACCCGGACGTCGCAGAATGTGCCGTTATTGGTGTCACCGATCAGCTGAAAGGCCAATCGCCTGTTGGCTTCCTGTGCCTCAATGCGGGCGTGGATCGTGACCATGGCGACGTTGTCAAAGAGGTTGTGAAACTGGTGCGTGAAAAAATCGGACCCGTGGCGGCGTTCAAGCTGGCTGTGGTTGTCGATCGTCTGCCCAAGACACGCTCGGGCAAAATCCTGCGCGGCACGATGGTCAGCATTGCGGACAACGCACCCTATAAAATGCCTGCCACCATTGATGATCCGGTCATTCTGGATGAAATCAAAGAGGCCTTACAAACGATTGGCTATGCCAAAGGCTAAGCCAAAAGGCAGACCTAGTTGAACAACTTGAAAGCCCCGCCATTGTGCGGGGCTTTTTGGTGCGAGAGAGTTTGACAGCAAAGGATACACTCCATACCAATCGGGCATGACCCAGAAAAAGCCCAATATCCTCTTGATCTATGTCGACAACCAGCCCGCCGATATGATGGGTTGTTCCGGCAATGACGAAGTACACACGCCAAACCTTGACGGATTGGCGAACAAGGCCACGCGGTTTTCTGAGGCTTTCAGCCCCAATGCCATGTGCTCCCCAAGCCGCGCATCGATGTTGACCGGCCTTATTCCATCACAACATGGCATTCACACGTGGCTGGATGATGATGAAATCGACAATTGGCCAGACCACTACAACGCGCTGCATGAGTTCGAGACCTTGCCCGAACAGCTGCGCCAAGCGGGCTATAACACGGCATTGATTGGGAAATATCACCTCGGCGTTGCAGATCAGCCGCAAAACGGGTTTGACCATTGGGTGACCATGCAGATCGGACATGTGCTGTCTTTTTACGACAACAAGATGTTGGTGAATGGTGACAAGCTGACCCATCCCGGCCATTCGGTTGAGTTTTTCAGCAATCACGCCGTTGACTATATCAAGGCGCGCCAAGACCAAGACGATCCGTTTTTCATGTATCTCACCTATCCGGCGCCCTACGGGCATTGGCCGTCGATCCAAGGCGAGCCGCAAAACCCGTTTGCCGATCTTTACAAGGACACGGCGTTTCATTCGGTTCCGCGTGAAGGCTTGAGCAAAGAACTGATCGACTGGATGCTCATTGTGCATGACAAGGTCGACGGCGAAGACGCGTTCTTCAAAGACATTGCGCGCATTCCCAACGATCTGACCACGTTGCGAAACTACTATTCACAGATGAGCATGGTGGATCATGGCGTGGGTCAGGTTCTGGAGGCGTTGGAGCAACAGGGCCTGAGTGACGATACGCTGGTGATCTACACCTCGGATCATGGCATGTCGCTGGGCCATCATGGATTTTGGGGGCATGGCGAAGACACATGGCCGTCCAACACCCACCGTCAGGCCAATCATATTCCGCTGATCGTTAAGGCTCCGGAGGAGAGCCGCGCGCAGGTGCGCAATAACCTCGTCGGCACCACAGACATTCATGCCACGGTTCTGGATTTTGCCGGATTGCCTGCAATCGACAAAAGCCCCGGCCACAGTTTGCGACCCTTAATGCAAGGCGATGATGTTTCGTGGGACAATGCTGTGTTTATGGAACAGGAAGAAACCCGCGCCATACGCACCGATAAATGGTTGTTGATGCGCCGGGTTGCCCCCTGCCCTTATGAGTTCAAGACAGAGTTGTATGATCTGGAAGCGGACCCGGATGAGCGGGTGAATGTGGCCAACGATCCGGCGTATGCCGACGCTCTAGAGGCCGCATCAGACAGGCTGGACACCTATTTTTCGACCTATTGCGATCCGAAGTGGGACCTGTGGAAGGGGGGCACATTGAAATCGAACTCAACCCGCCCCTTCTTGTGGAAAGAAATCTGGGGCGAGGATTGGCGGCCTGAATACTAGGGATCAACACCGTCCTGCCAACAGGTGAACACCGCATTTGTTACCTTAGAGAAAACATGGTTATGCGATTGCGTCGCACCTGAGAGGCGTTGTGCAATTTGCACATAGGCCGCTTCAAGCTGTGTGCGATCCTCAAACGACATGACCGAGAAAAACTGATGTGTGCGATCATTGTCAGTGTCCATTGGCGTGTCAGACACACGTCGCCCAACCGGACCCGCCTGTGCAATCATGGCCTCTGCCAGCAAATCTGACAGGAAGGCCGAATAGGCGGTTTCAAAGGTTTTCGGGTCTTCACCATCTTTCAGGTCAAAGGCGGACAGCATGTGGATCATGAAGATGCCATTTCGTTAGGGGTGGTACGTTTATCAGAACCCAAAAAGGTTAACACCAGCTCACTCAATTCGACAATGCAAGACGGAACAGAGTCGGGCAAATGTCGCAATTTGACTATCCCTGACCGGAATTGCCATTAACCTGTGAAATTGCGGCCAGAGCCTTTCAATCAGGCTTTACCACGTTGGAGACCTCAGGAGGCACCCCGAATGTTTAAAGCGCGTATGCAGGAATTTCGAAAGCGTTTGGCAAAAGCCGACGTTGATGTGGCCCTGATCACCGACGACGACAACGTCTACTACCTGACTGGGTATTATGACTATCTGCACATGGAATTTGGCCGTCCGACAATTCTGGTGGTGACCAAGGACGGCGAGACCCTGTTGATTACGCCCACAATTGATCTGGTCGCAGCCGAGGCCCATGCGCAGGTGGATCGCATCGCCGCGTGGAACGACGGCATGGGGGATGAATGGCGTACCGAGTTGCCGCAAGCCGTCAGAAACGCAGGCAAGGTCGCTATCGAACCTGATCACATGCCCCCTGTTGTGCGTGCCTATGTGAATGACCTGATGGATGCCACACGGATGACGTCGGCAACCCCGATCCTATCTGACATGCGGATGATAAAATCGGCACAGGAATTACAACTGGCGCGCCATGCCGGTCAGGTGGGCAGTGCAATGATGAATGCGGGGCGTGCCGCCATTGGAGATGGCGTGGCCGAGTTTGAAGTGGCGCTCGCCATCAATCAGGTCGGAACCCGAAAAGCCGCCGAACTGCTGGCAGCCCACTACGACGACGCTGACATGTCCCCGATTACACATTTCCTGCAAATCATGGCGTCCGGCGAGGAGATCACTAAAACCCATCACCGTGCGTCAACCCGGATCATGAAACACGGCGAACCGGTTTTCTTGTGTTTTTGTGGTATGACCAATTTCCACCGCTTTAAACTAGGGTTTGACCGCACCTTCTGGATCGGAGAGATCGCCGACAAGTCGCAAGCAGACGTTTATGAAGTCGCGCTGAACAGCCAACGCGCGGCCCTTGCCGCCTTGCGCCCCGGTGTGACGGCACAAAGCGTACATGCGGAATATGCCGAGGTTATTCAGGGGGCGGGCTATGAGTATCCGTTCCGCTGTGGGCGCGCGACCGGGTTCAGTTTTCTGGAAAGCCCGCAGCTGGTGACGGGAGATACCACGGTTTTGCAACCGGGCATGGTGTTTGCGGTGGATGGCTCGGTACTGGTCGACACATTCCGCGCACAGATTGGCGACAGCTTTATTGTCACCGAAGATGGATGGGAGCCGATCACACATCATCCGAAATCTTTAGATGAGATCGTGTTGTAAGGCCGCGAAAAGGCGTCAGACAAACTGTTCGCGGATCAGCCGTTCTTCCAATCCATGGCCCGGATCAAACAGGATGTGGTGTTGCACGGTCATTTCCGAGCGAATTTCCACGGACCGCACATTGTTTACCGCGCGGCTGTCGGCTTCGGCCATCACCGGGCGCTTTTCGGGGTTGAGAATTTCAAACCGCACCACGGCATCTTTTGGCACCAAAGCGCCGCGCCAGCGACGTGGACGAAACGGCGCAATCGCCGTTAATGCCAACACATCAGACCCGATGGGCAAAATAGGTCCATGAGCCGAATAGTTATACGCAGTGGACCCCGCAGGTGTGGCGATCAAGGCACCGTCGCAGACCAATTCTTCCAATCGCAGCCGCCCATCAATGGTGATCCGCAACTTGGCCGCCTGAGGTCCGGCGCGCAAAACCGAAACCTCGTTGATGGCCAGGGCTTCGTGCACAGAGCCGTCCATACAGGTCGCGCGCATGGACAGCGGGTTGGTCAGCTCTTCTTCGGCGGCATCCAAACGAGCAATAAGGTCACTTTCCGAATACTCATTCATCAAAAAGCCAACCGTGCCGCGGTTCATGCCGTAAACAGGGGCGGGAAGCTCTTGCGTGCCGTGCAGGGTCTGTAACATGAAACCGTCCCCCCCCAAGGCGACGATCACATCAGCCTCTTCAGGGGCGACATCGCCATAGCGCCCGATCAATGCCGCGCGCGCGGTTTGGGCGACGGGGGCCTCGCTGGCCAGAAATGCGATTTTCTTTGTCATGCCCGGACCCTGATTCTTGTTTCCGATAGCGCTCACTGTGTTCCCGATGGAAACACATCTCCCGCTTGGGCACCAGAGGGGACGTTCTGACGGGACTTAGGGTCGCATTCAGCCTTTTAACCAAAGGGGCTTTCCGTTACGAAAGCCGCCAACTGACCTCTGATCTGGAGCCTTACCCTATGACCGAGACCCGCGACCCTGGATTTTTCACCGAAAGCCTAGCCACCCGTGACCCTGAGTTGTTCGGCTCAATCACCGATGAACTGGGCCGTCAGCGCGACGAAATCGAGCTGATTGCATCGGAAAACATCGTCTCTGCAGCCGTCATGGAAGCGCAAGGCTCGGTGTTGACCAACAAATACGCCGAAGGATACCCCGGACGTCGCTATTATGGCGGGTGCCAATATGTGGACGTGGCCGAAAATCTCGCGATCGATCGCGCCAAGCAACTGTTCGGTTGTGAGTTTGTGAATGTGCAGCCCAACTCAGGGAGCCAAGCCAACCAAGGTGCGTTTCAGGCGCTGATCCAACCCGGAGACACCATTCTGGGCATGAACCTTGCCTCGGGTGGTCACCTCACCCACGGTGCGGCCCCGAACCAGTCGGGCAAGTGGTTTAATGCCGTGCAATATGGCGTGCGCAAAGAAGACAACCTGATCGACTATGATGAGATTGCCGCACTGGCCACCGAGCATCAGCCCAAGCTGATCATCGCGGGTGGATCGGCCATCCCGCGTCAGATCGATTTCGCCAAGTTCCGCGAGATTGCTGACAGCGTTGGCGCCTATCTGATGGTCGACATGGCCCACTTTGCCGGTCTGGTTGCCGCAGGCGAGCATCCTTCGCCGTTCCCGTTTGCCGATGTGGCCACCACCACGACGCATAAAACCCTGCGCGGTCCGCGCGGTGGCATGATCCTGACCAACAACGAGGCGATCGCCAAGAAAGTGAACTCGGCGATCTTCCCCGGCATTCAGGGTGGACCGTTGATGCATGTGATTGCCGCCAAGGCTGTGGCCTTCGGTGAAGCGTTGCGGCCCGAGTTCAAGACCTATCAAAAGCAGGTCCGCGCAAATGCCGTGGCTTTGGCCGATCAGTTGATGAAAGGTGGATTGGACATCGTCACTGGTGGCACTGATACTCACGTCATGCTGGTCGATTTGCGCCCCAAAGGTGTGAAAGGCAACGCCACCGAGAAAGCCCTGGGTCGTGCACATATCACCTGCAACAAGAACGGCATCCCGTTTGACCCGGAAAAGCCGATGGTGACATCCGGCATTCGTTTGGGCACCCCTGCGGGCACTACGCGCGGATTTGGCGAGGCCGAGT
Source organism: Shimia gijangensis (assembly GCF_900142085.1). Classification (GTDB taxonomy): domain Bacteria; phylum Pseudomonadota; class Alphaproteobacteria; order Rhodobacterales; family Rhodobacteraceae; genus Shimia; species Shimia gijangensis. The sequence continues at coordinate 63,369 of NZ_FQZQ01000018.1, forward strand.
TCCGCAAAATCGCTGATCTGATCATCGAAGTGGTCGAAGGTCTGGCCGCCAATGGCGAAGACGGCAATGGTGCGGTTGAGGAAAAGGTAAAGGCAGAAGTCGCAACACTTTGCGCGGGCTTCCCGATGTACCCGAACCTCTAAGCCAACAGGCTTTCAAGAACAAAACGCCGCCAGCCGCTGCTGGTGGCGTTTTTTTTGTTTAAGTGGTCTTCTGAAAGGAACGCCCCGTCGCTGCACTGATAATGGGGAATTAAGCTTTTTCAAAGCCCGGCAGTCACAGAATGCCCCGCCACCGAAGCACTAGTACCACCAGCACGACAACCGCAATCAGGTTGAATGATAAAGCCCCTAGCAACGAAAGGATCGCGCCTTTGCGTCGATCTTTTGGATCAATGGATTGAAGCGCCGCACGCAACCCCGTGGACGCCTTGCCTATCGCCCTGGCGTCGAGCATTGGCGATAGTTTGGGATGGCCGGACATGAATTCGGCTTTAACCAGAACTTCCGCGTGACGGTGCGCCCATTTGGGCAACCGTCGACCAATCTTGCGCATGGCTTTCGCCAGATCATCCGTTTTCACCGAAAATTTCTCTTCAGCAAGCAGGCAAAGCTCTTGGTTCACTTTGCGAATCTGGTTTGGATCAATCACTGGAAAGCCTCCTGCGGACAACTTACTCTATTGATGGCAAGAGGCTCAACAGGGCTGGCCCCTCATATGCCAAGGAGCTATCACAAGACATGTTGAACTTTATCGAATACGGCACCCGCACCGATCAGCCAGACCTTTTGATTGTGCATGGGCTTTACGGGTCAGGACGCAACTGGGGGGCAGTGGCCAAACGGTTGGCACCTGGCCGGCGGATTGTATCGGTTGACCAGCGCAACCATGGGCAAAGCCCGTGGTACGACAGCCATTCGTACCAGGATATGGCCGCCGATCTGGCCTCAGTTATCGAGGCTCAGGACGCCCCGATGGATGTCATGGGGCACTCGATGGGCGGTAAAGCAGCGATGGTTCTTGCACTGACACGTCCTGAACTGGTCAACCGTCTGATTGTGGCAGACATCTCGCCAGTAAATTACCCACCTGATCCGAACACAAACATCGATGCGATGCGGTCGGTTGATCTTGGCAAGGTCTTTAAGCGTTCAGATGCTATAGAACAGTTGGCGGCTACGATCACTGACCCGACCCTGCGCAGCTTTTTCACGCAGTCATTGGATTTGGCCAACAAACGATGGCGGCTGAACCTTGATGTGCTTGAGGCCGAGATGGAAAAAATCCGTGGCTTTCCCGACATGACTGGTAACTTCCAGGGGGCAACGCTGTTTTTGTCTGGCTCAGATTCTGACTATGTCGCGCCAGAACATCGCCCCACCATCCGCGCCTACTTTCCAAAAGCCCGCTTCGCCAAAATCACAGGTGCTGGTCATTGGTTGCATGCTGAAAAACCACGCGAGTACATCCAGACTGTGCAAGCTTGGCTGGACCGCGCAGATTACTAAAGCAATTCAAATTCAAACTGTAATTCGCCTAACGCCTTAGCCGTCTTCATACAGTTTTTTTTTGCGATCGCGCACTTATCAAATCGCTACTTTCTGCACCAGAAAAGCGTTGTTTTTCAAAAGAATCGGCGGACCTCGGCCGTTCGCCACAACTGCGAACCTGTCGATTGTCTTGGCGAATGCAGACATCCGGGGAACGTATCGGCGTTCAAAGTCGCTTTGTGCCCGAAAGGTAGGTGGTTCGTCAGTCTGCTCAATTGTTATCCACCCTGCACTGAATAAATGCGCTTTTCACTAGCGAGGGTTTCAACACTGGTCGCGGTCGCTGGCGACATGACAGCTTGTTCAGCCGATGGGACGCGCGCTCGTTGGCGGATTTTCCATGCAGCGAAAATGCTGAAACCGAAGAGTAGGTAGAACATCGCCCAGACCATGAGCACATCCCCGAATAGAACAGAAATTGCGGCCACGAGGACTGGCCCCATGACCCCCCCAACGGTATAGACAAACAGCAGTGTGATGGCGGTAGATGGCACGTAAACCGGATCTGTCCGGTCCATCGCGTGAGCCATCAGGATCGCGTAGAGCGGCAGAAGCGTGCCTCCCAGCACAATCGAGATGCCGATCGCGGCAAGCCGCACACCCATCCCAGGCTCTCCCTGCAGCGCAGATCCGTCCCCGGTAACAAAAAGCGCGATCAGCAGCAGGGCTGCTGACGCTACCAAGGAGATGCCAACGATCAGAATTCGGCGGTCCATGTGATCCGAAATCAGCCCAAGCGGGTACTGGAACAAGATGCGCCCCGCATAAGCCATGGCAATGTTGACGGTAATCGTCGTGGAACTAATTCCGACGGTAGAGGCTTGGAAAGGCAGGATCGAGAGGAACACGGTCACGACGATGCCAGTGACCAAAGTGCCTATGAAAGCCGTGGGCGAGTACCGAAACACCGGCAGAAGACGGACGGTGGCATGCCCCTTCACCACCGGCTGCTTCATGCGGGTCAGCGCAAGTACAACGATGGCGAAACAAAAGGCGGCTGCCATCAACACGAAACCGCCGGAAATATCCTCCGAAACAAGTGCCACCACGGCTTGCGACGCAACGGAGGCGGCCCCGAGCACGGTCGAATAGACGGCAAGGATCCGACCGCGGGAGGATGTCGAGGCTGAATCGTTGATCCAGGCTTCTCCGACCGAATACAGGCCTGCGGTCGCCATTCCGATGATAAATCGCGCGATCACCCAGACGCCTGCGCTGTCTGTGCGTGAGATAAGCAGGGCGAACATTGCGCATAGTGCTGCGGCGCCGGCAAAGGCGCGGACGTAGCCGACACCAGCGAGCGGTTTGTATGTGTAGAAACACCCCAGCAGGAAACCCAGCGAGTAGCTCGCGGCGACCAGTGATACCAGTTCTGCCGAGCCGCCAATCGCGGCAATCCGCAATGCCACCAGAGTTCCAAGCGCCGCTGTCGCGAGGTGGATCGACCCCATAGACAGGAGCAATGCCCGCAACGAGTACAATTTACCTTCCAAAACGCCATTCCTTCCATCCAGGCCAGTAAGCCTAGCTTACATGAAGGTGTGCCCTGGCTTTGCCTGCGTCGATCAAGGTTCCGTCAATGCCGAGGTCGATCAGAAGAGTCTCGTCGAGCCCTGATCTCAGCCCCACCGCGGCAGAGAAGAAAACCTATCTTTATTCGCCTGAAACCTTCTAGTTAAGGTCCAGCCAGCTAGGCTGAAAACCAGCGAAAGGTCCAAGACAAAAACACCGTCGCGCAATGATTGCCCATCATCTCACTCATGTCGCCTCCAACTCTACTTGTGGTGCACTGCGCGGTTTCTCCTCCCGGATGCCGTGGAAGGTCGCGTAGAACACGGGTACGAGGATCATGGTCAGGATCGTGCCGACCGTCAGCCCCCCCATGATCGTTACGGCAAGCCCGATCCAGAACACATCCGGTAGGAGTGGAACGACCCCGAGCACGGTCGTTGCCGCCGCCAGGGCCACCGGGCGCAGCCGCGAGGCGCCGGCATTGATGAGCGCTTCATAGTCGGGCTGACCGGCGGCAAGGTTGTCGTTGACCTGGTCGATCAACACGATGGCATTCTTGACCATCATTCCCGAGAGACTCATCGCACCTAGCAGCGCCACGAAGCCAAAAGGCGTGTTCGTCAGGAGCAAACTTGGGACGATACCGATAAAAACGAAGGGGATCGTTGCAAAGATGACCAGCGGCGGGCGGTAGGCGTTGAAAAGTGCCACCACAATCAGCGCGATGACAGCCATCGCCGGGATTAGGCCCGGCACGAGCCCTGCCTGAGCCTCGGCGGTATCCTCGTGTTCACCGCCCCATTCGAAACGGTATCCTGGTGGCAATTCACCCATCAGGGCCTCAAATTCCTCCATCACATCGGCGCGATAGGTTGGGAGGGTCACCCCGTCGATCGGGTTGGCCTGAACGGTCAGCGTGGGTGCCCGGTCGCGGCGCAGGATGACCGGGTCTTCGGTTTCGGTTCCAATACCAGTTACGATCTGGCCAACGGGCAAGGATTCCACTGATGTCGGCCCCCGGACCTGCACCAATTCGAAATTATCCACCGAGGCGCGGTCATCGGGATGCTGGCGCACAATGATTGGGATCATCTCGTCCCCCTCGCGGTAGAGACCGACCGTCAGCCCGTCATAGGCGCGCCGCGTCGCATTGCCGAGATCCTCGTAGGTGATCCCGGTCCAGCGGGCGATGTCCTGGTCGAAGGCAGGCACCTGCACCAGCACCCGATTGCGCCAGTCATGCCGGGCCACCTTGGTCCAGGGATGTTGCTCCAGGACCTTGAGCGCCCGGTCACCATAAGTGCGCAGAACATTGGGGTCGGCATCCGCCGGGCCCACGATCCGGCCCTCGAAGGTCCAGGTATTGGCCGGTCCCACGCCAAAGCGGCGTGTGAAAGCGGTAGCCCCGGGATGGTTTGCGGCGAGCCAGTCAGAGACTTCTGCGGCGATCTCGGGGATCATCCGGTAGTCTTCAACATTGGCGATGACCTGCGCATAGGCCGGGTTGATCGGCTCCGGGTCCACCGGCAGGTAAAAACGTGGCGGGCCGGCTCCGATGAAGCTCGCAACGGCGGTAACGCCGTTCATTGGCCTAACGATCGCCTCGATGCTCTCCACGGCTTCTGCCACGACCTCGATCCGTGTGCCTTCCGGCGCCTGAAAATCGATCATGAACTTGTCCATCGCGGAGGTCGGGAAGAAAAGCTGGGTTACCGATCCGAATGCAACAAAGGACGCAACAAGCGCGGCGATTGCGCCACCCATTGTCACGTAGCGGAATCGCACGGCAGTTTCGAGGACAGTGCGATAGCCTTTGAGCAGCGCTCCTTCCTTTTGCTCTGCGTCAGGTTCCGGCGCCTTCAGCAAAGCCACGCATTGAAGCGGCGTGACTGTCATCGACAGGAACCAGCTGACCAGCAGCGAGATGCCCACCACAGAGAACAGTGTGCGGCAATACTCGCCTGCGCTCTCAACCGAGGCGAAGATAGGATAGAAGGCCATGACGGCAACAAAGGTTGCGCCCAGCAACGACATCGCCGGCCGCCGAGCGGCCTCAATGGCAGCGTCGATACGGCTCTTGCCCGCGGCCATCCGAACCGCCGCGCCATCGGCCACAACAATGGAGTTGTCCACCATCATACCGAGCGCGATAATCAACGCTCCGAGCGACATGCGCTGGAGGTCGATGCCGAACATGGCCAGCGGGATAAATGTGGCAAGGATTGTCAGCAAGAGCCCGCTGCCGATGATGATGCCCATCCTGACCCCCATCACCAAAGTCAGGACGACAAGCACGATGACAACTGCCTGTGCGAGTGAGATCAGGAAGGAGGAAACTGCGATATCCACATCGTCGGACTGCCAGTGCACACGGTCGATCTCGATGCCGACGGGCAGGGTTGCCGCCAGTTCATTGACCCGCGCGTCGACGAGCTTGCCGACTTCGACCACGTTGACGCCCTGCTGAAAAGACAGTGCGATCCCGATGGTTGGAAGGCCATTGTAGCGCATCAGCGTCGTGGCAGGTTCGGCATAGCCCTCGCGTACTTCGCCAATGTCGCCGATGCGGAGCAGAGCGTCCTCTGGGTTCTCACCGAGGCGAATTGCGTCAAAAGCCGTTGGCCGCACTGCCAGTTCATCGATATCGCGCGGAGAAGTGAACGTACCAGAGGGCGCAATCCGCATTCGATAGTCGCCAACATCCATGCGCCCGGCATCCACCACCTCGTTCTGCGTCCGCAGCGTGTTGATGAATGTCTGGGGCGAGATTCCAAGGGCAGCGAGCTTCTCCTCTCGAACATCGATAAAGATCGCACGATCCTGCTCGCCCCAGAGATCCACCCGGCCCACGCCTTCGACCAGCGAAAGATGGCGTTCCAGATCTTCCGCGTAGTCCCTCAATTCCTTGTAGGAAAACCCATCGGAGGTAACGGCCAGCAGCAGTCCGGAAACGTCGCCGAAATCGTCATTGATGACCGGACGGCCAGCACCAGGCGGCAGTTGCGTCTCAATATCGCGGATCTTGCGGCGCAAGCTGTCCCATATCTGCGGCAAGGCATCGGACCAGTACTGCGCCTTGATCTCGATCGTCACGGTCGACATGCCCGCCCGGCTTTCGCTGGTCAGGGTGTCGATCTCCTTGATCTCCTGCAGTTTACGCTCGATCTTTTCGGTCACCTCCTGTTCAACTTCCTTGGCGCTGGCCCCGGGGTAAGGGGTGGCGACAACAGCTGTCTTGATGGTGAATTCCGGGTCTTCAAGCTGACCCAGCGAAAAGAACGCCGCGATCCCGCCAAGCGTCAGCAGGACAATGGCGAACCAAGTGAATTTGGCGTTTCGAATGGAAAAACTGGCGAGATCCATCAGTTCCCTCCGCCTTTAAGGAAGGTCACGTCCTGCCCGCTGCGCAGAGAATTGGCGCCAGCCACTACAATGATTTCGCCTTCGTCCAACCCGTCCTCGACGGCGATCCCCAGAGAACCAGCTCCGCCGAGCGTCACGGACCGTTCCGTCACTGTCATGCTGCCCTGATCGACAACCCAAACATGAGGTGCGTTGCTGCCTTCGGGCATGAAAACTGCCTGCGCCGGAACATAAATTCCGACGCTCGGGATCGCACCGGGTTTTGGAATGCCGCGCGCTCGTCCTGTCATGCCGGGCAGTACAGGCGCGCCCTCCGGTTGATCCATCTGGACGGTTACAGGGAAGGTGCCTGTGGTGTTCGACGCCTCCGTGCCGACTTCGGTTATTTCAGCTGCGAGCGTGATGTCTCCGAGGGCGGAGAAGCGGACGGAAATATCCTCGATTTGCGGCAGAATGGAGATGAACCGTTCCGGCACGTCGATTACCATCTCGATCCGCTCGGCATCGACGATCCGGACGATGGGTGTTTGCCCGGCCACTTCTTCAAAGTTTTCGACATAGGTTGCCACGATGATCCCATCATAGGGCGCCGTTAGTGTGGCATAGGAAAGATCAAGATTGGCCTTGTCCAGAGCGGCCTGAACAGCCTTGACCGCGGCAATGGCCGATCCTTCCTGGCTGAGGAAGCTGTCGAGCTTGGCCTCGGCCGCCACCTCTTTTTTGACCAAAACCCGTTGTCGCTCAGTCTGCGCCCTGGCGTTGGCAAGCGTTGCCTCACCACTTTCCAGTTCGGCTTCAAGGCGTGCCACCTCGGCTTCAAACGGGGCAGTGTCAAGCACCGCCACATGGTGCCCTTTTTTGACCGTCTCACCAATCCGTATGTCGAAGGTCCTTACCGTGCCCGGGACCCCGAAGGACAACGTCGCCTGCTTTGCAGCCCTTGCAACGCCGACGAAGAAACGATCGTGTAGCGCACTGGTCTCGGCGACTTCCATCGTCCGGACGGGCCGCAGGACCTTCTCTGTCTCTGTTGAAACCTCTTCTCGGCATCCAGCGAGCGCGAGCGTGACAAAAGTAATGAGGGCAAGACGTTTCATGATATCCCATCCTGCGCCTGCGCCGTGGTGGCCAGCGCAAAGAGAACTGCTATTAAGGGTCGCTGCAATTTGTTGTCCTTTCCCTGGATTCGATCGTCTGAGTTGAGGCAATATAGATTGGTTACAGAATTGATTATTGCATTTTTTTTGTGACTTGTCTGGTTGGCGTTGCTGACAGGAGCAACACAAGCGATGCCAAGGTCACCTGCGGTGTCTCGGGCAGTTTCCTACGGTTTTACGACCCGCAAAGCACTCCATGCCTGGCTGTCGACACCGCATCCCCTCAGGGTCGGATTCGCCTGATCAGCGCGGGGAAGTGCCGCGAAATCCATTGCATCGGCCTGACTTCCAGCGTCACTTACCTGGTTGCAGAAGAAAAGCTGGTCTTCCACAACAAACCACTCGAAACGACTGTAGAGTTCGTAGTCCTCGTCATTGGCGGACCCGTTTTGCGCAATCAGGTAGTCGTTTTCGTTATCTACAAGACAGACGAAGTAAACGAGTTGTTCGCCCAAGCCGAAGGTGAGCCACCCATCAGCTCCCACAGCGTGGAACTGACCGGTCTCGTCGACATAGGTTTCTGAGATCTCCGGTGCGTTGTCCTCAACGCCGGTACAGGCAGAGGCAAGCCCCGAGAGTCCGAAAAGGAATGCTGCTGCGAGGCCGGTCTTCAAAGCGAGGTTGTTCATTTTGTTTCCAGTCATTGTTGCCTCAAAGTCGGGTGGGTATTTCCCGAGATCTCGGTATGGGCCAATCCGGAGGGAGACGAGTTCGTCGATCTTTGGCCCCCCGGCGTTTGGGTCATTTCATTCGGTGGCGAAAGGCGAACCAGAACGGAAGCGCGACTAGCAGTGAACTGCCAAGGATATTTTCGATACCGGTCGGGATCACGTTCCACAGGAAGGCATACACCCGGCCAGGGTCTCCACCATGCGCCGTGGACAAAGAAAAATAGCCCATGTTCGCTGGGCTGTGCTGCAGGTTCCCGGCAACAAAAAGCGCTGCGACGAGAAAGATCGGGACGATTTTTCCAAAGGGCGTGTTGTCTATCGCCGCAAAGAAAGCCGTCATGCCGATCAACCCACGACCTTTTCGGTCGAACCTGCAGCGACATCACCAATCCGATTGATGTCGGTATGCGGGAAGAACTCTGCCCAGACATGCCAAAAGAGGCCGGCTTTCACGTCCGACGAGCGGGCGAGCTGATGGCCGTCAGGCGTCTTGCCATAGACATCGACCTCCGAAACATCTGCACCGGTTTCGTTGACCCAGACATTCATGCTCTCGTAAAGTGGGCTCCAGGAGACGACCAACGGCTGGCCACCAACGACCGCATTCACGGTATTGCCTTGGGCAACGACGAAATCATCGGTCCAGCAGGTCGCATCGGAGCCCAAATTCACACCCCAAACATAGCTCTTGGTCGGCAGGCGTGGGTCGATCGGGTGTTCGAGGTTCTGCATGATCGGCTTTGCCTCGGTGTGGTGCTTCTGGATCGAGCCGACGAAGGCCATTTCCATCGCGAAATCGAGCAGCCACAGAAGCGGGTTTTTCGGCGGTTTGTTCAGGAAGACCGTGCCCTCGGGATAGGCTTTCTGGAAGCCCCGGAAGGTCATTCGGAATGTCGGCCAAGGCTGCATCGCCAGACTCCGGCGCAATGGACAGGCCGGCCCGTCCGTGGTGGTGTTGGCATCCTTGCCACGGAAGCCATAGATCTGCTGGATCGGCTCGCCGGTCGCATTGTCCCGCAGCACGAGGTTGTTGCCGTGCTGGGCCAGAACCTCAAGCTCGACCTTCTCGCCTTCGACCTCCGGCGTCATGCCGAGCCCGAGATTGGCGATGGCGCAGAAGGTCATCACCACGTTGGAGCCCTCAAGTCCTTCCTCGGTGCCTGCCAGGTGCGGCCGCATGATCTGCGATTGCGGATGCGCCCGCGCCACGCCGTTCTTTTCGAGAACGATGACCTGCGTCGTTGGGCTGACGAATTCCTTCGCTTCCTCGATGCTGTAGAATTGCGCGCTCTCTTTCTGGTTGCGCAGGCCGATATGGACGTAGATCCAGGTGAAGGCGACCAGGAGCGCCGCCAGGACGGTGGAGATCCAGAACAGCCAACCCAGACCAGCGCCGAACCCGAAATGCGCAACGGCCATGACCAGCCAGCCGCCGAAGCCCGCGCTCAGGAAAGTGTATTCGTGGCGGATGAAGCGATCGATATTGGCGCGCTTGGTCTTCATGATCATCTGGGGGATGTCGCCCAAATCGCGAAAGTAGAGCAGGGCTATGCCCAGTGAAACCGCGAAGCCGGCATAGAATGGGATATTTGCGAGCATTGTCAGTGGCCTTGTTTGTGATTGGCGTGGCGTCGTGTGGAGGGAGCGTCGGATGTCCTGCCGTCCGGTGGCCCGAGATAGAGCCAGATTTCCTGTTCGAGACCTACCAAGCTCTCGTTGACGTCCGCGAGCGCAGGGTCGTCCGCATCGAGCGGCATCAATTCCATCAATGTCTCGTAGTCCCGGCAAATCTCCGCGAAGACGGAATCCTTCGAGCGCAGCCGGCAGATCTGCTCCAGGTGGTCGCCAAAACTATGCTTGAAACAGTTCATCTGGGCGCTAGATCCCCTCGTGGTATGGCAAGCGTCATGCGGCAGGCATACTTGGCGCTCTCCACAGATACTAACCGACCTGCCCTTGAATTGTAAGTTTCTTTGGGTATCAGTTACGTAACGTGTTTTTACTTTCAGTAAGCTATCGGTAGAAATTGGCTTGGGGAGTGAATGTGACTAGACCGGACAAGCAGGACCTAACGCCCCTGGAGAGCACATATGTTACCCCGGATTCGTCTGTGGCCATGGCCGCTCTGCGGGAGATACTCGAAAGCCCGGAATTCACAGGCGCCGGCCGCGTTCAGGCCTTCCTCGAATACGTCGTCCAGGAATCCCTGGAAGGGCGCGGAGATCGCATTCGCGGCAAGACGATTGTCGAGGATGTCTATGGTCGGTCTCCGCTCAAAGGGCGGGACCCCGTCGCGGTAGTCCGCGTCGATGCTGGTCGTCTGCGTCGACGACTGAAGAAATACTACGAAGGTTCCGGGGCGAAGACCGAGCTGCAGATCAGCTTCCAGTCCGGCAGCTATGAGCCGCGATTCTCATTGCGTCAGGAGACGGCTCTGCCGACGAAATCGCAACCGGAGGTTGCTGTGACCCATATCGAAGCAAAGCGGTGGGTCTCGGTCGGGCTGCTGGCATCACTGGCGGTGGCCGTGATCGCGGCGACCCTCTTCTGGTGGCAGCCCGGATTCCAGATGGGCAGTCCGGGAGAGGGCTTTGAGGCAGAGATCGAGGCAGCGGCCCCAAGCCCGGACAATGACACTGCGCGGGCGGTGCGGAATGCGTTGTTCTCCAATTCCCCGGCGCGCCTTCAGGCCTCGAACCTGGCCAATGTGGCGCGCAGCCTTCAGTTCCAGTCGCTCGAACCCAAATGGCAGGATGCGGTGTTGCTCATGTTCGAACTGGTCATCGAGATGGATGGAAACTATTTCGGAGGCTATGCCGGGGCCGCCGAAAGCAAGGCACTCATCGCGGTAACCCACGCTCCGGGCAGGGATCGCGACAGGCTGTTGCAGGAGGCGGAAGACCTGGCGTCGCGCGCCCTCGAACTCAGGATTGATCGGAGCTGGAGCCACTCCGCAGCGGCCCTTGTCGCCCAGATGAAGCGAGATTTCAAAAGCGCGCGGCAGCAATCCGAACGGGCGACTTCACTTGATCCGTCCGATCTGCACGCACTGAACATAGATGCTCTGATTTCCCTGTTCGGGGGAGATTTCGAAAAAGCGACGGAAATGGCCGGGCGTGCCGCCGAGATCATGGCGCCGGGCGACAACTTCCCCAACAAGAGCATACGTGCCTCTGCCGAGTTTCACCTTGGGAACTTTGCCGAAGCGCTCGGCCTGATCAACGAATCCATTCTCGAGGGCGATCCGATCAGCCCGATCTCCCTCGGCTACTTGATCGCAATCCATACAAGGCTGGGCGACGCCAACAGCGCAGAGGAGATGCTGAACCTCCTCAACGCCGCCTGGCCGGGATTCCCGATAGGTGCACTTTTTCGTGCCCTTTATCGAGACCCGGAACATGCCGACGAAATCATCGCCTCCCTGCGTGAAGCGGGCTGGTCAGAGTGAGGCCGTCGGATGAGTAAATGGGCGTTCAACCCAACCTTGCAACCTTGCAACCTTGCAACCTTGCAACCGGCGGTGTCAGGCGAATTCGAACTCGTCAATACTAGGCCGGTGAAGCTGTCCTTTATGGTGCACAAAGACCGTGCACTCAGCAAGAGCAGCGGTGCGGTTCAGCTTGAAATGATCTCCTTGGGAAAGGCTGCGCTCCTTATCGAAATGGTTGAAAACGGAAGCATGAACGGAAACTGTCTGACGTCAGTGCTTATGGGTCCAAATAGGGTCATTTGCTAATAGAGAATTTGTTGCTCATCGTAGCCACCGAGGGTGGTGTCAGACCAATTCGAACCAGTCTCTACTAGGCCAGTAAAGCTGTCCTTTATGCCGCGCCAAGACCGCGCCACTCGGCCAGAGCGGCGGTGCGATTCCGCTTGAAATGGTCTCTTTGGGAAAGGCTGCGCTCCTGATTGAAGTGGTTGAATACGGAAGCGTGAACGGAAACAAATTTCTGCAAACTTCGCATTCGACGAAAGCGGTGCATGGCTCGCTCTCGCCTTCGAAAAGGGAGGTGTGAATTCTCAGCTCGATTGTTTTTCCAGCGACCTGTTTCTTGTTTCACCGCATTTCCGACGACCTTCATCGCAGCGCCATAAGAACGTAATTTGTCAGTGACGATGACCTCCGGCGTTCCATACCGTTTCATCGCTTTTCTCAAGAATTTAAGGGCTGCGGCGCGGTCTCGTCGTTTCGTGACGTAGCTTTCCAGCACCTCACCTTCGTGGTCAACCGCCCGCCAAAGGTAATACTGGACGCCATTGATTTTCACAAATACTTCGTCCAAATGCCATCTCCAATTGGAGTATGATCGAAGCTGCTGAATCCTCCTTTTCTTGATTTCGGATGCAAACAACGGGCCAAATCTGTTCCACCAAAACCGAATAGTTTCGTGGCTCACGTCGATGCCACGCTCGTGCAGCAGATCTTCCACGTTTCTAAGCGAGAGCGGAAACCTGACGTAGAGCATCACCGCTAAGCGGATGATTTCCGGACTGGTTTTGAAATAGCGAAAAGGGGAGCGTTTTGTCATGTACAGAAGCTAGATCGCCACCCTACCCTTCACAACCGAGTTTCCTCTGACATCACCCCGGTGAGGGTTCGAATGCCCTAAACTCGATCTTTCAGCTGGCTATGCTTCTCCCGATGCTTGCTGCGGGGTGGCGTCGCTTACATGATACTGGCCGTCCCGGTTGGTATCTCCTCATTCCATTCGCTTTCAGTATTGCAACAATGGTTATGTTGCTTACGGGCGTGGCAGCGTTCTCCGTACTGGAAACCAGTGGTGCCGACCCTGACGCCTTAAGGGGATCTGCATCCTTTCTTGGCGCAACTGGTATGATCGTGATGTCCGTGCTCCAGCTCGTCTTTTCGGTTATGATGATCTGGTGGCTTTCGCGTCCCTCACAAGAAGGGCCAAATGAATATGGCCCAGTCCCATCAAACTAGGTCCTAGACGTTTTACAGCGGGACCATCCCCGAAATTTACTAGAAAACCTTGGAGCTACGCATGAAAAACTCTTTGTTAACTGGATGCCTGCTGCTTGGTGTGTCGGCTGGACCCGTTTTGGCGGATTGGGGCTTTAGCGGTGCCCCACAACCTAATGCCTTTGTTCAATCAGGCGACATGACCCTTGAATTACAGTGCGACCGCATTCGGTTTGCCCCCGCAGGATATCAAGACAGCGAAGATATCGTCAAACAGCAGGGTCTTTCCTTTCGTTTCTTGAAAGATGGGTCCACGGAAACGGGGGCCTTTCAGGCGGGCCCCGAAAACGCTTCTATTCAGATTGTAGACAATTTTCCGGTCGAAGTCGTTTTCCAAGATGCTGAGGATTACGGTTTTGTGCTGGAGCAAATATCAGCCAATGCCGTCGTTAATCTCTCGATGAAAGATCAAGAGGTGAGTTATGGGATTTTTGATCTGAAAGGCTCAAGTAAGGCTATCAGCTCGTTGCAATCCGCTTGCCGATCAGGAGAGCGGATGGAAGGCACCTCGATGGAGGCTCCGGAGGGAATTGTCTATTGCGGGGGCGGTCAGGTCAAACGCCAGATTGAGTACCTCATCCGTCAAAACGCCACGGATGAGTGGGATGCCAACGTAACGGTTAACGGTGAAACCATCCGTGCCATGACGGCCTACAGCTACTTCAATAACAGTGTGCCGCCAAAAGGGTTTTTGGTCGCACTTTTGGGAGAGGATCAATCAGAGTTTTTGGTGTTCAAGGATGGCAACAAAAACTGGATTGAGTTCGGCGATTATCGGTACGGCCAATGCAATTGAGAAACCGGCAAGACAGGCCTCTTCGTGGGGTAGATTTGCCGTGAATTGCGGATAACAAACGGAGGGAAAAAAGATGAAACTAGGTTGTAAACTTGCCGCTGGGCTATTCGCCACAGGACTTTTAACCGCTTGCGTTGAAGGAACTGACATCGCAGCCCCCATACTGCCGACAGCCGCGGATCCAGCATGTTTGTCAGCAGTTGCCTAGTCAACTGGAAACAGTGAAGTTGCTCTAATGTCTTCCGAGTTCTCTGAAGCCGGAACTTTGGTAAAAGTCGGCGTAGGTCCAGACAAAGCACCTTGGCAGTGCATCGCGTATCAAGACGGGGCTACGGATGGCATCATGTCCTTATCAGACGAGGGTGCGCTTTAGGTTTAGAGGGCCAACGCAGACTCAATCTGGTTCGACTTAAACAGTGCCGCAGGAAGCTCCCCTGATGTCTCCGCTGGGCTCGTGTATACTAAAAATACCTACGGCGACGAGTTTGGTGGAGCGCTTAGGATAACATGGGCCTTATGATGCTGAATATGAGGAATGAAATGATATGATGCCTCTACAACTTTTAAATCGGGTAAAAATGCGGCTCGTGGGGAGTATGCTTGCAGCGAGCATTCTGACGTCGCAGGCGGTGGCCATGGACATCTTAGAATTGCCCCAACAATTCCAAGAGAAAATTACTCTTGCGAAAAAAGAGTGCGCTGAATTTAGTGATGGCGAGTTTTACATAGATTGGGGGGCCGTTAATCGCGTCGATCTTGATGGTGATATGCGTTTTGACTGGGTACTGAACGAGTTTGGTTTTGCCTGCTCCTCGGCAGCATCACTTTATCATGGAACCGGTGGAAGCGTTTCCCATTTTTTGGTGGCAGACAACCTGTCGTCCCTCCTGAATCAGGGATGGAGCATTATCAGTCTTGGGCCGCATCGTGTCCTATTGGCAGATGTTCACGGTTCACAATGCGGGGGAATTAATCCCACACCGTGCGTCACCTCAAGCATCTGGGATAACGAAGAAATGCTTTGGCGTTCTACGTCTGCCGAGTGGGAATAGGGCGCACTATTCGAGTTCTGAATTTCAGGGGTGCCGCATGCGGCTTCCCAATTATTGGCAAAGCGGGTAGTGTCATGTGTGGACGTATATGGACCCCGCCCTTTTGCAACGTCTTAGTTTGAGGTGGATTGGCTTTCAAGATTGCTGACGTATATCCGGCTTCTGAATGCGGCCCGAAATATCGTCGCTGCGAGCCCCGATGGATTTCCGCTCGCTTCTTCCTCATTGGCTCCGAGGCATTGGCTATCGCCTTGTCGGTCGTTGGCGCCTGTCGTGTGACCGAGGTGGCGCCGAAACCAGCAACCGACGCAGGTAGCCGTTGCCCATCTTCGATATATGCCCGAGCCGATCCTTGCCGCCCGAAGAGTTTTGCCGGGGCACAAGGCCGAGGTAGGCCGCAAACTGTCGGCCGGATTTGAAGACAGCCGGATCGGGTACACTGGCAGCCAGCGCGGTTGCCGTGATGAGGCCAACACCCGGGACCGTCATCAACCGTTGGCTCGCGGTGTTCTGTCGATGCCACACCAGAAGCTGGCGCTCAATCTTACGGACTTCTTGTTCGAGGCTGTCGAGTTGCACCGCCAAAGCCAGAAGGGCAGATTGGGCTGTCTCCGGTAGTCCGAGGGTGTCACCATCATGAAGGCGACTGACAAGTTCAGCAACTTTTCGAGCCCCCTGTGCTGCGATGGCCCCAAACTCGGCGAAGTGGGCACGGATCGCATTCAGGATCATCGTGCGTTGTCGCATCAACAGGTCACGAGACCGGTGCAGTACAAGAACGCCCTGCTGCTGCTCGAGTTTTTTACCGGCACGAACTGCATGTTAGGTCGCGTGACAGCCTCGCAGATGGCTTCCGCATCTGCGGCATCGTTCTTTTGTCGTTTTACGTACGGCTTTACATAAGCGGGAGGAATTATCCGCACGTCGTGACCAAGCGCCGCGATCTCACGCGCCCAGTAATGCGATGTGGCACAGGCCTCCATGCCAATCAGGCAGGGTTTCAGTTTCGACAGGAAATTTAGAACAGCGCCACGGCGCAGCTTCTTTTGCAAAACCACGACGCCATTCGTATCAATGCCGTGAAGTTGGAAAACAGACTTGGCGATCCTCTCAGCGATTGCAGAGCAATCGCCTGCCGGCCGGCGGATCAATCCCGAGTGTTGTAATATCCATTGTGGATGGCTCCTTCTCTCTGTTGGTTCGTAACAGCACCAATAAACGGGGGCGCAGCTTAGTATTCAGAGCATTGGGTACGTTAATTGGTAAAGTTAAAGCTGCTGGAGGCGTTCTAAAGGAACGCTAAATCACCTTCCACTATACTATCGCTGCTGGGCGACCTTTATGCCGCGCAAAGCCCGCGCCACTCAGCGAGAGCAGCGGTCCGGTTCAGCTTGAAATGGCATCTTTTCGAAAGGCTGCGCTCCTGATTGAAGTGGTTGAAAACGGAAGCATGGACGGAAACAAATTTCTGCAAACTTCGCATCCGACGAAAGCGGTTCATGGCTCGCTCTCGCCTTCGAAAAGGTAGGTGTGAGTTTTCAGCGCGATTTTTTTCCAACGCCCCGCTTCCTGTTTGCAGGCGTTTCCAATGACCTTCATCGCAGCGCCATATGAGCGCAACTTATCCGTCACGATGACTTCCGGTGGTCCATATCTTTTCATCGCTTTCTTCAAGAATTTAAGGGCTTCAGTGCGATCACGGCGTTTGGTTACATAGCTTTCCAGCACCTCACCTTCGTGATCAACCGCACGCCAAAGGTAATGCTGGACGCCATTGATTTTCACAAACACCTCATCCAGATGCCAACACCAATTTGAGTACGAGCGAAGCTGATGAACTCTCCGTTTACGAATTTCTGAAGCGAACAATGGACCAAATCTGTTCCACCAAAACCGCACAGTTTCGCGGCTTACATCGATACCCCGTTCGTGCAGTAGGTCTTCGACATTCCGAAGCGAAAGTGGAAACCTGATATACATCATCACCGCAAGGCGGATGACTTCCGGACTAGTTTTGAAGTAGCGAAATGGGGAGCGTTTTGTCATAGGTAGAAGCTAAATCGACACCCTGCCAATCATAACCGAGATTCCTCTGACAGTGCCACTGAGGACGCTTTTATGCTTCCAACGGCTTGTGCTTACACTATTAGCAACTAGTCCAAAAGAATCCAAACTCTGCTTAGGTAAAATTGAAATGGCGCCATTTTGGTTTTTCAACTGGACAGGAATGCCTAATTCCCCAGACTGTGTGAAAAACTCGAGACCGTTGAGGATTTGACCATGCGCCACATACTTTTTTCCATATTTATGATCATGTCCTCAGCCTCAATTGCATTGGGACAAGATTTCATTCCCCCCAATGCACAGGATGCTCTTACTCAGCGGGCTGAAGAAGCCCTAAAAACTGGGCGAGCATCGGCTGAAGCTCTTAGCGTGCTTCGGAAAGATTTGGACGACCTGCGCCAGCAAATGTTTGACATTGTTGACGCCGGGAGCATCGAAGCCAGAGTGATCGAGGTGCAGTTGTCAGCACTGGGACCAGTTCCAGATGATGGGAGCGTGGAAACTGAAGGGTTGGCCCAAAAGAGAAAAACGCTTGCACAAAAACTCAAGCAGGCAAGCCAACCGATCCGCGAAGCGCAAGCCCGCCTTAGTCAGGTAGAACTGCTCATCCACGAAGTAGACCAACTAATACGCGAAAAAGACCGGAATAGGCTTTTTCAACGTTTCCCAAGCGTCCTTTGGCCTGGCACCATTGTGAAAGGCATCGGAGAAATCGAGAGCTACGGTGCTGGCGCTGGCAACGAGTTGACCGAAGCAATGGGTCGCAAGGAATTCAAGAACGCCCGCCTGGAACGCCTATCTCTTGCCGGGTTCCTTGGGGCTTTGGGTCTGTTTTTGATCTTTTATGTGCGCTCATTGGTTGGGCGTTTCTTTGACAAAAAATTCGAAGGCAGTTCTGGCGCATTGCGTTTCTTTTGGGCTTTAATGTCGAGCCTTTCACGCCTTATTGTCCCACTATTCGGGATTGTCGCGATTGCAGGCATCCTGCCTGTGCTTGGCGTTAGGGCGTCGGCGACAGACTTCGCCGGCCAATTTGTATTGCAGATTCTATTCTTACTCGTGTTTTCCAACTGGCTTGGACACACATTGTTTTCACCTTTCGCACCAAGCCGGAGATTGGTTCGGATGGATGATGAAAAGGCGCTAACGGGTTTACGGTTGTGTCAGGCGCTGGGTTTTGTCGAAGGGATCGAACGGTTCTCGGAAACATTGGGTTCGGTTTCATTTCGCAGCCCCGAAACAGTCTCGGTTGTTGCCGC
>NZ_FQZQ01000059.1 GCF_900142085.1 Shimia gijangensis
AGCAAACGGGTAAAGCCTGAAAGGAAAGGCGCTTGCGCTCTGAAACTGACACCACTTTCTGCGCCAGCAACACGTTGTTTTTCCACAGAATCGGCCCTTATCTGCCGTTCGACGTCAATCATGAATGCCGCGGTTGCAGCCCGCATTGCCGACATTCGCTGCGGCCATTCGATTTTATCGAATTTGGATGTCTTCATTGCGGACAAAACTGCTGTTGGATGCTGCGGGCCAGAAGTGCGGCGTCGTGTAAAAGTTGCGATTGCATTTGTCCAAGCCTAAGCTGAACGTCGAATGTTCGTCTGCAACGAAGGAGGATTGCTTTGACAGTTGCAATTATTGGTGGGACATCCGGAATTGGGCTGGCCTGCGCACACCTTTGGCGCGAACGAGGTAAGCAGGTTGCCATTTTTGGCCGCAGCGAGGAACGTTTGAATTCAGCGCTAGCCGGTCTGGGTTCCGGCGCAATGGGAAGCCGTGTCGATGCTTCGGACCCGTCGAAGTTGGACGAGACGCTTTCCCGAGTCCAAGACTTGCAGGTGCTGGTGATTTCCGTTGGTGCCGGTGCGGGCGCAGGAACATTGGATCAATTGGGCTTTGACGGCTTGAAAAAGGGTTTTGAACAGAAGGTCTTACCGGTTTGGAACTCGGTGCAATGCGGGCGCAAGCATCTGGCGATGTCTGGTGCAATGGTTATCCTTGGCGCAGCTAGGGCCCATCATGCTGCTGGTGACGGAGTTGGGTTGGCGGCTGTCCACGGGGCAATAGCCTCAATGATTCCAAGCTTGGCGAAAGCAATGGCCCCAATCCGTGTCAACCTTGTTGCACCTGGCGTCACTGATACACCACCCTGGAATGGACTTGGGGATGAGAAGAAGCAGGCAGTCTTTGACCATTTTGCAAAACAGGCTCCGCTTGAGCGTGTCGGTCAACCTGAGGAAATCGCGCAAGCCATTGTCTCCATCGCGTCAAACACATTTACGACCGGTCAAGTGTTGAGGGTTGATGGAGGGCTCAGCCTCTAAGACCGCCGCTCTGGGCTCGCAGCCGTCATCTGATGGTTTTTGTTGGGAATATCTGTGCGTGGTGACCTTGAAGGTCGGCTGAGCGGGACAAAGCCGCCATTGATCGTTGAGCGGCCAACGACAACTCTCGGCTCTTTGCTGACATTTGAGGTGATTACGTTAAAGGCCAGTAGGATCCCACAGTGCAGCCTATTAGCGCCTGTTCGTGGCGAAGAGCATGCAAGGAGTGCACGCAACAAACCCGACAAGCGCAAAGCTCATCGGGTTTGAAGCAGAGCACCAGAGCAATCTGGTGTCGGTTGGAAGGGATTAACCGATCCGGCGCGTTCTATCAGCGACGACGCTTGCCACCATTTTTGTAATGCCCCTTGCCGTTCGCTTTGTTGACTTTGCCGTGGCCATTGCCGTTGTTGTGATAACCGTGGTGGTCCTCGAAGTCGTTCCTTTGAACGGCGCCAACGACGGCACCAACAGCTGCCCCGGTGGCCGCGCCTTGGGCTGCGTCGCCACCTGTCGCTTCGGCGGCGACTGCTCCGACAACGGCGCCTTTGGCGGCTTGCTTGGCGACGTGGTTGCCGGCATCGGCAGGTACGGCCACCAGGCTCAATGCTGTGAGGGTTGCGACGAATGTTGCGAGAACTTTGTTTGTGTGTTTGTGTGTCATGGTTCCAACCTTTTCTGACGTGGCGTCCCGTAGTGGCCGCCTTCTGTTATTGAATTTAGGGGAACCTGCGGCAGAGTGATTTTGGTGCTGGGACAAAAATGTGTGAGATCGGGACACAGCGAAAACTCATGCAATGCCGTCGGCATTTCTGACGATAATGTCAAATTCCGAAGCGCAACATGCCCGAGCGACTTATTCTTAAATGGCAGCAGCTGGCCCAAAGCTGCCCTTGGAGTGCATCGCGGCGAACATCAGGTTGAGCTTAAGCCAGACTTTGCTTCTTAGCGCAGGATTCTTCGCAGTGGGCGGAAACCGGGAGTTTGCTGCGCCTCGCTCGAGTGTCAGTTATGCGGACAATGCTCCTCTTCGAGCCGATGAGATCATTCATAGCAATCGGCCCTTATGTATGTACCGGCTGCTGTTCGCAAATGATTTCTTGCACGCTTTCGGAAGTCGCTCATATGTATCCGGCCTGTTGATCGACACGCGGGTCGTGG
>NZ_FQZQ01000011.1 GCF_900142085.1 Shimia gijangensis
GCGCTGCTGACATAAAACATCCTCCCAATCAGGATGAATCACAAATCAAACCAAATGGGAATCCCATGATTCAGCTTTCAAGCTCGCCGCTTTAGAAGCTCTTCTGGAACGATCTGGCAATGAAATCGGCGGCGACCGTCTGGCCGAGGCGCGGGTGGCGTTGGAGAAGGGTGACTATTCGATTGCCGATGATCTGTTTGCCGAGATCGAAGAACGGCGCAGGCCTGAGGTCGAAGAAGCCGCCCGCGCGGCCTTTGGGCGCGGAGAGATTGCCGAAGCCGAAGTGCGTTGGGCGGATGCCGCGGAACACTACGCGCGGGCGGTTGATCTGGAAGAAAAGCCGGGGTTCCAGAATCTGCAAAAGGCACGAGAATTTGCATGGCGGGCCGGGCAGTATGACGCGGCGTCGCGCTTTGGAACTGCGCTTTTGAAACAGGCGCGAAAGCTGGATGAACCAGAAAAGCTGGCAGAGGCGCTGAATGAACACGCAATAACCCTAGATGCGCAAGGGCGGTATAAAGATGCCGAGGGGCTGTTTCGCGAGGCGCTGGAGATCGGCAAGGCGACGATTGGCACGCAGCATCCGGGGTATGCCACCCACCTCAACAACCTTGCCTTGGTGGTGGAGGCGCAAGGGCGATATGACGAGGCTGAGGGTCTGTACCGCGAGGCGTTGGAGATCGCCAAGACGACGATAGGAGAACTGCATCCGGACTTTGCCGCCCACCTCAACAACCTTGCCGGAGTGGTGCAGGCGCAAGGGCGATATGACGAGGTCGAGGGGCTGTACCGCGAGGCGCTGGAGATCGACAGGGCCACCATCGGCACGCAGCATCCTGACTTTGCTACCGACCTCAACAACCTTGCCGGGGTGTTGCAGGCGCAAGGGCGATATGACGAGGCCGAGGGGCTGTACCGCGAGGCGCTGGAAATCGGCAAGGCGACGATTGGGGCGCAGCATCCGGACTATGCCACCCGCCTCAACAACCTTGCTGGGGTGGTGCAGGCGCAGGGCCGGTATGACGAGGCCGAGGGGCTGTTTCGTGAGGCGCTGGAGATCGGCAAGGCGACGATTGGGGCGCAGCATCCGGGTTATGCCACCCGTCTCAACAACCTTGCCGGGGTGTTGCAGGCGCAAGGGCGATATGACGAGGCCGAGGGGCTGTACCGCGAGGCGCTGGAGATCGACAAGGCCACCATCGGCACGCAGCATCCGAACTATGCCACCGACCTCAACAACCTTGCCGGGGTGTTGCAGGCGCAAGGGCGATATGACGAGGCCGAGGGGCTGTTTCGCGAGGCGCTGGAAATCCGTGAGAATACGCTGGGAGCGGATCATCCCAATACGGTTCGGGGGCAGGAAAACCTCGACGCCCTCCTTGCCAAAATGGCCAAAGACGAACCGGAATGACTCTTTTACATGATGCTTGCATCATGCACGCGTCCGACCCGCCTCCGTCGCACCAGAGGTGCGCCGACTATGGGCGGGCCTTTGGCGAGATGGCGGGCGCGTTGCGCACCCACCCTCGGGCCGGGCGCGACGATGACCTAGATGAAGTATTTGTAAAACGACGCCTCAACTTCTGCGTATCTTTCCAAACCCCCCACAATCCTTTAGCCATATCTCAACATCAAATGAGGGCAGTGGCATGATCCCGGTCAGAGGGTTTGAAAATCACAAAGTGGCCGTGTTGGGTCTTGGGCGGTCGGGCATGGCGACGGCGCGGGCTTTGCATGAGGGCAAGGCGACGGCGATCTGTTGGGATGACAACCCGGAGGCGCGCGCGCGGGCCGAGGAAGAGGGGTTTGTCTGTGCAAACCTGATGACGCAGGGTGCGTTTGAGGACATATCGGCGCTGATCGTGTCGCCCGGCATTCCGCATTTGTACCCCGGGCCGAACCCGGTTGTGACGGCGGCGCTGAACGCGGGCGTGCCGGTGGACAATGACATCGGGTTGTTTTTCCGATCCTTTGCCACGCCCGAGTGGGACAACCTTGAGGTCATGCCCAAGGTGGTGGCGGTGACCGGATCAAACGGCAAATCCACCACCTCGGCGCTGATCCATCACGTGTTGGAGCATGCCCAGCGGCCCACGCAATTGGCGGGTAATATTGGCCGGGGGGTGTTGGATATTGAACCGGCGGTGGACGGCGATGTGGTGGTGCTGGAACTGTCGAGTTATCAGACGGAACTGGCCCGCAGCCTCACGCCGGATATCGCGGTGTTTACCAATCTCAGCCCCGATCATCTGGACCGGCATGGCGGGATGGGCGGCTATTTCGCGGCCAAGCGCAGGTTGTTTGCCGAAGGTGGGCCGGATCGCGCGGTGATTGGCATTGATGAGGCCGAGGGCGCGTTTCTGGCCGGGCAACTGTCGATGGCGGCGGCGGATGACCGGGTGATCCGGGTGTCTGTCGATCAAAAGCTATCGGGACCGGGGTGGAATGTGTTCGCCAAAAAGGGGTTCCTGTCAGAGTACCGCAAAGGGCGGCAGGCGGGGTCGATTGATCTGCGCGCCATCAAAGGTTTGCCGGGTGTTCATAACCATCAAAACGCCTGTGCCGCCTATGCGGTGTGCCGGACTTTGGGGCTGGCGCCGCGGGTGATTGAGGCCGGGTTTCAGTCTTTTGGCGGCTTGCCGCATCGCAGTCAGATCGTGGCTGAGGCAGATGGTGTCACTTATGTGAACGACAGCAAAGCCACCAATGTGGACGCCGCCAAAATGGCGCTTGGGGCGTTCAAGCGCATCCGCTGGATTTGTGGCGGGTTGGAAAAAGAAGGCGGCGTGGGGGATTTGGCAGAAGCCGCTGGCGAGGTTGTAAAGGCCTATGTGATCGGTCGCGAGGCCGCGGGTTTTGCCATGCAGCTCAAGGGTGTTGAGGCCGAGGTGTGCACGACCATGCAAGACGCGGTGGCGCGCGCAGTCGCTGAGGCAGAAGAGGGTGATACCGTGTTGTTGGCCCCGGCTGCGGCGAGTTTCGATCAGTACGACAGTTTTGAAAAACGCGGCGAGGATTTCATGGCCGAGGTTGCAGCGCAGACCGGCTAAACGAAAACAGGGCCACGGGGCGGCCCTGTGCGAGGGGTGTCATCACTCAACCCGTTATTAGAAGTTGATGAGATAGGTCGCTTTCAATGTGTTGGCTTCCCATGTTGGTGTGTACAAAAAACCACCAGCATCAGCTTTTTTAACGCCGCTTGAAAAGTTGTCGTGAATGAATTCGACCCTCAGCGTGCCGCCACCGATCTGTTTCTGAATGCCCAGACCTGCAGTGACACCGCCAGTTATGGCTTTGGCAGTGGTTGCTGGCGATATCGCGCCGGTTCCAGAGACAAAGCCGTAGCCGAGTGCACCGAAGATGCTCCATCCGTTGCCGACGGGCGCACCATAGATGCCGCGCAGGCGGATGGTTGCGTCGTGGGTGCAGAAATAGGCGCCTGTGGCGCCGCTGGAACAGGCAAACCCCGTTACAGTGTTCTCAGTTTCCTGGCCAAAAGACAGATCAGCATCCATTTCAAGGGCCGCAAAACCAGAGTTTACATTCCATTTGTACCCGGTGGTGACACCCAGCATGGCTGACTCAAGTTCGGAAAAGCCGACACCGCCGCCGCCTTGTTCGGATTCGGCAGACGCGAATCCGAGGCCGAAACCATAGTAAATTCCATCGGCCAAGGTTGGTGAAGCTGCTGTAAATCCGAGAGAAATGGCAATGGCTGTTAGTGATTTTTGCATCTCTAGAATTCCTTCTCGTGTTACCCACTATATGACATGCTTATGTGTGGTGTGGAAATACAGGCGGCGCGGTCGGACAGAAAAATTGCAAGTGTTGTACAGATACGATCTCTTTTGACGATCCGCAGGAATGGATAATTAGTTTGCGATCCAGATCAGGCCCGGGCCTTATCGCGTATCGCCATACCCGCCGCCCAACCGGACGACCATGCCCATTGAAAGTTAAACCCACCCAGCCAGCCGGTGACATCCACGGCCTCGCCAATCACATAAAGGCCGGGTTGGGATTTGGCCTCCATAGTGCGCGAAGACAGCCCGTCAGTGTCGATGCCGCCAAGCGTGACTTCGGCGGTGCGATAGCCTTCGGTGCCCGAGGGGCGCAGCTGCCAGTTGGTCAGGCGGTTTGACAAATCTTGGAGTTTGGCGTCGCTTTGATCGGCCAGATTGCCTGTCAGGGCCCAGTCTTTGGACAGAAACTCGGCAAGCCGGGAGGGCAACATTTGCGCCAGAACTGTTGAGAGATTGCGGCGACCGTCGGTTTTGCGTTTGGCCTTGAGTGTCTCAAACGGATCGACATCAGGCAGGAGGTTAAGAACAACGTTTTCGCCTTCGTGCCAGTAAGAACTGATTTGCAGAATGGCCGGGCCGGACAATCCACGATGGGTGAACAGCAGGGCTTCGTCAAAAGCGGGACCATTGGCCATGGCGCGCACCGGAAGAGCCGCGCCAGCAAGTGGTTTGAAACGGTCTTCGGCAAAGGTAAACGGCACGAGTCCGGGGCGGGTTTCAATCAGGGACAGGCCAAACTGCTGGGCAATGTCATACGCCAGACCCGTAGCCCCCATTTTGGGGATGGATTTACCACCCGTGGCCAGCACCAGATTGGGCGCGGTCAGGGTTTGCAGGGTTCCCTGGGCTTTGGTCACAACCTTGAAGCGTTGGCCGTCGTGGGTGACGGACAGGATCGACGTGTTGATCTGTAGTTCGGCGCCCACCTTGTCCATTTCGGCGCACAGCATGGTGATGATGTCTTTCGCGCTGTTGTCGCAGAACAGCTGGCCAAGGGTTTTTTCGTGGTAGGCAATGCCGTGGCGCGTGATCAGGTCGATAAAGTCCCATTGGGTATAGCGCGTGAGGGCGGATTTGCAGAAATGCGGGTTCTGAGACAGGAAATTTTCCGGCCCCGCATACATGTTGGTGAAATTGCAGCGACCGCCGCCGGAAATGCGGATCTTTTCGCCCGGGGCTTTGGCGTGATCCAGCACAATGCTGCGCCCGCCCGCGTGGGCGGCGCACATCATGCCAGCGGCCCCGGCGCCAAGGATGATCGTGTCATACTGCATTGGCTGCGGGGGTGCCTGATGTGGGCAGGCGGGTCAAGGGGCAGTGGTAAGTCGGACAAGATTGGCCGACCTGCTGGTTGGTGGCCGGGGTGGAGGCGTCAAGGTTGCGGGCCGCCGTTTTCGATCCATGTGATCTGCGTCTCGGGCAGAGACTGGCGCATTTTCTCATGATAGAGCGTCATCGAGGCGTCGCTGAGCTGGCCCTGCCATTTGTGGGTTCCGGCCGAGTGGAAAAACGCCTGTGGGTCACGCCAGAAGCCTTGATCTGCGAAAGGCGTGAAGCGCTCGGGTTGAGATTTCATTGAACTGAAAGACGTGGCTTCTTGCACCGCGTCCAGAAATGCCGGGTCGGGCGAGAGGCCAATGTGGTGGGCAATCTGGCGAATGGCCTTGCCGGGATCGGCCAGCATGTCGGCATAGTGCAGTATCAGGAGGTTCGCCGGGCGGGGCTGTGCCGCGTAGCTGTGATAGTGTGCGAGGAACGTGGCAAGGCAGTCAAAGTCAAAATCCTCGGGGTCTTCAGAGCTTTCAACAAAATGCCTGAGTGCGGCGTCTGATGACCCAAGGTAGGGGTCTTCAGGTTCTCCGTGTTTCTCATTGGCCAGATGTTTGCGCAGGGAAAACAACATATCGACCGGGTGACGGTAGACGGCAATGTAATGCGCATCATCAAACCGGGGAATGCCATCAAACGGCGTATGGGTTTTGATGCAGCGTTGTCCGGTTTGAGCCGCAAGGCCACGGGTGACGTCTGTAAGCGGGATCACCTCGGCATCTACCCAATGGATCAGGTCCTGTGGGGCAATGTCGGTGTCGCCCTGACACAGCATGGTGACAATGGTGCTGGTCCATGTGGTGCCGCATTTCGGGGGGGTGCAGACAAAGACGTCTCCGGGGCGATGGTCGAAATGAGCCCAGCGGTCGGTGTTGGTGATCGACCCTTTGTAGGGGCGACGCTGTTCCTGATTGGCCATGGGGTGCCTCCTGTTCCGCGCTGGCAGTATGGCAGGCAGCGGTGAAAAGGCAAACGGCGGGTCGGTCAGACAAGATTGCCTGGCATCCATTGTCCGGCAGGCGGGGGGGTGTCCGGGCGGAAATTTGCTGGGGTCATGTTGCCGGGGGGCACGGCGACTCTATGCAAGAGTCTGGCTGCGTGTTAGAGTGCAGCACAGACCCGGAAAACGGGCGTATCAGAGGCAGTATTCGGCGGTATCCCGATGACAGAGATGGTGTATGGCGCGCTCCCCGTTCAGGACGGCGAGCCAGTTCTTCCCAAGTGGTGGCGAACTGTGGACAAGTGGTCCATGGTTGCAGTGTTGGTCCTGTTTGGGATCGGGTTGCTTTTGGGCATGGCGGCGTCACCGCCGCTGGCGGCCAAAAACGGCTTTGCGCCGTTTCATTACGTGCAAAAACAGGTGATTTTCGGCAGTGCTGCGTTATGCGCAATGCTGCTCACGTCGATGATGAGCCCGGTGCTGGTGCGCAGACTGGCGACATTGGGTTTTCTGGCGGCCTTTGTGGCGCTGATCGGGTTGCCATTTTTCGGCACGGATTTTGGCAAGGGCGCTGTGCGCTGGTATTCGCTGGGCTTTGCCAGTTTGCAGCCCTCTGAGTTTCTGAAACCGGGATTTGTGGTCGTCGCGGCATGGCTGATGGCGGCCAATGAAGAGATTAACGGCCCTCCGGGGCGGATGTGGTCATTTATGCTGATGATCACCATTGTTCTGATGCTGGCGATGCAGCCCGACTTTGGGCAGGCGAGCCTTGTGTTGTTTGGCTGGGCGGTGATGTATTTCGTCTCTGGTGCGCCAATGACCCTGATTGGTGCGATCATTGTCGGTATCTATCCGGCGGCGCGATTTGCCTATCTGAACTCGGAACATTTTGCCCGACGTATTGACGGCTTTCTGGATCGCTCGGTCGATCCGACCACGCAAATCGGCTATGCCACCAACGCCATTCAGGAAGGTGGTCTGTATGGTGTTGGCGTCGGTGAGGGGCAGGTGAAGTGGTCTTTGCCGGATGCACATACTGACTTTATCATCGCAGTGGCAGCAGAAGAATACGGGCTGATCCTGGTGTTGGTGGTGATTGCCCTGTTTTCGCTGGTGGTGGTGCGCAGTTTCTTCCGGCTGATGCGAGAAAGAAATCCGTTTATTCGACTGGCGGGCACCGGGCTTGCGGCGATGTTTGGCGTGCAGGCGATGATTAATATGGGCGTGGCCGTGCGGCTGTTGCCCTCCAAGGGCATGACTTTGCCGTTTGTGAGTTATGGTGGGTCTTCTCTGATCGCAGGGGGGATTGCAGTTGGCATGCTTTTGGCGTTTACCCGCACCCGCCCACAGGGCGAGATTGGCGACCTGCTGCGAGGACATGTGAGATGAGACCAAAGCCATTGCTGGTGATTGCGGCAGGCGGCACCGGAGGCCATATGTTCCCGGCGCAGGCGCTGGCCGAAGTGATGTTGCGCAAGGGCTGGCGGGTTAAGCTGACCACGGATGCACGTGGCGCGCGCTACACGGCTGGATTTCCCCATACAGTTGAGATTGAAGAAGTGTCGAGCGCCACGTTTGCGCGCGGAGGTGCCTTGGCCAAGCTGGCGGTGCCATTTCGCATTCTGGGGGGGGTGATGTCCACGATGATGCGGTTTCGTAAGGATCGCCCCGAGGTGGTTGTTGGATTTGGCGGCTATCCGTCGATCCCGTCCGTAGGCGCGGCGTGGCTGATGAAATTGCCACGGATGATCCATGAACAGAACGGCGTTCTGGGGCGTGTGAATGAAAAGTTTGCCCCGCGTGTGGATGCGGTGGCCTGCGGCACATGGCCGACGGAATTGCCCAAAGGTATTGAGGGCGCGCATACCGGTAATCCGGTGCGCGGCGCCGTGTTGGAGCGGGCCGGAGCGGCGTATATCTCGCCCGGTGATTATCCGATGTCCATTCTGGTGATCGGCGGCTCGCAAGGTGCACGCATTCTGTCCGATACGGTGCCCGGAGCGATTGCGGCGTTGCCCGAAGGTTTATTGCGCAATATCCGCGTGAGCCATCAGGCCCGTGATGAAGATGGCGAGCGGGTGAGTGCGTTTTATGCCGAAGCTGGCATCAACGCGGATGTGCAGCCGTTTTTCCATGATGTGCCCACCCGGATGAGTGAAGCGCAGCTGGTAATCTCGCGCTCGGGCGCATCAAGTGTGGCGGACATCAGCGTGATTGGGCGGCCGTCGATCCTGATCCCATTTGCCGCGGCGACCGGTGATCATCAGACCGCCAACGCGCGTGGGCTCGTCGATGCGGGCGGGGCGATCCTGATCCCGGAAAGCCAGCTGACAAAAGAAAGCATGACACAGCAGATCAGCAATATTCTGACCAACCCCGAGGGGGCTTTGCAGATGGCGCGGGCCGCCCTTTCCGTGGGCAAGCCTGAAGCTACTCAGGAGCTGGTGGCCTTGGTTGAAATGCTGGCAAGTAAGGAAGAGTAAAGATGAGCGCAGCCACAAAACTTCCGGGCGACGTTGGGTCAATTCACTTTGTGGGCATGGGCGGCATCGGCATGTCCGGTATTGCAGAAGTCCTGTTGAACCATGGCTATGTGGTACAGGGCTCGGATTTGAAGGCGTCAAAGATCACCGATCGTCTGGTGGATCGGGGTGCGACGCTGTTCATTGGGCAAAAGGCGGAAAACCTTGAGAATGCCGAGGTTGTGGTGATTTCATCGGCCATCAAGCCGGGCAACCCAGAGCTGGATGAGGCGCGGCGTCGGGGCCTGCCCGTGGTGCGACGTGCCGAGATGCTGGCCGAACTGATGCGTCTGAAATCCAACGTGGCCGTGGCCGGGACCCATGGCAAAACCACCACCACAACCATGGTGGCGGCGTTGCTGGATCACGGGAAATTTGACCCGACGGTGATCAATGGCGGCATCATTCATGCCTATGATTCAAATGCCCGCGTCGGTGACGGCGAGTGGATGGTCGTGGAAGCAGACGAAAGCGATGGCACGTTCAATCGCCTGCCGGCCACAATTGCGATTGTCACCAATATTGACCCCGAGCACATGGAGCATTGGGGCACCGAGGAAAACCTGCATCGCGGGTTTGAAGAATTTGTCTCAAACATCCCCTTTTACGGTCTGGCCGTATGCTGCACGGATGACCCGGACGTGCAAACGCTGGTGGGCAAGCTGACCGACCGCCGGGTGGTGACCTTTGGTTTTAATGCGCAGGCTGATGTGCGCGCAGTGAACCTGACCTATAAGGCGGGCGTGGCGCATTTTGATATTCAGCTACAGGGCGAAAACGATGTGATTGAAAATTGCAGCCTGCCAATGCCGGGGGATCACAATGTGTCCAACGCGCTGAGTGCGGTGGCAGTGGCGCGGCATCTGGGCATGAAGAAAAGCGAAATCCGCGAAGCGCTTAAGCAATTTGGGGGCGTGAACCGCCGCTTTACCCGAGTGGGTGACTGGCAGGGCATTCCGATCATTGACGACTATGGTCATCATCCGGTTGAAATCAGTGCCGTGCTCAAGGCCGCGCGCCATGCCTGCGAAGGTCGGGTGATCGCGGTGCATCAGCCGCATCGCTACACGCGTCTGCATTCGTTGTTTGAGGATTTCTGTGCCTGTTTCAACGAGGCCGATGTGGTTGGCATTGCCGAAGTATTCGCGGCGGGAGAAGACCCCATTGAGGGCGCGTCGCGCGATGATCTGGTGGCAGGACTGGTGGCCCATGGGCATCGCCACGCCGTGGCCGTCGATACAGAGGACGATTTGGAAGCCTTGGTGCGCGCCGAAGCCAAACCCGGCGATATCGTGGTGTGCCTTGGGGCTGGGACAATTAGCGCCTGGGCCAATGGCTTGCCAGCCCGGCTTGCGTAAGTCCAAAGTCGGTTTTGCAAGTGTGACCGCGGATGTCTCCGGCGGGCGGAAATTGCAAAGTGTGAAATCCGGCCTGTGAACGGGCTGTGTGGAGCGGGTGGAAATGGCTGAACATCTGAAACGGCGTGTTGGACTTGGGTTGCTGACGGCCTATGGCGTCGGGGTTATGGTTGGGGCCGGTATCTATGTTCTGGTCGGGGCTGTGGCGGGTGAAGCCGGACTTTGGGCGCCGATGGCTTTTCTTCTCGCAGGGGTGATCGCTGCGCCAACCGCGCTCAGCTATTCAGAGTTTTCATCGCGCATTCCCGAAGCTGCCGGAGAGGCGGCCTTTGTGGGCAAGAGCCTGAATTCGCAAACTCTGGCCGTGCTGGTGGGGCTGGCCATTGTCGCCGTTGGCATGATTTCGGCGGCGGCGGTTCTGCGGGGCGGTGTCGGCTATCTTACCATCGTTCTGGATGTGCCCTGGGGCTGGTCCATCGTTGGGATCGGGGCGGCGCTGACGGCGGTGGCAATTTTTGGCGTCATGGAAAGCCTGTCGTTAGCCGCCGTGTTTACAGTGGTGGAATTGCTGGGGTTGGTTTTGGTGGTCTGGGCCGGCATGACCGCGCCCGCGGTGCCCGATTGGACGGCATTGCCAGCGCCGGTTTGGACCGGGATCGGGGCCGGGGCGGTGCTCGCGTTTTTTGCCTTTATCGGCTTTGAAGACATCGTGAACATGGCCGAAGAGGTCTCAAACCCCGAGCGCACGATGCCGCGGGCTATTTTAATCGCGCTGGGCGTGACAACTTTGATTTATGCGCTGGTCGCAGTGGCCACGGTTCGCGCTGTGCCTTTGTCGCTTTTGGCAGGTAGTGAAAAGCCTTTGGCTTTGGTGTGGCAGATCGGTATGGGCGGGGACGGGCGGTTTTTGTCATCCATCGCCGTGTTTGCCGCCCTGAATGGCGTGTTGGCACAGATTGTCATGGCCAGCCGCGTTTTGTTTGGTCTTGGGCGGCGCACGCCGTTTCTGGCGGTGTTCCACCATGCCCATCCGCGTACCGGCACGCCGGTTTTGGCCAGCCTGTTGGTTGGGGGCGCGGTGATTGTCGCGGCGCTGTTTTTGAATGTTAGTGTTTTGGCCGAAGCCACATCACAAATCCTTTTGACAGTGTTTGTGATTGTAAACTTCGCCCTGATTGTGTTGAAACGTAAAAACCCCGAAGCACCGTTTCGGGTGCCGATGATTGTGCCGGTGAGCGGTTTGATCCTTTCGGCGGCGGCTTTGGCCTTTAATCTGGTGGATGTCTTATGACCCTTTCCCTGATCCTTGCGTGTTTTTGGGTGGTGGCGGCGACGGTGGTGGCGATGCTGCCCATGCGACGGCAATATGTACCCGGCGTGGCCTTGTTGCTTGCGGCCCCGGTCCTGATCGGGGCGATCTGGTGGGACTATGGCATGTGGGTCGGGCTGGCGGCGCTGTTTGCCTTTGTGTCGATGTTCCGCAACCCGTTGCGATACCTGTGGAAACGCGCGCGCGGTGAAAAACCGGAGCTGCCGGAATGAACCTGTCGTTGATCCTGGCGTTGATCTGGATGCTGGCGGCAAACGTGCGCGCCATGTTTCCCAGCAAAGACAACCTGTGGAGATTTGCCTATGGGCTGATCGCCATCGGGGTGCCGATCCTGATCTATGTGTGGTGGCAAAATGGCATCTGGATCGCGCTGGTTTTCCTCGTGGCTGCGATGTGGATCATGCGCTGGCCGGTGATTTATACGTGGCGCTGGATCAAAGAGCGGCTGGTAAGATCTTAACGGGCTTGCCTTTGTGCATGCCCTCGCGCAAAACCCGCCCCAATCAAGGAGCGCTTCCACATGACCCAAATGCCAGACGTTCGCGGCAAGTTGACCGAGCAGCGGTTGCTGTCCGATCTGACGTGGTTGCGTGTGGGCGGGCCTGCGGATTGGCTGTTTCAGCCGGCGGATGTGGACGATCTGGCGGCATTTCTGTGCGCCCTTCCTGAGGATGTGTCGGTGTTTCCCATGGGGGTTGGATCGAACCTGATTGTGCGGGACGGGGGCTTGCGGGCGGTGGTAGTCCGCATGGGCCGGGGGTTCAATGGCATTGAAGTTGACGGCAATCGCGTGACGGCGGGTGTGGCCGCGCTGGATGCGCATGTGGCGCGGAAAGCCGCAGAAGGCGGCGTGGATCTTACATTCCTGCGTACCATTCCCGGTGCAATCGGTGGCGCGGTCAGGATGAATGCGGGCTGTTATGGATCCTACGTGGCGGATGTGTTTGTCAGTGCACGTGCGGTGACGCGCGCGGGCGAGATTGTTACGCTGAGCGCAGAAGACCTTAACTTTCAGTACCGCCAAACCGATTTGCCCGAAGGCTGGGTGATTTTTGAGGCCACATTCGAAGGCCCCTCTGGCGATCCCGAGGTCCTGGCCACGCGCATGGCGGACCAGTTGGCCAAGCGGGACGCGACGCAACCGACCAAAGATCGCACAGCCGGCAGCACGTTTCGAAATCCGGCTGGATTTTCCAGCACGGGGCAGGCGGATGACGTGCATGACCTGAAGGCCTGGAAGCTGATTGATGATGCCGGAATGCGCGGCGCGACAGTGGGTGGCGCGCAGATGAGCGAAAAGCATTCGAACTTTATGATCAACACAGGTGACGCAACTGCCGCAGATCTGGAAAATCTTGGCGAAGAGGTCAGAAAAAAGGTTTTCCAAAACAGCGGAATAACGCTAGTATGGGAAATTATGCGCGTCGGCGAAACGAACGCGTAAAAAACGCCGGACCACAAACATAAAAAACGGCCGGATAAGACAATAAAACAGAGCCAAAAGGCTCGGGACATTGAGGCACATTGGGTATGTCGAGCAGGACAAGCCCCAAAGTTGCGGTATTAATGGGTGGACCCTCGGCTGAGCGCGAGGTGTCGTTGACATCCGGACGAGAATGCGTGGCCGCGCTGCGGGAAAGTGGATTCGAAGTGATTGAGGTCGATGCAGGCCCCGATCTTGCTGTGCGTCTTGCGGACATTCAACCCGATGTGGTGTTCAACGCCTTGCATGGCCGCTGGGGCGAAGATGGTTGCGTGCAGGGTATCCTTGAGTGGATGCAAATTCCCTATACCCACTCCGGCGTGCTGGCATCTGCTTTGGCGATGGACAAGCAAAGATCAAAGGATGTTTTCCGCGCGGCAGGTTTGCCGGTGATGGACAGTATCATCGCCCCCCGCGATGAGGTGAAGGCCCGCCATGTGATGGACCCGCCTTATGTGGTGAAGCCCAATAACGAAGGGTCCTCTGTTGGCGTCTATCTGGTCAATGAGGCAGCCAATGGCCCGCCGCAATTGTCGGATGACATGCCGGATCAGGTGATGGTTGAAACCTTTGCGCCGGGGCGCGAGTTAACAACAACAGTGATGGGGGACCGTGCGCTGACGGTCACGGATATCCTGACCGACGGCTGGTATGACTATGACGCCAAGTACAAGGAGGGCGGGTCGCGCCACATTGTGCCTGCGGATGTGCCGCAAGAGATTTTCGATGCTTGTTTGAGCTATGCCGTGCGCGCCCATGAGGCACTGGGCTGTCGCGGCGTAAGCCGTACGGATTTTCGTTGGGATGAAACACGCGGGCTGGACGGGTTGATCCTGTTGGAGACCAACACGCAGCCCGGCATGACGCCGACCTCTCTGGCGCCTGAACAAGGCCATGCGATTGACATGGATTTCGCCGCGTTCTGCGCGTGGATGGTGGAGGATGCATCGTGCAACAGATGAGCGCGAAATGTGATCCGGCCCCGTCAAAATGGGCTTACAAGTATCAGCGCCTGATGCTGACGCCGTTGTTTCGGTTGTTTCTGCGGGTGTTTTTGCCGTTCTCTTTAGTGTTTCTGGCAGCGGGCATCTGGTTGTCGGATGAAAAACACCGCGATCGGTTGGTGATGGCCGTCAACGACATTCGCACCAGCATTGAAACCCGGCCCGAATTTATGGTCAACGTCATGGCCATTGATGGGGCCAGCATTGGCATTGCGGAAGACATTCGCGACATTGTTCCGATCGATTTCCCGATCAGCTCGTTTGATCTCGAACTAGAGCATCTGCAGGATCAGATCGCGGGATTGCCTGCTGTTGCATCCGCAACTGTGCGTATTCGCCCCGGTGGCATCATGCAGGTGACGGTGACAGAACGCGACCCGGTGATCTTGTGGCGGACCCGTCAGGGGCTGGATCTGGTTGATGAGAATGGCTTTGTCGTGGCGCGCGCGAAGACCCGGCAACTGCATTCGGGCATGCCATTGATGGCCGGAGAAGGCGCCGAAACCCATGTGGTCGAAGCGCTGACGATTTATGCCGCTGCCGGTCCGTTGTCGCGCCGCATGCGTGGCGTTGTCCGCATGGGAGAAAGACGTTGGGACGTGGTTTTGGACCGTGGCCAACGCATCATGCTGCCCGAAACAGGGGCAGTTCAGGCATTGGAAAGGGTCATTGCGCTGAGTCAGGCGCAGGACATGCTTTCAAGAGATCTCGAGGTGGTGGACATGCGACTGGCAAACCGCCCGACGATCCGCATTGCGCCACGTGCCGTGGAAGAATGGTGGCGCATTCGTCAAATACAGGTTGGAAAGACAAAAGAATGATCGAGCTTTATGAATCCCAGCGCGCCATGCGCAATATGCGCAAAGCGGCCATGCAACGCGGTGTTGTGGCAGTTCTGGATGTGGGCAGTTCCAAGATTGCCTGTCTGGTTCTGCGGTTTGACGGCTCGGAAAAGCTGGCTGAGGCGGATGGCATTGGCCCGATGGCGGGGCAAAGCGGATTTCGCGTGATTGGCGCGGCAACGACGCGGTCCCGCGGGGTGCGTTTTGGCGAGATTGACGCCATGCAGGAAACCGAGCGCGCCATTCGTACAGCGCTTCAGGCCGCCCAAAAGATGGCCAATATCCGGGTCGACCATGTGATTGCCTGTTTTTCCGGAGCAGAGCCGCGTTCTTATGGGCTTGCGGCATCGATTGACCTTGAGGGTCATATCGTGACCGAGCAGGATGTGGCGCGGGTGCTGGCCGAATGTGATGTGCCGGAATACGGGGCAGGGCGCGAAGTGCTGCACGCCCAACCGGTGAATTTCGCATTGGACAACAGATCAGGTCTGTCTGATCCACGTGGTCAGATGGGCCAGCAATTGGCCACGGACATGCATATGATGACGGTCGACGCGACTGCTGTGCAGAACCTGGCGCAATGTGTGAAACGGTGCGATCTGGAACTGGCGGGGATTGCGTCCTCGGCCTATGTCGCCGGTCTGTCAGCCATGGTCGAAGATGAACAAGAGCTGGGCGCGGCCTGTATTGATCTGGGCGGCGGGTCGACCAGCATTTCGATCTTTATGAAAAAGCATATGATCTATGCCGACGCGGTACGCATGGGCGGCGATCACGTGACCAGCGACATCTCGATGGGCTTGCAGGTGCCTGCGGCGACTGCCGAGCGGATCAAGACATTCTATGGCGGGGTGCATGCCACCGGTATGGATGACCGCGAGATGATCGAGCTTGAGGGCGAGACGGGCGATTGGGAACATGACCGTCGCACCGTGAGCCGGGCCGAGCTGATCGGCATCATGCGCCCAAGGGTCGAAGAAATTCTGGAAGAAGTCCGCGCGCGCCTTGATGCCGCCGGGTTCGAACATCTGCCCAGCCAGCAGATTGTCCTGACGGGCGGCGGTAGCCAAATTCCGGGTCTGGACGGGCTGGCCTCTAAGATTTTAGGTCAACAAGTGCGCTTGGGACGTCCAATGCGGGTGCACGGGCTGCCACAGGCCGCAACCGGGCCGGGGTTTGCCGGAGCGGTTGGCATGTGTCTGTTTGCCACCCATCCACAGGATGAATGGTGGGATTTTGATTTGCCGGTTGAGCGCTATCCGTCACGCACCATCAAGCGCGCCGTCAAATGGTTCCGTGACAACTGGTAAGGTGTTGAAAAGGCGGATTTGGGGGTGACGAGCGGGTCTGATTGGCCTAAAGTTATCCACAACCGCTGGGACAAGCGGATCAAGGCGACCGAGCAGAGGTCTCTGAAATAAATTATTGAAGCCTCCCGGCCGTGTTGCGAGCCGGGCTTTCTGGCTTTTGTGTGCCTAATTGCCATGAACCGCAATATCTGCTCATTTCGGCGAAATCCTGCGAGATTCTACGAAAATCTGTCCATATTTCGTGGGTAATGATGCTTTTTTTGATGACGATTAATAAGAGCTTCGCTAATAATGACCCTAATTGGCAGAAAAATGCCCGAAAAGGGCGATACAGACAGGCGGACATTATGACCTTGAATTTGACGATGCCCGAACAGGCAGACCTGAAGCCCCGTATCTCGGTGTTTGGAGTAGGTGGTGCCGGTGGCAACGCTGTGAACAACATGATCGAAAAGGCGCTGGATGGCGTGGATTTCGTTGTGGCCAACACAGACGCGCAGGCGCTTCAGCAAAGCAAATCAGCAGGCCGCATCCAGTTGGGTGTGAAAGTGACCGAAGGTTTGGGCGCAGGGGCGCGCGCAACCGTTGGGGCCGCTGCCGCTGAAGAAAGCATCGAAGAAATCGTAGACCAGCTGGCGGGCGCACACATGTGCTTTATCACCGCTGGCATGGGCGGCGGCACCGGAACGGGTGCTGCTCCAATCATCGCACAGGCCGCCCGTGAACTGGGTGTTCTGACCGTTGGCGTTGTGACCAAACCCTTCCAGTTTGAAGGCGCCAAGCGGATGCGTCAGGCCGAAGAGGGTGTCGAAGCCCTACAAAAGGTTGTCGACACGCTGATCATCATTCCCAACCAGAACCTGTTCCGTCTGGCCACTGAAAAGACCACGTTCACCGAGGCGTTCAGCCTCGCGGATGACGTGTTGTACCAGGGTGTCAAAGGCGTCACCGACCTGATGGTGCGTCCGGGTCTGATCAACCTCGACTTTGCCGACGTTCGCGCTGTGATGGATGAGATGGGCAAAGCCATGATGGGTACCGGTGAAGCCACTGGCGAAGATCGCGCCATTCAGGCCGCCGAAAAGGCCATTGCCAACCCGCTGTTGGACGAAATCAGCCTGCGCGGCGCCAAAGGTGTTCTGATCAATATCACTGGTGGCCACGATCTGACATTGTTCGAACTGGACGAAGCCGCCAACCGCATTCGCGAAGAGGTGGACCCAGACGCCAACATCATCGTGGGTTCGACCCTGGATGAAGACATCGACGGTGGTATGCGCGTGTCAGTGGTCGCCACTGGAATTGATGCGCTTGAGGTTCCGGCCGACATTCCGGTACGCCGCCCAATGCGTGCGCCACTTGAGCCGCATGTTCTGGAACAACCAGTAGAAGAGACACTAGCCGCGGAGATCGTGGCCGAGGTTGAAGACGCGCCGTCTCACATCGCGCCAGAGCCGACTCTGTTTGGTGATATGGATGCTGAGCGCGCCGCTGCCGAAGAGCAGATGGAAGACATCTTTGAAGACGCCTCCGAGCCGGTGGCTTTTGAGTCTTCTGATGATTTGCCACCGCCCGCTTATCAGCCGCGCGTCGCGCCGTTCCCGGCGCAGCAGGCCAGCGTTTACGAAGAAGACGAAGTTGAAGAGTTTGTGGCCCCCAAGGCTCCGGCATTGGGAACACCGTCGCCAGAAGTTTTGCAGCGCCTGAGAACGGCAGCTGGCAAGGCCGGCGGCGCGGCGCCTGCGCGTCCAGCTGTTGCGGCTGAGCCCGAACTGAGTGAAGAGCCTCGGCGTGGTGGGTTTGGATTGAACTCATTGATTGGCCGCATGACCGGTCATGCCGGTGAGGGGCAGCGTCCTGCGCAGCCACAAATGCGCCAGCAGCCAGCCGTTCAGGCGACCCAGCCTGAGGCGGAAGCAGACGAAGAAGCCGATCGCATTGAGATCCCGGCCTTCCTGCGTCGCCAAGCAAACTAAAACTGTAACATATGTTACAGAAAAAAGACCGCCTGATGGGCGGTCTTTTTGTTTGTTTACAGTAGTTTAAGTGCTATTGGGCGGCGTTTTGCCTATTGGGTGCAGGGATGTTTCAGGCCGTTGCAATGTTTGAGTTGAGAACCGCCGCCCTCTCAATTACTTCCAAGGTGCGGCAACAAATGGGGTGTGCCGCGTCGCAAGGGAAACATTGTGCAGAACACAGTCAAATCAGCTGTTCGCTTCACCGGAACCGGTCTTCACACCGGCGCACCAGTGACAATGACGATTCATCCGGCATCTGCGGATTATGGCATCTGGTTTCGCCGGTCCGACATTCTTGTCGGAGATGCGATGATCCCCGCGCGCTGGGATGTGGTTGAGCAGACTCCTCTTTGCACCCGACTGATCAACAGCGCCGGTGCTTCGGTTTCGACCGTTGAGCACGTGATGGCCGCTTTGGCCGGAACCGGCGTGCACAACGTTCTGATCGAAATTGATGGCCCTGAAGTTCCTATTCTTGACGGAAGCTCGGCTGAATTTGTACGCGGCATTCTTGAGGCTGGCCTGGCAGTTCAGTCTGTGGAAATACGCGCGATAGAAATTCTGAAACCTGTGACTGTGACCCGCGATGGGGCATCGGCCACTTTGGTACCATCCAACAACCTCAAAATTGATTTCCACATTGATTTCGAAGACGAAGCCATCGGTATTCAGGACAAATCGCTGACCATGGCCAACGGCAGTTTCGTGCGCGAACTGTGCGACAGCCGTACTTTCTGTCGCAAGTCCGACGTAGATGCCATGCATGCCAGTGGTCTGGCTTTGGGTGGCACGCTGGAAAACGCCGTGGTTGTTGACGGTGACGATATTCTGAGCCCCGGTGGCCTGCGTCACAATGACGAAGCCGTGCGTCACAAAATGCTGGACGCTCTTGGTGATCTGTATCTGGCAGGCGCACCAATCCTTGGGAAATACACAGGTGTACGCGCCGGGCATGCTTTGACAAATGCGCTTTTGCGCGAATTGTTCATGACTCCAGGCGCCTTCCGCATTGTGGAATGTGACGCGCATACCACCGCGCGTTTGCCGGGCGCAGGGGTGCATTTGGCAGAAATTCCTGCCGTCGCATAAGTCTGGACGCTGGAAATTTCACCAAAGGCGTTTTGCACCGTAAATTTCTATGCTAACAGCTTGTCAAAGGGTAGGGTAAGCCTACTGGATTGGAACAAGAGGTTGTGCAGTATGGCAGGCGTCCGATCGCATTGCAAAATGCTTGTTGCGATAATGGCAATCGCTCTGGTTGCGGCATGTAGTACCAGCACTGGTGACAAGGCTCGTCGGGGGGTGATCCCGATGGAAACCTTTACGGCAGAGCAGATTTTCGAACGCGGAGAATACGAGCTGAGCCGGAACAAACCGGAAGAAGCAGCGTTTTTCTTTTCCGAGATCGAACGGCTTTATCCCTATTCGGACTGGACCAAACGTGCCTTGATTATGCAGGCCTATTCCTTCCACAGGGCTGATCTATACGAAGACAGCCGTGCCGCCGCTCAGCGGTTCATTGATTTCTATCCGGCAGATGATGATGCCGCCTATGCGCAGTATCTTTTAGCGTTAAGCTATTATGACCAGATCGACGACGTTGGCCGCGATCAGGGTCTGACGTTTCAGGCCTTGCAATCGTTGCGCAAAGTGATCGAGACCTATCCTGACAGCGAATACGCAAATTCGGCCAAGCTCAAGTTTGATCTGGCATTTGACCATCTGGCCTCCAAAGAAATGGAAATCGGACGTTATTATCTGCGCCGGGATCATTTCGCGTCTTCGATCAGCCGCTTCCGGGTGGTGGTTGAAGATTTCCAGACCACAACTCACACGCCTGAAGCGTTGCATCGACTGGTCGAGGCCTATCTGTCGCTTGGTCTGACGGACGAAGCTCAGACAGCCGGGGCGATTCTGGGGCATAACTATCAGTCCACCGATTGGTATGAGGACAGCTACAAGCTTTTGACAGCTCAGGGGTTGTATCCCAAGGCCGAAGGCAGCAGCTGGCTGAACCAGGTGTATCGTCAGACTGTGAAGGGCAAGTGGCTTTAGGCCCGCTCCAGTTGTCGGGGGAAGCGGATGCTGCGCGCTCTTGAAATACGGGACATGTTGATCATCGACCGGCTGGAACTGACGTTCCGGCCGGGTTTGAATGTTTTGACCGGCGAAACCGGCGCGGGCAAATCGATCCTGCTGGATTCACTGGGGTTTGTGCTGGGCTGGCGTGGGCGGGCCGAACTGGTGCGCACAGGCGCAGAGCAGGGCGAAGTCGTCGCGGAATTTGATTTACCTGAGGGCCACGCCGCGCGTGCCATTTTGGACGAAGCTGGTTTGCCCGGTGAAGACACGCTGATTTTGCGCCGGGTGAACGGGCGCGATGGGCGCAAGACCGCTTGGGTGAATGATCGTCGTTGCTCGGGTGAGGTTCTGCGGGCGTTGTCTGAAACGTTGATTGAGTTACACGGCCAGCATGATGATCGCGGGTTGTTGAACCCCAAAGGGCACCGGGATCTTTTAGATACGTTTGGGGATCTCGCAAAACTGCGTGGCAAAACCCGCGGCACCTGGGGCGCATTGGGCGCTGCACGCAAGGAACTGACAGCGGCGCGCGAGGCTGTTGCAGCGATCAAAGAAGAAGAGGATTTCCTGCGCCACGCGGTGTCAGAACTGGATGCACTGGACCCGCAACCAGGGGAAGAGGCCGATCTGGATTCGCGCCGTCGTATGATGCAGGGGGCTGAACGTGTGCGTGAAAGCGTGTCGCGGGCTCATGGTGCCATGGGGACTGACGGGGCTGAAGGGGCGATTGGGGACGCTTTGCGCTGGTTGGAGGAAGCCGCAGAAGGCAGTGCCGGCCATCTGGAAGCGCCAATGGCCGCGCTGGACCGCGCCATGACCGAACTGGGCGATGCAGTGGACGGCGTGGACCGATGCCTTGAGGCACTGGACTTTAATCCGTTTGAGCTTGAGCAGGTCGAAGAGCGCCTGTTCGCCATTCGCGGGTTGGCCCGAAAACACAACATTGCACCGGAAACTTTGGGCAGTTTCGCAGAAGAATTGCGCCGTAAGCTGACAGCCTTGGATGCGGGTGCAGACCATATTGCCGCCCTGGAGCAAGATGTAATCGCGGCCGAAGCCGCCTATGATAAGGCGGCCAGCGCTTTGACTGCGGCGCGTGTCAAAGCCGCCAAGAAGCTGGACAAAGCGGTCAGCGCCGAGCTGGCACCGCTCAAAATGGAACGTGCGGTGTTTACCACCGAAATCGAACAGGCCGAAGCGGGCCCCGGCGGGCGCGATCTGGTGGCCTTTTGTGTGGCCACAAACCCCGGAGCCCCTTCGGGGCCATTGGCCAAGATTGCCTCGGGCGGGGAACTCAGCCGGTTCTTGCTGGCGCTTAAGGTGTGTCTGGCAGGCGACGCCAGTGGCGTAACGATGATCTTTGATGAGATTGATCGCGGTGTCGGCGGCGCCACGGCAGATGCTGTGGGGCGCCGGTTGGCCGCATTGGCCCACGATGGTCAGGTTCTGGTGGTTACGCACTCACCGCAAGTGGCCGCGCTTGGGGCGCATCACTGGCGCGTGGCAAAACAGGTGACCAACAATCAGACCCTGACCAATGTAGTTTCCCTGGGCGAAACAGATCGCGTCGACGAAATTGCCCGGATGCTGTCTGGCGACACGATCACTGATGAGGCCCGCGCTGCGGCCCGAGCACTTTTGGGATGATTTCCGGCTAAGTCTTTGCCTTGGCGTCGCAAAACCACTAGAGCTTAGGTGAACAACGGGTTCCGGTGACGGGCATGGCAAACTCTATTCGATCCTTTCTTGCGGAAAGCGCGAGTGACGCGGCCAAGACGTGCCGTGGCGGGTGGCACGTGCTGC
Organism: Shimia gijangensis; assembly: GCF_900142085.1. GTDB lineage: Bacteria > Pseudomonadota > Alphaproteobacteria > Rhodobacterales > Rhodobacteraceae > Shimia > Shimia gijangensis. The sequence continues at coordinate 21,825 of NZ_FQZQ01000011.1, forward strand.
TCGACAAAGGGCCGAGCCAGTTTCAGTTTTGGCTGATCAGTCTGGTGATCGGGATTTGTGCCGGATTTGCGGCACTATTCTTTCGCAAAGGCATCAATTGGCTGCAATCCATAGTCTATGGCACCAATGATCTGACCCATTTACACAGTTTTGCAGGCGGGTTGCCTTGGTACTGGCTGGTGATCGTGCCCACGATTGGCGGTCTGACCGTGGGGCTGATCCTGCACAGGTTCACGCCGGATGGTCGGGTGCGATCCGTGTCCGACGTGATCGAGGGCGCGGCGTTGAAAGAAGGCCGGGTTGAGCGCACGGCGGGGGTGGCATCAGCTATCGCGTCGCTGATCACGCTGAGCTCTGGCGGCTCATCAGGCCGAGAGGGCCCTGTGGTGCACATGGCAGGTGTGATTGCCACCTGGATCAGCAACCGGATCAAAGCCAATGGGATTACCGGGCGCGACCTGCTGGGGTGCGCGGTGGCGGCGGCGGTGTCGGCGTCGTTTAATGCGCCCATCGCGGGTGCACTATTCGCATTGGAAGTGGTGTTGCGCCACTTTGCCGTACACGCCTTTGCACCGATCACTATTGCCAGCGTCGCAGGCACGGTGATCAGCCGCATGGAATTTGGCGACGTGACCGAGTTTCACATTCCAGAGGCCAGCCAGTTGCAATTCTATCAGGAGCTTCCGGCCTTTCTGATGCTCGGGGGCTTGTGTGGTTTCGTGGCTGTGGCGCTGATGTGGACCATTTTCTGGGCTGAAGACATAGCGACCCATATTCAGGATCGCACCCGGATGCCACGCTGGCTGCGACCTGCGGTTTCGGGGGCAATGCTGGGCGGTCTCGCGATTGGGTTCCCGCATATTATTGGCGTTGGCTATGAGACAACATCGCTGGCGTTGACGGGGCAATTGGTCATGCACGAGGCGATTGTGTTTGCCATTCTCAAAGTGTTGGCGGTGTCGATCACCATGGCTGGCCGCATGGGGGGCGGGGTGTTTTCCCCGGCTTTGATGTTGGGATCGCTGACCGGACTGGCTTTTGGCCTGATTGCCACCAGCATTTTTCCGGATGTGTCCGGCAATGTGACGCTTTATGCGCTGGCGGGCATGGGGGCGGTGGCCGCCGCCGTTCTGGGGGCGCCAATATCCACGACGCTGATTGTGTTCGAGTTGACCGGGGACTGGCAAACGGGGCTTGCGGTCATGGTGGCTGTGTCGATCTCCACGGCGCTGAGTTCGCGGCTTGTGCATGGCTCGTTTTTCCTGACCCAGCTTGAGCGACGCAATGTGCATGTGGCGGCCGGCCCGCAGGCCTATTTGTTGTCGATGTTTCGCGTGGCGTCCGTGATGCGGGGCAAGGATGATCCGGACCCCGCCCCGGAAGACGCCTGTTGGGAGATGGTATCAGACGGTATTTATGTGGATGGCAACGCCACGCTTGAGGCGGCCATGCCAATCTTTGACAAATCCGGTGTCGCCTTTATCCCGGTGGTCACGCTGGCAGGAGAAGGCCAGCCGCCTGAACTGTGGGGCGCGCTGTTCCATGTGGACGCGTTGAAGGCCTACAACTGTGCTTTGGCGGATACCGCTGCGGAAGAACACAGCTAAGCGATATGCCAGAGCGCTCCCGCCTCTTTCGGCGGCATCAAAGATGCCTCCAAAACCGTTGGGCCGGGCCGGGGCAAAGCCCCGGATTCACATTGCGATTATGAAATCAGATGCGCTCTACAGCCACGGTGGTGTCGTCGGTATAAAACGCCAGATGATCCTTGATGCGCGCGACATCCTCTAACGGAGCCTCATAAGTCCAGACCTTGTTTTTCAAAGTCTGGCTTTTGGTGACAATGGAATAGTAGCTCGCGTCGCCCTTCCACGGGCAGTGTGTGCTGTGATCGGTGCGATCCAGAAATGCCATGGCGATGTCTTCGCGGGGGAAATAAATCACCGGTGCATAGTCACCTTCGGTCAGTTCAAGCGCATTGCGGCTTTCACCCAGAACGGCGCCACCAGCGCGTACAGACCACATGCCCTCGGCTTTGCGGATGGTAATTCGTTTGCTCATGATCTTCCCCCGGGTTGGCCGCGAGATCGCCTGTTGTTCAAAGCGGTGCGGTCGCGCGATCCAACCATATCTGGCTGTCTTTGGCCACCCGTGGCGCCAACATCTGACGGCACGTAGCATGATATTTGTCCAGCCAGTCGCGCTCGGCTGTGGTCAGCAAGGCCAGATCTATCAACCGCCGGTCAATCGGACACCATGTCAGGGTGCGAAACTGCAACATCTTGCGGTGTGCGTCCCCGCTTTCAAGGCCGGGGGCTTCTTCGACCACGACCAGATTTTCGATACGGATGCCAAAGGCACCGGGGCGATAGTAGCCCGGTTCATTGGACAAGATCATGCCCGGCTCGAGCGGCACATCACTGAGACGGCTAAGGCGCTGAGGACCTTCGTGCACACACAGAAAAACGCCTACGCCATGGCCAAGCCCGTGATCAAAGTCTTGTCCTGCCTGCCACAAGGGCACGCGTCCAATGGCTTCGAGATGCTGTCCGGCCAGCCCTTTGGGCCAGCGCAATTCGGACACGGCGATCATGCCCTTAAGCACCCGCGTAAAGGCCGCGCGTTCGTCGGCGCCGACATCGCCCACCGGAAGCGTGCGGGTGATATCTGTGGTGCCATCGCGGTATTGTCCGCCACTGTCCAGCACCAGCAAATCGCCATTGGCCAAAGTGCGGTTGGTGTCGTGGGTCACGCGGTAATGAATGACGGCGCCGTTTGGCCCCGCACCGGAAATCGTATCAAAGCTGATATCCAAGAGCGCATTGGTGTCGCGTCGACATTGCTCGAGCTTGCGCACCACATCGATTTCAGTGACGCCTGCGGTCGCGTTTTCATCAAACCACCGCAGGAATTCACACATCGCAGCGCCGTCGCGCAGATGGGCCTCGGTGGTGGCGGCAATTTCGGCCGCGTTTTTGCACGCCTTGGGAAGGGCACACAGGTCGTCGCCCCATTCAAAGGTCTGCCCCATATACTCCAGAAGTTCAGGCACACGATGTGGGACGCTGGATTTATCCAGGCGCACGGGACCTTTCATCGACAAAAGGGTGCTCATCAGACTATCCGTCGGCTGGATATCCACGTCGTTACCAAGGTGGGCGATCACCTCGGCGTTGAGCTTACCCTCATCAATGAAAACTGTGACCCGCGCATCATAATGCAACACAGCAAAGGCATGCGGCACCGGGTTTCTTGGGATGTCAGACCCGCGGATGTTCAACAGCCAGGCAATATCATCCGGCAGTGTGAACACCGCACAGGTTTGCCCGGCTTTCAGCAATGTTTCTGCCAGCCGCGCGCGTTTGCTGGCGTGGCTTTCACCGGCCAGGTTCTCGGGGTAGATACTAACCGCACCAACCGGAGGGGCAGGGCGATCAGACCAGATGTATCCGATCGCGTCGTCATGACCCTGAAGTGAAATACCGCTGCCATCCAAAGCCTTGGTCAGGGTTTCGATTTCCGCTGCGGTGTGGAGCCAGGCATCAAAGCCGATCTCACCGCCATCGGGCAGGTTTTCTTTCAACCAGTCGGCCAGTTTCACTTCTGGCCAGTGGACGGGCGTGAAGTGGTCCAGATCGACCTGGTCACGCACTTGCTCGCGGTATCGATCGTCAATGAACACACCGGCCATATCCGGCAAAACAGCGCAAAATCCAGCAGATCCAGTGAACCCGGTCAGCCATGCAAGGCGATCATCACAAGCCGCAACATACTCACCCTGATGCGCATCCGCCCGAGGGATCAAGTATCCATCCGCGGAGTTCGTTTTCAGATAATCGCGCAAACGAGCGAGCCGTTCTGGGCCTTTTGAGGGATCAGACGTGGTTTCAAAACTCTGGAACATGCACTGAACTCCTAAAAATCCGCATTCATCTTGGCAAAAAAATCGGGGTAAGCGGTGTCTTTGCTTTGCGAAGGCGACGTGAGGGGCAGCGCCCCTCGGGGTCTAGCTAAACCGTTTCATTCCCAAAACCCGGGCGCGTTTGCGCGGATCGCTGTCAAACAGGCCTGCCAATTGTTCGGTCATGGCGCCTGCCAGTTGTTCCACGTCCGTGATGGTCACGGCGCGTTCATAATACCGGGTCACGTCGTGGCCAATGCCGATGGCCAGCAGTTCAACCTGTTTGCGCTTTTCGACCATCGCAATGACGTCGCGCAGGTGTTTTTCCAGATAGTTGGCAGGGTTCACAGACAGCGTTGAGTCATCCACCGGAGCCCCATCAGAAATCACCATCAGAATCTTGCGCACTTCAGGACGGCCCATCATCCGGCGGTGCGCCCATTCCAACGCTTCACCGTCGATGTTTTCTTTCAAGAGGCCCTCTTTCATCATCAGACCCAGATTGGGGCGCGCGCGGCGCCATGGGGCGTCGGCGGATTTATAGATGATGTGGCGCAGATCGTTCAGGCGACCGGGCTGTTGCGGGCGGCCTTCGTTCAGCCATTGCTCGCGGCTTTGCCCGCCTTTCCAAGCACGGGTGGTAAATCCAAGGATTTCGACCTTCACGTTGCAGCGTTCCAGCGTGCGCGCCAGAACGTCGGCGCAGATCGCGGCGATCGAAATCGGGCGGCCCCGCATAGAGCCCGAGTTGTCCAGCAAGAGCGTCACGACCGTATCGCGGAATTCAGTGTCTTTTTCGACTTTGAAAGACAGGGGCGTGGTGGGGTTGGCGACAACCCGTGCCAGACGGCCCGCATCGAGGATGCCCTCTTCGAGGTCGAACTCCCAACTGCGGTTCTGTTGCGCCTGCAAGCGGCGTTGCAATTTGTTCGCCAGACGCGACACCGCGCCTTTCAGGGGCTCAAGCTGTTGGTCAAGATAGGCGCGCAGGCGTTCCAGCTCGACCGGTTCGGCCAGATCTTCGGCGGCAATTTCTTCGTCAAACTCGGTTTTGAACACCACATAGCTGGGATCGGCATCGGAAATGGGCTGAGGCGGCGGCGGATCAAGCGGCGCTTCGCCGTCAGGCATCTCGGTGTCTTCGCCCATCTCGTCTTCGGCCATCTCGTCCATCGAGACTTGTGCCTCGGACATGTCCTGCTGTTCTTCCTGAGACTGCTCGGGATTGGCCTCAGACTCGTCGTCCTGGCTATCGTCCTGACCGGCGGAATCGGGATCATCCTCTTCCTGTGCCTGGTCCGAGTCGTCCTGATCTTCGTCCTCAGAATCCGGATCATCGCCCAGCTGATCGCCATAGCCGAGGTCATCAATCACTTGGCGTGCAAATTTGGCAAAGCTTTGTTGGTCCGACAGCATGTCATTGACGTCGCTCAGCGTGTCACCGGCGTTTTGTTCAATATACCCACGCCACAACTCCATGACGTTGGCAGCCGCAGGCGGCATATCGCGGCCTGTGGCGAGATGACGGATCAGATAGCCGGCGGCGACGGGCAGGGGGGCGTTGGCGGCATCGGTGATCTGGTCATAGCCGCGCCCGCGCGCCTCGTGTTCAATCTTGGCGTCGATGTTGCCCGCGGTGCCGGGCATGTCACGTGCGCCCATGGCTTCGCAACGCGCGGTTTCCATCGATTCATAAAGGTCGCGCGCAATGCCTTGCGGAGGCGCATATTTCGCGTGGGTCTCGCCGTTGTGGTATTTGATATTGAGAGCCAGCGCATCGGCTGTGCCGCGTGCCAGCAGAACCTCGTCACGGGTCATGCGCCGGCTGACCTGCGGCAGGCGTACCTGTTCGCCCGACACGCCCGAGGGGTCGACCGTGTAGGTCACGTTCAGTTCGGGGTCGTTGGCCATCACCTTGGTGGCTTCGGCCAGCGCCTTTTTGAACGGATCAGCGGGGTTGTCGTTTGGTTTCTTCATAGAAAATCCCAACGTCTTGCGCCTTGCAGCGGAGTATTCCAAGCAAGGTGAAGCCCCGCATCAAAAGAAACAGGGTGTCCACCTTGTATGAGGGCTGGCTTAACCAAGGCTCACGCTCGCAGCGCTTTCCGGCAGTTCTTCGTCGAACAGGCGCTGGTAGAACTCGGCGACGGTCTGGCGTTCCAGCTCGTCACATTTGTTGAGGAATGTGAGACGGAAAGCATAGCCGATGTCGCGGAAAATCTCGGCGTTTTCGGCCCATGTGATGACCGTACGCGGGCTCATCACAGTCGACAGATCACCGTTCATGAACGCGGTGCGGGTGAGGTCGGCGACCGTCACCATTTGATGCACAGTTTTGCGACCGGCTTCGGTGTTATAATGTGGGTTCTTGGACAGAACGATGTTGGTTTCGGCATCAATCGACAGATAGTTCAAGGTTGCGACCAGCGACCAACGGTCCATCTGGGCCTGGTTGATCTGTTGCACCCCGTGATAAAGGCCTGTGGTGTCGCCAAGGCCAACGGTGTTGGCGGTGGCAAACAGGCGGAAATTCGGGTGCGGTTTGATAATCTCGTTTTGATCCAAGAGCGTCAGTTTACCGTCGGTTTCCAGAACCCGCTGGATCACAAACATTACATCCGCGCGGCCTGCGTCGTATTCGTCAAAAACAATCGCAACTGGGTTGCGCAGGGCCCAAGGCAGGATGCCTTCGTGAAATTCGGTGACTTGCTTGCCGTCGCGCAGTTTGATCGCGTCTTTACCGATCAGGTCGATCCGCGAGATATGGCTATCGAGGTTCACACGCACGGCGGGCCAGTTCAGACGGGCAGCAACCTGTTCGATGTGGGTCGATTTACCGGTGCCGTGATATCCTTGGATCATCACCCGGCGATTGCGGGAAAACCCTGCCAGAATGGCCATCGTTGTATCGGGATCAAATTTGTAGGTATTGTCGATGTCCGGCACACGGTCGGCGCGATCTTCAAAACCCTTCACCGTCATATCGGTGTCGATGCCGAACACGTCGCGCACCGATATGTTTTCGGTGGGTTTTGCGTTGATATCGATGCTTATGTCGGCCATGAAAGTCGTCCTTTTCGCTCGGGCGTGCCCGGTCCTGTTTTTTGTTCAGATATGTGGTGCCCGATTTCGCGGCCAACCTCAAGGGGAATGGCATGGCGACGCAGCGTTGTCACATTCCTCGCAATGTCGTGCACAGGGGTTATTTGGCATAGTGCCAGAAAATGTCCAGATATGAGGTCAGTTGAGCAAGGAGAGTGTTATGAACCGAAGGATGCTTTTGAGTGGTCTTGTGGCCGGAGCAGGGTTGTCACCCTGGTTGATGCGCGAAGCGCAGGCCGCTGCGGAAGTTTTTGAGGTGACGCGCACGGATGCCGAATGGCGCGCAATGCTAAGTTCCCTTGAATACAAGGTGATGCGCAAAGAAGGCACCGAACGGGCAGGGTCTTCGCCGTTGGATAAAAACACAGCGCGCGGCACCTATGCCTGCCGTGGGTGTGATCTGGCGCTGTATTCCAGCAAGCACAAGTACGACAGCGGCACAGGCTGGCCAAGTTTTTATCAGGCCTTGCCAGATGCGATCGCGACCAAGCCAGATCGCACACTTTGGGGGGTCCACACCGAATGCCACTGCCGTCGTTGTGGTAGTCATCTGGGTCATATTTTTGATGATGGTCCCAAACCTACGGGCAAGCGGCATTGCATCAATGGGGTGAGTTTGAAGTTTCAGGCGGCTTGAGCCGGAAAAAGGCTGAGGCACGTTGCCCGAGGTGCGATGGCTCGCAGAGCGCGACGGGTTCAGGACGAAGTCGCAACCCTTGGTGGCTTGTTGTGCTTCAATGACTGGGACGCGGGCAGAACCGACTTATTCAAATGTTGAGGCAATGGCTGCTTCTTTTGCACGAAAGTCTAACACTCTCCCTTCGAAGTGAACAGATGGGCTGTCGGATGGCATCCAAAATATGCGAAACAAATTATCGGTTTGCGGTTCTGTCTATAGAAACTATGAATGGACATGACCTTTGAACAACTCCGAACCTTCCTTTGGGTCGCCCGTCTGGGTGGCTTTCGCAAAGCCGCTGATCGGTTGCATCTGTCTCAACCAGCGGTTTCGACCCGCATTTCGAATTTGGAGCAAGAGCTTCGAGTGTCCTTGTTTGAGCGTGGTCCGGGCGAGCTGGTTCTGACAAAACACGGCACCTTGTTGCTGTCCTATGCCGAGCAGATGTTATTTGTCGAAGAAGAGATCAAACAGCGCGTTGCAAACCCGTCCGAGGCCGAAGGGTTGTTCCGGGTGGGGGCGTCTGAGACGATCGCGCAGGCGTGGCTGCCAGAGTTTCTCAAGGCCTTTAGCGAACAATATCCACGAGTCAATGTGGACCTGACAGTCGATATTTCGCTTAACCTGCGCGATGCTCTGTTGGAACGAAAGCTTGATCTTGCGCTGCTAATGGGGCCGGTTTCCGAGTTTACGGTTGAGAACGTCGCTTTGCCCACCTTTGACCTGCATTGGTATCGCTCCACCACAAATCCGCAGACAGACCTGAGCAAAATTCCGGTTATTTCTTACTCGAACAAAACACGCCCCTACCGAGAGTTGATGTCGGAATTGTCGCGTCGGATCGGGCCGAAACTGCGCATCTATTCTTCGGCTTCACTCTCAGCGAGTCTCAAGATGATCGCGGCGGGAATCGCGGTGGGACCTTACCCGCGCGCGCTGGCCAATGATTTTCTTGAAGCCGGGCAGATCATTGAATTTGATCCGGGCTTTGGGCCACAACCCTTAGCGTTCACAGCCTCATATCTTTCTGAACCTCGCAGCTTTCTTGTTGAAAACAGTGCTGAAATTGCAAGCGAAGTGGCCCGGGAATGGGACGAAACACACCCGAAGTGAATTCAATTTTTCTATCGGCTTTGATCTAAAATGATAATTTGCGCGAAAGTGCGGCGGCATGTGATGATTTTGCAATGTCACGAGGGCTGCATTGATGACCATATCATCTGTTTCACATACCGATCTTGTTTCTGCCACGGCGGGTGATGTCAGGTCCGCTATTCGCAGCGGATCTTATGCCGGCCACACGGCGGGATTGGCAGCAGGCAATCTGCAGTGCAACCTTGCCATCCTGCCTGAGCGTTTTGCCTTGGATTTCCTGCGGTTTTGCCAGCGCAACCCCAAGCCCTGCCCGGTTGTAGGGGTTGGCGATACCGGTAATCCTCAGTTGCCTACTCTGGGCCGCGGCATTGATATTCGCACAGATGTCCCGAAATACCGTGTCTTCCGCAATGGCAGCCTGAGCAATGAGGTGACCGACATCGTTGATGTCTGGGCAGACGATCTTGTTACTGTGGCGCTTGGGTGTTCCTTTACCTTTGAAAACGCGCTTTTGCGCAATGGCATTCCTGTTCGCCACAGTGAGACAGGCAAGAACGTTCCGATGTATCGCTCGAACATAGATCTGGTCCCGGCCGGACCATTCGGCGGACAGATGGTGGTGACCATGCGACCTATTCCTGAGGGCCAGGTGAACCGGACACGAGAGATTTGCAGCCGCTATCCACAGGCACACGGAGCCCCGATTGCGGTTGGAGATCCGGCGCAGATCGGCATTGCCGACCTGTCCCGCCCCGATTGGGGGGATGCTGTGGACATCAAACCCGGCGAAGTACCGGTCTATTGGGCCTGCGGTGTGACGCCGCAAAACGTCCTTTTGGATGCAGGTCTGCCGATCTGCATCACCCATTCCCCCGGCCACATGCTGGTCGCAGACGTGGCGGAAGATGCCGAAACTACAATTCTGAACACAAGTGAATGAAACCGACAAGGAGACTGAACCCATGAAACGAACGCTAACCTTTCTTGCAGCAAGCACGATGCTTGCGACACCTGCTCTGGCCGAAAACCTGTCTGTCGTTGGCAGCTGGTCCAGCCTGCCACTGCACAAGCAATATGAAACACCGTTCTGGAGCGAAACACTGCCCGCAGCCTCGGGCGGTAACATCAGCGTTGAACTGACCACCCACAACCAGATGAGCCTTGGGCTGGGTGATATCTATCCGTTACTGGGCCAAGGTGTGTATGATGTGGCGATGACCGTTGCGGATTACGCCGTTGCCGACGCACCCGAGCTTGAAGGGCTGGACGTGCCATTGCTGGCGCTGACCGCAGACGAAGCGCGCGCCATGGTCGACGCGGCGCGCCCGTTGGTGTCAGACATTTACCGTGACCGTTTCAATTCTCACGTTCTGGCCATCGCGCCTTATCCGCCGCAGGTCGTGTTCTGCAATCATGAGATCGCAGGGCTGGATGATCTGAAGGGGCTCAAAGTGCGGGCCTCGGGTCGGATGACCGCCAAATTGCTGGAAGCTTTGGGCGCCGAGGGCGTGAACGTGTCATTCTCGGAAGTGCCGGGAGCCTTGCAGAATGGTGTTGTTGATTGCGCCGTGACAGGCGCAGGGTCCGGCTATAGCGCCGGCTGGTGGGAGGTGTCGACCCATCTGCTGCCGATCCCGCTGGGAGGCTGGGATTCGGTTGTGACCGCCATCAATATGGACAAATGGAACAGTCTGAACGCTGATACGCAGGCGCTGATCTCCAGTGAGATTGCCAGCGGGTTCGAAGGCCCAGCCTGGGACAATGCGCAGGACGCCTTGGTCAATGACATTGCCTGCCTGACCGGCAATGGCGAGTGTCCGGCAGGCGAGGCCCGTTCGATGAAACTGGTTGAGGCAAGCGACGCCGATTTTGCCCGGGCACGTGATATCCTGACCAGCGAAGTTCTTCCCGATTGGGCCGAACGCGCCGGAGGTGACTGGGCCAAACGCTGGAATGAAAGCGTGGGTCAGGTCGTTGGTGTGACGATCGAATAACGCAAGACCAAGGGAAGTGACCGATATGGAACTCAAGATGATACAGAACCTTCGGGTGATTAATCGGGGGGTTGCCCTGATGGTTGGCCTTGGCTTGCTGCTTTGCGCAGGATTTGTGCTAACCGACATTATCATGCGCCAGATCGGCACGTCCCTTGGTGGCACAGAAGAGATCGCCGGCTACGCTATGGCGCTGGCGACTTCATGGGGGATGTCCTTTACGCTGCTCGAACTTGGGCATGTGCGGATTGACCTTGTGCGTGTCCGGGGCGGGAGCCTTGTGCGTGCGCTGTTTGACGTATTTTCCATGATCGTGATGACCGGCGTTATTGTCACCATCGCGATCAAGGCCTGGCCGGTTCTGGAGCGCTCCATCACCAACGGATCACGCGCCAACACCCCGCTGGAGACACCGCTGGTCTGGGTGCAGGCCCCGTGGTTTGCTGGATGGGTCTGGTTTGCGTTGATGTCTGCCCTGACAACCCTTGCCGCCCTCAGCCTTTTGGTGAAACGACGCCACAAAGAAACCGAGAGCTTTGTTGGCGCCTTCGCAGAGCAGGAGATGTTGCAATGATCGCCTATGTTTCTGTCGGCCTGCTTGGCCTGCTGGCCCTGTCCATTCCCGTTGGTATCGTGTTGTTTCTGCTGGGGTTCGGGATTGATACGTTCTTTTCCAGTTTTCCGCTGACGCGCGGGCTGGGAAATATGGTCTGGTCGTCGTCCAATTCGGCGACGCTGATCGCTATTCCATTCTTTGTTCTGCTGGGCGAAATCCTTGTGCGCAGCGGCGTTGCAACCCGCACCTATGCGGCACTTGACCGGTGGGTTTCATGGCTGCCGGGAGGGTTGGTTCACGCCAATGTCGCCACCGCCACGATGTTCTCGGCCACCTCCGGGTCATCAGTTGCCACTGCAGCCACGGTTGCGACGGTAGCCATGCCACAGGCCGAGAAACTGGGCTATGACCCCAAGCTGTTTTCCGGTGCGATTGCAGCGGGTGGTACGTTAGGCATCATGATCCCACCGTCGATCAACTTGATCGTCTATGGCTTTCTCACACAATCCTCAATTCCGCAGCTGTTCCTAGCCGGTTTGATCCCGGGTCTGGCGCTGGCCATTGCCTTTATGGCGGTCACTGCGGTCATCTGTCTGATCCGCCCCGAACTGGGCGGGGTGCGGCGCACATTCCCTTTCCCCAAAATGCTGCGTGCCCTGATTGATCTGGTCCCAATCATCATTCTATTCGGCCTGATCGTCGGCTCCATCTATCGTGGCTGGGCCACCCCGACCGAAGCGGCAGCGGTGGGCGTGGCCGGTGCGCTGGTCATCGCACTGTTCTTTGGTGGCGTGTCCTGGGACATGATGACCCAAAGCCTGACAGGCACGGTCAAGATCACCTCGATGATCATGCTGATCGTAATCGGTGCATCGTTCCTGAACTTTACACTGGCCTCGGCGGGTCTTGGGCGGGAACTAACCACGTTCATCAACGGGCTTGGTCTGACACCGCTCAAAACAATTCTGGTGATTGTGGTGCTTTATATCGTGCTGGGGTTCTTCATTGAGACTCTGTCGTTGATGGTCGTAACCATTCCGATCATCGTGCCCCTGGTTGTGGCCCAGGGCTATGACGTGATCTGGTTTGGCATCCTGATGATTGTGCTGATCGAAATGGCGCTGATTACGCCGCCGGTGGGGCTGAACCTCTATGTGGTGCAAGGCGCGCGCAAATCAGGCAGCCTGAACGAAGTGATGCTGGGGGCTTTGCCCTATTGCCTGACAATGCTGGCAATGGCCTTCCTGCTGATCGCCTTTCCAAGCATAGCCCTCTTCTTGCCGAATGCCTTGCAGTAGGACGCAGACGACCCTTTGATAATCAACCGCCTTGGCCCATCTGATGTGTTTCCTCGTGGTAACACCAATCTGACTGGGTTTAGCAAAGAAAGCCGGAAAAATGGAAATCGACCTTAATTCTGATCTTGGCGAAGGGTTCGGTCCCTGGGCCATGGGCGATGATGCTCAAATGCTGTCCATTGTGACCTCGGCCAACATTGCTTGCGGCGGCCATGCTAGCGACCCTGAAACCATGTACCGCACGCTACAACTGGCGAAAGAGAACGGCGTCAATGTGGGTGCACATCCGGGCTTTCGTGATCGCGAAGGGTTCGGGCGCCGGGTGATCCCCATGTCCCCGGCTGAAGCTGGTCGCATGTGTGCCGCCCAGATCGGGGCGTTGATGGGGATGGCCGCGCAGGTTGGCGTTCCCGTGACATATGTGAAACCACATGGGGCACTGGGCAATCTGGCCGCAAGGGATCGCGATGTGGCTGATGCGATTGTTGCGGCGGTCAGGGCGATCGACCCGACCCTTGCCATGCTGGCGATATCGGGCACCCAGAGCGAACAGGCCGCGCGCGCGGCGGACGTGCCGGTTTTTTCCGAGATTTTTGCGGACCGCGGCTATCTTTCGACCGGACACTTGGTGCCACGTGGCCAGAAGGGCGCGATGATCCATGACACGGATGAGGCCGCCGAGCGTTTGATGTCCTTCCTTGAAACCGGTCTGATGCCGGTCATTGACGGCGATCCTATCAAACTGGAGGCACAGTCGATCTGTGTCCACGGTGACAGCCCCGGCGCGGTTGAGATGGCGCGGGGGATCCGCCAGAGGCTGACGGAGCGCGGTGTGCGTATCTCGCGTTTTTCAACGGTTTGAGGTCGGTTATGGAGCCCAGATTTACACCTGTCGCGGACCATGCGGTGCTGGTGTCCTTTGCAAATGAGATCAACGAAGACGCGCATGCCATCGTTGTCTCACTGGATCGGGCGATTGCGGCACATCCCCCGGTTGGGTTTATTGAAACGGTGCCTGCGCTGGTGAATCTGTTGGTCTCGTTTGACGTCATGGAGACCGACCATGCCCGCATCGAGAATCACGTCCGGGCGCTTTTGGCAGGTCTGGAAATCCAGAAAGTTATGGGCATCCAGCGGCAGGTGCAAGTGTGCTACGAGCCCCCCTTTGCCCCGGATCTTGCGGCGGTTGCCTCTGCGACCGGGCTTTCGGAGGAGGTGGTCGTTAATGCCCACCTTGCGGGGCAGTATGATGTTTTGATGTACGGGTTTTCGCCCGGCTATGCCTATCTGTCCGGCGTATCAGAGCAGATACAGGTGCCGCGCAAACCGGCCCCCGTTCGGGATGTGCCTGAGGGCAGTGTTATCATTGCCGGTCCGCAATGCCTTGTGACCACCCTGACAATGCCCACGGGCTGGTCAATCATCGGACGGTCCCCGACACCGATCCTGACCGGTGATCCAGAGCACCCATTCCTGTTTGATGTGGGGGACAGCGTGGTGTTTGAGCGGATCGACCGCGATACATTTGATCGTCTGCAGAAGGACGCAGGTCATGTCTGACGCAGAATTCACGGTGTCCTTTGCCGGCCCGCTTGTCACCTTTCAGGACAGCGGGCGCCTTGGCAATATGCGCTACGGCGTGTCGGCCTCGGGCCCCATGGACCGCCTGTCTTTTGACGCGGCCCATGCTGCACTTGGCAATCTGGCGGGCCAGACAGCCATTGAAATTTCGTTGGGTGGATTGATCCTGCAATGCAGGGTCGGGGCGGTGACGGTGGCAATCACGGGCGGGGATTTTGTCATCGACCATGCCGGGCATAAATCCGGCTCCTGGACGATCCTGACAATTGAAAAAGGCGAGCGCCTGACCATCCGCGCCGGTAAAGCAGGAAGTTGGGCCTATCTTGCCTTTGCGGGAAATCTGCACGCAAGGGACTGGCTGGGAAGTCAGGCGACGCATTCACCCTCAGGGTTCGGCGGCGGTGCGTTGCAGACCGGGCAAACCCTGAAGGTATTGCAGACGTCGGTGCGCGCGGACCGGCTGGGCGAGGTGCCAAAACCAGACTTTGCCCCCGACGGCCCCTTTCGCGTTGTGACCGGCCCGCAGGATCGGCATTTCGCCAAGGAGGCGCTGAACCGATTTGTGACGGATCAGTTCAAGGTCACAGATGCCTATGACCGGATGGGTATGCGGCTTGATGGCCCGATGCTGAACTTGGAGGATGCGCTCTCGATCCCGTCTGAACCCATTACGCGGGGATCTGTTCAGGTGTCAGGAGATGGCGTTCCAACCGTGCTTCTGGCTGATCATCAAACGACGGGGGGTTACCCAAAGATCGCGACGGTCATCTCCTGTGATACCTGCCGACTGACGCAGCTTCGATCAGGTCAGTCGGTTCGGTTTGCGCCGGTGACCGCACAGAAAGCTGTAGACGTGGCCCGACAGTACGCGACAAACAAGGCGCGATACCTCGCCCAGATCGCCGTGCCACGAGGAACACTGGAACAACGTCTGATGAGTGAGAACCTGATCCATGGCTGGATTGGCGACTAACTTATACACCGAAATCAGAAATGCCGTCGGTACACCGAATTTTAGAACGAAGGCTTCCAGCACATGAAACAGATACTGCGCTCACCATCCAGTGCTGCATCGCGTCGTGGAGCATCAGATCAACTTTGTTGGACAGTTCTACGAGTTACGCGTCCTAAAGCGTGTCACCGCTGAAGCTGACAGATCGGCCTGTATGGTCGAACCGTAACCCCTGGCCGGATAGACCGGAGCGTGAGACACCGATGTTGCGGTAATCTTAAGGGTTTCGGTATCGATGATTTTGGTAGGCTCGGTTTCGCCGAGAGCGACGACCTGCGATTTCGCGCCATACCCGGCAGGATCGGCCACCGCGTTGCCATGATGGGCGGTGCGGAAGGTGCTGTCGACCAGAAACATTTCGTTGACGCCCGCGACAACTTTTTCGACACCATCAGGACCATAGACCGTGGTTGGATGTTTGCGACCACCACCAACCCACGATTGCAGCAATATCCCTCCCAGACCATCAATATGATCGGAATGCAGGTGAGTGAGAATGACGGCTTCAATCGAGCCGGTCGGGAAACCCATATTCGACAGGCGGCGTGCTGCGCCTTCCCCGGGATCAATCACAAATGCCTGGCCACTCGCTAATATCCCCAAACATGGCCCGGACCGAGACGGGTCAGAAAGGGGTGAACCTGTCCCGCAAAGATACACCTGGAGTCCGAGTTGCTCACCGGCGTCGGGAAATGCCCGCTAGGAAACGGCTGCGCGATACAATGCTTCTGAGATCGGCCGGGAAAACAAGAACCAGGCAAGCACGCCGGCAATCAACACCATCACAACGGCCACGCCAATTCGCTTCAACCACTTCATTGCACCAACCCGGATCAGAAACTCGTTTACCCAAAGGCGACTGAAGCCGCCGCCGCAAGCAACCTTTTTTAGGGTCTACGCTTAGGTACTTAAGAACCGCTTTTCAGTCAAACTTGGTCGGCCAGTTAGAATGACCCCACGGGCTCCCTCCTGCAATTCACTGCACTCGCAACCGTCCCAATCCAGAACAGATCCGGTCACAAAACTAGGGCCCCAATCGGGGCCCTGTCGTTTACTTGAAACTCCGGCTTTCTTTGATCTGTTCCCAGGCCCAGACCACTTCCTGCAGCTGCTCTTCCTGGCTGCGGTCGCCGCCGTTCATGTCGGGGTGCAGCACTTTGATGAGCTTTTTGTAGGCTTTGCGTATTTCTGCCTTGGTCCAGTGATCTTTGGCCTCAAGGATATCAACCGCACGGCGTTCAGTGGGGGGCAGACGTTTGCCGCTGCCGATGCCTTTGCCGGGGTTCTGTGTGGCATTGGCGCCCAGAACCTGATGCGGGTCCTCAATGCCCAGACGCGCCCAGGCGCGGGCCTCGGGGTCGACGAAGGATTTTGTTTCACGCTCCCAGACTTTGTCCTTGGAGTTTTGCGCGTTCATCTCGGCTTCGGTTTTGCCGTCAAAAAAATTCCATTTGAGATTGTATTCGCGGGCATGGTCTTTGCAAAACCATTTGAATTCATCCAGCACATCCGGTGCGCGCGGCGCCCGATACAGGCCAGATTCGTCACAGCCATCATGTTCACAGACGCGCGTTGATGTCTCTGAAGCGCCTGACATTGTGCGCCGACCGCGAGGTTTGTTCTTTTTCGCCGTCTTAACGGACATGTCAAAACCAAAGGGATCTGATTTACTCATGGTCGTACCTTTCCGAGTCGAGGCGCAGAGTTTAGTCTAACCAGCAGCAGATAGAAGGGGTTGGAGACAAAAAATGTTAGTCAGGCAAGAAATTCACGAAAAACTGAACATCGCATTTACGCCACGCACACTGGAAGTGGTTGATGACAGTGAAAAACACCGTGGGCACGCGGGTTATCAAGAAGGTGGACAAAGCCACTTTAACGTGCTGATCCGCTCAGAAGCCTTTGAAAACATGTCGAGATTGCAAAAACACCGGGCGGTACACAATGCCATCGGCCCAGAGTTGGTTGCACGCATTCACGCGTTGGCGCTGGACATCGACGTCTGATCTAGACCTTTGCGGTCTGCTCATCAGGGGTGGTTTCCTCGGGGTTGGCGGCATTTTTTGCCCGGGCAACCAAGGCAACGGGCAGGTCGTCCGGTTCGGATTCGCCGGATTCTGATGCAAACCCTTTGGGGATTTCAGCCGCGTCTTCGGCCTTCGTGGCGATCTCTGCGGTGCGTTCTTCGTCCTGAGAAGGCTGTTCAATGGCCGGACGTTCGAGCAATTTGGGTCTAAAAGCACTGACGTCATCCGCCCGAGCACGGCGAAATACCATGACGTTGCGAAAGATCGTCGTGGACGACGTCAAGCCGCTGCGTTCTTCGCTGGGCAGGGTCTCGGTGCGTTGAAACTCCCAGCCGTCGGCGGCCATGTCGTTCATCACGCTTTCCAAAGCGAAAGCAAACCGGTTTTCGGTACCTTTGACGCCACGGGCTTTGCGGCCTTTGGCGGGGGCAGGCACAACTTTGTATTCATAGATGGGCATGGCACTCACTGGGTTAGTCAATCTTGGCACTATATCAAGGTGTTCGTCGTACGTCTTTACCGGAGTTTTTTGCCGCTTTTAATGGGGAATTATTTCTTGCGAATGCCCATGGTGCGTCCAACACGGTCCGGGCGGGGCAATCGACTGTGTTCGGACTGAAAGGACGCAAACGTGTTCAGAATATCGGCGGGCATCGGGGCCACGCGGGGCCCGGAGGTGTCGATATGCAGGCCCAGACCTTCGCCTGTGGCCGAAACCCAGCCGTCTTCGTGGATCAATTCCTGATAAAAATGCCAGCTTTTGTCATCATGATCCAATAGTTGCCAGCTGACGCGCACCTTGTCGCCCAGATGAATTTCACGCAAGTAACAGACATGATATTCAGCGGCAAAAGACGCGCCTCCGCGCGTTTTGCGATAGTCCAGACCAAAGCCGATCTTTTCCCAAAGCGCATCCACACCCTGATCAAAAAGCACGTTATAATACGCCATATTCAAATGACCATTATAGTCGATCCAGTCTTTCTGAATCTCCATGAAAGGTGAGTAAAACGGGGCAGGAGAGTTCATGTTATGCTTTCGGTTTGGGGTTTCGGCTGATGCCCGGCGTCAGGCGTTTTGTGCAAGCCATTCCTCGCGGGTGATCGTGAAGTCGGTACAGTTGTCGTCCCTGTAGGCGCGGCGCAAGCCGTTCTGGCGCAACCCGCATTTTTGCAGCACGTGCATTGAGGCGGTATTTTCCGGGTCGGTCACAGCGACGATTGTGTCGAGGTCGGTCATCTCAAAGCCAAAGCGGACAATGCGTCGGCAGGCCTCGGTCGCATAGCCCTTGCCCCATGCGCTGCGGCGCAACAGATAGCCGGTTTCGATCTCGGCGTCCGGATAGCGATCTGGCACGACGCTGGCCCAGTCGGTGTCGTCCAACTCGATGGGCAAGGGCGTCAGTACAACATCCCCCAGCTTCTCGCCTGTGGTTTTTTCAATGACGCACCAGATTCCGATGCGCCCACCGGCGCCGCGACGCACCACGTCGTGTTGCGATTTGTAAATGTCGAAGTCTTCGGGCAGCTCGCCGACATATTTCATCACCTCGGAATCAAACAGCAAGGCGCGGCTGAGATCGATATCTTCCAAAGTAAAAGGGCGCAACACCAGCCGTTCGGTTTCAAACGTCAGCTCGGCCTCTGAAAGAGGGTGCAGTCTCATAGACGTTCCGGGAGATATGCCACCCGCAGCACGGTCATCCCTTGAGTTTCTGCGAGACCAGCTGGTTCACGGCCTTGGGGTTGGCTTTGCCGCCGGTCGCCTTCATAACCTGCCCGACAAACCAGCCCGCCAGTTTCGGGTTTTCCTTGGCCTTTTCCACCTGAGCAGGGTTGGCGGCAATGATCTCATCCAGAGCTGCCTCAATGGCGCCGGTGTCTGTGACCTGTTTCATACCACGTGCTTCGACGATTTCGGCCGGATCACCACCTTCGGTATAGACGATCTCAAAGAGGTCCTTGGCGATCTTACCCGAGATGGCATCAGACGAAATCAGGTCGATGATGCTGCCCAATTGCGCCGGCGATACCGGGCTTTCGGTGATGTCATGGTCTTCTTTTTTCAAACGACCAAACAATTCGTTGATGACCCAGTTTGCGGCCAGTTTGCCGTTGCGCCCGTCTGCGACGGATTCAAAGTAGGCCGCGCTTTCGCCATCTGCAGTCAGAACGCTTGCGTCATAGTCTGACAGATCGAAGTCGCTGATAAAGCGTGATTTTTTGGCGTCTGGGAGCTCTGGAAGGTTTGCGGCGAGATCGTCGACCCAGGCCTGTTCAATCTCGAGCGGCAACAGATCCGGATCCGGGAAATAGCGGTAGTCATGTGCTTCTTCCTTGGAACGCATCGACCGGGTTTCGTTCTTGTCTGGATCATAAAGACGGGTTTCCTGATCCACGCTGCCGCCACCTTCAACAATTTTGATCTGGCGGTTGGCTTCGACCATGATCGCGGCTTGGATAAAGCGCATCGAGTTCATGTTCTTGATCTCGCAGCGGGTGCCGAGATGCGAGAAATCCTGGGTTTCCATGTATTTTTCGAACTGACCGGGTCGACAGATCGACACGTTCACATCGGCGCGCATGCTGCCGCTTTGCATGTTGCCATCGCAAGTGCCCAAATAGCGCAGAATCTGGCGCAGTTTGACGACAAAGGCGGCGGCCTCTTCGGGGCTGCGAATGTCCGGGCGGCTGACGATTTCCATCAGTGCCACGCCCGTGCGGTTGAGGTCGACGAACGACATGTTCGGATCCATATCGTGGATCGATTTGCCCGCGTCCTGTTCGAGGTGGATGCGTTCGATGCGCACGTTGCGCGCGGTACCGTCACCCATTTCAACCAAGACTTCGCCTTCGCCCACAATGGGGTGATAGAGCTGTGAAATCTGATAGCCCTGGGGCAGGTCCGGGTAGAAATAATTTTTACGGTCAAAAGCACTGTTGAGGTGAATTTCAGCCTTGAGACCCAACCCTGTGCGCACGGCTTGTGCCACGCATTCTTCGTTGATGACGGGCAACATGCCGGGCATGCCCGCGTCGACGAACGCCACGTTGTTGTTGGGCTCGGCACCGAATTTGGTTGAAGCCCCTGAAAACAATTTCGCATTCGAGGATACCTGAGCATGCACCTCCATACCAATGACCAGTTCCCAGTCATGTTTGGCGCCCGCGATGATTTTGGGCTTGGGGGTGTCATATGTCAGGTCGAGCATCTGCCGGACTCCTTAAAACGCTATGGAACCGCGTTCTAAGACAGAGCACATGCAGGAGCAAGAGGGCAGGCGCATTCAGCGGTCGTTTTGCTGAATGCCATCGGGGCCAAATTGTACGGTTTCACCAGCCTGCAGTTTCTGTAGAAAAGGCATGGCAACCGCGTTCAAAGCGGTTTCCTGACCTTTGTTGGCCAGACGCTCGGCTGAAATGATGCGGGCGGTGTTTTCAAAGCCGATTTCCGCATGTCCCCAAATCAGAGGATGCAGTTCGCGCAGGTGGTTATGAACCACGTCTTCAAATCCACGCCGAAGTGCCGGTGGAAGATCGGGGCGGCAACCGGTTTCATGATAGCGTTCGCGGGTAATTTGCCAGCTCTGGAACAGATGCGCGGCCAGCAGGTTGGCAATGTGCTGGTTTGGGCGGCATTCGAGAATGTCTTTGACACCATCCAGAAAATATTCAGCTTCGAGGGTATCAAACCCTTCC
This sequence comes from Shimia gijangensis, assembly GCF_900142085.1. GTDB lineage: Bacteria > Pseudomonadota > Alphaproteobacteria > Rhodobacterales > Rhodobacteraceae > Shimia > Shimia gijangensis. The sequence continues at coordinate 42,768 of NZ_FQZQ01000011.1, forward strand.
GGGTCCACCAAAAGCGCGTCGAACCAAACCCACGTATAGGCGCCAGCCCCCCAATGGCTGAAGGTGCGCGCAGCGGTTCGACGGGCTTCGAGGTCAAGTGCCTGATACGAGCCATACCAGCGCGGCAACAGGTAATTTCCAAGTGCGCGCATGTGACGGGGATTGTCAGGATCCAGATCAATCAGCGCCTCGAATTCGCGGATCAGATGCGCGCCGGGATCGGATTTGCTGGGCAACAGGGCACAGCGGGCGGCAGACAGGGCTGCTGATTGCATGTCGTGCGGATCAAAGCCGGAAAGAATGTCGGTCGCGCGTTGGAAATGGGCCTCAAAGGCCTCTCGGTTGATTTCCTTCACAACGTCGGTTGAGCGCGCACCGCGCCAGGCCCAGCCAATATCTATGTGCATGTGAGCCACAATCAGGGCGATGGCATAGTCGTCGGGATATTCACACAAAACGGCTTCGAGCGCTTCGACGCCGCTAAAGAAATCGGAATCGGCGGCGGCTCTGCCGTGCAACAGTGAATGCTCTGCGGCGCGCACAACGTCAGAGCGGGCTCCAAAAGCCATCAGTTCGGCCACTTGTACGCCTGCGGGGGTCGCATCGCGGGCCTGATCGTGCTTTTTAATCTTTTCAGCCAGTTCGTCCCAACGTTCCTGGCGCGCCATATACAGGCCAAATTCGCGGGCTTTGTCGCCTTCTTCCTGATCCAGAGTGGTTTCCCGGATGGGGATATGCAGGCGTTCCTGCATCTCGCGGTAGGTGACGTTAAACGTGCCATCACCAAAATCAGACGTGCGCGCGGATTTGGGGCGTTGGGCCCGCTCGCGTGGCAAGGAAGGCGAAAATAGCCCTGCAAGCTGTGCCTTCTTGTCTGAGATGAAAGTCATACTGGGTCTGCTCCTCGTAACGTGACCCAAGATGTCCTTCTATTCAGGCCGAAAGATGGCGCAGTCTTGAAATCATGCAGACCGTTTTGCGGGAGGATTGCGGCGAAAATGCCCTAAATGACACGAAAATGCTGCCGTTCCGTCGGGATGTTGAGAGCCTCAAACTCCTTTTCCAAGGTGGCGTGATAGGGCATGACGTCCTGCGGAATGCGCAATTTGCTTTTGTCGATCAGCGTGAGCGTGACCCGAACAGAAAAATCCCAGCGGGTGTCAAAACGCGCAGATTCAATACGTGCCAAGGGCAATTCGGCGGTCTGCCCGCTGTTTTTCCAACTGAGCTTTTCTTCTGTCAGGCTGAATTGTGTTTTCGGGTTGCGGATGACATCAATGGCCGCTGGCACTGCAAACAACCCCAGCATAATGAGAAGCCACGGCATGGTGCCAACCGACTGCAAAAACGCAAGAACCAGAACGGCGGCAGCCAGCCCTAGAACTGTGACTTTATTGCGGCCCTGATTGTTGTGGTTCAGAGGTAGTGTCATCAGGTTTACTCCGGTGGATCTCAGGCGTCGCGGATGCGCGACACCATTTCAGTGGTGTCCCGGCTAAGATTGGGTTGCGACAGGATGCGGTCAAGCTGTGTTGTGATTTTTTCCTGACGTGCGGGATCATAGCGCTTCCAAGTCTGGAAGGCGCTGCACATACGGGCGGTTGTTTGAGGGTTCAGAGGATCAAGGCGGATCAACCAGTCAGCGAGCAGCGCATAGGCGGCGCCATCGCGGTAATGGAACCCCGCATGGTGCATTGAAAGGGCGCCCATGACCGCGCGGAACCGGTTGGGGTTCTTCATGTCAAAGTCTTTGTGCTCGGTTAGTCGCGCGGTGGTTGTGGCAGCATCCTGTGGATTCGCATGGATGATCTGCAGGCTGAACCATTTGTCCATCACCAGACGGTCATGCGCCCACTGAACCTGAAACGAAGCCAATTGTGCGGCCCCTTGCCCTGCGTCCAGCAAGCACGACAGAGCGGCCAGTTGTTGGGTCATATTGTCGGCCTGTTGATACTGAGCGGCTGCCTGTTTGCCCGCGTCGCTGCGGCTGAGAAGTGACAAGGCGGCATTGGCAAGCGCGCGTTGGCCGGCGGGGCCTGCCTCGGGCGAAAACGCGCCTTTGACCTGATTGGCCTGATACAGATCGGGCAAGACGTCCGCCAAAGCCGCGGCCTTGGCATCGCGCAGGGCCTCGGACGCGATGTGTATGGCCTCGGGGTCGGGGGTGTCGCCGGTGTCATGCAGCAGCCCGGCCAGTTCGGTCTGTGAGGGCTGGCCCAGCATCAGGGCGCGGTAGGCCGGATCAAGGGTGTCGTCGCGCAAAACAGCGCCCAACCCATTAAGATAGGCCAGATCTGGCGCGGCACCTGTTGCGATACTGTTCATCAATGATCCACGTGCCAGCATGCGCCCCGATTCCCAGCGATTGAACGGATCTGTATCATGGGCCAGCAAGAAAGCGCGGCGGGCATTGTCGATGTCATGGTCGAGGATCACAGGCGCGGAAAACCCGCGCAGGATCGACGGCACAGGGCGGGTGGCGTGACCCGGGAAGGCAAAGCTTTGTTCGGTCTCGGTTAACTCGAGGGTCTGGGTTGGCATCACCTCGTCGCCATTGGGATTGAGCAGACCAACGTTCACCGGGATCACCTGAGGGGCTTTGTCGTCCTGACCGGGCGTTGGCGCGGTGGATTGAGACAGGTGCAGTGTGAACGTGTCATCCGCATAGTCTTCACGCACGGTCACACGTGGTGTGCCGGGCTGCGAATACCAGCGTTTGAACTGTGTGAGATCGCGGCCAGTGCTGTCTTCAAAGACCTGCAGCCAGTCTTCGATTGTGGCGGCGTCGCCGTCGTGGCGATCAAAGTAGAGATCCAGCGCTTTGGAATATTCGTCAGCCCCGACCAATGTGCGCAGCATGCCAATGACTTCGGCACCTTTTTCATAAACCGTCGCCGTGTAGAAGTTATTGATTTCCTGAAAACTTTCTGGTCGCACCGGGTGGGACAGGGGGCCTTGATCTTCGGGGAACTGTCGCCCACGCAGGGCCAGAACATTGGCAATGCGCGCGACAGGTTCAGACCGCATGTCAGCGGTGAACTGTTGGTCGCGGTAAACGGTCAGACCTTCCTTCAGGCAAAGCTGAAACCAGTCGCGGCAAGTGATGCGATTGCCGGTCCAGTTGTGGAAATACTCATGCGCAATGATCGCCTCAATGCGTTCAAAATTGGCATCTGTCGAGGTTTCAGGGCTGGCCAGCACGCAGGACGAGTTGAACACGTTCAACCCTTTGTTTTCCATCGCGCCCATGTTGAAGTCATCGACGGCGACGATGTTGAACTCATCCAGATCATATTCGCGCCCGTAAACCTCTTCGTCCCAAGTCATCGACTTTTTCAGCGCCTCCATACCAAAGGCGCATTTGTCCTCGTCGCCGGGGCGGACCCAGATCGCAAGATTGACCTCCTTGCCGGACATGGTGGTGAACTTGTCTTCATGGGCAATCAGATCGCCTGCGACCAGCGCAAACAGATAGGCGGGTTTGGGCCAGGGATCCTGATAGATGGTCACTGAAGGCGTGTCTTTTTGGGTCTGGTCAGTCGAGGTATAGAGCCCATTACCATTGGACAGCATCACCGGCGTATGGCTGGCGGTGCTTTCGATGCGCACGGTGAATTGTGCCATGACGTCGGGGCGATCCGGATACCATGTGATTTTACGAAACCCTTCAGCCTCGCATTGGGTGCAATACATGCCGTTCGACATATAAAGCCCCTCAAGAGCGGTGTTGGCTTCGGGGTTGATCTCAACCTCGGCCTCCCAGTTAAACGGAGCTTCGGGCACATCCACTTCGATACCGCCGTCCACATGGGTGGGTTCCACTTCGTGGCCGTCCACCTTGATCGAGATATGCTTCAATCCCTCACCATGCAGGAAAAACGGGCGGTGGTGCACGTCGTAGTCAGGACGAAACCGAATGCGCGAGATGACCCGCGTCGCAGTGGGGTGCAGGCGAAATGTCAGATGCACATCATCGATAATCCAGCCAAAAGGTTTATAATCCTCAAGGTAAATTGTCTGGGCGGTGGCATCGGACATTTGGGCTCTCCATAAAAAGTCTGGCAAAGATGTAGCCAAACGGTGGGCGGCTGCAAGGCGAGAAGCGCTCGGGCGGGCGCAGTTTCTTGTGAATATTGAAAGTTTTTCAGCCAAAGCGACATAAACCGTTTTGTTGCCTATAGGAAACTTCTGCTCTAAATCGGATCGGTATACCGTCGTGCACTTATGGAATTTGGAGCCGCCAGCATGGTCAATAGAATTGAGAAATCCGGATTGCAGGTCGATCCCCGCCTGGTTGATTTCATTGAGGGGCAAGCTTTGCCCGGAACCGGAATTTCTGATGATGCATTCTGGGCGGGATTTGACCGTATGGTGCAGGACCTGGGACAAGAGAACCAGGCGCTGCTGGACACCCGTGAAGCCTTGCAAAGCAAGATTGACGCCTGGCACATCGCCCATCGCGATCAGCCTCACGATCACGAGGCATACACCGCGTTCCTGCAAGAGATTGGCTACCTTCTGCCAGAGGGCGACGCATTTGAAATTGAAACTGATAATGTCGACCCCGAGATCGCTCAGGTTCCGGGACCTCAGTTGGTCGTGCCAATCACCAATGCGCGCTATGCGTTGAATGCAGCCAATGCCCGTTGGGGGAGCTTGTATGACGGGCTTTATGGCACGGACGCGATGGGCTCCACGCCCCCGGCTGGCGGATATAACAAAGGCCACGGCGCCCGTGTTGTGGCCCGGGCGCGCGTGTTTCTGGACGAAGCTTTTCCGATTGAAGGGCTAAGTCATGCAGATGCGCGGCGCTATCATGTGCGCGATGGGGCCTTGCTGGTGGATGATCTGCCGCTGATGCAGCCTGAGAAATTTGCCGGATACCGTGGCAATCCCAAAGCGCCGGATGCGGTGCTTTTGGTCAATCATGGTCTGCACGTGGAATTGGTGTTTGACCGGGCACATTTCATTGGTAGCCACGATCAGGCCGGACTGGCAGACGTGCGGCTGGAAAGCGCGATGTCGGCCATTATGGACTGCGAAGATTCCGTGGCCTGTGTGGATGCAGAAGACAAAGTGCAGGCCTATGGCAACTGGCTGGGCCTGATGAAGGGCGATCTGACCGAAGAAGTCGCCAAGGGCGGCCAAAGCTTTACCCGCAGACTGAATACGGATGTGGCCTATGTGGCGCCGGATGGCAGTGACCTGACCCTAAAAACCCGCGCCCTGATGCTGGTGCGCAACGTCGGCCATCTGATGACCAATCCGGCGGTTCTGGATGCAGATGGCAAGGAAGTATTCGAAGGTCTGATGGACGCGTTGATCACCACCACGATTGCCATGCACGACTTGCAGCGCGCGGGTGGCAATTCGGTGCATGGGTCTGTCTATGTGGTGAAACCCAAGATGCACGGCCCCGAGGAAGTGGCGTTTGCCGTGCGCAGCTTTGATATGGTCGAGGACATTCTCGGCCTGCCGCGCAACACGGTAAAAATCGGCATCATGGATGAAGAGCGCCGCACGTCGGTGAACCTCAAACAATGCATTCGTGCCGCAAAATCACGTGTCGCCTTTATCAACACCGGATTTCTGGATCGCACGGGCGACGAAATTCACACCTCGATGGAAGCGGGGCCGTTCAGCCGTAAAGATTTCATCAAGCGCAAAGGCTGGATCGGCGCTTACGAAAACCGCAACGTCGATATCGGGTTGGAATGCGGGCTGCAGGGCAGGGCGCAGATTGGCAAGGGCATGTGGGCCATGCCGGACATGATGAACGCCATGCTGGAGCAAAAGATCGAACACCCCAAGTCGGGCGCGAACTGTGCCTGGGTGCCAAGCCCCACAGCGGCGACGTTGCACGCGTTGCATTATCACAAGGTGAATGTGTTTGCGGTGCAGGATAAGCTGCGCGCCGGCGGACGGCGGGCACATGTAGATGGCATTCTGGATATTCCGTTGGCGACGTTCCGTAAATGGACACCCGCACAGATCGCCAACGAGGTTGAGAACAACGCACAGGGCATTCTGGGCTATGTGGTGCGCTGGATCGACCATGGGGTTGGTTGTTCCAAAGTGCCGGACATTCACGATGTCGGCCTGATGGAGGACCGTGCGACTTGCCGGATATCGGCGCAGCACGTGGCCAACTGGCTGCACCATGACATCGTCACCGAGGCACAGGTGATGCAGGCATTGCAAAAAATGGCGGCCGTTGTGGATCGTCAGAATGCAAATGACCCGACCTACACGCCGATGGCGCCCGGCTTTGACGGCATCGCTTTTCAGGCGGCCTGTGATCTGGTGTTCAAGGGGCGGGTGCAGCCTTCGGGCTATACCGAGCCGGTGCTGCACGCACGGCGGTTGGAATTGAAATCAAGTCTTGGTGCCTGACAGAAGGTGTACAAGACGAGTTTTGGGAAATCGGTTTTACCCGGTTTCCCAATTTTTTATTTGCCTTCGACCTGACGGGCGTAATCTTCTGCGTCAAACCAACCGCGCGACGAGTTGACAATGGGACCGTCGCCAATTTCCCATTCCTCCCACCCATGCACCGTGAGAGGGTTTCCGGTTGCGGCATCATGGCCGGGGAATGTCCAGACAAAGATGGCATGGGTGCCGGAGCAACGCAGGTCAGTGTCAAATCCGGAACATCTGCATAAAACCCGGCCGCCATGTCGCGGACACGAGACCGGCCATTCCAAGGATCACCTTTGTTGATGATGATGTCTCCGTTTTCGGCATAAAACGACGCGACGGCATCGGCGGATTTCGAATTCCAAGCCGCGGTGTAATCTGCTGCCACCTTTTTGATTGCTGTTTGGTTCGTCATATCAAAGTGTTTCCTTTTCAATAATGTCCTGTGTGCACCGCAACCATGGCACGAAAGGCCGATTTCTCCCAAAAATGCCCTTCACCGCCTGACGCTGCGTTTTCCAAGATCATTGCCGCGACGGTATACCGTGATTGACCTTAGGTCATTTTCGATTGCACTTTCTTGAAAAACCATAATTGTCGCCCCGGCGGTCTCCATGCAGATTGCCGCGAACGAAAAAAGGAAAGCCCTCGTGACCGAAATAACACTCCGCAAAGCCCGTACCATCATTCGCAAAGCGCTGGAAAAAGGGCGCGAGATAGACCTGAAGCCACTGTCGGTTGTGGTGGTGGACGGCGGTGGTCACGTCCAGGCGTTTGAGCGCGAAGATGGCGCACCTGCGGGGCGGTTTCAGATTGCCTTTGGCAAAGCGTATGGCGCGGTGGTGATCGGGGTTCCCAGTTCAAAGCTTGTTGATATGGCGCTTGAGAGGCCGCATTTCGTGAATGCCCTGAGTGGCGTGTACGATGGCAAGATCGTACCTGTGGCGGGTGGTGTTCTTGTGCGTGACAAAAAGGGGGCCTTGATTGGCGCCGTCGGAGTCACCGGGGACACCTCGGACAATGACGCGGCGGCAGCTTTGGCGGGAATTGAGGCCGCCGGGCTGATCGGCGAAGCCTAGGGGACGCTACCTCTTTGCCATTGTCGCGCGTCAGGCCTATGTTGACCTGCGAACAGGCAAGTGAGGACACTATGGCGCGACCCATCGTTGGTATTATTGGCAATCAATATCTGTTGAACGACCAGTACCCGGCCCATGCCGGTGGCACGATGAATTCCGAGGCAATCTCGGGGGTGTCGGGCTGTATGCCTTTGTTGATCCCAGCTGACCCACGGTTTGTTTCGGTGGAAGAGCTGCAAGAGCGTTGCGACGGCTTTTTGCTGACAGGTGGGCGGCCCAATGTGCATCCTGAACACTACGGAGAAACGGCGACCGATGCGCACGGTGAATTTGACCGTGCCCGTGACGCGATTGTTTTGCCATTGGTGCGGGCTTGTGTTGAGAGCGGGCAGCCGTTTTTTGGAATTTGCCGGGGTTTTCAAGAAGTTAACGTGGCGATGGGTGGATCTCTATACCCTGAAATCCGCGATCTACCGGGGCGGGACAATCACCGGATGCCGCCCGACGGTACGCTGGAAGAGAAATTTGCTCTGCGCCACAGTGTTGAGTTTTCACAAGGTGGCACGTTCCATCAATTGTTCGGGTCGCAGACCGTGATGACCAACACGTTGCATGGGCAAGGGATCAAACGGGCAGGCACGCGGGTGGTGGTCGACGGACATGCGCCGGACGGTACGCCCGAGGCGATTTTTATCAAAGATGCTCCGGGCTTTACTCTGTCAGTGCAATGGCACCCTGAATGGGGCGCGGCCAATGACCCGGTGTCGCGACCGTTGTTCAAGGCCTTTGGCACGGCGGTTCAGGCATGGGCCTCGGGGCGGCAGGCCACATCAGTGTTGAAATCAACCTGAGGCCCTAACCAGCTCTGGTGTTGGAGCAATTAGGTCATTGGCAGGCAGCAACAGGCGGGCCTCAATGCCGCGCAGGCAACGTCGCGCTGTTTCTCCATAAGCCGAAACATCGCCACGCAGGTGTGGGAATGCCTGGAACATGGCTTCACGGGCGCGGTCGTCCATCGATTGAATGGAGTAATCCGTGGCATAGAAGCTCTCGGTAGGTACGCCTTCCGCGAATACGATCTGATGGCTGTCGAGCATCATGTGAATGTAAGTGACCCTGTCACAGTACTGGCGGGTAACGGAATGGCCATTCACCATATGTTTGGCCGCAACCAGAACTTCATGGTCGCCAAACAACAACTCTGAGCGCCAGTCAGCCATCAAAAACCGGTGCTGCGGCGACACAAGCAACGGTCGCTCCGCACCCGGAAGAGCATCCGGCGTCAGCAGGATAGGAGCATATTCGCCACTGCCGTCCATCTCGCTTGAACCAATCCAGCGGATCGGTTGCAGACCGTTGTCCTCAGTCAGAACCATGTCTCCGGCTGTCAGAGTTTCGACCGGACGCATGCCGCGATCGGTCATGATCAGCGTGCCGGGTGTAAAGCAGATCGGAGGCAGGATAGAGGTCCCACTGGTATCCTGAACGTCTTCGATCTCGGAAAAGTGGACAATGGTGCCATCCAGCAATTGAACTGTGCCGGAATACCCGCCCGCAGCATCGTCTGTGTTGGTCAGGTTAAAGGTGGCAACATCGGCAAGATCGCCGAGATTCAGGATATCGCCATTGGTTTCGTCACCTTCGCCGCCTGTGACGTAGATGTCGCTGATGCTTTCGCCCAGATCTGAGACATAGAACAGGTCGTCGCCATCGCCGCCCACCGCCGTGTCGCCATGCGAAATATCGAAAGTGTCAGCACCTGCGCCACCGGAGAGTTCGTCTGCACCCAGCCCGCCGACCAATGAATCGCTGCCAGCGTTGCCAAACAGGCTGTCGTCACCCTCACCACCAAGCACCGTATCCTGACCGCTGCCACCGCGCAGTTCATCGTTGCCGATGCCGCCTTCAAGACTGTCGTCGTCGTTGCCGCCGCGCAATGTGTCGGACCCTGCGCCACCGATGAGCGTATCTTCGCCAGAGTTGCCGCGAAGGTCATCATTGCCTTCACCGCCATCCAGAGAGTCGTCGCCAGAGCGGCCGTAAAGAGTATCGTTGCCTTCGCCGCCTTCCAAAAGATCATTGCCGCCGCCGCCGTCGAGCCTGTCGTCGCCGAAGTCGCCGAAAAGTGTGTCATCGCCGGCTCCGCCATCAAGCGTGTCATCGCCGCCATAAGCGTAGGTCGTGTCAAAATTGATGTTTGAAAACCATATGGCCTGAGTGCCATTCAAGGCGTTTGCGTATTCGATTTCGATATAGGAAACCGGGCCGGAAATCTCGACAAGGATCGAGCCGTTCTGATCTGCCTGAGATTCACCTACGGTCGCTGCCGTAACTGTATTGCCCAGCAATGTGTCATTGCCGCTGATTGTGATGGAGACTGTGACGGGATTATTATCCGCATCAAAGGCATTGATCGTCACATTGTCGAGGTGATTGGCATTGCCCCAGTCGATGTCTGAAATCCGGAATGAGACATTTTCGGCCTCATCAGCCACATCACTGCCAGTGGCCGCCGCAAAGGAAATTGTTGTGCGCGAGGTATCACCGTCGCCGTCGCCGTAAATATACAGCGATGAATTGGTGTCAAAATCTTCGCCGGTGCCGACATAGATTTCATCTGTGGATTCGATTTGAAAATCAGTGGTGTTGTTGCCGGTGGCTTCAAAGGAAACGGTAACATCCATCTCGCCGGTGTTTTGGGTAAACCCGGCGGTGACGCTTTGTTCGTCTGTGCCTTGCGCGCTCCAGTCCAGGGTTTCGCTGGTGCCATTTTCTTCACGGTCGCCATGCAACACGTCATTGCCATCGCCACCTTCGATGCTGTCGTTGTCACCTCCGCCATAGACAAGGTCGTCGCCATCACCCGACTGAATGGTGTCATCACCGTTGCGTGCATAGACGGTGTCGTTCATTCCGTCGACTCCACCTCCGTTGCCATCGTCGATGGCATCGCCTTGGTTGTCGACATAGGTGTCGTCGATCAGATCGCCCCCGCCAGTCCCAAGGATCACACCGTCCTGCGAAGTATAGGTGGGGGCCGCGGTCACTTCGGCAGATGTCAGGGTGGTTACTGCACCATAATCCGGCACAAAATAGACGTTTCCGTCCGTCGCGAGATAGTAAACTCCGGGTTCAGATTCATCCGTGAAGGTGGTGCCGCCCCAGGTGCCGGACCAGATCCAGTTGCCTGCGCCCAGATTGGTGTCCGTATCAAACGTCGTCCAGCCGTCAACGATCGCGTCGCTGACGTCCAGATTGTAATCGCCCAGTGTGACTAAATACCCGGAAGGCATCTTGCACTCTCCTACTCGCGCGTCCGATTTTGGAGGTCAGTGTTCCCCAGGCACAGTGTTGCCCTTTTGGAAACAATCGCTGGTCGGTGAGGCGAAATTCGGAGAGATTTAAGGAATTGTTCGGAAACAATGTGGCGAAATTGGGCGGATTGGCGAGAAATTTGGCTGCATTTTACACATGTCTTGGGGGGAAAGGGCCGCACTAATGTCGTTGTGCGGCCCAGATGCCCTAAAGATCAGTACGCAAATGCCAAAGCTCAGGAAACAGTTCAACTTCCAGCATGCGTTTGAGGTACGAGATGCCGCCGGTGCCGCCCGTGCCACGTTTGAACCCGATGATGCGTTCGACTGTTGTGACGTGATTAAATCGCCAACGGCGGAAGTAATCTTCAAAATCCACCAGCTTTTCAGCCAGCTCATAAAGCTCCCAGTTGGATTCGGGGTCGCGGTAGACCCTGGCCCAAGCCTCGGCGACCTCTGGGCTTTCCTGATGGGTTTCTGCCGTTGCGCGGTTCAGAACCGACGCTGGAAGAGGGAAAGATACGTTCAGCGCTTGCATAGCCACATCATAGAGCGATGGGCGGGCCAGCTCCTCGGTGAGGGTTTTCAAAAGATCTTTGCGGTGTTCGTGGGGTTTGAGCATGTTCTGATTGCGATTGCCCAGCATGAATTCAACAAGTCGATACTGATGCGATTGAAAACCCGAGCTTTGCCCCAAAGCATCGCGGAATCGCGTGTAGTCTGACGGCGTCATGGTTCGCAGGACGTCCCATGCGGAATTGAGCTGTTCAAAGATACGCGCCACGCGGGCCAGCATTTTCATTGCGGGTCGTGTCTGCCCTTGGATCAGACTGTCGCGGGCCGCGGACAACTCGTGAATTGCCAGTCGCATCCAAAGCTCGGAAGTCTGGTGCTGAATGATGAACAGCATTTCGTCGTGGGCGTCGGACTGAGGGTGTTGCGCGTTCAGAATGGTGTCGATCGACAGGTAGTCGCCATAGGACATACGTCCGTCAAACGACATTTCGGCGCCGTGGTCTTCGGGATTGATCGGGGTGGTCATGAGGTGCTCCTATTCCTTGGTGTTGTTATTTCACGGGAAATGGGCGGACCTCATGTTCAGGGCGCTACAGGCGGCCATGCAGCGCCAGAGACAGGCCCAGAAGGTGGGCCTGTAACGTCCTGGCATATGTGCAGTCGGGCGGGCCATCAGGTGACGGCCGATTTCACTTTGTATTCGTCCCGATCCCAAAGGCGGTTGGTCATGATATCTTCAAGGATTTCAGCGGCGCGCACAACATCGGCTTCGTCGATGTAAAGCGGCGTAAAGCCAAAGCGCATGATGTTGGGCGCGCGGAAATCGCCAATCACACCATGCGCAATCAGTGCCTGCATGGCGGGATAGCCATCTTCAAAGGCAAAAGAAACCTGACTGCCACGTGCATCGGGATCGCGCGAGGTGGCAAGGGTCAGCTCCGGACAGCGCGCTTCAACCTCGGTGATGAACAGGCTGGTCAGTTCTTGGGATTTCCTGCGCACATCAGCCATGTTGGTCATGTCCCAGACATCGAGGGCGGAGGACAGAGCCGTCAGCGCCAGAACGGGCGGCGTGCCGACACGCATGCGTTCGATACCGGTGTGAGGGCGATAGGATTGTTCAAAGGCAAAGGGCGCGTCGTGCCCCAGCCAACCGGACATGGCCGGGCGGGCGGTGTTGGCGTGTTTGGGGTTCACATAGATGAAGGCGGGCGCGCCGGGGCCACCATTAAAGTACTTATACGTGCAGCCCACAGCAAAGTCGGCTTTGCAGTCAGCCAGTTGCACGTCCGTGGCCCCAGCGGTGTGTGCCAGATCCCAGACCGTAATGACCCCATGCTCATGGGCTTTGGCGGTAAGAGCTTTCATGTCGTGCAAACGGCCTGTGCGGTAATCAACTTCGGTGATCATCATCACGGCGATCTCGTCCGTCAGGTTGGCGGCGACATCTTCGGGGGCGACGACACGCAATTCATAGCCTTTGTCGAGCGACTGGATCAGCCCTTCGGCCATATATAGGTCAGACGGGAAATTGCCACTGTCTGACAGGATCACCCGACGGTCTGGGTTCAGTTCCACGGCTGAGGCCAGCGCCTGATAGACTTTGACAGACAGGGTGTCACCCATGATGACATGGCCGGGTTCGGCCCCGATCAGACGCGCCACGCGATCACCAACCGACGTGGATTGCGCCATCCAGCCAGCGTTGTTCCAGCCGGTGATCAGCATCTCGCCCCATTCGTCGCGCAGAACCTTTTCCATCGCTGCAGGGGTCGCCTTGGGCAAGGGGCCCAGCGAGTTGCCATCAAGGTAAATCATGCCCTCGGGCAGGTGGAACATTGCTTTGGTGGCGGCGAAATCGGTCATGATGTGTCTCCGGTGTGTCGTGCGTGGTCATTTGCTTAACGGATCAAATTTTTTGATGCACCAGCAATTATTGTGAAGTGATTCATCAAGTTTCGTGATGATTTATGTCAGCCACGCGCAACGGGGATTACAATCCCGAGTTCCTGCCGCTTTTTCTTGGAAAGCCCTTGGGCGACCAGATCATAGGATAGGCAAAGGTGTTCTTTGAGTTCCGCGTCTGACAGGCCGGGGTCATCGTATTGCTGCAGCCACTTCATCCCGCGTGACGCCAGATAGGGCGCTGGGCGGATGCCGGGTTGGTCGCCCAGAACCTCAAACACCAAAGGGGACACTTTGAAGGTGAACGCGTCTTTGCCATCGTTCCAACCGCAGATGGCAAAGACCTTGGGGCCGACTTTCCACACATCTGCATTGCCCCATTGCACCACATGGGATGTGACGGGTAGGGCGGCGCAAAAGGCGTTGAATTCATCGCGTGTCATAGTCGCAGTCTACAGTTCTCCACCCGAAACCTGAAGCATTTGACCACGGTAGCTGTCGGAATTAGGGCCGCAGATGAACATCGCCGCCTCGGCCACCTCTTCTGGGGTGATCAGACGCCCGTGGGGGTTTACGCCCACCATCAGCTGGCGCGCTTCGGCCTCAGACAGGCCCGTGCGTTTCATGATCTTCTGGGTGTTGTCGGTCACGATGTCGGTGTCGACATATGCGGGGCACAGCGAGTTGAACGTGAAGGGCTTGTCCGCGTAATCTGCAGACAGACATTTGATCAGCCCGTTCATGGCGTGTTTGGAGGCGCCATAACAGGGCGCACCCTTGAGGCCGCGCAAACCTGCAATGGATGAGACGGCAATGACACGGCCCCAATCGGTTGTGACCATGGATTTCAGGCACTCACGAATTGTCAGAAACGTACCATCAATGTTGATGCCCATCATAAAGCGCCACTCTTCAAGCGTGGACTTGTGCAAGGCTCGGCCCTCGGCGATGCCTGCGTTGGCGACACAAATCTGGATTGGGCCACGAGCCGCAACCGCAGATGCCACGCCGTCAACGACCGAAGCCTCATCCGAAACGTCCATTTGCAGTGCGTGCAGACCGTTGCCTGCGACGTCTTGCAGAACATCGGCGCGACGGCCTGTGATGGTCACCTGCGCCCCTGCCTTGGCCAGATCGCGGGCAATGGCGAGGCCAATGCCCGTGCCGCCGCCGGTGACCAATGCGTGTTTCCCTTGCAAATGCATGATGTCTCTCCCTGTTTTGAAGCAGCGTACATACTACGCAGTATGTTTCAAGTCGCGCCGTGCCGTCACTTGGCGTCATTATTATTTATTCACATTTGTGAATTTGTTTACTATGGATAGGTCAAGCATTGCACAGAAGGGATTCGACATGGCGCGATTTGCAGGTTTGGCGGCGGTTTTGGCTGTGATGGGCAGTATAGCAGCAGCAAGCGAAGACATCGCTGACCAGTATCCGCAATCGGAACTGTACGCAAAACCCGTCGAAGTGATCCCGCATGTGTTCTCGGCCATTGGGGCCACGGCACCACCGACCTATGAGAACTCAGGCCACAACAACAACCTGTCCTTCATCGTGACCGATGAAGGCGTGGTGGTTGTGAACGGCGGCGCCTCGGCGCGTTTGGCGGCGGCCCTGCACGACGAGATCAAAGCCGTGACGGATCAAGCGGTCGTGCTGGTGATCAATGAGAACGGGCAGGGGCATGCCATGCTCGGCAATTCCTACTGGGTGGATCAAGGCGTCGATATTCTGGCCCATGTGGACGCCATCGCCGCCTTTACCGAAGAGGCGGATTTCATTCTGCAAGGCATGGAACGTTATAATCGTGACAAGGCCGAGGGGACGCGCACCGTGACGCCGAACCTTAGCTTTGAAAGTGAATACAAGGTGACCTTGGGCGGTGTCGAAATTCACGCAATGCATATGGGGCCAGCCCATGATCCAGGTGACACGCAGGTCTGGTTGCCGCAGTGGGGTATGTTGATTGCCGGAGACATCGCCTTTCACGAGCGCATGCTGCCGATCTTTGAAGGTATCTGCACCAGCTGTTGGATTGAAACATGGGAGACCAAATTGGAACCGCTGGCGCCAACCTATCTGATCCCCGGTCATGGCCATCCAACCAATCTGGCGCAGGTGCGTCGGTACACCCATGATTATCTTGTTGATCTGCGAGAAAAAATTGGGACGCATATCGAAGAGGGCGGTGATTTGTCGACGGCCTACTATGTCGATCAGGAGCGTTGGAAGGGGTTGGATACTTTCGAAGAGTTGGCCACCAAAAACGCAGGTCGCGTCTTTGAAGAGATGGAATGGGAGTGATCTCGCGCGCCAAGAAACCGTGATGCGGCGCAGTGTCCGCTTGCCTTTGGGCGCATAACCGACCATAGCCGATTTCATGTCTGTCGATTTGTTCATGTCTGTGACGCAGCCGGTTTTTCAAAACCGGTGTTTCGGGGTGGTGAAAGACGTCAGATTTTGCACAAAAAGTGACTGTTAAAATGACGCGCTGGTTGGATATCCCTCCGGTGTGGCTTGCCTGTTGCCTTGCTCTGGCATGGTGTCAGGCCGCATTTTTTCCGCTTGGGCTCAGCCTTGGCGGGATTGGGGCGGATTTTGTCGGAGGCATCCTTGTGGGAGGGGGTGTTATCCTGATCGCGCTGGCCGCGAGCGAAATGCGCCGTCAAAAAACCACCATCATTCCTCACCAAGACGCAGACCGGCTGGTGCAAAGCGGGATCTTCTCGCGGTCGCGCAACCCGATCTACCTTGGGGACGCCCTGATCCTTTTGGGGCTGATCCTGTATTGGGATGCGGTGTTGTCGTTGCCTTTAGTGCCGGTGTTTGTCTGGATAATCGAAAAACGTTTCGTGATCCCGGAAGAAAACCGGCTACGGATCAAGTTTCGGGCCAATTTTGCCCGTTACTGCGAAAAGGTGCGCCGGTGGGTTTGAGGGTGAAACAACAAAATATCACTTTAGGATATCACTTTGCTTGTGCAGCAATGAAGGTCGCGATAAAACATTGTGCAAGTGCAGCATGGCTTGCGCGCAATAATCTTACTCTTTGACTGAAGGGGGATACCAAACGTGAAGATCGGAACACCAAAAGAGGTGTTTGACGGAGAAAACCGGGTCGCGATGACGCCGGACTCTGCCAAGCAGCTTATGAAACTGGGCTACGAGTGTGCCATTGAAAGCGGTGCGGGGGCCAATGCTGGCTTTTCGGACGCAGTTTACAAGGACGCAGGCGTCGAGGTCATCAAGACCCCGGCTGCGCTTTGGAAAAATGTCGACATTGTCGCCAAGGTTCGCCAGCCAAATGAAACAGAACTGAAGCGTCTGACCAAAGATAAGACGCTGATTTCGTTCTTCAATCCTGCTGGAAACGAAGATGGCATGGAGGCCGCCAAGGCCAAAGGTGCCAACGTGATCGCCATGGAAATGGTGCCGCGTATCTCTCGTGCCCAAAAGATGGACGCGCTGTCGTCGATGGCCAATATCGCGGGTTACCGCGCCGTTATTGAAGCAGGCAACAACTTTGGCCGCTTCTTTACCGGGCAGATCACAGCTGCGGGTAAAGTACCGCCAGCCAAGGTTCTGGTTGTGGGCGCGGGCGTGGCCGGATTGGCCGCGATCGGCACCTCGACATCGCTTGGGGCGATCACTCTGGCGTTCGATGTGCGCCCCGAAGTGGCCGAACAGGTCGAATCAATGGGCGCTGAATTTGTCTATCTCGACTTTGAAGAAGAACAAGCCGACGGTGCCGCGACTGGCGGATACGCTTCTGTATCCTCCCCTGAGTTCCGCGAAGCACAGCTTGCGAAGTTCCTGGAACTGGCCCCTGAAGTCGACATCGTGATCACCACGGCCCTTATTCCGAACCGCGAAGCGCCGGAACTGTGGACCGAAGAGATGGTGAAAGCCATGAAGCCGGGCTCGGTCATTGTTGACTTGGCGGCGGAAAAAGGCGGCAACTGTAAGCTGACCGTTATGGACGAGAAGATCGTGACCGAGAATGGCGTGACCATTGTTGGCTACACTGACTTCCCGTCGCGCATGGCTGCTCAGGCGTCGACACTTTATGCGACCAACATTCGTCATATGATGACCGACCTGACCCCTGAAAAGGACGGTCAGATCAATCACGACATGGAAGACGACGTCATTCGCGGGTCCACTGTGACATTCGAAGGTGACATCACCTTCCCACCCCCCCCTCCGAAGGTGGCAGCGATTGCAGCCAAGCCCAAGGAAGTGGTGCCGGAATTGACACCAGAAGAAAAGCGCGCAGCCGAAGTGGCCGCGTTCAAAGCGCAAACCAAACAGCAGGTCACCCTGTTGGCCGTGGGTGGCGCATTGTTGCTGGGGGTCGGTCTTATTGCGCCAGCCAGCTTTATGCAGCACTTTATCGTGTTTGTGCTGGCCGTGTTCGTGGGCTTCCAGGTGATCTGGGGTGTTGCGCACTCGTTGCACACACCGCTGATGGCGGTGACCAACGCGATTTCGTCGATCATTATTCTGGGCGCCCTGATGCAAATCGGGTCGAGCAGCTTCGTGGTCATCCTGCTTGCCGCGCTTTCGGTCTTTATGGCCGGGATCAACATTTTCGGCGGCTTCCTCGTGACACGGCGCATGCTCGCCATGTTCCAGAAATCGTAAGGGGGTCAGGATAATGGAATTCGGATTTACCACTGCTGCATATGTAGTTGCAGCTGTTCTTTTCATCCTCTCGCTGGGCGGTCTTTCGGGACAGGAAAGCGCGAAACGCGCCGTATGGTACGGTATTGTCGGCATGGGTCTCGCGGTGTTTGCCACGCTTATCGGACCCGGTGCGGGTCTGTGGTGGCTGTCGGTCATCCTGATCGCAGCCGGCGGCATGATTGGGTATCAACTGGCCTCAAAGGTCGAGATGACCCAGATGCCGGAGCTTGTGGCAGGCATGCACGCGCTGGTTGGTCTGGCGGCTGTGTTCGTCGGCTACAACGCACATTTTGAGCTGGGCAATGTCATGTCGATGAGCCCGGATGGCACACTGCCTTTGTCCAAGGAACTGGCGGTAGGCCTTGATGGTTTTGCAGCATTGCTGGCCAAGAAAGAAGGCGTTGAGATTAACATCCTTCGTGTTGAAGCTTCGCTTGGCATCTGGATCGGTGCAGTGACCTTCACCGGCTCTGTGATTGCCTATGGCAAGCTGTCGGGCAAGGTAACATCAAACGCAACCAAACTGCCCGGCGGTCACTTGCTGAACGCAACTGCCGCGGCTGTCTCGGTGCTGTGTCTGATTTGGTACCTCAGCTCGGGCGCTATTCTGCCTCTGGTTATCCTGACCATTGCAGCCTTGTTTATCGGTTATCACCTGATCATGGGCATCGGTGGTGCGGACATGCCGGTGGTTGTGTCGATGCTGAACTCGTATTCGGGCTGGGCCGCGGCGGCGATTGGCTTCTCGCTTGGCAACGACCTGTTGATCGTTGTGGGCGCGCTTGTGGGCTCGTCCGGTGCGATCCTGTCATACATCATGTGTAAGGCGATGAACCGCTCGTTCGTCAGCGTGATCCTTGGTGGGTTTGGCGGAACAGCCGGACCACAGATGGAAGTCGAAGGTGAGCAAATCGCAATTGATGCCGAAGGCGTTGCGACCTCTCTGGAGGAAGCGGACAGCGTCATCATCATCCCAGGCTACGGTATGGCTGTGGCGCAAGCTCAGCAGAACGTTGCTGAGCTGACACGTCGTTTGCGTGCCAAAGGCAAAGAGGTTCGCTTTGCGATCCACCCTGTTGCTGGTCGTCTGCCGGGGCACATGAACGTGCTCTTGGCCGAAGCCAAGGTGCCGTATGACATCGTGATGGAGATGGACGAGATCAACGACGACTTCCCGACAACGGACGTCGCCATTGTGATCGGGTCAAACGACATCGTGAACCCGGCAGCACAGGACGATCCCAACAGCCCCATCGCCGGCATGCCGGTTTTGGAATGCTGGAAGGCGAAACAGGTGTTCGTGTCAAAACGTGGTCAGGGTACCGGCTATTCCGGCATCGAGAACCCGTTGTTCTTTAAAGAGAACACGCGCATGTTCTATGGTGACGCGAAACAGTCACTGGACAGCCTGTTGAACCTGATCAGCTGAATTTGATCGTACATGTTTGGAAAAGGCGCTCCGGTCGGGGCGCCTTTTTCTATTACAGGATCAGGTTGAAAAAGGGGCTCTGCCCCTCGCGCGGCCTTTGCGAGCAAAGGCACCGTTCACCCCGGGATATTTCTGACCAGATGATGGACTGGGACGCGCGCCGGCCGGATACTATTTTATGAGGCCGATCAACTTCTGGACGACAGCTCCACGTGCATTTTTGGCACCTGTCACAAAGGTTTTCGCGTTTGTTTGCAAAACCGCCAGCTGAGCAGAGCCAAACAAGTCTGAGACCGTCTGGCCAAGTGCTCTCCCATCCTGAACCTCTTGGCAAGCGTTAGCTGCGTGCATCTCAGTATAGGCCAGTTCAAAGTTGGCATAATGAGGCCCGTGAAGAACGGCGCAGTCAAAATGGGCAGGCTCATAAGGGTTATGTCCGCCAACGGTGGTAAATGAGCCTGCGATGAACACAATCGGAGCGAGGCTGTACCAGAGGCCGGTTTCCCCCAAAGTGTCTGCAAGGTAGATTTGCGTTTGTCCGGTTATCGGTTGCGCTTTGCTGCGCCGGGCAACCGTCCAGCCTTCAGCCCTGAGGAGCGCTTCGACCGCGTCGCCGCGTTCGGGGTGCCGCGGCGCGAGGATCAGAAGGGCGTCCGGCGATTTGGCAGTGACGATGCGATGTGCCGCGCTGATGTCAGCTTCTTCGCCATCGTGGCTGGAGCTGGCGACCCAAAGGGGGCGGCCTGAAAGGTTGGATTCAAGTGTCTGGGCGGCAGCGTGATCCACGGGTTGCGCGGCGGCTGCAGCCTTCATGTCTCCGGTGACGGCCAGTTGATCAGGCAACACGCCAAGGCTTTGCAGAGCAGTGCGCGTGCCATCGGTTTGCGTCATGATGGCGTCAAACCGGATCAGCAGAGATCGCGCTGTGTCTGGTTTTTTCTGCCATTGTTTCAAAGAACTTGCCGACAATCGGGCATTGATCAACGCCAATGGGATGCCACGTGCGTGGGCCATGACAATCTGGTTTGGCCAAATCTCGCTTTCAACAAACACGGCCAGATCGGGGTGCCAGTGATCCAGAAACCGGCGTGTGGCCTGTGGTGTGTCGAGGGGAGAAAACTGATGAAGGACACCATGAGAGAGACGTTGAGCCGCGAGATCTGCGGCTGAGGACGTGGTGGTCGTGACCAGAACCTGAACGCCTGTGGCAGTGATATCCTGCACCAGATCCAGAATTGACAGAAATTCACCAACGCTGACTGCGTGCATCCAGATCAAGCGGCCTGAGGGGCGCGGAAGAGAGGCGTGGCCAGAGCGTTCGTCAAAGCGTTCAGCCGGGCCATTTCGCGCCTCAAACCGTTTGCGCGCAGTTCGTTTCGCGATGGGGGCACCCAGCGCGGTCAGCAGGCGATAAAGCTGGTAGGTTAATGTGAGTGGCGCCGGGGCCATTAGCCACCTGTGTGGCTCATATGGCGTGACATCTGCCCATCCACCCTTTGACGCGAATAGTCAAAGTCGTGGCCCTTGGGTTTCAAAGCAATCGCGGCGCGAATGGCTTCTTCCAGCTTGCCTTCTCCCTCGGCATTGTCACGCAAAGCGCCACGCAGGTCGGCCATGTCTTCTTGTCCCAGACACATGAACAGCTGGCCGGTGCAGGTCAGGCGCACACGGTTGCAGCTTTCGCAGAAGTTATGGGTCAAGGGCGTGATAAAGCCAACTTTCTGGCCGGTTTCTTCAAGCCGCACATAGCGTGCAGGCCCACCGGTCCGGTCGGGCAGGTCGGTCAGCGTATAGGTTTCGGCCAGGGTGGCGCGCAAATCTTTCAGGGGCCAGTATTGATCCAGACGGTTTTCTTCGCCCATTTCGCCCATTGGCATGACTTCGATCCATGTCAGATCCATGTCCCGTTCGGCGCACCACTGGGTGATCGGGATCATTTCATCTTCGTTGAAACCTTTGAGGGCCACAGCGTTGATTTTAACCCGCAATCCGGCTTTTTGAGCCGCATCAATACCGCGCATCACCTGAGGCAAACGCCCCCAGCGCGTGATATCGGTAAACTTGGCTTCTTGAATGGTATCGAGCGAAATATTCACCCGGCGCATACCTGCCGCATAAAGCTGATCGGCAAAGCGTTCGAGTTGCGAGCCATTTGTGGTCAGGGTCAGCTCGTCCAGGGCACCACTCTCAAGATAACGGCCCATGGCCTCAAAAAATGTCATGATGTTGCGTCGCACCAAAGGCTCTCCTCCGGTGATGCGCAATTTGCGCACGCCAAGGCGGATGAACGTGGAACACATGCGGTCCAGTTCTTCCAGCGTCAACAACTCTTTCTTGGGTAGAAAGGTCATGTTTTCCGACATGCAATACACACAGCGAAAGTCACAACGGTCGGTGACGGAAACGCGCAAGTAATTGACAGCACGTTGGAAGGGGTCGATCAAGGGCGTGTTCATGACGATATAGGTAGTTCCAAAGCGGTACAGGGGCAAGGGCAGATGCAAAAGGATATCTGGGGAATGGTAGGTTTGGTGGCGGTTGGACTGGCGGGGTGTTCCGGGGACCCGTTGTGGCCAAAACGATCGGCTGAAACCGCTGAAATTGCGCCGCTACCAGAGGGTATCGTGCGGCCGGTTGCACGCCCTGACGATCGATCGGCAAGCCTCGGCGAGACTGCCAATGACGCCCCTGTTGCGCAGGCAAAAGGGTCTTTGGGCACAACAATTGTGTCCTTGGGAACGCCCACAGAGCCCGGTCTTTGGATAAAGACGCCTTTGGTCAAAGGGCCAGGCAAAGGTCGCGTCAGTTTTCGGGGTAAAACCATCGACGTTAAGCTGATTGCGATCGAGGGCGAAGCGTCTGCGGGGTCAAGATTGTCGATGCAAGCCATGCAGGCCTTGGGTATTCCCCTAACGGATCTGGCAGAGGTTCAGGTTCTCGCAATCTGATTTATTTCAGATACTTACCTGCTTCTTTCCGCGCAAAGGGTTTCATCTGATCGCCATAAGTTTCCAGAAAGGCAATCACCCGGTCTGGATCATGTTTGGAAAGATCACGCAGCCACCAGGCCACGGCCTTTTGGATGAACCAGTCGGTGTCCTGAACATAGATGGCGGCCCAGCCCAATACTCGATCTCTGATTTCCATATCCTGAGGTTTGGGATGGTTTTGTTTGGTCCAGGGCAGGGTGATGACCAGTGTCGCGCGGCGCGTCCACATATGATCCGAGGTCGTCCAAGTCTCAACCGTCAGAACACGCGATGGATCAGCCATCAGCCGTTTCTGTCCGGCCATGCAGGCGTGATCCGCAATGGCCCAACTGTCAAAGTCGGGCACCCAGCTTTGAATGAGGTCCCATGCGGCATCATCGGGGCGCAATCGGGCCTGTGTCAGCAGCTTGGCGGCGGCGATACGTGCTTCAAAGATATCACTTTGCCACAGCCCATCCGCCAAGTTGACGCGTTCCTCCACCGTCAGAGTCTGTCGCCAGGTTTTGGTCAGGTCATTGGTGGCCGGATTGGGCACCCCCAGAACTTCGCGGGTTTGTTTATGGTATACTGCCATTTGCTCGGAGCGACCGGGTTCTGACATGATTTTCAATGCGTTAAGAGCAGACTCAGGTGTCATCAACGTCCCCAATTATACCGGTAGGCATGCCATCAATTGTGCTTTGGTTGCGATCTTTCCAGTAGGTTTTTATCCCTTCTGTGCCGCGGTCTGCAGTCCACTTTGTCAGCGTGTCACGGTCTCCGGCAAAATCAAAGAACGGCACAGCAAACCCGCAAGAGCTCTGCACCAGATCAATTTTTAGATCGTACAGCTGACGTGCGCCATCAGAGGCCGCAAAATGAGCGTTCAAATTGTCCCAGTCGGTGTCACGTGGATGCAATGTGCGTGCCGAGCCAAAGGCGCGCAAAATCATCGGACGTTTTTCAAATCCACACCACATCAGCGTCATGCGGTTCACTTTTTGCAGGTGGCCCGCTGTTTCGTTGCCGCTGCCGGTGTGGTTACGCCACAAAATGCGATTGGCGGAAAGAACGCGCAACGAATCCATGCCCTTTGGTGAAATATTTACGCGGCCTTCAGCAGCTGCACTTCCAACAAAGAAAATGTGCTGTGCTTCGATAAAGGCCACGTGGTTGTCTTCGAGTTCTGGAAACTGTTTGCCCATGGATCACTCAACCGTCACAGATTTGGCGAGGTTGCGTGGTTGATCGACATCTGTGCCTTTGGCGACTGCTGTGTAATAGGCCAAAAGCTGTGCCGGAATAGCATAAAGGATAGGGGACAAGATGGGGTCGACTTCCGGCAGAACAATGGTTTCCCAAACGTCTTCTCCACTTTCTACGGCGCCCTCCTGATCAGTGATCAACAGGACCTGACCGCTGCGCGCCAGAACTTCTTGCATGTTGCTAACAGTTTTGTCGAACAACCGGTCGCGTGGGGCCAGCACAATGACCGGAACATGTTCGTCAATCAACGCAATGGGGCCATGTTTAAGCTCACCTGAAGCATAAGCTTCGGCGTGTATATAGCTGATTTCTTTTAATTTAAGAGCGGCTTCCATCGCGAGCGGGTACATGACTCCGCGACCTAAAAACAGAATATCGCGTGCCTCGGCCAGCTTGCGGGATACCGCGCGCAAAGGGTCTTGGAGACCCAGTGCTGCGTTCAGAATACCTGGCATGGACCGCAGAGCCGACAGTTTGCCCTGAATTTCGTCTTTGCTCATTACGCCGCGCTCCGAAGCCGCCTTGAGCGCCATCATCAATAACACCGTCAGTTGACAGGTAAAGGCTTTGGTAGAGGCCACACCAATTTCGGTGCCCGCGAAAATCGGTAAAACCAAATCGCTTTCACGCGCAATTGAGCTCTCGGGAACATTCACAACTGAGACGATTTGTTCGGCCTTCCCCTCGCAAAATCGCAACGCTGCGAGGGTGTCTGCAGTTTCTCCGGACTGACTGACAAAGACTGCCACAGTGCCCTTGGTCACCGGCGGCTCACGGTACCTGAATTCTGAGGCAACATCGACTTCGACAGGAATTCCCGCCAGCTGTTCGAACCAGTATTTTGCGGTAACGCAGGCATAATACGCGGTACCACAGGCCACCATGGTCAGACGCTCGATTTTGGTGAAATCCAGCCCGGGATCAGGCAAGACAACCGAATTTCCATTGGATGAAAGATAGTGCTGAATAGCGTCACCAATTACGGTTGGCTGTTCGGCAATTTCCTTTGCCATGAAGTGCTTATGCCCACCCTTGTCGACGCGGGCCTGATCAAGACGAATGGTACGTTTTTGTCGATTGGCGATCTGTCCGGCCTGGTTGCGGATTTCCAGCGATGTTCGGGTTAAAACGGCACTGTCACCCTCATCCAGATACGTGATCTGGTCGGTCAAAGGCGCCAGAGCAATCGCGTCAGATCCAACAAACATCTCGCCATCACCGTGGCCGATCGCCAACGGGGACCCTTTGCGTGCAGCGACGATCAAATCTTCCTCGCCTTCAAACAAAAAGGCCAATGCAAAGGCTCCATCCAGGCGGGACAGGGTCTTATGGGCGGCCTCAACTGGCGAAAACCCATCGTCCAGATAGCTTTGTGTCAATAGGGCGACGGTTTCGGTATCGGTTTCTGTTACAAAATCGATTCCGACCTCGGCCAACTCGGCGCGTAGGTCACGGAAGTTTTCAATAATGCCATTGTGGACAACGGCCACCGGGCCTGCCTGATGTGGATGCGCATTGTCGATAGAAGGCGCGCCATGGGTCGCCCAGCGTGTATGGCCAATACCTGATTTACCCGGCAGAGGGTTATGTACCAAAAGGTCGCTGAGATTGACCAGTTTTCCGACGGCCCGTCGGCGGTCCAGAGCCCCTTTGTAAACTGTCGCAATTCCAGCACTGTCATAGCCACGATATTCCAACCGCTTCAGCGCATCTACCAGGATCGGGCTTGCCTCGTGGTCGCTAAGGACCCCAATGATTCCGCACATTAATTTGCCTTTTCTGACATATTTTTCTTTTTCAGCTTTAACATTTCGAACAATTTATGAGCCAATCCCAATTTGTTGACTTGCGGTGCTCGGGCAAGGGCCAGAGCGTCGTCGGGGACGTCTTTTGTTACAACTGAACCGCTTCCCGTCATGGCATTATTGCCAATAGAAACCGGAGCAACCAACATCGTGTTTGAGCCGATAAAGGCGTTGGCCCCGATCGTGGTTTTGTGCTTCATCACGCCATCATAGTTGCAGGTGATTGTACCCGCGCCAATGTTGCTGGCCGCCCCGATACTTGCGTCGCCGACATAAGACAGGTGGTTCACTTTTGCGCCCGTGTCGATCATGGCATTTTTAATTTCCACAAAATTGCCAACCCGGACGTCCTCTGCCAACTCGGCACCCGGACGCAGCCTCGCATATGGTCCGACAACACCGCCCCGCGAAACGTGGCACCCTTCCAGATGCGAAAAAGCTCGAATGTGGACGCCACTTTCTACAGTGACGTCGGGACCAAAATAGACATTGGGTTCAATCACTGTGTCGCGACCAACCACGGTGTCAAAGGATAACATAACGGTTTCAGGTTGCTGCAGGGTGACACCCATTTCCATCAGGTCTTTGCGTGCGCGAGATTGAAAAGTAGCCTCGGCCTCGGCCAGTTGAGCCCGCGAGTTGACCCCCAATGTCTCGGCCTCATCGCAGGCAACAGCGGTCACCGAAAGGCCTCGGTCGCGTGCAATTCCAACGATGTCCGGGAGATAGTATTCCCCTTGGGCATTATTGGCTTCTACCGCATCGATCAAATCAAATAGCGTAGATTTTTCAGCCAGAATTACACCACTGTTACAGAATGATATGTCCCGTTGTTCATCTGTCGCGTCTGCATATTCGATGATCTCTTCCAACCGATCTCCCCGCATGACCAAGCGGCCATATTTGCCGGGATCGGCGGCTTCGAATCCAAGCACAACAACCGCATTGTCCCCGCGCGCGACAACCATTTTTTCGAGCGTCTCCGGGCGCACAAAAGGCGTATCCCCAAACAGAACAATCACATCGCCCTCAAAGTCAGCCAATGCTTCCTGAGCGGCGGCAACAGCATGAGCGGTGCCGTTCTGGCTTTCTTGCAAAACCACCTGAGCTTCGGGCGCGAATTCAGCCACTGACTTTCGCACGTCATCAAAACCATGCCCCGCAACCACAACGTTGCGCGCAGGTTCCAGTGCCGCGCCGGACATCATGGCGTGCGCCAGCATTGGTGCATTTGCGATCTGGTGCAGCACCTTAGGCTGGTCCGAATTCATCCGTGTGCCTTTGCCTGCGGCAAGGATGACGAGGGCTATGCTCATGTGTTTTCTCTTTGTATTTGTGTTGCGCCCGTTTTATCCGTTCAAAGTATCGGCGCAAGGTCGGTTCCCATCAAAAGGCGTTACCGGGTTGTAACAGCAATGGGCGGAAACATGCCATTTAGAGGGTGCAGAATGCGAACAGTGGTTTTTGATCTCGATGGCACATTGGCGGATACCAGTGGAGATTTGCTGGCGGCGGCGAATGCGTGTTTCCGCGCCATGGGAGAAGGAGACGTGCTGGAGGTTGAAACAGATGCCGGCACTGCGCTGCGTGGTGGCAAGGCCATGTTGACACTTGGCCTGACCCGCCTTGGGCGACTAGATCAGGCGTTAGTCGAAAAATATTACCCAATGTTGCTAGAGGCTTATAGTGGGGCGATCGATCATCATACGGTGATATATCCGGGTGCAATGGACGCAGTCGAACGTTTGGCGCAGCTTGGCTATGGGGTTGGCATCTGCACCAACAAACCTGAAGCTCTGGCAGAAAAACTGATGACGTCTTTAGGGGTGCGGAATGCCTTTGGAGCCCTTGTTGGCGCCGATACTTTGCCTGTGCGCAAGCCAGACCCGGAACCCTTGTTCGAAACGGCACGTCGGTTGGGCGGTGATCCAGCGAAAACCGTGTTAATCGGGGATTCTGTTACGGATCGTGACACAGCACGGTCAGCCAAGGTGCCTTCTGTGTTGGTCACTTTTGGCCCCAGCGGCGAGGATATGGCCGCGCTGGAGCCTGAGGCGTTGTTGAAGGATTACGCAGACCTGCCAGCGTTGGTTCAGGACCTGATTGGTCGCAATAGTTGATCACTCAGCGCCGAAAGTGGTGTGTTTTGTAACTGTGCCAGAGCCGTTTCTATGGCGTCGGCATGGCTTTTGCCTAGTACCGGATCAGCCAGCGAGTGGAATTTTTCACGAAACTCGGCCTCGGTTGGAGGGGCGTTATGATCCCAGCGCGGTTCAGTCCAGTCGCCATCATGGCGCGTTCCGTCCTTTAAGACCAAAGTTACACGGGCAGGGCGCTGAGCCGGGAAATTGTCATTGGCATGATCCGACTCGCGCATGTCCACGGCGTCAGACAGGCGCAACACTTCAGGATCGTGCAAAGCATCACCAACCAGATGTCTCGGCTGAACATCGCCATGCACCAGCGCCACAGCAACCGGGAATGACGTGGAATACTGCGCCGCATCACCCTCTTGCGGACGTTTCATCGCCAGCCGCACGGATTCGTGGAATGTGTGCACTTCGATTGTGGCAATCTGTTCGTGTGGGATGTTATGGGCGCGTTGCAATGCCAGCGCGCCTTCAATCGGAGCCTGCGCCCAGCGACACACAGGGTAAGGTTTGAAATACTGTTCAAGAGTAAACCACCGGCTGCCTAACCCGTCCCAGTATTCGGCCGCGTTTTCCACCGTAATGGCCGGGGCACCGGTGAACCCTTTTTGCGCCAGTTTGACCGCTGACGTGCCGCACATCGCGCCCCATCCAGCCCCGTCTTTCAGCATAGATGGGTAATCTATGACCCGCATCATCTGGCTACGCGGCCCGTGATATTCTGCAATGCCAAGGGCATGGCGCGTGGTCTCAGGATCCAGCCCCATAATCCGAGACCCCGCCGCGGCGGCGGTCACAGCGCCCCAGCTGCCCGAGGTGTGGTAATCTGGAACCGTGCCGTGCTGGGCCACGCTGGCACGCGCGCCAAATTCATAACCCATAACAATGGCTTCCAGAAAGGCCTGTCCGCTGATTCCGGCACTATGTCCAAGCATCAGAGCGGCGGGAAACAACGGAGCGCCGATGTGACCCTTGGCGGGATTAAAGCCATCGTGCCCATCAATGGAATCAATAGTGATCCCGGCGGCCATTGCGCCCCCGGTTGCACTGGAAGTGCGCCCGTCAAACAACATCGGTAAAGTCCCACCAAACTCCTCATGTGCGAGGTCACGTGTCATCATGGATGGTGGGGTTTGTGACCCGGCTGCGGCCACGCCGATCAAATCAAGGACATTCAATTCGGCCTGTTTCTTAACGGCGTCAGGCAGGTTTTGCCATTTCATTATGTGAATGAAGCTAAGTGCGTCGGTCATGGCTGGGCTCCTTTGAGAACAGCCTAGCGGGTGGGTGGGGGCTAAAAGGTCTGTTCGCGACATTTTTGAGTGGTTTTTGGGGGTGTTTTGGCCGGATCACGGTCGTTTTGGGCGTTGACCAATCCGCGTCTGCACACGAAGCTGCGCGGTATGACAGAGATATTCACAGGCAATTTCACCCAGCAGGAAGCGATCCCCGACGAAGGGATCAAGGCGGCGCTGGAGGTTTTAAAGAGCGGGCGATTGCATCGCTATAACGTGGCAGAAGGTGACGCCGGAGAGACTGCGTTGCTGGAACAGGAATTCGCCGCGCAAATGGGAGCCAAATACTGTCTGGCGGTGGCCTCTGGTGGGTATGCGCTGGCCACGTCATTGCGCGCCTTGGGGGTCAAGCCCGGCGATAAGGTTCTGACCAATGCCTTTACGTTGGCGCCGGTGCCTGGTGCCATCGCCAGTGTAGGTGCCGTGCCGGTGTTTGTTGGGGTGACCGAGGGCCTTGTGATTGACCTTGCGGACCTAACGGCCAAGGCGGGTCAGGCCGATGTTTTGATGTTGAGCCATATGCGTGGACACCTGTGCGACATGGACCGGTTGATGGAGATTTGCGATGCCAACAACATCCGTGTGGTTGAGGATTGCGCCCACACGATGGGGGCCAGCTGGCGGGGAACTCTGTCCGGTCGACATGGTGTAATGGCCTGTTATTCCACGCAAACTTACAAACATGTCAACTCAGGCGAGGGTGGATTGCTGATCTCGGATGACGATGTTTTGATGGCACGTGCCATCATGCTGTCCGGGTCGTACATGTTATATGAGCGCCATTTGGCGCGGCCTCCGGTCGAGGTTTTTGAGGCTGTGAAATATGTCACGCCCAATATTTCGGGGCGCATGGATCATCTGCGCGCAGCAATTCTGCGCCCACAATTGCGAGACCTTGATACGCAATGCGCCCGGTGGAATGCGTTATACCGCGAAACGGAAAAGGGCCTGCGCGAGACGCCGGGTTTGACCGTGGTCGAGCGCCCCGAACAAGAGGTTTATGTCGGCTCGTCGATACAGTTTTTGCTGCTCGACTGGCATGAAAAAAAAGTCAACGAGGTGCTGCGCAGATGTGCGGCGCGCGGAGTTGAACTTAAGTGGTTTGGTGGCGCAGAACCGGCGGGTTTTACATCCCGCTATGACTCGTGGCGCTATGCCCCGTCCGAACGGATGCCAGAGAGCGATCGGGTGTTGAAAGGCATTGTGGACATGCGGTTGCCTTTGACCTTTAGCGTGAAAGATTGCGCAACGATTGCGCGGATCATCCGGGCCGAGGTGAGCGCGGTCTGGCAGGCCACCTAAAAGGCTGTTTTGCCCGTTTTGTACAAAACTATTGGGCCAAATATCCGTTTTGTACAATTTGCGGAGCCGAGTTTGCGCAAAGGTTTTGCTCAAAATTTCGTCGGATGCATAGCTTTTTGCAAAACATACAGGACTCGCCGAGACCCTGATTCACAGGAGAGCCCTTCGTAAAAATACGGGGGGTGGTGAAATTTCTTGATCGGCGGGATGCTTTCCCCTAGTTATATGAACAAGCGTTCAATAACGGGAGTGATCTGACAATGTTCATGCACACGATGGAATTTGATCTAGGCGAAGACGTCAATGCGATGCGCGAGATGGTGCACCGCTTTGCCCAAGAGCGGATCAAACCTATTGCCGCTGAGGTGGATCAGAAAAACGAATTTCCAAATGAGCTGTGGAAAGAGTTTGGTGATCTGGGCCTGCTGGGCATCACAACCCCGGAAGAATATGGCGGGGCAGGGATGTCATACCTCGCACATGTGATCGCGGTGGAAGAGATCGCGCGAGCCAGTGCATCGGTGTCGCTGTCTTATGGCGCACATTCGAACCTGTGTGTGAACCAGATCAAATTGAACGGCAGCGAAGAGCAAAAGCAAAAGTATCTGCCCGGTCTGATCTCGGGCGAGCATGTGGGGGCGCTGGCGATGTCAGAGCCGTCTGCCGGGTCCGATGTTGTGTCGATGAAGCTGCGCGCCGAAAAACGTAACGATCGCTTTATCCTGAATGGCAACAAATATTGGATCACCAATGGTCCGGACGCTGACACTCTTGTCGTCTATGCCAAGACCGATCCGGACGCGGGCGCCAAAGGCATTACGGCCTTTATCGTAGAGAAATCGATGAAGGGGTTCAGCACAAGCCCGCATTTCGACAAGCTGGGCATGCGTGGGTCAAACACGGCAGAGCTGATCTTTGATGATTGCGAAGTGCCGTTTGAAAATATCCTTGGAGAAGAAGGACGCGGCGTGGCCGTGTTGATGTCGGGTCTGGACTATGAACGTGTGGTTTTGGCGGGCATTGGCACTGGCATCATGGCGGCCTGTCTGGACGAGGTCATGCCCTATATGGTTGAGCGCAAGCAATTTGGTCAGCCGATCGGGAACTTCCAGCTGATGCAGGGCAAGATTGCCGATATGTACACAGCAATGAACTCGGCGCGAGCCTATGTTTATGAATGTGCCAAAGCCTGTGACGCGGGCCGGATCACCCGCCAAGATGCGGCAGCGTGCTGTCTCTATGCCTCGGAAGTGGCAATGACGCAGGCGCATCAGGCGGTGCAGGCGCTGGGTGGCGCGGGGTATCTGAGCGACAACCCTGTGGGCCGGATTTTCCGCGATGCCAAGTTGATGGAGATCGGTGCGGGAACGTCCGAAATTCGCCGCATGCTGATTGGCCGCGAACTGATGACGGCGCAGTCGTGAGCGCGATGCGGGCAAGTGCTGCTTGCGGTATCACAAAGGGACCGGCGGTGATGCTTGGCGCAAGTGCGCTCTGTCTGGGAGCGGTGATTTGCACAACTGCCAGCGCACAAGAGCTGCAGTTTTCTCCGTACGGAACAGAGCACTGCATTGAAGAACAGCGCCACATTGGCGATCCAATGGATTGCGTGGGCGAATCTGCCAACATCTGCATGAACGAGTCAGAAGGCGGGTTTTCAACAGTTGGTATGGGCGGCTGCTATGACAAAGAGTTGCAGTACTGGGATGGGCGCCTGAACGCGGCTTACAAGCGCGTGCGCAGGGATGCCAAAGAGATTGACGCCGAGATGAAAGAGCTTGGGTCTGCGGCCCCGTCTCAGGCCGAAGCGTTGTTGGCAATGCAACGGGCGTGGATCGTCTTTCGCGACGCAAAATGTGACTTCGAACGCGCGCAATGGGGGGGAGGCACGGGAGGCGGTCCGGCGACTGTGTCCTGCCACATGGTCCTGACCGCCGAACAAGCGCTCTTCTTAGAAGAAACCGGTCTCGAACACTAACTTTACAAGGCTGAAATCATGTCGAAACTTATTTCAAAGGCCCTCACAACCTCGGACGACTTTATGGCCAATCGCGCCGCGCATCTTGAGGCGTTGGGCATTGTCTCTGAAGTGGCGGCAATCGCGGCCCAGGGCGGGGGAGTGCGGTCGCGTGATCGTCACGTCAGCCGCGGCAAGATGTTGCCGCGCGAACGGGTGGCCAATTTGCTGGATCCGGGGTCGCCGTTTTTGGAAATTGGCGCCACGGCGGCGCATGACATGTACGGTGGGGCGGCCCCTTGTGCGGGGGTGATTGCCGGGATCGGTCATGTGATGGGCCAGGAGGTTATGGTGGTGTGCAATGATGCCACCGTGAAGGGCGGCACCTATTATCCGATGTCGGTCAAGAAACACTTGCGGGCGCAGGAAATTGCCGAGCAATGCCAGTTGCCTTGTATCTATTTGGTGGATTCGGGCGGGGCCAACCTGCCGCAGCAGGATGAGGTCTTTCCGGACCGCGAGCATTTCGGGCGGATTTTCTACAATCAGGCCAATATGTCGGCCAAGGGCATTCCGCAGATTGCGGTGGTGATGGGGTCCTGCACTGCAGGTGGTGCCTATGTGCCCGCGATGTCGGATGTGACCATTATTGTCAAAGAACAGGGCACGATCTTTTTGGCGGGCCCGCCCTTGGTGAAAGCCGCGACAGGTGAGGTCGTGAGTGCCGAGGATCTGGGCGGCGGGGACGTACACACGCGTTTGTCCGGCGTGGCGGATTATCTGGCCGAGGATGACGCGCATGCGTTGGCGCTGGCGCGTCGCGCGGTCGAACATCTCAACCGGGGCAAGCCGCAGACCGTGCAATGGCAGGCGTCAGAAGAACCTGCCTATGACCCGGAAGAAATCCTGGGCGTGGTGCCGGGGGGCTTGCGCACGCCGTATGATATCCGCGAGGTGATTGCCCGCGTGGTCGATGGCAGCCGCTTTGATGAATTTAAGCCGCGATATGGCGAGACTTTGGTGACCGGCTTTGCGCATGTCAAAGGGTGCCCTATCGGGATCGTGGCCAACAATGGCGTGCTGTATTCCGAGAGTGCCCAGAAGGGGGCGCATTTCATTGAACTCTGCTCGCAGCGCGGCATTCCGTTGGTGTTCTTGCAGAACATCACCGGCTTTATGGTCGGGCAGAAGTATGAGGCTGAGGGCATCGCGCGCCACGGCGCCAAGATGGTGACGGCTGTGGCCACCACCAAAGTGCCAAAGATCACCATGGTGGTTGGTGGCTCTTTTGGGGCGGGCAACTATGGCATGGCAGGGCGCGCCTATAGCCCTCGGTTCCTGTGGAGCTGGCCGAACAGCCGGATTTCGGTGATGGGCGGCGAACAGGCCGCCGGCGTTCTGGCCACCGTGAAACGCGACGCGATTGAGCGGCAGGGTGGCGAATGGTCAGCAGAGGAAGAGGCCGCGTTTAAACAGCCAACGCTGGATATGTTCGAAGAGCAAAGCCATCCGCTTTATGCGTCTGCACGGCTTTGGGATGACGGCATCGTCGACCCGCGCAAGACCCGCGATGTGCTGGCCTTGTCGTTGAGCGCGTCGCTGTGCGCGCCGATTGAAGAAACGAAGTTTGGTGTGTTCCGGATGTAAGGCGTGGGGGCCAGCCCCCACAACCCCGGAGTATTTTTGCCAAGATGAAGGATCAGGTCGGGAGGCCGTATGATGTTCAATAAAATTCTGATAGCCAACCGTGGCGAGATTGCTTGCCGGGTGATGGAAACAGCGCGCGCTATGGGTGTGAAAACAGTTGCTGTTTACTCAGACGCAGATGCGTTGTCGAAACATGTTGCGATGGCGGATGAGGCTGTGCATATCGGTGGGTCCACACCTGCCGAGAGTTATCTGAAGGGCGATGTAATTATTGCCACTGCCAAGGAGACTGGCGCGCAGGCGATTCATCCGGGCTATGGGTTTCTGTCGGAAAACCCCGATTTTGTTGAGGCGGTCGAGGCGGCAGGTCTGGTGTTTATTGGACCGTCTGCCAAAGCAATCCGGGCAATGGGTCTGAAAGACGCTGCCAAAGTGTTGATGGAAGAGGCCGGTGTGCCGGTTGTGCCGGGGTATCATGGGGCCAATCAGGATGCGGACTTCCTGAAAGTGCAGGCAGGCGAGATCGGCTATCCGGTTTTGATCAAGGCTGTTGCAGGCGGTGGTGGCAAGGGCATGC
Source organism: Shimia gijangensis (assembly GCF_900142085.1). GTDB lineage: Bacteria > Pseudomonadota > Alphaproteobacteria > Rhodobacterales > Rhodobacteraceae > Shimia > Shimia gijangensis. Next base: position 77,084 of record NZ_FQZQ01000011.1, read on the forward strand.
GTCTGGTCGAAGCGCCAGAAGAGTTTGCCGACGCGCTGGCCAGTGCGCAGGGCGAGGCGACCACAGCCTTTGGCAACCCGGACGTATTGATCGAGAAATACATCCAGCAGCCCCGACACATCGAAGTACAGGTCTTTGGCGACGGCACGCAGGCGGTGCATTTGTTTGAGCGCGATTGTTCGCTGCAGCGTCGCCATCAGAAAGTCATTGAAGAAGCGCCTGCTCCGGGCATGACGCTGGATGTGCGTCAAGCCATGGGCGACGCGGCTGTGCGCGCCGCCGAGGCTATCGGGTACAACGGCGCGGGCACGATTGAGTTTATTGTCGATGGTTCTAACGGGCTGCGCCCCGACGGGTTCTGGTTCATGGAAATGAACACGCGTCTACAGGTGGAACACCCGGTGACCGAAGCGATCACCGGAGTCGATCTGGTGGCGTGGCAATTGCGTGTGGCTGCTGGCGAAAGCCTTCCAGCCCAGCAGGAAGAGTTGACGATTTACGGTCACAGCTTTGAAGTGCGGCTTTATGCCGAAGACGTGCCCAAGGGATTTTTACCGGCCACTGGCACCCTGTCGCATCTGCAGTTCCCGCAAGGAGCACGGTCAGACAGTGGCGTGCGGGCAGGCGACACGATCAGCCCGTTTTATGATCCGATGATTGCCAAGATTATCACGCATGGGCCAACGCGCGCCGTGGCTTTGTCGCGAATGCGCACGGCACTGGCCGAAACCCAAGTTGGCGGCACGGTCACCAACCTGGCCTTTCTTGGCGCACTTTGTGACCATGCAGGCTTTGCCAAGGGCGAGGTTGATACCGGGTTGATCGCGCGTGATCTGGAGGATTTGGTTCAGGCTCCGGTGCCGTCTGTTGCGCAGACAGCATGGGCTGGCATGGCCGCTTTGGGCCTGCACAAGGCGGCTGGAGCAGAAGAAGGGTTTTCGCTTTGGGCACCGTTGGAACGCAGTGTGGCTTTGCGGATTGGCGAAGACCTGCACCCCGTCAAAGTGATGATGCAGGGGGCCAACAGGGCTGAAGTCGTGGTTGATGGCACCTCGGTGGTGGCCGAGCGCATTGGCGGTGGCTGGCATGTGAGCGGAAAGCGTACAGCGCCGGTTTCTGTGGCAAACGAAACCGTGACCGTATTTGCGCATTATGGGATAGAATATGGGCGCGTCGATCCCTTGCAGGTTGAAGCGGATTCCGCCGCCGCCGGGAATGTGATCGTTGCTCCAATGCCGGGTTTGGTGAAAGCAATTTTTGCCAAGTCCGGACAAGAGGTCAAAGAGGGCGACCGGCTGGCCATTCTTGAGGCCATGAAGATGGAGCATTCGCTGTTGGCGGCGCGCGATGGCGTGGTTGATCAGGTTCTGGCCCATGAGGGCGATCAGGTGCAGGATGGGGCTGTTTTGGTCGTATTGGTCGAAGAAGAAGAGGAAGACGCCGCATGATCCGTCTTCATCATATTCCATTCTCACGGTCGTTCCGCATTTTGTGGTTGCTCGAAGAAATGGGGTTAAAGGCCGATTTGCGGCCCTATTCGATCACCGACGGATCGCTGCGGGCGGCAGAGTTCAAGGCGATTTCTCCGGTGGGCCGTGTGCCTGCTCTCGAGATTGACGGGATCACCATCTACGAAAGCAGCGCTATCGTTGAATACCTGACCGAGACCCGCCCGGAACACGGGCTCGGGCGGTTGGCCGGGGACGCGGAGCGGGTGGCGTTTCTTGAATGGTTGGGATTTGCCGAAACGCAAGCCAGCATTCTGGCGTCGCTGAATATGCAACATTTGTTTATGGGCGACCCAACGCCGGCATCGCCGGTGGTGTTAAAGCTGGAGGCGGCCCGTTTGGGCGCGACATTGAAGGCGATGAACCATACGCTGACCGATCGCGATTGGCTTTTGGACAGCGGGTTTTCGGCGGCGGATACGATGATGGGGTTCAACCTGTTTTCGGCGCCGTATTACGTGCATATGGATCGCTTCCCGCATGTGCAGGCCTATGTCGAGCGGATCGAACAGCGATCTGCTTACCAAGTGGCGCGTGCCTTGGACGGCATCCAGGAGTTTTACAAGAAAGAGTTCTACGAGGTTCCAGATGTCTGAATACGTCGAAATCTTTGAAATGGGGCCTCGCGACGGGCTACAGAACGAAAAGCGTCAAATTCCGACCTCAGACAAGATCGCTTTGGTCGACTGTCTGAGCAAAGCCGGTTTCAGGCGCATTGAAGTGGCGAGCTTTGTCAGCCCCAAGTGGGTGCCGCAGATGGCGGATTCAGGCGAGGTTCTGGCGGGTATTCACCGCAAAGAGGGTATCTCTTATGCGGCTCTGACACCAAACTTAAAAGGGTTCGAACGGGCGGTGGACGCCAAGGCGGACGAGATTGCCATATTCGGTGCGGCATCTGAAGGGTTTTCCAAAGCCAATATCAACGCCACAGTCGCGGAATCGCTTGAGCGTCTTGTGCCTGTGGCCGAGGCGGGGAAGGCGGCGGGCATTCCGGTGCGGGGCTATGTGTCTTGCGTGACCGATTGCCCTTACGATGGTCCTACACCTCCCGCACAAGTGGCCCGCGTGGTCGCGATGTTACGAGACGCTGGCTGCTATGAGATTTCCTTGGGCGACACGATTGGTCAGGGAACGCCTGAGACAATCACCGCTATGCTTGAGGCCGTGTTGCAAGAGGTGCCTGCCAGCATGTTGGCCGGGCACTATCATGATACCGCCGGTCGCGCTCTGGCCAATATCGAAGCCTCCCTGGCGCTGGGCCTGCGGGTGTTCGATGCGGCAGTTGGCGGCTTGGGGGGATGTCCTTATGCGCCGGGGGCGGCGGGGAACGTGGCCACAGAGGCTGTGCATGAACGGCTTACCACTTTGGGATATCACACCGGTCTGGATGCCAGCGTGTTAACTCAAGCCGCTGGTATGGCAACGAAAATGAGAACCACGGCGTAGAACATTCTTCTTAAAGAAGGTTGCCTGGAAGAGTTTTCACCGCAGAAAGAGAAAAACATGTTTGAGACGATAACCACCGAGATCGACACAAGGGGCGTTGCGACGTTGACCTTGAACCGCCCGGAAAAACACAATGCCATGTCAGGGCAGATGTTGCGCGAGTTGAAGCAGGCCGCAGCGGCGTTAGGCGCAGATGACGCGGTTCGGGTTGTGGTGCTGACCGGGGCAGGCAAATCTTTTTGCGCAGGCGGTGATCTGGGCTGGATGCGCGAGCAGATGAGCATGGATCTTGAGACCCGAGGTCGCGAGGCGCGCATTCTGGCCGAGATGTTGCAAGCGCTGAACACGTTGCCGAAACCTTTGATTGGGCGGGTGCAGGGCAATGCGTTTGGTGGCGGCGTTGGCATGGCCAGCGTCTGTGACGTCGCGATTGGTGTGGACAGTCTGACCATGGGGCTTACAGAAACGCGGCTGGGGCTGATCCCGGCGACGATCGGGCCTTATGTGATTGCCCGTATGGGCGAGGCCAAGGCGCGGCGTGTGTTTATGTCGGCCCGTCTGTTTGACGCCGAGGAAGCGGTTCGACTGGATTTGCTGGCCCGCGTTGTACCAGCCGAAGACCTGGACGCCGCTATAGAAGCTGAGATTAAACCTTATCTGTCCTGCGCACCGGGGGCGGTGGCCGATGCCAAAGCGCTGACCCGCGCGCTGGGCCCTCAAATTGACGAGGCGACAATCGATCATACGATTGAGGCACTGGTCGCGCGCTGGAACAGCCCGGAATCTGCCGAAGGCATTGGGGCTTTCTTTGAAAAGCGTAAACCGGACTGGAGCAAAGCGTAGAGCCAGGGTCTGCCCAAGACTCACCTGCATTGACAGCGCCAAGCGCTTGGCCTGTAAACGACTCTGCCACACATTGAGTGGCGCCTCGGCGATGCTGCGACGAAAAACCCCGCTCTTGTCTGCAAAATTTCCTGCACGCGTGTTTGGCGGCTGACAGGGCCATTTTCTGGCCTACCCTGAGTGCAGAAGTCCGACTTGGCTGGTTGGATCCCTTCAACTCACTGAAATACAGTGGAAAAATGATGCAGACCAAATGACGCAGGCGTCTTCAAAAGGGCTGTATACCTTTGTGTGCAGGGGGTAAATGCAACGATTTCCAAAAACTGAATGTGTTTCGGCTTGGTTGACCCTGACAAGGGGCGCAGGTAAACCCCCTTTAGTCAAAACAGCCATCTGACTGCACGTCATTTGATCCGTGCATGAAAGGAGCCACCACGTGGAAGAGATGCTTAGGGAATACCTTCCCATTCTCGTCTTTCTGGCCATCGCGATCGCACTTGGCCTCGTATTGATCCTTGCCGCTGTCGTCCTAGCCGTTAGAAACCCCGATCCTGAAAAGGTGAGTGCTTACGAGTGCGGTTTCAATGCCTTCGACGACGCCAGGATGAAATTTGATGTCCGGTTCTACCTTGTGTCGATCCTGTTCATCATTTTCGACCTCGAAATCGCGATGCTTTTCCCATGGGCTGTCGGGTTCAAGGACATCTCAATGGTCAGCTTCTGGTCCATGATGGTCTTCCTGGCGGTCCTGACCATCGGATTTGCCTATGAGTGGAAAAAGGGAGCTCTGGAATGGGAGTAATGACCGGCACAAACATTGCTGCTGGTGCTGATAAAGACGGCACTACCCAGGCTTTGAACCGCGAACTGCAGGACAAAGGCTTTCTGCTGACCTCGACCGAGGACATGATCAACTGGGCCCGCACAGGGTCGCTGCACTGGATGACCTTTGGTCTGGCCTGTTGCGCGGTTGAGATGATCCACACTTCGATGCCTCGCTATGACCTTGAGCGTTACGGCACTGCTCCGCGCGCCTCCCCTCGTCAGTCTGATCTGATGATTGTTGCGGGCACGCTGACCAACAAAATGGCCCCAGCGCTGCGTAAGGTTTACGATCAGATGCCCGAGCCACGCTATGTGATCTCGATGGGCTCATGCGCCAATGGCGGCGGTTATTATCACTATTCTTACAGCGTTGTACGTGGCTGTGACCGCATCGTGCCGGTTGACGTCTATGTGCCCGGCTGCCCTCCAACGGCTGAGGCGCTTTTGTATGGCGTATTGCAACTGCACCGTAAGATCCGCCGCACGGGGACTATTGAACGATGAGCGAAGCACTGAAAGAACTGGGTACACATCTTGAGCTGAAGCGCCCGGATTGCGTTCTGGGCTGGGATATTGCTTTTGGCGAATTGAACGTAGACGTGGCCCCGGCGAATATCGCGGGGTTTGTTGAGTTTCTGAAAGCGGATCGTACCTGCAAATTCGCAACTCTGGTGGATATCACAGCCGTAGACTACCCGGACCGTGCGAAGCGGTTCACGGTCGTGTATCACCTGTTGTCGATGTACCAAAACAGCCGCATTCGCCTTCGGGTCGCCGTGCGCGAGGACGAAATGCTGCCATCCGTGACAGACATTCACCCCTGCGCCAACTGGTTCGAGCGTGAAACGTTCGATATGTTTGGCATCGTCTTTACCGACCACCCGGACCTGCGCCGTCTGCTGACAGATTATGGCTTCCGTGGTCATCCGTTGCGCAAAGACTTCCCGACCACCGGGTATACCGAAGTGCGCTATGACGAAGTTGAAAAGCGCGTGGTTTATGAACCTGTGTCGCTGACGCAGGATTACCGCCAGTTTGATTTCATGTCGCCATGGGAAGGTGCCGAATACATCCTGCCCGGTGACGAGAAGGGGGAGGCGAAATGATGGACGGCTCCAGATATGACGACGGCAGCACAGATGCGTTGGTCGGCGAACAGAAAATCCGCAATTTCAACATCAACTTTGGCCCGCAGCACCCTGCGGCGCACGGCGTTTTGCGTCTGGTGCTCGAACTTGACGGCGAAATCGTGGAACGTTGCGATCCGCACGTTGGTTTGCTGCACCGTGGCACCGAAAAGCTGATGGAAAGCCGCACCTACCTGCAAAACCTGCCGTATCTCGACCGCCTAGATTACGTGGCGCCGATGAACCAGGAACATGCATGGTGCATGGCCATTGAAAAGCTGTGTGGCGTAGAAGTGCCACGTCGCGCTCAGTTGATCCGCGTTTTGTACTGCGAAATTGGCCGTGTGCTGAACCACATCATGAACGTCTGCTCGCAGGCGATGGATGTGGGGGCGCTGACTCCGAACCTTTGGGGGTTTGAAGAGCGCGAAAAGCTGATGATCTTTTATGAACGGGCTTGCGGTGCGCGTCTTCACGCGAACTATTTCCGTCCCGGCGGTGTCCATCAGGACCTGCCTGATGCGCTGATCGACGATATTGAAGAATGGGCCATCGGGTTCCCTGAGGTTCTGGATGATATCGAAGGTCTGCTGACGGAAAACCGTATCTTTAAGCAGCGCAACGTCGGTATCGCCGTTGTGGATGTGGATACGGCCCTTGAGCATGGCTATTCCGGCGTCATGGTGCGCTCGGCTGGTCTGGCATGGGATTTGCGCCGTGCGCAGCCTTATGAATGCTACGACGAGTTTGATTTCCAGATCCCGGTTGGCAAAAACGGCGACTGCTATGACCGCTATGTGATGCGTGTCGAAGAAATGCGTCAGTCAACCAGCATCATCCGTCAGGCCATTGTCAAACTGCGCGAAGCCACTGGCGACGTGATGGCGCGGGGCAAACTGTCTCCGCCCAAACGCGATGACATGAAAACCTCGATGGAAAGCCTGATCCACCACTTCAAACTTTATACCGAAGGCTTCCACGTGCCTGCGGGGGAAGTTTATGCAGCCGTTGAGGCGCCCAAAGGTGAATTTGGCGTTTATATGGTGGCCGATGGTACCAACAAGCCATACCGCGCCAAGTTGCGCGCACCGGGCTATCTGCACCTGCAATCGCTGGATCATATTACCACTGGCCACCAGCTGGCCGATGTCGCTGCCATTATTGGCACCATTGATATCGTATTTGGAGAGATTGACCGCTAATGCTTCGTCGACTTCATCCCGAACAACCCGAAAGCTTTGCTTTCACTGATGCCAACCTGGCCTGGGCCAAGGGGCAAATCAGCAAATACCCCGAAGGCCGTCAGGCCAGCGCCGTGATCCCATTGTTGTGGCGCGCGCAAGAACAAGAAGGCTGGGTCACAAAGCCTGCGATTGAGGCCATCGCCGATATGTTGGGCATGGCCTATATTCGCGTTCTGGAAGTGACATCCTTCTATTTCATGTTCCAGATGCAGCCCGTTGGATCGGTCGCGCATATCCAGATTTGCGGCACCTTGTCCTGCATGATCTGTGGTGCCGAAGACCTGATCGCCGTCTGCAAAGAGAAAATAGCTGACAAGCCGCATGTTGTGTCGGCGGATGGCAAGTTTTCCTGGGAAGAAGTCGAATGTCTGGGCGCCTGTACCAACGCGCCCATGGCCCAGATCGGCAAAGATTATTACGAAGACATGACCGTCGAGGGGTTTTCCCAACTCTTGGACGATTTGGCGGCGGGCAAGGTGCCTGCTCCGGGTCCGATGAACGGTCGGTTCGCGTCTGAGCCTTTGTCAGGCCTGACCACGCTGAAGGAATACGACAGCGGGAAGACCAAATATAACGCGTCGGCCCAGCTGGCGACGGATATTGGCGATACCGTGAAACGCATCGACGGCACCGAAGTCCCGCTTCGCACGCCGTGGATTGGTGAAGATGGTGTTGTGGCCGGACGGGCTTCGTCTGCTGCCGCTCCGGCGGAACCTGCAACACCCAAACCGGCGGTGAAGCAGGCGGAAGATGCCAAGAAGGCCGAAGCGCCGAAAGCTGAGCCGAAAGCGGAAAAGGCCAAAGCCAAGCCAGCCAAGAAAGCCAAGGCGGCTCCGGCGGTAGCTGGCGCGGATGATCTCAAGCAACTCAAGGGCGTCGGGCCGGCGTTGGAGAAAAAATTGCACGAGAACGGAGTGACCTCTTTTGCGCAGATCGCGGCCTGGGGTGCGGACGATATCGTCGATATGGATGACAAGCTGTCGTTCAAAGGCCGAATTGAGCGTGATGGCTGGGTTGAACAGGCCAAAACACTCGCTTCTGGCGAAGAAACTGAGTTCTCCAAAAAAGTCGCTGATGGCGACGTCTACGAGGACTAAAACATGACGGGTGAGCAGATAGAGCAGCAGATGGCACGCAAAGGGCGCATGGTCGCCGTGGTGATTGCCGGTAGCATGTTGCTCTGGATGGCGGCTCAGGTTGTTGGCAAGTCTCTGGGCTTGCCGGGGCGCTATGCACTGCTGTTTGACTTTGCTGTTATCGCAGCTTTGGTCTGGGCGCTCGTGAACATTTATCAGATCTGGCGCGCGCGTCAGGGAATGCAAGGGTAACGAAGATGCTGAAAGATCAGGACCGTATCTTTACCAACCTCTATGGGATGCACGACCGCTCGCTGAAAGGCGCGCAGGCACGCGGCCATTGGGATGGCACGGCTAAGATCATCCAGAACGGCCGTAACTGGATCATTGACCAGATGAAGGCCTCTGGCCTGCGTGGTCGTGGTGGTGCGGGTTTCCCGACCGGCCTGAAATGGTCGTTCATGCCCAAGGAAAGCGACGGACGCCCGGCGTTTTTGGTTATCAACGCTGATGAATCCGAGCCCGGCACCTGTAAAGACCGCGAGATCATGCGTCATGACCCGCATACATTGATCGAAGGCGCCCTGATCGCGTCTTTCGCAATGAATGCGCACACGTGCTACATCTACATCCGCGGCGAATACATTCGTGAACGCGAAGCGCTGCAAAACGCCATTGATGAGGCCTATGACGCCGGAATGCTTGGCAAAAACGCCGCTGGTTCCGGTTGGGATTTCGACCTGTTTCTGCACCACGGGGCAGGGGCCTATATCTGCGGTGAAGAAACCGCATTGCTGGAAAGCCTCGAGGGCAAAAAAGGCATGCCACGCATGAAGCCACCGTTCCCAGCGGGCGCGGGCCTTTATGGCTGCCCGACCACGGTGAACAACGTGGAATCGATTGCGGTGGTGCCGACCATCCTGCGCCGGGGGCCTGAGTGGTTCTCATCGTTTGGCCGTCCCAACAACGCGGGCACCAAAATTTTTGGCATCTCGGGCCACGTGAACAACCCCTGTGTTGTCGAAGAGGCGATGTCGATTTCGTTCGAAGAGCTGATTGAAAAGCATTGCGGCGGTATTCGCGGTGGCTGGGACAATCTGCTTGCTGTGATCCCCGGTGGGTCGTCCGTACCATGTGTGCGCGGTGAAAACATGCGCGACGCGGTGATGGATTTTGACGCTCTGCGTGATGTGGGGTCGTCTTTGGGCACTGCGGCTGTGATCGTCATGGACAAAAGCGTCGATCCGATCAAAGCGATCTGGCGTTTGTCCAAATTCTACAAACACGAAAGCTGTGGCCAGTGTACGCCATGCCGTGAAGGCACAGGCTGGATGATGCGTGTGATGGATCGTCTGGTGCGCGGCGAGGCCGAACTTGAAGAGATCGACATGCTGCACAGCGTGACCAAGCAAGTCGAAGGTCACACCATTTGTGCGCTGGGGGATGCGGCAGCCTGGCCTATTCAGGGCCTGATCAAGAACTTCCGCAATGAAATCGAAGATCGCATCAAAGCGCAAAAAACCGGCCGTATGGGCGCGATGGCGGCGGAGTAGAAAAACATGAATTTGGGGCAGCAAGACATTCTGACACCGCGAACAGGCCGCAGCATTTTGCGTGGCTCGTTTGGCGTTGCCGTTATGTTGTCCCTTGCTCTTGGCACTGCCAGCTGTGGTAAAATTCAACGCCCCGGCAAAAAGACTGAATTCGCCTTTGACGGGATCGAGTTCAAAACCAAAGTCGAAAAAGTTGACAAGGAAGACCGCAGCCACTTCAAAATCGAAGTGCGCAAGGCGACCCAGTCGCTGAACGGCGCCAAAGAAGCAGGCGGTTACGGCGCGACACGTTATTGCATCGAACAATACGGGTCTTCCAAGATTCACTGGATTGCTGGTCCGGACCAGGAAAATGATACTTTGACGTTGATCGACGGTGACCTCTGGTTAGAGGGCATTTGCAAGATATGACGGCGTGTTATTGCATAACGGCGGCTGAATGCTCCTCTAATGACGCACCCGCGCGCGATCCCCGTGCGCGCGTCGTGAGGAGTGGAAATATGCGTATTATGTTGCCTGTTGTACTGGGTGTGTCTGTTTTGGCAGGGGCCGCGGCGGCCAAGCCACCGTTGAGTCAAGTCGCTGAAATTGAAGACGTTTTGTTTTCTGCCGCTGTTGGTTTTGAAATCTCCAACAAATGCGACAGCATCTCGCCCAGGAAGCTGAAAGCTCTGAGCCGGGCGTGGAAGTTGCGCTCACGCGCCAACGCGCTTGGCTATACGGACGCTGAAATCAAAGAATATGTCGAGTCCAAGGCCGAAAAGGCCCGGATGCGCGCAAAAGGCGAGGCTTATCTCAAGGCCCACGGCGCGATCTATGGGCTACCTGAAACCTTCTGTGCGGTCGGCCGTGCGGAAATTGCAAAGAACAGCGCGATCGGCGCGCTTTTGAGGGCGAAGTAGTGGTGGCCTTGGTTTCATATCGTCAAGTTTTTGCGGTGCTTGCCACAGTACTCGCTTTTTGGTTTGCAGGCACTTCTTTGGGGCACGCAGCTGGCGTCGATTCGTTGAAAAAAGAGATTGACCAATTTGCTAATGCAAGTTCTTCGGCCTACTGGCTGCAGTTTGCTTGCCCGGAACTACGCAAAGATAAATCTGCGATTAATAGAGCTTACTCGCGGCTCGACAAATCTCTCTATAAAGCAGGGATTGGTGAAAAAGATCGCAACAAAATCTTTAAAGACGCGATAGAGCGAAGAAAAGGCCCAGAAGGCGCTGAACAGTATGCAAACAGCCAAGGGCTGACTCTGCATAAAAACGATGCAGAGAAGCTCTGTAAAAGACTGAACAAGGAAGTCCAAAAGAAGACGCTCCTTGGTTCGTTTATGAAGGTGAAGTAACAAATGTCTGACCTGCGCAAAGTCGTTATTGACGAAACCGAAGTGGAAGTAGACGGCGCGATGACGCTGATCCAGGCCTGTGAACAGGCTGGCGTGGAAATTCCGCGGTTCTGTTACCATGAACGTCTGTCAATTGCCGGTAACTGCCGGATGTGTCTGGTTGAGGTTGTCGGCGGGCCGCCCAAGCCAGCCGCCTCCTGCGCGATGCAGGTGCGCGATTTGCGTCCCGGCCCCGAAGGTCAGGCGCCGGTGGTGAAAACCAATTCGCCGATGGTCAAAAAGGCCCGCGAAGGCGTGATGGAATTCATGTTGATCAACCACCCGCTGGATTGCCCGATCTGTGATCAGGGTGGCGAATGTGATCTGCAAGATCAGGCGATGGCCTATGGCATCTCGGACTCGCGGTTCAACGAACCTAAGCGTGCTGTGGATGATCTGAACCTCGGCCCGCTTGTGTCGACCACCATGACCCGTTGTATCAGCTGTACGCGCTGTGTGCGGTTCACCTCTGAGGTCGCCGGTATCACCCAGATGGGGCAAACCGGTCGTGGCGAAGATGCGGAAATCACCAGCTATCTGAACCAGACTTTGGATAGCAACCTGCAGGGCAACATCATTGACCTGTGCCCGGTCGGAGCGCTGACGTCCAAACCTTATGCGTTCTCGGCCCGTCCTTGGGAGCTGACCAAAACCGAAACCATCGACGTGATGGACGGTTTGGGGTCGAACATTCGGGTCGACACCAAAGGTCGCGAAGTCAAACGTATCCTGCCGCGCAACCATGATGGTGTGAACGAAGAGTGGGTTTCGGACAAAACACGTTTTGTCTGGGATGGCCTGCGTCGTCAACGTCTGGACACGCCTTATGTACGCGTCGATGGCAAGCTGAAGCCTGCCACATGGGGCGAAGCTCTTGGCGTGGCTGCGGAAGCAATGAAGGGCAAGAAAGTGGCTGGTCTGGTTGGCGATCTCGCCCCGGTCGAAGCTGTGTTTGCGCTAAAGCAGATTGTGGACGGTCTGGAAGGCACCATGGAATGCCGCACCAACGGCGCAGTTCTGCCGGCGGATAATCGCTCGGCTTATGTGGGCACTGCTGCGATTGAAGACATTGATAACGCCAAGGCTATTTACCTGATTGGCACCAACCCTCGTAATGAGGCCGCGGTTCTGAACGCGCGTATCCGCAAAGCATGGTTGAATGGCGCGGAAGTTCATTCGGTTGGCGTCAAGAGTGGCGATCTGACGTATGAAACGACCGACCATGGTCCCGGTCGCCGGATGATCAAGGGCATGATTGAAGGTGCGGAAAAGGCTGACAATGCCGTTGTTATTGTAGGGCAGGGTGCCATCAACGAAGGCGACGGTATCGCGGTGTTGGGTGCTTGCATGGCACTGACCGAGAAACTGGGTGGCAAGATGATGGTGCTGCACACGGCGGCTTCGCGTGTTGGTGCGATGGATGTCGGTGCTGTGACCGAAGGCGGATTGGACGTCGCTCTTGAGGGCGCTGAGGTTGTGTTCAACCTTGGGGCGGATGAAGTCGAAGTCGCCGAAGGTCCGTTTGTGATTTATCAGGGCAGCCACGGAGATCGCGGCGCACACCGCGCGGATGTGATCCTTCCGGCTGCGGCCTACACCGAGGAAAACGGCCTGTTCGTCAACACGGAAGGCCGCCCACAATTGGCGATGCGCGCCGGGTTTGCGCCGGGCGAGGCCAAGGAAAACTGGGCCATCCTGCGCGCATTGAGCGCTGAACTGGACGCGACGTTGGCTTACGACACACTGGCGCAGCTGCGCCAGGCGTTGGTGGCCGAGGTCCCGCATTTGGCCAAGATCGATCAAGTTGTCGAGAACGAATGGACTCCCTTGCCTGTGAAGAACCTGAGTGCCGGGAAATTCTTTGCAGCTGTCGATGATTTTTATCTGACAAACCCAATTGCCCGCGCCAGCGAGCTGATGGCCGAACTTTCGGCCAATGCCAAGGCCCGCGCCGAAACCAAGATTGCGGCTGAATAACTGATGCACCTGAATGCTCTCATATCCCCAATCCTTTCGGCGCTTGCGCTGAGTGTATCGGCCTGCGCGCCGACCTGTGAGGATGGTGTGAACTGTGCGGGCACACAGGCAGAGCCCACGTATCTTGGCGTGGAAACCCGACTGCTTGCGGATGATCTGGTCAGCTTCCAGGTTGCCATGGGCGGAGAAAAAGACGATCCGGAGGCGCCAGATGGTGTCGCCCGGTATGCGGAATGTGCCGCTGCGCAATACGCGTTGATCCGGGGTTTCGGATTTGCGCGCCATGTGCGCACCAATGTGAATTATGACGGGGGAATTTGGCGAGGGGATGCTGCGTATACCATCTCGTCTGCTCTGCCCGGCGGTTTGAAGACAATTGATGCAGAAGTCATTGTCTCGGATTGCAAAGAAAACCGGATACCTACGGTGTGAGGACCCATGATTGAATTCTTTACCACCACAAACTTGGGGATCTTCCTGCTGATCGTAGGACAGGTCTTGTTGGTTGTTGTTCCGCTTCTGGTGGCCTTGGCCTTCCTGATGTACGCGGACCGCAAAATCTGGGCCGCTGTTCAGCTGCGCCGAGGCCCGAACGTTGTGGGCACCTTTGGCCTGCTGCAAAGTTTCGCGGATTTCCTGAAATACATCGTGAAAGAAGTGGTTTACCCTGCGGGCGCCGACAAGGTCGTGTTCCTGCTGGCGCCGATGATTTCACTGGTGATGGCGTTGATTGCCTGGGCGGTGATCCCGTTCAACGATGGCTGGGTTCTGGCCGACATCAATGTCGCGATCCTATATGTCATGGCGGTGTCTTCGCTTGAGGTTTACGGCGTGATCATGGGGGGGTGGGCGTCAAACTCCAAATACCCGTTCCTCGGCTCACTTCGTTCTGCCGCGCAGATGATCTCTTATGAAGTTAGCCTGGGTCTGATCATTATCGGCATCATCATTTCGACCGGGTCGATGAACTTTGGGGCCATCGTGGCTGCTCAGGACGGAAATCTGGGGCTGTTGAACTGGTACTTCATCCCGCACTTCCCAATGCTGATCCTGTTCTTCATCTCGGCGCTGGCCGAAACCAACCGGCCTCCGTTTGACCTTCCTGAAGCAGAATCCGAACTGGTGGCGGGTTATCAGGTGGAATATTCGTCCACACCGTTCCTGCTGTTCATGATCGGGGAACTGGTGGCCGTGGTTCTGATGTGTGCCTTGGTATCGCTGTTGTTCTTTGGTGGTTGGCTATCGCCAATTCCGGGTCTGCCGGATGGCATCCTGTGGATGATTGCCAAGATGCTGGTCGCGTTCTTTGTCTTCGCGATGGTCAAGGCGATTACTCCGCGTTACCGCTATGACCAACTGATGCGTGTGGGTTGGAAAGTGTTCCTGCCGATGTCGCTGATCTGGGTTGTGTTGGTGTCGTTCCTTGCAAAATTCGAGCTTTTCGGCGGGGCTTATGCCCGCTGGGCGATTGGAGGCTGATAGATGGCGAATATCGACTATAAACGCGCCGCTGGCTATTTCCTGATGACGGACGTGATTGCCGGATTCCGGTTGGGCATGAAGTATTTCTTCAAACCCAAAGTCACGATCAACTATCCGCATGAAAAAGGCCCGCTGAGCCCACGTTTTCGCGGGGAACACGCGCTGCGTCGCTATCCCAACGGAGAAGAGCGTTGCATTGCCTGTAAACTTTGCGAAGCGATCTGTCCGGCACAGGCGATCACCATTGACGCGGAACCCCGCGAAGATGGCAGCCGCCGCACAACGCGTTACGACATCGACATGACCAAATGCATCTACTGTGGTTTCTGCCAGGAAGCCTGCCCGGTGGATGCGATTGTCGAAGGTCCGAATTTCGAGTTTTCCACTGAAACCCGCGAAGAGCTGTTTTACGACAAAGCCAAGCTCTTGGATAACGGTGAACGCTGGGAAGCCGAAATTGCCCGCAATCTGGAACTGGACGCACCGTACCGATGACCGACAACTCAAACCCATTTGAAGCGATGATCGCGCAGTATCAGGACATGGCCAAGGCGATGAACCCTGCGCTGGAGTCGTTTACCCCGAAAGGGTTTGAGGCCCTGTGGCCGACCATGCCCAAAGACGTGATGGAAATGTTCTTTGGCAACACCGTGAACAAGGATGGGCTGGACGCCAAGACCCGCCTGTTGTTGACGCTGGCTGCACTGACCGTTCTGGGTGCGCAAGGCGACGCCCAAATCCGTATGACCGTGCGCCACCTGCTTGAGGCTGGTGCAAAGAAACAAGAAATCGTCGAGACCATCGGACAAATGTCGATGTTCGCCGGCATACCCGCCACGACCCGTGCAATGGAAATTGCCCAAGGTGTCATGGCCGAAAACGAGGATAGTGACACATGATTGTTGCTCTGACCTTTTACCTGTTCGCGCTTTGCGCCGTGATCGGCGGGCTGTTCACAGTGATCAGCCGCAACCCGGTGCATTCGGTGCTTTGGCTCATTCTGGCCTTCCTGTCTTCGGCAGGGCTGTTTGTGCTTTTGGGCGCTGAATTTGTCGCGATGCTTCTTATCATCGTCTACGTGGGCGCCGTCGCTGTGCTGTTCCTGTTCGTGGTGATGATGCTGGATGTGGACTTTGCCGAACTTAAGGCAGGCATGGCGCAGTATATGCCGCTGGCGCTGCTGATCGGTGTGATCCTGTTGATGCAGTTCGGCATGGCCGTGGGCAACTGGCAGGTGTCCGAAGTGGCTGAGGCGCAACGTGCCGCTGTGGCGCCGGAGGGTGTGGAAAACACCGCCGCCTTGGGGCTCATCATCTATGACCAATATTTCCTTCTGTTCCAACTGGCTGGTCTGATCCTGCTGGTCGCCATGATTGGCGCCATCGTTCTGACCTTGCGCCACCGCAAAGACATCAAGCGCCAAAACGTGCTTGAGCAGATGTGGCGCGACCCAAAAGATGCGATGGAATTGAAAGACGTAAAACCGGGGCAGGGTCTGTAAAAGGCTCGCTGTTGGAAGAATAAGGACCGAGGGACAAAATGATCGGACTTGAACATTATCTTACCGTGGCGGCTGTGCTGTTTGTCATTGGTATCTTTGGCCTCTTCCTGAACCGGAAGAACGTCATCATCCTCTTGATGTCGATCGAATTGATGCTGCTCTCTGTCAACATCAACCTGGTCGCGTTTTCGAGTTATTCGGGCGATCTGACTGGGCAGGTATTCGCACTGTTCGTGATGACCGTGGCGGCTGCTGAGGCCTCGATTGGCCTCGCGATCCTCGTCTCCTTCTTCCGCAACCGGGGCACGATCTCGGTGGAAGATGTCAATGTGATGAAAGGCTAAGACAGATGGAAAAGATCATCCTGTTCGCTCCACTGATCGGTAGCCTGATTGGCGGCTTTGGTTGGCGGTTTATCGGTGAGAAGGGCGCGCAATACGTCACCACCGGGCTGCTGTTCCTGGCCTGTCTGCTGTCGTGGGTCGTTTTCCTTGGCCACGACGGTCAAACCCACATCATTCATGTTCTCGACTTTATCCAGTCGGGCACACTGGACACGGCCTGGTCGATCCGACTTGACCGTCTGACCGCGATCATGCTGATCGTTGTGACCACGGTTTCGGCGCTGGTGCACCTTTATAGCTTTGGCTACATGGCGCATGACGAAAACTGGAAAGATGGCGAGCATTACAAGGCCCGCTTCTTTGCCTATCTGTCGTTCTTTACCTTTGCCATGCTGATGCTGGTCACTGCTGACAACCTTGTGCAGATGTTCTTTGGCTGGGAAGGTGTGGGCGTTGCCTCGTATCTGTTGATCGGTTTTTACTATCGCAAACCGTCGGCCAACGCCGCTGCAATCAAGGCCTTTGTGGTCAACCGGGTCGGCGACTTTGGCTTCGCCCTCGGGATCGCTGGTCTGTTCTTTATGACCGAAAGCATCAACTTCAACGACATTTTTGCAGCCGCGCCTGCGCTGGCTGAAACGGACATTCGCTTCTTGTGGACCGACTGGAATGCCGCCAACCTTTTGGCCTTCCTGCTGTTCGTTGGTGCCATGGGTAAATCGGCACAATTGTTCCTGCACACCTGGTTGCCAGACGCGATGGAAGGCCCAACACCTGTGTCTGCCCTGATCCACGCTGCGACCATGGTGACGGCGGGTGTGTTCCTTGTCTGCCGCATGTCGCCGCTGATGGAATACGCGCCTGAGGCGACTGCCTTTATCACCTTCCTTGGGGCCACCACGGCATTTGTCGCGGCCACCATTGGTCTGGTACAGAACGACATCAAACGCGTGATTGCCTACTCAACAATGTCTCAGCTGGGGTACATGTTTGTGGCAGCAGGTGTTGGCGTCTACTCCGCCGCGATGTTCCACCTGTTCACACACGCCTTCTTCAAAGCGATGTTGTTTCTTGGTGCGGGCTCGGTGATCCACGCGATGCATCACGAGCAAGACATGCGCAATTATGGCGGTTTGCGTAAGAAAATCCCTTATACATTCGGCGCGATGATGATTGGCACGCTGGCCATCACCGGTGTCGGTATCCCGCTGACCACGATTGGTTTCGCAGGCTTCCTGTCGAAAGACGCGATCATCGAGAGCGCCTTTGCAGGCACAAGCGGTGGCTATGCCTTCTGGATGCTGGTGATCGCGGCGCTGTTCACATCGTTCTACTCGTGGCGCCTGATCTTCCTGACTTTCTATGGCACGCCGCGTGGTGACAAACATGCGCATGACCATGCTCATGAGAGCCCGATGACCATGCTGATCCCGCTGGGAGTTCTGGCACTGGGCGCAATCTTCTCAGGCATGCTGTGGTATGGCTCGTTCTTTGGTGACCACGATCAGGTCAACAAATTCTACGGCATTCCATCGCACGCTGCGGCCGAGGGTAATCACGGTGAAGCAACCGACGATCACGCTGCTGCAGATACCGGTCACAGCGAAGAGGACGCGCACGCGACCGATGAGCATGCGACCAATCACGATGATCCAGCGCACGCGCCGGTTATGGCGGCCCACCACGGACAAGCCCCACAGGGCGCGATCTTTATGGGCCCGGATAACCACGTGATGGACGACGCACACCACGCTCCGAAATGGGTCAAGGTTTCGCCGTTCATTGCCATGGTTATTGGTTTCATCACCGCCATGTGGTTCTACATCTGGAACCCTGCCATGCCCAAGTGGCTGGCCGAGAACCAACGCCCACTGTACCTGTTCCTGCTGAACAAATGGTACTTTGACGAAATCTACGATTACCTGTTCGTGCGTCCTGCCAAAGCTCTTGGCCGCTTCTTGTGGAAAAAGGGCGACGGCAATGTGATTGACGGCTTCCTGAATGGCGTCGCCATGGGCATCGTGCCCTGGTTCACACGCCTCGCAGGTCGCGCACAGTCCGGTTACATCTTTACCTATGCCTTTGCCATGGTGATTGGCCTTGTGGTCCTGATCACATGGATGACGCTCAGCGGAGGAGCGCACTAATGAACGACAGCTTGCTCTCCCTAGTCACCTTTATCCCTGCACTTGCGGCGGCGATCCTTGCGATCTTCCTGCGCGGGGAAGAGGCAGCGGCTCAGCGTAATGCCAAATGGGTTGCGATGGTTGCGACCGTCATCACCTTTCTGGTGTCATTGGCGATCCTGTTCGAATTTGACCCGTCAAACACAGGGTTCCAGTTCGTCGAGGAACGTGAATGGCTGATGGGTCTTCACTATAAACTGGGCGTCGACGGAATTTCGGTTCTGTTTGTGATGCTGACCACCTTTATGATGCCGCTGGTGATTGGGGCCTCCTGGAATGTGTCGCATCGTGTCAAAGAATACATGATTGCCTTCCTGTTGCTGGAAACGCTGATGCTCGGCGTGTTCATGGCGCTGGATCTGGTTCTGTTCTACCTGTTCTTCGAGGCCTGCCTGATCCCGATGTTCCTGATCATTGGGATTTGGGGTGGCGCCAATCGCATTTATGCCAGCTTCAAGTTCTTCCTGTACACCTTTCTTGGTTCGGTTTTGATGCTGGTGGCTATGGTGGCGATGTTTGCTGATGCGGGCACGACCGACATTCCAACGCTGATGAACCACGAGTTTGGCTCTGAGGCGTTCTCGCTCTTGGGTATTCAGGTTGTGGGTGGCATGCAGACGCTGATGTTCCTGGCCTTCTTCGCCAGCTTTGCAGTGAAAATGCCAATGTGGCCGGTGCACACCTGGTTGCCGGATGCACACGTTCAGGCGCCAACAGCCGGTTCGGTTGTTCTGGCTGCGATCCTGTTGAAAATGGGCGGCTATGGTTTCTTGCGCTTTAGCTTGCCAATGTTCCCGGTTGGATCTGCTGTGATGACCGATCTGGTCTTGTGGATGTCGGCCATCGCGATTGTCTACACCTCGCTTGTGGCATTGGTTCAGGAAGACATGAAAAAGCTGATTGCTTATTCATCGGTGGCCCATATGGGTTACGTCACGATGGGTATCTTTGCGGCCAACCAACAGGGCCTTGATGGGGCGATCTTTCAGATGCTCAGCCACGGCTTTATCTCGGGCGCGCTCTTCCTTTGTGTGGGTGTGATTTACGATCGCATGCACACACGTGACATCGACGCCTATGGTGGTCTGGTGAACCGGATGCCGGCCTATGCGTTGATCTTTATGTTCTTCACCATGGCCAATGTCGGGCTTCCGGGCACCTCCGGATTTGTTGGCGAATTCCTGATTATCCTGGGTATCTTCCAGGCCAACACCTGGGTGGCGCTGTTTGCAGCCTCTGGTGTGATCCTGTCGGCAAGCTATGCTTTGTGGCTTTATCGTCGGGTAGTCTTTGGCGATCTCATCAAAGAGAGCCTCAAGGCGATCACCGACATGACATCCCGCGAAAAGTGGATCTTTGCGCCGCTGGTGGCCATGACCCTGTTGTTGGGTGTCTACCCGCCGCTGATCACCGATATCATCGGGCCATCGGTTGAGGCACTGATCGAAAACTATGAAACCGCTCTGGCGCATCTCCCGACTTCGGGCGCCGAAGCCGCATCGCACTAAGGAGAGCTTGAGAAAATGATCCAGGCTGATCTGAATATTATCCTGCCGGAAATCCTTCTGGCGCTCTATGCGATGATCGCTCTTTTGGCGGCGGTGTATACGGGCAAGGACAAAATCGCGCCGATGCTGACATTGCTGACCGCAGGTCTGTTTGTGTTGATCGCGGCGTGGATTGGGCTGACCGGTGAGGGCGAGAACGTCGCCTTTGACGGCATGTTCAACGACGACGGGTTCGCGCGCTTTGCCAAGGTGACCATGCTGCTATCTGCGGCTGCCGTTCTCGTGATGGGGCAGGATTACATGAGCCGCCGTAACATGCTGCGGTTTGAGTATCCGATCCTTGTGACGCTGGCGGTTGTCGGCATGATGGTGATGGTCTCCGCTGGCGACCTGATGGCGCTTTATATGGGCCTCGAGCTGCAGTCGCTTTCGCTTTATGTGGTGGCCTCAATGCGCCGCGATAGCCTGAAATCGTCCGAAGCGGGTCTGAAGTACTTCGTTCTGGGCGCTTTGTCGTCCGGTCTGCTGCTGTTCGGCTCGTCGCTGGTTTATGGCTATGCGGGAACCACGGGATTTGCAGGAATTATCAAGGCGGCTGGCCACGGTCATGTTGAGTTGGGGCTTTTGTTGGGTCTGACGCTTGTCGTGTCTGGTCTGGCGTTCAAGGTCTCTGCGGTTCCGTTCCACATGTGGACGCCGGACGTCTATGAAGGCGCGCCGACACCGATCACAGCGTTCTTTGCCACAGCCCCCAAAGTGGCGGCGATGGGCTTGTTCGCCCGTGTTCTGCATGATGCCTTCGGCGGTGTTGTGGCAGACTGGCAGCAGATCATTGCGCTGCTTTCGGTTCTGTCGATGTTCTTGGGCTCGATCGCGGCGATTGGTCAGACAAACATCAAACGTCTGATGGCGTATTCGTCGATTGCCCACATGGGGTATGCGTTGATGGGGCTTGCCGCTGGCACAGCCTTTGGTGTGCAGGCGCTACTGATCTATCTTGCGATCTATGTAACGATGAATGTTGGCACCTTTGCCTTTATTCTCAGCATGGAAAAAGACGGTCAGCCAGTGACGGATATTCGCGCGTTGAACATGTACTCCAAAACCCATTCCGGCAAGGCGATTGCCATGCTGGTTCTGTTGTTCTCGCTGGCAGGTGTGCCGCCGCTGGTTGGGTTCTTCGGTAAGTTCTATGTGTTGCGTGCCGCTTATGACGCGGGTCTTGGATGGCTTGCGGTCTTGGGTGTGATCGCATCGGTGATTGGCTGTTTCTACTATCTGCGCATTGTGTACTACATGTACTTTGGCGAAGAAGGCGAAGAGCTGGACAAAGGTGGCTCGCCTGTTCTTTGGGCGATGTTGATGGGCTCGGCTGCGATCATGGTTCTGGGGGTTGTGAACCTCTTTGGGATCGAAGGGATCGCGCAGGCTGCGGCAGCAACGCTGGTTCAGTAGATCTTTGAGCCACCCGTTTTGAAATGTGACGCGCCCTAATAGGGCGCGTTGCTGTTTTTGGCGGTGCCTTCGGCGAGAGTATTTTTGGCAAGATGAAGGATGGGCGTTTGCAGGATTGGCCATCGGGATATGGAAAACGGGTTTTGGCGGAGGTGGACAGCACCAATGCAGAGGCGGCACGTATTGCAGCGTCACTGACCGGGCCGGAGTGGATACTGGGATTGCGCCAAACCAAAGGTCGCGGTCGGCGTGGGCGGCCATGGAATGATCCTGCGGGCAATTTTGCGGCAACTTTGGTGATGCGTCCGGTTGAGACACCTGATCAGATTGCCTTACGATCTTTTGTGGCGTCCCTAGCGCTCTATGATGCTTTTGTCGCGGTCAGCGGGCGACCTGACGCCTTCGCGCTCAAGTGGCCGAATGATGTGTTGCTGAACGGGGGCAAGGTGGCAGGCATTCTGTTGGAAAGCGCCGGAGCGGTGGGCGGGGGCATGAGCCACCTTTCGATTGGGATAGGTGTCAATCTGGTGTCAGCGCCAGAACCTGAAAATGTAGAGGCAGGTGCCACACATCCTGTGGCCTTGTTGTCTGAAACCGGGGCGGCCGTTACGCCCGAGGAATTTTTGAATGCATTGGCGCTGTCCTACGACCGTTATGAGACGCAGTTTTCGACGTATGGGTTTGCGCCAATCCGAGAGGCCTGGCTGGCACGGGCCGCACGTTTGGGAGAGGTGATTACAGCACGAACGTCGCGTGACGAAACTGTTGGCACCTTTGAAACGGTGGACACCAGCGGCAATCTGGTGTTGAAAACCCCGCAAGGATATGTCGCCATTCCGGCGGCGGATGTGTTTTTCTAAGAGCCCCGGAGGGAACGGGATATGCTTCTGGCCATTGATTGCGGTAATACCAACACGGTCTTTTCTATCTGGGACGGTGAAACTTTCCTGTGCACGCTGCGCACGTCGACACACCACGCAAGGACGGCAGACGCCTATTTCACCTGGTATTCCACACTGATTAAGCACTATGGGATCGAGACCGATATCACCGAGGTGATCATCTCGTCCACTGTGCCGCGCGTTGTGTTCAACCTGCGGGTCTTTGCCGATCGTTTCTTTGATTGTCGCCCTCTGGTGGTGGGCAAACCGGAATGCCTGTTGCCAACCGAGGCCCGGGTGGATGCGGGCACGATTGTGGGCCCGGACCGGTTGGTCAATTCTGCAGGAGCCTATAACCGCTATGGTGGCGATCTGATCGTGGTGGATTTTGGCACAGCGACGACCTTTGACGTGGTGGCCAAAGATGGGGCCTATATCGGCGGCGTGATTGCGCCGGGTGTGAACCTTAGTCTCGAGGCGTTGCACAACGCGGCCGCGGCCTTGCCGCATGTTGATATTGCCAAACCACAGGCGGTGATTGGCACCAATACGGTGGCTTGTATCCAATCCGGGATATTCTGGGGGTACGTGGGCCTTGTGCGCGAGATATGTGACCGGATCAAAGCCGAGCGCGAACGCCCGATGAAGATTATTGCGACAGGCGGGCTGGCGCCTTTGTTCCAGCAATCCGTAGAACTGTTCGACAGTTTCGACGAAGACCTGACAATGCACGGTCTGACCGTGATTCATGATTATAATAAGGAACACGCCGCGTGAGCAGTGACCGAATGATTTACCTGCCCCTGGGTGGCGCAGGCGAAATAGGCATGAACGCCTATGTATATGGCTATGGAGCGCAGGACAAAGAACGCCTGATCCTTGTGGATTTGGGGGTGACGTTTTCCGATATGGACACCAGCCCCGGTGTTGATCTAATTTTTCCTGACATCACATGGCTGGCTGAGAACAAAGACCGGCTTGAGGCCGTTTTCATCACCCATGGTCACGAGGACCATGTTGGGGCCGTGGGCCATTATTGGGACAAGCTGGGTGTGCCGGTTTATGCGCGGGCCTTTACCGCCAATCTTGCACGCCACAAGATGGCTGACCGCGGCCAGCCAGAAGAAGAGATCAAAATCGTCTCACCATGGCCCCAGATGACCAGAGCTGGACCGTTTTCGGTGGGCTTCCTGCCGATCAGCCATTCGATCCCGGAAAGTGCGGCACTTGTGATTGATACGCCGGCGGGGCGTGTGATTCATTCGGGCGATTTCAAGCTGGATGAGACACCTGTCGTGGGTGAGCCGTTTGACCCGGACCTGTGGGCGGATGTCTGTAAGGACGGTGTGAAGGCGTTGATCTGTGACAGCACGAATGTGTTTTCGCGGACCCCCGGCCGTTCAGAGGCCAGTGTTGGCCCCGAGATCGTCGATCTGGTCACCAATGCGCCGAATATGGTGGTGGCGACAACTTTTGCGTCGAATGTTGCGCGCGTGAAAACGCTGGCCGAAGCCGGTGAGCGGGCAGGGCGGTCGATTTGCCTGATGGGGCGTGCGATGCGTCGTATGATAGAGGCGTCGATCCAAACTGGCGTGTTGACCAGTTTTCCCAAAGTGGTCAGCCCCGAGGACGCCCGCACCATTCCGCGTGAAAACCTGATGCTGTTGGTCACGGGCTCGCAAGGCGAACGCCGGGCGGCCAGTGCGCAACTCGCCCGCGGCAAATACAACGGCATTCAATTGAAAGAGGGAGATCTGTTCCTGTTCTCGTCCAAAACAATTCCGGGGAATGAACGTGGCGTGATCCGCATCATGAACCAGTTTTCCGAGATGGGTGTTGATATCGTGGACGATGAATCCGGGCGATATCATGTGTCAGGGCATGCCAATCGCCCCGATCTTGAGCGCCTTCAAGACATTGTAAACCCACAGATGGTCATTCCGAACCACGGTGAACACCGCCATTTGCGTGAACACGCGCGGCTAACGCTTGAGCGGGGTCGCGGGTCAGTGGTGGCCGTGAATGGCACCATGGTGGACATCACTGGCGATGCCCCGATGGTCTGTGGTTTTGTCGAAACCGGACGCACATATCTGGATGGGGCGACGCAGATCGGCGCGATGGATGGCATTGTGCGGGATCGCATTCGTATGGCTTTGAACGGCCATGTGGTGGTGACGGTTATCCTCGACGAAGAAGATGAACCGTTGGGTGAGGCGTGGTGTGAAGTCAAAGGTCTGCCGGAACAAGGGCGATCTCAGGCTCCGTTGGTGGACGTATTGGAAGAAGACCTAAGCCAATTCCTTGGACGTGCCAGTGAAAAGACGCTGGGTGACGATGACAAATTGGAAATGGAACTGCGTCGGATAGCGCGCAACACCTGTAATGATGAAATCGGCAAGAAGCCAGAAGTGACCATGATCATTAGCCGACTGAGATAACGATACCATACGTTGGAAACAAAAAAGCGCGCCTCAAAGGGCGCGCTTTTTTATGCTTGTTTTCAGATATTTATCCGGCGCGGCGTTCGTCGAAGCTTAGCGCGATAAAGCTGGGCAGGTGATCCCCCATGCCGACAACCTTATTGTCGTTGCCACGGTCCGAACCGCCCCTGCCACGTCCACGCGTGTTTTTGGCTTTGGACTCATCACTGCGCGGTTCATTGCGCGGCTTGTCCTGACGGGGCTTTTCCTTACGAGGCTGTGCGTCGCGCGGTTTTTCTTCGACGGCAGCTTCCACCGGCTTTTGCGCTTCTTCCCCAGGCTTATCGGTGGTTTTTTTCCGCGTAGACTTGCGCGGTTCCGGTTTGGCCTCGGTCTCAATACGTGGAATTTCTTTTTGGATCAGCTTTTCAATGGCATCAAAGTTCTTTTCGTCGCGCGGCACACAGATTGTGATCGCCTTGCCATCACGGCCTGCCCGGCCTGTGCGGCCAATCCGGTGGACGTAATCTTCGGCATGACCGGGGACGTCAAAGTTGAACACATGGCTCACAGCCGGAACATCAAGACCACGTGCGGCAACATCCGAGGCGACCAGAAAACGCAATTCGCCATTACGAAATGAATCGAGCGTTTTGGTGCGCTGAGACTGATCCAGATCGCCGTGGATCGGCGATGCATCATAGCCATATTTCTTGAGCGATTTTGCACAGATATCTACATCCGTTTTTCGGTTGCAGAAGATGATCGCATTTGTGCAGCCGGTTCCTTCGCTTTCGATCAGGTCCCGAAGTGCACGACGCTTTTCACTGGCTTCGCGGTCACGACGGCTGGCTTTGAACATCAAAACACGTTGTTCGATGGTTTCGGAGGCGGTTGCCTGACGCGCCACTTCGATGCGGGCCGGGGCCGAAAGGAAGGTGTTTGTGATCCGCTCAATCTCGGGAGCCATGGTGGCCGAGAAGAAAAAGGTTTGGCGGGTAAACGGCGTCAGCGAGAAAATGCGTTCGATATCAGGAATGAACCCCATATCCAGCATCCGGTCAGCTTCATCGACAACCATCACTTGAACACCGGTCAGCAGCAGCTTACCGCGCTCAAAATGGTCCAGAAGGCGACCGGGGGTGGCGATCAGAACATCGACGCCCTTGTCGATCAATCGGTCTTGCTCTTTAAAAGACACACCGCCGATCAACAAAGCCTTGGTTAGTTTGAGATGTTTGGAATAGGTGTCAAAGTTTTCGGCCACCTGGGCTGCCAACTCGCGGGTCGGGCACAAAACCAGGCTGCGCGGCATGCGCGCGCGGGCACGCCCCCGAGCCAGCAGCGACAGCATTGGAAGCGTAAAGCTGGCTGTTTTGCCGGTGCCGGTTTGGGCAATACCTAAAACATCGCGCCCTTCAAGCGCCGGGGGAATCGCACCCGCCTGAATAGGAGTGGGGGTTTCATAGCCCGCTTCGCTGATCGCTTTCAGCACCTTCGGGTTAAGGTTCAAGTCGGAAAATTTTGTCATGTGTATCCGTGGTTTACGGACACATCTGGCCCGTAGCGTATGGTGGGGGTCGGACCCTGATGGTCCCGTGGTTTGCCACATATATGACCCACGCGCGGTATGTAGCGGAAAGGCGGCTTGCGGTCAATCAAACTGCAGGAATACGGGCGTTTTGTAGCTTATTTGGCAACATTTCGGCGCCAATCTGGGAAATGTTTCCGGCGTGCAGCGTCGAGACCCAGATAATAAACCCGAAGCAGGTCATGGGATTGCAACGTTTTTAGCAATTCAGGCCTTGCCAAGCAGACTTCTTCAAAAAATGCCCTCAGTGATGCTTCGCCACCTTGGGTATGTAGAAAAGTAAAGAGATCATGCAGCGACATGCCACCCACGTCGGCAGGGCGGGTCGGTTTTAGTTCAGATCGGTAGCTGCCTTTGCTCATCCTGTAATCCATCACTTTTCTCCACGACTCCCAGCCGGTGATGTGACGATGGCAAAGTTCAATATCTTTCAGCGCGATCTGAGGGGCAATCTCGTCACCATGGACGGTGCCGCGGTGGATGCGAAAAATCAGGTCTTTCTGTCCGGTACGGACAAAAATCTTGCCCACAAAATGGCTAACGAACCCGCCCCGGATATAGCCGCCGAAATTTGGATATATCTGCGCTTCGAGGTCGCGTCTTTTGAAGTCTGCTGGCATCCAGGCCTTGCAATAGGTGGCCTTTGGATCGAGCCCATCTATCCCATCGGTGGCCAGGGCCTCGGCTGGGTGAACTCGGGCGCAAACAACGTCTGATGCGATCTCGGACAAGGTTTGATGAATTGTCCGGGCAGGACACAGATACTCATCCACATCAATATGAATCAGCCAGTCCAAATGCCCGGCATTTTCATAGGCAAAAGTGGCGTTAACGGTTTGCCGCACCTGATGTTTGGCCGGGCGTTTTCTTTGACGATCGCGCCAATACTGGTCATGCGTGCGGGTCACGGTGACGCGATCATCTGCGCGCAAGGCGGCTTCGGCAACCGGGTTTTCATTGTCGAGAAAGATGAACAGGTGATCAGCGCCTTGCTCAAGATGGTAGGCAACAAAGCTCAGCACTTCCTTTGGGCGGGCTTTGATCGTTGCGACAACACCCCAGGTTGTCATGTGCCGCGCTTTTGTTTGATGTACTGTTGTCGCATCGTTTTGATGCGGCGAAATACAGTGCGCGGATCGCGATTCAATTCTTCCATCAGATTATTGGCCAAAGGCGCGATACCCGGATCGGTCAACGCCAAATCCCAGACAGGGGCCAGTATGTTGATATCCAATCCACCAGTCTGCAAGGCAAAGGGTTCCATTTGCATTGGCAAACTTGCTCTGGATCGACCTTGTAAATCGAAAGGAACTTCGGGGGATAAGCCGCTGAAGCGACGTTCGAATTCGTACATCTTCATAACGCCGAACAGCATACGCAGGGCTTGTCCGACCTGGCGTTGCACGTCATTTTTGCCATGGTCCGCGAAGGTCATGATCGAGGACACCTGCCAGCGCAGATCCAGCTTTGCGATCAAATGCACGTGCTGTTCTTCCCACAAGCGCAAAAACAATGGCGCTGCCTGCGCGGGAGCACCGGTTTTGCGCAGGTTCGATATCAGCATTGCGTTCAGGTAGGCCAACTGCGAATTGCCAACAAACTCTGCCGCAATCGCGCGTCGCTTGGTGGCCCAGGACGACCCCTTTACGGGCTCGCCTTTTTGCCAGGATGTGGCCGTTTCAGGGACGGTTTTGCGCGCAAGAACGTCCAAATCCACATCGACAGAGGGGAGACCTTCTTTATAAAAAACAAAGGGTTCTCTGCGAGAGTTATAGCGTTCCCGTAGTCCCTGTAGCCCGGCCTCATATGTATGTTCGTCGCTCGACATATCGTATGATTGCACGGCTTCAAATCCCGTGCAATCGCCCTTTGGATTAGACCATCATTTCCTTGGTCGCAGTTAGTTTGATGTCCGGATAATCGCGCCCGACGCGGTCGATATCCCACTGCAAGCGGGTCAGAAAGACAACATCCCCGTCATGATCATACGAAATGTGCTGTTTGTTAGATTCAGCAAATTTATCAATGGCCTGTGTGGAACCATTCACCCATCGTGCGCTGGTGAACTGACTTTGTTCAAACCGCACTGGCAGCCCGTATTCCATCTCAATGCGGCTGGCGAGCACTTCGAACTGAAGTTGTCCTACCACACCGACAATAAAGCCGGACCCGATCATCGGTTTGAAAACCTTGGCAGCGCCCTCTTCGGCAAATTGCATCAGCGCCTTTTCGAGGTGCTTGGACTTTAACGGATCGCCTGCGCGAACGCCCTGCAAAAGTTCCGGTGCAAACGACGGGATGCCGGTTACGCGCAGCGCTTCGCCTTCGGTCAGCGTGTCGCCGATGCGCAATTGGCCGTGGTTGGGAATGCCAATAATGTCGCCCGCCCACGCCTCTTCTGCCAGTTCGCGGTCTGATGCCAAAAACAGAACGGGGTTAGAGATTGCCATGGGTTTTTTGGTGCGCACATGGGTTAGTTTCATGCCGCGTTTGAAATGCCCTGACGCCATGCGCACAAAAGCCACGCGGTCCCGGTGTTTTGGGTCCATGTTGGCCTGAACTTTGAAAACAAAACCGGCAACCTTTTTTTCGTCAGGTGAAATCTGTCGCGGCTCGGCCGATTGTGGCTGCGGTTCGGGGCCATAGGCACCAATCCCGTCCATCAGTTCTTTGACACCAAAGGAGTTGATCGCAGAGCCAAACCAGATCGGGGTCATATGCCCCTCCAGCACGGCTTGAGGGTCCAGAGGCGGCAAAAGCTCGCGGACCATTTCAACCTCTTCCAGCAATTGCTCCAGAAGATGGGCGGGCACGTGCTCGGTCAGCAAAGGATCATCAAGCCCGTTGATTTTGATCGACTCTGAAACAACGTTCCGATCCGCGCGGTCCATGAGTTCCAGCCGGTCGTTCAGCAAATCATAGCACCCGATAAACTCACGACCGACCCCAATGGGCCAACTGGCCGGAGAAACATCAATGGCAAGATTTTCCTGGATTTCGTCTATGATTTCAAATGTTTCGCGGCTTTCGCGGTCCATTTTGTTGCAAAACGTGAGGATCGGCAGATCGCGCAGGCGGCATACCTCAAACAGTTTTTGGGTCTGGCTTTCCACCCCTTTGGCGCCGTCGATGACCATCACGGCTGCATCCACGGCAGTCAGCGTGCGGTAGGTGTCTTCGGAAAAATCCGAGTGGCCCGGCGTGTCCACAAGGTTGTAGCGAAATTCGCCATAGTCAAACGACATCGCCGAAGCCGAGACCGAAATACCGCGATCCTGCTCCATCTTCATAAAGTCGGACCGCGTGCGGCGGGCTTCGCCTTTGGCGCGCACCTGTCCGGCCATCTGAATGGCGCCACCATAAAGCAGAAACTTTTCGGTCAAAGTTGTCTTACCCGCATCCGGGTGCGAAATGATCGCAAAGGTGCGGCGGCAGGCAATTTCAGCCGGCAGATTGGGGCGGTTTGGAGTCACGTCTAGCATGGGCGCCGTATAGCTGTGAGGGGCCTGTGGTGCAATGTGTGATTGGTAAGGTGTTACTTCGTCGACGCGCGCCGCAGAAGGTCAGCGGCGTCCGGGCGACTAAGGAGTTTCTCGTTGACTTCAAAGGCCTGATGTCGATCCGAGATCTGACCGGGACCAGGCTGTTGTAAAGCTTGTTTTATGTCGGCGGGCAAAACCGGCCGGGTGCGTTGATCGGCCTGCATTGTCTCGGCGGAAATGCCTTCGGCGAAAATGATCTGATGCGTGTCGAACAGAAGTTGGAAATAATCGACAAATCCACCTTCGACATTTTTTACTGTGTCACCGTTCACAAGATGACGGGCGCGCACCAGCAATTCGGACCGACCGGCACCAATACGGTCTCGGCGTTGGTAGATGAACAGACGGTGGTCCGGGCTGACCATCAGATCGCCTGTGTTGTTCAGAGTGCCCGCGGTGATCAAGATCGGAGCAAACTCTCCGACTGCGCGCATGGTCAGGCTGCCGATCCAGCGCACTTCTTGTGCGCCGTCGTCACGAGTGAGCACCCGGTCGCCGGTTTTTAAGTCTTCAATAGGGCATTGTTTTCCGGACGCCAGCGTTATTCGAGTTCCCCTTGTAAAGCTGACACACGCCATTTGGGCCATCCTCAAACGCGCGGTCTGTCTGTCCAGACCGACCAGGCTATAGGGGGTCTTTTCATTTAGCGGGGCGAGCGGAGCTGCATATATCTGAACCACATGACCTTCGGAATCCACTTCGACAAGGACAAGGATTTCAACGGTTTCTCCGGTTGGCGGCATCACGGTCAAAACACTGTCGGCGACCAATGAGGCGCCGGCTACGCCCAACCCACCTTCGTCGCTGATGCGATAATGAGAGCCATCGCCAACCTCAAAAAAAAGGCTTTGTACTTCGGCACCATACCGAAGCTCATAGACGTCATCCGGAACAAGTTCGTCTGCATATGACAGGCAATCCCCAAGATTGGCTCCGTCCGTCACGCGCAGCTGTTCAGCCCGATAAACCGGGAGACGTTGGGACGGGTTTGCCGAAGGTGTGGGGGGCGTTGACATCCGGTCAATATCTCACTTTTTGTCTGCTCTTTGCAATCTCATTGCCTTATGAATGTGGCGGTTTCATGCGGTGTGGTCGGCATTTTACTGGCTATAGGTAAAAAAAGTGCATTAGATGCGGATGATTCAAAACTCAAGGGAGCAACAAATGGATCTGGGGATCAAAGGTAAGCGGGCACTGGTCTGTGCATCGTCCAAGGGATTGGGGCTGGGGTGCGCCGAAGCATTGGCCGAGGCCGGTGTGAATCTTGTGATGAATGCACGCGGTGCTGAGGCGCTGGAAGCGTCGGCCCGGGACCTGCGCGACCGTTTCGGGATTGATGTGGTGACCGTTGCCGCCGATGTAACGACACCAGAAGGCCAGGCCGAGGTGTTTAGGGCCGCAAAAGGCGTTGATATTCTTGTCAATAATGCTGGTGGGCCTCCTCCGGGAATGTGGACCGATTGGGAACGCGAGGACTTTTTGTCTGCACTGAATGCCAACATGCTGACACCGATTGCGCTGATGTCTGCGCTGGTACCGGGCATGATTGAAAAAGGTTGGGGACGGGTGGTGAATATCACATCGCAGTCTGTGAAAGCCCCAATTGCGGTATTGGGTTTGTCCAATTCGGCGCGCGCTGGACTGACTGGCTATGTGGCGGGGACCTCGCGGCAAGTGGCTCAGTTTGGGGTCAACATCAACAACCTTCTTCCCGGCAGTCACTCAACCGATCGGATTGCTGCGTTAGACGCTGGAGCGGCCGGAAACAGCGGTGCCTCTGTTGACGAAGCGCGTGCGGCTCGTCAGGCAACTATACCGGCAGGCCGGGACGGAACGCGTCAGGAATTCGGGGCGACCTGCGCCTTTATGTGCTCGCAGTTTGCGGGCTATATGGTGGGGCAGAATATCCTTTTGGATGGTGGCAATGTGAACGCTACAATCTGATCATGGCGCAAGGGTTTTCTCTTAAGGATCAGCTATTTAATCCTGATAGTTTAAGTGATTTGGCGGCAGAATATTCTGCCGCCTTACCTGATTTTGACGGCAAGGATTTTCATGATGAGGTGGTCGCGGGCCTTGAGGGCCGTGAGCTGATGCAGCGGCTGGAATGGATCGCCGATTGTATCGAAAAACGACTGTCTGCAGATTTTTTGCAAATGGCGGATCAGCTTGAGGCCGCAATGCCCAGACAATTGGATCCTAGACTGAAGGATGACGATTTTGGTCGGTTTATCCATGCCGTGCCGGGGATTCTGGCAGTCCGGCATGGGCTTGAAAGGCATCGCGACAGGGCTTTTGATCTGCTCCACGCGGCGACCCGCCGATTTTCGATGGAGTTTTATATCCGCCCGTTTCTCAATCGGTGGCCGGAAGAGACGCTGGCGCGATTGCATGACTGGGCCGGAGATGACAACTACCATGTCCGTCGGCTGGTGACTGAAGGTACCCGCCCCAAGCTGCCATGGGCCAAAGCCATCACACTTGATCCGATGCGGGCCTTGCCTTTGTTGGACCAGTTGCACGGCGACCAAACCCGATATGTGACACGGTCGATTGCTAATCATTTGAATGATATCGCAAAAATTGACGCAGAGACGGTTGTGGCGCAGCTGGCGCTATGGCGTGGGCACGGCGACCAAAGCACGAAGGAGCTTGACTGGATGACCCGTCATGCCTTGCGTACTCTTGTAAAACAGGGCCATGCGGGGGCTTTGGCCTTGTTGGGATTTCATGCCGATGCACCGGTCAGGTTGAGCGATTTGTCTCTGGCAAATCAACGTGTTGGTATAGGGGACGCATTGGAGGTGTCTGTGAGCCTTGAGGCCGACGCCGATACGCCAGTGATTGTCGACTATTTGATCCGGTTTCACCGCCCAAATGGGCGCGAAGGTCAAAAGGTCTTCAAACTAAAGCAAACGGTTGTTTCTAAGAAAACTCCACTGCATCTGACAAAAAGACATGTCTTAAAGGGAGACGCCACTACTTTCCGGTTGCACCCGGGGCCTCACAGTCTGGCGGTTCAGGTCAATGGTCGCCCCTTGGGTGAGGTAACTTTTGATGTGTATGAAAAGCAGGATTAGGGGCTGCCCCTCACGTTGAAACTACAGGGCTTTTCAATGCTCACCCAGGGGAGTTTACTCCATTTGGAATGGGCTCTGGTCTTGCGACATGGATAGGGGGCTGGTATGGCAAGAAAAAACCCGATGGAAACCATCGGACATTCGCGCGAGGCCAAAGTGTCAACACCCACTCCCCGACTTGAAATTCGGAACCTGAGACGTCGCTTTGGCGATCGTGATGTGGTGGATGATGTCTCGCTCACGATTATGCCTGGGCATGTGACATGCTTGTTGGGGCCTTCGGGCTGCGGAAAATCCACCACGCTGCGCATGATCGCCGGTGTGGAAATGCAAGATTCCGGCGAAATTTACGTGGATGGTGATCTGGTCTGTGACACGGTTTTTCGCATTCCGCCCGAACGGCGCCATATCGGATTGATGTTTCAGGATTTCGCCCTGTTTCCGCATATGTCAGTGGCCGACAACGTTGCTTTCGGTTTGAAAGGCAGCAAGGACGAAAAGCGCACCCGCGTCGAAGAACTTTTGCGCAAAGTCGGGCTGTATCGCGCGATTGATGAGTTTCCACATGTGTTGTCCGGTGGCGAGCAGCAGCGCATTGCTCTGGTCCGCGCCCTGGCGCCGCGACCGCGCATCATGCTGATGGACGAGCCGTTTTCCGGGCTTGATAACCGGTTGCGCGATGACATCCGCGATGAGACGTTGTCTGTTCTGAAAGAAGAAGATACGGCCGTTTTACTGGTTACCCACGAGCCAGAAGAAGCCATGCGCATGGCGGACGAAATTGCGCTGATGCGCGATGGGCGGATTGTGCAACAAGGTGCACCTTACAACATTTACAACGCACCTTTGGACAAAGCTGCCGTTTCCTTTTTCAGTGATATCAATGCGATAAGAGGTAAAAGCCAAGGCGCGTTGACCGACACGCCTTTTGGACATTTTCTCACTCCGGGTGTGGCCGATGGGGCCGAAGTGGATATTGTGGTGCGTCCGCAGCACCTCAAACTGGATTTTGACCGTGCGGGCAAAGGGCCTTTGCCCACGATGACGGACGGCACGGCGGCACGAGGCGTGGTTGAGCGCGCGCGGTTTATGGGGAACGAAAGTTTGGTCGAGTTTCGAATGGACTATGATGGTTCGATTATGAAAGCGATTGTGCCCAATGTATTCCTGCCTTCAGTGGGCACGCCTTTGTGGCTGACGATCCGCCGTGATCGCTGTTTTGTGTTTCCGGCCAAGGATTAACCGTTCGACTTTGCGACTAAAAGCCAAAGTCTGTCCAGATTTCGTTAATACATGTGTCTTGCCATTTTGCGCCGGGATAAACGCTGTCGATCCTTAAGACCAGCCGACGTAATTCGTTCTGGGGGAAGGGCATGTTGATCGGCTGTTCTACACCATGATCCTCAAGCTGATACTGAAACGTGGTGTAATCAGAGTCCGATGCTCCGGCACGCCACAGCGCAACGGTCACGTCTTTGATCCGCCCATTATTGGAAAACGAGCCCGAATTCTTGGCGTAGCCATTGGAAATCCAGAGGGTTTGCAGAGGCCCTGCGCCGTCCCATTCGATCGCAAGCGCTTCGCCGATGCCGTTGCCTGAAACGCCTTCGCACCAAGCGGTGCGCATATCGTCGTCGCTCATGGAGTGTGTGTTGTATCGGTTGCCCGCCTGGGGGGCGAGATGCGAGCTGGTGCAGACGGTCTCGCGATTAAAGGCTTGGGTGGCGTTTGTTGTGACACACTCGGACCCGGCTGCAAGAACAGGGGTGGCTGTCATCAGGCAAAAAAGGGCTGCTTTTACTTGGACCATCGGTTCCCTCCAAATTGATAAGGTAATTCTAGCATGTCCTTGTGTAACGGGCATTGATACCGGTCATGAGTCGGTTGAACGTTCGTAATGGTAGTCCTCAATCCGCTTGCCGGGTTCATCCACAAACAGGCCAGGCAAAACAGCGGCAATTGCCATTTGATCTGCGCGCAGGGTGGCAAACGCGGCCTCTGTGTCGCACCAGACAAGACAGGTCCAGACCCGCCCCCAATAGTCCAGCTTGAGCGGCCGCACATCGCGGATTTGACCGTCTTGCATAGTCACCTGAAGTTTTTGCCGGTTGCGGACCGCGGCACGTAAGGTCTGCAGGTGGCGAAATCCATGCACCGCATCAGAAAATGGGTAAACCGCAAAGCCAAATGATTTTGGCGCGCCGTGGCGGTCCTCGGGCAGCACCGCGTCAATCTTGGCACTAAGGGATTCTGCGGCCTCTTTCAGATCACCTTCGACACCGTTGCCAACTGCGGCAAGGCCAAGGTGCAACGCCTCAAGTTCGGTTTCGGTTAGGTTCAAAGGGGGCAGGGTGATCGCCGCGCGCGCCGAGTAGCCAAGGCCACGTTCCCCTTCGACAGGGATGCCGCTGGCGATCAAAGTGTCCATGTCGCGATAGATCGTGCGGATAGAGACACTGAGATCACGGGCGATGTCTTCGGCGCGATGCAATTGCCCGTCTTTTAGAATCTGGATCAGGGAGTAGAGCCGGTCAGAACGTTTCATAAGTGATTCTCTTGAAGTTTCAGGCCCATTACTGACAAAAACCTGTCAACTGACAAGCTGTTGACAATGGAGATGCAAAAAACTGCCCTAAAAGACACGTTTGACACTGATTTGATGCTTTCCGTTCCGGGTGTGAAGACCTATTTAGGTCTGGTCATTTCCGGAGGCGCGCATCTCGTCGCCCCGATGCTAAGGAGAAATACGATGGGTATTGGAAATATTGGTCTGCCGGGCCTCCTGCTGATTGCAGTTGTTGTGCTGGTGCTTTTTGGGCGCGGCAAAATCTCGTCTTTGATGGGCGAAGTGGGCAAAGGCATCACGTCTTTCAAAAAGGGTATCAACGAAGGTCAGGCCGAGCTTGAGCAAGAAGCGGCAGACGCGGCTGAAAAAGCCAAGGACGTCACGCCAAGCGAAACCACAGACAAAGACAACGCCTGATAGGGGGCTGAAAAGCCATGTTTGATATCGGAATGCCAGAACTTCTGGTGATCGGCGTTGTTGCGTTGATTGTCGTTGGGCCGAAAGACCTGCCAATGTTGTTTCAGCAGGTCGGCAAGTTTGTCGGCAAGGCCAAGGGCATGGCCCGAGAGTTTTCCAGCGCGATGAACCAGGCGGCGGATTCCTCAGGGGTCAGAGACGTGACCGATACGCTCAAGTCGACAACCGATACTTTCAGCAAAGTCTCAAACCCGGTGAAGGCCACCGCGGACTCTGCGCGGGATGCGCTGAAGTCTGTGACCGATCTGGGTATTGATCCGACAAGCAACACTGGCAAACTGGCGGCAGAGCGGGCGGAAGATGCCCGCAAAATCCGTGAAAATAGCGCCAAGAAAGCCCAAGAGCGTCTGGACGCCGAAGCCAAGGCCGCAGAAGACGCTGCCGCCGAGGCCAAATCCCGTGCAGAGGCTGCACGTCAGAGCTCAGAAACGTCTTCTGAAGCACCTGAGGAAAAAGCATGAGCAACACCGAAGAGATCGAAGACAGCTCGGCCCCGTTGATTGAGCATCTGACCGAGCTTCGCACCCGGTTGATCCGATCTGTATTGGCTTTGGTCGCGGGCATCACCATTTGCTTTATACCCATCGGTGGCGATTTTATTGCGGTTCATATCCTCAACTTCCTGTTGGCGCCGATTGAAGAATCTCTGCGGGCCATGGGCGATCCGTCTCCGACCCTTCAGTACACATCGCCGCAAGAGTATTTGTTCACGCTATTCCGGATCTCGATGGTGTTCGGGTTTGCCATGGCATTTCCAGTCATCGCTTTTCAGTTGTGGCGTTTCGTGGCGCCGGGCCTCTACAAGAACGAGCAGGGCGCATTCCTGCCGTTTCTGCTCGCGTCGCCGCTTATGTTTTTGCTGGGGGCGAGTTTTGCCCATTTCGTCGTGACGCCGTTAGCGATGTCTTTCTTTCTGGGCTTTGCAGATGTCAGCTCGATTTTTGCAAACCTGCTACCCGGGTCGGCCCAGGAATTGCCGACTGACGCCGTAGTCGTTCCTGAAACTCAAGAGGGTATCAAGGTTACCTTCTTTGGTAAGGTGAATGAAACCCTTGATATTACA
The DNA here is from genome assembly GCF_900142085.1 of Shimia gijangensis. Lineage (GTDB taxonomy): Bacteria > Pseudomonadota > Alphaproteobacteria > Rhodobacterales > Rhodobacteraceae > Shimia > Shimia gijangensis. The sequence goes on from NZ_FQZQ01000011.1 coordinate 114,160, forward strand.
CTGAAATTCATCCTGGCGTTTGGGATGTGTTTTCAACTTCCTGTGCTTTTGACGCTTATGGGAAAGGCTGGCTTGGTCAGCTCCGAAGGTCTGGGCAGTGTGCGTAAATATGCGATGGTTTGCATTTTGGTGCTGGCGGCACTTGTGACACCTCCGGATGTTGTTACTCAGCTGATTTTGTTTGTTGTGGTTTACGGCCTTTATGAGGTGTCCATTTTTCTGGTAAAACGGGTTGAGAAGGTGCGTAAGAAAAAGCTGCAGGCCGAAGGTCTTTGGTTTGAAGACGACGAAGACGAAGATGATCCTTTGATGAAGACCTTTGACGAAGATGACGAGGATGACGAAGGTGATACTGAGAACAGTAAGTAATCTCTCGTTTCTATGATTATCAAAAACGCGTCGGATTTCCGGCGCGTTTTCCTTTTGCAGCTGGCTGGTGTGGCCTTGTCGCCCGCCAAGGAACATGGTTTTTAAACACCACCCTTTTCTTCGGAGATGCCCAATGGACGAAACCGCTCTGACCCGCATTGCTGACGCGCTGGAACGTATGTCGCCTGCGCCACAGGAAGCCCCTGATTTTTCAGCAGCAGACGCGTTTGTGTGGCATGTTGAGCCTGACCGGCTCGAGCCTGTGGCCAAGGTCAATCGGGTCGATCTTGCGCTGTTGATTGGGGTGGACCGGTCCCGCGATACCTTGCTGGAGAATACAGCCCAGTTTGCCCGAGGCCTGCCCGCCAACAATGCCTTGCTATGGGGCGCGCGCGGCATGGGCAAGTCGTCACTGGTGAAGGCGATTCATGCGGAAGTTCTGGCGATGGACCTGCCGTTGAAAATTGTCGAATTGCAGCGCGAAGACCTGCCAAGTGTCGCCCGGCTCTTGAACCTGTTGAGGGGGCGCGAAGATCGGTTCTTGTTGTTTTGCGATGATCTGTCGTTCAGCCACGATGACCAACACTATAAATCGCTCAAAGCAGTTCTGGATGGCGGGATCGAAGGCCGTCCGGAAAATGTGGTGTTTTATGCCACATCCAACCGACGCCATTTGATGCCACGGGACATGATTGAAAACGAACGATCCAGCGGTATTAATCCGTCTGAAGCCGTTGAAGAGAAAGTGTCTCTGTCAGATCGCTTTGGGTTATGGCTTGGGTTTCATCCCTGTTCGCAGGATGAATATCTGGACATGATCCGTGGGTATTGTGGCGCTTACGGTGTCGAGATTGATGAGGATACGCTATGGGCCGAAGCCATTGAATGGCAGGCTACACGCGGGGCACGCTCGGGTCGGGTGGCCTGGCAATATTTCACCGACCTTGCCGGGCGTCGCGGTGTCATCTTGTGACCGCGTAAAGCTGAACTCAGGCCCCATTGGGACCTTCGCACATCTTTGGCCGCAGGGGCGCGCGGCGGCCTGTTATCGGATGCATCGGCGCGCCAGAGTGGCTATTTCAGATAGGGCATCGGGTCGACTGAATCGAAGCCTTTACGCACTTCAAAATGCACGAAATTGTCTTTGGAAGGCACTTTGGCCAAGGCTTGACCACGTTTGACCGTGGTTCCTTTGGCAACCTTAACCTGATCAACATTATAGTACACGGTCATCAGATTACCCTCGTGGCGTACAACAACGATTTTGACGTTGTCAGCATCGGTGGTAATGGCTGCAACCTTGCCATCTGAGGCCGCCTTGACGGTGCTTCCGGCCGGGGCCGAAATGTCAACGCCGTTGTTCTTGCCTTTGGAGTACGGCCGGATGATCTTGCCATCGACCGGGTAGCCCATTTGGGATGTGCTTTTGGTTTGTTGATTGCCCAGATCAGGTGCCTTGGGCACAATCACAGCGGCATCTGCCGGGGGCAGCGGCGTTGTTGAACTGGGTGGGGTTGGGGTGGGTGATCCTTGTCCGGGGACAGTGGTGCTTGCAGCCGCGGCCCCTGAATTTGCCGACTTGCTGGCCGTCACGGGAGGGATCAGAAGAATCTGGTTTTCGCGAATGGTGAACTCGCTGTTCAACCCGTTCCAGTCTGCCAATGCGCGTGGCGTGACATTATAAAGTCGCGAAATGGTAAAGGCGGTTTCGCCGCGTTTGACCTTATGGCGAATGGGCTCAAACCCAGTTTCGCCCTTTGGTGCGTTTTTGGGCGCGGGTTGCAAGGGTTCACTGTCGACCTTGGGCGCTGATGTGGACGAGCTGTTAATCGCGCCGCCTGCCAATGCGGTGATGTCCACGTCAGACGGTGGCGTGACAACGCCTGAGCCACCGGTCGCGGCGGAAGGTTCAGCTACGCGATACGGCAAGGCAATGACTTCGCCCTTGTTCAGAGTATCCTCGGGGCGGATGCCGTTGTATTTTGCAAGGTCCTGAACGGGCATGCCAATTCGTGTGGCCACGTCATTCAGAGTGTCACCTCGTCGGGCCACAGCGATCTGATAGTTGGGATATGAGATGATGCCGCGTTTGTCCGGGCTGGGGCGATCTGCGATTGCCTCCTTGGCGGCACTACTGGTGTCCAACCCTGCGCCAAAGGTATCGCGCATGTCATAGTCCAGATCAGAACACGCGGTCACAACTCCAAGCGCCAACCCGGAAACGGCCAGCCGCATAGCGAAAGTAGAAGATGCTGCAAAAGCCATCTCAATATCCTCAATTTTCACCCCTGTTATTTACGAACGGGGATTTCACTCATTACCAGGAAATGGGCGTTTTCGCCTCTTGTTTAAGCGGTATGCCCTGATCAGTTGTCTGGAGCAAGGCCTTCGACAAGTGGCACAAAGCGCACCGGGCGCAATTCATCATAGTCAAATCCGGCCTCGTGGCGCCGCACACGGATCATACTTTGCACCGTATCTGACTGCCCCACTGGCAACACCATGATACCGCCAACTTTTAATTGCGCCAAGAGCGGTCCTGGCGGGTCTTCGGCTGCGGCGGTCACAATGATGCGATCAAATGGCGCCTGATCGGGCAGGCCAAAGCTGCCATCCGAGGTGAAGGCGGTGATATTGGCAAGGTCCATGGCCTCAAACAGGGTGCGGGCTTCGCGGACCAGACGTTTGTGGCGATCGACGGTATAGACGCGGCGGGCGAGTTGGCTGAGGATTGCGGCTTGATAACCGGACCCGGTGCCCACCTCGAGAACTTTATCCCGGGGGCTGACTTCCAACGCTTGCGTCATCAGGCCAACAACAGACGGTTGTGAAATGGTCTGGCCACAGGCAATCGGCAGGGGAGTGTCTTCATAAGCGCGATCCGCAAACAGACCGCGCACAAAGGGGCCACGATCAATGCGCTCCATCGCGGTCAGAACACGCGGGTCGGTGACGCCTTTGCTGCGCAGGGCGAAGAGGAACTGCATTTTACGTTCTGCGGTGGTCGAGGCGTCGGTCATTCGATGGCTTTCAAGGCGTCCAATGCGTCATATGCGGTGAGGTCGGCGCGCATGGGCGTGACCGAGATATAGCCATCCAGATTGGCCGCTGCGTCCGATCCGGGTGCTGTTTGAATGCGTTGATTGCCGCCCTTGATCCACATGAACCGTCGCCCCGAAGGCGAATTATGCGGCTCAACGCTGAAACAGGTGCCTCGGCGGAACCCTTGGGTGGAGACCTGAATACCCTTGACGTTTTTAGCGAGAACAGGTGGGAAATTTACGTTGTAAAACAGGCGATAATCGGCATTTTCCTGCGGGTTCGCCGCGAGGATCTTGCGCACAGTCTCGGCGCCATGTTCGGCGGCGGCCTCAAATGGGTTGTCGATTTCATAGTTTTCCGGGCCGAGGTATTGCGACAAGGCGATCGCGGGAACGCCCTGCAAGGCGGCCTCCATCGCGGCGCCGATGGTGCCGGAATAAAGCGTGTTCTCAGCCGAGTTATTGCCGCGATTCACACCGGACAAGACCAGATCGGGGGGCGTGTCTTTCATCACGTCATGCATGCCGACCAACACGCAATCCGCCGGGCTGCCTTCGGTGGCGAAACGGCGCTCGCCCATCTTTGAAACCATCATCGGGTGGGTGTAGCTGATGCAATGACCGACCCCGGATTGCTCAAACGCGGGGGCCACGGTCCAAACTTCTCCGTCAGCGCCCGCAAGGTCCGTGGCGATGTCGAGCATCACTTTCAATCCGGGTGCATTGATGCCGTCGTCATTGGTGATGAGAATACGCATGGTTTGCCCCTGACCGTCCCTGTCTGCTCTTTGGTCCTGTCTAGTGGAGCAAGGGGCAGGGGGCAAGCATTGCTGGCGCTGGCCGGATCCTTTGGGGGCGGGCCGTGCAAGACTTAGACGGTCAATTCAGCCAGCAACCGGGCGGCTTCGTCGCGTGGATGCGCCAGCGCAGCTTTGTCCTGACCGGGGAAGAACCGCGCACGGGTGCCGGTGGGCATTTCGGCCGGTTGCAGGATGGACACGCGCGGGCCGGTTTTTATGGTTTCGGCCTGCCAGCTTTTGGCGAGCGCGATCTGTGCGGTTTTAGTGGCGCCGTAAGAGCCAAAGAATTTCTCGCCGCCACGAGGATCGTCAAAGAACACCGCATGGCCGTTTTCGCCCAAAAGCGGCGTCAGAAACGGAATCAGAACGCCGGTGGCCGTAACGTTGATCGCCACGGATTTGTCCCAGTCTTTCTCGGAGATATGCCCCGCAGGCGTCAGGGGTGCGCCGTGAATGGCCGTATGCACCCAGAGATCAACCTTGCCCCAGCGGTCATGGATCGAGCGGCACAACTGCGCCATCGCATCCTTGTTGGTGATGTCCATAGGCGCCAGTGTGGCACTGCCACCCTTGGCCTGAATACGGTCATCCAGCTCTTCCAGTGCGCCGGTGGTGCGAGCCACGGCAACGATGTGATACTCGGGGGCGAGGGCTTCGGCCAGCGCAGCACCAAGGCCACGTGACGCGCCTAGGATCAGGGCAATCTTTTCGGTCATGGCCCCCATGTGCGGCCTTCTGCGGGTAAGGTCAAGTCAAAGGGGGGCTGTCTGCCCCCGGATGCCGAAAACGCAGAGCATTTTCGCCACCTCCCCCGAGGATTTAAGGGCCAAAAGATGTATCAGGACGGCATTTCCAGCGTCAGCTCTTTGCCGCCGCGCATCAGGACCACGCTGGTTTCATTGATGCCGACGACAGTGCCAACTGTCGACCGCTCGCCCATCTTTGCCGTCACCACCCTGCCAGATGCCAACAGAATCAGCGCGCGACGGGTGTCTTCGCCGCCTGCGACTCCGATCAGAGTGAGCGCTCCACGCGTGAGTGCTGCTTTCTGAGTGGCCTGCTGGGCCACATGAGTTGAGGTCTTTTCGGTCATGGATATGTGCCTGTTCTGTCACGACCCATATGGGGTGAACGGGGGCAGGTAACAGGGGCGATGGAGGATGAAAAGACCTGCTGGAGCGCCCGTCGGCGGGTTTTTGCCGCAGCGCAGCAATTTGAGCGGATCAGCGTGTCTCGAGGTGGTAGGTTTGTGCCCGCATGGCCAGATAGGCAACGGCCTCTTCTGGGATGGGGTGCGACAGGGGTAGATAGGCCGCGCGGGTGCCTTCGTAGCGAAATGCCTCTGGATAAAGCGCACGCACTTGCTTGAGCATATCGGTGCGGCAGATCACAAAAACGCCTATTTCATCCGGCGTTTTGGGTTTCCAGGAAATGCGCAACGTAGTGCCAGATCGGGTTTGTGAAGTGAGAAACGAAGGTTCCCCCCATTTCAGGACTTCTTCTAACGTTCCAACGGCTGAATTGCTGGCCGCGGTTTGGAAGATCACCTTTCGCAAAGCATGAAAACAGGTCTTTGCAGCTTCAGGCCATCCGGCAATGGTCGTTTCGATATCACTGGGATATTTGGGCGGCATCACTCGGCCGCTTCGACCTCAAAACCCTGTTCGATCATGTCACTTGGCGCGACCGGGTATTCGCCCGAGAAACAGGCGTCGCAGTATTGAGGACAGTCCTTGTCTCGGCCATTGGCCTCTCCCACAGCGCGGTAAAGCCCGTCCAGTGAGATGAATTTCAGACTGTCGACGGCCAGATGCTCGGCCATTTCGTCCGGAGACATATTGGCGGCCAGAAGCTTTTCGCGCTGGGGCGTGTCGACACCATAAAAACAAGGCCATGCAGTGGGCGGCGAGGCAATGCGGAAATGCACCTCGGCGGCGCCCGCATCCAGGATCATTTCCTTGATTTTGCGGCTGGTGGTGCCACGCACAACCGAGTCATCAACCAAGATCACCCGTTTGCCTTTGATCAGGGCACGGTTCACATTAAGCTTGAGCCGAACTCCCATATTTCGGATTTGTTCGGTTGGCTCAATAAATGTGCGACCCATGTACTGGTTGCGGATGATGCCCATCGCAAAGGGGATACCGCTTTCTTGGCTAAAGCCAATAGCGGCAGGCGTGCCGCTGTCGGGAACCGCACAGACCAGATCGGCATCCACCGGGTTTTCGCGGGCCAGCTCTACACCGATTTGACGGCGGGTTTCATAAACCGACTGGTTGCCAATGATCGAATCCGGACGCGAGAAATAGACATGTTCGAAGATGCAGAACCGCGAAGGCTGCGGGCGGAAGGGATAGACAGATTCAATCCCTCCTTTTGCCGTGATCACCACCATCTCGCCCGGTTTGATTTCGCGGATATACTCGGCGCCGATGATGTCGAGACCACAGGTTTCTGACGATAAAACCCAACCGTCGCCCAGTTTGCCAAGAACCAGTGGGCGCACACCCAAAGGATCGCGCACACCGATCAGCTTGGTACGGGTCATGGCGACAATCGAAAACGCGCCTTCTACACGGCGCAGGGCATCTTCCATGCGCTCGGGGATGTTGCGTTGCAGCGAGCGTGCCATCAAATGGATGATGCATTCCGAATCTGACGACGACTGAAAAATCGATCCACGTTCGATCAGCTCTTTGCGCAGGGCAAGCGCATTGGTGATGTTACCGTTATGGGCAATGGCAGCGCCACCCATGGAAAACTCACCAAAGAAGGGCTGCACGTCGCGAATGACAGCCCCCTTAGAGCCTGCCGTGGAGTACCGCACATGGCCAATCGCAAGCGGGCCGGGCAGGGTCTTCATCAGGCTTTCTTTGGTAAAGTTATCGCGCACATAGCCAAAACGGCGTGCTGAGTTGAACCCGTGTTCTGGATGATGACAAACGATGCCGCCAGCCTCTTGTCCACGGTGTTGCAGGGCGTGAAGCCCAAGGGCGACAAAGTTCGCAGCATCCTTGAGGCCAATGACGCCGAACACGCCACACTCCTCTTTCAGCTTATCGTCGTCAAAGGGATTGGCGGGCGGCAAATGTTTGGACAAGGTGTGGCTCCGAATCCGAGTGGGGTTGCTTGACGCCCCTCTTAAGGGGTCGCGCACCACATGTCACGAAAGGATCACAAGAAGAAGTGTCGCGGGCAGACATGTGGCTCGGAATTGACGTTTTGAGGATGCAACATCTGCATTTTATCTCAAGGTGGACTTGTCCTGCATTGGCGAGCATTTGATGGCGGTTGTCGTCTAACAACCGATGACAGATTGCTCGTTGCCTTTTCAGAGCACCATGCAACAGAGAGATACTGAAAAAGCGCCTCTCAATGTTGCATGTGTGCGTTCCGCAGAAATGCGACCTGGAGCACATCAAAACCACTAATGTGGTTCAGTCCATATCCATGCGTCATCATCGTTTGACAATGTGGTCATGGTTGCAGCCCAGAGCGTCGCGTTTACATCAGTGAAGTCCTCTACATTGCCGTTGCGTTGCGCCACGTTAGATTGACCGACAAAGGCAATCACACCGAATTCAATCAAACTCAGACCAATAAGAACTCCAATAAACTTGCGCACAGCTCTTCCCTCCCCATCTCGATGATCTCACGAACGTCGGGCAGATGGATTGATCCAACGCAGGAACGCGTGTGCCACAACAGACAATAGCGCGCATTGCAGGGTTCTTTTTTGTTTTTGGATAGGCCCATTTTTGATGTGTGTCATGGCTGAAATGAGCGTTTTGAGGCACAATTTCCAGTAGGGAGGATACATCATGCGTAAGCTTTTATTGATGCTGTTACTTGTCATCGGCCAAGTTGCCCACGCGGATTTCCTTAGTGAAAATCGCGGACATTGGGAGGGCACGGGATCACTGCCTTCGGGGCTCGAATGGCCAGTCTAGGTTGAGTTTCAAGCAAACACCGCTCAGGTCTACACGCCGGACGATGGCTGCGAGGCGATCTGGACTTTTGAAAGTGTGACGTCAAACATGATCAAGGGCTGGGAGGAGCTCACAGTGGGGGCTGATCGGTGCTATGTTGGGCTCAAGTTCGTTGTGACGCGATATGATGAAAGCCGGATAAAGGTGGACTGGTTTCAATTGAATGGAATGTTTGTCGCCGAAGCGCTCTTGTGGCGCGTGCAATAGAGGTTCGCAAGCCGACAGACTGCTCGAATTTTCTTTGGTGTTTTTGCAAAGTTCTTCTCAACGCAAGTGCTGATTGAACGGCGTCGATTCTGTTAAGACCAGAAATAAAGAAAGCTTGGGCCGAAACCCAAGCTTTCAGTCGTTTTATCAAGTCGGATCGCTTACTATTCGCAGACACCAACCAAGTCTTCATATTGCTGGGTAATCCATCCCAGCGCCTGGGCCGGGTCGCGTTCCTCAATTTTTGAGGTCATGCGGGAAAACACTGTGGCCGAGCGGCTATCGTCGACCATTGGGAATGTTTGAGATGTCGCCACGGTTTCGTAGACGAAAAATGCGATGGCCACCAATAGGATGCCGCGCAACACGCCGAACAGAAACCCCAGCCCCTGATCAATCCCGCCAAGGGCAGACCGTTGTACAAGTGACGAAAACAGGGGCGTAAACAGCGAAACGACCACCAAGGCCACCGCAAAAACGGCCGCAAAGGACGCGATCACCGAAAGTTCACAACTGTCCGCCAGATATTCCCCAACAACGGGGACTTCTTTAACCAATGGCACGACTTTGGGGGCGAACATGAACGCCAGCACCGCGGCGGCAATCCAGCCGACAATGGCCATCGCTTCGCGCACCACGCCACGACTATACGCCAGAAGGGCCGAAATGATGATGACGCCGGCCACGACGCCGTCGATAATGGTAAAACCTTCCATGCGCTCTTCGCTTTCTTTCTGCCGCCTCTATGAACCTGAGGCTTTAACCTGCACCAAACACGTCGCCAACAAAAGACGTCAGATCCCCCATCCGGTTCAGCGTGATACCGCTGATTTCGGGAGTCTTGCCACCTTTGGGCGCGATTGCCGTTGTGAAACCAAGTTTTTGCGCTTCTTTCAACCTGTTTTCTGTCTGACCGACCGCCCGAAGCGCTCCTGACAGGCTGATTTCGCCAAAAACAACGGTATCTGAGGGCAAGGCGGCATCTTCGCGGGCTGACAAAAGTGCTGCGGCCACGGCCAGATCGGCGGCGGGTTCGTTGATCTTCATGCCACCTGCAACGTTCAGATAGACGTCTAGCCCTGTAAAAGGGATTCCGCATCGGGCCTCAAGTACGGCCAAAATCATCGCCAGTCGCCCACTATCCCAGCCGACCACTGTACGGCGAGGCTGAGAATGCGGTGAGGGGGCAACAAGCGCCTGAAGTTCGGTCAGAACCGGCCGTGTGCCCTCAATACCGGCAAAGACCACGCTACCAGCGGTGGGTTCTCCGCGATCTGACAGAAACAAAGCCGAGGGGTTCAGGACTTCGGCAAGGCCTTTGCCGGTCATTTCGAACACGCCGATTTCATCTGCCGGGCCAAAGCGATTTTTCACGGCGCGCAGGATGCGGAACTGATGGCCGCGCTCGCCTTCGAAGTAAAGCACTGTGTCGACCATATGTTCGACCACGCGCGGACCGGCGATTTGGCCGTCTTTGGTGACGTGGCCTACAAGGATCACAGCGGTGCCCTTGCGTTTGGCAAAAGAGGTCAGCTCATGGGCTGCGGCGCGTACCTGGCTGACGCTGCCCGGCGCGCTACCGACGTTGTCGGACCACATGGTTTGAATGGAATCGATGATCGCCAGCTTGGGACGCTCCGCCTCAAGCGTGGTTAGAATATCGCGCAAGTTAGTCTCGGTGGCGAGCTGAACTGGAGCCGAAGTCAGGCCCAATCTCTGCGCGCGCATGCGAATTTGCGCACTGGCCTCTTCGCCCGAAACATAAAGCGTTTTCAAACCATTAGAAGCGAATTGTGCAGCAGCTTGCAGCAATAGCGTTGATTTGCCAATACCGGGGTCACCCCCCACAAGGATTGCGCTGGCTGGTACAAGTCCACCGCCCAGAACCCGATCCAGTTCGACCAACCCACTGGTGCTGCGGGGCGGCGGGGCCTCTTCGGTGCGCAGATCGGTCAGCGCAACGGTGCGCCCCTTGCTGCTGCCCAGCGACGCTGATGATGGGCCGGTGCTGAGGGGCGTGTCTTCGACGATGCTGTTCCATTCGCCGCAGGCATCACAACGCCCGGACCATTTGTTGGTGACATCGCCGCAAGCGGTACAGGAAAACTGGATTTTAGATTTGGCCATGATGTGTTTGTGACGCCTCAGCGTTTGCGGGTCAAATAGCTAATCGCGATTGAGGACAAAACACAGCCTGTAAACAGATAAAGTCCCCAGCCAGATTGCACCGTCACATAGCCAGCCCCTTTGATCAGAACCACATAAAGCGCGATCAAAAACACATCGGCCATGGCCAGTTTTCCAAGGATTTCCAGAACTGGCAGGGTTTTACGCCGAAGAAATCCAAAGTGGATCAGGCCAAGGCCGATTGTTTTCATGTAGGGCGCAAAAATCGCCAGAAACGTGACCAGCAAGGCCAGCGCCGGGTCAGAGCCCCACAACGATTGCAGGCCGGAGATGATGCTAATTTCGCTGAGTCCAAAAATGGGCAGCAGCCCCGCGCGCAACAATGGCGCGAACCACGCGATCGGAAACAGGATCAGAAGGGCAAGATTGGCGTAACGCAGGATCATGGGCCAAGAGGTAAACACGGCGTGCAGTGGAAACAAGCTTCTGTAGGGGGGAAGGTTTGGAAAACTCAGTCAACCTGAGCGGTTGGTGAAAAACGTCTTCGGTATTGCGGCTGGAACAGGCCACGCGTTTTAGGGTCCCTGAAGGTTAATGAGAGAAATCCGCCTGACTCAAGGCCCAGCCCGCGAAAATGATGGCAGCCCATAGCGCGGCTGAAATCGCGGGAACTGCGCGAAAACGTAAGCCTTGAGGCCATTTAACGACAGCAACGATCAGGACGATCAGTGAAAGTGCGGCAACGATCATCATAGCAAGTTCTGCCGATGCGCCCGTCGGGAACCAGCTAATCTCAGGCAGGCTTAGACCAAGATCGTATCGCAGCTCCCAAAGCACGAGAACACCCATCAGGACGGGCAGACACAGCAAAAGGGTTCCAAGCAAGGACTTTTTTCGAATAAGTATGGCACCGCTTAAGGCGGTCACAGCTGTCGCGAGGATAGGCCCAAGGAGGATCAGAACGGCTAGGACGGTGAACATCAGACTGCCTCATTAACAAATATCAATTGATAGAATGGAGACATATCGCAAGATTGTCGAATGCTGCGTCCTGAAGGCGGCTGGCAGCTACCGAACTGCCTCAATCGGCCCCTCGGCGCTGCCAGAGATAAACTGCGTCAGATAAGGGTCGCCGGAATTGTCCATCTCGCCCACGGGGCCGGTCCATTGGATTATCCCGTCATGTAGCATGGCAACCTTGTCGGCGATGGCACGAACCGAGGACATGTCGTGGGTGATGGTCATAGCTGTAGCGCCCATTTCAACAACAATTTCGCGGATCAAGTCATTGATCACGCCCGACATAATCGGATCGAGGCCCGTGGTGGGCTCATCAAAAAAGATAATCTCAGGTTCAGCGGCGATGGCGCGAGCAAGGCCGACTCGCTTTTGCATGCCGCCAGAGAGTTCGGACGGAAAAAGGTCAGCCACGTCCGGCGTCAGGCCGACGCGGCGCAGTTTTTCGATGGCAATATCGCGGGCCTCATCACGAGGGCGTTTCAGTGATCCGCGCAATAGCCGAAAGGCCACGTTCTGCCAGACCGGCAGGGAGTCAAACAATGCGCCGCCCTGAAACAGCATACCAAAGCGCGCCAGAAACGCGTCGCGGTCGCCCTTGGTGGCATCTTTGCCGTCCACGGTGATGGTGCCACTATCCGGTGAGATCAGACCCAGAACAGATTTCAAAGCCACGGATTTACCGGTGCCAGACCCGCCGATAATCACCATGGATTGGCCCTTGGGAATCTCAAGATTCACGCCTTGCAGCACCTTTTTGGGGCCGAATGATTTATGAACGTCGGTAAATGTGATCATGTCGAGAAAAACAACGATGTGAGCAGGAAGTTGGCAGCCAGGATCAAAACGGCGGCGGCCTGAACGCTGGCTTTGGTCGCGCGGCCCACACCCTGGGCGCCGCGGCCTGAGTTCATACCATAGTAACAGCCCATGGTGGCGGCGATTCCACCAAACACAGCGCCCTTGATCAGGGACGAAATGATGTCGGATTGTTGAAGGAAATCAACTGTGTTGCGCACATAAGTGGCGGGATTAAAGCCCAATTGCTGGGTGCTGACCAGAAAGCCGCCATAAATACCGATGATATCGCCAATGCCTACGAGAACAGGCACCACGATCAGAGCGGCCAACAGGCGCGGGGCCGTGAGGTACTTCATCGGGTGAGTCGACAGAGTGGTCAGCGCATCAATCTGTTCGGTGACTTTCATGGTGGCAATCTCGGCCGCAATCGACGAGGTCACACGTGCCGCCACCATCAGGCCCACAAGAACCGGACCAAGCTCGCGCACCATACCGATGGCGACGATCTGAGGCACCACGGCCTCGGCGGAAAACCGGCTGCCGCCGTCATAGATTTGCAAGGCCAGTGCGCCGCCAGTAAAGATCGCAGTCAGGCCCACCACTGGCAGAGACAACCAGCCGATGTTCAGCAAGGCATTGGCAAATTCGCGAGCGTAAAAGGGCGGGCGGAAGATATGTGTCAGCGCCGAGAGCGCAAAGATCGTGACCTGACCGATCGTGGCCAAAAAGGCCAAAGTGGCACGCCCAAGTGCGGCGAGAGGGGCAGTGAGAACCATCATCCTTTGTACCGCCGTCCATAACGTTCACCAAGCGAGGTCAGGATTTCATATCCGATGGTGCCTGCGGCCTCGGCCAGCGTGTCGACGGACTGATGCCCGCCCAGAAGCTGAAGATGTGTGGGGGTCTCTGTCAGGTCAGTTACATCCGCTGCAATCATATCCATTGAAATGCGTCCAATCACCTTGCAGGGTGTGTCGCCGTGATGAACCCAGGCGTCTTCTCCCATGGCACGCAAGATGCCGTCGGCATACCCCGCTGCCAGTGTGGCAACGCGGGATGGGCGGTTGGCGATCCATGTGTTTGAATAGCCAACGGTTTCTCCCGGCTCAAGGTCGCGAATCTGAATAACCGGAATATCAAGTTGCGCCACAGGTGTCGCTTCGACAAAGGGCATCCCACCATAAAGGCCAACGCCGGGGCGGGTGAGATCAAAATGGTAGTCATCGCCCAAGAGAATGCCACCTGTCGCCGCTAAGGATCGAGGGACGTCAATGCCATCGGTCATCTCGTGAAATGCCCCGAGCTGGCGCGGGTTCATCGGATTTTCAGGATCGTCAGCACAGGCCAGATGAGACATCAAAAGCGTTGGGCCTTGTGCCAGCACGATATCACGAGTTGCGGCCCATTCAGCCGGCTCCATGCCCAAGCGGTTCATGCCGGTGTCCAGCTGCACGCCGAACGGGGCCGTTGGGAGCGCCTCAAAATGGCGCAGCATCTGGTCCACGCTATTGAGCATTGGGGTTAGTGTCATATCCGAAATCATGTCGGTGTCGCCAGACATATGTCCGGACAGGATGTTGATCTCGGGCTCGGGTCCCAGGGCCTGTCGCAGGGATGTGCCTTCTTCGGATGAGGCAACAAAGAACCGCTTCACACCTGCGTGCAGTAATGCACGGGCCGGGCGATCCCCGCCAAGGCCATAGCCGTCAGCTTTGACCACGGCGGCGGTTTCACAGGTGGTCATGGCGTCAAGAACACGCCAGTTTTCACAAAGAGCAGTGAGGTCGATTGATAAGGTCGCTGTAGCCATGCAGGACTTTTCGAACGCGGTGCGCATAAGGTCAAGGGGAAAGGCGCGGGCCGGCGGGTCAGTCGACCTTAGTCGTATAAGGTCACGTTCGATTCCGGGTGGGTACGATAGTGGTCTAGTCGACTTTGCATATCCCCGACGTGCAATTCGAGCCGGTGTCCGTCGGGATCCATGAAATACAAGGATGGACCCTGACTGCTGTTGGTCTGCCACTCTGGGCTGGTTGCCCGAATACTTTTAGCAAGGGCCTCAAAACCTTCACCAGAACAGGACAATGCAAAGTGGGTGTAGTCCTGTCTTGGCGTGACCGGGCCCACAGCAAGGCACAGCCAAATCCCGCCCAGATCCAGATAGGCGCCGGTTGCCCATTTTGCGGTCTTTTTGGCGCCAAGAATACCACAGTAGAAGTCAAGCGCGCGTTGCAGGTCCGTGACCGCAAGTGTGATGTGATTAAGCCCCTGAATGGCTGGCATTAAAAGCCAACGTCGTCTGGTTCCTGCCAGGACTTGGCGAGGTTGCCAAAGCGGGTAAATTCAGCTTCAAAGCTGAGCTTAATGGTGCCAATCGGGCCGTGACGCTGTTTGCCCACGATCACGTCCGCTTTGCCATAAAGCTGCGACATGCGTTCCTGCCAGGCGGCGACTTCATCCAGACGATCAGCCGACGGTTCTTCGCGTTCGGCATAGTATTCTTCGCGGAATACAAACATCACCACATCGGCGTCCTGCTCGATCGAGCCAGATTCGCGCAGATCAGACAACATTGGGCGTTTATCGTCCCGGCTTTCGACCTGTCGGCTGAGTTGCGACAGGGCGATCACGGGGATATTCAGTTCTTTGGCGATGGCTTTCATGCCCATCGAAATCTCTGCGATTTCATTGACCCGGTTTTCAGCTGTCCCGCGGCAAAGTTGCAAATAGTCGATGATCAACACGTCCAGCCCATGGGTGCGTTTCAGACGCCGCGCGCGGGCTGCCAGTTGCGAGATTGGAAGGGCGGGCGTGTCGTCAATGAACAACGGGCAGGCTTCCAGCGATTTTGCGGCATCGACAAAGCGCCGAAACTCACCTTCTGTCAGATCACCCTGACGGATTTTGTGAGACGAAATCTCCGAGGCTTCGGCAAGGATACGTGCGGCCAGTTGTTCAGCGCTCATCTCAAGCGAAAAGAAGCCTACAACACCGCCATCCAATGCGCCTTCGGTGCCGTCGGTCTTGATACCCTTTTTATAGGCCTTGGCGATGTTGAAAGCGATGTTGGTTGCAAGCGAGGTTTTGCCCATGGATGGACGCCCGGCAAGGATCAAAAGATCTGATGGGTGCAAACCCCCCAATTGTTTGTCGAGATCGGTTAGGCCGGTGGAAATGCCCGCCATACCGCCACCGCGCTCGTAGGCCTGATTGGTGACATTCACCGCTTCGGTGACCGCCTTGAGGAAGGACACGAAGCCGCTGTCGGTCTGGCCTTGCTCGGATAGCTTATAGAGCGCCTGTTCGGCCTCAATAATTTGTTCCTTCGGTTCAAGTGCCACATCGGCTTTTTGGGCCTTGGTCGAGATATTGTTGCCCAAGCCAATTAATTCGCGGCGGATCGCCATGTCATAGATCATCTGCGCGTAGTCGCGCGCTGCAAACGCTGAGATCGCAGCACCGGCCAAACGGGCCAAATAGGCTGGACCGCCGAGTTCTTTCAGGCCTTCATCGTCTTCCAGAAACGCTTTGATTGTCACCGGAGAGGCCAGATTGTTGCGGGCGATGCGGGCTGAGGCGACCTCGAAGATACGGGCATGCACCGGGTCATAGAAATGTTCGGGGCGGATGATCGCCGCAATCCGATCGTAAATGTCGTTGTTGGTGAGGATCGCGCCCAGAAGCTGTTGCTCAGCCTCAATGGAATGGGGCATCGGGTCGTCAAGTTTAGCTTCCACGCCCGTGGCGTTGATTGTCGCGATCTCGTTCATTTGGCCTGCCTCCTCGATAGAGGATGTTCTATGTGGATCGGCCCATGCTGGCTATGTGCAAATTTTCGCGGATAACCAAGCCTGAACCTTGTGGACATTCGTGTGGATAACACGAATTACCCCAGATTTCGACGCCAGAATAGTGCTCGCCGCAATATATGGGGGCTGGGGTTTGATTCTGTGGATAGAATCATCCCCAAACTTTCCCCAGTTATTTTGCCATTCTGGCATCTTGCCAGGCGCGGGGTGATTTCAGGAAGGATTCGACCTCGGTCAATGTGTCATCCGAAAAAGCCCCTTGCGCGCGGGCCTCGGCCAATACGTCCCACCAGGTGCATAGATAGTGCAATTCAACACCGTGGTCGCCCAGGGTTTTGGTCGTCTCCGGGAAGATGTCGTAATAAAAAATCACTGCCGTATGACCACAAGTGGCCCCGGTTTCGCGGATCGCATCTACAAAGCTGAGTTTGGAGCCGCCATCGGTGGTCAGGTCCTCGACCAGAAGAACCCTCTCGCCTTCACTCATCGCGCCTTCGATGCGGGCATTTTTGCCGTAACCTTTGGGTTTTTTGCGCACATAGGTCATGGGCAGCGCCATACGCTCGGCCACAAGGGCGGCAAAAGGGATGCCTGCGGTTTCGCCGCCGGCGATATTGTCAAAGGCTTCAAACCCCGCGTTGCGCATGACCGTGACGGTCATGAAATCCATCAACGTCGAGCGGATGCGTGGAAACGAGATCAGCTTGCGGCAGTCGATATAGCTGGGTGAAGGCAGACCGGACGCCAGTGTGTAGGGTTCGTCCGTGTTGAAGTTCACGGCACCGATTTCAAGCAGCATACGCGCGGTCAGGCGGGCTATTTCTTCTGGCGAGGGGTAGGATGTGGGGATCATGGGATCATCCTTATTGGGTTATCGCTGTGGAGACGGCAGGGGCCTCCGGCGGGAGTATTTCGGGCAATACGAAGATCAGGTCACGTCCCAGTAGACCGGAAAACCGGGGTCGAACACGGTGACGGTGTCGTCGCCAGCGTCAATCCTGGCAGGGAATTGCGTGGCACTGTCGGATTTGGTGAGCGTGAGCGTGTCGCTGTTGACCGGCAGGCCATAGAAGGCTGGGCCATGGTGCGAGGTGAACCCTTCCAGCTTGTCCAACGCGCCGGCTTTTTCGAAAGTCTGGGCGAGGATGGACAGGGCATTTGGGGCGGTAAAACACCCTGCTGAGCAGCATTCGGCCTCCTTTGCGTGTGTTGGGTGGGGCGCGCTGTCGGTGCCGAGAAAGAAACGTGCATCCCCTGAAGTTGCGGCGGACAGCAAAGCCTCGCGGTGTTCGGCGCGTTTCAGGATCGGCAGGCAATAATAATGCGGACGCATTCCGCCAACCAGCATGTCATTGCGATCCAATATCAGGTGTTGGACAGTGATCGTGGCGCCGAGATCGAACGCATTGGCCAGAACATAGTCGACGCCGTTTTTGGTGGTGATATGTTCCATCACCACACGCAGGCCGGGAGTCGCTTTGCGGATCGGATCAAGTACGCGATCGATAAAGACGGCCTCGCGATCAAAAATGTCGATATCGCTGTCGGTCACTTCGCCATGCACGCACAGGGGCAGCCCAATCTCGGCCATTTTTTCCAGAACGCCGCGCACTTTGTCAAAGTTTGCAACACCTGAGGCCGAGTTTGTTGTGGCCCCTGCAGGGTAAAGTTTCACCGCTTTGATCAGACCCGACGCATGCGCCGCGGCCAGATCATCGGCATCGGTGTCTTCGGTCAGGTAGAGCGTCATCAAGGGTTCAAACCCCATGCCGTCCGGCAAGGCCGCCATAATTCGATCACGGTAGGCCGCCGCGTCTGATCCTGTCACCACCGGAGGAACCAAGTTTGGCATGATGATCGCGCGACCGAAATGACGTGCAGTTTCAGGCAAGACAGCTTTCAACATTGCGCCATCGCGCAGATGCAGGTGCCAGTCATCGGGGCGGGAGATTGTCAGGGATTGGCTCATACCTGCCGATTACACAAATTGACTGTCTGTTTCCAGAGGCAATGAGGTGACTGCGATGTTTAAGCGCTCAATCGCCCTTCGCTGGCGGCGGCATCCAATTCGGTCAGTGTTTTTTCAAATTGGGGGGCTCTCATCCGGGCGGTCACATTTGCACACAACAGGGCCGTCAAAAGAAAACGATTGCCTTGTTTGAGTTGTTTTAGAAGGTGCCGTAGGTAAGGCAGGTGGTTTCGACGTGCCCGCATCAGTTTGAAAAAGCTCGCGCGGGTCAGTTTGCCGATATTGGCCTGCACCAGAATACGAAACAGGACCTGCATCTCTAAAAGCTGTGCTTCGGGATCGGGCCCAAGCCGCGGCAGCGCCAAACGCTCAACGTTATCGGCATGAAACAGAGTGGCGTGCATGGCGTCTTCCTGCTGATCGCGGCTGTAGAGGACAAACGCTTGATCTGCGGCCTCGATCATCTCCGGCGCAAAGCCATATCGGTCAGTGAAACACAGCCTGCGTGCTTCAGTGTAGCGCCGGTCCCAGTCTGCCATAGAAGGATCAAGCGTGGCTTGCGGATTGATTGTCACGACCCGTGCGCCGGGGGCGGTAACCGAAAATGCAGCGGCGGCATAGCCACATGGACCAGCGCCGTAAAACAGGACGTTTTCGAATTCATCAAAAAAGCCGTCGTCTGCAAGTCGGTCAAAATAGGCGTAAACAGCGGGATCCCGAAACCAGGTGTCGCCATCCGATAAGACGCAAAGATGTGACCAGCCCAGCTCGCGCACCAGTTCAAACCCCAAAGGCTGACCCGAGTCACCCCTGTTCTGAACGCCCTGAATCGTTTCAAACGTCACCAGCAGGATCGGTTTTTCCTCGACCAAAGTGGCGTAATGCCGGTCACCAAGCGGTTGAAAATATCCATGCTCGTCAACAATGTTTTCCAATGTCTCGAGCCAATCTGACTTACCAAGCCCAAGCATGGGCACGTCAAAACCATTTACCATATCTTGCATGACCTAAGTCCTCTTCCCGCTTGCCACCTGAACTGCGGGTCTATCGTTGACCCCCGAGCTATTGCGGTAATACGGCGAAAATAGGGAAGATAATCACAAAAGGCAAAAAACCGCTACTTGACCGTGAGGTGAGCGAAGAGCAGCCTAGTCGACGGAGCAAAAAAAATAGGATGCAGGCCTTTTAATCAGTAAAAGATGTGCAGGTAGCCCGTGGAAAAGACGGATATATTTGATCTCGATCCTTGGCGATCGTGGTTTTTCTGTCCGTCAGACTCGGACGACCTTTGTGTCTGAAAGGTGAGGCCAGAGTAGGTAGGGCAGAGATCGCCAAGGTGATTTTTGCGCGCTGGGGAAACTAGGGGCTGTTGACGTTCGGGATTCCCATTTTGTCTGACTTCTGATTCAAGGTTGCAAACAAAGGAGAGTAATCTTGACCCGAAGAGTTTTGACC
>NZ_FQZQ01000070.1 GCF_900142085.1 Shimia gijangensis
TGTCTGACGTCAGCGCCTATGGGTCCAATTAGGGTGATTTGATAAGGGAGAGTTTCTGGCTCATCGTAGCCACTGAGGAGTGGAAGATGAGAAAGACTACGAAGAGCCCTGGCGAGAAGATCGTTAAAGATATCAAGCGCGCCACCCGTAAACAGTATTCGGCGGAAGAGAAGATCCGGATCGTCCTTGATGGTCTTCGTGGCGAGGACAGCATAGCTGAGCTGTGTCGCCGCGAGGGGATTTCTCAAGGCGTTTACTACAAATGGTCGAAGGACTTCATGGAGGCCGGTAAGAAGCGGCTGGCGGGCGATACAGCGCGTGCCGCAAACACTGACGAGGTCAAGGAACTGCGCCGCGAAGCAAAGGATCTCAAGGAGGTTGTCGCGGAGCAAACATTGGAACTGCGTCTTCTCAAAAAAAGCATGACAGGCGATGGGGGCGACCACGAATGAGGTATGCCGCATCCGAGAAGCTGGAGATCATCCGGTTGGTTGAAGAAAGCCATCTGTCAGCACGTCGTACATTGGCCAAACTGGGTATCCCTCGCACCACATTCTACCGTTGGTACGACCGATACCTGCAACGCGGGGAGGCTGGTCTTGAGGATCAATCTCCCAAGCCCAAACACGTTTGGAACCGCGTTCCTGACGAGGTGAAGCGCAAAGTCGTCAACTTCGCCTTGAAGGAGACAGAGCTGTCGCCCCGCGAGTTGGCGGTAACGTTCACAGACCAGGAACGCTATTTCGTATCGGAATCCACAGTCTATCGCACGCTCAAGGCACATGACCTGATCACCAGCCCGGCGTTCATCGTGCTGAAAGCTGCGAACGAGTTCGAGCATAAGACAACGGCCATCAACCAGCTGTGGCAGACCGACTTTACCTATCTCAAGGTTCTGGGGTGGGGCTGGTTCTACCTCAGCACGATTCTGGACGACTACAGCCGCTACATCATCTCGTGGAAGCTCTGCACGACCATGCGGGCTGAGGATGTGACAGACACCCTCGATCTGGCCTTGCAGGCATCTGGCTTTGATCAGGTCCATGTCCTTCACAAGCCAAGACTGCTCAGTGACAACGGCTCAAGTTATGTCTCTGCCGACTTGGCTGAATGGTTACAGGACAAAGGTATGAAACACAGTCGTGGTGCGCCGTACCATCCACAAACCCAAGGCAAGATCGAACGCTGGCATCAAACCCTGAAGAACCGCATTCTGCTGGAAAACTACTTCTTGCCGGGAGATCTCGAAGCCCAGATCGAAGCCTTCGTCGATCACTACAACCATCAGCGCTATCACGAGAGCCTGAATAACGTCACGCCATCAGACGTCTACTTCGGACGTGACAAAGCCATTCTAAAACAAAGAGAAAGGATCAAACAGAAGACATTCGAAACGCGACGCTTGCAACACAGTCAACGTGCCGCATAATCAAACCAACCAGATGAGCCGAACACTCTCTTAGTTTACGCCGCTCTTGGTTCCAAAAACTCTGACGACGGACAC
>NZ_FQZQ01000005.1 GCF_900142085.1 Shimia gijangensis
TCCAAACACGCATCACAAACAACACCCCCTCCGAGCGCGCCACAGCCTGCAAACAAGTCGAACGCATCGCCTTGCATAGATTAAAGGATCTGGTGCCCTAAGCTTTGCACCGCTCATAACGACAGAAAGGCCCGGTCATGCAGATGACAGGGCCCTTTTTTTACTTGCTTGGATGAGATGCTCAAAAGTCGACTTCGATCGCCACGCCTTTTGCGATTGCCAGGTCAACCACCGATGCCGCCACAGCCAGATCCTGAAGACCGACCCCTGTGCCATCAAACAGCGTCACTTCATCGTCACTCTTGCGACCGCGATGTGTGCCATTAATGACCGCGCCAATTTCATTGATGTCACTTTCGGCCTTGGTTCCCGCGCAAACCGCATGCTGGCTTTCGCCAAGTGAGATTGCCTGCGCGACCTCATCGGTGAACACACTGGCGCGTTCGATCAATGCAGGTTCTACTTCTTGCTTACCCACGGTGTCTGTTCCCATGCAGGCGATATGCGTGCCGTCACTGACGTGGTGGGACATCAGACTTGCTTCAAAAGACGACGTGATGGTGATAATCACATCTGCCTCGTGCAATCCGTCCAGCTCCACGGCTTCAAACGGCAGACCGGCTTGTGTTGCGACCTTTTCCAAGTTTGGCAACATTTCCGGATGCAGGTTCCAGCCGATCACCTTATCGAAGTTCCGCTGCTCAAGTGCCGCCCGCAGCTGGAATGTCGCCTGATGGCCTGCTCCGACCATACCAATCACTTTGGCATCAGAACGCGCCAAATGCTTGATCGACACTGAAGACGCCGCTGCAGTGCGCAGCGCAGTCAGCAAATTGCCTCCAACCATCGCACTGGCTTTGCCCGTATCGGGATCGAATAAGAACACTGTTGATTGGTGATTGATCAAGCCGCGTTTCTCAAGATTGTGTGGCCAGTAACCACCCGCCTTCAATCCCAATGCGGCCCCCGCCCGATCAAACCCGCCTTTGAAGCCGTAAAGCGCCTCTTCGTGCCCAATGGCTTCTCGAATGACTGGGAAGTTATGAGCATCCCCCGACGCCATCGAAGAAAACACCTTTTCAACGGCCCCAAAGGCCGCCTCTCGGGTCATCAGGCCCGCAATTTCTCTTTCAGGAACAATCCACATCGCACCCGCTCCTTCATTCATCTTGTTAGAAATACTCCGGGGAAGCTTGAGGGGGCTGGCCCCCTCATCCCATCCACCGATTAAAACGCTTTCCCGCGTGCTGACACGGGCCACAAAGTTTCTACCTTGCCGTTTCGCACACCGACATACCAATCATGCACATTGCAGGTTGGATCGCAGTGGCCGGGCACGAGGCGTAATTTGTCATTCACGCTCAACACGCCATCCGGATCGCCCACGACCCCATGCTCATCCGAACACTTCAGATACTCGACCGCATCATCACGGCCAAATACGGTTGGCAATCCACTATCCACGGATTGCGCTTTTAAACCTGCATCCACAATGGCTTTGTCAGCCTTGGTGTGGCTCATCACCGAAGTCAGAATGAACAGGGCATTGTCCCATTCCCCCTGATCTATACGATTGCCAGCCTTGTCCAGAATACGACCATAGTCTGCATCCATAAACGCGTAAGATCCACACTGGAGCTCGTTGTATACACCTGAATTGCTCTCGAAATAGTACGACCCAGTCCCGCCACCAGACACCAATTCGCATGTGATACCTTCGGCCTTCAACCCATCCACGGCGTCCCGCACCATAGCAATCGCGACGTCCAATTTGGCTTTGCGGTCTTCATAACTGTCCATGTGCTGCATCGCACCCTGATAGGCTTGAATTCCGGTGAACTTTAGGTTCTCTGCAGCGTCAATCGCCTTGGCGATCTCAACAACGGCCTCGGTCGAGTTGACGCCACAGCGTCCCGCACCACAGTCAATCTCGATAAAGATTTCCAAAGTTGTGCCGTGTTTGACGGCAGCCGCAGAAAGGTCTGCCACGTTGTCCAGATCATCCACACACACAATGATGCGCGAGCCCAGTTTGGGCAGCTGCGCAAGGCGGTCAACTTTCAAAGGATCACGTACCTGATTGGATACAAGCACGTCCTTGATGCCACCGCGCACGAACACTTCGGCCTCAGACACTTTTTGGCAGCACACACCAACTGCGCCACCCAGTTCTTCCTGAAGTTTGGCGACATCCACGGATTTGTGCATTTTTCCGTGTACCCGATGCCGCATACCATGTGCCGCTGCGTAATCGCCCATCTTCTTTATGTTACGCTCCAGCGCATCCAGATCCAGGATTAGCGCCGGGGTCTGGATGTCAGCCTCGTCCATACCTGGCAGAGCCGGCACATCAAAGCCCACGATCAATTCGTCAAATTTAGTTTGTGCATTCATGTTCTTCACTCCGATGTTCAGCTGTTCATCCAGGGCAATTTGTCGAGATCGACATTACCACCGGTGATGATGACACCCACGCGTTTTCCCGCGAAGACTTCTTTATTCTTGAGGATGGTGGCCAGCGGCACAGCCGAGGAAGGCTCCATCACAATCTTCATACGCGCCCAGATAAGACGCATCGCATCGATAATTTCTTGCTCTGACGCGGTCAGAATGTCTGTCACGTGACTGGACACGAAATGCCAGGTCAAATCCTTGAGCGGCACCTTGAGCCCATCGGCCACAGTGACGGGTGCGTCGTCTGCAATGATGCGACCCGCCTTGAACGACCGATAGGCATCGTCAGCCTGTTCGGGTTCCGCAGCATAAATCGCTGTCTCTGATGCAAGGGTCGACAGGGTCAAACAAGTGCCTGAAATCATGCCGCCACCGCCAATTGGCGCAATCACAGCGTCCAGACCACCGGTTTGCTCAATCAATTCGCGCGAACAGGTCCCCTGCCCGGCAATGACGCGCGGATCATTATAGGGATGTACAAAATCGGCACCGGTGCGTTCCTGTACCTCGGCAAAGACCGCTTCGCGGCCGGTTGTGGATGGTTCACATTCGGTGATCTGGCCACCATAGCCGATCACTGCGTCCTTTTTTGCCTGCGGGGCGGTATGCGGCATTACCACATGGCATGGAATTCCCCGTCGACCGGCCGCATAGGACAAAGACAGTGCGTGATTGCCCGAGCTGTGCGTTGCCACCCCGCGCGCCGCTTGCTCATCGCTAAGACCGAACACTGCGTTTGACGCACCACGCACCTTAAACGCGGCTGCTTTTTGAAAGTTTTCACACTTAAAAAACAGGTTAGCGCCGGTCAATTCGTTCAGAAACGAAGACGTCAGGACAGGCGTTTCATGCACATAAGGCCTGATGCGTTCATGCGCGGTCAGCATGTCGTCAAAGGTAGGAATAATCATGTCGACGGTATCCTTCATCACGCAGCCGCTTTGAGGGTGTAACCCGTGGTTTGCCGATAGACTTCCTGCGCGGCGGCCACACCCGATCCAAGTTGGATATCGAGCCCAATGTCGACCATGCACATCTCGGCGGTGGCGATACCAGACAAGGCCATCACATCAGTCAGCGATCCAAGGTGGCCAATCCGGAACACTTTGCCGGCAACCTCACCCAATCCGACACCGAAGGCGACTCCGTATACATCCGCAGCATGGCTGACGATGTCAGTCGCATTGAACCCTTCCGGAGTCATAATAGCGCTGACGCTGTCGGAGTAGAGATCCGGCGACTGTGCGCAGAGGGTCAGGCCCCATGCATTCACAGCGGCGCGAACCCCGTTGGCAATGCGGTTGTGACGGGTAAAGACGTTCTCCAGCCCCTCATTCAGCAACATCTCGGTCGCCAGCTTCAGCCCGTTCAACAGGCCCACTGCAGGCGTGTAGGGATAGGCGTTGTTGGCATAGCCCGCCGCCATATCGCGAATGTCAAAAAAGGTGCGCGGCAGGGTTGCGGTTTCCACCTGTGCCATGGCTTTGGGCGAAAAGCCGATGATGGCCAGACCAGCGGGCAGCATAAAGCCCTTTTGCGAGCCGGTCACAGCGATGTCGACGCCCCATTCGTCCATGCGGAAATCCATCGAACCAATCGACGACACACCATCCACATACAAGAGCGCCGGGTGGCCCGCATTGTCGAGTGCGCGGCGCACGCCAGCGATATCGCTTTTGACGCCGGTGGCGGTCTCGTTATGGGTCGCCAGAACAACCTTGATCTCGTGGTTTTTGTCGGCGCGCAGGATCTCTTCGTAGCGATCCGTTGGAACGCCAGCGCCCCAGGCCGCTTCGACGATCTGCATGTCCAGCCCGTGGCGGGTGCACATGTCGATCCAGCGATGGCTGAACATGCCATTGCGCGCCGCGAGAACCTTATCCCCGGCTGACAGCGTGTTGGTCAGCGCGGTTTCCCAGCCACCGGTGCCGGTTGACGGGAACACGAAAACCTCAGCCGTTTTGCTTTTCAGAACTTGCTTCACGCCGTCCAGCGCGGGGTGCAGAATTTCGGCAAACAATGACGAGCGGTGATCCAGCGTCGGCATATCGGCCGCACGACGCAAGGCTTCGGGCATGTTGGTCGGGCCGGGAATGAATACAGGATTTTGAAAGCTCATGTCAGCCTCCTCTTGGGAATGTCCGGGTCAATTTATAGGTGCATTGGTTGTGAGTAAATTTTTTTGAAAAGGTTTTTCAAAATCAAATAATCCAGATAAACGTACACAAATTCAAAATGTTACATTTTTTTATTGAGTGAATTCAATTTTCAAAGTATTTCTTAAAATGACCAGATCACAGCCCAAAGGCCCCATAATGCAGCCACCACTCCGCAAGAAAGGCCGCCCCAAGGCGTTCAACTCCGACGCTGCGGCAAACCCGATTCAATCGCTGGATCGGGCGTTGATCGTGCTGGAAACCCTTGCCGGGCACTCGGGTCTTACCTTGTCTGAGATTGCTGAGAAGCTGGATCAGTCCGCAGCCACGATGTACCGGGTACTGACAACACTTGCGGCCCGTGGATTTGTGGAAAGTGAGCCGCAGACGCAGGAATGGCACATTGGCCCGGCCTCGTTTCGGCTGGGTTCAGCGTTTTTGCGACGCTCCAGTGTTGTTGAACGGGCGCGCCCGGTGATGCGAACCCTGATGGAGGCGACAGGGGAAACTGCCAACCTTGGCATCGAAAAAGACAACATGGTGATGTTCGTCAGCCAGGTGGAAACCCACGAGTCGATCCGGGCGTTCTTTCCGCCCGGCACCCTGTCGCAGATGCATGCCTCGGGCATTGGCAAGGCGCTCTTGAGCCTGTTCCCCGAACGGCGTCTTGAGCGTTTCCTGCGAGAGCAGACCCTAACGGATTTCACGGAAAAAACCCTGAGCGACCCCGACGCTATTCGCGCCGAGATGGCCAGATCGCGCGCGCAGGGGTTTGCGGTGGATGACGAAGAGAAAAATCTGGGAATGCGCTGCGTCGCCGCGCCGATCACGAACTTCTATGGTGAAGCCGTGGCCGGCATTTCCGTGTCTGGTCCCGTGAGCCGCATGACCTCGGACCGTATCCCCGAGGTGGCAGCGCTGGTAAAGGCGGCCGCCGGGGAATTGTCTCAAGGATTGGGGGCAGACACCCCCAACCCTGAAAAGTAGCGGCTCAGGCAGAGCGCAGAGCACGCGCTGGTGGCAGATCCACACCCTTTTGCGCACGCCCTGCCACATAGACCTGTTCGACCGACCGGTCGTCGCCCATGATCTGCAGAATGAACAGCTCTTCCGACAGGGTTTCTGCGCGCTGAGACCGAAGCGCCATCGCATCGGTGGCCGATGTGTTCAGCACCACGATGTCAGCGTCCGTACCGGCATGCAGCGTACCGATCCGATCCTGCATTCCCATTGCCACGGCATTGCCGCGCGTGATCCAGTGAAAGGCGCGCAAGGGATGCAGTTTCTGCCCCTGCAATTGCAGAACTTTGTAGCCTTCGTTCAGAGTTTGCAGCATGGAATAGCTGGTGCCCGCGCCGATATCGGTGGCAATCGCATTGGTGATGCCCTGCTCTCGCAACCCGCCGTCATCGAACAATCCACTGCCCAGAAACAGGTTTGAGGTCGGGCAGAACACCGGATGCGCGCCCCGCTCAGCGAGCGACGCAATCTCGCGATCTTCGAGGTGAATGGCGTGCCCCAGAAAGGTCTTTGGCCCCACCAGCCCATAGCGTTCATAAACATCGAGATAGTCGCGGGCCTGTGGGTACAGCGATTTGGTAAAGGCGATCTCGTCCTTGTTTTCCGACAGATGCGTCTGGACAAAGCAATCGGGGTGTTCTGTCGCAAGCGCCCCCGCCATCTCCATCTGCTCCGGCGTGGACGTAATAGAAAATCGCGGCGTGATCGCGTAGTGCGCGCGGCCCCGCCCGTGCCAGCGGTCAATCAGCGCCTTGCTGTCGTCATAACCCGATCGCGGCGTGTCGCGCAGCCCGTCGGGCGCGTTGCGGTCCATCATCACCTTGCCGCCGATCATGCACATGTTGCGGCGCGCGGCTTCGGTGAAATAGGCATCCGCACTGCCCGCATGAACCGAGCAGAAAGACATTGCTGTCGTCGTCCCGTGGCTGGTCAACAGATCAAAAAACGCACGCGCCATGGCGTCGGCGTGGCCCTGATCGGCAAAACGCACCTCTTCGGGGAATGTATAGTTGTTCAGCCAGTCCAACAGCTGATCCCCCCAGCTGGCAACCACTTGCACCTGAGGGAAATGAATATGCGTGTCGATGAAACCGGCCATCAAAAGATGTGGCCGGTGGTCGACCTCGGTCAGCCCCGGTTGTTTCAGGGCGTCGTAATCTCCAATGGCTTCGATCTTGCCATCGGCCACAATCAGCGCGCCATCTGCGAAATAGTCATAGGCCTCTGTATCGGCCTCATTCACGGGGTCTGCGTGGAAGTTCAGCACGCGCCCGCGCAACAGCTGTCTTTGTCCAGAAACGGTCATGTTTGATATCCGGTAAAATAGGTGCTGCGGGCGAAGGATGCCGCCCGCAGTCAGGATCAGATTGGGTTATTCCGCCGGAACTTCGTCGACGACGACGTTGGGGTTTTCCAGATCATCTTCCTTGTGGAACATCGGATAGATGAACAGGAACCCAGCCGCGATCAGATAACCGATGGTCACGCCATCCAGCGTCGGCATATGCAGGCTGGCCGAATGCACGATACCGATGGCTGACATCACGGCACCCGCAAAGGCAAAGCCACCGGCGTTCTTGAACTTGCCGTCAATGACCGAGGCCACAATCGCCCCCCAGACCAGACCGGTGATGATCGCGCCTTGTGACAGCGCCAGATGCCCCTGGAAATGCGCCCCCTGCTGCAAGAGGGCAGCAGTCAGCGCTTCGTCGCCAAGACGTGGCAGACCTTCGACGCCGGTGGCACCAAGCGCGTTCATCAATGAGCCCCATTTGATCATCAAAAAGGCCGAGACATGTGGCATCATTGCCAGCGTGACGGCGGCCATGTGGTCGGTTTTCACCGAATGCGCGGTATTGGTGATCAGGCTGAGCGCCACAAACACCAGAACCGGCGCGGCGGCAGCCACGGGGATCAGGTTGTTGAGGAACGCCAGAAGGCCAAAGAACGCCGCCAACGGGATCACGATGCCCACACCAATGATATAGCCCGAATGCGCGCCCATGCGTTTATAGGCCGGATGACCGATATAGGCAGTGGTCGGAAAGGGCGAGCCGAACAGCGCACCAATCATCGTACCAGCACCATCAATAACCTGACAGGTGGCCACTGGGTAGTGATCCCCCGCAGCTTCGGCACTTTCGACGTTGTTCATGGTCTCGATGAAGTTATAGATCTGCACCGGCACCAGCACGAGGAACAGTTCCGGGTTGGCAAAGAGATGCTGAATACCTGCAATCAGGTCACCGAAATAGGGCATCGGCGCGTAGACACCCACGCCTTCAAAGCTGACCGAGGCCTTGCCGGTCAGCAACGCCACCATCGTACCGATCAGCAGCGCCAACAGGCCCGCTGGAATGTTGAACGGCAGGCGGAAACGGCCCACCAGCCCCCAGAGGATGATGATCAGCGAGGCAAAACCAATAAACGGATCTTCAAAGATTGTGGCCAGCGGCACAGTGCCGATAAACACCAGCGCGATGCCGCAGAGCGTGCCCAGCATACCGGCGCGCGGTGTCACGCGTTTCAGGAACGGGCCGACAATGGCCCCAAACGCCGCGACGATACCACCGATAAAGCCAGCACCGATGCCAACCTGCCAGGCGAGTGTTGCATCGCCTGTCGACCAGTAGATCGGGCCGATCACGCCAAACAGATAGACGAACATCACCGGGGTCGAGATGCCATATGGCAGCGCTGTTACGTCCCGGCCATGTTGCGCGGCGGCGCGCTTGGCCAAAACCACATAAACCGCGATGCCTGCCATAATCGCCACGGCAGCACCGGGGACAATGCGCCCGAACACGATCTCGGCGGGCATGTTGAACACAAACTGACAAACCCCGGCCAACACCATCAGGTTGATCAGGTTATCGGTAAACAACGCCCAAAAGGCACTGAAATCGCTGCGATGAAACAGCTTGTAGGTGTAACTCATTTCCGTCATGACGGACCTCCTCCAGTTACAGGATGAGGCTCAGACGTGATCCTTTCGGATTGTCTTCTGCCTCACCAATGGATCGCCCTGAGTGGGCGGTTCACTTGCCCCCGGGGGGGCGCTGGTTTCGGCAGGTTCAGAGGTCAATGCCGTGATCACTTCGGCCACGACTTGCGCGGCGATCACGGACGGCCGCTTGTCGCGGCTACCGCCTGCCCCAATAGGGCAGATCAACGTGTCGATGGACAGGCCATCGCACTGATTTTTGCACCAAGATTTGAACTTGGCGCGCTTTGTTTTCGAGCCGATCAGCCCGACATAGGCCGCATCATTGCGTTCCAGCGCAGCGGATGACAGCAGGAAATCAAGGGCGTGATCGTGGGTGAGCACGACAAAGGCGCTGCGTTTGGGGGCCTGTGCAATGTCGACCTCGGGCAAGGGCGTCAGCCGGGTCTCGACGTTGGCGTGGCTAAGACCGAGTTCCTCGGCGCGCTGATCAATCAGGACGCATTTCACCGGCATGTGCTGAAACAGATCCGCCAGCGCCCGTCCCACATGGCCCGCCCCCAGCACATAGACATGTGGCAGGGCCTGCTCATCCGCGCGGGCGCGCGTTTTCGCTATGTCTTTGGCTGCCTGATCCATTTCGATCAGGGTAATACGAACCCGCCCGCCACAGCATTGCCCGATCTCCGGGCCCAGCGGCACGTCCATTTCACCCGCCCTGTCACCACGTTTCAGCATGGCCCGGGCTTCGTCAATCGCCATATACTCCAGCTGGCCACCACCGATGGTTCCGTTCAGCGCATCCGGCGCGACAAACATGCGCGTGCCCGCTTCGCGCGGGGATGATCCCCGCACATCCGCAAGGCACACTTCCACAACGCGGTCATGCCGCTCAAAGAAGTCGCTGATATCCACCGAAACCATCAGATTACGCCCCTTTGAGCTGCTCAACAGCCATCAGAACACGTTCCGGCGTCGCGGGCGTGTCCAGACGCGGACAGGTTTTGTAATCGGCCACCGATGCCACCGCCATCGACAGCGCCTCGAGCACTGCAATACCCAGCATAAAGGGTGGCTCGCCCACGGCTTTCGATCGTTTGATGGTCAACTCGCGGTTTTCCGACCAGTCAGCCAGATTGACGTTAAAGATGCGCGGACGATCCGAGGCCAGCGGGATCTTGTAGGTCGATGGCGCATGGGTGCGCAATGCGCCCTTGTCATCCCACCACAGCTCTTCGGTGGTCATCCACCCCATGCCCTGAATGAACGCGCCTTCGACCTGGCCCTTGTCGAGGATCGGGTTCAGGGAATTGCCCACATCATGCAAA
The DNA here is from genome assembly GCF_900142085.1 of Shimia gijangensis. Classification (GTDB taxonomy): domain Bacteria; phylum Pseudomonadota; class Alphaproteobacteria; order Rhodobacterales; family Rhodobacteraceae; genus Shimia; species Shimia gijangensis. Next base: position 9,903 of record NZ_FQZQ01000005.1, read on the forward strand.
ATATCCGTGCGATCAATGACATACTCGCCAGTCAGCGTGTCGATGCTGACCTCGGAACAGGCGGCACCATAGGCGTAGTAATAGAACGGGCGCCCCTTGCCAGCCGCACGATCCCAGTGGATTTTCGGCGTTTTGTAAAAGCCTGCCGCCGAGAGCTGAACCCTCGCCATATAGGCGCGTTTGACAAAGTCGCCAAAGGCAAAGACCTCAGATCCAACGCGCACCTGATTGGGTTGGAATTCGACCTCATCCGCCGAAACACCCCACTCTTCCACGGCAAAGGCAACAAGCCGCTCTTTGATCTGATCGCAGGCGTTCAGCGCGGCCATGCCGTTGAGGTCTGATCCGCTTGAGGCCGCCGTGGCCGATGTGTTCGGCACCTTTTCCGTTGTCGTCTTAGTGATCTTGATGGTGTCGAAATCGACCTGAAAGGCCTCCGCCACAACCTGCGCCACTTTGGTGTTGAGGCCCTGCCCCATTTCCGTACCGCCGTGGTTCAGATGGATCGAGCCATCGTTATAGACATGCACCAAAGCGCCGGCCTGATTGTACCAGGTCGCGGTGAACGAGATGCCGAATTTGACCGGTGTCAGCGCGATGCCCTTGCGGATGATGCCACCCTTGGCGTTGTGCTCCAGAATGGCCTGTCGACGGGCCTGATACTCTGACGTGTCCTCAAGTTCGCCGATCAGGCGGTCCAGAATATTGTCTTCGACCTGCTGATGATAGGGCGTCAGGTCCCGCCCTTCGCCGCCATAAAAGTTGGCTTTGCGCACCTCAAGCGGGTCCTTGCCCAGCGCATAGGCAATCTCTTCAATCATGCGTTCGGCAGCCACCACGCCCTGTGGTCCGCCAAAGCCGCGAAAAGCCGTGTTTGAGACCGTGTTGGTCTTCATCGGCTGGCTGACCAGTTTCACATGCGGATAGAAATAGGCATTGTCGGCGTGAAACAGCGCGCGGTCCGTGACCGGGCCAGACAGGTCCGAAGACCAGCCACAGCGCGCAGCAAAGTCACCTTTGACCGCCTCGATACGGCCATCATTGTCAAAGCCGACCTCGTAATCGACGACAAAGTCATGGCGCTTGCCGGTGGCCGTCATGTCCTGATCGCGGTCGGGGCGGATTTTCACCGGCACGTTCCACTTTTTCGCGGCCATTGCGGCAACGACACAGAACAGGTTCATCTGGCTTTCCTTGCCGCCAAATCCACCACCCATACGGCGCACATTCACCACCACGGCGTTCGACGGCACGCCCAGAACATGGGCCACCATATGCTGCGCCTCGGACGGGTGCTGGGTTGAGCAATGCACAATCACATCGTCGTCTTCGCCGGGAATGGCAAAAGCAATATGCCCTTCCAGATACATGTGATCCTGACCGCCAATGCTCATCCGACCAGCCACGCGATTGGTGGCTTTCGGCATCTCAGCCTCAGCCGCTCCGCGTGCGAGTGTCAGATTGTCGGTGATATGAGGATACCCGGCATCCTGTGCCGCAATCGGGTCCAGCGCGTGGCGCAGGACATCGCAATCGACGACGGCCCGCTCTGCCGCCCTGCGGGCGTTGTCGCGGGTGTCGGCAACCACGGCAAACAGCGGCTGGCCGTGGAATTCGATCTTCTCGGTCGGAAACACCGGCTCGTCATTGCGGCCCGTGGGGCTGACGTCATTGTGGCCGGGAATGTCTGCGGCGGTCAGCACGCCGACCACACCGGGGGCGGCGCGTACAGCCTCAAGGTCTATGCCGTTCAGCGTGGCATGCGCCACGTTCGACACGCCAAGATAGGCATGCAGCGTGCCGATGGGTTCGGGGATATCGTCGGTGTATTCCGCTCGCCCCGAGACATGTTTGATGGCGCTGTCATGGCGCAGATCGGTGTTTACGCCACCTTTGATAGACGCGGATTGTGTCATGTTTTTTCCCATCGTCATGCGCTCAGCCGGGCGGTGTCATCGCCATTTTGTTCCAACCAGAATCGGCGCAGCAGGTTTTGCGCCACTTTCAGGCGGTATTCAGCGCTGGCGCGCCAATCAGTCAGCGGGGCGAAATCCTGTGTCAGAGCTTGTGCGGCAGCCTCAAAACTTGCCTCGGCCATCGCTTGCCCAACAAGCGCGGCTTCGGCCTGCGCGGCCCGTTTCGGTGTTGCCGCCATGCCACCAAAAGCCAGGCGCGCCGCAACGATCCTGCCATTCTCAACCTCAACCGCGAGCCCTACGGCAACCGATGAGATGTCTTCGTCGCGACGTTTCGAAATCTTATAGGCCGCGTGACGCCAGTCGCCTTGCGAAACGGGAATATGGATCTCTTCGACAAAATCCCCGGCAACCCGATCCTGTTTGCCGTAGGCGACAAAGAAGTCTTGCAATGCGACCTGACGGCGCTCAGCCCCACGGCGCAGGGTGATCGACGCATTCAGCGCGATCAAAACTGGCGGTGTGTCTCCAATAGGTGATCCATTCGCGATATTGCCGCCAATTGTCCCCATGTTGCGCACCTGCCACCCAGCGATACGCGACCAGTACTCGGCCAGATGCGGGAAGGCAGAGGTCAATGTTTCTTCGGCTTCGGAATAGCTGACACCGGCACCCAAACGTATACGATCCGCATCGGAATTTATGGACTTTAGGTCATCCATTAGCCCGATAAAAATCGCGGGGCCAATCGGGCGCAGAAACTTTGTCACCCAAAGGCCCACATCCGTTGCGCCTGCCACGATGGTTGCATTTGGGTTAGCAACCAGAACTTCAGCAAGATCATCAACAGATGCCGGAATAATTGCACGGTTGTCGTCCGGGCCCGCTTCAACCCGAGAGCCATCACTCAGCGCATTTAGTTTTGCAGCAACAACGGCGCGTTCCTGCACCAAAAAATCTGACGCGGGCGTGCCGTAGCGGCTGATGGCATGCGCGGCACGAATGATAGGGGCATAGCCCGTACAACGGCAAAGGTTGCCTTGCAGAGCCGTTTCAATCTGATGTTCCGAAGGCTCTGGCACTTCCATCCAAAGTGCGTAAAGCGACATTACAAAACCAGGGGTACAAAACCCGCATTGGCTGCCGTGCTCTTCAACCATGGCCTGCTGCACAGGGTGCAACGCGCCATCTTTGCCGCGCAGATGCTCAATCGTGACCACATGGCAGCCATCAACCGAAGCAAGGAACCGGATACACGCATTCACAGCTTCATAGCGCATTTGCCCTTCGTGAAGACGCCCCACCAGCACAGTGCAAGCCCCACAGTCGCCTTCGGCGCAACCTTCTTTGGTGCCGGTCAGACGCTGATCAAGGCGCAGAAAATCCAAAAGCGTGTTTGACGCCCCAAGATCGGAGATAGAGATATCCCTGTCGTTCAACAGAAAGCGGATTTCGCTGCGGACGCCCATTATATTCCTCCGATGGCTAGTGGCAGTGCGGACAAGATTGCACTCTACTCTTTGTGGCTTTTATTGAAAATGCAAACAGTCCAGATTCTCTCTCTTGGAATATTTGATAATCAGTATTTGATTTATGACGCCACGACCTTAACCGCTAGACAATGTTCGGTAAAAGCAAATGCAGATGCCCCAATGCCCGCTCTTGTGCATCTTGTGGCGTTACCTTCTCGCCTTGCAAATGCATCTGCAACCAAAGCCCATCAATAAAACAATCGATAGATTGGGCCAGAATCTCAGGGTTTTCCGAAGGGACTAACGCCCGACAGGTATCGATCATCGCATCGGTCCGCTGGCGTTCGGCATCCCGACAGAAGTCATCATACCAGTTGTGGGCATTTCCTTCGCCCCAAAAAGCAAACCACAGCGCTAACTGCTGCGGGGAACATATGCTGGGATCAAAGTCAGCACGCACCAATCCTGTGATGCGCTCCGCCGGATTGATAAGATCAAGCGCGGGCTGCCAAAGTTGCATGTAGTCTTCAATCAGATGACGGCAGGTGGCATTCAGCAGGCCCGATTTGGACTTGAAGTGAAACACAAGAACGCCCTGGCTGACGCCCGCGCGGTCCGCCACCTTCGCCAGCGTTGTGCCACTTAGCCCCTGCATGGCCACAACCTCGACCACGGAAGTTAAGATACGCGCCTTCATCCGGCGGCTGGTAGGGGAGTCTGTCTCATTCGTCACAACTTGGTCCATATCCAGACAATACCATCAACCTCGGGCTCTTCGCAACTTTTTTGAGCGTGCGCTCAGTTAAATTTGACTAATCACTCAGTTTTCTGCTAAAGCACCTCCAAACGCCAAGTAACAGGACAAATGCCATGACCTCTCGCCCTTCCAGAACCCGTCGCGCCGGTGGCCGTGCTGCACGCGTCGCGATGCGTGAAGATACCAGGGACGAAACACGCCAAGCGGTTCGCGCAGGTCTTGAGGGCGGAACATACAACCCGCTGAGCGATCATGATCTGCGATCAATCCACAAAGCAGCACTGGATATTCTGGCGGATGTGGGCATTGGCGATGCCACAGACGAAGTAATTGAGCTGGCCACCGAACAGGGCTGTTTCGTGAACGCACACGGGCGGCTCAGCTTTCCTCATGCGCTGGTAGAGGACCTTCTCACCAAAGCTGCCCGCGAATACACGGTCTACAGCCGCGATCCGATGCATGCGGACGTGCATGTCGGAGGCAACAAGGTCAATTATTGCACAAGTGGCGAGGCTGTTTCGATCTTGGATTATGAATCCCGGAGCTATCGCCCCTCAACCCTAATCGACCTCTACGACACCGCGCGGGTTGTTGATGCCCTGCCCAACATTCACCAGTTCGGCCAGACCGTGGTTCCGACCGAGCTGGTTGACCTTTATGAGCATGACATCAACGTGGTTTATGCGGTTTTGGCGGGTACGACCAAACCTGTCGAGCACACATTCAATACAGTCGAATCGATCCCTCACGCGCTTGAAATGTACGCTATGGTGGCCGGCGGCGAAGACAAATTCCGTGAGCGTCCCTTTGTCAGCTTCGGTGGCTGCCCGATCGTTTCGCCTTTGCGTTTCGCGCAGGAAAACTTGGATGTTCTGGTCACTACCAGTCGCCTCGGCCTTGTGAACGACATTGCAATCGCTCCTCAATCCGGGGCAACGGCCCCGTCTTTCCTCGCCGGTGCTCTTGTTCAGGTCACGGCTGAGGCTCTGGCCTGTCTTTGTGTGGTCAACATGGTCAACCCCGGCTGCCCAATGTCTTTTGCGGCCTGGCCCTTTGCGGTTGATCTGCGCACAGGTGCCTTTGCAGGCGGATCGGCAGAAGTCGCCGTGTCCATGGCCGCCGTTGCACAGATTGGTCGTTTTTACGACCTGCCGACAACCGTTGCAGCATCCATGTCAGACGCCAAAATGCCTGACGCGCAGATGGGTTATGAAAAGGGCATCACATCCGTGGTCGCAGGCCTTGCGGGGGCCAACCGTGTTCTAGAATCTGCGGGCATGATGGCCAGCCTGATGGGCTGCTCGTTCGAAGCTTTGGTGATCGACAATGACATGCTGGGCATGGCCCAACGGGTTGTGCGCGGCATTGAAGTCAGCGACGAAACCCTAAGCGTCGACACCATCAAAGCCGCTGTGTTGGGAGATGGGCATTATTTGGGGGCCGGTGACACATTGAAATCCATGAAAACTGAATACGTCTATCCAGCGACCGCAGATCGGTCCTCTCAACAGGTATGGATCGCAGAAGGCGCAAAAACCATGGATGAACGTGCCCACGAAGCCGCAGGAAAACTGCTGGCCGAACATTTCGTCAACGCCATCCCGGCAGATGTGGACAAAGCAATCCGGGAAAGGTTCCCGATCAAATTGCCAAAGAACCGGATGGCCCCGAGGGTTGCTTAACCCTCGCGGAACCGCGCCAAAACATCTTTCGCAACCTGCATCACGGCTTCGTCCGGAGCGGCGGGCGGCGGGGCTTTGCGGCGCTCGGCGAGATCCAGTGCAATTCGTTCAAACAGATCCTGATCTGGCAAGCCCCCATTGCTAAGAGGGATGTTCGGGCCAAGATAGCGCGAGTTCCAAACTTGCGTGCGGCAGTTATCAACCGTGTGCTGTTCTGCCAAATACTGTCCCTTGGGGCCAAGGCTATCGATCAGGTCCGTGCCAATCTGTTCATCGGTGACAGATACCCCTTCCCACATCTTGCGCAACATTCCGGCCTGATCATCGCTGAACAACAACGCCACTTCGGAAAACGTGAGCCCCTGATCCAGCGAACCGAGATAGTCGACGGTCGCGGGGCGGTGGTAAAAGATGTTCATGGTGCTGGCAGACAGCTCCCACACGGCATCCTGATTGAACCGACGCGCTACTGTGCATCCACCTGAGGCCGTCAGCGACGGAAACCCCAAGGAACGCCGCACTTGCGCCGCCGCCATGTCGCCCATCGACATCTGCGAGAAACTGCCAATCGCACCAGTGGCAGGCTCCATAAAGAAAACGTCTGACCCGCCCATGCAAAAGCTGCCCTCGACGGCCAGCTGCCCCAAAACGATGGCGGCAAAATCTGTCATCAGACAATGCACCAGACAGCCGGCCAATGTGATTGGCGAAGAGGCACCACCAATAGAGAGCGTTCCAACGCCAACCGGCACCCCTGCCCGCACAGCTGACAGAATCTGATCAATGTGGATTTGCGCAAAGCTCACCGGCAATGGCGTCACCAGATGAAAGAAGTACGGCTTGTCACGCAGCGCATCGGCACTGCCCCGCACTGCGGTGGCCATCTCAATCACCGCATCAAGCGAAACAGGATACTCGCAAAGATACTCCAGAGGCTTGGTTGTGTTTTCCATCATGCAGAGGAATTCGTCGATTTCTCCATGGATGGTCGAATCTGCCACGTTTTTGACTGACACACAGATCATGTCGATGTTCGGTAGCCCGTCTGACAGACGGGTTATGGCGGCAAGGTCCTCGCGGGTCGAAGGCCGGGGTTCGCCGGTGGCATCATCATAAACACCAATGTTGGTCATGCCCGGCATGAAGATCGTGTTTTCGTTGTCAATCGTGACCGGGTTTTCGCCGTTGCGATCATAAAGAACAGTTTTGCGCGCCACGGTTTCCAAAGCGCGCTGGGTCACAGCCTCGGGAATTTTCACGATCCCGTCGTCTCCCAACGTGCACCCAGCATCGCGTAACAGATCATCCGCCTCTGTACCCGGTTCGAACACAATCCCGGAACTCGCCATCAACGAAATCGCCGTGCCGATCACCTTGGTCACTTCGGAATCACTTAACGGCCCGTAGGCAGGCGTCGCCCCAAAATGTCGGGTGCTGGGACGCACATTTTCCTGAGTTTCGGGTTGTTTCCGTGTACGACCGCGACGCATTGCAGTTCCTTTTATTTAGATTTCAAAGGGCTTTAACGGAAAATAGCAGCAAAATGGGTCTTGTCGCAAATAGTTTTATTGAGCGCTCAAATAAAATTTGTTAGGACACACCCAAAGAAATGTGGCAGGAAAAGACTTGTGCAAAGCAATTTGCCATGCCTCGAATGAGAACTTGGTCCACGAAACAAGGACACCGAAATGGGAATGACACTCGACAAAGAGGCCCGACAGGGACTCACACTGCTCAGTCCAACAGCCCTTTACGCGTTGTTGATGCTGGCAGCCCCTTTGGCGATGGTGGTGACATTTAGCTTCTGGACACAGAACTATCTGGACATCGAGACTACACTGACGCTGGACAACTACCGCGAAGCCTGGAGCAAGCCGATCTATCAGGTTTTGATGATTCGGTCGCTGAAGATTTCGCTGCTGGTCACTGTTGTGACGGTCGTTCTGGCCTTTCCCATCGCCTATTTCCTGTCGTTTCACGTCAAAAACCGCAAAGCGCTGTGGCTGTTCCTGATCACTGTACCTTTCTGGACCAGCTACCTGCTGCGCGTCTTCCTTTGGAAAGTGATCCTTGGTTATAACGGCGTTTTGAACACGGCCCTGATGGAACTCGGTCTGATTGCCGAGCCGCTGACCTTTATCCTGTACAACGCGAATGCTGTGGTTTTGACGCTGGCCCACGCATGGGCTCCGTTTGCGATCCTGCCGATTTTCGTCGCGTTGGAAAAGATTGACCGATCGCTTCTGGAAGCCGCCGAAGATCTGGGCGACGGTCCTGTGCGCCGGTTCTTCCGCATCACGTTGCCTCTGGCTATGCCAGGCGTGATTGCGTCAACTCTGATCGTGCTGATCCCGACTGTGGGCGACTTTATTACCCCTAAACTCGTCGGAGGTACCGACGGATTGATGATTGCGAACATGATCCAGATTCAGTTTGGCAAAGCCAATAACGCGCCTCTTGGGGCGGCCTTGGCAGTGTCATCAATGATGATCGTCGCCGTTATCAGCTTGATAATTTATGCCGCAGGTAAGAAATTTGGAGGGAGAGTGCAATGAGTTCGCTTAGCAAATACCTCTCAGGCAAATGGCTGACCGTCTACGCGGTAGTCTACATGTTATTCTTGTACGCACCGGTTTTCTTGCTACCAATGTTTGCCTTTAACGACGCAACCATCATTTCGTTTCCACTTCAGGGCTTTACAACCAAATGGTTCGACGTGCTTTGGGAGACCCAGGCCCTTCATGGGGCCGTGCGAAACAGCGCAACGGTGGCCATCTCAACCGCTGTGATCAGCACCATTCTTGGGGCTTGCGCCGCGCGGGCTTCTGCACGCTACCGCTTTCCGGGCAAGCGCCCGGTTATGGGGTTCATTATGCTGCCGCTGGTGCTGCCCGAGATTATTGTGGCCGTATCGCTGCTGGTCCTGTTGATGCAGCTCGGCATGTCCCTGTCACTCTGGACGGTAGTCGCCGGTCACGTGCTGATCTGCACGCCATTTTCCATCGCCATTCTGAGTTCAGCTTTTCAGGGCCTCGACAACAGTCTGGAAGAGGCCTCTTTCGACCTGGGAGAAAGCCGCTGGGGCACGTTCCGGCGCGTCATCTTGCCTTTGGTCATGCCCGGCGTGGTGTCCAGCCTGTTGATCTGCTTCACCATCTCGTTGGATGAATTCATCATCGCGTTTTTCCTGACCGGCACGGATGTCACCCTGCCCGTCTATATCTGGAGCCAGTTGCGCTTCCCGACAAAACTGCCCTCGGTCATGGCCCTGGGCACCATCTTGCTGGCTCTGTCCGTGGTTCTTCTGATCCTCGCGGAATGGTTCCGCCGTCGTGCGGCTAAGAAACAGGGCATTGAGGCTTCGGCCGGAGGATTTATGTAATGGCGGCTATCGACGCAAATGACATCATCGTTCTAAGCGATGTCACCAAAACTTTCGGCACGTTTCAGGCGCTGAAAGGGATCAATGCGGGCATCCGCGAGGGCGAATTCTTTTCTCTGTTGGGCCCGTCTGGCTGTGGCAAAACCACATTGCTGCGCATGATTGCCGGTTTTGATGAACCAACCACCGGCACCATCGACATTAATGGCAAACCAATGGCCGGGATTTCAGCCAACAAGCGCCCCACCAACATGGTGTTCCAAAGCTATGCAATTTTCCCGCATCTCAGCGTTGCGGAAAATGTTGGCTATGGACTAAAAACCCAAAAAATGCCCAAGAAAGAGATCGCTACGGAGGTCGACAAAGCCCTCGACATGGTTGATCTGCACGGGCTGGGCGACCGCGGCGCGCATGAATTGTCGGGCGGTCAGCGTCAGCGTGTGGCGCTTGCGCGGGCACTGGTGATGCGACCCAAAGTGATCTTGCTGGACGAGCCTCTTTCGGCGCTGGATAAGAAACTGCGCGACCAGATGCAGGTAGAACTGCGCTCTTTGCAGCAAACCCTTGGCATTACTTTCATTCTGGTGACACACGATCAGGAAGAGGCGCTGATCATGTCAGACAGAATTGCGGTGATGTTTGAAGGTGAGATCGCTCAACTGGCATCCCCCGAAGAGCTGTATCGCCGCCCGCGAACCAAACGGGTTGCCTCTTTCATTGGCGTGATGAACTTTCTCGATGCCAAACTTGGGTCGCAAGACGAAACCACATTGACCATCAACATTGATGCTTTGGGCCCCGTTCAGGTCCCTATCGACATCGCGCCGGCCGGTCTCAATCCTGCAACGATTGATGCGGTTGGAATCCGCCCCGAAATGCTGACTGTCCTTGGTGATGGAAATGACAATGCCGAGCACAAAGTCGAAGGCGAGGTCACTGGAACGGCGTATTACGGCGATATGACTTATTATACGGTGCAATTGCCCGGCAGCGGCGAACCTGTCACTATATCCATGCGCAACACGGCAGGCCGTTCGGTTCTGCCTGCTGGCAGCAAGGTCATGGTCAGATGGGGGGCGGAATCCGTCGTGCTTTTCGAATAGCACATCCGCAGGCCGCCAAGCGATGATCGGGAGGACACCGCATGAGCGACAATGAACTGCACTACGACAATCAGGTTATCCACTTTCTTGAGGACATGTGGGGAGACGGGTTTCTGTCTCCCGGCGGAGCAGAAGAAGCGACGCTTGTAGTCGAAGGGTTGGACCTTCGCGGTAAAACCGTTCTCGACATAGGAAGCGGTTCGGGTGCAATCGCCGTGCTTTTGGCGGGAACGCTTGGGGCAAAGAAAGTGATCGGCATTGACGTTGAGGAGCCGGTCGTCAATGAGGCCCGCCAACGAGCAGCCGCGGCGGGGCTTTCAGACAGGATCGATATCCAGCTAGTCGAACCCGGCCCCTTCCCGTTTCCCGAAAACAGCTTTGACATCGTCTACTCAAAAGACTCAATTATCCATATCCCGGACAAAGAAACTCTGAGCCGTGATGTTTATCGCGTGTTGCGGCCCGGCGGGTGGTTTGCGGCGTCAGACTGGCTGATTTCGCACGACAACACCCCGTCACCCGAAATGCAGGACTATATCACGGCAGAGGATCTGGATTTCGCCATGGCCTCGCCTGGTCGGTACACCCGCGCCTTGGCAGATGTCGGGTTTTCCCAAATCTCGTTGCGCAATCGCAACCCATGGTACCGGGAAGTCGCGGCAGGTGAACTAAACCGGCTAACGGGCCCTGAACGATCCAAACTGGAACAAGCCCATGGTGAAACCTTTATTGCAGACCAGGTTTCGACTTGGAGCAAAATGATGCCGGTGCTCAAGTCTGGCGAACACTGTCCACATCATATTCGGGGTCAAAAGCCGAGTTAATCGGAAAATCCCGATCTTTTTTCCAACTTGCAAACGATGCAGATTAATGACCAACCATCGATCAGCGGCGATCGATGGTTGATGTGTGGTTTCGGCATTGAAACTATGTATTTAAGCTAAACTAAGTTGAGGTATTGATCACGAATAGTTTGCGCATATGCTCGTGAATGACCCACTCCCCTTTCCAACCTTGTGGCAGGATCAACAGGTCACCCGGTCCGATCTCTCGGGTTCCGCTACCGTCAGCATTGGTCACTGAAGCGCGCCCAGAAATGATATGGCAATATTCGCCGGCAGATGTTCGGTCGGCCGTGAAATGACCGGGCGTGCACTCCCAAACGCCAATAGACGTGTTCTCATCTGGTGAAGTCCACAGAACAACGGCAGCTTCTTCTTGTCCTTCGGTGAGAGTCGTAGGTTTCGGTGCAAAGGCACTCAGCGGTGTATCTGCAAGGTTTTCGAAGGTTTTCAGATCAATCAATGGAATTCTCTTTCTTGGGGCTAAGGGCAAACAAGCAAAAAGCCCCGGCCATTTGACCGGGGCTTCCTGATTTCTCTCCGTGAGTGGATTTAGAAACCAGCTTTGATGAGTTCGAACTCAGCAATCATCTTTTCACGCAGTTCTGATGGTACTGGTGACTGCCACAAGGTTTTCGCCCGGCTTTGCTCGTTCGATGCCAGCCCGACGGCCGCCAGATCGGCTTCAGCCATGGCTGCCATTGCGGTTGCGTTACCGTGGCCATAGCCCCAGTAACCAACCAGATAGTTGGCAGTTGCAGGCTCGAGCCATGCGTTGATGAAGTCATAGAACTTGTCTTCGGAGCCCGGCGCATCCGCCAGTTTGGTATACCCACAAACCCAAGCCGAGCTGCCTTCGTCTGTATCTTTGTTGATCGCGATTGGGTGACCTTCGTAAGACATGGTCGAGAAAGTCTCGTTCCAGGCCCATGACAGGTACACTTCGCCGCTTTGCATCAACTGAGCCAGAGACGCGCCGTCGGCCCAATAGGTGCGCACGTTCTGATGAACTTTGCGCAGGAAATCAGATGCAGCTTTGAACTCTTCGTCCGTTGCCTTGGTCCAGTCGGTCACGCCAGTGGCCAGAAAACCCAATGCATAGGCGTCGTCAACGTTGTCACCAACCGAAATGCGGCCTGCGTGCTTAGGGTCAGCAAAGGCTTGCAGCGATTGCACATCTTCCGCCTTCAGGTGCTCTGTGTGATAGGTGACCAGCGTGTTGCCCCAATCGACCGGAATAAAATAATACTCACCATCTTTTTGGAAAGCGGGAATGTCACGGAACGACGTTTCCAGCTCGTCCCAGCGATCAATGCGGCTAATGTCCAGCGGTGCCAGAAGGCCAGCTTCGATCCATTTTGGAACGGATTGCGAGCAAGGGTGCGCCATGTCAGCTTTAAAGCCGGAACGTAGTTTCTGGAACGCTTCTTCTTCGTCGCCGAAGAAGGCATAGGTTGGGCTGTCGCCATGTTTGGCAGTATAGGCTTTGAAGAACTCGGGGTCTTCGTAACCCGCCCAGTCAAAGATAACCAGATCAGCGTCGGCGGCCATGACTGCACCAGCAGTCAGCGACAAGGCGGCTGCGATACACGTCGCCGTCTTTCTAAAGTGATACATATTTCTCTCCCTGTTTGGTGGCGTGGACCATCTGAGTTTTTCAGACAGACCAGTTCAACAAAAAATTTATGCGGGAACATCACTTGACTCAAGGTTTAATTGAGCGCTCAAATAATTTTAAGTCGAAAATGATGTGAAAATAGGCAAAAATGCGCGATCCAAGACACGATGTACTCTTTGAACCCATAAAGATTGGTCCAGTAGAAACCAAAAACCGATTTTATCAGGTCCCCCATTGCACCGGAATGGGCTGGCGACGACCACAAACACTGGCGGCAATGCGGGGTGTGAAGGCCGAAGGAGGCTGGGGGGTGGTCAACACTGAGTTCTGTTCGATCCACCCGACGTCCGACAACGACTATTACCCTTATGCGGCTTTGTGGGATCAGGATGACATCCGTGCCAACCGGCTCATGACCGATGCGGTACATGAACATGACGCACTGGCCGGGGTGGAACTGTGGATCGGCGGCGGGATGGTCGCGAACCTCGGCACCCGCCTGCCTGCTTACGGGCTGCGCAATCGGCCTCAGACGGACAGCAGCGTTTTAAATCCATTTCAGGCGCGCAAGGTCGACAAGCAGGATATCCGCGATATCCGTCGCTGGCACCGGGATGCTGCTTTGCGGGCGGGCGAGGCGGGTTTTGACATTGTCTATGTCTATGCCACCCACGGCTATCTGATTTCCGAGTTTCTTGACCCGACAATCAACACCCGCACAGACGAATACGGCGGCTCGCTGGAAAACCGGGTTCGGATCGTTCGTGAGTTGATCGAAGAAACCCGCGAAGCAGTCGGTCATAAGGCGGCAGTGGCCACCCGGTTCAGTGTGGCGTTGAATGACCCCGAAACCTTCGATGCCTTTGGTTTGCTGGCTGATCTGCCCGACCTCTGGGATTTGACAGTTCCGGACTATGGCGTTGAAATGGGGGCCAGCCGGTTCGTCAAAGAAGCCTCCTTCGTGGACAGCATCGCTGCAGCAAAGTCACTGACGTCCAAACCGGTTGTGGCCGTTGGCCGGTTCACCTCGCCCGACACAATGGCGCGGGTGATCAAAGATGGATCGCAAGATCTGATCGGCGCGGCACGACCGTCGATTGCTGATCCATTTTTGCCCAAGAAAATTGAAGAAGGTCGTTCAGAAGACATCCGCGAATGTATTGGTTGCAACGTGTGTTATGCCCATGACTCTCTCGGTGTACCGATCCGGTGCACTCAAAACCCGACCATGGGCGAAGAATGGAAACTGGGCTGGCATCCGGATCGCGCGGGCACCAGTCCGCGCAAAGACGAAACTGTTCTGGTTGTTGGCGCTGGTCCGGCAGGCCTTGAGGCAGCGCGGGTACTGGGAGAACGGGGGCACAACGTTATGCTGGCCGAAGCAACCCGCGATCTTGGCGGACGGGTCAGCCGCGAAAGCCGCCTGCCTGGTATGGCCGAACTGGCCCGTGTTCGTGATTGGCGCGTCGGCCAGATTGAAAAATTGGACAACATCGAAATCTTCCGCGAAAGCCGCATGACACCACAGGACGTGCTGGAATTGGGTGTCGATCACGTGGTGCTGGCCACCGGGTCCACGTGGTCGACCGATACCGTTGGGCGTCATTCGGACACCGGACTTCGGCACGAGGCACCGGACATGGTTCTGGGTGCAGAAACCGTGTTGGACGGGGATCCCTTCGACGCCAATCATGTGGTGATTTACGATGACGATCACTATTACCTCGGATCAGTCATGGCGCTGGAGTTACGTAGGAAAGGTCATCAAGTGACTTTGGTCACCCCTGCCGGACGCCCCTGTGACTGGGGGCAATACACCACCGAAGTTTACAGTTCGAACGCGGCCCTGATTGAAGCGGGTGTTAAGATTGTGACCAACAAAACCATTGTGGCCGCCAACCCGGGCAGTGCCCGCCTGTCTTGTATGTTCTCAGAACAGGAAAGCGATCTGGCCTGCGATGTCATTGTGCCTTTGACTCGCCGGTTGCCCGTGTCTGATCTCTATGACGGGTTGATGGCTATCGAAGACAGGGTAAAGGCTGTGGGCATTCAGTCGGTAACGCGCATCGGAGACGCCGAAGCCCCCGGCATTGTCGCCGCAGCTGTGCACAGCGGTTACCGTGTGGCAATGGACTTGGGTGAGGATGTTGATATCGCGAAAAAATATGGCCGGCGCGAACACACTGTCTAAATTGTTGAGAGCGAGGCATTGCTGTCTGAGCATGCCCCTCGTGAACCAAAAAGAAGCCCCCTTGCGACATCGCGAGGGGGCTTCTTTGTTTGTTATGCTGCGTTCAAATTGTCTTGAACTTCCTGAAGCGCGTCTTCGAGAATGTCGAACATCTCGTCAATTTGTTCGATGGTGATGATCAAAGGTGGCGAGAATACCGCCATGTTGATCAGCGGACGGACCAGAAGGCCGCGTGCTTCGCAGGCTTCGTCGATCTGGCTGCCCAGTTTTTTCTCGGCCTCGAGATCTTCCGCCTTACCTTCGATACAGCCCAAAAGACCCATACCGCGTGCATCGCCGACAATCTTGAATTTCATCAGATCGCGCAGCCGCTTCTGGAAATGCGGCGTGACAGCGCGCACGTGTTCCAGAACGCCTTCATTCTCAAAGATTTCGATGTTTTTCAGAGCAGCCGCACAGCTCACAGGATGCGCCGAATATGTGTATCCATTGGTAAAACTGGACGGCTCATCGCTGTCGCTCATCATTTCCATAACGCGGTCTGAGACGATACAGGCGCCAAGCGGCAGGTAGCCCGAGGTCAGGCCCTTGGCGCTGGTGATGAAATCAGGCTGGATGTCAAAAAGCTCTTCCGAGGCAAACCAGTAACCCAGACGGCCGAAACCGGTCACAACTTCGTCCGAGATGTAGAAAATGTCATTGGCGCGACAAATCTCGAGCGTGCGTTTGTGATACCCCGGGGCCGGAACAATAACCCCTCCTGATGACAGGATCGGTTCGGCGATGAAGGCACCAATCTTGTCAGCACCAATTTCGGCAATGGCCTTTTCAAGATCGGCAACTTTTTCGTCGCAGAACTCTTCAACGCTTTGGCCTTCAGCGCGGCGATATGGGTTCACATCTGGCAGGAAGTGCACAAGACGCGTTTCAAAATCAAAGTGGCTTTTGTCGCGTTCTTTGCCGGTCACCGAATGGGCCAGATAGGTCGATCCGTGATAGCCCTTTTCGCGCGCGATAATCATCTTCTTTTCGGGCAGGCCGCGGCGGTTGTTGCAGTACTGCATAGTGCGTAGCGCTGTATCCACTGCGGTCGAGCCACCTGTGGTAAAGAACACATTGTTCAGATCACCCGGCGCCATATCGGCGATTTTCTTGGCAAGAATTGCCGACGGTTCCGTGGCCGAAGTAAAAGGCGACGTATAGGGCAGCTTCATCACCTGATCATAGATCGCTTCGGCCATATCTTTGCGGCCATAGCCAATTTGCGTGCACCACATACCGCCCGGTCCATCGATAAACCGTTTGCCCGTGCTGTCGTACATATAAATGCCTTCGGCGGTGTCCACGAGCATATTGTCATAGCCACGCCACGCATCCATCGCATGCCAGGGGTGGATTTGGTGCATCCGGTCCCACTCGATCAGGGTCTCGTTGCTCGGGGTGTTAGAGCCCGCTACTTTGGTCATCTCAGTCATGTCCTGTTCTCCTATGTATCAGAATGGGTTCGGCGGAGTTGCCCGCGACCGTGCATTCTGGAAAAATGGTTTGTCGACAAAGGTCAGAGGTACAATGCGCTTGTCCCATTGCCCTTCTTCGCTTACGTAAATCTCGACCCAAAGGTCATCCGTGATTGCCTTGCCGTACGGCGCTTTTAACTCGGCCAGTGCGATGTTTTGCTTCATTGTCGGCGACCAGATTCCCGACGTGACATGGCCGACTTCTCTCTTTTTCCGATGATAGATCAACGATCCGTCGGCCGGCTTAAAGCCTCCAATATCAATCTTGGCCAGATGATAGCGAACACCGTCCTGTTGTTGCTTCAACAAGGCACGACGGCCATTGAAATGGCCCTTTTCAAAGTGCACCAGTTTATCAAAACCCAGTTCCAGGGGGCTTCGCCCACGATTTAGGCGCATCGCTGCGTGCACCGGCTGGAAATCCACCCCAGCGGCAATGAACCCGGCCTCAATTCTCACCATGTTCAGCGCCTCGGCACCAATGGCGCGCAGGCCCCAATGCCCCCCGGCGGCCCACAAGCGATCCCACAATGCGCCAATGTCATTCCATGCGGTCCAAAGCTCGTAGCCAAGATCACCAGTAAAGCCCGTGCGTGACACCCAAAGACCGGGCTCAATCTCGCGCAAATCAAACGGCTTCATGTCCTCAACCGCATCAAGGCCCGCGTCCTTGAGCAAAGAAAAGGTGGTCGGTCCCTGAAGCGAAACACCCGCAACAGTATGAGAGTCATCAATGATTTCAGCGTCAAAGCCCCAGGCCGTATCCAAAAGCCAGCTGTACATTGTTTCCTGACAACACAGCATGAATTCGGTTTCCGAGTAACGGAACACGGTGCCATCATCGATCAGCATGCCCTCTTCATCACACCACATCGCATAGCCCACACGACCATCACGCAACTTGGACACATCCCGCGTAACAAGCCGGTTCACAACCTTCAGCGCATCTGGCCCTTTGATGCGATATTTGTGCATTGGGCAAATATCAAACAGCGTCGACTGGTTGCGGATCGCAAAGTATTCAAACTCAACCGTATCCAGCACCAATGGCGAAATGAAACCCGCCCAGTTTGCCCAGCTTTTGGCTGTGCTGATCGCTTCCATGCGATCATAAAGTGGCGTTGGAATGACGCCGATCGGCACGGCCTGTTTTGTTGCAGCCTTGGTCATGACAGCACCCCGTCTTTCAAAAGTTGCATTGCACTGTTGCGCCCCGGGACGCCGGTGACATCGCCACCCGGATGGGCAGCCGCGCCACAAAGGTAAAGTCCGCCTACGGCAAAGCGATAGTGCGCAAGGCCATTCACCGGGCGCACCGTCAAAATCTGGTCCACACCCATTTCAGCATGATGCCAATGGCCTCCGGGGGCGCCAGTCAGATCTTCGATGTCCGAAGGTGTCAGCAGTTGTGCTTCTTCGATCGTGCTGCTCAGCCCCGGCATATGCGCCTCTAGCTGCGCGACAACTGTATCGATGACTTGCTGACGATTGGCATCGTTCCATCCGCCGGTCGGCGTGTGTGGGACGTGTTGAATAACCGCCGACAGGATATGCCGCCCGCCCGAGGCCAGCTCGGGATCGCTTAGCGTTGGGATCACAGCTTCGACCACAGGCGCGGTGGGAAGTTCATTGTATTTTACCGGATTGAACGAACGTTCGACAGTCTCGGCTGACGGCGCGATCAACAATCGGCCTGCCATTTGCGCGGCACTCAGACCTTCGATCTGCGGCGCAGATTTCAAAACGAGGTTCAGTTTGGCAACCGTGCCTTTGCAGCGCATGTTCTTGATGCGCCGCGCTGCTTCGACGTCAAAATGCTCAATGCCCGCCATCTTCATGGTCGCCATGGGGGCTGCCGAGGACAGAACCGCACGGGTTGCAATCTCGGTGCCGTCTTCCAGCACAATGCCGGTGACCTTGTCGGCCTCGACATTTACGCGGGCTACTCCGCTACCAGTGCGCAGATCGCACCCGGCCTTGGTTGCCGCGGCTTCAAATGCACGGGCAACAGCGCCCATGCCGCCCTTGGGCATACGCACTTCGCCGCCCGTTCCCAAGCGATACATCAGATTGAACACGGTGCCCGGCGACCGTGGCCCCACATAGTTGCCACGCACCGCATCGGCGCAGATCATCCCAGCCAGCGGTCCGTCCGGCATTTCATCCAGAACCAGATCGTAAACATTGGTCAGGACCACACGCAAGAATTCACGCATGTCCTTTTTGCCCATCATTTTGACGTTCAGGCCCAGCTTGGCCAATCCGGCCAATTCACCCAAAGCGGCCATCGACGTTAGGCCACCATCCAGCTTGGGAGGCGATTTGGTCGACAATTGCCCCAACAACCCGGCGAATTTTCGCAGCTGCGCGGTTTGCTTGGCATAAGCATTGACGTCGGGGTGCGTGGTACCATCGGCAAAGCGCACCATAGCGCCTTCAACCACAACGTGGTTACCGTCCGCAGACAAAGATGTGGTTGGCAAAGGCGATCCCTTCAGCAGATCACCAAGACCCAGTTCTTTAGCCACTTTTGGGTTCAGATTGTGCAACAGATGCGCGATTTGCGGGGCCGAGACACCCTCGCCCATAGCAACGTTACGCGCCATGCCACCCATTGCGTCCGATTTCTCGATCACACAGACCGATTTGCCCTTTTTCGCAAGCGTTGCCGCGGCAGCGAGGCCATTGTGACCGCCACCGATCACCACGACGTCATATGTTGATGAATTTGTCATGATCGCCCCCCTTATTCGTTATGGCTGGGCATTGCGCTGCCCTTGCCAATGTTGCGCAGAATTTCACGGGCTGCGTTTGCGCCCGGAGCCGCCATCACACCGCCGCCCGGGTGCGCCGAGGATCCAACCAGATACATGCCGTCAATCGGCGTGTCGTATTGTGCGTAGCCCGGTACCGGACGGTTGAACAACAACTGGTCAAAGGTCAGCTCACCCTGGAAGATGTTGCCTTCGGTCAGACCAACTTCGTTTTCGATATCCCAAGGGGTCCGAATTTCCGCATGCAGCATTTTTTCGCGGATATCGGGCATTGCCACTTCGATCTTATCCAGAACGCAATCGGCAAATTGCTTGCGGGTGTCATCGTTCCAGTTTTCACCGGAGCGCACCCCGTTCACCTCAAGATCATAAGGCGCATATTGTACAAACACCGTCATCATATGTTTGCCTGGAGGCGCCAGCGTCGGGTCAATCTGGCTGGGGATCAGCATATCGAAATATGGATCCTTGGACCAATGGCCGTCTTTCCAATCATCGTAGGCCCGCTCGAGTTCATTGAGCGAGGTGGAGCAATGCATGTCTCCACGCAAGAAAGACGCGCCTTCTGGTGCTGCCGGGAACTCTGGCAGAGCATCCAGAGCGATGTTCAACTTGCCAGAGGAGCCGCGAATTTTGAAGCGTTTGACCGCCTTTGTGAAATCCTCGGGCAGGTGTTTTTCTTCGGTGTGGTTCAGGAACGTGCGCTTTACATCCATGTTCGAAGCCACAATGGGCGCCTCGTAGGTGTCGCCATTATCCAGCGCGACGCCGGTGACTTTACCGTCTTTCACAAGGAACTGTTCTACACCGGATCCGGTGACGATGGTGCCTCCTGCCTCTTCGAAACAGGCGCCCAACGCGTTTGAAATCGCCCCCATGCCGCCGCGCGCAAACCCCCACGCGCCAATCGCGCCATCAACGTCACCCATATAGTGATGCAACAGAACATAGGCTGTGCCGGGCGAATAGACACCAAGTCCGGTGCCGATGATCCCAGCCCCGGCAATATGCGCCTTGATGAGGTCACTTTCGAAATGTTCGTCCAGAAAATCGCCAATCGACATCGTCCAGAACCGTAGCGTCTCGCCAAGTTCTTTGGCGCCAAGGCCGTGGGCTTTTTTCACAAGGAACAGCAATTCGTTGATGTCTCGCGGCTTCAACGAGGCCGGATCAGGTGCGTTGCGCAGAAGGAACGGGCGGATAAACCGACATTGCCGGATGACGGTTTGGCTAAAACGCTCATAGGCATCCACATCTGCCGGGCTGTGGCGGGCCATTTCGCGACGCACCGCGTCATGATCCGAATAAGAGGCAAAATAGTCGCCATCCGGTGTAAAGGACGCCCCGCCTTCGTAAGGAATGACCTGCAGGCCAAAGCGCGGCAGTTCCAGATCCCGCACAATCTCGCGACGCAGCAACGAACAGACATACGAGCAGTTCGAATAGGTCCAGCCATCATGCAAAGACCGGCTGACAGCGGCCCCGCCGATCCAGTCGTTCTTTTCGACCACCGCTACTTTTAACCCGGCTTTCGCCAGATAGCAGGCTGTGGTCAGACCGTTGTGGCCCGCCCCCGCAATAATCGCATCGTATTTGTCGTGTTGGCCCATGAGTCTCTCCTGTTGGGTTAAACTGTACGAGAAGTCCGACTGGGGGTAAATATATTTTTTTGAGCGCTTAAACAAATTTTTTTCCGGGGCTGACAGACTGATGAATTTGTGAAAGAAACAGCTAAGCAAATAATGTGAGTCTGGAATGAACGACCAAACGCCTACGGGTAAAAAACCCCGCAAGGAACGCAAAGAAAATGCTGACAAACGTCGTCGGCAATTGCTTGACGCCGCATTGCGGTCAATAATTCAGAACGGACTGGCGAAAACCACTCTTGCCACTGTGGCAACCGAAGCGGGCCTATCTCAGGGGGTTGCGGTTTTCTATTACAAATCCAAGAACGGCCTTTTGACTGCTGCCCTTGAAGATATTTACCAAAAGTACGAAGACTTCTGGCGCGCCGCACTGGAAAAAGCCGGAGATGATCCCAAAACGCAACTTTTGGCGTTGGTGAACGCAGATTTTGACGAAACGGTCTGTAATCGTGAAACATTATCGGTTTGGTTCTCTTTTTGGGGCGAACAGAAGTTTACGCCCCAATACGCAGATATCACCCAGCACTTTGACCACAATCGGGTCGATGCAATCGAACTGATTTGCAAACGTCTTTTTGCCGTCAACCGGCAGGATCAGGCGCGCGAGCTTGCTGGTTGGATTGACACACTGACGGATGGCTATTGGCAACGGATGTATCTATTTCCGGATACCTGCAATCGCGAAACGGCTATTCAGGAGACCCTGAGTTTTCTCGGGCATATCCTGCCAGAGCATTTTGCACCCGAAACGCTGTGATTGACTTAAACAGCGGCCGAAATCAGACCCGCCAGTTCCTGAGAAATCTCTAGGAATCTGGATTTTTCACGCAAATAGAGCGACACTTTGCGGGTCTCATTCAGGCCCTGAATAGGTCGAAAAATTAGCTGATCCGGGACAAACCCCACCACGGTTTTAGGCAGAATCGTCACCCAGTCACGGTGCCGCACCATCGCAATGAGCGATAAAGTGTTGTGCACCGTGATTCTGGCCCCACCTAATACGGTATGAAGCCGATTCAATTCTATCTCTTCGCACAGCGCGTTCCGAATAAATCCAGCGTCCCGTACATCATCCAAAGTTGGATCATTCGGTTGTTTGGCCAAGGGGTGATCTGCCGCACATACCAGCCCAAAGGGATCTTCAAACAAGGTGAGTTCGCGCATCCCATTCAGCGCGCGTTGCCCCGACGCGATGCCAATATCGGCCTGCCCCTGTGCCAACGCATCGATCACTTGCTGAGAATCAGTGTCGCGCAATTCAATCTGCAATCCAGGATGGCGTGCGGACATTTCTGCCACCACTGGCGGAAATACCTTGGCCGCCACAGACGGCACCGACACAATCCGCACCAGTCCGTGTGGTGCGATGGCAGAAGATTCAATCGACTGAACGGTCCCGTCAAACTGACGAAGTTGTTTGTTCGCCAAGTCAAACACCTGCTCCCCCAAAGGGGAAAGCCGGTTTTTACGTTCTGTTTCGAACAGCTTTTTACCCAGATGATCCTCAAGCTGTTTGAGCGTCATCGACACCGCTGACGGGGTCCGCCCCAATCGGTTGGCTGCTTCAGCCAGATTGCCCGTCTCAGCCACAGTGCAAAAACTGCGCAGCATTTCAATTTTTATGGCCATATTTCAATTTTCCTGAAACTTCCTTCAGAAATTTAAGTTTGACCCGGAACTCATCGTATGTCCATCTTTGCTTGGGTTTATCCTGAGGGGAGCGTTCAGAGATGCTGATAGACGGTTTGCAATATGCCAACTGGTCCGAAAAAATATTTCGCCAGATGCGCGAAGGCAATGTGGACGCTGTGCATGTCACCATCTCTTACCACGAAAATTTCCGTGAAACGGTGTTGAACTTTGAACGCTGGAACCGTTGGTTTGAACAATACCCCGACCTGATCATGAAGGGCCAGTGGGCCAGCGATATCGATCTTGCGCGCGAAACAGGACGCACGGCCATTTTCTTTGGGTTTCAAAACCCCAGCCCTATTGAAGATGACATTGGGCTTGTCGAGATCCTGCACAGTTTGGGCGCACGATTCATGCAGCTAACCTACAACAACCAATCGCTTTTGGCGACCGGATGTTACGAGGCCGAAGACAGCGGCATCACCCGTATGGGTCGGCAAGTGATCCGCGAGATGAACCGCGTCGGGCTTGTGGTCGACATGAGCCATTCTGCGGATCGTTCAACCATAGACGCCGCAGAAATCAGCCAAAGACCTATCGCCATCACCCACGCAAACCCCTTTGACTGGTCCCCTGCCTTGCGCAACAAAAAGGACGATGTGATCCGCGCCGTGACGAGCAATGGAGGCATGTTCGGGTTTTCCGTCTACCCACATCACCTCAAGGACAAGACAGATTGCACAATCACCAGCTTTTGCGAGATGATCGCGCGTACGGCAGATCTTTATGGTGTGTCTCACCTGGGGATTGGTACAGACCTGTGTCAGGATCAACCCGACAGCATCGTTGAATGGATGCGCGTTGGACGATGGACCAAAGAGATTGACTATGGCGAAGGTTCAGCCGCAGCGCCAGGTTTCCCGGATATGCCTTCTTGGTTCCGCGACAATCGGGATTTTGGAAATATTGCCAAGGGCCTGAGTGATGTGGGTATGAACACTGACGAAATTGCCGCAATCATGGGAGGCAATTGGTATCGCTTTTTTGCCGACAACTTCGGACCCGAGGCATAATGGCATGAAAACACTTTCCCGCACACTGGAAGCGCGCAATTTTCAGCGAGGTTTGATCTGATGGAGCACCCGACAACCACCATTCCACGCCGCCCGCCAGCGCAGGTCATGCGTCTGAGCCGCCTGGGGTCAATGCATCAGTGTCGCCTCAGTTTCATGCGCACATTGACCAGACGGATGGCGGCAGAAAACTGGCAGTTCTACCGGCATGCGTTTGAAATCAATGCCGCTGGTGAGGGCCATGCAGTCTATGTGGCGCAAGGCCCTGAGCGGGCTTATTCCTTGGTTGCCTTTGCCCACGACTTGCCAGCAGACAAGAGATCAGACCGGGTGATCGCGGAAGCCTGGGACGCAACATTTACGCTGTTCGACGGTGTTCCAACCACGCAGGACGTTGAACGACTACGGCAAAACATCCCCCTCCAAGAAGCAGGCCGGGTCAGCGACAGTGAGATTTCAGTGTCGCGCGCCAATCGCTCTGTGCGGCTATGGTCCCATATGGTCGATGCGCTGGCCGCTGGCCAGCAACCGGATCCCGAACAAATCGCGAGCGTGGGATACCTGATGCGCACCACAGCCGTTTATGGCTCCGGCAAACTCGGAGCTGCGGATCGCGAAAAGATAGCGGATCGCCCTGAAATGCAGGGTCCTTTTCAGGCAGAAATGCTCTCGGTGTTTCTGACACGTTGGTTTGTGCGCGATTTGGTGCAGCATATGGCGTTTCAAAAAGGTGGCGATGCAACAGTGACATTGCATCCAGAAATGGCGCGGCGCCTTGGGATCGGGAATTCCACCGGGCTTGGCATGGCGCCCTACATCGTGAACCACCCTGTATTGTTCAATAATTGGGTCATGGCTCGGGAAGAAGCCATCGCTCGAGTGCGGTCTCTGGAAACGGTGCAAAACTCAGAAATCACTGCATTCCTTGACGTCCTGCGGCGCACCGAAACACTGGTTGCGGCCAGTCGTTCACAGCACCCAATCCAAATTGGCAAACTGCAAAACCTGAAGAAGGACCTTGTGCAGCTAAAATCCTTTTTGACACAACACGCCGGAACACGGGATTATCCATGGGACAGGTTGATTGTCTGGTCTGAGAAGTCCTTAAGCGAAGAAGGTCAGGAACTGATCGCATCGCTGATCCTTGAACCCTATCCAGACCTTGTCGACGGATTGGCGGATTGTATGTCTGACAGCAATCGCGACGCGTTTTGCATTGATGGCTCAATGCGCATTTCGACGGTGCAAGACCTCCTAAAGGATAGTTTTGGCTGGGCATTGGACATCGATTGGGCCGCGCGCGAAAACTGTGCGCGGGCCTGGTATGTGTCCGAAGAAAAGCTTGAGCCTCGTTTGGGCGAACGATTTGAAGAACCGATCACCGATTACGAACAACCTCTTGCTCCGGCGCGGGATGCGGCCAAGGCATATGAAACGCTGAAGGCTTACGACAGCGATAAAACCGTTGCGGAATTTCTGCTGACCCACCCCGAGCACCGCCACACCGTGCGTCGTGCCCAAATGAGCCGCATCGCCCCATACGGCGAAATCCATGACAATACGATCAGCGACAAGGTGCTGCCAATTGATATGCTGCGCGCCAAACTCGCGTTTTTCGGGGCCACGCACTTTGATCCCCGATCTGATCGCTGGGTGCGTATCGCGATGTATTCCGGCGCGCCCTACCCTGACGAGCTAACCCCAGACAATGCTGATTTCTGGGTCTATCCGGAGGTGACAGCATGACCTTTGCAATGAACGAAGTCGAAGCCACCGCCAAACGTGCCACCCGCGGCGCAGGGTACGTGTGGGGATTGGCAGAGGAAGCCGCAAAAGCCACGCGCTGGTTGTGCGTACATGGGTTCGACGGCGCCTCTGAGCTCGCCGCAACCCTAAACCGGGGCATGGCGAAAACCGCAGCGGATCATACCCCCGTTGATCCGATGACAGATTGGCAGGCCAGTGATGTTCTTTGCCCTCTCACCAGCGGAGCTTCTCTTTCCGATTTCGCGAGCCGCCTGAAGGACGCGCCCTTGGTACTGCGCAATGTCGCAAGCCCGGCAATGCTCTTGCCATTTGCAGCCATGGCCGCACGCCAGCTGGATGGCGCCCTGACCCTGAAGACCGACGGGTTTACGGCCACTTTTGATCCTCAGGGTTTTGGCTGTGATGGCGCCTGCCCGGAGGTTGCCAGCATGGTCTCCATCCAGACAGGAGGGTCAGTCTCGCAACCCACTGCTCTGCTTGACCGAGCCAGCCCCTCGCCCGCCGCGTGGGCGACACTCAATGCCTATGCGCACAAAACCTTTGCTCCGGCCACCGAAGAATCGCGTCGCCTTGGCGCGGGTGGCGCTGAGCTGACTGACAACGACTAATCCAAGGACCGTAACATGGACATGAAGACCCTATCGCTTGCTGAAATCGAAGAGCTTTCTTTGCGGGCCTTGATTGCCGCAGGCACATCACAGGATAACGCCCGCGCACTGGCCGCAGCCACTGCCGCCACCGAGGCAGACGGGATCGCCAGTCACGGGCTCGCCTATATCCCGATCTACTGCGAACATGTGCAATGCGGTAAGGTGGACGGACACGCCAAACCGACCGTTGAACTGCCCAAGCCCGGCGTTGTGACCGTGGATGCCGCCAGTGGTTTTGCGCATCCGTCGATTGATCTGGGTTTTGAACGCCTGATCCCGCTGGCACGTGAACAAGGCGTGGCAGCTTTGGCCATTCGCAACAGCTATAACTGTGGCGTACTTGGCTATCACACCTACCGGCTGGCTGCTGCGGGTCTTTTGGGCATTGGATTTACCAATGCACCCGCGTCCATCGCACCTTCTGGCGGGGCCAAACCTGTGGTCGGCACCAATCCCTTTTCCGTCGCCGCCCCGGGCCCGGAAGGAGAGCCCACCATCCTGATTGACCAGAGCGCCAGTACAATTGCCAAAAGCGAAGTCATGAAGCATGCACGAGAAGGCAAGCCTATTCCGGAAGGTTGGGCGCTTGATGCACAAGGCAATCCAACGACGGATCCTGATGTGGGTCTCAAGGGCTCCATGGCGCCATCCGGCGGCTACAAAGGGGTTGGCATTGCCTTGCTGACCGAGTTGATGGCAGCCGCGATGACCGGTGCAACGCTGGGCATAAATGCCTCGCCATTTTCAGGCACCGTTGGCGGTCCGCCTCGCACAGGTCAGTTCTTTCTGGCAATCGATCCCGGTGCGACCTCGGGTGGCGGGTTTGGCGAACGACTGGCAGCGCTTGCCGAGGCGATCCATGTTCAGGACGGCGCACATTTGCCCGGAGATGGCAGACAAGGAAAGCGGGCGGAGGCCCGCAAAAACGGCGTGGCCGTCAACGTGGCCACTTTGCAAAAAATCGAAGCGATCTTTGCCTGATTGAATTTGACGGAACCGGCCTAAAGTGACAGGCCGGTTTTGCGCCCTTCATAGATCGCCGCTGCCGCCAACCTTGGGGCTGCGGCGTCGCCAATCAGGCGCGGTGTTATCTCTGCTTCCAACAGATCATGGTGCAATCCGGTGTCTGCGACATTGCCCGTGGCAATCACCAAAGAGTCTGCCTCAATCAAAGTTTCCTCTCCAGTCAGCAACGACAATATCCTGGCCCCTTCCTCTTGCCACTCAACGATGGCGCTTTCTGTCACAAATCGGGCCCCAAGGGCTGCGAGACTGCGCCGTGCAGGCAAATCTGTCGCAGAGCGCACCAATTCTTTGGCAATCATCGCATCGGGCGTCACGATGGTGACGTCATGCCCCGCTTCGGCCATGAACCACGCGGTGCCAATACCGCGCCAATGACCACCCTCGTCCAGCACAATCACCCGTTTGCCCAAGCGCGCAGCACGCCCCATCACATCCTCGGTGGACCATACGCTGCCCGCCCTGACGCCCGGCATCTCTGCTACATGCGGCAGAGCCTTTTGGAACCCGGTACCAGCAGGCAGGGACCCCGTCGCCAAAACAACCTCATTGACGCCAAACGCGGCGATTTCTTCGGCGTCGAGATAGGTGTTAAAGCGAACGTCGACCCCAAGCTTGCCCAATTGACGTGTGTACCACACGATCAGGTCGGTGATCTGAGCGCGGCGCGGCTGTAGCCCCGCAAGGCGAAACTGCCCGCCCAGTTCGGACGATGCTTCGGCCAGAGTAACGTGATGTCCACGCTCCGCCGCCACCCGCGCCGCCTCAAGACCCGCAGGCCCCGCCCCTACCACGAGAACCGATTTCGCACGATCCGCGCCAGTGAAACGATCTCCGCCCCACAGGTATTCATGGCCAGCGGACGGATTGATCAGGCAGGAAATGTAATAATCCCGCCCACGCCGTCCCCAGCATTGCTGATTGCAGCTCAGACACCCGCGAATATCGTCAATCCGATCTTCCTGCGCTTTAGTGACAAGATGCGGGTCTGCAATCTGGCCACGCACCAATGACACCAGATCACTGCGGCCTGCCCCTAACACGGCATTGGCGTTCTCGGGCGTGCGAATGTTGGCTTCGGCGGTCACCAGCGCGGTGATCCCGACCGCTTTTAGACGCTCGGCCAAATCTACCCCAAGGTTTTCCCCATACTGGAAACTGGGCAGGATCTTGTAGAAATCAAAGTAACTTCCGGCCCCGACAGTGACATAATCCATTAGCCGGTCCGCATCGTGCAAGGCGATGATCTCAACCATCTCATCATGGCCAAGGCAAACCTCTATGCCGCTGTCGTCATTGACCCCCAGACCGATGATAAAGTCACCCCCGCAAGCCTCGCGGATGCGGGTCATAATCTCGCATGACAGCCGGGTGCGGTTCTCAAGACTGCCCCCCCATTCGTCAGTGCGTTGGTTGGAAAAAGGCGTCCAGAACTGATCCAGCAGGCAATGATACGCTGCCCAAACCTCAACCCCGTCAAACCCGGCCTTTTGGCAACGGATCGCGGCTTGTACAAAGCCATCAATGGTCTCTTCAATCTCGGCCACGGTCATTTCGTGGCTGCCATCGTTGTCATGATAGCTGGGCCCGCCCGAAGGTGACCAATTGGCATGCCACGAGTTGTCCCAGTCGCCATGGGCTCCGACGTGGTAAAGCTGTTGGATCATCACCGTGCCATGGGCCTGACAAGCCTTGGTGATGCGTTTGAAATGCGGAATCACATCGTCGCTTGCCGGGCGGAAATTTCCGCGCGTCAGCACGGCGGCGGCATGCACGGGCATCGGTTCCACCACAATCATAGCGGCCCCGCCCATGGCGCGCTCAAGGTAGTAGCCAAGGTGTTGATCCCCCGGCAGCCCGTCCCGGGCCATATTGGTGGTATGGGCGCCAAACACGATCCGATTTTTCAGCGTTTTGTGGCGTAGTTGCACAGGGTTGAAGACGTGGTTCAGGCTCATTCTCCGCGCTCCAGTTTGTTTAGCCCCTGTTCTAATGCCTCTCCCATTCCGCTTTGCTCCATATGCAACCGCAAACGTTGGTTGTAACCTCCTGGCGTGTTCAAGGCGTCAATCAGCGGTGCGCAAGCCGTGTTCATAAGGTTCGAGGCGACCAGAACGCGCAGGAATTCTTCCCCTTGCGCGGGATCAGACACCCGTTCGCCCAACCAGTTGGCGGCATCATCCACCATCCGGACCACCGGCGACAAAACCGCCTGTGCGCTGAGATAGGCTGCCATTTCCTCAGCGTTTGGCAGGTCGAAAACACTGTTGTGGGCCCCAAAAATCTCACCCACCAAGGCTGCGTCTCCGTGCATCATGATCGGCGATCCGCCCTGAGCAATGCCAGGAAACGGCATCATGATAGCCACCGCGGTGGCTGGCGACACCATGTCATCTGCTTGGGCCAAAGTGGCCCCACCCATAAAGGTGATGACACGCTGATCTGCCCGAAATTCCAAACTGCCTAAAACCGCCCGTGCGACGCCCGTCATCAAGGCGACAAACACAACGTCGCTTTGATCCAGCACAGTTTGATTGTCGGCCACCGAGACATTGTCAAACTCGGCCGCCAAAGCCGCCGCATGAGAGGCGCTGCGTTCTGAAACCGTGATTTGGTGGCCGTCGCCCGCAATGCCACGGACCACGGCAGATGCAATTGTTCCGGTGCCTATCACCCCAAGACGCATCAAATATCCTTTACCAAACGCAAGGCGTCATAGATTGCAGCATGGGTATTCCTTGCGCTGACGGCATCACCGATACGGAACAGCTGAAACCCGCCATCCGCGTTGCGAGACACAGTTTGCACCTGCCCGTCGATCAAGGCTTCATAGTCGACCTCGCCCGCGTTCGAACTTAGCGGTTTCAAGTCAAAATACAGGTCATCGAGCGGCATCGTGCCATAGTTCACAACTACCTGATCATAGAGGTGATCCGAGGTGTAATCGCTATAGTCCGTACCAACTCTGGCTTTGAGCTGATTGCCCTCCCGGGTCACATCCAAAAGGCGGCGCGTTACGGTAAACATCACATCCTTCTCTTGCAGTGCACGCATATAAGGAACGAGGTTCATCGCCATGATATCAGGGGCAAAAACCCGATCAGGGGTCATGACTTCGACATGTCCGCCTGCTTCGGCGACAACTTCTGCCGCCATCAATCCGGGGTGATCGCCACTTTCATCATAAATCAACACATTTGAGCCGGGTTTGACATCTCCCGAGATCAAATCCCATGCGCTGATCACCAGGCCCTGATCTTTGCCGGTCTCAAACAATTCCACATTCGGAAGGCCGCCTGTGGCCACAATCACGGCATCTGGCTTTAATGCTGTTACGTCAGAGGCTTCCGCCCAGGTATTAAACTGAAAATCTACGTCTCGGGCCGCACATTGCGCCATGCGCCAGTCGATGATCGAAATCATCTCTCGGCGACGCTTATTCAGTGCTGTCAGACGCACTTGCCCACCGGGATCGGGCTGTGCCTCAAACACGGTGACATCATGCCCCCGCTCGGCTGCAACGCGCGCCGCCTCAAGCCCCCCCGGTCCTGCCCCGACGATAACCACCTTTTTGCGCGTCTCAGCAGGCGTGATCGTGTGCGGCATGGTCAGCTCGCGACCGGTTGCAGCGTTGTGCATGCACAAAGCGTCGCCAGCCTGATAAATGCGGTCGAGACAATAGGTTGCGCCAACACAGGGGCGAATATCATCCTCGCGCCCTTCAACAATTTTCTGCACGATATGCGGGTCTGCCATGTGTGCACGGGTCATGCCCACCATATCTAAAAGGCCAGAGGCCACCGCATGACGGGCCGTCGCCACATCGGGAATTTTTGCGGCATGAAACGTCGGCATGCCGGTGGCCTTTTTGACCTCGCCTGCGAAATCAAGGTGCGGCGCGTTGGCCATGCCCTGAACAGGGATTACATCGGTCATCGCCGGGTCAGTTTGAATGCGCCCTTTGATGACATTCAAGAAATCCACCATACCGCTGTCCGCCAGACGTTTGGATATCTCAAGCCCCTCTTCCGGGGTAATGCCCCCGGCCTGATCTTCGTCCGCCGTATACCGCAGCCCGACAATGAAATCGTCGCCAACCCGTTTGCGGATGGCCTTCAACACATCCATCGGCATCTTCATACGGCTTTCCAGCGACTGCCCGCCATAGGGGCCATCCAGATCGTTGGTCAGAGGGGACCAGAACTGATCCAGAAGGTGGCCGTAGACCTGCAATTCGACGCCATCCATGCCGCCTGCTTTCATGCGCTCGGTTGCGTCGGCAAAGTCGGTGATGATCCGTTCAATGTCCCAGTCTTCTGCCCTCTTTGGAAAGGCCCTGTGAGCTGGTTCGCGGTGCTTGGAGGGCGACACTGACGGCAACCAGTTGCCTTTGTTCCATGTTGTCCGGCGACCCAGATGTGTCAGCTGGATCATCACGGCACAACCATGCTCGTGACAAGCATCGGTCAGCTGCCTGATCCACGGCACCACCTCGTCTTTATAGGCCAGCACATTATTGAAAACTGGCGGAGAGTCTTTGGACACGGCCGCCGATCCGGCCGTCATCGCCAACGCCACACCCGCTTTAGCGCGCTCGGCGTGATAGGCCGCATAGCGTTCTTTGGGCATGCCATCTTCGGGATAGGCCGGTTCGTGGCTGGTGGTCATAATCCGGTTGCGCAAAGTCAGGTGTTTCAGCTGATAAGGTTGCAGCAGAGGGTCGCTCGACATCGTTGTCTCCTTAGTACCAAGCATCGGCCGCCGAGGCCTTTTTACGCGCGATATAATCTTTCAATGCCTCATCCGTACCTTTGTCCAGTGCCGGAGCTTCGAATGCGGCCAAGGTGTCTTTCCAACGTTGATTGGCGCGGGTGGCGGCGTCAATACTTCCCTGCTCTTCCCATGTTTCAAACGGCAAATCGTCGTTAAATCCACTGTCCCAGTAGGCTGTCTGATAGTGACGCAACGTGTGGTCCGTGCCGAACATGTGTTCACCCGGTCCATTTTGCGCCAGAGCTTCGAACCCAAGCGTGTCTTCGTTGACCTCAATGCCCTTCAGATAGGCATGCAGCGCACCGCACATGTCGGTGTCCATGATGAATTTTTCATAGGACATCGATAACAGCCCATCTGCGAATCCCGCCGCGTGCAGGATATAGTTGGCCCCGCCCTGCACCGCTGACATCATCGACATCATCGCCTGTTGCATGGCCTGCCCATCAGGACGTTTAGAGGTGCTGAAATTACCGGCACAACGCAGCGGCATTTCCAGTCTGCGCGCCAATTGCCCCATGACCAAAGAGCCCAGCGCGGGTTCGGGCGTACCAAACGTTGGCGAACCAGTTCGCAACGACATCGACGACAGGAACCCGGCCAGAATGGTCGGTGCTCCTGGGCGCACCAATTGGGCCAGTGCAGCAGACGACATGCTTTCGGCCAGACATTGCGCGACAGCCCCCGCCATAGTGAGCGGCGACACCGCGCCACCCAGCAAGAATGGCAAATGGATAGACCCCTGCCCAGCTTCGGCGTAGGTGCGAATGCCTGCGGTGGTCACGCCATCGAGGATCAAAGGAGATGTTGTGTTGAAATTGCCCATGATGACGCAATTGTTGTCGACAAAATCTTCCCCAAACAGAATGCGGCACATCTCGATACTGTCAGCGGCCCGTTCGGGCGCTGTGATTGAACCCAGAAAGGCCCGGTCGGAATACTTGATATGAGCGTAGACCATATCGAGATGGCGTTTGTTCACCGCAATATCGGTGGGCTCGCAAATGGTGCCGCCCGAGTGGTGCAGCCAAGGCGAGGATTGCGCCAGTTTGACGAGGTTCTCAAAGTCCTCAATCGTGCCATAGCGACGCCCCTTGTCCAGATCCATCACAAACGGTGACCCATAAGCGGGCGCAAACACCATCGCATCTGTACCGATCTCAACATTGTTGACCGGGTTGCGGGCACATTGTGTAAACCGGGCGGGCGCGGTTTGCAGGATTTCACGCACCATGCCGGGTTCAAATTTGACGTTCCACGAGTCGGCCGTGACCTCAGTCACCTTGGCACCGGCCTCGCGATACAGCCGCACGGCTTCGGCGTCATCGCGAACTTCAATGCCAATCTCGGCAAGAATACGGTCTGCTGTGGCTTCAATTCTTTCCAGACTGCCTTCATCCAGCAAATCATATGTGGGGATGCCACGGGTGATAAATGGCGTTCGCAGGTGCAGGTTCTGCCCCGGTTGCGCCGAACGTTCGGGCCGTGAAGACGATCGCCGGGAACGGCGGGAACGGGTGGGTGTATCAGTGGTCATGGGCGATTCTCGCATGATAAACACATTTTTCTGACATATCTGTCGCGCGACTCGACATATGTGTCAAGAAACTTGTGCACCAGTGACAAGACTGCTAGGACATCGCCATGCAACACACTCACAAACAAGGCGGGTCAGAAGCCGCATGGTTGGCCGCCGCATATGACCTGTTGACCGAAAACGGCGTTGAGGCCGTCAAGGTGATGCCTCTGGCCAAAAAGCTGGGCCTGTCCCGCACGGGTTTCTACTGGCACTTCAAAGACCGTGACCAATTGCTCGAGGCAATGGTGCGAAGGTGGGAGCAGAAAAACACCGGAAATCTGGTGGCGCGCGCCGAAGCCTATGCGGACACAATCGCCGAAGCGATGTTCAACGTGTTTGACTGTTGGCTGGATGACGCCTTGTTTGATGCACGCCTGGATCTGGCGATCCGCAACTGGGCCCGTAACGACGCCGCCCTGCAACAGCGATTGGATCAGGCTGATAGCCGACGACAGAACGCCTTAACTGCGATGTTTGAACGGTTTGAATTTGGCCGCGAACAGGCCCATGCCCGCGCGATGACCGTGATGTACACGCAAATCGGCTATATCTCAATGCGCGTCACAGAAGGCACCAAAGAGCGGATCGACAGAATGCCGGACTATATCGAAGTCTACACAGGCCAAAGACCCACGCAGGCCGAGATTGAACGATTCCGCTCGCGCCATCCGGCCTAGTTACGATCCCTTGGGCTTTGGCAGGGTCCATGCTTTGTAGGGACCCCAGTCTTCGATCTCGGGATAAAACTGGCGACGCCATGCGCGCACTTTGGGATTGAACACCCGACGCCAGATCGGCGGCACCATCGCCATCGCCGTCATCGGTGGATACCCGGTTGGCAATTGTGGCACCTGCTCCTGATCGTAAATTTGCAACAACGGAAAACGCCGCATTGGATGCACATGGTGGTCCGCATGACGTTGCAGGTTTATCAACAGCAAGCCTGACACATGATGCGCCGAATCCCAGGAATGATGCAGGCGTACAGGCTCATACTTGCCCTCGCCCAAATATTTTCGCGTCAGGCCGTAATGTTCCACATAGTTGGTCAGCTCCAACTGCCACACAGCGACCAGCGCCTGAAAGGCAAACAAACCCACGGCAACCCAGCCGCCAATCGTGTAAGCCAAAGCCAGAAATGCCAATTGCAGTGCAGCATATTTGAAGATCGGGTTCGCGGCATTCCAAGGCGACAGCCCCTTGCGCGCCAGCATCTTTTTCTCGGCCCGCCATGCCGATCCCGGCCCCTGCACAAGAACGCGAAAAAACGCGCGATGAAAGCCTTCGTTGTAGCGCGCGGTTACTGTATCGCGAGGGGTGCCCACATAAGGATGATGCACCAAAAGATGCTCGGTGCGAAAATGCCCATAAAGCACGAGCGCCATCAACAGATCACCCAGATTGCGCTCGGTCCAATTGGATTTATGAAATAATTCATGGGCATAGACGATTCCAACAATACCCGTCGTCACGCCCACCCCGAACATGATGCCAAGAGTTTCCAGCGTCGAATACTGCCCCACATGGGTCAGATACCACAGCGCCCAGAACACCAAAGCGAACTGGATCGGAAACCAGATCCACGTCAACAGGCGAAACCAGAATAACGCGGCATCCGGTGTGTCCGGGTCTGGATTGCGCAAGTTCTTACCCAGAACCGTGTCCATCACCGGCATCAGCACCCAGCCATAAAGCGGGATCAAAAGGATGGTCCAGCCCCCCTGCAGCACGGCCAGAACAACCAGCGGCACAAAGGTAATTGTGATCCAATAAGGCCATGCGCTGGGCCGTTGGGTAGATTGCACTGTCTCTTGCAAAGTCATGACGAGGCGTCCTTTTTGGTGATCTTTGTGCGTGGTGTGATCCGCAGGCGAATGCCATCAGCAGACCGCACGGTCAGATGGGCCACGGGCATCGGGTCATCGCCTTCGACAGGATCGAACCGAAAGGCCCTTACCAACATCGACAGCAACAGTGGCCCTTCGGCCATGGCAAAAGCCGACCCGGGACACACCCGCGCACCAGCAGAAAACGGGATATAGGCCGATCTCAGACATTCCTTGCCGTTAGGGGTTTCAAACCGGTCGGGGTCAAATTCGTCCGGCCGGTCCCACAGCCGTTCATGCCGATGTAGGTGCCACGGGCTGAGGATCACTTGGGATCCTTTGCGCACCTTGCGATCTCGAAAGCTTTCGGGACAGGCAGCCTCGCGCACATACATTGGCACAGGCGGATATAGCCGCATCGACTCCCGGAATACCGCGCGGGACTGGCGCAACTTGGAAAGCGTTGAAAAGTATATCTTTTCCGGTTCAAATGCGGCGATAGCTTCTTCTGCCAACTTGTCCTGCCAGTCCGGATATCGCGCCAATAGATACAAGGACCACGCCAGGGCCGCCGCCGAGGTTTCATGACCTGCGAGGAAAAAAATCGACACCTGATCGACCATTTCTTCGTGCTCAAAAACCTTTCCGGTTTCGGGATCAGCTGTGGTCATGATCTTGGTCGCCAGATCATCCGGCGCTGTCCCGGCCTCAATCTCTTTTGCGCGCCCTTCAGTCAGCTGGCCAATCAGATCGCGAATGATGCGCGCGGTTTCGCGGGTCTTGCGGGAATGCGGGCGCGGAAACCATTTCGGCAACGGCAAAAGCGCGCCAATATTGGCGACTGGCTGAGCCGCCTGATGTTCTTTGAAAGTCTGGAATGCCGCGGACGCGATTTCATGCTCTACTGGCACCGAAAACAACGTGCGAAAAATCACGTCCATGGCCACGTGGCTGGTATGCCCTTCGACGTCCACTGGTGTTCTGTCTGCTACCTTCTCCAAACGCTCAACGGCCGCAACACCGCTGTCCCACATGGCGGGAAACACGGTGCGAAGACGCCCCCCTTCAAAAGCCGGATCAATGATACGTCTTTGGCGTTCCCACAAGGGCCCGTTTGAGATGAAAATCGACTCACCCAACAAAGGCTTCAACCCCACCCGAATACGCTCAGATTTTGGAAAATCCATGGGCCTTTTTTTCAGGACAAGGTCCACCAGTTCGGGGTCATTGCACATATAGGACCGGAAAAAAGGTGTGCGCATTTCAGCCATCCAGGCCCGGTAAAGATGCGCGGGCTGTGCCGACAGAATGTCCTTTTTGAACAAACGGAAATAGGTCCACAGCGATACACGCCCTTTGCGAGAGGGCGGTTTCACCGGCAGGCGGGGGCCATCGTTAGAGTTTTCATCGAACAAAATCTCTCTCCGTCTTACTTCCGCGCATCCTGCGGTTTGATCCGTTCTCCTCCAAACACAGGTTTTTCGTCATTGACGATCGTCATATTTTGCGCGCGATTAATAGAAGCAAAAGCGCTGTTACGTTGCGCCGCAGTCGACAGGCACCGGCTTGCATATTACCTAAGAGAGGAAAGTTAACGCGCGCAGAACAATTTGAAACTGAGGGTCGGATGCAAAGCGCCGCGAAAATTGACCATCCCTGTCGCCAATGCGCCTTTTATGCGGAAAGTGTCTGGCACCCTGTTGAACAGGATTCTTTGCGATCACTGGCACAAAACTTTGTGCGCCGCGATCTGAGCGAAGGCGAAGTGTTGTTTGAACAAGGCACCGATAACCGGGGCGTATTTTGTGTCTCGCGGGGATTGATTGCCTTGCGCACGCATCATGCTGATGGCAATTCCACGCTTCTGAGACTGGCATATCCCGGTGAGGTTATTGGTTTTCGCTCGTTTCTGGGGGATGGGCAACACCAGACCGAAGCCCGCGCGTTGACACCATCGCGCGTATGTACGGTTCCGCGGTCTGCATCCAGCCACCTTTTACAGGACAATCCTGCGATCATGAAACAACTGGCCACGCGGTGTGTGCGCGAGATTGATCGGACCCACGAAAGGATTTGTTCGGCGGCCACCAAAACCTACAAAGAACAGCTTGCCGACCTGCTGATGACCCTGATGGACCATCACGGCGAACAACAACAAAAGGGCCAGCGACACATGCGCCTGCCGTTGTCGCGCTCAGATCTGGCCGATTTGCTGGGTGTTCAGCCTGAAACGCTATCACGTCTGATCAAGCGGCTGGAAAAGGATGGCTGGGTCCAGATCAAAGGTCGCCATGTCACCATGCTTAGCCACCCCCTCAGGGACTTGTCCGCAAGCATAGGCTAAATTTTGGCAGCAATCCGCAACCCTTCCAAAACCGCCTCTTCTACCGTGCGCGGGCTCAGGCAATCTCCAATCTCATGCACCGGCCCGTCCCAATCGCGTAAGCCTTCAGCAAGATCAGCCTCTGGCACATGGCCCAAGGCGGTGACAATCGTGTCCACACCCTCCATCACAATCGGTTCTCCGCTGAGGGTGTGCTGCAAATATGCCGTGTCACCGTCTGCCCCGAAAAGACGCGCATAAGGGGTGATCTCAACGCTCAGCCTGTGAAGGTCTCCCAACCATTTATCGCGCGCATATTGTGGAATGCTCTGCCCGGCTGTCATGCCGTTCACAGTAAGGCGCACATGGCAACCATCCCGCGCCAATTGCTCCGCCAAACCAAGCCCAACCCAGTCACACCGCCAATCGGCTACAACAACACGGGCGCCGGCGTTGGCCTCCCCTTTTAGTACCTGCCATCCCGAGACAATATGCGCGTCATCCTCGCCCTCAATCGTCGGGGCATAGGGCATGGCCCCGGTGGCCAGGATCACCACCTCGGGGTCCTCGGCATCAATCATGGCCCGGGTCGCTTTGGTGCCCATCGTGATTTTGGCCCCGGCCTTGCGGGCTTCCCGAGAGAGGTTGTCGGTCACACCTCCAAACTCGGCCCGCCCCGGCAAAAGCTGTGCCAGATTGACCTGCCCGCCCAACCGTTGCGCGGCCTCATACAACGTCACGTCATGGCCACGCGCTGCGGCCACAGCGGCAGCTTTGAGCCCGGCAGGGCCGCCGCCAACAATCAGAACTTTGCGCGGTGTCTTGGCCTTGGCCAGTGTCCCATACTGCAACTCACGCCCGGTTTCAGGACGTTGAATGCAGGAAATCGGGTATCCGTTCAGCATATGACCGATACAAGCCTGATTGCAGGCCACACAGGCCCGGATGTCGTCCAGATCACCGTGCTGAGCTTTGGTCGGCATTTCAGGATCAGAAATCAAGGCGCGGGTCATGCCGCACATATCGGCCTGCCCGTTGGCCAGCACGCCTTCGGCGATTTGCGGCTGATTGATGCGTCCCGCGACAAACACCGGGATGCTCACCTCGGCCCGCACGGCCGCTGCCAAAGGGGCGGTATAACCGGTTTCAATCATCATCGGCGGCACAATATGGACCGAGCCAGCCAACCCGGCTGACGTGCCTGCCGTGACGTTCAGATAGTCCAGCACGCCCTGCCCGTCGAAATGCTTCGCAATCTCCAGCGTCTCGGTCGCCTCAAGCCCGTCGTGATCTTTTTCCTCGGCTGACATGCGCATGCCAACGGCCATATCCGGCCCCGCCCCGCGGCGCACCGCTGCCATCACCTCGCAAGCGAATCGCATACGGTTTTCAAAACTGCCGCCGTAGGCGTCCTGTCGCAGGTTCACACGTGGGTTAAAGAACTGCGCAATCAGATAGCCATGCGAGGCGACAATTTCGATCCCATCCAAGCCTGCCTTGCGAATGCGTGCTGCAGCCAGCTCGAACCCATCAACCACCTCTGCAATCAACGCCTCTGACATGGCCCGCGGCATGACATGAAACCGCTCGTTAGGAATGGCCGAAGGCGCCACTGCTACAGAATGCGTCCCGTCTGCCGCCAGCACCATCTCGCGTCCCGGATGCGACAGCTGCGCAAACACTTTGCACCCATGCGCATGACAGGCCTTTCCAATGCGCGCATATCCCGGAATGCAGGCGTCGTCATAAGCCCGAATGGCCGGTCGCCCGCTTTCACCAGATTTATGGGCACGTGCCGCCTCAAGAATGATCAACCCGGCCCCGCCTTGGGCCCGCGCCTGATGATAGGCCACCATAGCGTCGCTTGGCAGGCCATCTTCAAGCATCACAATCATATGCCCGGTGGAAAATATGCGGTTTTTCAGGCGCACAGGACCCACATCAAGCTGAGAGAACAAGTTTGGCAAAGACGATGTCATAGAGACCTCGGACAGTTCTGATTGTGTCGACTTTAACGGTGCAAACCGCAAAGGCGAGCAAAAAGGCGTGTCTTAAAGAACATCCAGCGAGGCTTTGACCCGGTCCATCACAACCGAGGTTTTAAACCGGCTGATGTTGGATTCATCAAAGAAATTCTCTTCGGTGAACCGTTCGTATTCCTGAATATCCTTCACCGTGAGGATCAACATGAAATCGGCCTCGCCGGTGGTGTAATAACATTGCTGCACACATGCGGCCTGTCGCATTTTGCGTTTGAAGGCGTCCAGATGCGCGCGGCTTTCACGCTCTAAGATCACCTCAACAATGATGGTCATATCGCGGCCCAGTTTGCCTTGGGATAGCACCGCGATTTCACGTTCAATCACACCGGTTTCGCGCAACTTCTTTAACCGCTTCTGAACGGCTGGCGCAGACAGGCCTACATCCAAACTGATGGCATCCGCCGTCAGCCGCGCATCATTTTGAACCAGCCGCAAAATTTTCAGATCTTTTTCATCCATGTTCCGAAAAAAATCGCAACTCAGGCAAAACGCAACCTATTTCGTCCAACTTTCCCCAAGTTTCCATTCCCGCCGGATCAATTTCAGCATTAAACTCGTGCCGGAACAACGATGGAAACACCCCATGAGTCTGCAGAAAAAACTGATCGGAATCAGACAGGATCTTCACCGTCATCCAGAGCTTGGCTTTCAGGAAGAGCGCACCAAGACCATCGTCGCCACAATGCTGCGGGATTTAGAGATCGAAGTGTATGAAGGCGTCGGTGTTGTCGGGATTTTGCGGGCTGGAAATGGTCCCGGCACGATAGGATTACGCGCCGATATGGACGCGCTGCCAATCACGGAAACCTCGGCCCACCCGTATGTTTCAACCAAACCCGGCGTCATGCACGCCTGTGGTCATGACGGGCACACAGCAATGCTTTTGGGCGCCGCCGAAACGTTGGCCCGCGAGACGGGTTTTGATGGCACCGTCGTGTTTATGTTCCAACCCAACGAAGAACATGGGCTGGGCGCACAGGCGATGATTGACCAAGGCGTGCTGAACCAGTTTCCGATGGATGAAGTCTATGCCATTCACAATCTGCCCGGTCTGCCCGTCGGCCATAT
Source organism: Shimia gijangensis (assembly GCF_900142085.1). Taxonomy (GTDB): domain Bacteria; phylum Pseudomonadota; class Alphaproteobacteria; order Rhodobacterales; family Rhodobacteraceae; genus Shimia; species Shimia gijangensis. Next base: position 50,559 of record NZ_FQZQ01000005.1, read on the forward strand.
GCAAACCCGCACCGGGTTGATTTGCAGCAGCGAAAGCCTGTTTGAGATCGACATCAAAGGCCAAGGAGGCCATGCCTCCATGCCTCAGGTCGGGGTGGATACGATCACCGTGGGGGCTGAAATCGTGTCGGCTTTGCAAACTATCGTTTCGCGCAAACTCGCCCCCGGCGCCGGGGCTGTGGTGTCTGTGACCGAATTCCTGACCGATGGCACTCGTAACGTGTTGCCAGGAAATGCGACGTTGAAAGGCGATGCCAGGGCGCGTTCCCCAGAAGATCGCATCGCCATTGAAAAGCACATGCGCGCGATCGTGTCCGGCATCGCCTCCGCACATGGCATTGTCGCCGAGGTGAGCTTTCGCACGGAATTCATCGAGACCATCAATGCACCTGCTCCGGTTCAGGCCGCTACCCGCGCCGCGCGGGCCAATGGTCTTTCCACCAATCCGGACTGTACCCCAATGAGTTTCTCTGAAGACTTTGCGCATTTCAGCGCGCAGGTTCCCGGCTGTTTTCTGATGCTGGGCAATGGCATCGATGGCCCGCACGGCCGCCCGTTGCATGCATCAGATTATGATTTCAACGATGCGCTTTTGACCAAAGGCGCGGATTTCTGGGTCACGCTTGTCCGCGACAGATTGCCCGCAGGAAAAGGATAAAAAATGGACGTATTTACAACTGCCTCTCTTCATCATGTGGCAGGCAATCCAACCAAGGGACAGGCCGCCATGACGGTTTTGTCCCCCGGTGATTTTGAACAGGCCGTAGCCGAAATCACCGCCTGGCAGGGCTATGAGGCAACTCCGTTGGTGGCTCTTGATGATCTGGCCCGTCAATTGGGCATCGCCCGAATTGATTACAAACACGAAGGTCCACGCTTTGGGCTTGGCAGCTTCAAGGCCTTGGGCGGGTCTTATGCCGCCTTGCGCGTCCTGCAACGCGAATTGTCCGACCGCCTTGGCAAAGACATAACTCTGCCTGACATTCGCAACGGTCAATACAAAGCAGACTGCGCCAATATTACCCTGGTATCCGCCACCGATGGCAACCACGGGCGCTCTTTGGCGTGGGGGTGTCAACGGTTTGGCGCACCCTGCCGGATTTACATTCACGCCGAAGTCAGCGAAGGCCGCGCGCAGGCCATGCGTGATCTGGGGGCTGAGGTGATCCGCATCGACGGAGACTATGACGCGTCCGTTGCATTGGCACGAGATGAGGCCGACGCCAACGGGTGGTTCGTGGTCTCGGACACCTCTTGGGAAGGCTACACCGAACCACCCCGCGATGTAATGGCGGGATACGGCGCCATGACATTTGAGACCTGCAAGGCACTGAATCAGGCGCCTACCCATGTGTTTTTGCAAGGCGGCGTCGGTGGGTTGGCGGCTTCGGTCGCAGCTGCGTTACGCCAGTACTGGGGCGATCAGCCCCCTCGCGTGGTGATTGTCGAACCCGAACTGGCCGCCTGCCTGTTTGAAAGTGCCCGCAAGGGGCAGGCGACGACTGTAGCGATCGCCGAAGAAACCATTATGGCCGGACTGTCCTGTGGCGAACCTTCTGAAATGGCGTGGGAAATTCTGCGCGAAGAGGCCTCGGACTTCCTGACCATCCCGGACAGTATCGTCGCCCCAACCGTGCGATTGCTTGCCCGGCCTCAAGGCGGCGATCCGGTTGTTGAAGCCGGAGAAAGCGCCGTGGCCGGGCTCGGGGCCTTGATCGCTGCGCGGCAGTCCCCGGACCTAAGCGCGGCCCTTAGGCTGGATGAAAACGCGCGTGTTCTGTTGATCGGTTCAGAAGGCGTCACAGACCCGGACATCTTTCAGGCGATTATGGAAGGCACCACCTATGGCTGACATTCCTGAGCGCGGATTTCCCGAAGCCGAATTCGCGACGCGCACTGCCAAGGCACAGGCAAAAATGGCAGAGGACGGCTTGTCAGGCCTCTTGCTGATGAGCGAACCAGAGGTGCGCTATTTCAGTGGTTTTCAGACCTTGTTCTGGCAAAGCCCCACGCGGCCGTGGTTCCTGTTTTTACCCGCCACCGGCAAACCCATCGCGATCATTCCGGAAATCGGCGCGGCACTGATGCGCCGAAGCTGGCTCGACGATATCCGCACCTGGAGTGCCCCTGCGCCCGAAGACGACGGCATAAGCCTGCTCACAGACCTGCTGTCGCCATTGGCACAACAAGGCGAACACATCGGGATCATGAAAGGTCATGAGACGGGCCTTAGAATGCCACTCGGCGATTATGAACGCCTGATCGCAGGATTGCCCGGATTAAAAATCAATGATGCCACCGGGCTGATCCGCGGACTGCGCATGGTCAAATCCGAAGCCGAGATTGAAAAACTGGCCCATATCTGTGCCATCGGGTCCGCGACCTTTGCCAAAGTGCCCGAGTTTGCGGCCGAAGGTACGCCGCTCGAGGATGTGTTTCGTGCTTTCCGGCGGGAGGCCTTGCTGCGAGGGGCTGACGATGTGCCCTATCTTGTCGGAGGTGCGGATCAGGGCGGTTATCACGATGTGATTTCTCCACCTTCGCGCCGCCCTTTGGCAACTGGTGACATTCTGATGCTGGACACGGGCGCCACCTGGGATGGCTATTTCTGTGACTTTGACCGCAACTATGCGATTGGCGCGGCAGATGACCTGTCCAAACGCGCCTATGATGTCTTGTGGCGTGCCACCAACGCCGGTATGGACGCCGCCCGCCCCGGCGCCACCTGCCGTGATCTGTTTTACGCAATGCAATCGGTCATTGCCGAGATCGACGTTCAGGGCGGCGATGTTGGGCGTTTGGGCCATGGGCTGGGCATGCAGTTGACCGAGTGGCCGTCCCTTGCAGCGTTTGACACCACAGTGATCGAGGAAAACATGGTGCTCACGCTTGAGCCTTCCCTTGGCTATGGAAATGGGCGCATCATGGTGCATGAAGAAAACATCGTCGTGCGACGTGACGGGGTTGAACTGTTATCAACCCGGGCGGCGCCTGCGTTGCCAGTGATCTGAAGGTGTATGAATGAAACTGGAATTTGACACAGACGCAGGCATAGGCACCCGCGCCACCCTTGGCGTGGTTGTTTTGGAAACCGACGAAACGCTGGAACCCGAGATTGCCCGGATGGCCGATCTGCCCGATGTCGCCCTGTATCACACCCGCATTCCTATGGTGAACGAGATCCGCCCGGAAACACTGGCCCGCATGGAGGCCGATTTGCCGGCCTCGGTGAAGATGTTGCCCGGCGCGCTCGATTTTGATGTGATTGGCTATGGCTGCACGTCTGCCTCAACCGTAATCGGATCCGAGCGGGTTGCCCGTGCCATTCAAACCGTGTTTCCAAATGCCCAGGTTACCGACCCACTGGCCGCTTTGATCGCAGCAGGAAAACATTTAGGGGTTAATCGGCTGGGCTTTATCACCCCCTACGTGCCCGACGTTTCGGCGCGCATGCGTCAAAAGCTCGAGAATGCAGGGTTTGAAATTACGGCTTTTGGATCTTTTGAAGAAGGCGACGACCGTGTGGTCGCGCGTATCACCGAAGACGCTATTTTGGCCGCAGCAGAAACCGTAGCCAACGCAGCACCCTGCGATGCCATCGTCATTTCCTGCACCAATCTAAGATGTCTGCGCGTGATCCCGGAGATCGAATCCCGTACAGGAGTCGCCGCACTTTCAAGCAATCAGGCCCTTGGCTGGCACATGTTGCGCCTGAGTGGAATCACTGACGCGCGCGAAGGATTTGGTCAGCTTTTCCAATAAAGTTCCCGAAAATTGACGCGAAACAACGTCAGACTATGAGGAAATTTCAAAAGATTTTTCGTAACTTCGCCGTTTTCTCGCCGCAATGCCTGAATAGGTTTTTCTATGAGATAGATCGGATTCTCCTCCAGCTCGCGGCGGAGTATCCGGATTCAGTTGGAGCCTACTTGTGATGGGACGGATGTGGATATGAAGATACTTGCAGTCGACGACGACGAAAACATTCGCGAACTTCTCGCGGTCTCTATGGCCGCCGAAACCACACATGAATTGGTCACCGCCTCATCTGGTCCGGAAGCCCTGCGTATGGTTGCCAATGCCGACACACCGTTTGATTGCTTTTTGCTCGATATTCAGATGCCGGTAATGAATGGGATCATTCTTTGCAAAAAGCTGCGAAAAACCGCAGGCCATGGCCGCGTGCCGATCATCATGCTGACGGCCATGTCGCAAAAGAAATACATCGACAAAGCCTTTAATGCAGGCGCGACAGACTATGTCACCAAGCCTTTTGATTTCTTCGAGCTGTTCAGCCGCATCAGCAATGCCGATCGCCTGACCCAAGAGCAGGCGCGCTCGAACGAAGGTCTCAATGAAGTTGCGGCCCTCAAGCGCGACCTTGAGAGAAGTTGTGAAACCAGTCTGATTGAACCCGTCGAAATCACGGGAATTCCGGGTGTTGTTGGCTATGTAACTTTTGAAAATTACACCATGCAATTGTCGCGTGCCAAGTTGATGCGAAGCCACGTGTTTGCGGTCAAGGTCGTGAATGTGGAACAGGTACATCGCAGCCTGACACCCACGGCGTTCACCCGGATGCTGACCGATATCGCAACGGTTCTGGCGGCGAACATGAACCAGGAAGACTGCCTGATTGCCTATCGCGGCAACGGCGTGTTTCTGTGCACAACAAGCGGAAAAGTGAACCAAACACAGCATAATTTTGAACTAAATCTGAACCATCAGTTTGCAGAAACGCCCACTGCGCGATTTGGCGACACCAAAGTGACTCTGAGTGTCGGAGAGGCGATTTCACTGAAGTCCCTGACCCGTGCAGGAGCAATGTTCTCATTGCAGACCGCGGCTTCCAGCGCAGAAACACGCGCCTCGGGCAGCAAAGAAGTGTTGAAAGTGATGAAGCGCCTGATGATGACCCGCAAGCGCAGCAATCTGCAAACCGCTATGGAACGACGTGCCTATGAGGTGCTGCTTCGCGACGCCATGCGCGATGAAACACGGCGCACTATGATGGGTGGAACTGTGCCTTTGGCCCGTCAGCGTTAGTGAACAGCATCGTGCAGGTCCATCATGGCGACCTGCACTTTCATACCCTCGATCTCCATCACAGGTCCCACTGGCTCTGCATGCAGGCCCAACCTCCCGATCCAGCGCGGCCATAAGGCTGGCACCATACCCAGCAGCTTGTCAGCTCCCAAATCCTTGGCAGTTTTTATCAACTCAAGCATAAGCTGCAGCTGAACCGCGCGGCGCTTGTTAGAAGGCGTGTTCTTTGAAATAAACACCCGCGAAGACTCCCAGATTTTCTGGTCTATTGGGGCTTCAAACGCCAAAAGATCAGAAGGGATGTCTTCAAGCATCCCCTTTTGCGCATCCCGGATCATATAGGTGTACATTCCACAACGCGCGGTGGTTGGGGTTAGACGAATGCCCGCGAGCACCTCGTCGTTTTCGTGAATCGCAATCCACCGGCTGGCAGGCGTGTCGTACTGATCATACTCCATGCCTTCGGCTTCCGGGAGATCCCAGTTGCGCTCGACGATGAAAGACTGCCGTCTTGCCCGAAGTAGTTTTACCAGCAAATCGCCATGATTATGCATGTTTCCAAAAGAAAGCGTCGTCGCATCCATTTGTGAAGTAGTCCTGCAGATGTTCTTGCCGCGTACCCGATACAAACCCGAAACTTCAACCCCAACGTGAATCAAGGATTGTCACTTTTGCCAAGACCAAACCGCACGCACCGACATTTTTTGCCCGCTCAAGAGATCAGGAAACACCATCCGGAGTTCACCGAAAGAACAACCTGTCCTATGGTATGGTGGCTTTTGCCACTCTTGAACCGGAGCATTTTGCGCCGAATTTCGCCTCAACATTGATTAAGAAGATTCACAAAAACACAAAACACGCCAGAGTTTATTCACGAGTTCGTGGATATTTTTAAAAACTGTACCTGAACCACCATGAAAACGCAGTTTTTCCGGCAAAAATTCGCCGATCTCCTCCGATCAAACGAGCATCACAGACGCATGTTTGCAAAACCATCCGCAAAAGATCGTTCGTTTTCTAGGAAAGACCTTTCTGTGAACACGTTTTTGCCAGTTTGCGGCGACATCCTGAAAGCGAATTAAATTGTGTTCTTTTTGCTCGGCGCCCTTTGGGGGGCGGTTGGCTTTAAGACAACAGATACCATGAGGACGTAAATGCCCGACTATTTTATGCAGTTCCAGGTTTTTGGTGAAGTCGCCGGTTTTCTTCTTTTGAAGGAGCCCGAAAAGCGACTTCTGGTTGATATTTCTTCTCTGCCTCGCGATCTGCATGCCGCCAAACAGCGGGGCTATGCCAGCCGAACTTGTTTTTCGATTTTTGAGGAAGACCTGATCACAGGATTTCTCAGACAAATGTCGGTTGGCGACACGATCAAAGCCACAGGTACCTTTGCCCAAACCAATTATGTGCCTCATAAAACCAGCTACATCGACACAACATTTCACCTATTGGACTTCCGTAAAATTGACCGAAATGTTGGCGCGCTGGAAATGAATGGGCAGGTTATCGAGCCCGCCCCCGGCGCAATGGTTCACTGATGGCATTTCCTCAGGATTGGTCTGGCAAAAGAAAATGAAATCTGATGTAAGAATACGCACAAATGAGGCCAACGGGCCGCTTTCCCTGACGATGCCAATGATGCTGTTTCGGTGGGTTTCCAAATTTGTGCAATCGTCGAACGAAACCACCCCAGCCAGCGCCAAACGACTTGAAAAACAGATCAAAGATTTCGCCAGCGGAGGTGTCGCACTGATCCCGCAGCGTCAGGGAATTTACCTGGGCGCGATGCTTCTTTGCTCGTTTTTCTTCAACTTCCAAACCGCCATTTCCTGCTATTTGTTTTGTCAGGTTGCGGATGGGCTTGATAGCCTTGTTTCCTTGCGCGTCATGCGTTGGTCCGGCGGGTCGGCGCGCCAATCTCAGAAATACTATTTTCAGCTTTTGGGCACCTCGACTTTAAGCGCGACAGCTGTCGCCACCTTTGTTTTGCTCGTTGCAAATCTGGAGGGGACGTCGAGTCACATGACTTCGTTGTTCTTCCTGTTTGCGGCCGGTTTGTTTGCTGCTGTGAACAACCACCAACTGCCCAAGGTTTTGGCCGTGCGTCTGGTGATCTACAGTGCTGTCTTCCTATTTATCCCAATTCGCGACATTTGGATTCTAAATCCACCTTTAAAATCTGTCTATTATATGCATTTGGCTACAGTGCTGTTTGTCCTGTATTTTGTTTTGGAATGTTCGATGATCTTCCTGCGCCTTTATCAAAAGGGTCTGGACCAGTATGAAGAACTGCGTATTGAACGGGACCGCGCAAAGGAAGTGTATGAACTGAAATCTCAGTTTGTATCGGTGGTCAGCCACGAATTGCGCACCCCTCTCACGTCAATCATCGGCGCGCTTGGTTTGATGAAGACCATTGATGGCGCCAAAAACCCCACAGGCTTTGCAAAAATCCTTGAGATTGCGGACAAGAACAGCAAGCGACTGTCCAATCTCATCAACGATCTGCTGGATCTGCAAAAGCTCGAATCCGATAGTATGAACTATCAAATGGCACCGCTTGACCCCGCAGAAATCGTAGGGGACTCGGTGCATGCGATTTCCGTCCACGCAGAAGGTGTGGGTGTGGATGTGCACCTTGCGCACGTTGACCAGGGCCTATGTGTAGATGCTGACCAAGACCGCCTGACCCAGGTTCTGGACAACCTACTGTCCAATGCTGTGAAGTTTTCCGATGCAGGCACCTCCATTGAAGTTTCATTGCAGGCCAAAGCCAATACAGCCGTGATCGCCGTAAAAGACACCGGCATCGGCATTCCAGAGAATTCCCACGATCTGGTGTTTGGTAAATTCAGCCAGGTGGATTCGTCTGATCACCGTGCCCACGAGGGCACCGGCCTTGGCCTCAGCATCGTGCAGCAAATCGTCGAGGCCCACAGTGGCCAGATCCACTATGAAAGTGAGCTTGGTGAAGGCACAACATTCTTTGTCACCCTTCCCTTGCAAGCCAAATAGAAAGAGTGACATGACCCATCCAGCCCCCAAGCCCCATGACCATCTTGAAAAGCATCTCAGCGTTTTGCGTGTGCAGTTTCACGGATCCCTTCGGAAAAAAGAAACCGAATTGGAAGAAGTCATTTGTGATATCGCAGCCTTTGGTGCGGATCAGGATCGCCTGTCGCGTCTATTCTATATTGCCCACAGTCTTGTTGGGGTCGCGCCAACGTACCGTTTCAACGATCTTGCCACAGCTGCCGAAAAGGTCGAGGCACTGGTGGATCAATCCAACCTGATCCCCGGCAGACAGGATATCGCAGCCGAGCCTGTGCTGATGGCGGCTGATGAAATGGCCGAGGAAATGCGCAAAGCCCTGAAGGCGGGCCCGCCGCGTCACACCTAAGGTTTGAAACCGGTTCCGACAAAGCACAGTCAGCCGACGTTTTGGCTCCACAAGTCCTGAATCTGTTCCGCCAGCAACGTGGGGTCAAATGGCTTGGGGATCATTCCAATCGCCAAATCCTGAATGGACTTCTCATGTTTGCCTGCCGCATTTAGCGAAGTGACGAAAATTGCCGGTACATCTGTCAGGGCCGCATTTTCGCGCAACGCTTCAAGGGTTTCCACTCCGTTCATTCCGGGCATCATCATGTCCAGCACGAAAAGATCAGGCGCATAGCTTTCAGCCTGCTCAATCGCTTCTCTCCCGGACAGGCATTGCAATAACTCGTAACCACCAATTGTCTCTAGGCAAATCTTAACAATAGCCTGAATATCAGGGTCGTCCTCGACATGGAGAATTCGGTTTAACTCCCCCATTTCGTGATCACTTTCTGTCCATTCCTGTGTAGGTGTACTAACGAGACATCTTTAACGCGAATTGTCAACCAATTCAAGCACACCAACCAAATGCAAGCTCCTGTAAAATAAGAATTTTATCAACCACTACGGGAGATGATCTGTGTATCTTCGCGCCAATAGGGCGCATTCTGGCGCGCGCCCCTATTCAAGACCGCCACGCCAACAGCCAGCCATCCGACAAATGGGCTGCCCAGCCTAAATAGAAGGACCTGCGTCATTTTACGCATTGTCTGGCGTCAAATCACTCGTCCCGCATGGTAGGGTCAGGCAATCACAGTGTTTGTGTTGAACGGGGTTGTCCATTAGGGTCACTGAGGGAGAGGAAATCGATGAAACCGTTGGAAATGCTGCTGCAAAATGCGGCCCGTTCGCAGAAAACAATCGTGCTCAGCGAAGGCACTGATCCTCGTGTTGTTCAGGCTGCAATTCAGGTTCGCGCCCAAGGCATTGCACGCATCATTCTGGTCGGCGACGACGTCACCGTGCGGCTGCAATTCTCGTTGGCTCAAAGCGAACCAGGTGACGGCATCGATATTCACGATCCGGCCACCTCGCCCTATCTGGACGAGCTCGCACTGCAATATTACGACTTGCGCAAGGAAAAGGGAGTGACGTTGGAACATGCCTTGCGAGCTGTCTTGCAACCCCATGTTTATGCAGCGCTTTTGGTGCGCAAAGGCTATGCAGATGGTACTGTGGGCGGGGCTGTGGCCACCACCGCCGACATCGTGCGCGCCGCTATTCAGGTGATCGGGCCCAAACCCGGTACCAAACTGATCTCGAGTTTTTTCCTGATGTTGTTCTGCGAAGAACATCACAGCAAGAAGGGGGCGTTTATCTTCACGGACAGCGGTTTGGTCGTGGACCCCAACGCCGAAGAACTGGCCCAGATCGCAATCGCATCGGCCCGCTCTTACGAAACCCTTATCGGCGACACCCCACGCGTGGCCATGCTGTCGTTTTCCACTCACGGCAGCGCGGATCACCCGGCGGTCGACAAGGTGGTTCGCGCCACGGCGATTGCAAAGGAAACCAATCCGGAATTGTTGGTCGACGGCGAACTTCAATTTGACGCGGCCTTTGTGCCGGATGTCGCGAGTGCCAAGGCCAGCACGTCTCCCTTGCAGGGCGACGCCAACGTGTTCGTATTCCCCAACCTGGAAAGCGGCAACATCGCTTACAAGGTCGCCCAGCGCATGGCCGGGGCCGTGGCCATTGGCCCAATCTTGCAGGGCCTCTCCAAACCTGCCAACGATCTGTCGCGTGGTTGCTCGGCCGAAGACATCATCCATATGATCGCTGTGACCGCCGCCCAGGCCGAAGAGTAAACCAACCATCGACCATTGACCCTGCGATCTGAAACCCCTCATATCGCGGAGACATCACAGTATTGGCGAATTTCATGACCACAGAAAACCACTCGACCCATGACGCCGAACAGGACGCCCGCAATGATGATCTGATGATCTTTGTGGACGGTAAGATTGTTCATAAAGATCAGGCCGTGGTCTCGGTCTATGACTCTGGATTCATGTTGGGGGACGGCATGTGGGAAGGCATGCGACTGTACGACGGCGAATGGGCGTTTTTTGACGAACACATGGATCGGTTGTTCAATTCGTGCAAAGCCGTGTCGCTGGACATCGGCAAAACCCCGGAAGAAATTCGCGCCTTGCTGAATGAGACCGCTGCCTCCAATGGCATGACTTCAGATGCGCATTGCCGTCTGATGATCACCCGTGGACGCAAAGCCAAGCCGTTTCAGCACCCTCAACTCAGCCGCTTTGGCCCGACCATTGTGGCCATTGTCGAACACTCCAGGCCAGCGACAAGTCTGTTAGGCAAAGGTATCCGGCTGGCCACTGTGCCTCAGGTGCGCGGGTTGCCAACCAGTCAGGATGCCAAGTTCAACAGCCACTCCAAACTGAACTGTGTAATTGCATGCCTGCAGGCTGAACAAGCAGGTGCTGACGAAGGGTTGATGCTGGATCCGCATGGGTTCGTGAACACCACCAATGCCTGCAATTTCTTCATTGTCCGTCGGGGCGAAGTTTGGACCTCAACCGGGGATTACTGCATGAACGGTGTCACCCGGCAAAAGGTGATCGATCTTTGCCGCACAAACAATATCCCAGTGTTTGAAAAGAACTTCTCATTGTACGAAGCTTATGGTGCAGATGAAGCGTTCCTAACGGGTACTTTTGGCGCACAGACCCCCGTGGCCGAGATTGACGGCAAAACCATAGGCCCACATGAAGGTGCGGGCCCGATGACTTTGTATATCCGTGAATTGTACAAAGCTTTGGTCGCAGAAAATGTCGCCGCCCAGCAAGCGGCCCGCGCTTAACCGGCCATCAACTGGCGACCTGCCTGAAAGGCTTCCATGTTGAGCGTAGAAAACTTGGCAGGCGTCATCGCCTGCAAGGATTTCTCCAAAGCGGCCTCATCACACAACGACCCGGCCTGTGCTAACGCCCCCAATGCCACGATATTTGCCACGCGTTTGTTGCCCAACCGGCGGGCGGTTTCCACAAACGGAAGCGACACGACGTTGAGCGGCGCCGCTGGCTGGGATTTCACTTGATCCGCATCCACCAGAATGACCGATTTTTCATCCAGCAACCCGGAAGATTCCGTCGCTGCCGCCTCATGCAGAATAAGCAGATAGTCCAGCGACTGGCTTAACGGATAGTCGGCTTCGCCGTCACTCACCACAAGATCAGAACGGCTGAGGCCACCACGAGACACAGGCTCGTAACTTTGTGACTGGGCGACATTCCGGCCTTCGGACACCAAGGCAGACGCCAAAATGCGTGCGGCCAGGATAAGCCCCTGCCCGCCACTGCCGCTGAACCGGATATTGAGACTGTCCATCATGTGCCTCCCTTTTCACCGCGCAAACCCGCGGTCATCTCGCGGTAGGCGTTGCCGTATTCCGGGCGATCCACTTCGGTCAGGACCCCTGTTTTCATCGCATTGGGACGGAAAGGCACATCCACCGTATTGCGATAGGCAAACGGGCGCATTGTGCTTTTCTGGCTCATCATCATTTCCGGAGACGCCCCCAGATCGTTTTTACGCCCGTAGATTTCGGTGCAGTCAGAAATCACTTCAACGAATGAGAACCCATTGTGAACAAGCGCTTTTTTGAACATGTCACGCAACGCAATGATCTGCATGGTCACCTCGCGCCCGACAAAACTCGCCCCCGCAGCGGTGGCCAATGCGCAGGCGTCAAACACCGGTTCAGTGTTGCCCGCAGGTGTTGTGGTTGTGTAACGATCCCCGGATGTTGTGGGCGACACCTGACCGCCGGTCATGCCGTAAATCTCGTTGTTCAACATCATGCAGGTCATGTTGAGGTTGCGCCGACAAGCATGGATCAGGTGATTGCCACCAATCGCCAGACAATCGCCATCCCCCGAGATCACGATGACATTCAGGTCGGGCCGCGCCAGCGCCAACCCGGTGGCATAAGCCAACGGGCGTCCGTGAGTGGTGTGGTACGTATTTGCATCCACATAAGCGCTGAGGCGGCCCGAGCACCCGATGCCTGACACGATGGCCAGTTTATCCTTGTCGATCCCCAACTGATGCACCGCCCACAAAAGGGCGCGCAGCGCGATGCCGTGCCCGCAACCGGGACACAGGAAATGCGGCATCTGATCCAGCCGGATGTATTCGTTGATGTTAAATTCGTTTTCGTTCAGGTGATCTTTCATGACGCCACCTCGCGGGCTTTGGCGGAAATGTCGTCGGGTGTGATGGCTTCTCCATCAATGCGATTGATCCGCTCAATCGCGACCTGCCCTGCCAACAGCCTCTCGACTTCCAGCACCAACTGCCCCTGATTCATTTCCGGTACAATCACGGTTTTTGCACCGGACGTTTTCACGGTCTCACGCAGGGCTTCTTCTGGGAATGGCCAAAGGGTGACGGGGCGAAACAACCCGGCTTTGATGCCTTGGCTACGCAAATCGCGCACGGATTGGCGGGCCGCACGTGCCGAAATGCCAACCGCCACGATCAGGAAATCGGCATCTTCCACGTCTTGTGTGCGATAGCTTTCGATCTCTTTACGGTGATGCACCAACTTATCCGTCGTCCGCATCACCGCCGCCTCGGCCAGCGCCGGGTTTTGCGTTGGAAACCCGCTTGGCGAATGGGTCAGACCCGTGGTGTGGGTGCGATACCCATCTCCGGGATAGGGCATGGGCGGCACCATATCTTCGGTCACCGCATAGGGCTCGAAGTGCTCAGCAGGCCCTTCGGCCCATTTTCGCCAAACCTCTGCGCCCTCGGGCACATCGTCCAGATCAACGGTTTCCACCAGATGGCCGATCACCTCGTCCAACAACACAACAACCGGCACACGCAAACGTTCAGACATATTCACCGCCCGGATGGTCTCGCTATAGGCTTCGGCAACAGAGGCCGGTGCCAACACGATAATGGCGTGGTCACCATGTGTGCCCCAACGCGCCTGCATAATGTCCCCTTGCGAAGGCCGTGTCGGCATGCCCGTCGACGGGCCACCGCGCATGACATTTACAATGACACAGGGCACTTCAGCCCCGCAGGCATAGCCAAGGTTTTCCTGCTTTAACGAGAATCCCGGCCCTGACGTCGCCGTCATGGATTTCACGCCCCCCATCGAGGCGCCAACAACGGCCCCCATCGAGGCGATCTCGTCTTCCATCTGAATGAAGGTGCCACCCACTTTGGGCAGCTCACGCGCCATGGCCTCGGCGACCTCGGATGACGGGGTAATCGGATATCCGGCAAAGAAACGACATCCGGCCTTGATCGCGCCCAGCGCGCAAGCCTGATTGCCTTGAAGATTGCGACGCTCTGACATTATTCGGCGGGCTCCAATGCGGGAGGGGTTACAGGGGTGTTGGTGATCTTGATCGCAAAATCCGGACATAGCCATTCGCACATCCGGCAGCCTGTGCAGAGATCGGGCAACGCCAGTTCGGCAATCAACTGATCATTCATGCGCAGGCACCGTTCCGGGCACATTTTCACGCAGATATCACAGCCTTTGCACCATTCTTCGGTGATCTCGACCACGGTATCAATGTCGACATTGTGGATGTCTGTGTGCGCCTTGTGCAGCCCAGCAGCGGTCTCATCGACACGCTTGTCGCTTTCCATCGCCCAGGCGCGGCCTTCGAAAAAAGCCTCCCGGTTGATCTCAATCGACGCGGGCGGGACGAACATCGAAATCGACTCCAGCCAGTCTTCTTCCGGGAAATCCAAGGCGGTGGACAGCGCACCCAACAGCACAGTGTTTGCCGCACGCAGGTTGCCAAGGTTCGTCGCCATGGTTGTGGCGTCGATGGCAAATCCTGCGTGCACCTGTTCGATAATTTCTTCGGGAGTCTGGGGGGCATATGTGGCCTCGGCTCCGCGGCCGCGATTGCGACATGCGAAGGGAGGGACAATACGCTGACAATCCGCGATGAAAGTTCCCGAACCAGGTTTGAGATAGTTGATCCAGCGAAGACCTTCAGCCCATTCCAGCGCGACCAATACATCTGCCTCACCTTCGGGAATGGTGGGTGACCAGACTTTGGGGCCAAATCGCACGTGGCTAAACACGCCCCCGCCCCGTTTGGCCATGCCGTGCACTTCGCTTTGTTTTACTTCGTATCCGTTGTTCTGGCACAGCTGCGCCAGCACTTTGGACACCATAATGACGCCCTGCCCGCCGACACCGACGATCAGAACGTTTTTGGGGGTCGCGACCTCAGACATTGGCGGCCTCTTGCAGGTCTAGCGGGCGAATACTGTCCGAGGTGCAAAGCTGCGCGCACAACGAACAGCCGATACAAGCGTTGGGATCAATCGCGACCTTATGGCGGCCTTCGAACCAGTTATCGCTCCATGTCAGAGCAGGACAGCCAAGGTTCATACAGGACTGACAAGCGGTGCAATTGTCTTGATCGACCACAAAGGTCGGCCCCTTGATTTTGACCGGATCCAACACACAAGGACGGTTTGAGATCACAACGGAAACACCTTTGAATTCCATTGCTTCGCGCAACTGATGCTGTAGGGCGGCCATATCGTAACTGTCGACCACGCTGACAAACTCCACACCCAGCGCTTTGACCAATTCAACGTAATCGACCCGGGCGGTTTCGTCGCCCCGCAAGGTCTTGCCAGTGCCCGGATGGTCCTGCCCGCCGGTCATGGCGGTGATGTGATTGTCCAAAAGGAACACAGTGATATTGGCCTGATTGTAGACCGCGTCGATCAATGGCGGGATACCCGAGTGCAGGAACGTGCTGTCACCAATCGTGGCGACAATTGGTTTGGTCTCGGTGCCTGCCTTGGCCATGCCGACCGCATTGGCAATGCTTGATCCCATCGATACGCATGTGTCCATGGATTTGAGCGGCTCAACCACGGCCAATGTGTAGCACCCAATGTCGCCAGCAACGCGCATATCCAGCGCGCGCAACGCCATGAAGCAACTGGTATGTGGACATCCCGAACACAAAACCGGCGGGCGGATCATCGGGGCAAAGTCAAAGCCTTCGGTCTTCTTGGGTGCGTCCATCAGGCCCGCCTTGGCAAAGCCTTCACGCAGCACCTCTGGTGAAAACTCTCCGAGCCTTGGGAAGAACGCTTTGCCCTCAACCTCAAGCCCCATAACCAACAACGCCTCTTCAATGAAGGGCTCCAACTCTTCCACCACAATCACCCGGCCGACCGAGGCGCAGAAATCGCGGATCAGAGTTTCCGGCAAAGGATAGCTGACACCCAGCTTCAGTACCGTCGCGTTTGGCAGGCATTCTTTGACGTAGGTATAGGTAATGCCAGACGTGATAATGCCCACGGAACGATCGCCGGGGTCAATCCGATTGAGCGGGCTGGTGTTCATTGCCTCGATCAGTTTGCGTTCGCGGTCCAACACTTTGGGGTGCTGCATCCGCGCGTGCGCCGGGATCATCACGTTCTTGCTGGGCTGTTCGATAAAACCACGAGGTTCGACCACCTGACGTTCGCCCACATTCACCGCGCTGCGTGTGTGTGACAGACGCGTGGTCGCGCGTACAACCACCGGCGTGTCGAACTCTTCGGACAAATCAAACGCTTGCCGGGTGTATTCCAGCGCCTCTTGTCCATCAGAAGGTTCTAAAATTGGTACTTGGGCAAAACGCGCGAACATCCGCGTGTCCTGCTCGTTCTGAGACGAATGGATGCCGGGATCATCACAGACCGCAATCACCAAACCGCCGTTCACCCCGATATAGGAAAACGACATCAGCGCATCGGCGGCCACGTTCAAACCCACATGCTTCATCGACGAAAACGCCCGCACCCCGGCGAACGACGCCCCAATTGCCACATCCAACGAGGTTTTCTCGTTCGTCGACCATTGTGCATGCATGTCCTCAGACGGGTATGTGCCCAGATTCTCCATGATTTCGGTCGATGGCGTGCCGGGATAGGCCGCGGCCACTTTGGTGCCGGCCTCCCACACACCTCGGGCAATGGCCTCATTACCCGTCAGGGGACGAGCGGTTGGCGCAGAGCGCACTTCCGGAGCGGGCCGGGCAAGGGTCTCATTCATGAATAACATCTTTCGCGCGGTTAACGTGTTACAAAAAATGCTATTTGATAATTCAAATGTAACAAATAGGCCGATTGTCGCAGCCATGAGAAATATTCTTTCGCGGTTTGCGACCATGAAAGAAATTCCAAGTGGGTCATCTTTTACTTGTGTCAGCCCTGTTGAACTCCAATACAGGACGGTGAAACCAAGCGCGCCAGAGGTAATCCATGACCAACCCTGCCCCTTTCAACATCATGACCAAGCCCATTGGGCCGCGGTGCAATATTGACTGTGAATATTGCTATTATCTTGAAAAGGAAAAGCTCTACCCATCGGAAAAAAAATTCCGAATGGCGCCAGACACGCTTGAGAATTATGTGCGCCAAACGATTGAGGCCAGCGTTGAGGCGGGCATGGCTGAAGTCAATTTCGCTTGGCAAGGCGGCGAGCCGACGATGCTGGGCGTAGACTATTTCCGCCAGATCATTGCCCTGCAGGAAAAACACGCCGTCGACGGCGTGCCCATTGCAAACGCCTTTCAGACCAATGGCATTTTGTTGAACGATGAATGGGGGGCGTTTCTGAAAGACAATGGTTTTCTTGTCGGCATCAGCATTGATGGCCCCAAAAAGGTGCATGATCGCTATCGTGTTGACCGCGCAGGACGCCCCACCTTTGACTCAGTGATGAAGGGTCTTGAGGTGCTGCAACGTCACGAGGTTGAGCACAACGCGCTGACCGTGGTGCAGCGTGCCAATGGCGGCAAGGGCAAGGAGATTTACAATTTCCTCAAAGGGTTAGGCATTGAGTTCATGCAATTCATTCCAATCGTCGAACGCGCGCAAGAGAACGGCACGCTGGCCTCTGCCCCTCAGGTTGACATGGATCCCGGCAACAAAGTCACCTCGTGGAGCGTCAGCCCACGCGCCTATGGCAAGTTCCTGTGCGACGTGTTCGACACGTGGTTCAAACAGGACATCGGCAAAATCTATGTACAGTATTTTGACACGCAGTTGGGGCTTTGGTTGGGACGTGGATCAAACATCTGCGTGTTTGCGGAAAACTGCGGCAATGGATTGGCAATGGAACATGACGGATCGCTGTATTCCTGCGATCACTATGTTTACCCAGAGTACAAGCTGGGCAATCTGAATGAGACTCATCTACGCGATATGCTTTGGACCGATCGCCAGCAGCAGTTTGGCCGCGACAAATCCGAGGCGCTGACCAAGCAATGCAAATCCTGCTCTTTCCGCTTTGCCTGCAATGGCGGCTGTCCGAAACACCGCTTTGCGCTGGCCCGTGATGGTGAGTCAGGTCTGGACTATTTTTGCGAAAGCCACACAATGTTTTTCCGTCACGCAGGAGATCGCATGAAGGATATGGTTCGATTGGTGAATGCAGGCCGCGCACCAGCCGAAGCCGCCAAACTCAAGCGTTCATCCCCTAAACGCTAGAATGCCGCCGATCCAAATTCATGTGGACAGCTGCAAGATAAAGTTTGAATAGTTGCTCAAACTATTACAAAACGGGCTGGCCTGCGGGCCATCTGTCCTAGATTTCGGAGCCAATACACCATGGTCAACTCCAACGCCTACCCTTCGACAAATGCGCCGCAGTCTATAGACGGCGCTGACCTGGTTTTGCTGAATGGCAAAATCTACACCGTAGACGAGGCCCAACCATGGGCCGAAGCCGTTGCCATCCGTCAGGGCAAATTTATCGCCGTGGGCAGTAATGCGGACGCCGAGGCGCATATCACTCAGACAACAGTGGTGCGCGATCTGCAGGGTGCCTTTGCTATGCCGGGTCTTTATGACATGCACACCCATCCCGATCTGGCCTTGGGCCCGCAGTATTCTGATTATCTGGATGTTGGACTTGAAACCCCAACAGCCGAAGAAGTGAAGCAGGCCATATTGGCCTATGCCGACGCCAACCCGGATCGCGAGTGGATTTTTGGCAAGCATTTTGTGCATTACAACTTCCGCAAAGCCGGGATTGAGCCACACCGCAAATGGCTCGACAGTTTTATCCCGGATCGCCCGGTGGCCATCATGGATCGTCAGTGGGGCAGCTGCATGGCCAATTCCAAGGCGCTCGAACTGGCGGGCATTGACGAGAATACGCCCGATCCCAACAACGGCTATATCGTGCGCGAACCGCTTTCGCAGACTCCGACCGGCATTCTGGTAGATGGTGCCTATGCGATGATTGCCGCCGCGATGCCTCCGCCCCCACAAGCCGCGTTGGAACGCGCTTACCGCGAAGGTGCACGGTTCCAATCCAGCCGCGGTGTGGTCGCGACCAAATACGTACATGTCTGTGAAAACCGCCTGAATGCCTTGCGCGCCATAGATGTGGTGGGCGATCTGCCGGTGCGGGTCGAGGCCGCGATCAGCTGGCAGGACGATATTTTCCCGGTCAAACGCCGCTGGGAACTCTTGGCAGGAGAACGCCATTTCTATCGCTCAAACAGGATCAACGCCAATGCGGTGAAGTTCCACTTTGACGGCACCGCCGAACCCCGCACCTCCTACTTTTTGTCGCCATGGCCGAACGAGGCCAGCTGGCGCGGGTCCCTGAACCTCACACCCGAACATATCAAAGATATGGTTACAGACATGGATCGTCGCGGCATCCGGGTGATTGCCCATTGCACCGGCGACGGGGCCTCGGACATCTTTTTGGACGCCGTGGCCGACTGCCGGCGCCGCAACGGGCCCGGCATTCGCCACCAATGCGCCCACTCGACCCTTTTGCACGAAGGCAACCTTGCGCGATTTGCCGAACTGGATGTGATTGCCGAGTTTTCGCCCGTCGGCTGGTATCCTTCTGACTTTACCATCGGCGCGCGCGGTGCCTATGGGGATCGCCTGCAAGAAGTCTTTAACGTGCGCGGCGTGTTGGATCAGGGCGGCGTGACTGTCATGGGAACCGACTGGCCCGTTAGCAGCATTGATCCCTGGATCGGCTTTGAGGCTCTGGTGACCCGTCAGAACCCCTGGGGCGAGATGGATGGCACTTTGGGCCAGCCAATCAGCGTCGCTGAGGCCATCCGAATGCTCACCATCAGCGGCGCATGGTCAATGGACATCGAAGACAGCGCCGGATCAATCACGACTGGCAAGTCTGCCGACCTCATTGTGCTGGACCAAAACCTGCTCGAGATCGAACCCGCCGGCCGGTTGCACAAAACCGAAGTCCGCCTCACGGTGATTGACGGAGAGGTTGTCAACGATCCGGAAAACTGGATGGCGGATACAAGCATGGCCACCCGATTTGACACCCCCGCCCCCAATTTCCGGCCGGTAGCCATATGACCAAGACACCTGTCCCGGTCACGATCATTTCCGGGTATCTCGGGTCCGGAAAAACCACCTTGGTCAATCGCCTTCTCAAAGGCGATCACGGTAAGAAAATCACCGTGATGGTCAATGATTTTGGCGACGTAAACATTGATGCAGACCTGATCGTGCAACGTAATCAACAAGTTATGGAGCTGTCCAACGGCTGCGTGTGCTGTTCTTTGCAAGGTGATCTGGTGGTGCAACTGCAAGCCCTGTTTCAGGGCGACACGGAAATGGACCATGTGTTGATCGAAGCCAGCGGCGTCTCGCAACCCGGTCGAATTGCTTCGGTTTTTGGCTACCCTCAGTTTCGCGAAACCGCACGGCTCGACGCGGTTGTCACGCTGGTTGACGCGGCCAACGTCAACACCCTTCCCCCGGCAAGTTCGGGGCTGGTGCGCAGCCAGATTGAAGCGGCGGATATCGTTCTGCTGACCAAAGCTGACCTTATGGCCCCGTCCGACATTGACGCTTTGCGCGAAGACTGGTTGTTTCCAGATTTGCCCGCGCTCAATGTGGTGAACGGAGACATCCCTGCAGATGTGCTGTTGGGATTTCACCGAGACGCGGACCCAAAAAGCCCTGTGACTGCGGGCGATCACAGTGACATTTTCACCGCCACAAGCTGGTCTTCGACCAAGCCCATTTCACTAGAGGCTTTCAGAGCCACTATGAAGACCATTTCGCATCAGGTTTTCCGCGCGAAGGGCTTTCTCAATTGCGTCGAGCATCCGCACTCCCGCGTCCTCTATCAAAAAGTGGGGAGCCGCGAGACGTTTGATCTTGATGGGTCCTGGCAAGGCGTCGCTGAAACCCGCATTGTCGCAATAGGTGAACATCTGGATCAGAATGACACTGATCTACTGGGCACTCTGGATCACTGCCACGCTTAATCTTTTGTGGGCTTCTCTTGAGATTTCCGGAAATTCGGCACGGCGTTGGGTCGACCCTGCTGGCTGATTGAACGCGTCATGGATATCTGGGGCTTAATGCGCCAACTCATCGATAAAACTGCTGATCCAATGCCGAAACGCCACCACCGGCGGATGATCATCAAGGCTCTCTGGCCACACCAGATAATAGGCACCGATACCCGTCATTTCTGCGCCTTTCAGAGTGATCAGACTGCCATCAGCCAATTCATTTTCAACCAGATATCGCGGCATCAACGCAGCACCCGCCCCAAAAACCGCGGCTTTCAGCATCGTGGCAAACTGATCGAATTCGATCCCCGGTGCCAAAGCATCCTCCAAACCTTGCCGCTCGAACCACAGCTTCCACCCCCCTGCCCGCGTCGCCAGCTGCATTTGCGGTACTTGCGTCAACCGTTGCAAAGTCAGATCACCACCCTCGCACAGGTCTGGTGAAATAACCGGCAAAACTTCCTCTTCCATCAGCTTCAAAGAATGCGTACCCGGCCAATCGTCCTTGCCATAGTGGATGGCCGCGTGGAAATTTGCGTGGCCAAAGTCAAATGGCACGATGCGCGTGGCCAAATTGATTGTCACACCCGGATGCTTGGCCAAAAACGCAGGCAACCGGGGAGCCAACCAATGTGTGCCAAAGGCAGGTAAAATGGCGAGCTCCAGCAATCCGCCATCAGGGTTGGATTTAAGAGCAAGCGTGGCATTGGCGATCGCTGAAATTGAGGCCTGAATTTGCGAGGCATAGGTACGCCCCGCCGGTGTCACCACCAATTTGCGTCTTTCCCTATGAAACAACTGCAGTTCCAGCAATTCTTCCAGTTTTTGGATTTGGCGGCTCACGGCACCCTGCGTCAGGTCAAGTTCTGCTGCCGCCTCGGTCACCGACCCAAGCCGGGCCACAGACTCAAATGCACTCAGCCAAGGTAACGGGGGAAGAAAACGGCGTGAAATCAACATATCATTCCAAACAGTAATGAATACATGCCGAAATGTCGATGGAAATCGCATTTTTTTGTTCTATTGTCTACTTTAGACATATCAAAACATTGCGTGGCGTAATGACAAATTCAACTTCCTCGACCTTTCGACGCTCGGCGCGTGCCGCAGCGGTAGAACTCTCTGAAATCGTTAAAATTTCCGAAGCTGCTCGCACCCTGAAGCTTGAGGGAAAAGATGTTCTTTCCTTTGGCACCGGAGAGCCTGATTTTCCGACACCCGCACATGTGATCGATGCCGCAATGGCGGCCGCTCACGCAGGTGAAACGACATACCCCCCGACCCAAGGCACGCCTGCTTTGCGGTCCGCAATTGGCAAAGATTCAGGATTTGACGTAACGCTGGACCAGATCATTGTCTGCACAGGCGCCAAGCAGGTTCTGTCCAACGCGCTGCAAGCAACAATCGATCCCGGAGATGAGGTCATCGTACCCGCCCCGTTCTGGACAAGCTACAGCGACATGTTGCAGTTCAGTCAGGCAAAACAGGTGACCATTCCCTGTGGCGCTGATGCCGGGTTTTGCCTGTCCCCGGAACAGCTCGAAGCCGCAATCACCGACAAGACCCGCTGGCTCATGCTGAACTCACCGGGCAACCCAACCGGCGCGATGTATTCGGCCGACGATCTTGCGGGCCTGGCTGAGATATTGCGCACGCATCCACATGTGTGGATCCTCGCAGACGAAATTTACCAACACGTCAGCTATCTGCCCTTCACGTCTTTCCGTGATGCGGCGCCGGATCTCGCTGACAGGATGCTGATCGTAAACGGTGTTTCCAAAGCCTATGCGATGACCGGCTGGCGGTTGGGCTGGGGCATTGGCCCGGCAGAATTGATCAAGGCAATGGTCGCCGTTCAGGGCCAATGCACCTCTGGCGCCAGTTCTGTCAGTCAGGCCGCCGCACTGGCCGCCCTAAGCGGACCGCAGGATTTGCTGGCAACCCGTCTGGCCGAGTTCAAATCCCGGCGCGACAATGTGGTGGCCGAATTGAATGATATGCCATGTCTCAAATGCCCGAACCCCGGCGGCGCATTTTATGTTTTCCCGTCCTGCGAGGGCACATTCGGCAAACGTACTCCAAAGGGTGAAACAATCACCAGTGACGCAGACTTCTGCCGCTATCTTCTGCAAGAAGCTCTTGTTGCACTTGTACCAGGGCGTGCCTTTGGCTTGCCTGGACATTTCCGTATGTCCTATGCCTACTCACAGACAGATCTCACTCAAGGACTGGCACGCATTCGCCGCGCCGTCGACGCACTTACTGACTAAAGGATTCACCGATGATTGATCACCTTTCCCCGCAATCGCAGCCTGACTTGTCTTCGTTCTCTTGGGACGACCCGTTTCTGATAGAAACACAGCTGGCTGAAGATGAGCGTATGATACGTGACGCTGCCAGCGCTTATGCACAAGACAAACTGATGAGTCGGGTCACAGACGCCTATGCCAACGAAACCACGGATCCCGCGATCTTTGCCGAAATGGGCGAGATGGGCCTTTTGGGCACCACCATCCCCGAGGAATACGGCGGGTTGGGTGCCGGTTATGTGACCTATGGTCTGGTCGCCCGCGAGGTTGAGCGTGTCGACAGCGGCTATCGGTCAATGATGTCGGTGCAATCGTCTTTGGTGATGTATCCGATCTATGCCTATGGCACTCCTGAGCAACGCAGAAAATACCTTCCCGGCCTGGCCGCGGGAACATCGATCGGCTGTTTCGGCCTGACCGAACCCGACGCCGGATCCGATCCCGGCGGCATGAAGACCACGGCCAAAAAGGTCGATGGTGGCTATGTGCTGAACGGTTCCAAGATGTGGATTTCCAACGCTCCGATTGCAGATGTGTTTGTGGTTTGGGCCAAATCCGAAGCCCACGGCGGCAAGATCAAAGGCTTCGTGCTGGATAAAGGCACCAAGGGACTGACAGCTCCGAAAATCGAAGGCAAGCTGTCGTTGCGCGCCTCGATCACGGGCGAGATTGTGATGAACAATGTCGAAGTTTCCGAAGACGCTTTGTTGCCCAATGTGGCCGGCCTGAAAGGCCCGTTTGGCTGTCTCAATCGGGCACGTTACGGCATTGCCTGGGGCGCAATGGGCGCTGCCGAAGCTTGCTGGCACGGCGCACGTCAATACGGCCTGGATCGCAAGCAATTTGGCAAGCCTTTGGCACAAACCCAACTGTTCCAGTTGAAACTTGCCAACATGCAAACCGAGATTTCGCTCGGCCTGCAGGCCGCATTGCGTGTCGGCCGCCTGATGGACGAAGCCAAGGCCGCGCCCGAGATGGTTTCGATCATCAAGCGCAACAACTGCGGCAAAGCCCTTGAGATTGCCCGTCACGCCCGCGACATGCACGGCGGCAACGGCATTTCACAGGATTTCCACGTCATGCGCCACATGGTGAATCTGGAAACCGTGAACACCTATGAAGGCACCCACGACGTTCACGCTCTTATTCTGGGCCGTGCACAAACTGGATTGCAGGCATTCTCTTAACTTCAGAAAACCGGTGACACATGGATCGAGCTGACATCGTCAATCAGGCGTTTCGCGAAAATTTGGCCAAGGATGCGCTGCCTGCAGGGAACCCTGCCGGCGGCCCACTGGACGCCTCCGAGGCGGTGGCCATTTTTCGCGCCCAATGCCTGAGCCGTAACCTTGACCGCACGTCGCGAAAAATGCAGGCGGCGGGTCAGGGATATTACACCATCGGCTCATCCGGTCACGAAGGCATGGCGGCGGTTGCATCCGCCCTGCGCCCTGATGACATGGCCTTCCTGCACTACCGGGACGGCGCATTTCAAACCATGCGGTCTTCTCAGGTGCCTGGCACCACCGCCACGTGGGACATGTTGCTCAGCTTTGCGACCTCGACCGAAGACCCGATCTCGGGCGGGCGGCACAAGGTTCTGGGCTCCAGAGCGTTGTCCATTCCACCACAAACATCGACCATCGCCAGCCATCTGCCCAAGGCCGTTGGCGCGGCTTACTCAATCGGTCTGGCACGCCGTCACGCACCGGAACATCAGGTGCTGGCGGACGACAGCATCGTCATGTGTTCGTTTGGTGATGCGTCCTCGAACCACTCGACCGCTCAGGGCGCGATCAACACTGCCTGCTGGACATCGTTTCAATCGGTGCCCATGCCGCTCCTGTTTGTCTGCGAAGACAATGGGATCGGCATTTCCACCCGCACACCCAAGGGTTGGGTCGGAGAAAACTACCGGAACCGTCCGGGCCTGAAATACTTCCACGCCAATGGCCTGGACCTGTTTGACACCTACCGCGCTGCACGTGAGGCCGCCGAGTATGTGCGGACCCGCAAGAAACCCGCCTTCCTGCACCTCACTCTCGTGCGACTCTATGGCCACGCCGGATCGGACATGCAGCAGGTCTACCTGTCCAAAAAGATTTTTGAAGCCTGGGAAGCGGACGATCCCTTGCAGCATTCCGCCCGTCTGCTGATTGAAGCGGGTATTTTGAACGCCCAGCAAGCGCTCGAAATCTATGACGAAGCCGACAGGCAATGTACCCGCGTCGCGGCTGAGGTGGTCACCCGGCCTCGCCTGAAAACCGCCAAAGACGTGATGGCCAGCCTGATCCCGCCTGTCCGGGAATGCGCGCCGACCAATGGCCCGTCCGAAGAAGCACGACTTGCCACCTTTGGGTCTGATGCCAAGCAATTCGCTTCACCGCAGCCTATGTCACGCCTGTTAAACTGGGCGTTGACTGATTTGATGCTTGAGCACGAAGAGATAGCCATGATGGGCGAAGATGTGGGCCGCAAAGGGGGCGTTTATGGCGTGACCCAAAAGCTGGTCGACCGCTTTGGTCAGGACCGCATGATCGACACGCTTCTTGATGAGCAATCCATTCTTGGGCTGGCGATTGGCATGGCGCACAACGGCTTTGTGCCGATGCCGGAAATTCAGTTCCTCGCCTATCTGCACAATGCCGAAGACCAGATCCGCGGTGAAGCGGCCACGCTCAGCTTTTTCTCAAATGGCCAGTTCACCAATCCGATGGTGCTGCGCATCGCCGGTCTTGGATATCAAAAGGGCTTTGGCGGGCATTTTCACAATGACAACTCGCTGGGTGTCCTGCGTGATATCCCCGGTGTCATTGTCGCCTGCCCGTCGAATGGTGCAGACGGTGCAATGATGATGCGCGAGGCCGTAAGACTGGCGCGCGAAGAACAGCGTGTTGTGGTGTTTGTCGAACCAATCGCGCTTTATCCAATGCGCGATCTGCATGACGAAAAAGACGGTGGCTGGATGCGCACCTACCCATCGCCAGATAAACGTATTCCTCTGGGCGAAGTGGGTGTCTCGGGCGACGGTCCTTTGGCGATTTTGACTTATGGCAATGGCAACTACCTGAGCCATCAGGCAGCCAAACCCTTGGCCGAAGCTGGCATTGACACGCGGATTATCGACATCCGCTGGCTGGCGCCTTTGCCAGTCGAAGGTATCGTCGAAGCCCTTGATGGAGCCGAGAAAATCCTGATCGTGGATGAGTGTCGCACCTCCGGTAACGTATCCGAAGCGCTGATGGCGCTTGTGGCTGAAAACACCAATCTGCCGCATGCCCGTATTGCCGCCGAGGACAGCTTTATCGCAACCGGCCCGGCCTATGCCGCGACTATGCCATCGCGCGATAGCATCTTTGAAGCCGCAACAAACCTGTGGAACGCGTCATGAAACAAACCGCTGTTGTGATCGCGCCCGGACGCGGCACCTACAATAAGGCTGAACTGGGATATCTGGGTCAGCACCATTCGACGCGACACGCCCTGATCAGCGAGATGGACGCCTATCGCACCGCTCACGGCCAAAAAACCGTCACCGAACTGGATCAGGCTGCGCGATTCTCAGGCGCGCAACACACCCGCGGCGACAATGCCTCGCCGCTGATCTACGCCTGCGCCTACTCTGACTTCCTGTCGATTGACCGCGATCAGTTTGACATTGTCGGCGTTACAGGAAACTCGATGGGTTGGTACATTGCGCTGGCTTGTGCGGGCGCACTGGATGCGATGGGTGGGCTTGAGGTGGTCAACACCATGGGCACATTGATGCAGGAACATCTGATCGGCGGGCAGCTGATCTATCCATTCACGGACGAAAACTGGGTTCCAATTCCCGGCCAACGCGATGCCATCCTGTCTACCATGCGCGACATTGATGCCCTGCCCGATCATACATTGGACGTGTCGATTGACCTTGGCGGTATGCTGGTGCTTGCCGGTAACGAGGCCGGCCTCAGCGCATTTGAAAAGCGTATGCCACGCTTGCGTGAACGGTTTCCGATGCGCCTGCCCAATCACGCCGGTTTTCACACCGCGTTGCAAGACCCTGTGGCTGAACTGGGCCGAGCGGCGCTACCCCAATCGCTGTTTCAACAACCCACTCTGCCGCTGATTGATGGGCGCGGGGCCCTGTGGCACCCGAAAGCCACCGATCTGACAGCCTTGCGCGATTACACGCTGGGGCATCAGGTTGTGGCATCCTATGACCTCACTGCCGCCATTCGCACGGCTGCGCGCGAACTGATGCCGGATGTCTTTATTATTCTTGGGCCGGGTACGACCCTCGGCGGGGCTGTGGCGCAATCCCTGATATTGTCCGGCTGGCGGGGATGGTCTGACAAGGCCAGCTTCCAGGCATCCGAGGCCGAGACCAAACGATTGTTGTGGGGCACTCCTGAGCCCAAAGCCTAGTCGCCATTTCGATGAGAGCCGTCTACAATCCCTGACGCATTGCAAAATCCATGCGCCAGGGGACAAAAGACATGACGGAACACGCCAAACTGGACGATCTCTATGCCGCCCTGCCGCATGTGCTGGCCGCGCCCAAGACTGGCGCGCCAGTGCAAACTCTGTGCACGCGTCCCGGTTACAACAAACGGGTCTTCCCGGATCGTCTGAAACTGTCATCTTCGGGCGGTATCGAAGGCGACTTTGAAATGCGCAAACCCTGGCTAAAGCTCGAAGACGGCAGCGCTGATCCGCGCATTCAGGTCTCAATCCTGCCCTCTCGCATTCTCGATCTGGTCTGGCTGGATCGCGAAAACACCATTTACCCCGGCGATACGATTATCGCTGATCTGGACACCTCTTTGCACAATCTGCCCGCAGGCACCCTGCTCAAAATCGGCACTGCGGTGCTGCGCGTCTCTGATCTGTGGAACGAAGGCTGTGCCAAGTGGAAAGTCCGCTATGGCCGCGAAGCCTATGACTTTACCGCCCATCCCGACCACGAGGTTTTGCGCCTTCGCGGCATCCTGTGTTCCATCGAACAGGACGGCGAAATTGCCTTGGGTGATCTCATCGAACGCGTCGGCCCTTAAAAGGTTGGCGGCGTGCAAGCGCTGATCACCACGCATTTTTCTGGACCCACTTGGCGAAACCGATGCGGATTGCGGCTGTCAAAGTAATAGGCATCCCCCGGCCCCAGAACTTTGCGTTGCTCGCCAACAGTCACTTCAACCCGCCCCGACACCACAATGCCGCCCTCTTCGGCCTCGTGGCCATACAGCACCCGGCCCGTATCTGCGCCAATCTCATAGGTCTCGGACAAGATCATCATCGCCCGCCCATAAAGGTTGGTGCCCACCTGTTTCAGCGACAGCTTGCCCTTGCCAATCTCGGTCAGGTCCTCAGCGGCATAGAAAACTGTCTTTTCCCCTTCGGGTTCAAAGGCAAAAAACTCGGACATGCCGACCGGAATTCCTTCAAGAATACGCTTCAGCGCCCCCACCGACGGGTTCATTTTTCCCGCTTCAATCAGAGAGATGGTCGAATTTGTGACATCCGCTTTCTTGGCCAGGGCCCGCTGCGATAACCCTGCGTGTTCGCGCATCGCCCGCAGCCGCAACCCCACTTCCAAGGCATCCTGATCACCATTTGACATGTTTTCAATCCTCAACACTGGAGTATTGCTCTCAAATATATCAAGGACTTACCCAACGCAAGAAACAGCCTTTTTCGCCTTCGTGAAACCCGGTACTCTCTTTTTGATCAAAAACAGGGACCGACAGGGTCACCAATGTCGAAAGGACATGTCATGTCGAACGCAGAAATCTCGAAACGCCGCGACGCTGCCGTTGCCCAAGGCGTTGGAATGCAAACCCAAGTTTACGCCGAGCGCGCCCTAAACTCCGAAGTCTGGGACGTCGAAGGCAACCGCTATATCGACTTTGCCGCCGGAATCGCCGTGGTCAACACCGGCCATTGCCACCCCAAAGTTATGGGCGCGGTCCAGAAACAAGTGGGCAGCTTTACCCACACCTGCCATCAGGTTTTGCCTTATGAAAACTACATCCGTCTGGCCGAACGCCTGAACGACGTTGTTCCCGGTGATTTCGAAAAGAAGACGATCTTTGTGACCACCGGTGCCGAAGCCGTTGAAAACGCGATCAAAGTGGCGCGCGCTGCAACGGGCCGTCCGGCTGTCATCGCTTTTGGTGGCGGTTTTCATGGCCGCACATTCATGGGCATGTCCCTGACCGGCAAAGTGATGCCCTACAAAAAGGGTTTCGGCGCGATGATGCCGGATGTCTATCACGTCCCCTTCCCGGTTGAACTACACGGCACCTCCACAGACGAAGCCCTTGGCGCGCTGACCAAACTGTTCAAGGCCGATCTTGATCCAGAACGTGTGGCCGCGATCATCATCGAGCCTGTTCAGGGCGAAGGTGGTTTCTATCCGGCCCCGGCTGAGCTGATGCGCGGCCTGCGCGCGCTTTGCGACGAGCACGGCATCGTTCTGGTCGCTGACGAAGTGCAAACCGGTTTTGCCCGTACCGGCAACCTGTTTGCCATGGACGGCTATGACGTAAGCGCCGACATCACCACAATGGCCAAAGGTTTGGCTGGTGGTCTGCCGCTGGCAGCGGTCACAGGTCGCAAAGACCTGATGGACGCCGCCGCCCCCGGCGGTCTGGGCGGCACCTATGGCGGCAACCCTTTGGGGATTGCTGCGGCCAACGCCGTGCTGGACGTGATCGAAGAAGAAGACCTGTGCAACCGCGCCAACGAATTGGGCTCACGTCTGAAACAGCGTCTTGAATCGATCCGCCAGCGCACACCTGAAATCGTCGACATCCGCGGCCCCGGCTTCATGATTGCGGCTGAACTGAACACCGCAGACGGCAGTGCCCCCAACGCCGAGATGGCCAACGCCGTGCGCGCCGAGGCTTTGACCCGTGGTCTGGTTCTGCTGACATGTGGTGTTTACGGCAACGTCATCCGCTTCCTCGCGCCGATCACCATTCAGGACGAGATTTTTGCCGAAGCGATGGACATCCTCGAGGCTTCCATCGATGCGGTCAAAGCACGCGGCTAAGCATTTTATGACTGAGACAACGCCGGACCATAGTGTCCGGCGTTTTTTTGTGCCCTGTTCCGCTCTCAGGTCGGAGGGATGAGGACAAAATTGCCAACGTGCTGTTTTTTCAAGAATGCTTTTTGCGCTTCAACGATTTGGTGCAGCGGGAAAGTTTGCGCCAAAAGCGGTCTAATTTCCCCGCGCTCAATATACCCGATGAGATTGGGAAACACCGGTTCATCCCAGGCCGTACAGCCGATCATCGAGATATCCTTGAGATAGAATGTGCGCATGTCCAATTCGACAACCGGTCCCCCAATTGCACCGGACGACACAAACCGCCCTCCGCGTTTCAACACCTCGAGCATGGCCGGAAATTCGGGGCCTGCCACATTGTCGATCACCACATCCACCGCTTCTTTGCCAAGCACCTGCAGCACATCCTCGTTGCGATCAATCACCCGGTCCGCGCCAATGGCCATTACCTGATCCATTTTGCTGCCCCCCGCGATCGCCGTCACGGTGGCACCGCGCCGTTTGACCAGCTGCACCGCCGCCGATCCCACACCGCCAGAAGCCCCCGCAATCAACACATGATCACCGGCTTTCACACACGCCCGATGCACCATGTTTTCTGCCGTTCCATAGGCACACGGGATGGTGGCCAGTTCGACGTCACTCCAGTCACAGGTCACCGCAAAGACTTCGGATGCTGGCACTACGACATATTGAGCAAAAGCCCCGTCAAAATCCGACGCCATCCAGACATTGTCCATCGACTGATAGCCACTTTTTCGCATACACGCCCGCACCAACGCGCGTTCGCCGATGCGCTCAGCGCTCACATTCGTGCCCACCGCAACAACCTCGCCGCAGCAATCTGTACCTTGGATAAACGGAAACGGTGTGACGTCGTTCCACCCTCCGTCCGAAGCCTCAACATCCGATGTTTCTTCGGTCGACGACGACACACTGGCCGAATACCAACCCAGCCGCGTGTTGATTTCCGTGTTGTTGACCCCTGCCCCAAGCACCTTCAACAAAACCTCATCCGGCCCCGGTGACGGCACAGGCACATCACAATAGCGCAGCATGTCATAGTCGCCGTTCCCCATCGTCAGAACGGCCTTCATCGTGGCCTGACCTGTGGAAATCTCAAAACGTTTCGGGTCAAGTTTCATGGCATGGCTTTCGAACAGGACGGGATGTGAATGTTACGAGCGCACTATGGCTCGCCATCCGCCAGCAGCGCTGACAGTTGTTCTGCAGCCGTCTTGAGCGTCGGGACATATTTCTGCGCATCTTTCAAAGGCAACCGCTGTTCAGGGGCGTGAAACGACAGGGTCGACACTAGTCGACCATTGGCTTCCACAATCGGCACCGCAATCGCGATCATGCCTTCCATGAACTCACAGTTGTCGGCGGCGTAACCCAGCTCGCGCGCCTCTTTTACTTGACTGACCAAAACGTCCGGCGATGTAATCGTAGTTGGCGTTTTGGCTTCCAACGCTGTTGAGACGGCATAATTGCGCAGATGTCGCTGGTCGAGACTGCTGAGGTACATCTTGCCACTGGCGGTGCAATAAAACGGCACGCGCGTGCCCACGGGCAGCTGGATGCGCAGCGGCCACTTGGTTTCGACCCGATCCAGATACAGCATCGCATCCCGGTCTGGCAGGGCGATATTGCAGGTTTCCCCGATCTCATCCGCCAGCTTGTTCAGAATGGCGATACGGGCGGTCCGAATGCGCAGCGACGACAGGATACCTGCAGACACTTTGCGTAAACGAAGGCCGGGAGAGAACCCCCGGCCGTCAATTTCGCGTTGAATAAAGCCTTCGGTTTCCAGCGTGGTGAACAACCTGTGGATCGTGGGCTTGGGCAGGCCGAGTTTCAGGTTCACTTCTGTCGGAGTGACCGGAACCCCGGCTTCTGCCATCGCTTCCAGAACAAGAAGCAGACGAAGATTGGTTGGAATGGCGCCTTCTTTACCGTTTTCGTCTGTCATTCTTGCCTCGGATTAACGCTGTGTTTCCCCTTCTTACCCTGATGGGATCAGGATCGTCGAGAGCGCAGGTACCAATGCGACAATGATCCATACTGTCAGCAGGGCGAACAAATAGGGCACAGTGTATCGCAAAAGCCTGAAATACGGCACGCCCGTCACCCCTGAGGCGACATACAGGTTGAGCCCATAGGGCGGCGTAATAAAGCCGATCGAAGCCCCAACAAGGAAGATCACCCCAAACTGCACCGGCTCAACGCCAACCGAATGCGCAATCGGGGCCAGAATGGGCGCAAGGATGATCGTCACAGGAAGGCTTTCAAGAACCATACCAGCGACAAACACAATCGCCATCGATGTGAACAGCACC
Source organism: Shimia gijangensis (assembly GCF_900142085.1). GTDB lineage: Bacteria > Pseudomonadota > Alphaproteobacteria > Rhodobacterales > Rhodobacteraceae > Shimia > Shimia gijangensis. The sequence goes on from NZ_FQZQ01000005.1 coordinate 83,005, forward strand.
GCATAGTACCCCCCCATGCCGCGCACAAAGTCACCGATGATGGCTTGCGCACCCAGAACCGACAGGATCTGTTGCATCACAACAGACACTGCAATCAGCGGAGCCAGAATGCCTGCAATCTGCGCTGAGCGCATGGTGATCGACGGCAGCTCACGCGGGCTAAAGCCTTGAACAACCAGATATTCAGCCACACTGCGTTCGCGGAAATCATTGTCTTCCGAGGGTGAGCCCATCATCTTGTGAATGGGCAGGCTGAAAAAGCCGACGATGATACAGAACCCCACGGTCACACCCGCCGCCTCAGTCGGTGAGAACTTGCCGGTGTAAATGCCCCAAAGCACCAGACCGATGGCAAAAAAGCCGAGCCACGCGCCAACCGCGGTTTTGAACACGCGGTTGAACTCCAGCTTGATCAGATAGCCCCAGCCGTTGATGGTGCAGATGACAAAGGCCACCAGCATCATCGCGCCCACCATCATGGTGCCCGGAATAATCCCCGCGACGAACAGTTCAGAGATCGGCAGGTTCAACAAGAAGCCATAGACAATGAAGATGATAGAGGGCGGGATAATGATCCCGACCGTGCCGCCCGCCGCAGCGGTAGCTGCCGAGAAGCGCTCATCATAACCGCCTTTGACCATTTCGGGATGCAGCATTGAGCCAATGGTCGCCGTGGTAGCCGAGTTTGAGCCCGAGATCGCGGCGAACAACCCGCACGCCCCTAGGCTGGCCATCGCCAGACCGCCGCGCAGCCAACCAAGGCAGGCATAAGCAAAGTCCGACAAGCGTTTGGCAATCCCGGAACGGTTGATAAGGTCTCCGGTCAGGATGAACAGCGGCATTGCCAGCAGGGCAAAGCCATCCGTAAACACATCCGCCAGCGCCGAACCGGTGTTGATGAGAGGCAAGCCAAGCACAAGGCTCATGCCGATGACCCAATAGCCGATCACAAGGAAGACAGGCACGCCAAGCATAAACAGCATGGTCACGCCAATTGAAATAAGAGTGGTCCAGTTTCCGTCAGTCATGATCTTTTCCTCAATCTGCGCCGATGGCGACTGGCGCGATCAGAGTGTTACCTTCACGCAGGTTTTTCAGGTCCAAAAGCCAATTTTCCATGGCTCTTGCTGCGATCAGAATGAAGCTCAGCGGAACTGAAACAAGGAACCACCACTGCAGGATATTGTCGGTGCCCAGCATGATCTGAAAGTTGGCAGCCGAATTTGCCGCCACTTGTGTCGATGTCACAATGACAATCCACGAAAAGACCAGCCAAAGAACTGTGTCCAGCGTCAAACAGGCAAACTGCAACGGGCGCGGCATGTTCATTCGAAACTCTGCAAACGACAAATGCGTGCGCAGCTTGACGTTATAGGCACAGCCCGCCCAGGTCATAATCAGGAACAAAAAAGGTGGCAATGTGGTTGACCACGGGGCCTGCACATTCAAGACAAACCGCCGGAACACTTCGACAAAAATGATCGCGCCGATCAACAGATAGGTCGACACCATCACCGTGGATTCAAATTTGCGCTCGATCCAGGGAACATAGTGATACACGACGAGGAAAAGGGCCCCACCAAGAAACGTCACAATTGCCCCCAATACCCAAGCGGCGTTGGTCTTCAGGGACTCGCTGATCATCCAGGCATCGTTCGATAGAACGGCGCTGAACACCTCTGCGATTTCGTTTGCAATAGTCATGATCCGTCTCCTCCCTGAGACCGACAGTATCGAACTTCTAAAGTTTGCATAGAAAAACGGCGGCGAGGCGTGTCCCCCCGCCGCCGGTTCAAAACGTGATTAAGCTTTCCACCAGCGGCGGGGCTCCACGTTTTCAGGCTTCATATCTGCAGGCACTTCGCGCGCGACCCGGTGCAGTTCTGAATAGGTGTCAAGACCGCCTGCCCATTTGTTGATGCGGTCACGCCATTGTGCCCAAGGCTCTGGGTTATGCTCAGGTGAACACATTTCTTCGGCCATCTTGATCTGGTCATCCGCAAGGAATGCAGGGCGTACGTTATGTTCGTCAAACAATGTGCCCGGCATCACCGGATCCGAGAAACCAACGGTTTTGACCAAGGCGGCCTCGTTCGCGGCTTGCACGTGAACCTGCGCGAGATAGGACGATTCCATCACAGCGTCCTGAAGATCACCTCCAAGGCTATCAAACACTTTGGACGACATCGACGTGTGCTCGGTGCCGCAGAAGAATTTCAGGTCAACAGACTGAGACACAACTGGCGACATGTTGGCGTAACCAACCGCCGAGGCCCATGTTTCAGCACCATCAATCAGGCCGGTTTTCAGACCATCAAGGGTTTCTTCCCACGCAACTGGAACAGGGTTCAGGTTCAAAAGCTGCATCGCAATGCGACCCAACTGAGTGCCCGTCACACGGTTCTTTGTACCAAACAGCTCTTCAAGTTTGGTTACTGTCGGTTTGTCCTGGAAAGTTGATCCCATTTGCAGGCCGCGCAGTTCGCAGTGGCTGAACAGGAACTTCAACCCGTGACGCTTTTCAAGCGGGTCACGCAGAATCGCGTTCGATTCAGGACTATAGAGGAAGTGATACTGCGACGCCCGGCCCGGGAACACATAAGCATAGTCCAGAACGTTCAGATAGGGCGCGCCGCCTGCTGAGTTCTGGGTCGATGCTGCATAGATGTCGATAATGCCGTTCTGTGTTTTCTCAACACAAGACAGCTGACCACATATCTGATTGTCGCCGATGAACTCCACGCGGATTTCACCATCTGTACGTGATTCCAGATCGCGGGCGAATTCCAATGCTCCGGCCCGCTCAATGAGCAGGTTACGGGCGTTAAAACCAGATGCGCCAAACTTCAGGGTGAATTTGGCCTCTTTCTTAAAGCGCTTGTCGTAGGTCGATTCGGCTGCCGCAGCGAGCGACGGCAGTGACACCATTCCCCCCAAAGATCCCGCTGCCAGCAGCGTAGACGACATACCATAACGCCCTGCGAGCCTAAAAAGGTCGCGGCGGGAAATCCCGCTGAGCTTGTCCGTAACTTTCATGAACTTCTCCTCCGTGTTGTTCAAATAATTCAATTTTTGAGACTTGCAGTATCATTTTTAATGACTTATTGCTGTTGACGCAAGGAAAACTTGCAACGACGCAATAATGTTTCGCGGAGGAACCAGAAAATGCAGGAAAAAAAGGCCGATTACATCGTCGTGGGTGGCGGCTCAGCCGGATGCGTTTTGGCGAATCGCCTGAGCAAGGACCCCACCGTGAAGGTGATTCTGCTTGAGGCTGGACCGCGAGACTGGAACCCGTGGATCCACGTGCCGGTTGGGTATTTCAAAACGATGCACAACCCGTCGGTGGACTGGTGCTACCGGACCGAGCCCGATCCCGGATTGAACGGCCGCGCGATTGATTGGCCCCGCGGTAAAGTGCTTGGCGGCTCTTCTTCTTTGAACGGCCTTCTTTATGTACGTGGGCATCAGGCAGACTATGATCGCTGGCGTCAGATGGGCAATGAAGGCTGGGGCTGGGACGATGTTCTGCCTCTGTTCAAACGCTCAGAACAGCAAGAACGCGGCGCGGATGACTATCACGGCACCGACGGCGAATTGTCTGTGTCTAACATGCGCCTGCAACGCCCGATCTGTGACGCATGGGTCGCCGCCGCTCAGGCCGCAGGCTATCCCTATAACCCCGACTACAACGGGTCCGAGCAAGAGGGCGTTGGCTATTTCCAACTGACCACCCGCAATGGTCGCCGCTGTTCCTCTGCAGTGGCCTTTCTTAACCCCGCCCGCAAACGCCCCAACCTCGAGATTATCACCAAGGCCTTGGTAAATCGCGTTGTGATCGCAGACGGGCGCGCCACCGGCGTGGCTTATCTGGACGGGTCGGGCAAAGAACAGATCGTACAATGCACGCGCGAAGTGGTCCTGTCCTCTGGCGCACTTGGGTCCCCCCAAATCCTGATGATGTCTGGTATTGGCGAGGCCGAGCAGCTGAAAGAACATGGCATTGACGTGGTCGCCGACTTGCCCGCTGTCGGCAAAAACATGCAGGATCACCTGCAGGCGCGTTTGGTCTTCAAATGCAATGAACCGACCCTGAACGACGAAGTCCGCAGCCTGTTGAATCAGGCCAAGATCGCCGCCAAATACGCCATGTTTCGCGCAGGCCCGATGACCATGGCCGCAAGTCTCGCGGTTGGGTTCATGAAAACCGGACCCCATGTGGAAACGCCTGATATTCAGTTCCACGTCCAACCGTGGTCCGCGGATTCTCCGGGCGAGGGCGTGCACCCCTATTCGGCCTTTACCATGTCGGTGTGTCAGTTGCGCCCCGAAAGCCGCGGCGAGCTACGCCTTGCCAGTTCTGATCCGCGTGACAAGATTAAGATTCATCCCAATTATCTGTCGACCGATCTTGATTGCCGCACCATCGTCGAAGGCGTCAAAATCGCTCGCAAGATTGCGCGCCACGCACCTCTGGCGTCCAAAATCTCGGAAGAATTCCGCCCCACCAAAGATCTCGATATGGACGACTACGAAGGCACGCTGGACTGGGCGCGCAACTATTCGTCGTCGATCTACCATCCTACAGGCACCTGCAAGATGGGCCAGGGCCCAAATACCGTGGTCGATTCTCGCCTGCGCGTGCATGGTATTCGCGGCTTGCGTGTCGCCGATTGTGCGATCATGCCCGAGATCGTCAGCGGCAATACCAATGCCCCTGCCATCATGATCGGCGAGAAGGCCAGCGACCTGATGATCGAGGATCGCGCCCACCCAATCTGACCACGTTCCACATTGGACTTAACAGGGCCGTGTGAGTGGCCCTACCCCTATTTCCCCACGCTTTTATGCGTTCCTTTAACCATCCCACCGCACGTGGGGTTTCGGAGACTTAAACCCATGAAAATGACCACCGAAGAAGCCTTTGTAAAAGTGCTGCAAATGCACGGTATCGATAACGCTTTTGGGATTATCGGATCGGCCATGATGCCGATTTCTGATCTGTTCCCAGCTGCTGGCATCAAATTCTTTGACTGTGCCCACGAATGTAACGCAGGCATGATGGCCGACGGGTTCACCCGCGCCTCTGGCAACATGTCGATGATGGTTGCCCAAAACGGCCCCGGCATCACCAGCCTCGTCACGCCAATCAAGACCGCCTATTGGAACCACACACCGCTGTTGGTTGTGACGCCCCAAGCGGCCAACAAAACCATTGGCCAAGGCGGCTTTCAGGAAGTCGAGCAAATGGCGCTTCTGGAAGACATGGTCGCTTATCAGGAAGAGGTCCGCGATCCCTCGCGGATGGCCGAAGTCCTCAACCGTGTGATCCTGCAAGCCAAACGCGCCAGCGCACCGGCCCAGATTAACATCCCGCGCGACTACTGGACCCAAGTCATCGACATCGACCTGCCTGCCGTGGTTGAATTTGAACGCCCCTCGGGTGGTGAACAGGCCGTGGCCGAAGCCGCCAAACTTTTGTCAGGCGCGAAAAACCCTGTCATTCTGAACGGCGCTGGTGTGGTTCTGGCAGACGCCATCGACGACGCCAAAGCACTGGCCGAACGTCTGGATGCACCTGTCTGCGTGGGCTATCAGCACAATGACGCTTTCCCCGGCTCGCATCCCCTGTTCGCAGGCCCCTTGGGTTACAACGGTTCCAAGGCGGGTATGGAGTTGATTTCGAAAGCCGACGTTGTTCTGGCTTTGGGCACTCGTCTGAACCCATTCTCAACCCTGCCCGGCTATGGCATTGACTACTGGCCTGCGGATGCGAAAATCATTCAGGTCGACATTAACCCAGACCGCATTGGCCTGACCAAACCAGTTTCGGTCGGCATCGTTGGTGACGCCAAGAAAGTGGCCCAGGGCATTCTGGCGCAACTGTCCGAAACTGCCGGAGACGCCGGTCGTCAGGAACGCAAAGAGCGTATCGCCACCACCAAATCGGCATGGGCGCAGGAACTGACGTCGATGGATCACGAAGACGACGATCCGGGCACAACCTGGAACGAACGTGCGCGGGGTCGTGAACCACAAAAGATGAGCCCCCGCATGGCGTGGCGCGCAATCCAGTCGGCTCTGCCCAAGGATGCGATCATCTCGTCCGACATCGGCAACAACTGTGCGATCGGCAACGCCTACCCAACCTTTGACGACACTCGCAAATATCTCGCTCCGGGCCTGTTTGGCCCTTGTGGTTACGGCTTTCCGGCGATCTGTGGCGCGAAAATCGCCTGCCCAGACACACCAGTGGTCGGCTTTGCCGGAGACGGTGCTTTCGGTATCTCGATGAACGAAATGGTGTCGGTCAACCGTGACGACTGGCCTGCGGTCACTATGGTGATCTTCCGCAACTACCAGTGGGGTGCGGAAAAGCGTAACACCACGCTCTGGTTCGAAGACAACTTTGTCGGCACTGAACTGTCCACCGAAGTCAGCTATGCTGGCATCGCGCGCGCTTGCGGCGTCGAAGGCATCGCCGTGACCACCATGGAAGAGCTGACAGACGAGCTGGACAAGGCTGTCACCCGTCAGATGAAAGAGGGCAAAACCACCTTCATTGAAATCCTGCTCAATCAGGAACTGGGTGAGCCCTTCCGTCGTGATGCCATGAAGAAACCTGTCTCTGTGGCGGGTATCAATGCGGCTGACATGCGCAAGCGGTCTGCCTAAACACTTTCCTCGCCGGGGCGGCAACGCCCCGGTTTCCTGCGCTCTCCCCGTTTCATTCTTCCCTCTGGGGGAGCGCAACAAAAACAAAGGTACGCCCCATGCAGGCAACAGCATCAAAATACTCACTGGCCGGTCTCAACGACTTTTTCAAGACCAACGGACAGGGGTTCCTGGTGTCCGTCGTGGTGGCCGCCGCTGCACAATTCCTGTCTGAACACTATGGTGCTCCGGCCATGCTGATGGCCCTGTTGCTGGGCATTGCCTTTCACTTTCTGGCCGAAGAAGGTGTCTGCAAGCCGGGCATCGAATTTACCGCCCGCACTGTTCTGCGGCTGGGCGTCGCCCTTCTGGGTGCCCGGATCAGTGTCGAGTTGATGATTGGTCTTGGCCCAAAGCTGATTGCGGTTGTTGTACTGGGCGTCGTTGCGACGATCCTGTTTGGCCTTGCCGGTGCCCGCCTTTTGGGACGCGGCTGGCGTTTTGGTCTGTTGACCGGTGGCTCGGTCGCGATCTGCGGGGCCTCGGCCGCGATGGCCATTTCCGCTGTGCTGCCCAAAAACGAACACTCTGAACGCAACCTGATTTTTACAGTTCTGTCGGTGACCGTGCTGTCGACATTGGCGATGATTGTCTACCCAATGCTGACCGAAGTCTTTGATTTCAATGACGAAGTGTCCGGCGTTTTCCTTGGCGGTACAATCCATGATGTGGCGCAGGTTGTGGGCGCGGGCTTTTCTGTCTCCGACCAGACCGGCGAAGTGGCCACATTGGTGAAACTGATCCGGGTGGCCATGCTCGCCCCTGTGGTGCTGGTGATTTCGATCATGGTGCGCAGCCATATGTCTGACGAAGACAAAGGCGCCAAACGCCCCCCTATCCTGCCGACATTTGTCATCGGCTTTTTGATTTTCGCGACCCTGAACTCCATGGGCCTGATCCCGGCTGTTGTGGTTGATGCCATGTCGAGCCTGTCGCGTTGGGCGCTTTTGGTGTCTATCGCTGCGGTGGGTATGAAGACCTCGCTCAAACGCATTCTGGACGTTGGTGGCCAGGCGATTTTGCTGATCGTGTTTGAAACCATCTTCATCGCCGTATTTGTGCTGATCGGGGTCGCCCTTTTGGGCCACTAAAGAGGAACTGCTAACATGACACCTTTGGAGAACCTGCATCACAAAGCGGCCCGGGCGCAAAAAACCATCGTGCTGAGCGAAGGCACCGATCCGCGCGTCGTAGAGGCCGCGATCGAGGCCGATCGCCTGGGGCTGGCCCGGATCATTCTGGTGGGCGATGACGTCACCGTGCGGTTGCAGTTTTCGCTGGCCCAGACCGAACTCGCCGAGAGCATCGAGATCCATGACCCGGCGACCTCGCCCTATCTTGATGAGTTGGCGTTGGAGTTTTACGAGTTGCGCAAGCACAAAGGCGTGTCGCTTGAACATGCCCTGAGAGCGGTTGCACAACCGCATGTTTATGCGGCTCTTTTGGTGCGTAAAGGCTATGCCGATGGCACTGTTGGCGGGGCGATCACGACAACTGCCGACATTGTGCGTGCCGCCATTCAGGTGATCGGGTCCAAACCCGGCTCGCGACTGATCTCAAGCTTTTTTCTAATGATCATGGATCAACCGCATCACCCAAAACAGGACGCGGTTGTGTTTGCCGATTGTGGGCTTGTGGTTGATCCCAACGCCAGCGAGATGGCCGCCATCGCGGTTGCCTCGGCAGCCTCTTATGCGGCGCTTCTTGGCGCAGAGCCCAAAGTCGCGATGCTGTCGTTTTCAACCAAAGGCAGTGCGGCACACCCTGCCGTCGACAAGGTTGCTGAGGCCACAGCCCTCGCTCAAGAAGCCGCGCCCGAGGTGATGATTGACGGGGAATTGCAGTTTGATGCGGCTTTTGTGCCCTCGGTGGCCGCCGCCAAGGCCGCCACATCCCCGCTGAAAGGAGACGCCAACATCTTTGTGTTTCCCAATCTGGACAGCGGCAACATCGCCTACAAAATCGCCCAGCGCATCGGCGGTGCTACCGCGATTGGCCCGATCCTTCAGGGCCTCGCCAAACCCGCCAACGATCTGTCGCGGGGCTGCTCGGCCAAAGACATCGTACATATGATCGCAGTGACTGCGGCGCAGGCCCAAGGGTAACCCCCAAGCCCAACAGCCGCATCACTTCAAGGATCGCGCCAGAAACTCTTTGGTCTCGGGATGTTTTGGCGCGCCGAACAAGGTCTCGGGTGATCCTTCTTCAAGGATGCGGCCATCTTTCAGGAAACACACTTTGTCCGCGGCCTCGCGGGCGAACCCCATCTCATGGGTGGCCAGAACCATTGTCATGCCGGATTCTTTCAGCAAACGAAGCACATCCAGCACCTCTCCGACCAACTGCGGATCAAGCGCCGAGGTGATCTCGTCAAACAGCATCACTTCGGGCTTCATCGCCAACGCGCGCACAATCGCAACACGCTGTTGTTGGCCACCAGACAGCTGATCGGGGTAATGCTCCATCCGGTCGGCCAATCCGAACCGTGTAAACAACTCGGCGATTTCAGGTCTCAGCTCTTCCCGGGATTTGCCATACACCCGTCGTGGCGCCAGCATCACGTTTTCCATCGCCGTCATATGCGGGAACAGATTGTAACTCTGGAACACCATTCCGATTCTGCGGCGGACCGGCTGAGGGTTCAGCCCCGGCACAGAAATATCAACGCCGTCCAGAAAAATTTCGCCGTCTTCAATCGGCTCAAGCAGGTTCACACAGCGCAATACTGTCGACTTCCCCGCTCCGGATGCGCCAATCAGGCAGACCATCTGTCCCTCTTCGACCTCCAGATCAATGCCATCGCAGACCGTGTTTTCGCCAAACCGTTTGACCACACCGCGCAAAGAAAGCTTCGCCATCAGCTGCGCTCCTTGTTCTGTTTGGCCAAAAGGTAATCGGCATAACGTGTCGCCGGCACAGTGACGGCCAAAAAGATCAGCGCAGCCCCCACATAGGGGGTGAAATTCGCCATCAGAGATTTGAACACCCCTGCCTGACGGAAAATCTCAACCGGGCCAATAAAGCTCAGCAAAGCCACGTCTTTTTGCAGGGCGATAAACATGTTCATCTGTGATGGGATCACCTGGCGAATGGCCTGAGGCAGGATCACAAATCGCATGGTGTCACCGTCCGTCAGCCCCAAAGACTGTGCTGCCGAACGCTGGCTTTTGTGCACCGCCTCAATCCCCGAACGAAAAATCTCGGCGACATAGGCCGAATAGGTCAGGATCAACGCCAAAGACCCCCAGATATAGGGGGAATTGAACGGTCTCGGCAGGCCCAGACCCGGAATGCCAAACCCAATCAGGTAAACCGTCAAAACCACCGGCACGCCACGGAATATATCCGTGTAAAATGCCCCAAAGATGCGCAATGGGAACAACGCCGGGCTTTGAACGTCCCGGGCAAGCGCAATCAACAACCCCAAGGCTGTGATCGCCGGGGCGCACCACACAAAGATCATCACATCAATCAGGAAAGCGTCGAGCAGTTTTGGAAAGGTCTCAACAAACACTTCTCTGTTGAAAAAACTGGCCTTAACCTTTTCCCAACCGGGGGCCAGAGGCACCAGAACAACAACCGCAAGAAAAGCAAAAACAGTGCTGGTCCCTGCAATGAGCAAAGACCGGCGCCGTAACTTCTCTTCGTAAATCTGGCGGCGGGTTTTCCCCGCCGCGTCATCCTTTTTCATATTAGTCAATCAGCGGCACGCCGGTGGTTTCCTGCAGCCACTCGGCCTCGATTCCGGCCAGTTCACCGCTTTCGGCAAGCGCATTGATCGCCTCATTGACACAAGCCTTCAGCGGATTGCCTTCTTCCATCAACATGCCGAACTGGTCAGGGTTTTCCGTGCGATCTGCCGGGAACTGACCCAAAAGTTTAGAGCCTTCCACAACCACCGCGCTGAGATACAGCGCCGTCGGCAAATCGAACATGGCCGCATCAATCTGTCCCGCCTGCATCGCTGCTGCGACATCCGCAGTATCAGCGTAAAGCATCGGATCTTTGTTGGGCTGAATGATCGCTGTCAGCATTGGCACGGCCGTGGTTGTACCCACGCCACCCCAGATCAGATCACGCAATGCTTCGACCGAAGCCTCAGTTTCTGCCGCGTTGGCGGCCACCATGACCGCCATCGGGGCCGAGTAGTAAGGGACTGAAAAATCTACGACTTTTTCACGCGCTTCGGTGATCGAAAATTGCTGCATGTTGAAGTCAAAGCTTTTGGGACCGGGTTGAATGGCCTCGTCAAACGACGACCGCACCCAGATCACGTCTGCAGCTTCGAACCCCATCTTTGAGGCAACAGCATAGGCCACGGCAGGTTCAAATCCATTGCCGCTTTCTGGGGCGTTGTCCATGACCCAAGGGTAATAGGCCGGGTTGCCGGTGGCGATAGTCAACTTGCCATCGGTTAGGGTTTTTCCATCCGCACAATGGCTTCCCGCCATGGCTGCGGTCGTCGAAACGGCCAGTGCAATTGCTGCCAGTGATACTCTTTTTGACATCCCTCAGGTCCTTTATCCGGTGAAAAACTTCTGCTCAACGTTATGAATAGCACACCCAAAGAGTCCAGAGCGCTTGCACCGTTCGCTGAAGAAAAAGGCGTTGCGAATTGCCACGCCTCGCACCGCTGAGACCCTCAGCTTTGTAATAGGGCCGTAACCGCGCGGGACACCGCCGCCTCAGTCAAGGAAAGGTCTTCGTCAACCAACGCCAAAGACGGATACATCTTGCCCGGTGATTTGAATACGCCATTGCGGCGCAACACGTTGTTATAAATCACGTTTCTTTCGGGAGACTGGTGTTTGGCACTGCGGTAATCGACACAAGCCTGATCGGTGAAGAAAATGTCAAACAAAGTAAGGTCTCCGCAAATCTGATGCGCAATGCCAGCCTTTGATAAGGCATTGCTTTGCATATCCTGCAATCGGCGGCCCAGTGCGCGCAACCTGTCATAGGCCCCGTCCCGGCGCAGAACCTCCATGGTTTTCAAACCCGCCGCCGAAGCCACCGGATTGCCCGACAACGTGCCCAGCTGCATCAGCCATTTGTCAGCACCCACACGGCCCTTGTCAAAATGCTGCATGATCTCGGCACTTGCGCCAAGGGCCGCCAAAGGAAATCCGCCGCCAATGATTTTACCCAGCGTGCAAATGTCCGGCACCACACCATAGCGTTCCTGCGCGCCGCCATAAGCCAGCCGAAATCCGGTGACAATCTCGTCAAAGATCAACAACACCCCGTGTTTGTCACACAACGCCCGCAAACCCTCCAGAAAACCCGGCACTGCGGGGATGATCCGCTGCAGGGGTTCCACGATGATGGCTGCGATATCGGGGTGTTCATCCATCAAAGACGCCACCGCCTCAAGGTCATTGAACGGCGCGATCACCATCTGATCGGCGACTCCCTGCGGAATGCCCGCGCTGTCAGGAACGGCCTGCGGGAAATTCACCTGCCGTTCTGGCGCAAGGCTCATCTGTGCCTCGGCGCTCATGCCGTGATAGCCGCCTTCAAACTTCAGAATTTTGTCACGCCCCGTAAAGGCGCGCGCCAGCCGGATCGCGTACATATCCGCCTCGCCGCCCGAAGCGACAAACCGCACCTGTTCACAACAGGGCACCGCCGCGCAGATCGCCTCGGCCAGCTCTATTCCTTTGGTATTGTTGGCAAAAAACGTCATACCTTTGGGCAGCTGCTGCAGCACCGCTTCCATCACTTCCGGATGCCCATGCCCCAACAACATTGGCCCTGACCCAATCAGGTAGTCGACATACTCAATGCCATCTTCGTCCCACACGCGGCTGCCCTGCCCCTGTGCAATGATGATGCCGGGGTCAAAATTGCCGAACCCGCCCGCAGGCAGAACCTCGCGGGCGCGGGTGATCCATTCGTCCTGAGTGCCAATCTTCTGCATGACGCTTACTCCAAAACCATATCTGGCGCGCCCAACAGCGCCCGATCCGGCGTCACTCCAAGCCCCGCCCCTTCGGGCGGCGCGATCTGGCCGTCGGAACGCACTGGGCAATCCGGTGCAATACGCGGCGCTACATAGGCCGACAAATCGCAGGTGTTCATAAGCCGCGCTGGCGGCGTGCTGGCCGCCAGATGCAATACTGCAGCGGTCGTAATATCCGACCCCCATGTGTCCTCGACACACATCTTAGCACCGAGGTGAAGGCACAGATCACGGGCGATACGGCTGGCAGACAGGCCGCCAAACTTGGACAACTTTATCGCCACCGCATCCATGCAGCCCGCCGCGTGCGCCTCTAACAGGCTGGCGGTGTTATGGGCGTTTTCATCCAGTTTCATCGGCAATCCCGTGGCATCCCGCACCCGCGTGCAATCCGCGATCGTGGCACAGGGTTGTTCCAGCATCACATCCAGATGCGCGACCGCCCGGCCTATGCGGGTGGCGTCCAGCGATGTCGCACCGCAATTCCAGTCTCCGTATACCAAAGGCCCCGGCCCCACGACCTCGCGCACTTTGGTCAGCTGTTCGACATCCGTCTGCCAATCACCTGATGCGCCCAGTTTGACCTGAAACTGGGTGATCCCCTGCGCCTGGGCATCCACAGCGATCCGCGCCATCTCATCCGGCGCGACACAGGTGATCGAATGATAAAGCGGCATGCGACCCGCCTGACGTCCGCCCAACAAGCAATACAAAGGTAGCCCGGCCACCTTGCCCGTGATATCCCACAACGCCATATCCAACGCCGACTTGGCATAGACGTGCCCTTGCAACTGCGCCTCGGCGCGGGCCATCACGGCCTCTGGCCCCACCGGATCCGCGCCCAAGAGAACCGGCGCCATTTCCTGCAACGCCGGCGCCACACCGCGCGAATAGGCTGGCAAATAGTGCGGGATCGGACAGACTTCGCCCCAGCCCGTCACCCCAGTCTCCGTGTCCAGCGCAACAACCACACTTTCCACCGTGTCACAGGTTTTGCCATCCGACATGTAATAGGTCTCGTGGCTGGTCAGCGGCACATGCCACACCGATATGCGGTTGATCTTCATGAATAGAGCGCCACCGGATCGCCCAGCGCATTCTCATCGGGATGCACCCCCAACCCTGGAGCTTCGGGTAAATGCAGATGGCCATCAATGTTGCGCGGCCCCCGTCCACCGGCGATGTCCACGGTCAGCATGTCCTGGCAGGCCCAAACCGCGTGACAGTTGTGATCCGGGATTGTCGCCGCCAGATGCAGCGCCTCGGTGTCGGCCAGAACTGACCCCCCGGTGGCCATTACAAACATGTCGATGCCATGTGCCAGCGCAATGTCGCGCATCCTTGCGGCTTTGGTCAGACCGCCCACACGATTGAGCTTGATGCCAAACACCTCGGCCAATCCATCGCGGGCAATGCGGGCCGCATCCTGCAACGTCACAAGGCTTTCGTCCACCGACACAGGCGCTGCGTGTTTGCCTGCGATCGCGGCAATATCATCCAACGTCTCTCCGGGTTGCTCAAACATCACATTCAGATGCTCGGTTGCACTCATCACCCGCAATGCCTGTTGTCGGGTCCAGCCGCGATTGACATCATAAAGCACAATTTCACCGGGTTTGCGGATGTCCTCGACGTCATGAATACGGGCAATATCACGCTCCACATCGCCGCCAATCTTCACCGAATGCGCCACATAGCCCCGCTGACGATAGCGCTCCATCACCGCGCGGGTTTCCTCCACGGTTTTTGCGCCCACCGACGACGCAATCGGGCGCGGCGTACGCGACCCGCCGCCCATCAGATCGGCAATCGGCACCCCCGCCGCCTGCCCTGCAATATCCCAACAGGCCATATCAATTGGTGATTTGGCATAAAGATGCCCGGGCAGTGCCAAATCCATGGCGCGTTCCACATCCAGCACCCGTCGCGGATCAAGGCCAAGAACAAACGACGCCATCGTCTCAATCCCGGCGCGAATACCGGGGCCATGCGCTGGCACATAAGTATGCCCCCAAGGCGTGCCTTCACCCCAGCCGGTCAGACCTGTGTCGGTCTCGACCTTGACCAGCGTGGCGTCCAGCACTTCGAACTTTAGCCGCCCACCAGACAGCCAATAGGGATGCTCCAGCGGCAGATCGACGTGAAACACAGTGATACGCGTGATTTTCAATGGTCTACCTTTCGTCCTTGGTCAAAACCGGGGGCGTGGCAAACCCGTTGCGCCAGACCACATAAGCCAACACGGGATGTTCAAACGTTTCCATCGCATGTGGCTGGTTCGATCCGTGCTGACAGACATCGCCACTGCGCAGCGTCTCGTCCGCAGCCCCTTTGCGGAAAAACTCGGCCTCGCCCCCCAGCACCAGATACATTTCCTCGCCCGGATGATGATGCCACGGATAATGCAGACCGGGCGGCATATAGACCATCCAGCAAAACATCTGATCGCTGTGAAACGGCGCATCCGGGCCGATCAGACAGTAACAGCCAAACCGATCCAGAAAATCCTGCCCGATGTCCGTGCCTTTATAGGTTTCGCGCCACCTGACATACGGCGCGGCAGCAACCAGCGCCTTGCGAAAATCATCATGGTGATCGGTGAACAATCCGGTTTCAGCCTGAAACAGATCACTGGCCGGAATGTGAAAAGCCGTTGCTTCGGTGGCCCGGATATCATCGGGAAACGGGCAAAACGCGGTCATTTCCGTGCTGGCCTGATGGGCTTTTCGCGCCACATCCAGAAGCGTGTCAAAGATGGGTCTGCTCATGGTGTCACCACTATGTTTCCTGTGTGTTTCTTGGCGATAAACGTGGCCTGAGCCTCGCGCAGATCTTCCAGTGGATAGGTTGCCGCCAATGCCGGGCGGATGTCTCCGGCCTCGATATAGCGCACAAGGTTGGCCATCACCTCAGGGTCAATCACGGTCGAACCTGTGAAGGTCAGATCGCGCAGATAAAACGTGCGCAAATCAAATTCGACCATGGGTCCTGCAATCGCCCCCGAGCAGGTATAGCGCCCGCCACGTTCCAGAATATCAATCAAGTTGGGCCAATACGGCCCACCGACGACGTCCGCCACCACAGTGATTTTTTCTTTGCCCAGCGCGGCGCGCAAATCATCCGGCCCGCGTGGCAGCACCATATCCGCCCCCAATGCCGCCACATCCCCGTGCTTGGCCTCAGACGCCAGCGCAATCACCCGCGCCCCGCGTCGCTTGGCCAGCTGCACCACCGCGCCACCCACACCACCTGAAGCACCAGGCACGAGAACCGTGTCTTTGTCGGTCACTTTGGCACGAGTCAGCATGCCCTCGGCCGTGGAATAGGAACAGGAAAACGTCGCCAGCTCTGCGTCGCTGAGATCCGACTGCACAGCGACCGTATTGCTTGCCCGAATGACAGTGTATTCCGCAAATCCCCCATCACACTCAGAACCGAAATAGCCGGTTTTGTCCTTATTATCAGGGTCACTTTCGTCGCGCAGCCAGTTGTCGGTGATCACGCGCTCCCCGATGCGCACAGGGTCCACCCCGTCGCCCACAGCCACGATATGCCCGCAGACATCTGCGCCTTGAATGCGGGGAAATGTGATTGGGTTGCCGCCCCACGTTGGGTCGTCTTCGCTGACCGTGTCAAAGGCATCGCCCGTGGTCGCGTCTGTCACCGCCTTTGAATACCAGCCCGAGCGCGTGTTCACATCCGTGTTGTTCAAGCCGCAAGCCCCCACCCGGATCAAAACTTCACCTGCTTTGGGGGATGGCCGCGGCCAATCGGCGTGCAATTGCATCTGCTCCAGACCGCCGTGGCCCATCGTGACCATGGCGCGCATTTTCTCTGGCAAGTTCATTCGGTGTCTTCCTTTTCAATATCCGCCCGCGGTCGCAGGCTTTGAGGATCATAAGCAGGCGCGCCCAGAACACGCGCCTTGCGGGGGCTGCCATGAATGACAACCTCAAGGTCCGTGTCCGGCGTGGCGGCCTCTGGTTTCACGTAAGCAAAGGCAAGGATTTTACCGACCGTCGGCCCAAAGGCTACAGACGCCGTGGACCCCACAACCTGACCATCTCGCAAAACCGCCTCTCCGCCATGGCCATCAACCTCGCCATCCGGCTCAATTTCCAGATAGGCGCAGACCCATGGCAGGTCCTTGTTCAGCGCCTTATCACGTCCCAGATAGTCTTTGTCGTCGCGGGCAAACCGCAACACACCCGCCTCGGCCAGCGTAACTTCGTTGGTCAACTCCCCGGCGCCTTTAAAGCCTTTTTCCATCCGCATCACGTTCATCGCAAACGATCCGTATTCTCGAATGCCGTGTGCCTCGCCCGTAGCCCAAAGTGCGGTGTAAACATCCAGACAGGCGGCATTGGGCATATGTAATTCCCAGCCCAGCTCACCCGCGTAAGACATCCTGAACGCCCAGACCTTGTGGCCTGCCACGGTGATTTGCTGGGCTGACAACCAGCGAAAGCCCGCATTGGACAGATCCGCCTCGGTGCAGGACCCCAACACATCCCGCGCCCTTGGGCCATTCAGAGACAAGGCTGACCAATCCGCCGAAAGAGCTGAAATCGTCGCGTCCTCGTTGTCACGCTGATGGGTCAGATGGTCCAACAAACGTTGCTCAAAGAACGCCGCACAAACCAAATAGAACCGATCCTCGGCCATGCGCACGATGGTGGTTTCCAACTCAATCCGCCCGGCCCGGTTCAGCATATGGGTCAGCGTGATGGACCCAACCTTTTGGGGCATGCGATTGGCCGTCAGCCGATCGAGGAGCGCATAGGCATCCGGCCCCGACACTTCGACCTTGGTAAAGGCCGTCACATCCATCAATCCCACAGCCTCGCGCACCGCTTTCACCTCGGCGTTGACCATGTCATGCACGCCGTTGCGGCGAAACGAATACTGATCCTCTTGCGGAACACCATCCCGCGCGAACCAACGCGGACGCTCAAAGCCGTAAACCTCTTCATACACAGCCCCGCGGGCTTTCAGCAGCTCATACAACGGTGATGGCTTAACAGGCCGCCCGGCCAACCGGTTGAAATGCGGAAACGGGATTTCATGGCGCAGACAGTAGTCCTCTTTGGCCTTCACCACCTGCCAGTCCTTGGTGGCATAGCTGCCAAAACGGCGCGGGTCATAGTCGCGCATCGAAATATCCGCCGCCCCATGCACCATCCACCGCGCCAACTCGCGCGTCAGCCCCGGACCCCAGCCAATGCCGATCTGCGTCCCACAGCAACACCAGTAGTTTCGCACACCCGGCGCGGGCCCAATCAGCGGATTGCCATCGGGGGGATGCGAGATCGCGCCATGCACTTCGCGCTGAATACCCAGATCAGCAAAGATCGGCATCCGGTTCAGGCTTTCTTCCAGCCACGGCATAACCCGGTCATAATCTGCATCAAACAGCTCGTTTTCGGCCTCCCAAGGGCAATGATCTTCCCACACTGTGTTGGGGTTCTCTTTCTCGTAAATCCCGATCAGCCCGCGCTTTTGCTCCATCCGGATATAACCCGACACCTTGCGATCATCGCGGATCACCGGCAGTTCTTGGTCCAACACGACAAACTCTGGCACCGGTTCGGTGCCAAAATAATGATGCGTCATCGACGTCATCGGCAATTGCAGCCCCGACCATTCCCCCATTTGCCGCGCATAGGTGCCACCGGCATTGACCACATGTTCGCAAATGATCGTGCCCTGCTCGGTCTCCACCACCCACTCGCCACTATCACCTTGTGTGATATTGGTGGCGCGACAACGGCGAATGATCCTCACCCCCTTGGCCCGCGCCCCTGCAGCCAGCGCCATGGTCACATTGGTGGGGTCGACATGGCCGTCGTCCGGCGTGTGAAGCGCACCCAACACCCCGTCAAGGTTGTAAAACGGGTGCACCTCGGCAATCCGCTCGGGGCCAACCAATTCAATATTGAACCCCAAAGATCGCGTCACTGACATCGTATGGCGCAGCCAGTCCATCTCATCTTCCGTATAGGCCAGCCGGAATGACCCGCAGCCATGCCATGTCACGGCCTGACCGGTCTCGGCCTCAAGCCCACCAGCATAAAGCCCGATGTTGTAGTCCACACATTTGCCAAGACTGAACGAGCTGGTTGAATGGGTGATCTGCCCCGCCGCATGCCATGTCGACCCACTGGTCAACTCGGCCTTTTCCAAGAGAACCGTATCCTCACCCCAACCTTCGTGAGCCAGATGATACGCCAACCCCACGCCCATCACGCCGCCACCAACGATGACAACACGCGCGTGGCATGGAAGGTCTTTTTTGGACATCGAATTCTTCCTGTCGCCCTGAGTCGCAATTCCTCTCGACAGGCTAAGCAATCATTTGCACCATCATCAATCATGAATGACACAAATGTATCAAATACCGTTTTGACCCGCCTCTCCCAAGAATGGGATGACCTGACCCCCGAAGCGCAAAAAGTCGCGCGCTATGTGCTTGAAAACCCGCGTGATGTGGGGGTCAGCACTGTTCGTGAAATTGCCGAGGCGGCACAGGTCAAACCCAACACCGTGGTGCGCATGGCCCGTCAGGTGGGATTCGAAGGCTACGACGATTTTCGCGAACCCTTCCGCGAGGCAATCCGCCGTGGACAGGCGTCTTTCCCCGATCGTGCCCGCTGGCTTCAGGATATTCGCAAACAGGGCGCGTTGGGTGGACTTTATGCGGATATGGTCACCAGCGCCCTGCGCAATATCGAAGAAACCTTTGCAGGCATCGCCGAGGAAGATCTGCGCGCCGCCGCAGAAACCATCTGGGGGTCGCGACGTGTGTTCACGCTGGGGGTCGGGGTCAACAACTCGAACGCCCGCAACTTTACCTATCTGGCCTCAACCGGCATGGTGCAGTTTCACGCCATCCCACGCGCAGGATCGACCCCGATTGATGACATTGCATGGGCGGATGAGCGCGACGTGCTGATCGCCATCACCTGCGCCCCTTACCGTCAAGAGGTTGTTTCAGCGGTACAGGTCGCCAAAGAACAGGGCATGCGCGTGGTCGGCATCTCGGACTCGCTGGCCTCGCCCATCATCCGGGCAGCAGACTATGGATTTGTTGTGGCCGCAGACACGCCGCAATTCTTCCCCTCATCCGTTTCAACCATCGCGCTTTTGGAAACACTGCTCAGCTTCGTCATCGCCTCGGCCTCGCCCGAGATCGTGACCCGTGTCGAAAAATTCCACCAACGCCGCCATCAGCTCGGCATTTACCATGAGGATCCGTCATGAATGCACCTCTGACCCATTCACTGGACGCCCGTTACTACACTGACCCTGCGATTTTCGACAATGAAATGCAGGGGCTTCTATCGCGCACTTGGCAGTTCGCCGGCCATATGTCGCAGATCCCTAACGTGGGCGACTACTTTGCATTTACCATCGCCGACCAAAACCTCTTTGCCATTCGTGGCCGTGACGAGGTGGTGCGCGTCTTTTACAATGTCTGTCAGCACCGCGCCCATGAAATGGTGCAAGGGGCAGGCAACACCCGCGTCGTGGTCTGCCCCTATCACGCCTGGACCTACGAGCTGACCGGCGGCCTGCGCGCGGGGCCAAACATCAAATCGGTGCCGGGGTTTGATAAATCCGAGATTTGCCTGACCGAGGTCCGCGCGGAAGATTTCCACGGCTTCCTGTTTGTGAACCTCGACGATGACGCCGCCCCGATGGATGACTGGTACCCCGGCGTGCGCGCCGAGATCGCGGAATACGTCCCCCACATCCGCGATCTGGCATCGCTGGAATGGGTGGAATGCCCCGAGAAATGCAACTGGAAAGTCTCGGTTGAAAACTACTCGGAATGCTACCACTGCCCGATGAACCACGCGACCTTTGCCGAGGGCGTGGTCAAACCCGAAACCTATGACATTCAACCCGACGCCGGGGGCGGCTATGTGCTGCGCCACATCACTGAATGTCAGCCGGTGGAAAAGATGACCTACCCCATCGACCTCTCGATGCCCCATGCGGGCGACTACCAAAGCTGGTATCTCTGGCCGATGTTCTCGTTTCAATGCTACCCCGGTAATGTGCTGAACACCTATCACTGGCGCGCGGACGACGTCGACAATTGCACCGTCTGGCGCGGCTGATTTACGGTTGACGGCATTGAGGATCAGATGATCCGCGACCTCGCTATTCAGGATCGCGAAACCACCGTGGAAGAAGACATCGTTCTGGTCGAAAGCGTGCAGCGCGGGCTGAAGTCCAAAGGCTACCGTCCCGGTCCCTTGGTGGTTGATCCCAGCTGCGGTGTGAGTTCCGAACACTCGATCCGTACGCTCCAGCAATGGATGCGCGAGGCGGTGGAGACGTAAACAAATCCTTTAGAAAACCGGGGTGAGCATTTTGTACAAACTGGTTATTCCCCCTCAGATTTTTGTACAAACTGGTCATTTTCACCCTTTTTCACAGGAAACGCGCGAATGTTAATGCCCTCTCAATGGCGCCCCGAACACAAGTTGTTCCCGCATCAGGTGGGTTTTACCTGTCCTCCGTTTGACTATGACGCAGCCCCTTCTGATTTCTTACGCATGGCGCCCGAGAGTGTTGGTGTTCATGGCTGGATGCTGCATGCGCCCGACTACAAACACGGGCTTGATCAACGAAAACAGAACTTTGGCATGTTGGACGATTTTGTGCACTGCATGTCCCGCAATGGCGTCGATGTGGCTGGACAGGTGGGATCAAACTGGGTGCATGCCAGCGGTCTGGGCGTCGAGGGCATCCGTGAACACTGCGAAAAACTCTCGGAAAAACAAGGAGTTAAGTTTCATATGGCGGGTTACGCCATGGTCGAAGCCATGCGCGAACTGAACGTTGAAAAGGTGGCGTTGAACGCCGCTTACCACTGGCCCGCATGGTGGCAGGGCACGGTTGGGTTCCTGCGCGAGGCCGGGTTTGACGTGCTCTGGGCGGGCAACTTTCACGATCAGGGATGGTTTGCGGATCAGGACGCGGTAAACGATTGCCGCTGGGTGTTCGACGGTGATCTTGCCATGAAATCATTCACTTATGTCGCTGAGCAAGCGCCAAATGCCGACGCCTACCTGATCAATGGCATGTGCAATTTCCGCTCTGGCCCGGGTGGTCAGCCGCAACGCCCCCTGCACTTGACCCGCACTCTCGAGGCCGCGCTGGGCAAGCCTGTCATCGGCCATGACACCGCGCTTTACTGGCGTATTTTCAAGAGTTTGGGGCTTGGCCCAGCGACCCCGCAAGGACAGCTTCTAGAAAGTCTCAATGCATAAAATCGTCGCCCTTTGGGCTGTCCCCCGTTCGACCTCTACCGCGTTTGAGCGGATGATGCGCCAGCGCGGCGACATGGACTGCCTGCACGAACCCTTTGGCGAGGCATGGTATCAGGGTGAAGATCCCATGTGGCATCGGTTTGGCCCTGGAGAGGTGACAACCCCGGGTCTGACGCTGGATACGGTCTGGCAGGACATCCAGCGTCGCGCCGCAGGTGGACCGGTCTTCGTTAAGGATTTTCCACATTATATCAACCACATGTGGACGCCTGCGTTCCTTGTGCATTTCACCCACGCCTGTCTGATCCGCGATCCCGCGCTGACCATCACGTCGATGTACGCCAAGTGGCCGGATTTTCACGAAGGCGAGGTCGGATTTCCCGAACAGCGCGCTTTGTTCGATCTGCTTTGGGCACTGAACGGCTCGCCTCCGCTGGTGATCGACAGCGGTGACCTTCTGGAAAACCCACACGAAATCACACAGGCTTTTTGCAATTCGGTCGAAATTCCCTTTATCCCAGAGGCGCTTACCTGGGAACCCGGCGGCGACCCTTCGGCGCACAGCTGGTGGGATGGTGGATCGTTTCACGGCAACCTTGCGAAATCCACCGGCCTCACTCCGCAAAAACGCAAATATGTCGAATTATCCGAAATGCCGGACCGTGTACGCCAGGTATACCGGCGCATGAAACCGCATTATGATCACCTCTACGCACATCGCATCACCCTGTAGTACAAGGAAAACACCCATGGCTGACCTCTTTGATGAAGACCTGTTCCTGAAGGGGCTCGCGCAACGCAAGGGCACGCTGGGTGCGGAATATGTCGAGAAAAACCTCGCTGCTGCTGATGATTTCACCCGCCCCTTTCAAGAGGCCATGACGGCATGGTGCTGGGGCTTTGGCTGGGGGGACGACGTAATCGACGCCAAAACCCGGTCGATGATGAACCTGTCCATGATTGGCGCTCTGGGCAAAATGCACGAATGGGAAATTCACCTCAAGGGCGCTGTGACCAATGGCGTGAGCGAAGAGGAAATTCGCGCCATCATCCATGTCATCGCGATTTATTGTGGTGTGCCCCAAGGGGTTGAGTGTTTTCGTGTCGCCCGCAGGGTGCTTGAAAAAGACTAAGTCAAAGCGCCGAGGACAGGCGGATCTGGCTTTGCGTTTCCGCCACCTCGGGCAAGGCCCGGATTTGATCCAGAATACCGTCCAGCCGCTTTAGGGACGACGTGCGCAGTTCGACGACAATGTCGAAATTGCCGCTTAAAGTGTGGATGTCTTTGATCGCATCGATGCGTCGCAAGGCTGCCAGGGTCACCCGACCGTCATCCGCCTTTAACCGGATCAGCGTCAGCGCGCTGATCTGGTGATCCTCTTCGGACTGACCCAATTCCACGGTGAAGCGATTGATAACTTTGGTGTGCAACAGCTTGTCGATCCGGTTCTGAATCGTGCCGCGTGACACTCCAAGCGCCTGCGCAAGGTCGGTGACCGAGGCACGCGCATCTTTTGTCAACAAATGCAGTAGCTTGTGGTCCAGATCATCCATTCTAGCCTCCTCATAGACCCTGCCTAAATGACATAAATTTCCCTTTTTGCAATAAGAATTGGCATTCTGCTTGACGCAGCGAACGTGGAGACTGGCCCAAACAGCCACGCCGCGAGCACAAAGGATTGCCACATGCCGCTTACTGATCTCATGCCGACCCATTCCGACATTCTGACCGCCTGCGGTCTTTCCGAAGCGACCACCTCTGCCGGGTCGCTCAACGTCTACACCCCGGTCGATGGCAGCCTGATTGCCAGCCTTGCGACGCACAGTGTGGCGGACGCCGAGGCACAGATTGCGGCCGCGAAAGAAGCGTTCAAGTCCTGGCGTCTGGTACCGGCGCCGCGTCGGGGTGAGCTGGTGCGCCTGTTGGGCGAAGAACTGCGCCGGGAAAAGGAAAACCTTGGCCGTCTGGTGACGCTGGAATGCGGTAAGATCTATCAGGAAGGTCTGGGCGAAGTTCAGGAAATGATCGACATTTGTGACTTTGCCGTGGGTCTCTCCCGGCAGCTTTATGGTCTGACCATTGCCTCGGAACGCCCCGGCCACGCGATGCGCGAAACCTGGCATCCGATGGGCACATGTGGCGTGATCACGGCGTTCAACTTTCCGGTCGCGCCCTGGTGCTGGAACGCAGCACTTGCCTTGGTGTGCGGCGATCCGGTGATCTGGAAACCGTCCGAGAAAACCCCGCTGACCGCCCTGGCGGTGCAGGTGATTTGTGAACGCGTGATGGCAGACTTTGGTGACGACGCCCCGGCGGGCCTGATCCAAACCCTTGTTGGTGAACGGGAATTGGGCGAGGCGCTGACCGCCTCCAAAGACGTCGCACTGATTTCCGCGACCGGGTCTGTGCCGATGGGCCAGGCCGTGGCGCGGGACATGTCGACCCGTCTGGGCCGCACCATTCTGGAGCTGGGTGGCAACAACGCGATGATCGTGGCGCCCTCGGCCGATCTGGAAATGGCCCTGCGCGCGATCGTGTTCTCGGCCGTCGGCACCGCCGGTCAACGCTGTACCACCCTGCGCCGTCTGATCGTGCACGAAGACATCTATGATGCGCTGATCCCGCGCCTGGTCAAAGCCTATCAGGGCCTGCCGATTGGTGACCCCTTGGTGGACGGCTCTCTGGTTGGACCGCTGATCGATACCGAAGCCATGACCGCGATGGCACGCGCGCTGGAGCAGGCCAAAACCGAAGGCGGCACCGTGCACGGCGGTGGTCAGGCGCTTGGCGATGATTTCCCGAATGCGGCCTATGTACACCCTTCGATTGTCGAGATGCCCACCCAAAGCGCGATCATGCATCACGAGACCTTTGCCCCAATCCTCTACGTGGTGAAATACAAAGACCTCGACGAGGCGATTGCCTTGCAAAACGATGTGCCCCAAGGCCTGTCGTCCTGCATCTTTTCCACCGATGTACGCGAAACCGAAACCTTCCTGTCGGCGGCCGGATCAGACTGTGGCATTGCCAACGTCAACATCGGCCCATCAGGTGCAGAAATTGGTGGCGCATTTGGCGGCGAGAAAGAAACCGGTGGCGGACGCGAAAGCGGCTCGGACGCCTGGAAAGCCTACATGCGCCGCCAAACCAACACCATCAACTACTCCCGCGAACTCCCCCTCGCGCAGGGCATCAAGTTCGATATCTGAGGACAGAACATGAAAAACATTGCTGTACTCGGCCTGGGCAAGGTCGGCACGCTGGCGGCGGAATTGTTGCACGCGTCTGGATTCACCGTCACGGGCATTGATCTGGTTGCCCCAAAAGGCGACATGCCATTCACCGTCAAATCCATCGACCTTGGCGATGCATCTGGAATTGCACAGGAATTTGCGGCACAGGACGCGGTCTTGTCCTGCCTGCCCTACCACCTGAACGCACGTCTGGCCGAGGTCGCGCATCAGGCTGGCATTCACTATTTCGATCTGACCGAAGATGTACCCACCACCAACCGCATCATTGAACTTAGTAAAACCGCCAAGGGTCTGATGGCGCCGCAATGTGGGCTTGCGCCGGGGTTCATCGGCATTGTTGGTGCCTCGCTGATCGAAGAGTTTGACGACTGCCGCAGTTGTAAGATGCGGGTCGGCGCCCTGCCTCAGCACCCGACGGGCCTTATGGGCTATTCGTTCAACTGGTCGCCCGAGGGCGTGGTCAATGAATACCTCAATGATTGCGAGGTGATCGAAGAAGGCGCGCGCAAGATGGTTTCGGCCATGGAATGGTTCGAGGACGTCTACATTGATGGCATGAAGCTTGAGGCCTTTACCACGTCTGGCGGCCTTGGCACGATGTGCGACACCTATGCCGGGCGCGTGGCCAATATGGATTACAAAACCATGCGGTATCCGGGCCATGGCAAGATGATGAATTTCTTCTTCCACGAGCTGTTGATGCGCGAACGTCGCAAGGAAGCAGGTGAGATCTTGGTCAACGCCAAGCCGCCGGTAAATGACGATATCGTCTATGTCCACGCGGCAGCCGAAGGCACCATCAATGGCCAGATGCGCCGCAACGAGTTTGTCCGCGGTTATCGCCCGATTGATGTGGCAGGCAAACAGCGCACGGCCATCGCGTGGACAACCGCCGGATCGGTTGTCGCCATTATCGAAATGGTGCGGGATGGCACCCTGCCGAACCAAGGCTTCCTGAAACAGGAAGACATTCCGCTGGACGCATTTTTGGCAACCACGACCGGATCGCTCTACGCCGGGTAATCCCACCGCAAAAGAAAAGCCCCGCTTAGGCGGGGCTTTTTCATCGATACCCTGGACTGTTCAGATGCAGCGCCCGCCGTCCACTTCCATGCAAACACCCGTGACCATCGAGGCCTCGTCCGAGCATAGATAACAGGCCGCTGCCCCCATGTCCTCGGGCGTCGAAAACCGCCCTAAGGGAATGGTCGACAGGAATTTGGCACGAACTTCCGGGGTGTCTTCGCCCATAAAGGATTTAAGCAATGGCGTCTCGCCCGCCACCGGGTTGATCGCGTTCACGCGCACGCCAAAGGGTGCAAGTTCGACCGCCATGCCGCGTGTTGCGGTGATCGCCCAGCCCTTGGACGCATTGTACCATGTGAGGTTTGGCCGTGGGCTGACCCCTCCGGTGGATGCCACATTCAGGATGGCACCTTGGCCCGCCTTTTTCATTGCTGGCACAAAATGGCGCGCTGCGAGGAAAATGGCGCGCGCATTGACCGAAATGATGCGATCAAATTCGTCATCTGTCACCTCGTCCAACGGTTTGGGAAGATGGGTCACCCCGGCGTTGTTGACCAGAATATCCAGCGTTCCGAACTTTTGATCGATCACTTTGGCCATGGCTTGCACCGAGGCATTGTCCGCCACATTGACCGCCAGCGGCACAGCGGCCTCGCCGAGTTCGTGCGCCAGTTCCTCGGCCAGTTCAATATTCAGATCGGCGATCAGCACCTGTGCGCCTTCGGCCACGAACTTGCGCGCAATGCCTGCGCCAAACCCTGACGCGCCCCCAGTGACAATTGCTGTTTTACCTTGAAGTCTCATAGCCTTACCTCATCCATGCCATGCTGCGACGGTCTTGACCGTCGAAAATCCATAAAGCGCTTCGAACCCTTTTTCGCGGCCGTGGCCCGATTTCCCAACCCCACCAAAGGGCAATTCCACACCGCCTGCTGCGCCATAATTGTTCAGGAACACTTGGCCTGCATGCAGACGTTTGGCCAAGCGCATCTGGCGCCCGCCGTCTGCCGACCAGACCGAGGCCACCAGCCCGAATTCCGTGCCGTTGGCGATGCGGACAGCATCTTCTTCGTCATCAAAGGGAATGATCACTTGAACTGGTCCAAAAATCTCCTGCTGGGCCAATGCGTGATCCGCGTCGACCGGTGCCAACAGAGTTGGCGCCACATAGGCGCCCGCCTGTGGGAGATCGTCAGGCAGGCGAGCCTGTCCGGCTATCTTAAGGTCGTTTGCGCGGCTTAGAAAACCGTTCACAATGTCCTTTTGACGGGACGACACCAAAGGCCCAACGTCCATGTCAGACATCGCCGGACCAACCCGCAGCGCCCGGTACTTTTCCGCCATCCGGTCACGGACCTCGTCAAACACACCGCGCTGAACGAGGATGCGCGACGAGGCAGAACAGGTCTGCCCAGCATTCTGGATACCTGCGTTCACGAGGAACGGCAGAGCGCGATCAATGTCGGCGTCATTAAACACCAATTGAGGCGATTTCCCTCCCAGTTCCAACGTCACGGGGATGACATTTCGCGCCGCCGCAGTTTGCACAAGGCTGCCGGTGTTGACCGATCCTGTGAACGAAATGTGATGCACGCCGGGATGTGCGGTCAACGCGGCCCCAGCCTCTTCCCCAAGACCCGGAACCACATTCAACGCTCCCCTGGGCAGGCCGGCTTCAAGCGCGATGGCGGCAAAAGCCAATGCGGTCAGGCAAGCCTCTTCAGCGGGTTTCAGCACAGCTGCATTGCCCATTGCCAAAGCTGCGCCAACCGAGCGGCCAATGATCTGCATCGGATAATTCCAGGGCACGATATGCCCGGTCACCCCATGGGGTTCCCGCAAGGTATAGACGGTGTAGCCATCCTGAAACGGGATCGTTTCACCATGTACTTTGTCAGCGGCGCCTCCGTAGAATTCCATATACCGCGCAAGGGCGATTACGTCGTTGCGCGCCTGCGTCAAAGGCTTGCCCACATCGCGGGTTTCGATCCGGGCGAGTTCTTCTGTGCGTTCGAGGACCAGTTGACCTATTCGGGTTAAGACGCGCCCGCGATCTACCGCTGTCATACGTCCCCATTCTCCGTCCAGCGCAGATTGGGCGGCCTTTACGGCGGTATCGATGTCACCGTCGGTGCCACGAGCGACCTGGCACAGATGCCCCCCGTCCGACGGATCGACCAGATCAATGCGCGCGCCCCCTATGGGAGCGCGCCACTCACCGTCAATCAGGCAGCAATCCGAAGGGTACCAAAGATCGTCTTTCAGGGTCATGTCACTTGCCTTGTTCAGGCCACGTCCGGCAATTGCGGCGCAGCATCAATGAGTGTTTTTGTGTAAGCGTGTTGCGGGTTTTCAAACACGTCTTCGGTGGCCCCGCGTTCCACGACCTTGCCGGATTTCATCACCAAAACCCGGTCTGTGATGGCGCGTACCACCGAAAGATCGTGTGAGATGAACAAATAGGTCAGGCCAAAACGATCCGAGAGGTCCGACAACAGGTCCAGCACCTGCGCACGCACAGAGACATCCAACGCCGAGACCGCTTCATCGAGAATAATCAACTCGGGTCGGATAATCAGAGCGCGAGCAATGGCAATGCGTTGACGCTGGCCACCCGAAAACTCGTGAATGTATTTTTCGGCAGCACTTGCGGGCATATCGACGCTTTCCAGCGCTTCGGCAATAGCACGATCGCGGTCTGCACCAGTGGGCGACGAAGGCAACAGATGGTAAGGTTCGGTGATCAGTCGAGACACCTTGTGACGCGGATTGAACGACCCATAAGGGTCCTGAAACACCACCTGCATCTTGCGTCGGATGTCGGGCACCACGAGGCCGTTTTTCACAACCGGGTCGCCGTCAAACAGAATGTCGCCGCTTTGCACAGGTTCCAGCCCCAAAAGCGCGCGTGTGAGAGTGGATTTTCCGCAACCGCTTTCGCCGACAAGCCCAAGGCTTTCACCCCGGTTGATGACAAAACTCACATCGTTCACAGCACGAAAATACCCCGGAGCGGCGAACAGTTTTGTGCGTGGGAGAGTGTAGTCCCGTATGACATTGCGCACTTCCAACAACGGGTCCGCACCGCGTTCATCCGCATAATCCCGATCCGGTATGTGGCTCGAGGCTTCAAACAAGGCCTTGGTGTAGGGATGCTGCATATCACGATAGAGCGTTGCGGCGGGCCCTTGTTCGACAACCACACCGTTCTGCATGATGACCATATCGTCGGCCATATCCGACACCACCGCCAGATCATGAGTGATCAGAATAAGCCCCATGTCATCTTCTTGGATAAGGCGTTTTAGAAGCCGCAAAATCTGTGCCTGCGTGGTCACATCCAAAGCCGTGGTTGGCTCGTCCGCGATCAAAAGCTTTGGTTTCAGCGCAATCGCCATAGCAATCACTACCCGCTGACGTTGCCCTCCAGACAGCTCATGCGGATAACGCGACATCGGAAAACGGTCTTCGGGCAAACCAACCCGATTGAGGGTTTCCCGTGCAATGCGCAGCGCTTCGGGTTTTGAGGCGGCTTTGTGGATCAACAAAGTTTCGGCCACTTGAGCGCCGATGGTTTTGACCGGATTGAGCGCAGTCATAGGCTCCTGAAACACCATACCGATGTCTTTTCCCCGCAACCTGTTCATCTGACCTTCGTGAAGATCCAAGAGGTTCTGCCCTTCAAGCAGGATTGTGCCGGAACAGTCGGTGCCATTGGGCAAAAGCTGCATCACGGCGTTGGCGGTCATGGACTTGCCTGACCCGGACTCTCCGATCACACCCAACACTTTGCCCGCCTCAACTGACATCGACACATCCCGAAGGATATCAATGCCGTGGATCGACAGGTTGAGGTTTTCAATCGAAAGCAACGCCATCACCGTTCCCTCCGAATTTTGGGATCAAGAATATCGCGCAACCCATCCCCCATGAGGTTTAACCCCAATACGGTGAACACAATGGCAAGGCCCGGAAACAGGGCCAGATGCGGCGCAAAACTGATCATAGTCTGGCTTTCGGCCAGCATCCGTCCCCAGCTTGGGATCGGCGGCTGTGCGCCAAGGCCGACATAGCTGAGGCCAGCTTCAGCCAAGATGCCCAGCGAAAACTGAATGGTGCCCTGCACGATCAGAAGGTTGAGGATATTGGGCAGGATATGTTCGTAAGAAATTCGCACCGCTCCCTTGCCCGCCACACGTGCCGACAAAACAAAATCACGGGTCCACAGGCTGAGCGCGGCACCGCGTGACAAGCGTGCGAAAACAGGGATGTTAAAGATGCCAATGGCCAGAATGGCGTTGACTGCACCGGGACCAAACACCGCCGTGATCATGATGGCGATCAGCAGAGCCGGAAAGGCAAACACCAGATCATTGCCGCGCATGATCAGCTCGTCCATGAAACTGCCGGGGCGCACAGCCGCAGCCAGCCCCAATGGCACACCAAGCCCCATGCCAATGCCAACGGCCACAACAGCCACTGCAATCGATGTGCGTGCGCCCACAAGGATCATTGAGAATACATCGCGACCAAAGTGATCCGTGCCCATCAGATGCGGCAGGCCGGGTGCCTTTAACTTGTTGGGAATATCAAGGCTGGCCACATCAAACGGTGTCCAGACCAGCGAGATCAGCGCTCCGCCAAAAAAAACCACGATAATGAAAAGGCCCAGCGTCAGGTTCAGCGAACTCGTGATTGTACGCAGGAGAGACGGCTTGCGGGGGGGGGCTGTGGTCAGGCTCATCACTGTCTCCCTCGAAGGCGTGGATCCACCAGCGCATAGGTAAGATCGACAAAGAAGTTCACCAGCACCACCGCAAAGACCAACAACATCACCACACTTTCCACCACGATCAGATCACGCTGAGAAATGCTTTGGAAAATCAGGCGGCCAAGCCCTGGCAGGTAAAACACGTTTTCAATGATGATGGCCCCTGCCAGCATGAACGAGAACTGCAAACCAATGATGGTCAGCACCGGGATCAACGCGTTGCGCAGCGCATGACGACGCAAGGCTTTGGCCTTGGACAGGCCTTTGGCGCGTGCAGTGCGGACAAAATCTTCGGACAACGTATCCAGCAGGGAGGTCCGCATGACGCGCGCAAGGATCGAGGCTTGCGGCAGGGCCAAAGCAATTGCAGGCAACGTCAAAGCCTTGAGGCCCGCGAAAACACCTTCGTCCCAACCGGGGAAGCCGCCAGAAGCAAACCAACGCAGATTGATCGCAAAGATCAAAACAAGGATCATCGCAAACCAGAAATTCGGGATAGCGACACCCAGCTGAGTGGCGCCCATGACCGACATATCGGTGACCGATCCACGGCGCGACGCCGCAATGATACCAATGGGGAAAGCAATAGCGGTCGAGAGAGTCAGCGCTATCAATGCCAGCGGCAAGGAAACCCAAATCCGATCACCAATCAACTCGTTGACCGGGGAACGATAAGTGTAGGACGTGCCGAAATCGCCCACCATCATGCCGCTCAACCAATTCCAGTAACGTTCAAGCTTGGAGGCGTTCAGGCCAAGTTCCTCGCGCAGGGCGGCAATCGTGTCTTCCTGAGCATTGATGCCCAGCATGTATGTGGCCGGATCGCCCGGGACGATCTCGATCACCACGAAGATGACGATACTTGCCACCAGCAGACTGATCAGCAGCGACAGAAACCGCTTGAGACTATAGCGCAGCATGATGGTTGAACCGTTCCCCGTGGTGGAGGCCCCCGAACGTGTTCGGAGACCTGTTTGTTAATGTGGCCAGGTCACTCGGCCCAGGACACGCCGGTCAGGTCAGTGGCTTGTGTTGGTGCATTGACCCAAAGGCCCTGCAGCTTGGCATTGGCCACGCCAGTTGCCGCCAATTGGAAGAGGTACCCGTTGACGTAATCCTCGGAGATCATCGTCTGCGCCTTGTGCAGCAGTTCCGTCCGCTTATCAGCCTTGGCTTCTGCATTCAGTTCAGTGATCAGAGCCTGGAACTCGGGGTTGTCATATTGGAAGTAGTAATCGGGGCGCGCATAGATGCCGATATCCATTGGCTCGGTATGCGAAACGATGGTCAGGCCAAAATCTTTGCCACGGAACACTTGCTCCAGCCATTGTGCCCACTCGAGATTGGAAATCTCGACGTTGATGCCAACTTCGCGCAATTGTGCCGCGATAATCTCGCCACCGCGACGGGCATACGAGGGGGGTGGCAGTTTTAACGTGGTGGTAAAGCCATCTGCAAGGCCAGCTTCCGCCAGCAAGGATTTGGACATTTCCGGATCGTAGGCCGAGTTCCCTGTCAGATCGAGGTAAGCCGGGTTGTGCGGCGCAAAATGTGTGCCGATGGGTGTGCCAAAGCCAAACATGGCACCGTCAATGATCGCCTTGCGGTCGATCGCGTGGGCAATTGCTTTGCGCACACGCACGTCATCCAGCGGCGGCAGTTTGTTGTTTGTCGAAAGGATGGTTTCGCCTTCGGTCGAGCCGACGAGCACCTGAAAACGCGGATCAGCATCAAACTGAGCGAGGTTTTCTGGCGCCGGGAACACAGGGAACACATCCACATCTTCGGACATCACGGCGGCGAAAGCGGCGGTTGGATCCGAGATAAAGCGGAAGGTGACCTTGTCCAACGCGACTTGATCGCCCCACGAGTAATCAGGCGTACGCTCAAGTTCTATGCGGTCCCCCTTGACCCACTCAACAAACCGGAACGGACCTGTGCCGATTGGTTTTTCCTTGATGGTGTCGATGGACTCCGGGCTCACTATCACCGCGTCACCCCAGGCCAGATTGAACAAGAGTGAGCCGTTTGGTTTGGACAGTGTCACAATCACCGAATAGTGATCCCCCGTCTTAACAGAGGCAATGTCGGCAAACAGAGCTTTTTGTGCGTTTGTAGAGTCTTCTGCGCGGGCACGGTCCAGCGAAAAAACCACGTGAGAGGCGTCAAAATCCGTTCCATCATGAAATTTCACGCCGTGGCGCAACTGAAACACATAGGTCAGTCCGTCATCGCTAATGGTCCAGCTTTCCGCGAGACCTGGAATGATCGAGCCGTCCGAGGCAAATCGGGTCAACCCCTGAAACACGTTTGCATAGAGCACCTGATCGATGGCGCCAGCGGCAGCACTTGTCGGATCGAGATGTGGCGGCTCCAGCGCCATGCCAACTGAAATCTCTCCGCTATCCGCCCAAGCGGCGGATACGGAAAGGGCAAGCGCCGAAGCGGCAAATGCGAGTTTAGATGTAAATTTCATCAGTTCCTCCCTGAACTACTATTCTTTTGGCGTCACTCTGGCACAACCAACAGCTGTTCCAGCGATGCGGCCATGACACAAGCAGATGCTACCATGTCGTCTACGTCAATATATTCGTCGGGCTGGTGGGCTAAATCCAGAATACCCGGACCATAGGCTATGCAGTTTTTCAGCTGGCCAATGCGGTCAATGTGTTTTTGATCGTACGTTCCCGGCGACACCACATATTCGGGTGTGATCCCCAGCGTGTCTTCGATTGCCTTGGTGACGGTTTGCACCACGGGTGCGTCTTTGTCAGTCATCGACGGGCGGACTTCGAACATGTCGCGCAGTTCGTAGTCAAAGCCGTCGCGGCGGGCTTTGACCCGTTCAACTGCATCCCGAAACTCTTGTTTGGTTTCCTCCAGATTTTCTTCCCAGAGGACACGGCGGTCCACGACAAGGCGGCAGCTGTCAGGCACACAAGGCGACGGCAACCCACCGTCTTCCTTTGGAATTTCGGTTTGCCCGCCGTGGATCGAATTGAGGTTCATTGTTGCGTTGCGCGCCCCTTCCGGAATGACGGGCGCTTCTGTCAGCCGGTTTTTAAGAACCGGAAACACGCTATCTTCCAGCTCATCAATCACCGCCCCCATATGGCGCACCGCACAATCGCCTAGAAATGGCATCGACCCATGGGCGATGCGCCCCTTGGTTTCCAGTTCAGCCCACCACAGACCACGGTGTCCAAGACAGATACGATCTTTGTGCAAAGGTTCGGGAATAATTACATGCTGAACGCGCTCGGGCGAGAAAAAGCCTTTTTCGGCAAGATAAGCCACCCCACCATAGCCGCCGGATTCTTCATCTGCCGTGCCTGATATCTCGATGGCACCAGCATAATCCGGGTAAACCTCTAAGAACGCCTCGCAAGCAATGATCGAAGTCGCGAGACCGCCTTTCATATCACAGGCACCACGCCCGTAAATGCGCCCGTCGACCAGTGCGCCGCCAAACGGATCATGGGTCCAGCCATGACCGGTCTCGACCACGTCAATATGCGAGTTGAAATGCACACATTGCCCGGTACGTTTGCCTTCACGGCGGGCAACTACATTCCACCGCGGATACTTCGCACTATCGCCCGGTGCACCTTCGGCACGCACCATCTCAATCTCAAACCCTACGACTTTCAACCGGTTAGCCAGATACTCGCAGATCAAACGATAGTTTTCGCCTGGAGGATTTAGGGTCGGGATCCGGATCAGTTCCTGTGTCAGGACAATCAAATCCTCGCGCCGCCGTTCAATGGCTTCATTCAGCTTGGATTCAGGCCTGTGATGTGCTGTCATTTAGATGAACCGCCCCGGTGCATTGATCTTATCTTGTTTTAGTATCCGTTGGCGCGACCCCTTTGGGCAATACCGTAACATTACGGATAGGCGAGCGATGCAGATCGAAGATGAAAAATGGATGCGGGCCTTTCAACATGCGCCCATAGGAATTGTAATCTCGGAACAAAGAATAATTCGGGCCTGCAATCACGAATTTGCCCGCATGTTCGGCTATGATCCGAACGAACTTGAAGGCCAATCCTTTCGTGTTCTCTATACGTCAGACAGCGACTTTGACCGGGTCAGGAATATGGGCCTTAGCGACCTGAAATCTGGCCGCCCTTTTAGCGATGAACGCCTGATGCAACGCAAGAACGGTGACCAATTCTGGTGCCGGGTGCGGGCAGCAACACTGCAGCCAAGCGACCCTCTTGCCGAAATCGTTCTGTCTTTTGCCGAGCTGGACTTGCCCAATCCCGGCGTTCCTCTGAGCCCCCGCGAAAGACAAGTCATTGTCGGGTTGAGCAGCGGGAAAACCAGCAAGGAAATCGCCCGTGCATTGGGATTGTCCCCGCGTACGGTCGATGATGTGCGCACGCGGCTATTGCGAAAATTCGGCGTGAACAACACGATCGAACTGCTGAGCCATGTGGTCGGGCTTTGATTTTCAGGGATCAGACAACACGCGAAAATCCGGCGCAAGCCATGGGAAACTGCGCAAAATCGGTTCCGGGTAGTGTCGTGTAATCAGGCGCCGCAGAGTTTCGGCAATCATATCTGCCATGGCCTTGGGATAATCTTCGAGCGTGAACAACGCGATAGTTCGCGCAAAACCTTTGCCCGGAAATGGATGCAATTCAACGCGACCGTGAAATCGCCGGGCGCGCACATAACTTGCCGGGGTGGTGATCGCCCAGCCGCTGCCTTCAGCAACCATTCCTAAAATAGATGGGTTGCTTTCCAGCTCAAAACGGTTTGGTAAACTGATCTTCAATCGCCGCAGCTGTGTTTCAATCAATGTTCCAATAATCTGGTTCTGAGAATACCGAAGGAATGGCAGCCCTGAAACGCCTGCCAAATAGTCTTCGGGTGCAATTTTGCTGCCGTGCGGTACCGCCAGAACAAACGGATCGCGCAACAATGGATACTCGACCAAATTAGACAGATCAGAAATCGGGCGCGTCGCGACCCCGGCATCCAGTTTCTGTTCATACAAAAGTCGAATGATCTGGTGACTTGGGCGAGTGTGGTGTTTGAATACACACTTGGGCATTGCTTCAGCTAACAGCTGCGCCAGCTCGGGGGACAATTCGCTGTCAAAATCATCCACAATGCCCAATCGCAAATCCCGCACCTCGTTGAGATTGCCCAACGTGAGTTCAATTTCTCCACGTCGGATCAGCTTGAGCCCATCCTCCACGTAGCGCACAAAAATTGCGCCTGCCGGGGTTAGAATCATCGGGCGTCGTGAATGATCCACCAGACTAACACCAAGACTTTCCTCGACGCTTTTTAGGTGATGGGACACCGTGCTAATCGACAAGCCAGTGTCAAAGGCCACTTTCTGCACTGATCCCGATTTGGCCAAAAGCTGAAAAACCTCCAATCCGCGCAGACTAAGGTTTGGTTTATTCATCAGTGTCTCCCATGCACAAAGGCATTTTTCGAAAGTTTCGAATTTTTCGAATTTTTCGAATATCTATTCTATAAATTTCAAAACTAAAAGAATTGATGGACAATTGCACTGAAAATCATGCGAGATGGGGAATGCCTGAAAGGTCAGCAAAAAAATGGCTGGGCAACACACATTACCAGGGAGTGTAAAATGAATTCG
Source organism: Shimia gijangensis (assembly GCF_900142085.1). Lineage (GTDB taxonomy): Bacteria > Pseudomonadota > Alphaproteobacteria > Rhodobacterales > Rhodobacteraceae > Shimia > Shimia gijangensis. Next base: position 119,637 of record NZ_FQZQ01000005.1, read on the forward strand.
AAACATCTTAAGGGCACCATCGCGGCGCTGGCCACCAGTGCAGCAATGCTGACCGGATCGCAGGCGATGGCGATGGATGAGATCACGGTTGCGTATTTCCTCGAATGGCCAATGCCATTTGAGTACGCCAAACAAATGGGCACCTACGACGAAGAGCTGGGCGTCAAAGTCAACTGGGTCAGCTTTGAATCCGGCGTGAAAATGTCGGCGGCCATGGCATCAGGCGATGTACACCTTTCTGTCAGCCAAGGCCTGCCTCCTTTCGTAGTTGCCACCAGTGCCGGACAGGACCTTCAGATTCTCGACGTCGCGGTAAGCTACGCAGACAACGACAACTGTGTTGTGCGCTCTGAGCTTGAAATCGACAAAACGAACGCTGGCGAACTTGCGGGCAAAAAAGTCGCTGTCCCATTGGGCACGGCCGCTCACTATGGCTTCCTTAAGCAGATGAGCCACTTTGGCGTCGATGTCGGATCCATCGAAGTGGTCGATATGGACCCACCGGATGCGGCGGCAGCCATTGCACAAGGCTCAATCGACATGTTCTGCGGCTGGGGTGGCTCGCTGCGTCGCGCACTTGAGCACGGCAACGTATTGCTGACGGGCGACGAAAAAACTGAACTGGGCATATTGGTATTTGATGTGACTTCCGGGCCTTCTGGCTGGGTTGCGGAAAATGGCGATCTGGTCGCCAAGTTCCTCAAAGTCACAGCCGACGCGAACGCGATGTGGGCCGACGAAGCGAACCAGGCCAAAATGCTTCCTGTGATTGCTAAGGACGCGGGCATGGACGAAGAGTCGACCATGTCAACCATCGCGACCTTCTCTTTCCCAACCGTGGAAGAGCAGATGGGCGCAGGTTGGCTGGGTGGCAACGCTCAGACCTTCATGAAAGGTGTCGCAGACGTCTTTGTTGAAGCCAAAAGCATCGACAGCGCGCTTGATTCCTACGATGGCGCTGTAAACACTGGTCCGCTGGCAGCTGCAGGCGGCATGTAAGTCGAACATTCCGGGCGGCGGATATAAGTCCGCCGCCCGTATTTTGTTCAACGTCGGCACTCCGACGTCCCCCACGATACTGAACAATAAGGAAGGCTGGCTATGTCAGGACTGTCCATCGAGAACATCTCGATGCGCTTCGACCTCCCCAATGGGAGTGCGGTGCAAGCATTGAAAGATGTCTCTCTACACTTGAAAGAAGGCGAACTGTTGAGCGTGCTTGGGCCTTCGGGCTGTGGCAAGACCACTCTCTTGAATATCGTCGCGGGTTTTCTGGCGCCCACCGAAGGCCAGATCGTCATGAACGGTCACACTTGCACAGGACCAGACGCCGAACGCGGCATGGTGTTCCAGCAAGGCGCGCTGTTCGAATGGATGGACGTGCGCGAAAACGTCAGCTTTGGCCCGCGCATGAAAGGCCAGAAAGAATCCCAATATGGCGAGCATGTTGATCACCTGCTGGATGTGACAGGGCTTGGCGATTTCAAAGACAAGGCGATTTACGAACTGTCCGGGGGCATGCAGCAACGTGTGGCTTTGGCCCGTTGTCTGGCCAATGATCCCGACGTAATCCTGATGGATGAACCGCTCGGAGCTCTTGACGCGCTGACCCGTGAAAAGATGCAAGGTCTTGTTCTGAAACTTTGGAAAGAAACCGGCAAGACCATTATTCTGATCACTCACTCGGTGGAAGAAGCTCTGCTTTTGGGTGAACGCCTGCTGGTTATGGCACCGCGTCCGGGACGTATCCACAAAGAGTACCGTCTGCCGTTTGCTGACCTGGGCGTGGGCGCGGATTTGCGCGAGGTCAAGAAACACCCTGATTACGCCAGTACCCGCGAGGAAATCCTCGAAATGATCTGGGACATGGAAGAAGAAATTATGGGCCGCACGGAGGATTCACAATGACCGGGTTAATCATTCTTCTCGTTTATATCGCGATCTTTGCCGGTGCCTTTTTCATCATCAAGACACTCGTGCATCGTTCGCAGTCGGACTACACCTCGCTGAAAACAGTGACATTTGGAGATGAAAGCGCCGTTGTGTCCAGCCGCGCAGCAAGCATCATTTCGGTTCTGACGATCTTTCTGATCTGGGGGGCATTTACCGGATCGAAATTTGTACCGGGCTTTTTGCAGGCGCCTGGCCCTTTTGTTGGTGAAGTCTCGTTTGACTACACGCTGGATGATGGTGCCGGTGCCCGCGATGATGGAACTGTTTCCGTCCGTGTCTACAACTTCGGCGAAGATACCGAGAAATTCGAAGTTGAGCCGGGCGATGGCATGGCAAAGAATGACGCTGTGTCGATGACCGCGTCGCGTTCCAAAACGATCCTGTTTGACAAAAACGATGAAACCACGCGCAAAATGGGGGCCTCGGTTGTAGCCATTGACGGAGAACCCATTTCCAAAGGCAATCCGATCAAGACTGACAAAGGACGTTTCGCTCTGACCGACAAAGGTGCGATCAGCTATACGCCTCCCGGTGGTCTGCAAATGGATCCAGTCTATTTGCCACCACCCGAAGCGGTTGTAAGCCGTATTGTCGAAATCGGCACCGAAGGCTATCGCGGCAGCACCTTAGTAACCCACCTTGGATACTCGTTATTTCGGGTGATCGCAGGCTTCCTGTTTGGTGCGCTTGTGGGCATTCCGCTGGGCTATGCCATGGGGCTGAATGGCTGGTTCCGCGGTTGGTTTGACCCGATTGTGGAGTTCATGCGCCCTGTGCCGCCGCTGGCGTTGATCCCCTTGATCATCATCTGGTTCGGCATTGGCGAAACTGGCAAGATCATCCTCTTGTTCCTCGCCTCATTGTGGATCATGGCGATTGCTGCGCGCTCAGGCGTATCCGGCGTCAGCGTGCCTAAGGTGCACGCGGCTTATTCGCTCGGAGCCAGCAAGTTCCAGATCATGCGTCACGTGATCATCCCGAACTCTTTACCTGACATCTTTACGGGTGCCCGTGTTGCCATGGGCGTTTGTTGGGGAACGGTTGTTGCGGCCGAGCTTGTGGCTGCGACAGAAGGCGCTGGCATGATGATCATGGTCGCGTCCAAGTTCACCCTGACAGACATCGTTCTGATGGGGATCATCCTGATTGGGGTGATTGGTTTTGGCATCGATATCCTGATGCGCAAAGCCGAGAACTTCCTGGTGCCATGGAAAGGCCGCAGCTGATCCACTGCTAATTCAAAACAAAAAAGGCCCGCGAACCAAACCGGTTCGCGGGCCTTTTTCTTTGTCTTAAGCGCTGAGCTTACTCAGCAGGCCAGCCACCGATGGCACGCACCTCAAGGAACTCTTCCAGTCCCCAGATACCGCCTTCGCGACCATTGCCGGATTGCTTCATACCTCCAAAGGGCGATCCACCACTGCGGGCCTGGCCATTGATATCGACCATGCCAGAGCGCACTTCACGCGCCACACGGCGGGCACGTTCGGGGTCAGAAGTCTGGATGTAGTTGGTCAGGCCATATTCCGTGTCATTGGCAATCGCGATTGCCTCTTCTTCGGTGTCAAATGGCATCATCGACAGAACTGGTCCAAAGATCTCTTCGCGCATCACCTGCATGTCGTTGTTGCAATCCGCGAATACGGTTGGCCGTACAAAGTAGCCCCGGTTCAATCCTTCCGGGCGCCCTACTCCGCCAGCAACCAAATTGGCGCCTTCGTCGATGCCCTTCTGGATCAGATCCTGCACTTTGTTGAACTGCATCTCGGACACCAGCGGACCAATGTGGCGGCCACTTTCGGCGGCGGTATTCACTGTTGTTGCCTCTGCTGCAGCTTTGGCTTCTTCAACGGCCTGATCATAACGCGACCGTTCAACCAGCATACGGGTTGGCGCGTTGCAAGACTGACCTGTGTTGTTGAAGCAGCGCTGGATGCCCTGCTTCACGGCTTTCTCTGAGGCATCAGCGAACACGATGTTGGCACCTTTGCCACCCAACTCGAGGCTCACGCGTTTGATGGTGTCCGCGCCCGCAATAGTGATCGCGCGCCCAGCGCGGGTTGAGCCGGTAAAGCTGACCATGTCGACGTCTTTGTGGGTCGACAGCTGGCTACCCACACCCGGTCCATCCCCGTTCACCATGTTATATACACCGGCAGGCACGCCAGCTTCATGCAGGATTTCTGAGAACAAAACAGCAGACAAAGGCGATTGCTCAGACGGTTTGAGGATCGATGTACAACCCGTGGCCAGCGCCGGGATCACTTTGAGGGTGATCTGGTTCATCGGCCAGTTCCATGGGGTGATCAGCGCACACACGCCAATGGGTTCATGAAGGATCCGGTCATTGGGTGCGTCATCGCGCAGGCCACGTTCAAATTCAAAACCCTTCAACGCGTCGATAAACGCCTTAAGGTGAAAGCTGCCGGTGCCGGATTGCTGCATCTTGGACATGTCGATCGGCGCGCCCATTTCGCTGCTGATCACGGCGCCCATCTCGTCCGAGCGCTTCATATAAATGTCGAGGATGTTTTCCATCAACTCAAGACGTTCTGCCTTGGATGACTTGCGCCAGCTGGGAAACGCCGCCTTAGCTGCGGCAACTGCTGCATCCGTGTCCGACTGCCCACCAAGCGAGATCGTCGCAATCGATTCTTCTGTCGAAGGATCAATAACAGGGAAGTCCTGTCCTTGGAGTGGATTGACCCATTGGCCATTGATGTAAAACTTGCGCGCGTCCTGCATAAGAAAATCCCTATTATGATGCTCAGGAATGCGACCGGCCCAAAGCCATCGCGATGCGCGAACTTCTGGAATTATTGCTGCGAGGTCAAGCAAATCCTGCGTGATCCTGCTTTGCCTGAATAAAATTGATGGCTTTAAGCTGAACCACGGTCACCCTTGCGTCAAAATTACCGGGTGAACATCACAATTTGACCCGCGCTGGGAATCTCACCAAGGTCAACTTAGCGTGTCTCAAGACCGCCCACGAGATTCGAAATCAACCATCAGAAGGTCGGCGCAGTGTCTGAGACCACAGCCATATCACTTTGGGACAATTCTTCTGCGGAACCCGACGTCGGGTCTCCTATGAACAGCGACGACATTTGTGACGTCGCAATCATCGGCGCAGGTTACACCGGACTTTCCACAGCATACCATGCAGCCCAAAAGGGGTTGAATTGCCATGTGATCGAAGCGCAGCACATTGGCTACGGAGGGTCTGGCCGCAATGTCGGACTGGTCAATGCCGGGCTTTGGCTGCCACCGCAGGACGTGCATGCGATGTTGGGCAAAACGGCCAGTGTGCCATTGATGAAGACATTGGGCGACATGCCCGATTATGTGTTTTCTCTGATCGAGAAACATCAGATTGCCTGCGAACCCCATCGCTCAGGAACCATCCACGCAGCCCACGCGCCCAAGGGGTTCCAAGATTTGCAGCGCCGCGCTGAAGGCTGGCGGCAAATGGGCGTTGAAGTGAACCTTCTGAACGCTGCAGAGGTGGCTGACAAAACCGGGTCGACTGCTTTTTATGGCGGGCTGCTGGATCACCGAGCAGGAACGATCAACCCGATGGGTTTTGCCCGCGGACTGGCGCGTATGGCCAAAACCGCAGGCGCAACAATCTCGACAGGTGTTACGGCCCAATCCCTGTCTCGTGAAAATGGGCTTTGGCATGTGCGGACGGCCCGGGGGATGGTGACAGCCAAATATGTCGTGATCGCAACCAACGCCTACTCTGACGAACTGTGGCCGGGCCTGTGCCAATCCTATACGACCATCCCTTTCTTCCAGCTGTCAACAAAACCACTGGGGTCGCGTATCTCAGGTATTTTAAAAGAAAATCAGGGGCTTTGGGACACTGCGCCAATCATGTTTTCATTGCGGCGCGACAACTTTGACAGGCTGATCATTGGGTCGATGGGGGCAGTTCATGGCAATATCAAAGGCCTGTCCCAGCGATGGGCAAGCAAAACACTCCGGCGGATTTACCCTGCTCTTGGGCCAGTGGCGTTTGAAAGCGCCTGGCATGGCAAGATTGCGATGACACCCGATCATATCTTCCGGATTCATCGCCCGTCCGAAAACCTTTTTGCACCAATTGGATACAACGGACGGGGCATTATCACTGGCACACTGTTTGGTCAGGCTCTGGCCGACCTGATGATCGGAGCACGCGAAGACCGCTTGCCTGTGCCAGTAACCGATTTGCACCCTGTTCGGAACCAAAGACTGAAGAGTGTGTTTTTCAACACCGCGTTCGCGATAAACCAGTTTTGGAAAGGTTTCTGAGCGAAGTGACCAGCCGCCGCAAAACGATTGCCGCGAGCGATTTTGCAAATACTGACCACCCGGATTTGAACGCAGTTAGGCGTGCTCACGACTTTCCAACCGGTCAATAACCGAACACAAAAAATCAATGTCTTCGGGGCTGGCAAGCGCAGGCGCATGGCCGCAGTTGTCAAACACCGAAACCTGCGGCAGCGGACCTTCGGTGCACATTCGTTCCAAAATCGGGGTCGTCAGTATGTCAGAATACGCCCCCGCCAGAACATGGGTTGGCAGTGAAATTCTGGCATAGCGATCCCAGCTGTTCAGCTCGTCGGCAAAACAATCAAACTGTCTGATGATTTGCGGGTCATAGTGTAACGTTAACATGCCATCATCTCGACGGCGCAGCGACGTCAGCGTCATGCGACGCCAAAAGTCGTCGGGGGCCTCGCCAAACGGCGCATAGACTGTGCGTAGCCAAGTCTCGGCTTCGCCAAAGCTTGCGAACACAGGCAGATCAGCCGCATAGGTAAGGATGCGGTCGACGGCGTCTTGGGGAACCTCGGGGCCAATATCGTTGATAATGAGGTAATTCAGCCGTTCGGCACGGTGGTCTGACGCCAGATACATTCCGATCAGCCCGCCCATAGAGGTGCCAAGCCAGCCGGTTTGGTTTAGATCGAAATGATCCAACAACGCCTCTGCCGTATCCGCCATATGGGCGACAGAATAGTCCGTTTCTGGGGCGACCGACCAACTTGATAAACCACGCCCAAACGTATCGGGGCAAAGCACGAAATGGCTTTCACCGAGCACGCCGGCCAATTCGTCGAAATCCCGGCCGGTGCGTGCAAGACCGTGCCACATGACAATCGGCTTGGCCGCAGGATCTCCCCAAAGCGTGACGTGTATCTCATGCCCACAGGCTGCGATAAATTCATGACGTGGCGTGATCAATCGCGTGCTCCCTTGGTCCAGATCGTGCCAGCAATGCCCTTGGGAAAGAAATAAACCAACAGAATGAAAATGATACCAAGCCAAAGCAGCCAGCGATCCGGGTCAAACAGCTCGGGCAACACCGGCACACCATGAAAAAACTCAGCAGCAACGCCCATCAGATCTCGCAAGTAATACTGGGCAAGCACCAACAAAACTGCACCGATCACCGCGCCATACATCGTGCCCATTCCGCCGATAACAACCATCAACAGAATGTCGATCATAATGGTAAAGCTAAGCGCGGTGTCAGGACCGGTATACTTCAGCCAGATCGCATAGATCGTTCCGGCCAGGGATGCTGCTGCGGCGGCCATACAGAATACGAAGGTGCGATAGGCCACAACGCGATACCCGATAGCCTCGGCACGGGCCTCGTTTTCGCGGATCGCTTTCAACACGGTTCCAAGTGGAGAGGCAACCATGCGCAGACACAGAATGAACAACGCCAGGGAGGTTGCAAAAACAAAATAGTAGGCCGCCAGTTTACCATTGAGTTTAACACCAAACAGGCGGGCGACTTTGCCGTTTTCATCCACCAGCAACTTGGTCGCGGTCTTGAACACCTGCGGAGTTTTGTAAGTAATCCCGTCTTCGCCACCGGTAAGACCGGACAGTTGCGAAGCCAAAACAAGAGCAACCGAGGCCGCCGCCAGTGTGATCATAGCAAAGAAAATCGCCTTTACGCGCAGCGACAGAAGACCGATGGCAATGGCAACAATGATGGACACTGCCAACCCCGTTATCGCACCTACAATCACCGCATCCCACCCGGGGCCCATTTGTTTCAGAGCGATGGCACCTCCGTAAGCCCCAAAGCCAAAGAACATCGTGTGGGCAAAGCTGACGATGCCGGTATAGCCAATCAACAAATCATAGCTCGCCACCAGCACCACAAAGATGCAGATGCGGGCCGCCACTTCGAGCGAACGTGTGTCCTGAAACAGAAATGGTGCAAACAGCAGCAACACACCAATGGTCAGTACCAGCGCCTTGATGAAAAGTTCGCCTCTGGCGGGGGATGAATGTGTCACGCGCCTCTCCTCACTTCACGGCCGGTTTGAGGCCGCTTGGCCGCCATAGAAGAATTGCCATCATCAGGATCATGTTCGATGCCAGCGCAAGTTTCGGGGCCAGAAAGCCTATGTAATTGGCCATCAAACCAACCATGATCGCGCCTAAGAGTGTGCCTTCGACAGAACCAAGCCCGCCGATGATGACAACGATAAACACAACAATCATCATCTCACCGCCCAGCGCAGGGGTAATCAGCGTCTCGTACCCCGCCCACATGGCGCCACCCAACGCAGCCAAAGCCGAGCCGACCATAAACACGCCGACAAACAACCGGTTGATTTTATAGCCAAGAGCTTCGACCATTTCGCGGTTTTCCACCCCTGCGCGGATCAACAGACCAATACGAGTGCGGGTAAGAACGAAGAACAGCGCAAGATAAACCGCCAGCCCAAGTGCAAATGCAAAGGCACGGTAAATCTCGATGGTGACATCGCCGATTAACCAGGATCCTTCCAAAAATGCAGGGCGTGGCACAGAAACGGGCGCCCCGCCCCAGATGGCAAGGATGATCTGTTCAGAGACGATCAGGGCCCCCATTGTGATCAGAATTTGGCGCAGGTGATCGTGGTAAACTGGTTTGATAATCACCACTTCGAAAAACCAACCTGCGACCAGGCCAAATGCCAGCGCTGCAGCAAAGGCCAGAAACAAAGCCAGAATATTGAGTGCCACACTGTCTGCGCCAAGCCAGCCCGACAGATAGGCAAGCGCGCTTGCGCTCACGAAGGCGCCAAAGCTGACAAAGGCCGAGTGGCCAAAGTTCATCACATCCATCAACCCAAAAATAAGCGACAGGCCCGACGCCATGAGGAAAATCATCATCCCCATCGACAGCCCCGCCACAGTGAGCGTAACCCAGCTCGACGGTGCACCGATCAGCACAAAGGCGATTAGACCAACAATGACGGGCAAGAGGTACACTCCGCCAAAACGTTCGAGAGTTTGAGAAATCTGGTTCATCTGATCTTTTCCCTCACGACGACAAGCTGAGAAGTTGCTCTTGCAGAGCGGTATCGACCGCAAAGTCTGGCATAGTTCCGGTGTGGGCGATGTGGCCATCGTCGATCACGGCCATGCCCTGACCCAGCCGTTTAGCAAAGTTGAAGTTCTGTTCGACAAGGAGGATCGTCGTGCTTTGACCAATCTCGGCAAACGCCTCGGCCATACCGTCAATGATCGAAGGCGCAAGACCCTTGGTCGGCTCGTCAATAAGAATAAGTTCGCGTGGTTCTATGATGGCGCGGGCGACAGACAGCATCTGTTTTTGTCCACCCGAAAGAGACCAAGCCTGCTTGGTCCAAAACTGCTCTAGTGCTGGAAACAAATCGTAAATACGTTTGAGACGCACGTCATCAAATTTTCCCTTGGCTGTGGCAAGCACGAGGTTTTCCTCAACGGTCAGACCGCCAAAAACACCCATGTTCTCGGGCACAAAGGCGATCCCTTTGCGGGCAATGTCCGAGGCGTGCAGCCCCGCGATATCTTCGCCCCTGAAACGCACCGATCCGGGGCTTGGTTTCCACAGCCCCATGATCGAACGCAGGGTTGTGGTCTTGCCAGCTCCGTTACGACCCAACAGCACAAAAACACCGCCTTCGGGCACATCAAACGTCACATCATGCAGCACATGATACTGGCCGATAGAGGTTTTCATCTGGGAAAGAGAAAGCAGGCTCATGCCGCATCCTCCCCAGAGGATCCAAGGTATACATCCCGCACGATCTGGCTTTGCATTACTTCGTCTGGAGGCCCGTCAGCAAGCAACTCTCCGTTATGCAGAACGATGATCCTGTCTGCCAATGCCCGCACGACGCTCATCTTGTGTTCAACAAGCAGAATGGTTTTGGTTTTGTCTTCTTTGAGCGTAGCAATGAGGTTCAGGACATCGGGCGTGTGATCAAGGCTCATGCCTGCGGTTGGTTCGTCAAACATGTAGATGTCAGGTTCCATTGCCATCAAAAGTGCAACTTCGAGCTTGCGCTGATCGCCATGGGGCAATTCGGCTGCGGCCATGTGGGCCTTGTCCGAGAGTTTGGTGGCCTGCAAGAATTGATCGGCCTCTTGTTTTAATGCGCCAAGGCGTGAGGCGGGCGAGAAGAACCGCCAGCCGTGACCTGAACGGGCCTGAACGGCGAGACGGATGTTTTCAAGCACGGTGAGCGCCGGAAACAGGTTGGTCAGCTGAAAGGCGCGGCCAATTCCGCGATGGGAACGGGCCGAAGGCGCAAGCCGCGTGATGTCCTCGCCACCTTTCAGGACACGTCCTTCAGAGGCTGTCAGTTGACCTGAGATGAGATTAAAATAGGTTGTCTTGCCAGCGCCGTTGGGGCCGACGATCACAGTCAGCTCACCGGGATTAAAGGCACAACTCACGGCGTTTACCGCGACATGGCCACCAAAGCGGATGGTCAGGTTTTCTGTCACCAACGAAGGCTGCGACATGGGAACGCTCATTTCATGTGGTTCAGATGGGCTCCGGCAAACAGGGCCTGCCGGAGCCAGTGATTGGTCTTAGTTGTTGCGACCAACGGGGATGTTCATTTCTTCCGGCTTGATCTCACGGACCAGCTCGGGGATCGCCCAGTCGACATTCTCGTCAACTTTGATCTTAAAGTGATACATCGACTGCAGCGCTTGGTGGTCTTCGGGGCGGAATGTCATTGTGCCCTTCGGGGTCTCCCAGCTCATGCCTTCCATCGCAGTGATAAGCGCTTCGGTCTCCAGTTCTTCAGCCGTGTTCAGAGCTTTCACAACAGCCATAGCCGCTGCCATACCACCGGCCGTAAAGAAATCCGGCGGGCCGTCAAAACGCTCTTGGTGGGTTTTCACAAGCCAGTCGTTCACCTCGTTTTTGGGCGCCTCGTAGTAGTAGTAGATTGCGCCCTCCATGCCCGGCACGCGCTTGTATGTAGGCAACACAGGCAGGATGTGGCCGCCCGTGGAAATCTCAATGCCAAACCGTTCTGGCTGCATTGCCTGAATTTTGCCCATCGGATCGCCACCACCGGCAACGTAGATCATGATAACCTTGCGGCCTTCCTTGTCTTTCAGCGCGTTGAACATACGCTCGGTTGCGGCTGTGAAGTCTGTTGTGCCTTGCGGAATGTATTCTTCGGCCTCGATGGTTGCCCCCGAACCGTCAAGCGCGGCTCTGAACGCCTTGATGCCATCACGACCAAAGGCATAGTCTTCGGCCAATGTTGCAACATGCAGGTTTTCGTCTGGCTTCAATGCCAATGCCTGCGCCTGCATATCCATTGACGAATTCCGCGATGTTTTAAAGATATAGCGGTTGCTGTCAGGCCCGGTCAGGCTGTCAGCCACGGCAGGCTCAACAATCAGGATTTTCTCGTATTCTTCCGCAATCGGAAGCAAGCCCTTTGTCACGCCGGATGATGTTGCACCAACGGCCAGCAATACTTCGTCGTCGCCATAGGCCTCGGCCAGAACAGCACGCGCCACGTCGGGCTTGAACTGCGTATCCTTGTGGATGATCTCAATTTTGCGGCCCTTGACCATGCCAGTGCCGTCTGTGGCATATTCGATACCCAGCTCGAATCCGGTTTGCGCCTGCTTCGAGAAGACCTCGAAAGAATGGCCTGAAATGCCGTGTACCAGTGCAATTTTAATTGGGTCATCAGCCCAGGCGGCGGTGCCCATGGCCAGGCCTGCAACCGCACCTGCTAGGGTTCTAAATAGTGGTTTCATTTGGTCCTCCCTGAATGAACTTTTGCGTTCCAAGCATTGTCACGCTTAGATTGCCTTCGTAGAATCCTCTGAGGAAAGGGTCACTCAAGCGCTGTGACAAATCAATATTGTGGAAACACTTATCGATCAAAGCTATCGCACGGGCTCGTTTGAAGAGCTGGCCTTCACCTATGCACCAATCGGTTTGGTGGTATCAGAAAACCGCGTAATGCGAGATTGCAACATCGTCTTTGCGTCGATGTTTGGTTACGAGCGACAGGAACTGCAAGGCCAGACCTTTGCCATGCTTTACCCTAGCGACGAAGAGTTTGTGAACATTCGCGACAGGGGTGTTGAAAGACTTAGAGAGACGAACTCGTACTGGGATGAACGCATTATGGCCCGCAAGGACAAAAGCCTTTTCTGGTGTCGCACAAGGGGGCATTCTTTCACGCCGCAAGACCCTTTGATGCGCGCGGTCTGGAGCTTTGCCGACTTGTCAGAAGTGCGCCCTTACCATCCGCTCACCCGTCGCGAGCGCGAGATTGTCTCGCATCTGGCTGATGGGCTGACCAGCAAGGAAATCGCTCTCAGGCTGGATCTGTCCTACCGAACGGTTGAGGTTTATCGCGCGAAAATGCTCAAGAAATTTGGGGTTAGCAACACCTCGGGCTTGTTTCAGGCATTGGGTGCCATCGGCACAGAACACGTTGTATCGTCGTAACCAACACAGGTGATGGGCGCAATACGGATCGTGTCTTGGCGGATTTCGTCCGTCCGTTTCGATCCCCTAGTCAATCTCCTTTGAGGCCGTAAATGCTATCAACGGAGCTGATCAAGTCGCGACAGGTCCGGTGCATGCTCTGAGGAGCACCAAATTGCGTCCTCAGAGCGCACCGAAATCCCTGCAATTTATGCGTCGTTCTCACAAACCTGGCTCTGCTCTCCCAACCCTTCAATGCCAAGACGCACGGTATCTCCGGCCTTAAGGTAGCGCGGTGGTTTGAAACCAAGGCCAACGCCCGGAGGCGTACCGGTCGAAATAACGTCGCCGGGATGTAGGGTAAAAAACTGACTAAGATAGCTGACCAGATGGGCAACACCGTAAACCATCGTTTTGGTTGATCCGTCCTGAACACGCTCACCATTCACATCAAGCCACATAGACAATGACTGGGGATCGCTGACTTCATCCGGGGTCACCAGCCACGGGCCAATTTGACCAAAATTGTCGCATGACTTGCCTTTGGACCACTGGCCTTGACGCTCAATCTGATATTCGCGTTCTGATACGTCATTGATGACGCAATACCCGGCGACGTGATCCAGTGCGTTCTCTTCCGTCACGTATTTGGCGGATTTGCCAATCACAACACCCAACTCAACTTCCCAGTCTGTCTTAACAGATCCGCGGGGAATGATGATGGGGTCGTTTGGCCCGCAAATCGCTGAGGTGGCCTTCATAAACAAAACCGGTTCCGATGGCACGTCCATGCCGCTCTCAGCTGCATGATCTGCGTAATTGAGGCCAATACACAAAAATTTGCCAGTTCCTGCGACGCAGGCCCCCAACCGAGGATTGCCGTCAACCACCGGTAACTCGGCCGTGTTCAGATCTCCCAGTTGATCCAGATTGCACAGGACATCACCGCTAAGGTCGCTGACCACCGCGCTCAGATCACGGATTTGACCGTCTGCATCCAAAAGGCCGGGTTTCTCGGCCCCGCGCGGGCCATAACGCAAAAGTTTCATGTTCGTTCCGTTCGTTCTTATTGAGTTTAGATTGTCCAGCCGCCATCAATGTTCATTGCCTGCCCAGTGGTAAAAGCCGCCTCGTCTGAGGCTAGATAACAGGCCAGTGCGGCGATTTCATCAGCCGTACCGATACGTCCCATTTTTTGACGTGCGTTGAACTCGGTCCACGCCTGTTCATAATTGCCGGTGGCACGCAAGCGCTCGTGCAGGCTGGGGCTATCAACAGTGCCCGGGCAAATCGCATTGCACCGCACGCCTTCTTCTACATAGTCCGCCGCCACTGATTTTGTCAGGCCTATCACAGCTGCTTTTGTCGTGCCGTAGACACAGCGGTTCGGCACACCGATGGTCGAACTTGCCACCGACGCGATATTTACAATCGAGCCTTTGCCGCGTTCGCGCATGCCCGGCAAGACGGCCCGAATGGTATCAAACATCGCCTTAACATTGAGAGCAAAGGCAAAATCGAGATCCGCATGCGTGGCGTCTTGCACGCTGCCCGCGTGCACAACACCAGCGCAGTTAAACAGGATATCAACCTCTCCGGCACCTGCGATGGCAGCATTCACTGCGTTCACATCTGTCACGTCGAGTTGACGCACGTCCATGCCTGTCACGCCTTCCAGCGGCGCAATGTTGATGTCCGTCGCAATCACGCGCGCACCTTCGGCGGCCATGCGTTCAACGGTGGCCCGCCCAATGCCCTGCGCTGACGCGGTGGCAAAGACGGTTTTTCCTTCGAGTCGTTTCATAATAAGGTTCCGTTTATTTGGTGGGCAGGCAGGCTGGCCCAACCGGTTCAAAGCTTTTGTAAGTCAGGATGAATTCTTGATGCCCCATGGCTTCCGAGGCGGTGTGGTGTCCGGAAGCCGTGTCATGAATGGCGGTCAGGATTTCTTCAGCCACCTCATCCAAATCTCTGGTTCCGGAAATGATGGCGCCGGCATTGATGTCCATGTCTTCTGACAAGGCTTCATAGGTGTCAGGGTTGGCGCAAATCTTGATCACTGGTGCGAGAGCCGACCCCACAACCGACCCGCGCCCGGTGACGAACAGGGTCATATGGGCTCCGGAGGCGATCATCTCAACAATCTCGGCGTTGTCGGCAATGTTTGGGAACCCGTAACGGACTTCGCCATCAGGAACGACATCCATCAAATACAGTCCTCCTGAGGGAGGAATATCTCCCGGTTTGATGATGCCACTGATCGGGGCGTCGCCGCTTTTCACATAGGCCCCCAGCGACTTTTCTTCGATCGTTGACAATCCCCCCGTGGCATTGCCCGCGGCAAAGCTGCCATAGCCCAAGGTGTCGTAATACCGCGCGGCTTTGGCAACTGTTTCACGAAGCGCCTCGCCCAGCTCCGGGGTAATCGCTCGTTCGGCCATGATATGTTCGCAGCCGATCAGCTCACCGGTTTCTTCAAAAATACAGGCGGCCCCTTCTGCGACCAGTTGGTCAAACGCACGCCCCGCGGCCGGGTTGCCCGAGATCCCGCTGGTACCGTCCGACCCGCCGCAGATCGTGCCAACCACCAGATCCTGCGTGGTCATCTCAACGCGAGGAACATTTGCAATGCCGGCTAGGGTCTTCTTGACCTGCGCCTGACCTGACCGGATTGTCGCCGCAGACCCGCCCGTTTTTTGGATCACAAGCGTTTCCACCGGCCTGCCGCTGGCTTCGATCACCTCGGCCAGCTTGCCCCGGTTGAAGCTTTCACAACCCAACGAGACCAACAGAACACCGCCAACATTCGGGTGGGTGCACAAGCGTTCCATCATGTGTTGGGCATAGTCGTTGGGAAAACATCCGGGAAAGCCGATCAGATGCACGTCCTGATCCCGGAAGGCGCGGGTGATTTCATCCGCCACAAACCGCGCGCACTCCACAAGATAGACAACGGCAACCGTGTTGCGAATGCCCTTGCGTCCGTCGGTCCGCAGATACCCTTGCCATGTTTTACTCATCTGCCAGTCCTGCCTCTTCGTCGCGATAATGGGTCGCTGTGTAACGGCTGGCGATATTGTGCACATGCACATGTGCGCCCGCTGGGATATCTTCAGTGGCTGTGCCGATTGGCATCCCGTATTTGACCACCAGTTCACCGTTCGAAATCGGTCGCGCTGCGACCTTGTGGCCAAGAGTGACATGCGCACTCAGCGACAAGATTTGACCGCGTGCGAGTGGCACGTCACCGGGCCCAACAGCTGACAGCGCGACAAGCACATTGTCGCTGTCATGAAGAGAAATCAGTTTGAACCGTGCGTCCGCCATCTTCGTGCCTTTCATCCGACCCAAGTCGTCGTGTTGTCGATCAGAGCCCAGTCCAGCGCGCGGCCCAAACCCGGCTCTTCGGGTAGACGTGCCATGCCATTGGAAATGGGCAGTGGTTTTGTAAGCCCAAAGTTGAACTGAGCCACCGGAGCCAACAGTTCAAGATAACTGCAATTTCGCACCGCCCCACAAATATGCAGGTTCATCATCTCAAGGGGGTGAAAAATTGAGGTGTGAATCTCGCAGTTCATCCCAAAGCTTTCGGCAAGATTCGCTGTCTTCAAGACCGCTGTTACCCCACCGGACCAGCTGACATCTGCCCGGACAACGTCCACCACCCGATCCGCGATGCACCCCGCAACGGAATAGGGGTGTTTGGCGAGGGTTTCGGTGCCAACCACGGGAATATCAAGACTCTGGGTCAAAGCCTTAAGCGCGGGAATGTTTTCGTCTTGAATGGGCTCTTCGAACCATAAATACCCAAGCTCTTCCAGCCGCCGACCATAGCGCAAAGCCTCGGGGTAAGTCATGAAAGCCACCGGGTCACTCATCAACCCAAAATCAGGCCCAACCGCGTCGCGGCAGGCTACGTGAATATCGAGATCTTCGCTGATCGAACTTCCGGGCGGGTGCAATTTATAGGCCGCGAACCCCTCATCCTTGGCCGCAAGAGCTTCGTCAACATAAGCCTGCCCATTGGTGTGAAACATAGAACTGACATAAACTGGCACCTCAGAGCGGCATCCCCCGATATAGCGCCAAAGTGGCTGACCTGCAGCCTCTGAAGCCAAAAGCCAGAGACAGCAATCTATCGGTCCCCAAATATAGATTGGCAACAGACTCCAAAAGCGGTCTTGCTTGCGAAAATCATGCCATAGGGCCTCGCGATCCAAAGCGTTGCGACCTTTTAGGAAAGGCCCCAGGGATTTGGCCAGCCGTGCCGACCCTTCACCGTCGGCCCCGGCAAACCCGAACATTGAAGCGGATCGACCGCATTCCGTACGCAACGTGTAAACCAGAAATTCGATTTTGTCCGGACGTGTAACACCCTTGAGCGCGTCGCTTGCGGCAACGTCGCTGGTCAATGCACAGGCACGAATATCCAGACCGGTAATCTTCATCAGAACTTTCCGTATTTCAGGTAAGCATCCTGTGGATCCATGCCGTCCATGATGGCGGTGCGGACCTTGTTTTCCGTGTGCATGGCGGCAACGGATTTCTCTGTCACCTCAGCAAGAATGGCTTTTGGAATGCGCACCATCCCGTCGCGGTCACCCAGCAGGAAATCACCTGGTTCGATCCGCACATCTGCAATCTGGATCGGCACGTCTGTAGCCGTTGGCAGCCAGCGTCCCACGATGTCTTTAGGGGTGTGAGAAATCCGCCATGTCTGAAAGCCGATATCCATCAGGAAATTGGTATCGCGAGCATGCCCGTCCAGTACGCAGCCAAGAACCCCCTTCTTTTGAAGGGTTTCGGCAGATAGTTCACCCATCTGAGCAAGATCATGTGTATGAGGCTGGCAGGTCCAGATGTGGCCTGCAGGGGCCTTCGACAGCAACCCCGTCCACGCCAGCAGCGTTTCATGGGCGTCGGCTGTTTCGTCCAAACGACCTTCGATTGTGAAAGCCGGGCCGCAAAGGGTTTTTTCCGGCATCAGGGGCGTTATCGACGCAGGAAGTGTGAAATTGCGCAGCCCCATCCCGCGCATCACGTCATGTGCGACTCCAGAATAGCAGGTGGCCAGTTCTTTTCTTAATTCTTCAGTCATGGTGAAACACCTCTTCTAGCATCGACCATTGTTCGCCGTACGCGCTGTTTGGCATAGGTGTCTGGCAGGGGTCGGTCAGCACCCACCATTCTTTTGTCTTTGGATCTGCGGCCATCTTGGCGGCATCTGCTGCAAAGTCGTTGCCGTGGTATTCCCAGTAGCCAAACAACAGGTTTTCCGGCTCTCGCAGGTAGATCGAGTAATTGCGAATGTTGCACTGGCTGATCTGATCCAGAATGTCGGGCCAAACGTTGGCGTGCAGCCGTTTATACTCGGCGATTTTTTCGGGCTTGATCCCAGTTACCATGGCCATGCGCTGCATCTCGTTTTCCCTTAGCTACGAATATCGATCGGGGTCATAGCGGCTTGGTCTGCAATCGCTGACCAGTCCCAATCAATCCCGATTCCAGGTTTTGAGGACGGGCGTGCCCAACCATCTGTGATCTGCATGCTATCTTCGGCAATCAGGTCCAACTGCGGGATGTACTCCAACCACCGTGCATTCTGAACGGCACACACAAGGCTAACATGCAGTTCCATGAGGAAATGCGGGCAAATCGCAACATTATGGGCTTCGGCCAAATGCGCAATCTTAAGCCACGGTGTGATGCCACCCACGCGCGCAACGTCGGCCTGCACAATCGAAGCCCCACCTCGGGTCAGGTAGTCTTTGAATTGCGACAATGAATACATGCTTTCGCCAACCGCGATTGGCACCTTGGAGTGACGTGCCAGTTGCACATGGGCTTCTATGTCGTCTGCGGGCAGCGGTTCTTCGAACCAGCCAACTCCGGCCTCGTTCAGCATATCTGTGCGCCGGATCGCTTCACCCAATGTAAAGCTTTGATTGGCATCGACCATGATTTCATACGAAGGGCCAACCGCCTCACGCAGCGCCATCAGGCGGGCCCGGTCTTCACTGAGATGCGGTTTGCCAATTTTCACTTTTGAACCCAAAAAGCCACGCTCTTGCACTGCCAGCGCATCTTCAATCAAAGCTTCTGGTTCAATATGCAGCCAGCCGCCTTCGGTCGTGTAAAGCGGAACAGAGTCTCTCGCACCGCCGGCCATAATCGACAGTGGCAACCCGGCTTTCTTGCAACGCATATCCCATAGCGCTGTGTCGACGGCTGCCATCGCAAGGGAGGTAATTGCCCCCACGGCAGTCGCGTGAGTGGTGAACAGCATGTCGTTCCAGATCGACTGGATTGCTTCGGCTTCTCGCCCAATAAGCCTCGGTGCAAGCGTGTGCTCTAACAGGGCAATGACAGACGGGCCGCCGGTCCCAATCGTGTAGCTGTAGCCGACCCCAACCGCGCCTTCACTGTCGGTGATGCGCACAATGGGCGTCTCTTGGCTGACAAAGCTTTGGATGGCATCCGTCCGAAGCACCTTGGGCTTGAGGTCAACCATGTGAATTTCGACGCGTTCAATTCGGGCCATGATTTATCCTCTCAGACTTTGGCCAGTTTCGGCATCGAACAGGTGGCATTTCTCTAAGTGCAACTCACAAGACAGAACCTCGCCGCCTTTAACGGGGCGTGGATTATGCATGCGGGCCTGAATGTCTTTGCCACCAAAAGAGGACAGCAGGATGGATTCTGATCCAAGTGGCTCGGCCAGATCGATCGTCAGATCAAGATCGTGCAGCACACCGCTTTCGGCCAGGGTATGACCTTTGGGCATCAACACATCAGCGCGAAACCCAAACACAACGCGGCGACCATCAACAACCTTGCCTGAAAAATCCGGAGGCACAGGGACAGAGCGGCCATCGCTGAATACGACAGTATCGTTTTTTATGGTGCCATCGATCAGGTTCATGGGCGGGGACCCGATGAAACCAGCGACAAAGGTATCAACAGGACGCTCAAACACCTCTAAAGGAGTGCCGATCTGTACGATGTGGCCATCCTTCATGATGACGATCCGATCCGCCAACGTCATCGCTTCGACCTGATCGTGGGTCACATAAACGATGGTTGTCTTGACCTTGGCGTGCAGTTTCTTGATCTCGACCCGCATCTGGGTGCGCAACTTGGCATCCAGATTGGACAGAGGTTCATCGAACAGAAATACATCCGGATGGCGCACAATTGCGCGGCCCATGGCCACACGCTGACGCTGACCACCTGAAAGCTCGGCGGGTGTGCGCTCGAGCAGTTCATCCAGCCCTAGAATATCAGCGGCGTCTTGCACTGCCGCCTCAATTTCTTCCTTAGAGCGGCTCGCAATCTTAAGAGAAAAACCAAGGTTTTCGCTGACTGTCATATGTGGGTAGAGCGCATAGTTTTGAAAAACCATGGAGATATTGCGTTTTCGCGGAGGAAGCTGATTGACCACCTGATCACCGATCAAAATGTCCCCGTCCGAGATTTCCTCAAGCCCGGCGATCATTCGCAGCGTGGTCGACTTGCCGCAGCCCGAAGGACCGACCAGCACCACAAATTCATTGTGGGCGATATCAAGATTGATCCCGTGGACCACCTCTACAGCACCATATCGTTTTACAACGTCTTTTAGCGTTACGGTTGCCATTTCAATTATCCTTTCACGCCGCCAAAGGTCAGGCCGGCAATGAGATGTTTTTGTACAAGGAAGGTCAGGATCAGTGCTGGGATGATGATAATCACCGCCATGGCGCACATGCCTGCCCAGTCGATAGTAAACTGAGCGGTGAAGTCCATGAGGCCGACCGGAAGGGTTTTACTGTCGGTCGAGCGGGTCAGCTGACTGGCCAGCGCATATTCATTCCAAGAGGTGAGAAAGGCAAAGATGCCGGCCGAGGCAATGCCCGACTTAGCAAGCGGGAATTCGATCTTCCAAAAGGCTTGCCAGCGGGTGCATCCATCAATCTGTGCCGCTTCATTCAGATCATTTGGCACCTGTCGGAAAAAGCCTTCAGTCAGCCAGACTGTGAACGGCACGTTGATCGCGGTGAACACAAGGATCACGCCAAATTTCGTGTCGATGATCCCCAGACGGGACCAGATGATGAAAATCGGCAGTGACAGCGCAATTCCCGGGACTGTGCGTGACAACATCAACCACAAAAATGCGGGTTTCTTACCAGGGAAGGAATAACGGGCAAAGGCATACCCACCGGTCATACCGATCAATAGTGCCAGCGCAGTAGACGTGATCGAAATCACCAGCGAGTTCCGGAAGTAGCTGGCGACCGGAATGCCTACGACATTCTCTCCAAAACCAAAAATGGCTCGGAAATTGTCGAGCGTCAGGTTTTGTGGAATCCAGATGGCTGGTTTGGTCAGGATCTCTCCGTTCGTGCGGAAAGCTGACAGAATGATCCACAGTCCCGGCATGCAGATGATCAGCATGATAAAGAAGGTGACGATCCAGATCAGGACCGTTTTGGTGCGTGATGGCATCAGAACGCTCCCAGATGTTTGCGGGCTTCCATCAATTTGTTGAAGAAGAACCAGGTAAAGAAGATCGACAGCAGGATCGCGACATAGCTCATCGCATTCGCCCGCCCCATGCGCGCATCGTCATAGGCCGTACGCGAGATCAGCGTCCAAAGCAGTTCGGTACGACCCGCCGGGCCGCCTCCGGTCATGACATCAACTATGTCAAACGCTCGTGCCACGTCCAAAGAGCGAATAGCCATCGCGATGTAGATAAAGGGCATCAGGAAAGGCAGTGTTATGTGTTTGAAAACCTGCCAGTTCGAACAGCCATCGACACGAGCCGCCTCGATTGGATCTTTAGGTAACGCGAACAGCCCTGCCAAAATCAGAATGGCAAAGATCGATGTGCTCATCCATATCTCGGCGAACGCAATCGAGAAGAAGGCCAGCCAGCGATCGACCAGGAACGGAATGGCCTCATGGGTCAGCCCCAAAGACTGAAGTCCGTTGTTCACAAGCCCAATCGTGTCGTTGAACAGGTACTTGAACTGAAACCCAACAAGGATCGGGGAGAACATCATCGGAAACATCATGATGGTGCGCATCGTGCGCTGCCCCCACGTGATCTTGTTCACCAACAGAGCCAGCCCCAATCCAAACAAAAGCTCTAGGTTGAGAGCAACAGTCAGGAACAAAACCGTACGTCCAAACGCGACCCAAAAGTCCCAATCCCCCATAATGCGTTTGTAATTTCGCAACCCGACCCAATCCCATAGGCTGTCTGGCCGGATCAGTCGGTAGTTCGAAAAGCTTGTGTAAAAGGAGAAGATCAGAGGCAGTAAGACCACCATCAAAATGATCAACACCGCGGGGGATATCAACGCAAAGGGGACAGCGTTTTCCCGAATTGTTCGACGTAGTCTGGTCATGACTAAAGTGGCTCCGTTCTGCGGGGGGCGCAAACAGGGTGACTTGGCTTAGATTGTCAGAGAAGTATTGCCGCCCCAGCGTGGGGGCGGCAAATGAGCAAAGCGCTACTTAGAGATGACCGGCATCTTGCATCACTTCAAGCACGTCTTCGGCAGCCTCATCCAATGCTTCCTGAGCAGTCTTGTCGCCCAGAATTGCGGCTTGCAAACGCGGCCACAATGCATTGGAAATCTCGCCCCATTCGGCGATCAGCGGCGGAGTAAAGGCATGGTTCGCCATCGAGTCGCTGTAGATTGCGAAGATTTCGACCATGTAGTCGTTTTTCTCAGCCTTAAACTCGGCAATCACGTCATCCCAAACCTGAGTACGCGTTGGCAGAATACCCGCGCGGGCCTCCAACATTTGCGCATCATGGCTGGTGAGGAACGTGATGAGGCTGGCTGCAGCCGCCTGATTGTCACAACCTTTTGTCATCGAGAAGCTATGCGACCCGGACCAACCTGTACGCTTACCACTTGAGCCAGCTGGCGCGAGCACGATACCAACGTCACCACTTATCTTGCTGTCGTCACTGTTGAAGTACGCAGCCCAGCCGCCCCAGTCGAGGTTGAAGGCAACCGCACCTGCGGCAAAGCCAAGTCCCAGGTCATCCCAGACATAGTTGGTTGTGCCAGCGGGAACCGCTTTGGCTTCATACAGATCGACAAACCAGTTCAGGGCCCGAACACCTGCTTCGCTGTTGAATGCAGGACTCATGTCATCATTCAGCATTACGCCGCCTTCGGCGACCAGCATTTCGTAAAAGCGACCGGTGATACCTTCGTCTTTACCAGCGAAATGCGTGCCGTAACGGTCAGGCGCGTCGGTAAAGAATTTCGCCTGATCCGATGCTTGCGCCCAAGTTGCAGGTGGTGTCAGGTCATAGCCATATTCGGCCTTAAATTTCGCCTGATTATCCGCATCTTCATACAGCGACTTTACGTAGTACATGTTGGATACATCTGAGTGACGCGGCATTGAGAACAGCTTACCGCCAACGGTGGCGTGGCTGACCACCAAGGGCGAGAAATCGGCAAGGACATCAGCCGAGATGTGGCCATCAAGTGGCTCTGTCATCACATCATATTGCGGCGCAAAGTTCGTGTGGTTGGAGAACACGCAATAATCGGTGTTCCCGGCGGCGATATCCTGCTTCATTTCCCGATCAAGCTCGAAATGACTTTTGCGAGACAGGATATCTACTGTGGCGCCCGTGGCTTTTTCCCATTCGGGAATCAGCGTGTAGAGCGGCTCGTACTGTGCCCCGCCAATTAGTTTTACACGCAACGTATAGCCGTCAAAACTTCCATAATCAGAGGCACTTACACTGCTTGCAGCCATCAAAGTCGCCAGACTCAATGCACCGATTTTATTGATGTTTCTCATGATTTCCTCCCGAAATCGAAACGCGAATATTCATATTTGAGTGATCGATTTATCCGTAAATAAATGACTTGAGTCAATCCAAAAAATCAGACATTGTTTTCACAAGACCCGGCAGGACAAGGATTTGGACATGGATGAAAGCGGCAAGTATCGCGCCCCGGCTTTGGATAAAGGCCTGGATATCCTTGAGTTACTGGCAGGCGCCCCAACCGGAATGAGCCAGGCTGAGATAGCAAAATCTTTGGGACGAACCACCAATGAGAACTATCGCATGCTCGATACGCTTGTGCGGAGGCATTATGTGACCCGCTCACCAGAAGGCGACCGGTTTATGCTTTCGTTAAAGATGCTGGTGCTCGCGCAGCAGCACCCCCCACGTCGGCGGCTTTTGGACATTGCCGAACCCCTGATGCGGGCACTCAGTCTTGAAAGCGAACAATCGTGCCATTTGGCCCTTTGGGAAGACGGCGACATTGTTATTGCCTCTGCGTTCTCAGCGCCCGGCAACTGGCGCCAATCTCTTCGTCCGGGCGCCGTAATCGGCATTTACAATACAGGTTCGGGACGCGTTCTGGCCGCCTTTCAATCCAAGGAAGCGCGCCTGCGTATGTTGGCGGACCACAATCTGGTTATTGGCGAAGAACAGGCCGACACGACCGGCCTAAATGCTGAACTGGATGCTTTAAAGGTGAAAGGCTGCGCCGTTGAGCCGTCAAAAACCGTTCGCGGCACTACCAATATTTCATTCCCGGTTCTCGACCCATCTGGCAACGCCATCGCCGCCTTAACCTGCCCCTTCATTGAGCGAATCGACGACTATCGCGCACCAAACGTAGAGCAGGTTACCGAAATGTTTGGCAAAGCCGCCCGCGAAATTGGTCGCCAGATCAACGGAGAATAACTATGTCTCTTGCCACATCCAAACTCGGCCGAAATCAGTTGACCGTTAGCCAATTGGGACTGGGCTGTGCCAGCTTGGCCGGTATTTTCGAAGCAGTTCGTGACCAAGACGCACGCGCAACCATTGCCGAGGCGCTGAGCGCGGGCATCACCTATGTCGATACAGCACCGTTCTATGGTCATGGCCTGTCCGAGCGGCTGGTTGGGGACGGTGTGCGCGCCGCATCTGATGTCGTGGTCTCATCCAAAGTGGGGCGAATTTTGACCCCGGGCCCTGCCTCCAATCCGGGCGCTTGGGTTTCTGCACTGCCTTTCACGCCGACCTATGATTATTCCTACGACGGGGTCATGCGAAGCTACGAGGCATCCCTACATCGGATGGGACGCGACAGGATCAACATTCTCTATTTCCACGATATCGGCGCCATGACACATGGCGATGTAATGGGTCGCGAGATATTTGAAACGGCAATGACCAGCGGATACCGGGCTTTGGAAGAGCTTCGAAACTCGGGCGCCATTGATGCCTTTGGCTTAGGTGTGAACGAAGTGGCTGTCTGTGAGACCGCCCTGGAAAGGGGCGATTGGGACGCTTTCCTACTGGCAGGGCGCTACACGTTGCTGGAACAATCGCCTTCAAACCTGCTTTTGGCAAAATGTGCGGCGCGAGGCGTAGATATCGTCGTTGGTGGCCCGTTCAACTCTGGTGTTTTGGTCGGAGGCAACAGCTTTGATTATGGAGCGATCCCCCCCGAAATTACTGGAAAAGTGTTGGAAATGACGCGTATTTGTCAGACCCATGACGTCCCCTTGCCTGCTGCAGCCTTGCAATTTCCGCTTGCCCATCCCGTCGTGAAATCGGTCATTCCCGGCCCGCGTACGCCGCAGGAACTACACCAGATTTTAGGCTGGTGGTCACATACCATTCCGGCGGGGCTATGGAGCGACCTCAAAGACGCCGGACTTATAGCCTCAGAGGCGCCGGTACCTGCTGGCACTCTTGCTTAGAGAATTTGGAGACAGATCATGAAAATCGACAGCCATCAGCACTTTTGGTCTCTGGCACGCGGAGACTATGGTTGGTTAACCCCCGAACTCGAACAAATTTATCGCGACTTTACCCCCGGTGATCTGGGCCCACTTCTCAATTCCGCTGGGATTGACAAAACAATTGTGGTTCAGGCCACCGATACAGTCGCCGAAACCGAATTCTTACTGGAATTGGCAGACGCCCATGACTTTATCGCTGGGGTCGTCGGTTGGATCGATATGGAAGCCGAAAATGCGATCGGAACACTCGAACGATTGGCCCAAAACCCATACTTCAAGGGCATCCGCCCAATGATCCAGAGCATCGAAGACGATGAATGGATTTTGAAACCTGAACTGGATCCGGTATTTGACGCTCTTCAGAACATGGGGCTCGCGTTTGATGCGCTTGTGCTCCCTCATCACCTGCCGCATCTTTTGACAAGGCTGGCACGCAATCCAAGCCTTAAGTGCGTGATCGATCATGCCGCCAAACCGGATCTGAGGGGCGGAAATCTTGAGGTGTGGCGTCGTGGGATGCTTCGATTGGCAAATGAAACCAACTGCTTTTGCAAATTCTCCGGTTTGGTCACCGAAGCACACACTGGCTGTTCCCCTCAGGATCTAAAGCCCGCGACAGACCTAATACTGTCAGCCTTTGGCGCCAATCGCTTGATGTTCGGAAGCGACTGGCCGGTGCTCAACCTCGCCAAGGACTACCAAGGTTGGGCTGACATGGTTGCAACAATAACAGGGTATTCCGGAGATGACGCAGCAGCATTCTGGGGCAGGAACGCTTCGTTATTCTACGATATCCGCAACTGATAAGAATTTTGTCCTGGACCGGCATCGCGTTACCAGTGATCTGTAGAAAAATCTCCGTTTTGCAAAGCCGTTTCTCAGGGCCATTTTCCCGTCCAATAGGGTTAAAAGCCAGCCTTTTTGTCTTTCATAATTTCATAGTTATCAGGGTAGTAGGTCGTATCACCTGGCTTCCAAAACTCGTCGTACTCGTAAAACAATGGTTTCTGGTCATTGGGCTTGGGGGAACTTTTAGACGATCGAAGCCCTAGTCGAAGAGTTGAGACGGGGCAGAATGCCAGCATAACAGTGCTGGTTTTCTGAAGTGGTCCGGCAGATTTGGACAGCGTGCTAGAATGTATCCAACACGATTGACTGGATGCGAGAATGACGACGCGACGGAGCTTTTCAGATAATTTGAGGCTACAGTGGCGCTTGAAGGCATACCCGGGGGCTTCTCAGACAAGGTCAAAAAGACTGAGAACAAGGATGGCAAGATTGGCCAGCTTGGCCAGCTTGCGGTGGAAAATGACTTTTTGTCCCAAGCGCTGAATGCCGCCGACCGACAGGCGAATGTGAAGCATTCTGCCGAGAGGTGATGATCTCGTCTGAACGCCGCGAAATAATCTGCAAAGAGAACCCAGATTTGTGCCTGACACGCCAGTGTAAACTGCTCAAGATCAGCCGTTCCTCGATCTGTTACACGCCGGTCGGCTTTGATCAGGCGACCTTAGACCTAATGCACGAGATTGACTGGACCTTTACGAAGCACCCCTTCTTCGGTAGCTGCCAGATTGCGGCGTCTCTTCCCCAATCAGGGTTCTCGACGGGCCGCCACCGCGTGCGTCGCCTTATGGGCATCATGGGGTTTCAGGCCATCTACAAGGGGCCAAACACCAGCAAGAATCATCGCCGGCACATGTTCTGGCCATACATGCTGCGAAAGCTGGCGATCACGCGCCCTAACCAAGTCTGGTGCAGCGACATTTCATATATCCCCGTCAAGAACGGTTTACTGTATCTGGTCGCCATCATGGATTGGGCAACGCGTAAGGTATGGTCCTGGCGGCTATCAAACACGCTCGATGCCAACTTTTGCCCTGCGGCTTGGGAAGAAGCCATCGCCAAATACGGAACGCCCGAGATCATGAAAACGGATCAACGCAGCCAATATACGGGTGCTGACTGGATCAAGACTTTGACCGAAGCTGAGATCAAAATCTCGTGGCGATGTTTAGCGATATCAATTGCTACCAGAACGGGCGCATCAGGTGTAATCTTGTGGTCGGTCATAATCGGTCTCCTCTTCAGTGTGATTTGCACAAAACCACTGTAGAGACCCGATGCCCGGTTATGGCCACCTGCTCCGCTCGATGAGGGGCTCCGCAGGTCGCCGTAACCCACAAATCAACGTGTTTCCCAAGGTGCTACGGGACGGAGTTCACCAGTCGGGCGATCCTGAAATGGGCGAATGAGAATGACGTCGAATGGCACTACATCGATCCGGCAAACCCCAGCAGAACGCCTTCATCGTGTCATTCAACGGCAGCCTGCGCGACGAGTTGCTGAACGAAGAATGGTTCGACAGCTTGGACGACGCCCGCCGCAAGCAGGCGCTCTGCGATATGATGACAACAACGTCATGCTGTGATCCCCAAAAACGTCCTCGTTTTTGGTTAGAGTTTTCCGCTGGATTTTCCTTGGCTGGGCAGGAGTGGGCCGCGATGGTGCCGGATATGGCACCTGAACAAGTGCTGGAAGTCAAATATGAAACGCTTATCGAAGAGCCCGAAGAAACCCTGAACAAGATTTGTTTGTTTCTCGACGTCCAGTTCCAGCCAAGCGTGCTCGAATATGACCAAAACAGCACCTATTCGAAACCCGACGCTGCCTTGACCTACCAATGGCGCAGAAAACTGACCCCAGAGAGGTAGGATTGGCCGAGGCGCAAGCGGAACCGCTGATGTCCGCGTTAGGCTACAACCTCAGCGGCCATCCCCCCGTGCACCCCAACGTACTGGAGCGCGCGTCCTTGGCAGTCGGGCACCGCCGCGCAACTTGGGGTACCTGAATTGAACGATTTGGTTTAAAGGACACAATGCTTGAGATGTCATCTCGCAGGCTCATGTTGCCAGCATTAGGGCATGCAGCACAGCGCAGGATTGACAAAAAAAGCGATCAAATTTCTCAAGTAGAATATGCACTTAAGCCGACATTGGCGCAATCGCAGCGAAAGCTCGGTATCTTCGCGGAGCGGACCTTGGTGCATTCCGTAGCGAATGACTACTTTCCGCTCACACTGTCAAAATGGGCATTCCGCAGCATCGATCACTATGGGCTCAAACCAGAGCTAGGGCAGCGATACCGCCCCAGCCATCACGCCCCGTACAATCCGTCCCAACGCTCAATCAGGCGTTGCTGCAATTTCTTGGCCTTGCCGTTCCACGCACGTGCGCCCTTGGGGCGTTCTTTGTCCTGTGCGGGGATCGCAGCGCGTTTTCCGGTGTCGGCCACAAAGATCGCAAAGGCCAGCTCGGTACCGTCATGGGCCTCTAAATACCCCGCCAGCCCGCTCACGAAATTCAGCGTTCCGGTCTTTGCCACAACCTTCATCGGGGGGTTCTTTTTAACGTTGCCCTGGCTATCACGCAGCTTGATGTTCTTCAGCAGCGGCTGCAACTCGCTGCGACGCGCGCTCTGTGCCAGCGCTATGACCATTTCATCCGCCCTCAGGCGGGACTGATCCCCCAGCCCGGAGTGATCGACCAAAGATGCGTTCGTCATATTCAACGCCCCGGCAGCCCAACGGCTCATTTCCTGACCGGATGCCTTCAATGTGTTGGCCGAGGTGCCCCGCGCCTGCGTCGCCGCCAGCCCAATCATCTCTGCGGTGATATTGGTCGAATACTTCAACATCCCTCGCAGAATGTCTTTTAGCGCAGCGCTGTGAATCTCGGCCAAAACCTGCCCCGTGGGTGGGCTATGCGACAGCTTTGGTTTCTTCAGAACAATGCCATGCGCCCGCGCGAGGGTGCGAAACACCTGTCCCGCATAAATTTCCGGCTGTCGGACCGGCAACCACCGCGATCCGCCATTGCCCAAGGCCCCGCTGGCGACAGTCCAGTGATCCACGCCGCCCCGGTTTTCATAGGTGTAAACTGGCATACTGCGTTTTACGACGCGCATCTTGGCCATGGTCACATCGGGACGATATTTGTCAGACCGTGCATCCATCGACACAACCCAGCCCTGCGCCCCACGTTTCCATTCAAAATGCACCCGATTGTAATTCAGGCTCAGCCCAGAAATTGCCGGAGAATACCCCGCATGGTCCGGCTGAGAGGGATCAATCGCATGGATAGACGGCAACGCTCGTCCCCAGACCAGAAACTTTCCAGAGACTTCCCGAATTCCGGCCTTTTTCAGCTGTGCCGCCAACTGCGCCAGCCCATTTGTGTCCAGCGTCGGATCACCGCCACCTGCCAACACCAGATCACCCTTGAGCACGCCGTTGCTCACGGCGCCGGCTGTCATCACCCGGGTAGTGAAACGATGCCCGGCGCCCAGCGTGTCCAGCGCATACATCGCCGTCACAGCCTTGGTCACGCTGGCAGGTGGTAACCCCTGATCGGCCTGATGCCCCTCCAGCACCAATCCCGTGGCCACATCTGCTACGGAAAAGGACACGTTTCCGGTGACCCCGGATGCGCGGATCAGATTGCCCGGACCAGGAGCCGCCAGCTGACGCAAAGACTCTGGGCGCAGTCGCGGCCTTAACGAAGAACTCGGCGGATTGGCCCAAACAGGTGTCGCAACACCTGCCAATAAACTTGATAAAAAATACCGCCGGGAAATGCCTTTAACCATGGCGGGATACTAACCTTGGCAAGCCGCGTCAGACAAGTGGGGGATCGTACAGAATTTGTCTGGAACAGTTCATGGTAACCCACAATTCCTCTGGAGGTCTTTCAGGTGAGCTTTCCCTGTTGCAATGACGGAGACACACCAAAGTTTGCGCGGTACACCCGCGAAAAATGCCCCGGGCTTTCAAAACCGCAGGCCAGGGCAATGTCGGTGATGGACCTGTCCGTCTGCACAAGCAGGTTGCGCGCCCTTTCCAGCCGCATTTCCACATAGTATTTTTTCGGAGAACAATTCAGATACTTGCCAAACAGCCGCTCAAGTTGCCGGGCGGATATCCCAATTTCCTCGGCGATAAGCGCCGGAGAGATTGGCGCATCCAGCGTGTCATTCATCCTTTGAATGGCCTTGGCCATATGTGGGTTGCGCATGCCGTGCCGCGATTGCAGCGATACGCGTTGTTCGGCCGTTGCATCGCGCACCGCGTTGTAAACCATCTGATCCGCCACTGCGACGGCCAGATCATGGCCATGCGCGTTTTCAATCAGATGCAGCATCAGATCCGCGGTCGCGGTCCCTCCCGAAGCGGTGATGAACTTTTCATCGGCCACAAACACATTGCGCACCAACGCCACCTCGGGGAACTCTTCCATAAAGCTGTCGTGAAATTCCCAGTGGATCGCAGCCTGTACCCCATCCAGAAACCCGGCCTTGGCAAAAATGTGGGCCCCAGAGCACAGCGCACCAAGTGCCGTGCCCCGAACCCGTTCACGGCGCAAAGTCGCCAACAGCTTGCCGGACACTTTCTTATGCACATTGATGCCCGACAACACAAAAAGCCGGTCGCTTTTGGGAATATCGCCATAGCTGTGGTGCACCAGTGTAACGGATCCGTTTGAACAGGCCGCAGACACACCATCCTCAGACACATAAGACCATTTGTACAAATCCTTGCCACTCACAAGATTGGCAATGCGCAATGGCTCGACCGCGCAGGAAAATGCGATGTGCGAAAATTCATCCACAAGAATGAATACAAAATGTTTTGTGTCGTCCATGTGCACCAACAGGCCAGATTTGAAATTGCACTCTACGCGAATTTTTATTGTATTCAAATTGTATTTTCTTTGGTAGCAAAAGTAACACCGCGCCATTGCGCGTGCCCAAATCTGCCTAAACTGGGTGTCTTTTCCGACTGAACTTCGAATTGGAGAGAATGATGAAAGATGCGGCTAAGCGTCGGAAATCCGAGCTTTATTCTCATCTGAAAACGGCCATCATGACGCTCGAATTGCGTCCGGGTGCCGATCTGGACGAGACACAATTGTCCGAATCGTTTTCCCTGTCCCGTACGCCATTGCGCGAAGTTTTTCGCCAGCTGGCCGGGGACGGATATGTAGATTTGCGCGAAAACCGTGGTGCGCGGGTGTCGGAAATGTCCCACACAACCCTGCGCGATTTCTTTCTTGCAGCCCCGATGATCTATGGCGCGGTACTGCAACTGGCCGCCAAAAATGCGCGTTCAACGCAAATCGAAGCGCTGAAAAAGGCACAAGAAGACTTCAAGTCGGCGCTGCGTCACGGCTCGGGCGCCGATCGCACCATGGCCAACAACCTGTTTCATGAAATCACCGGAGAGATGGCGGACAATATCTATCTGCTACCGTCGTTCCGCCGCCTGCTGATCGATCACGCCCGCATCGGCATGACTTTTTACCGCCCGCAAAACCCGACTATGGTCGAAAACCTATCCGAGGCCAGCCTTCAGCACGACGCGATCATCGCCGCCATTGAAACCGGTGACGAAACGCAAGCCGGCAGGCTGGCCGTGGAACACTGGAACCTGTCGAGGGACCAGATTGAACTTTTCGTAATGCCCGCCGCCTTGGATATGCCGCTTGGCTCCATCGCGCGCCAAACCCCAGCATGAGGACCGCATGACACCGATTTTTCGTTTTGAGGGGATATACACCCCCGTCGTGACCCCGTTTCACGCCGATGGCTCTGTCAACTACGACGCCCTTTCTGATGTCATCGAACAGCTGATCGACAAGGGTGTGCATGGCCTGATTTCCGGCGGCTCCACCGGTGAAAACTATGCCCAGACCGTGGCTGAACGCCTTGAAGTGGCCCGTTTCACCAAAGATCAAATCAAAGGACGGCTGCCAACCATCGTTGGCACCGGCGCAATGATGACACCGGACTCGATTGCCTTGGCCTCTGGCGCACGCGACATAGGTGCTGATGCCATCCTGCTGGCCACTCCACCCTATTCGGTGCCGACCGAGCGTGAAAACGCCCTCAATGCGCTGGCCATCGACAAGGCCGCGAACCTGCCGGTCATTCTCTACAACTACCCCGGTCGCATGGGTGTGCACATGGGCGAAGAGTTTCTTGATCGCGTGGGCCGGTCCCGCAACATCTGCGCCATCAAAGAAAGCTCGGGCGACATCAACCGCGTGCACCTTCTGGCGCGCGACTACCCTCATATTCAGATGTCCTGTGGCATGGACGACCAGGCGCTGGAGTTCTTCGCATGGGGCGCGCGCTCCTGGGTCTGTGCGGGGTCAAACTTCCTGCCCGAAGAACATGTGGCACTTTATCAGGCCTGCGCCGTCGAAGGCGATTTTGACAAAGGCCGGCGTATTATGTCGGCAATGATGCCCCTGATGCGCATCCTCGAACAGGGTGGCAAATTCATTCAATGCGTCAAACACGGCGTCGCTCTGAACGGCATCCCCACTGGCCCCATGCGTCCGCCGCTCAAAGGGCTCAACAAGGATGACAAACGCGGGTTGGAACAAGTGATCCGGGTGCTGAAAACCACCATCGCCGACATCTCAAATGAACAACCAAAGGCAAAGGGCTGATCCATGGACCTGTTGACCCAAGAAGAATACCAAGCCATCGCAGACGATCTGATCCTGCCCACCAGCGCCTTTATTGATGGGTCTTATCGACCTGCAGCCTCCGGCGCCACTTTCACCACGACGAACCCGGCAACGGGCGAGGCGTTGGCCAAAATCGCTGCCTGCGGTGCCGAGGACGTAGACTTTGCCGTCGCCAAAGCGCGCGAGGCCTTTGATGATGGTCGCTGGAGCAAAATGCATCCGTCCGCACGCAAGGATGTGCTGATCCGGTTCTGCAAACTCCTGACCCGCAATGCCCGTGAACTGGCCGTGATGGAAAGCCTGGATTCAGGCAAAACCATTTATGACTGCGAAACCGTGGATGTGCCCGAAACCATCCACTGTCTCAAATGGCACGCCGAGGCGATCGACAAAATATATGATCAGGTCGCACCGGCCTCAGACGATCACATCGCCATGGTGGTCCGTGAACCCATCGGCGTTGTTGGCCTTGTGCTGCCATGGAACTTTCCGCTCCTGATGCTGGCGTGGAAAATTGGCCCAGCGCTCGCGGCAGGCTGTTCGGTGGTCATCAAACCCGCAGCAGAAACCACGCTGACGGCCTTGCGCGTAGCAGAGCTTGCATCCGAGGCGGGCCTGCCTCGCGGTGTTCTGAACATCGTGCCCGGCAGTGGTGCAGATGTGGGCGAACCCATCGGTCGCCATATGGATATCGACATGGTGTCCTTCACCGGCTCCACCGTGACCGGCAAACGGTTCCTCAGCTATTCTGCCGAAAGCAACGCCAAAGAGGTGGTGCTTGAGATGGGCGGCAAGAACCCCTGCATTGTCATGGAAGACGCCGAAAATCTTGATGTCGTGGCCCAACATGTGGTCAACGGCGCCTTTTGGAACATGGGTGAAAACTGCTCGGCCAGTTCGCGGTTGATCGTGCACAAAGATGTCAAAGAAGAGCTGCTTTCCCGGATCGAAGACCACGCGCGGCATTGGAATGTCGGTGCGCCCCTGAACCCTGAAACCCGCATGGGCGCGCTGGTCTCCAAGGCGCATTTCGACAAGGTCTGCAGCTATCTTGAAGGGGCAGAAAACGTGCGTATCGGCGGCAAAGCCCACGATGGTGCCTTTGTCGAGGCCACGGTGATCGAAGTCCCCGATAACAGCCACACATTGGCGCGCGAAGAGATTTTCGGCCCGGTCCTCACCGTCATCCCCGTGGCCGGATTTGACGAAGCCATCCGCATCGCCAATGACACGGAATATGGCCTGTGCGCGTCGATCTTCACCGCCAACGCCAAACGCGCCATTCGCGGCGCACGCAGCCTTCGGGCAGGCACCGTCACGGTCAACAGCTTTGGCGAAGGGGACATTTCCACACCCTTCGGCGGCTTCAAGCAATCCGGCTTTGGCGGACGCGACAACTCGGTCCATGCACACGATCAGTACACCCAGCTGAAAACCATCTGGATCGACCTGTCCGACGACGCCGATGAGGCGGTCGACTAGCGCCATGGCGACACAGGTCACCGCCCGGCGCCTGCCAATCCATCAGGGCCCTGCCGCCTGGAACGTCATTCTGGGCGCGCAGGGTGTACCGGATGTGTTCGAAGGCGAGGCCACGGCCGACTTTGTGATTGTTGGCGCGGGGTTTGCCGGGTTGTCGGCGGCCCGGCGGTTGCTGCAACTGCACCCAACAGCGCGGATCATCGTGCTCGAAGCAGGACGCCTTGCCGAAGGCGCTTCGGGGCGCAATTCGGGTTTTATGATCGACCTGCCGCATGATCTGGCGTCTGATGATTACGCCGGTGCGGGCGATGATCGCACCATGATTGCCCTCAACCGTCAGGCCATCGCCTTTGCGCGCGAGGCTGTGTCGGATTTCGCAATCGATCCGAACTATTTTGACGAAGCTGGCAAGATCAATGGCGCCGCCAGCGCTGCGGGTCACGCCCATAACCTCTCTTATGCCAAACACCTGACATCCCTTGGCGAAGCCTCGGAAATGCTCGATCAGGCACAAATGACCGCGCTCACCGGCAGTGCCCATTACCAGTCTGGCCTGTTCACCCCCGGCACCGTCATGTTGCAACCCGCAGGCTATGTTCGCGGGTTTGGTGCAGGGCTGGCCGCGCATATGCGCATCTGCGAAAACTCGCCCGTTACCGGGTTTGCACGTGTCGGATCAGATTGGCGCGTCACCACCCCCAAAGGCACCGTCACCACACCGCGCATTCTTTTGACAAACAATGGTCATCTCGAAAGTTTTGGCTACGAGAAAGGCCGCCTGATGCAGCTGTTTCTCTACGCCTCCATGACGCCGGAGCTGGAGACAGACACGCTGGCCAAACTCGGTGGCGCGCCGCGCTGGGGCATCACCCCCAGCGACCCCATGGGCACCACCGTGCGCCGCATTAATACAAGCCAAGGCGGCAATCGCATCATCACTCGCACCTGTGCCACCCTGAACCCCAACATGACACCCACCGCATCGGATGTCGCGCGCGCCGCTCGTGTGCAGCAGCGCAAATTCGACCAACGGTTCCCGCAATTGGCAGGCCTGCAGATGGAGCACAAATGGGCCGGTCACCTGTGCCTCAGCCTCAATGGCGTTTCCGTGATGCGCGAGATCGAGAACGGCGTGTTTTCTGGCTGTGTTCAAAACGGCCTTGGCACAGCACGCGGCACCCTGACCGGTATTGGAGCAGCGGAACTCGCCTGTGGTGAGACCTCGGATATCACGGCCTTTTTCACACGCTCAGCCCCACCCCAAAGGCTCCCCCCGCAACCCTTTGCCAAGATCGGCGCCAATGCAGTGCTGCGCTGGAAAGAATGGCGCGCGGGCAACGAATAACCCGCGCAATCCCTCAGAAACTCTGGTTCAACTCATCGCTCGCAGGAATTTCACGCTCGCGGCGCGCGATATACTCCAGCAGCTCTTCGTTCTTGGCCACATCCAGCGTCGGCTCCTGATATTCGCGCAGCAGCTTTTTGGCATGGTTCAGCGCACGTTCGGTGATCTCGATCCCGCCTTCGGCCTGCCATTGTTCGATCGAGTTATTGTCGAACATCTCGGGCATGAAAAACGCCGACTGAAAGTTCTCCTGCGTGTGCGGATGCCCCAGATAATGCCCACCCGGACCCACGTCCGGCACCGCCGCCAGCGCGGCGTCAAAATCATCCCAGTTCGGCCCCTGCGCCATCCGGTAGGCCATCGCGCATTGTTCGGCATCGACAATAAACTTGGCCACCGAACAATGCATCCCGGCCTCATTCCAGCCCGCTGAATGCCAGATGTAATTCGCCCCGGCATGCATCACCGCCGACAGGGTGGTGGCACTCTCGTATCCCGCCTGTGCGTCAAAGGTTTTGGCCCCGCCGAGCGTGTTTGAGGTGCGCCACGGTACGTCATAATACCGCGCCATCTGACCAATCATAAAGTTCATCAAACTGATTTCCGGCGTGCCCGCCATCGGTGCGCCAGACTTCATCGACACGGTCGACAGGTAATGGCCGTAAATCGCCGGAGCCCCTTTGCGAATAACTTGTGTGTAAGCCAATGCCGACAACGCCTCGGCATTCAACTGCGCCACAGAGGCCGCCACGGACGCCGGTGTATTGGCCCCGCCCAACACAAAAGGCGAACACAGAACCGGTTGGTTCCGCCGACAAAACGCCCGCATCGCCCCCAGCATAGTCTCATCCCAGACCAGTGGCGAGTTACCGTTGATATTGCCCGTGGTGACAGGGTTTTGATCGATAAACTCCTCACCAAACAGGATGGCGCACATGTCCAGCACGTCTTCGGCATTCTTGGGGCTGGTGGTCATGCCCATGAACATCTTATCGGAATGCTTCATCGACGAATAGGTGATGCGTAGATGCCGCTGACTGATCGGATGATCGTAAGGTTCCACAATGTGATGCGCCGAACTGTGCAGGCTGGGCATCATGTGACTGAGCTTGTGAAACATCGCCAGATCTTCGAGCAATGGATTGCGCCGCTCATCGTTCAGATCCCGCAAGAAAGGCGCACCCGTCATCGGCACAAACACCGAATGTTTGCCGCCCAGGCGCACATTCTTCTTTGGGTCGCGGGCGTGATAGGTGAAATCCGCCGGAATCGTCGTGATCAGATCGCGCACCAACCCCCGGTCCAGATAGACCGTATCGCCGACAACTTTGGCCCCTGCCCGTTTCCAGTCCGCCAACGCAATATCATCACGAAACACCACACCCACGTTTTCAAGAATATCCATCGACGCGGCATCAATCCGTTCAACCTGGCCCGCATCCATGACCTCGCAGACCGGAATGTTGCGCGTCAGCCCCGGCAACATCTCAAAATTCGGGGCAGACCGAATGGCGCGCCGCGCCGCACGGCCTCCGGCACGAGAGCGGGTGGGTGTAGCAGTCTCAGTCATGGGCAGTCTCCGTGGTTTGTCTGCAACATGGCGCACACATCATCCCCTGTCCTGCCTCGTTCCGAAGCCCGCTTGCAGAATGCGACATGGCCCGACGAGCGTCGAGACCACTCCGGCGGATAGAGCAGACCTGAATTTGCCCATGGCCGCCTATCGCACACCATGCTAAGGGCCGCCTTATGTGGCAGGCTCTTTTCATCATGTTCATCGCGATGTCGATGATCCCGGCAGGCGATACGGCCGGAAAGCTGCTGATGAACGCGCATGACGCCAGCCCGCACTATGTCGCCTGGTCGCGATTTGCGATTGGCGCATTGGTCGCCCTGCCCCTTTTGCGGGCCGACACCATCCGGCTCTTGGCCGATTGGCGCATTTGGCTTCGGGCTATGCTTTTGACCGGGGGAATTCTGTCGATTCAGACCGCCTTGGCCACCATCCCGCTGGCCGACACCTTTGCCGCCTTCTTTATCGGCCCGATTTTCAGCTATGGACTGTCCGTGCTTTTGCTTGGGGAAAAAGTCACGCTATTGCGCAGCCTTCTGATGTTGTTGGGTTTTGCAGGCGTTCTGTTGGTCGTGAGGCCCGGCTTTGACATGGAACCGGGGCTGATTTTCGCCGTGCTGGCGGGCCTGTGTTACGGGGCCTTCCTGACCTCTTCGCGTTGGCTGGCCCCGGTGAGCCGACCGGGCAGCCTGTTGTTCACGCAACTGTTCCTCAGCTTTGTGATGATGACGCCGATTTGCTGGAATTCAGCGCCCCCGATCACCGCGCCCATCCTTGGGCTGACAACCCTCAGCGCGCTGTTTTCCATGGGCGGCAATTTCCTGTTGTTGTTTGCCTACGCGCGCGCCTCTGCGACCTCGCTGGCGCCCTATGTCTACTTCCAACTGATCGCTGCCGTGGCTTTGGGGTGGCTGGTGTTCGAAGACCTGCCAGACGGGTTTACCATCGTTGGCCTGACCCTGATTGTCGGCGCGGGCATCGCCTCGGCCCTGGCCGCCACCAGACCCCGCCCCTAGTCGCGCGCCCAGTCCCCGTGGGCCCGTATCCGGGTTGAGCTGATATCCTGCATCGGCACATTCACAAAACACCACGCTGGCGCATCACATTGCCCCAAAAGCTGACTGGAACGCGGATGCAACCGCGCATGTCGAAACACCTGCGCCGCCTTGGCTGTGCGCGCTTCCACCCGGTCTCCGGGGCGCGCTAACACCCCCATGGGCACGCGCAAGGCAATCTCTTGCCAGTCCTTCCAGCGATGCAACTGCGCCAGATTATCCGCGCCCATCAGCCACACAAACCGCACGCCCGGATGGGTCTGCTGCAAGGCCGCAATGGTTTCTGCGGTGTACCTCGTCCCGGCCCTTGTCTCAAAATCGCTGATCTCAACGCGCGGATGATCCATCAGCGCCCGTGCCGCCGCCATCCGTCGCTCTAATCTGGCGGGCCCGCGATCCTTCAAAGGATTGCCCGGAGACACCAGCCACCACACCCGATCCAACCCGAAGCGTTTCAAGGCTTCGCGCGTGATATGCACATGACCCGCGTGCGGCGGATCAAAAGAGCCGCCGAGCAGGCCAATGGTTTGGCCACGGTATCCACTTTGTGTTCCGGTCATGACGTCCTTTACTGCGCGCATTTCCACGCTACAACAAAGGATATGTCGTATTTTCGAAAACCAAAAGCTGCTTGGCTCATTCCCACCCTGACTTGGATGCTTCTTGGGCTGGCCCAACCTGCCAACGCAGACAAAGAAAGCGATATTCGGTTTATCGTAGAACACACCATTACGGTCGAGCATTTTAACGAGATTTATCAGTCAGACATGCGCACGATTATGTTTGAGGTGGTGCGCAGGCTACGAACGTTCGGGATTGACATCGCAGAACCCGAACCCTTTTTTGATCTCTTGTTCGAAGCCTTTGTTGTTGAATTCATCGCCCTCATGCAGGATGAAATCGCGGCGTATTATCACAAAACCTACACCGCCTCAGAAATGCGCGACCTGGCCCGCTTTTATTCGTCTCCAACGGGCAAGAAAGTGTTCGCCAACACATCCAAATTCCTGCTCGCCAATGCCGCGGCCATCCGGTCAACGCGCGAAACTGCGGCAAAAAAATCCACAGCACGCCTTGCCAAAAACCTAGAAGAACGCGGTATCTCGTTAGAAAGCAGCCAAGGTTTGACCAAAATGATCATCGACGTGTTCGATTAACGCACCGCGAAACACTCAGCCTGCATTGCCCCCCCTGACCCCATCCGCTATCACCCCCTCTAACGCGAGAAACACCCAACCCGGAGTCGTCCCATGGCCGCTTATCAATACGTCTATCACATGCAGGGGGTCTCCAAGACTTATCCCGGTGGCAAGAAATGCTTTGAGAACATTCACCTGTCCTTCCTGCCCGGCGTGAAAATCGGTGTGGTTGGCGTCAACGGTGCCGGTAAATCGACCCTGATGAAGATCATGGCCGGTCTCGACAAGGATTTCACCGGCGAGGCATGGGCCGCCGAGGGCGCCAAGGTTGGCTATCTCCCGCAGGAGCCAAAACTCGACGACAGCCTGTCTGTGCGCGAAAACGTCATGCTGGGTGTGGCCGACAAAAAGGCCATTATGGATCGCTATAACGACCTCGCCATGAACTATTCGGACGAAACCGCCGACGAAATGGCCGAACTGCAGGACAAGATCGACGCCGAGAACCTCTGGGATCTCGACAGCCAGATTGACGTGTCGATGGAAGCCCTGCGCTGCCCCCCCGATGACGCGCGTATCGCCGATCTTTCCGGTGGTGAGGCCCGCCGGGTCGCGCTCTGCAAACTCCTCCTGGAAGCGCCCGACATGCTCTTGCTCG
The DNA here is from genome assembly GCF_900142085.1 of Shimia gijangensis. Lineage (GTDB taxonomy): Bacteria > Pseudomonadota > Alphaproteobacteria > Rhodobacterales > Rhodobacteraceae > Shimia > Shimia gijangensis. The sequence continues at coordinate 159,883 of NZ_FQZQ01000005.1, forward strand.
ATGAGCCGACCAACCACCTTGATGCGGAAACCATCGCCTGGCTGCAACAGCACCTGATCGACTACAAAGGCACCATCCTGATCGTCACCCACGACCGTTATTTCCTCGATGACATCACCAGCTGGATTCTGGAACTGGATCGCGGCAAGGGCATCCCTTACGAGGGCAATTATTCCGCTTGGCTGGAACAAAAGGCCAAACGTCTGGAACAAGAAGCCCGCGAAGACAAGTCCAAGCAAAAGACGCTGGAACGGGAACTCGAATGGATGCGTCAGGGCGCCAAGGCCCGTCAGGCCAAATCCAAGGCGCGTATTTCGTCTTATAACGAGATGGCCAACCAGTCCGAACGTGAAAAAGTCGGCCGCGCCCAGATCGTTATTCCAAACGGTCCGCGTTTGGGGTCCAAAGTGATCGAGGTCTCGGGCCTGTCAAAACACTATGGCGACAAGCAACTGATTGAGAACCTTGAGTTTTCCCTGCCCCCCGGTGGTATTGTCGGCGTCATCGGCCCCAACGGTGCGGGTAAATCGACCCTGTTCAAAATGCTGACCGGTCAGGAACAGCCTGACGAAGGCTCGGTTGAATACGGCGACACAGTGCAATTGTCCTACGTCGACCAATCCCGCGATGACCTGAAAGACAACGAAACCGTCTGGGAGGCGATTTCCGGCGGTGCTGAAATCATCGAACTCGGTGACGCGCAGGTCAATTCCCGCGCTTATTGCTCATCCTTCAACTTTAAGGGCGGCGATCAGCAAAAACCGCTGAACCTGTTGTCAGGCGGTGAACGCAACCGCGTGCACATGGCGCGTCTGTTGAAAGAAGGCGGCAACGTGCTTTTGCTCGATGAGCCGACCAACGACCTCGACGTCGAAACCCTGCGCGCGCTCGAAGACGCGCTCGTCGATTTCGCCGGCTGCGCCGTGGTCATCTCCCACGACCGCTTTTTCCTCGACCGGATTTGCACCCACATGCTGGCGTTCGAAGGCGACGCCCACGTGGAATGGTTCGAAGGCAACTTTGAGGACTACGAGGAAGACAAGAAACGTCGACTGGGCGCAGATGCCCTTGAACCTAAACGCCTCAAGCACAAGAAATTCACCCGCTAGGGTGCGTTTCTTGGGGTTGCCGCTTGGGGTCAAGGCGTGCGCGAAAGCTTGTTTTCAAAGAAAACACGCGTGCGCACCCCGTTGAGAAGGCTCGGTGGCAGGGATGCCAAAGCGGTTGAAGCATAAGAAGTTTACGCGGTAAGTATATACATTAGGTCAGCAGGCTGAAAATCTGCTGACCTTTTTCGAGTAAGCTCTGGGCGACGGAATAAGTCTTGTCAGCCTTAGAAAGACCTTCTGCGCAACGTCCAAAAAACTCAAAAATACGTCCGAAAGTTTCTTGATTTCCGGACTCCTCCGCGACATCGCGGTTTATCGCAAGCTCCCCCAACAAAGCCGCTAACTCCACTTCCAGTTTGTCGGACCCAAAGAACAGGAAGTGCTTCAAACTAGCTGAAATTTGTAGGAGTCGATATGCAAGAGTCTCTTTCAAGTGGTCAGGCAAACTTGAGTTGCGAACGGCTTCGGCAAGCTCATCTGCCAGACTTGCCAGCTCGATGGTTTCCAAGTCCAGTTCTGGCCGTCTCTTGTGACCACTAATTGCCATATGAATATTTATTAAACCGACGAGGTTGCTATCCTTAAGGAAATTGTTTTTGGCTGTTTGCACGTCCATATGAACATGTGCAAATGAGCGCAGTCCGTTGAACGGACTTAGATAACTATTCAAGTACTTCTTTTCGCCATCATCCAACGGCAAACCTTCAATGTCACGACTAATATCAGCATGGATTTTATAAAAATACTTAACCGCTTCGGGTTCAGCCAATTCCCCTTCAAGTCCAAAGTACTCTGCCGCGCATTTAAGAAATCTGTCTTTTGGCTGACCTCTTTTATTAACGTGAGCCAAAACTTGGTTTAATGCTTGCGCCGAAGTTGTCATGTTCATTCCGAAATTATTCAACCCTCGATGGCAATTACTAACTACTTCACTCGCCTTGGGGAAGCGGATTTCTCCACCTCAGTCAAAATAGGTTTTCATTCAAAAGCCCGCAAAGCGGGCTACGCGTCCGACCCGCCCCATGGGCGGGCGCGTTCCGCACCCACCCCGTGCCGGACGCGCGGCACTTCCTAAAATCCGTAGGGCGGGGTTTCACCCCGCCAAACCTTCCAGCCCACCAAACCCACCACACCCACTACACCTCCAACAAACGGCGGGGTGAAACCCCGCCCTACAGGGCCCGGGCACCCTGTCACATTCCCGTGATCCAAACCTGTCTCCTCTGGTCTTGGCACCCTCGCATTGACATCCTTCACCACACATCCCCTCGGAGGCCCCTCATGCGTTTCATCCTCACTCTCATCGTCACCATCCTCCTCATGGCGGCCCTCATCGCGCTGGACATCGCCAAACCGCTTGGCGCGCATCCGTGGTGGTCGCAAAAAACCCTGATGATCGGCGCGCCCATCGGCCTGATCCTTGGCGCGCTCTCGGCCCGTGTGATCGCCCCCCTGCCCCGCACCGTTTTATTTGCCCTGTTCACCCTCGCCGCGTTTGGCATCACCAAATACGGCCAGACCCAGTTCGCGGCCTCTTATGCCGAGGACACACTGGCGGGGAAACTTTGGTATTTCGGCTGGATTGGCATCGCTGTCATGGCCGCTGCGATGTGCTTCTCACTGGTTCAGCTGACCCTGCGCAAAGCCGCCTGACCCTGCCCTGACAATCGTTAACCCTTTGGTCATATCTCTGACCAAAACCGCTGTTTTCAATTTGTACAAAACGGACATTCGGCCAAAAACTTTTGTACAAACCGGTGACCTTGCCCTTTGCGCGCTCAACACCCCCCTAGACAGCACAGGTTTGGATTTGCCACTCTGCACAGGAACCGCGCGCCCAAAAGGGAGGTTTCCATGACCAGATTTCGCCTGCTGCTGCTTGCCGCTTTGTCTGTCACCTTGCTGGCCTGTTCTTCGGTCACCGTGCCAAACAATGCCCGAACCACCATCATCGCCCTGCGCCACGCGGACCGCGATGGCACCGAGCTGAATGCCAAGGGGCGCGCCCGTTCCGCCGCTCTTCCGGCGGCGCTTGAAGGCTATGACATCGACGCGATCTTTGCCCCGGATATCCAACGAAACCTGGACACAGCCGCGCCTCTGTCCAAGGCCACGGGCCTGCCTGTGACCCAGATCATCACCGACAATGCCGCTGGTCAGATGACCACCGCTTATCCCAATGGCACAGTGGTTTGGGTGGGAAACAAGGATAATCTCAAGGCCTTGTGGAAAGACCTCGGCGCATCCGGAGAGCCACCGTTGAAATACGGTGACCTGTTTGTGGTCGAATTGAAGAGCCTTGGAAGACGCAGTGTGACGCATCTGTCTTTCGGAGAGTGAGCGTAAATACCGGCCAGCAACAATTCTCCCCATGTTTACAATTCGCTCTTTACACTAGCCCCCAGAAAGAGAAAGGTACGTATACCGTCGTACACCACGTATCATCGCCGCAAAGGAGGCGACATGAAACCCACGAATACGGCCGACCCTGAATATTTTCACCGGGTCGTTGACTGCCAATTCGCCTGTCCCGCACACACCCCTGTGCCGGAATACATCCGTCTCATCGCTCAGGAACGCTATACTGACGCCTATATGGTGAACTGGGAAAGCAACGTCTTTCCCGGTGTATTGGGCCGCACCTGTGACCGCCCCTGCGAGCCCGCGTGCCGCCGTGGTCGGGTCGAGGAAGAACCTGTCGCCATCTGTCGCCTGAAGCGCGTCGCCGCTGATTTCAAGGATGACGTCAGCGCCCTGATGCCCAAGGCGGGCCCAAAGAACGGTAAGAAGATCGCCCTGATCGGTGGAGGCCCTGCCTCGCTCACCGTTGCGCGCGACCTTGCCCCGTTGGGCTATGAGATGCATTTGTTTGACGCCCAAGCCAAGGGCGGCGGCTTTATGCGGTCGGAAATTCCGTCGTTCCGCCTGCCGGATTCGGTGCTCGACGAAGAGGTCGGCTATGTTCTGGATATGGGCATCACGGCCCACTTCAACACTTACATCGACAGTCTGCAAAGCATCATCGACAAAAAATATGACGCGATATTTGTCGGCTCCGGAGCCCCGCGTGGTCGCGATCTGCCCAACGTAAAGGGCCGCAACGCAGGCGAAAAGAATATTCACGTCGGCCTTGACTGGCTATCCAACGTGGCCTTCGAGCACACCAAGAAAATTGGCAAGAAAGTCATCGTTCTGGGTGGTGGCAATACCGCTATGGACTGCTGTCGCACCTCGCGCCGGATGGGCGGTGAAGACGTCAAAGTGATCGTGCGTTCGCCCTTTGCGGACATGAAAGCCAGCCCTTGGGAAAAAGAAGACGCCATTCACGAAGGCATCCCAATTATCGACAACCATGTCCCCAAAGAGTTTGTCGTCGAAAAAGGCAAACTGGTTGGCATGACCTTTGACAGGGTCGAAGCGGTCTATGATGCAGATGGCAACCGCGAACTGATTTCAACCGGAGAAGAGCCCGCGTTCTACCCCTGTGACGACGTTCTGGTCGCCATCGGTCAGGAAAACGCCTTCCCGTGGATCGAAAAGTCCACTGGCGTTCGCTTCACCAGCTGGGGCACCCCGATCATCAATGATGATGAGACGTTCCAGTCCACACGCAAGAACGTGTTCTTTGGCGGCGACTCGGCTTTTGGCCCCGCTAACATCATCACCGCCGTGGCGCATGGTCATAAGGCCGCCGTATCGATTGATATGTTCTGCCGTGGCGAAAACCCCGAGGTTGATCGCCCCGATCCGCGGTTCACTTTGGTCAGCCAAAAAATGGGTATCCACGAGTGGAGCTATGACAGCATTCCGATCGATGACAAACGCGAAGCCGTTCCATTGGTCGATCTGGAAAAAGCGCTAAAAAGCAAAACACTCGAGGTTGAACTGGGTTTTGATGTAGAAACCGCTTTTGTTCAGGCCGAACGTTGTCTCAATTGCGACGCGCAGACCGTGTTCACGGAAAGCACCTGTATTGAGTGTGACGCCTGCACGGACATCTGTCCAACCAGCTGCATCAGCTTTGTGGAAAACGGCTCCGAGGAAGATCTGCGTGCCCGACTTCTGGTACCTGCCACCAACGAGGAACAGGACTTGTATGTCTCGGGTAATCTTCCCACCGGAAAAGTGATGGTCAAAGACGAAGACGTCTGCCTGCACTGCGGACTTTGTGCAGAGCGCTGCCCAACAGCCGCATGGGATATGCAGAAATTCTTCTACACGATGGCCAAAGCCACACCAGACCTGCTGGAGGCCGCAGAATGAAACAGATCAAAGGCACCAACGACTTTGTCGTCAAATTCGCCAATGTGAACGGCACTGGGTCGGCGTCGGCCAACCATTTGTTTGCCAAGGCGATTTTCCGCATGGGTATTCCGGTCTCCCCCCGCAATATCTTTCCTTCAAACATTCAGGGCCTGCCAACGTGGTACGAAGTCCGTGTCAGCTCCAAAGGCTATCTTGGGCGTCGCGGGGGGGTGGATCTCATGGTATGCGTTAACCCGCAAAGCATGGAGCAAGACATCGCCAGCGTGGAACCGGGTGGGTACTTTGTCTACGACAACACCAAACCGCTTGCGCCGCATCTAAAACGCGATGACATCCATTTCTTTGGTATTCCCTTTACCGAAATGTGTATGCGCGAATACTCGGTGCCCCGTCTTCAGCAGCTGTTGAAAAACGTGGTTTATGTGGGCGCGCTCGCCGCCCTTCTGGATATCGACTTTGGTGTTCTCAAAGGTCTTTTGAACGACCAGTTCAAAGGCAAAGAAAAGCTGATCTCATCCAATGTGCATGCGCTGGAAATGGGTTACCAATACGCAACTGAAAACTTTCAGTGCCCGCTGCCGATCAAGTTGAAAAAGGGCGGCAATGTTGCGCCGCATATTCTTGAGACGCCGCATATCCTGATGAACGGTAACACGGCCGCTGCATTGGGTGCGATCTATGGTGGGGCAACGGTGGCTGCTTGGTATCCGATCACGCCATCGACGTCGGTCATCGATTCATTTGCCACATATGCCAAACGCCTGCGTATTGATGCCGGTAGCGGCAAGAAAAACTACGCCGTTGTGCAGGCCGAGGACGAACTGGCCGCGATGGGCATGGTTGTCGGGGCCGGTTGGAATGGCGCGCGTGCCTTTACAGCCACATCCGGGCCAGGTGTCTCGCTGATGAGTGAATTTCTGGGTCTGGCCTATTTCGCCGAAGTGCCCGTGGTGTTGATCAACGTACAACGCTCGGGCCCGTCAACCGGGATGCCAACGCGCAGCCAGCAGTCTGATGTTCTGGCGGCAGCCTATGCCAGCCATGGCGACACAAAACAGGTGTTGTTGTTCCCGGCCACACCGCAAGAGTGCTTTGAGATGACGGTCAATGCCTTTGACCTTTCCGAGCGTTTGCAAACGCCGATTATCATGATGTCGGACCTTGATCTGGGCATGAATGACTGGATGTCGCCACCGCTTGAATGGGACGACAACTATGAAATGGACCGGGGCAAGGTTCTGGATGCCCAAGGTCTGGACGACGCCAAGAAATGGGGCCGTTATCTGGATGTGGATGGGGATGGCATTTGTTATCGCACTCTGCCCGGCGCCCATCCGACCAAGGGCGCCTATTTCACCCGCGGATCATCCAAAAACGAAATGGCCGTGTATTCCGAAAGCGGAGACGACTACGTAAGAAACGTGGATCGGCTTTTGCGCAAATTTGAAACGGCCAAAGATCTGGTCCCTCAGCCGAAAACCCACCCGCCGATTGAGGTCAAGAAGCCCAAGACCAAGCTAAAACTTGGGGCTCTGTTCTTTGGCACTTCGGCCTCGCCAAGTTATGAAGCGGTCGAAATGCTGGCACCCGAAGGCTATCCCATCGACACGATGCGCATCCGCGCCTTCCCGTTTCACAACGATCTGGATCAATTCATTCACGACCACGACCTGGTGTTTGTCATCGAGCAGAACCGCGATGGCCAGATGCGTCAGCTGATTATGAACGAGTGTCAGATTGCGCCGACCAAGCTGACGTCGATCCTGAACTATTCGGGCACGCCCATCACCGCGCGTGATATTGCCAATCAGATACGTACCAGCCTGAACACCAAAAGCGCCAAGATCGTGCCCCTGCATGCGGAGACCGCCTGATGTCATATATCAAACCCAAATTCCGCCACCCCCGTCTGCCCACCAACAATCTGGGCTACACGATTGCGGATTATGACGGCGCGATTTCAACGCTTTGCGCAGGCTGCGGACATGACAGCATTTCGGCCTCGATCCGCAACGCCTGTTTCAAATCATCTCTGCATCCGCATCGCATTGCCAAGATTTCCGGCATTGGCTGTTCGTCAAAAATGCCGACCTATTTCCTAAGCCGCTCGCACGGCTTTAACTCGGTGCATGGGCGGATGCCATCGGTGGCCACCGGCGCAAGCCTTGCCAATCGTGATCTGACTTATGTTGGGGTTTCCGGTGACGGCGACACGGCCTCTATCGGGATGGGGCAATTCATCCACCTGATGCGCCGCAACGTAAACATGACCTACATTGTCGCCAACAATGGCTGCTACGGCCTTACCAAAGGGCAGGACAGCGCCACCGCTGACCTTGGATCGATCAGCAAATACGGCGATGTAAACGGCTTTGACGGCATTGATCTGGCCAGCCTTGCGATCCTTCAGGGTGCCAGTTTTGTGGCCCGCAGCTTTTCCGGCGACAAAGAACAGCTTGAACCCCTGATCCGTGCTGCGATGGCGCACAATGGCTTTGCTTTTATCGATGTTGTCAGCCCTTGCGTGACTTTCAACAATCATAATGGTTCAACCAAAAGCTATGCCGAAACCCGTGATCATCTGGATGCCATGCCGGTTGATTTCGTACCCATGCGCGATGAAATCCGCACGCAATACGCCGAGGGCACCAGCCAAAGTGTAACCCTGCATGACGGCTCGGTCATTCATCTGAGAAAGGCTGTTTCCGGCCTTGCAACCAACGACCGTCAGTCCGCGCTGAATACGATCAAGTCTAACGAAGACAAGGCCCGGATTCTCACCGGGCTGTTGTTCCTTGATCCCGACACGCAGAACCTCAGCACCTCGCTTGAGCTGGCCACGCGCCCCTTGAATGAACTGGGCAAAGACGAGCTATGCCCGGGCAGCAAAGTGTTGAAAAGCATCAACGAAGGTCTGCGCTAACGCACGCAAGCCTTTAGTCGTCCGCCGGCAAAACGCGCGGGCGACCATCATCGTCGATAGCGACATAGGTAAACACAGCTTCGGTTACTTTTTCCGACTGACCGGTTTTGTGACGCACGGCCCAGGCTTCGATCCTAATGCCCATTGACGTGCGCCCTTCGCGCTCGACCCAGGCCCAAACACCCAGAATATCGCCGATACCGACGGGACGAATGAATTGCATTGCGTCCACGGCAACCGTGGTAACACGGCCCTTGGCCCGCTGTGCCGCCTTGATGCCGCTGGCAATATCCATCTGGGCCAGTACCCAGCCGCCAAAGATATCTCCGTTGACGTTGACATCAGATGGCATGGCAACTGTTCGCAAGGTTGCTTCGCCCGTGGGTTGGATTTCTTCACGCATGGATTGCCCTTTCTGCTCGCCAGACACCCTACCCCTCTGGCGCGTCATAGGAAAGTTGGTAAAAACATGCGTATGGATCAAACCAATTCACCTGAGTTCGATATTATTGTGATCGGCGCCGGGCCTGCGGGCAGTGCTGCAGCCAGTAGGGCGGCGCGCCATGGGGCCACTGTCGCGTTGGTCGACAAAGCGAGCTTTCCGCGCACGAAGCTTTGTGGTGGGTTGTTCACAGAACGCAGCCATCAGACCTATTGCAAGGTCTTTGATCGGCAGTTTGATTTTTCACACGCTGTCACTCGACGCGAAATTGAATTTTGGCACGACAACAAATGCCTGTCATCCCTGCCTGATGTGCCGCCAATGCACCTGACCATGCGGATCGATCTCGACAAGAGGCTTTTTACGCACGCAATTGAAGACGGAGCCCATGATTTTTCGGGCAAATCCATCGCATCACTCGACGGTACTGACGTGACATTTCGTGACGGTTGCACAATCCGGGGACGTGTTTTGATCGGTGCGGACGGCGTCAACTCCATAACCGCGCGGGCCCTTTTCGGAGCGCCTTTTGATAAGTCTACCATTGGCTTTGGACTAGAAGTCGAAGTGGCACCGGATGAACAAATCCCCACGGAACAACCCTTACGCGTCGATTTTGGCGCTGCCAATTGGGGCTACGGGTGGTCCTTTCCCAAACAGGGTTCAACCACGGTCGGAGTCGGAGGGCTTTTGAACTCCAACCCGGATATGAAGGGACAGTTTTCGACCTACCTTAAGGCTCAAGGCCTTGATCACGACCCCAGGCGCTTTAAAGGGCATTACCTGCCTTTCGGAGATTTTCGCGTCGTACCGGGACGGGGCGCGGTTTTGCTGGCAGGGGATGCGGCGGGGCTGGTTGATCCGATCACCGGCGAAGGTATCGCCTTGGCTATGGAAAGCGGGCATTTGGCGGCTCGGGCTGCTTTGGACGCGATCAACGCAAGCGCTCCGGAAACCGCATTGGACCGCTATCAGGTCGCTTTGAAAGACATGCATCGCTCTTTGCGTATTGCACGCGGGATACGACGCATCGTTTTTGCGCCGGGCTGGCAACAAACCTTTGTTGGCGCCTTTCGCCGTTCCGGCACCTTGCGAACGCAATATCTGCAACTTCTTGCCGGTCAGGTAGAATATCCGGAACTGGCCCGCAATATGCTACGGCGTTTGCCTCGGCTTGTGGTGAACCGGCTAGGCGGTCACAGATTCTGACGGACCCAACTGACGATTGAAGCAGACGGCATCGCCCCGGACTGGCGCGCCTTTTCCTTGCCACCTGCGAAAGCCGCCATCGTAGGAATACCCCGAATGCCATATTTTGCGCCCGCCTGCGGGTGGTCCTCGGTGTTCAACTTGACCAAGCGCGCCTGGCCGCCCAAGTCGTTGGCCGCCTGCGTGAACTGCGGCGCCATTTGACGACAGGGCCCGCACCAGGGCGCCCAGAAATCTACCACCAGCGGCACATCGTCATTGCGCGCAGCCTTTTGCAACGTAGCCAGATCAACCTCGACCACTTTGCCCGACAGCAACCGGCTGCCGCAGGTGCCGCATTTTGCTCCTGCCCCCAGCTTGTCCACTGGCACACGGTTTACCTGACCACAGTCGAGGCACGTCAGCTTCTTGCCGCTCATCGGTTATTTCCTTAACATCGCTCTTTTTGCATATTTAGGGCACACCTCTGGCATTTTGAACCCTGCACCAAAAAAAAGGGGCCAGAGGTTTCCCTCTGACCCTCCTCCACTCCCCGTGGAAGAAACGCTTAGTTCAGCGCCTTATCTGTGATCGCATGGGTCCATGCGCCCTCAGGTTTCTTGGTGATGACAGGATCAGAACCGCCCGACATCAGGCTGTCTACGGTGCGGTCAAAGTCTGCCGGGTCCAGCGCGCCGTTTGAACCGGCGGTCAGCTTGGCCACTTCAGACATCATACGCTTTTGGTGCTCTTCGGTTTGAGCACCCGACGCGTCATTGTCCAGAACGATCATGGCGGCATCATCTGGGTTCGATTCAGCCCATTTCCAGCCCTTCATCGACGCCCGCACAAAGCGCACCATCTTGTCCTGGAACGCGGCATCCTTGAGGTTTTCTTCCATGACATACATGCCATCCTCAAGTGTCGCGACGCCTTGGTCTTCGTATTTGAACACCATCAACTCTTCTGGTGTCAGACCGGCATCAATGATCTGCCAATATTCATTATAGGTCATGGTGGACACACAAGCCGCCTGACCTTGCAGGATGGGATCAACGTTAAAGCCTTGCTTCAGAACGGTGACGCCACCATCTGAGCCATCTGTTGCCAGACCCAGTTTGCTCATCCAGCTGAGGAACGGATATTCGTTACCAAAGAACCAAACGCCCAGTGTTTTGCCTGCGAAGTCATCAGGTGAAGACACGCCTGCATCCTTGCGACAGGTCAGCATCATGCCCGACGATTTGAAAGGTTGCGCAATGTTAACCAGCGCCAGACCTTTTTCGCGGGACGCCAGAGCAGACGGCATCCAGTCCAGAACCACATCAGCACCGCCACCCGCGATCACTTGCGCCGGAGCGATATCAGGACCGCCCGGTTTGATCGTTACATTCAGGCCTTCGTCGGCATAAAAGCCTTTGTCCAGCGCCACGTAATAGCCCGCAAACTGGGCTTGCGTGACCCATTTCAACTGCAGCGTCACATCATCGGCCGCATTCGCGATTGAGGCCGCCAGCCCCAAAGCCGCTGCGCCTAATGTTTTGATGATCATTTTCATTTTTTACACTCTCCTTGTTGAACTTGATTTTTTTGTACTTGTTATTGTTACTCTTGCCCTCGTTGCGACGGGTGCCAGAAGGTCACCGCCTTTTCCAGCAACGCAACACCCCCATAAAATGCCGACCCTACGATCGCCGCGACAACGATCTCAGCCCAGACCATATCCAATGCCAGCCGTCCCACCTCGGTCGAAATACGAAATCCCATGCCCTTGATGGGCGAACCAAAGAATTCGGCCACAATAGCACCAATAAGCGCCAGCGTTGTTGAAATTTTGAGCCCATTGAAAATGAACGGCATGGCCGCAGGCAGGCGTAACTTCAGCAGGGTTTGCGGATAGCTTGCCGCATAGGTGCGCATCAGGTCACGCTGCATGTGGTCTGTCGCTTGCAGACCCTGGACCGTGTTCACCAGCATTGGGAAGAACACCATAATGACCACAACCGCCGCTTTGGATTGCCAGTCAAATCCGAACCACATCACCAGAATGGGCGCCATGCCAATGACGGGTAGGGCTGCCACGAAATTCCCAATTGGCAAAAGGCCCCTCTGCAGAAACGGAAAGCGATCAATGACAACAGCGATCAGAAACGCAGCGCCACACCCGATGATATAGCCGCTCAGTGCACCCTTGATGACCGTCTGCACAAAATCCTGCCATAGGATACTCGTCGAGCTCGCGAACCGAACCGCGATCATTGACGGCGGCGGCAAAAGAACCGGGTTGATATTGAACCCCTGCACGACACATTCCCAAATAGCGATCAAAGTCACGCCAAACAGAACGGGCACGACCAGTCGTGTGAGCCGCGTTTTGGGCAGGTTGGCCAGCCAGACATTGAGACCCCAGCCGACCAGCCACACAACGATCCCTGCAATCAGCCAGCTCATTGTGCCATCCCCATCCGTTTGAGAACATGTTTCTGGATCACCCCGATGATCCCAACCAACGCTGCCGCAAGGGCCGCAGCCGTCAGCAACGCGCTCCAGATTTGAATGGTTTGACCGTAATAGCTCCCGCCCAGCAGGCGTGCACCCAATCCGGCCACAGCCCCGGTGGGCAATTCACCCACAATGGCCCCAACCAACGAGGCTGCCATCGCCACTTTGAGCGAGGTAAACAAATACGGCATGGAGGAAGGAAGACGCAGCTTCCAGAACTCCTGGTTGCCCGAGGCATTCCAGGTTTTCATCTGATCCAGTTGCATATGATCCGGACTGCGCAGCCCTTTGACCATGCCCACGACCACCGGGAAGAACGACAGATACATCGAGATCACCGCTTTGGGCAGCAGACCGGAAATGCCAATCGCATTCAGCACCACGATAATCATCGGGGCAATCGCGAGGATAGGAATGGTCTGGCTGGCAATCACCCACGGCATGATGCTCATGTCCATGGTGCGGTTGTAAACAATCCCCACCGCCAATGCGATGCCCAGCGCCGTTCCCAGCACAAAGCCCAGCAACGTTGAACTCAGCGTAATCCAGCTATGATAAATGAGTGACCGTTTGGAAAACGCCTTGCCGCGCAAAACCATGTCGCCCGTGGTTTTCCAAATCTCGGCCCCAACCTGATGCGGCGGTGGCAGTTTGGGCTTCTTCTGGTTCATGGTGTCGGCAATCAACTCCGAGGTCGACAATTCCACCCCGGCGCGTTTCGCTTTGTCATGGGCCCAGGCAGAATTCAGCGCCACGGACCCTGCATACCAAAGCACAAAGATGGCAATCACAACCGTGATGATAGGGCCAATTCTAAACCAAAGTCCGCGCATTATACGTCATCCTCGTGGCCAGCCCTCAAGCCATCGCGCACGCGGTGTGCAATCTTGATAAACTCTTCGCTGTCACGGATGTCCAACGGGCGCTCTTTGGGCAGGGTGCTTTCAATCACATCGGCAATACGGCCCGGACGGGGGCTCATCACCACGATCTTGGTCGACAGATACACCGCCTCGGGGATCGAGTGGGTGACGAAACCAATGGTCTTGTTGGTGCGTGCCCACAGCTCCAAAAGCTGTTCGTTCAGATGGTCACGCACGATCTCATCCAGCGCACCAAAGGGTTCATCCATCAACAGAATATCCGCGTGAAACGCCAACGCCCGTGCAATCGACGCACGTTGCTGCATGCCGCCCGAAAGCTGCCACGGGAATTTCTTTTCGAACCCGTCCAGATGCACAAGGTCCAGCACCTCATTAACGGCGGCATCCTGTTCGGCTTTGCTCACGCCCATGATTTCAAGCGGCAGGCGAATGTTGCCGCCAATCGTGCGCCACGGATAGAGTCCCGCGTGTTGGAACACATAGCCATAGGCACGCGCCATGCGGGCTTCTTCTGCCGATACACCATTGACCGTGATATCCCCGGCTGTGGGTTTCTCAAGGTCCGCCATCACCCGCAGGAACGTGGTTTTGCCACAGCCCGACGGGCCGATGAAGCTCACGAAATCGCCTTTGTTGATATCTAGGTTGATATCCTGCAACGCATGCACAGGGCCATCGTTGGTCTGAAAGGTCAGCGAAAGGTTTTTCGCGCTGATAACCGGGTCAGTTGTCACTGTATTCTTGCTCCGCTGGCCAAATGGCTTGCTAGGGATCGGCCCCGCCCTTTGGCGAGGCCATCAATGTTTAGATACCCGCCGGGATATTCATCGGATCACGCATGATCTGCTTGGGCGAGGTCAGCTCTTTCCACTTTGAAAGGGCCGTGTGGGCCGACGGGAAGGCTGGACGTGGTACAAACCGGCCCCGACCGGGTTGCGGTTGCGAATTTTGCCCCCAGGCCCAGATCACTTCACCACGGCTGAGCGTGTAACGCGACTGCGCTTTGACATCGAAGCCTTCGAACACGTTGTAATCCAGAACCGAGTGGTGATTGGCCTGACTGATGGTTTTGGAAATCTTCGGATCCCACACCACGATGTCGGCATCAGCCCCTTCCACAATCGCCCCTTTCTTGGGATAGATATTGAGGATTTTCGCCACATTGGTCGAGGTCGCCGCAACAAACTCATTTGGCGTCAAACGCCCCGTCTCAACCCCTTCGGTCCACAGCACGGCCAGACGTTCCTCAAGCCCGTTAGACCCGTTGGGGATCAGGCAGAAATTGTCTTTGCCCATCAGCTTTTGCTCGGACGTGAACGCCGCATGGTCAGTCGCGACCACCTGCAGCGAACCCGACTGCAATCCAGCCCACAGGCTTTGCTGATGCTCTTTGTTGCGGAACGGAGGCGACATCACGCGGCGCGCCGAATGCATCCAGTCGCCGGTGTAATAGACGCTGTCGTCTAGTGTCAGGAACTGGATCAATGGCTCGCCATAAACCCGCATGCCCTTTTGACGCGCCCGCCGGATCGCCTCATGCGCCTGCTCACAGGACACATGCACGATGTAAAGCGGCACGCCCGCAGCATCGGCAATGGTGATCGCACGATTGGCGGCCTCGCCTTCAAACTCGGGCGGGCGGCTATAGGCATGCCCCTCGGGACCGGTGATGCCCTGATCCAGCATCTGTTGCTGCATGTCCGCCACCAGATCGCCGTTTTCCGCATGCACCATTGGCAGTGCACCCAGCTCTTTACAGCGCTTGAACGAGGCAAACATCTCGTCGTCCTCAATCATCAAGGCGCCTTTGTAGGCCATGAAATGCTTGAACGAATTGACGCCCATGTCGACGGCATCTTTCATTTCGGTGAACACGTTCTCGTTCCAGCCGGTGATCGCCATGTGATAGCCAACGTCCGAGCAAATCTGCGGCGCAGATTTCCGGTGCCATTCGTTGATCGCGTTCTTAATCGAGCCATCTTCGCCCGGCAGACAAAAATCCACCACCATCGTGGTGCCACCCACCGCCGCAGCCCAGGTGCCGCTCTCAAACGTCTCGGCGGCGGTCGTGCCCATGAACGGCATTTCCAGATGGGTATGCGGGTCAATCCCGCCGGGGATCACATAGGCGCCTTCGGCATCAATGTATTCATCGCCCTTAAGGTCCTCGCCGATCTGCTTGATGACTTCGCCCTCGATCAGGACATCCGCTTTCCATGTGCGATCAGCCGTACAAACGGTGCCGCCTTTGATTACCTTAGTTGTCATTGAATTCTCCCCTCTTTAACCCGTGCAAAGGCCATGTTGAAAACGTCCCAAAACGCAATCATGACCAACATCGCGTAGACTCGAAACGCATCATCAGACAGCGCCACACTTTCAACTGTCACTTCACCCAAATGATTGGATATACGCCCAAGCAATTGATCTTGTTCTATATTCGGCCAAGCCAGATAAAAAATGTAACCGACCGAGGTAAACACAAACACGATAAACGTGTTGATATAGTACAGCAGAAAGGCCCCAACCGCCGTAAAGATCAGGAACCAGTTTTCGGTCATCGTCTCATAGACTTTCAGAACGAAAAAATGCAGCTCGTTGTCGGCCCTGGCCCACAGAACATAAGCCGTAAGGCCAAACACGCCCAAGACAAAGTAGACCGAGAACCTTTCTGCGAGGCTATTCATAAATACCAAGCTCTCTGCACCAGCCATCTATGGTGTTTCGTATGTTCACTCCACAATCTCCGCCGTTTCCAGCACCGCATGCATCAACACATCTGTGCCTGCAGCGGCCCACTCGCGTGAAATATCTTCGGCCTCATTGTGAGACAATCCATCTACGCAAGGACACATCACCATTGCCGTCGGGGCCACTTGGTTGATCCAGCAGGCATCATGCCCGGCACCTGAAATCAGGTCGCGGTGGGAATATCCGAGACGCTCAGCGGCATTGCGCACAGCCGTCACACAGCCTTCATCAAATTCTACGGGGTCAAACCCGCCGACTTTTTCAAATGCAATGCTCAGACCCATGTCATCCGCGACTTTCTGACCTTCGACGCGCAACCGCGCCTCCATGTCTTCGATCACAGACAGGTTTGGCGAACGGAAATCCACCGTGAAAACCACTTTGCCGGGGATCACATTGCGGGAATTTGGATAGACATCGATATGCCCCGCAGCGCCCACAGCATGTGGCGCATGGCTCCATGCGATTTCATCCACGGCTTCCAGAACCCGCGCCATACCAAGGCCTGCATTTTTACGCATAGGCATCGGGGTTGAGCCGGTATGAGAATCTTTGCCTTCGATGGTGACTTGGGTCCACGACAGACCCTGCCCGTGCGTGACCACGCCAATATCTTTGCCTTCGGCCTCCAGAATGGGGCCCTGTTCAATGTGCAACTCGAACATGGCATGCATCTTACGCGCGCCAACCTCTTCATCGCCGCACCAGCCGATGCGCTTTAACTCATCGCCAAATTTCATCCCTTCGGCGTCTTCGCGATCATAGGCCCAGTCCTGCGTGTGAATGCCCGCAAACACACCTGACGACAACATCGCCGGCGCATAGCGCGTGCCTTCTTCGTTGGTCCAGTTGGTCACCACAATCGGGTGCTTGGTCTTGATCCCAAGATCCTTCATCGTGCGCAGAATTTCCAAGCCGCCCAGAACGCCAAGGACACCGTCATACTTGCCACCGGTTGGCTGCGTGTCCAAATGAGAGCCCACATAAACTGGCAGTGCGTCGGGGTCGGTGCCGGGGTATTCGGCAAACATGTTGCCCATCGTATCAAGCCCCATGGTACAGCCCACGGCCTCGCACCATGTTTGGAACAACGCACGTCCTTCACCATCTTCGTCCGTCACGGTCTGGCGATTGTTGCCGCCAGCAACACCGGGGCCAATCTTGGCCATCTCCATCAAACTGTCCCACAAACGGTCGCTGTTGATTTTCAGGTTTTCACCGGGTGCCGCCATTGTTCTCTCCCTTGCCGTTTCACGCGTCGGACCTTGAGGCCTCTTGCAATCGCGCGCTTCCTGACCGTATGGTCAAGATCAGAGCACCACAACCTGACCAATCGGTCAAGAAAATTCTCGGACCCGAAACTGCATGCCATACGCCGCACGCCCCAACAGCAAAAAAGAACGCCGCCAAGAGAATGAAAAGCTTATTTTGGCGGCAGCCGAAAAAGTCTTTGCAGAAGCGGGGTTTGGCGGGGCTACGATGCAGTTGATTGCCGATGTTGCGGGCCTTCCCAAAGCCAATCTGCACTATTATTTCCCCACCAAAGAAGCCTTGTACAGGCAGGTCGTTCAGAACATCTTTCAGATCTGGTTACAGGCCGCTGATGTCTTTGACGCCGCAGATGGCCCCGAAGAGGGAATCGGGGCCTATATTGACGCCAAGATGGAAATCTCGCGTCACCACCCTGCGGGATCCAAGGTCTGGGCCAGCGAGGTGATGCATCGCGCGCCGGTCATTCAGGACTATCTTGAAACCACACTGGCCGAATGGACCCAAGGCCGTATCGCGGTCATCGAACGCTGGATCGAAGAGGGACGCATGGACGCCATCGACCCACGCCATCTCCTCTATATGCTTTGGGCCACGACGCAGCATTATGCCGACTTTGGTCACCAGATTGACACGCTCAACAACGGCATGCCGCTCAGTGATGCACAATGGGAAGAGGCCAAGACCTCGGTCAAGCAAATCATCCTGCGCGGCATTGGCGCTACTGGCTAGTCTGGACCTGCACCAATTGACCCCGTAAGGTCTTGTTTCCAACAAACGGCAAGACGGTCAAATGGCGAGCATCGCACAAACCCAGAAAAAACCCAGCCGCATTCAACAGCGCAATCGATTGCGGATACTGGATGCAGCGCTCGACGTGTTTTCCCGCAATGGTTACCGAGGGGCGACGCTGGATCAAATTGCCGAGCAATCCGGCCTGTCCAAGCCCAATATCCTCTATTATTTCGATGGCAAGGAAGACATTCACGTCACTTTGTTGAATCAACTGATGGAAAGCTGGCTTGAGCCGCTGGAACAGCTTGATCCCAATGGTGAGCCCTTGGATGAAATTCTGGGTTACGTCAGCCGCAAAGTGGAAATGACCCGAGAATTTCCACGTGAAGGCCGGCTGTTTGCCAATGAAATTCTACAGGGTGCACCGCGCATGGGCCCGCACCTTGAAAGCGGGCTGAAGCCCCTTTTTGATGAAAAATGCGCTCTTATTCAGCGTTGGATGGACGACGGCAAATTATCTCCGTCCGATCCACGTCATCTGATTTTTTCAATCTGGTCGACAACGCAGCACTACGCCGACTTTGACGCACAGGTACGGGTTCTGATGGCCCCGGAAAAAGGTGTTTTGGACGGAGCGGGTGTATTCCTGATTACGATGTTCCGAAAACTGCTGACACCCTGAAAATGAAGACGAAAGATTCAGGGGCCGCCGCTAAAAGCGGGCACCCATCTTCCGCAACCGCCGTGGCTGCAATGTTCACGCTGAACGGGGCTCTGTTTGGCATGTGGGCATCGCGCATTCCCGCATTCACCGATGCTCTGCAGTTGGATCACGCAACACTTGGTCTGCTGTTGTTGCTGCTTGCTGCAGGTGCAATTCTGTCTTTTCCAATTGCCGGCCGGATGACCGACAAACACGGTGCGGCCCTTGTGACACGGTTGTTGGGGTTCGCCAATTGCGCCGCGCTCATTCTAATTGCTTTCTCGCCGGGCATAGCGACGATTGCGGTCGCATTGTTTCTGTTCGGGGCAACACATGGCGCGATGGACGTATCGATGAACGCCTGGGCTGCCGAATCCGATCGGGCGTCGGGCAAAGCTTTGATGCCGGTATTTCACGCTGTCTGGAGCTTTGGCGCAGGTATGGGCGCCCTAAGCGGTGTAGGTGCGATTGCTATGGATTGGCTCCCCTTGGCTCAGTTCGGTATTGTGGGCGTCATCTTAACAAGTCTGACCCTTTGGCTGGCCAACATCCCCTGGCAATCCCAAACTGGTCAGGACCACGGCGGACCCTTGTTTCCACTGCCCAAGGGCCCTCTGCTTTTGGTAGGATTGTTGGCCCTGTGCTCGACCCTTGGCGAAGGGGCCATGGCAGACTGGAGCGCGATCTATCTCAGAGATGCCGCGGGGGCGACCGAGGGCCTCGCAGCGGCTGGATACGCGGTTTTCTCCGCTGCCATGGTTTGTGTGCGCCTGTCCGGCGCCGCTTTGACACGCGCCCTTGGGCCAATTCGTGCAACCCAAACCAGCGGGGCGGTGGCTTTGATCGGCGTTTTGTTGATTGTTGGACTGGCCACACCGCAGGCAACGCTGATTGGGCTTGGATTTCTCGGCCGTGGCTATGGTCTGGTTGTACCGCTGGCCTTTTCACGCGCCGCCAATGATCCCGAGCTGCCACAGGCCCAAGCCATCGCGCGCGTGGCGACACTTAGCTATGGCGGTATGCTTCTGGGGCCGCCGACCATTGGGTTTCTGGCGGCAACCACAAGCCTGCGCATGTCCTTTGGACTGCTAGGTGTTTTGGCCTTGGGCACGATCATGCTGGCCACGGTCCTGCGGCCACCAAAGTCCTGAAATGAAAAGGCCCCCGGTCATTCCGAGGGCCTGATGCATTAAGTTTTGAAGATCAACGAAACCGCTATTCGGCAGCCTGCGCCGATGGGTTGTTGGGGTGCGCGGTCCAGTTGCCATAGTCCGCAGACACAGGCTGGCCGGTGCGTTCGTCCAACTCGCCAGGTTCCAGCGTGCGCATGGTGATGCAGCCCTCAACCGGGCACACATTGACACAAAGGTTACAGGCGACGCATTCGTCGTCTTTCACTGTGAACACGCGATCCTCGGACATCTCGATGGCCTGGTGACTGGTGTCTTCGCAAGCCGCATAACAACGGCCGCATTTGATGCAATCGTCTTCGTTGATGACGGCCTTGGTGATGTGATTGAGGTTCAGGTACTGCCAATCGGTCACATTTGGCGTCGCCATGCCGACAAAGTCTGCCGTGCTTTCATAGCCTTTTTCATCCATCCACTGGCTGAGGCCGGTGATCATTTCCTGAACGATTTTAAAGCCATAGGTCATGACGGCGGTACAGACCTGTACGTTGCCTGCACCCAGCGCCATAAACTCAGCCGCATCGCGCCACGTGGTGATGCCCCCAATACCAGAGATCGGCAGCTTGGCCGTTTCCGGATTGCGGGCGATTTCCGCCACCATGTTCATCGCAATTGGTTTCACGGCCGGACCGCAATATCCGCCATGGGTGCCCTTGCCATCAATCATCGGCTCGGGGCTCATCGCGTCCAGATTGACCGAAGTGATCGAGTTGATCGTATTGATCAGGGACACCGCATCCGCGCCACCGCGCAAGGCCGCTTCGGCAGGGTAAAGCACGTTGGTGATATTCGGGGTCAGTTTGACAATCACCGGCAAATCAGTCGCCTCTTTGCACCAGCGCGCCACCATTTCGATATATTCCGGCACCTGCCCCACAGCGGACCCCATGCCGCGTTCGGCCATGCCATGCGGGCAGCCAAAGTTGAGTTCAAACCCATCGCATCCTGTCTCTGCAATCATCGGCAGAATCTTTTTCCAGGCATCCTCTTCGCAAGGCACCATCACAGACGCGATCACAGCGTGGTCCGGATAATCCCGCTTCACCCGCGTCATTTCCTCAAGGTTTACCTCAAGCGGACGATCGGTGATCAGCTCAATATTGTTGAGTCCCAACAAACGCCGGTCTGCCCCGTGGATCGCGCCATAGCGCGGGCCATTGACGTTGACGACAGGCGGACCTTCTTCGCCGAGCGTCTTCCAGACCACTCCGCCCCAGCCCGCCTCAAAGGCGCGGCGCACGTTGTATTCTTTGTCCGTCGGCGGCGCTGAGGCCAGCCAGAACGGGTTTGGGGATTTGATCCCAATGAAATCACTTGTGAGATCAGCCATTTGCGTGTCTCCCTTTCTTACGCCGACAATGTGGCGTGAATATCTTCGGCCGCGTCACGGCCCTCGGCAACGGCGGTCACGGTAAGGTCGTCTCCACCCGTCGCACAATCGCCCCCGGCCCAGACACCGCCAATGCTCGTGCGGCCCGTGTCGTCGACAGCAATCTTACCGCCCTCAAGGTCAGGCAGATCATTGCCGTCCAGACTTTGACCAATCGCTTTGAACACCTGATCCGCGGCCAGACGAACGGTCTGTCCGGTCGGTTTGAGATCATTGTCGGTGTATTCAAACTCGATCTCACGCACCGCTCCATTGCCGATCATCGCTTTGGGCGAGGCATTGGTGATGATGCGCACCCCTTTGGATGTGGCAAGGTTCTGTTCAAACACGCTGGCATTCATCCGCTCTGTGCCCCGGCGATACACCAGGCTGACGTTCAAAGCCCCCAGCAGCTTGGCCTGAACCGCAGCGTCCACGGCGGTCATACCGCCTCCAATCACCACTACATCCCGGCCAATCGCCACGTCGCTTAAATCCGAAGCCTGACGCAGGTCCGAGATGAAATCGACAGCGTCCAAAACGCCGTCTTTGTCTTCTCCATCAACCCCCATGGCATTGACACCACCGAGACCAACCCCGAGGAAAACAGCATCATATTCTGCTCTCAGACCATCCAGTGTCACGTCATTGCCAAGCGTCTTTCCGGTCTCAATGGTGATGCCGCCAATCTGCAACAGCCAATCGACTTCGCGCGCCGCAAACCCATCCACAGACTTGTAGGATGCAATGCCAAATTCGTTCAACCCGCCAGCCTTGGCCTTTCCGTCAAACACGGTCACGTCGTGGCCGCTCATGGCCAGACGATGCGCACAAGACAGGCCCGCAGGCCCAGCGCCGACGACCGCAATCTTTTTGCCAGTTTCCGGCGCCCGCACAAACGGATGCACACCGCGTTCCATCAAAACGTCTGTCGCATAACGTTGCAAACGGCCAATCTCGACCGGTTTGCCTTCGGCGGCTTCGCGCACGCAAACCTCTTCACACAGCGTTTCCGTCGGGCAAACCCGCGCGCACATGCCACCCAGAATATTCTGGCTAAAGATTGTGGTTGCCGCCGCTTCAGGTGTACCGGTTGAAATCTGGCGAATGAACAACGGAATATCGATATCCGTTGGGCAGGCGTCCATACAAGGCGCATCATGGCAAAAGTAACAGCGGTCCGCCGCCACCAAAGCCTCGTGATCGTCCAGGCGTGGATGCAAGTCGGCAAAGTTGTCAGCCAGATCAGCTGTCGCCAGCCGCCCCGCCACGATACCTTCGCTAAAAGGAGAGTTGGTCATGATGTCTCTCTGTTGTCAGTTTCTTTCTGACAGGCTGACACATCTTAATTTTTTTATCAACTGGTAAAATTTTTAAAACAACAGGCAGATTATCCGCAAACTCCCAATACCTTGAAATCAAATCTGATCTCGTGCTTTTCGATTGCCCGTACAATTCCCAGACGCGTATCTGGATAGAAAAAGGCGCCCAATGGGCGCCTTTCCTAGTTGTTCATTCTTCGATGTAATCTTCCATCGGTGGACAGGTGCAAATCAGATTGCGATCCCCATACGCGTTGTCCACCCGGTTGACCGGAGGCCAGTATTTGTCGACTCGGAAGGCGCCGGGAGGGAAGCAACCCTGTTCGCGGCTATAGGGTCTGTCCCATTTGCCAACCAGATCCTCGGTGGTGTGCGGTGCATTTTTCAGCGGGTTGTTTTCACCGTCGATGCGACCTTCTTCGATGTCGCGAATTTCGGCGCGGATCGACAGCATTGCATCACAGAACCGATCCAGCTCGGCCTTGGTCTCGGACTCAGTCGGCTCAATCATCAGCGTGCCCGCTACAGGCCAGCTCATGGTGGGCGCGTGGAAACCACTGTCCATCAGGCGCTTGGCGATATCCTCAACCGTGACGTTAGCGCTTTCTTCAAAGGGGCGCGTGTCGATGATGCATTCATGCGCCACCCGACCCGTTGGCCCCTTGTACAGCACGTCATAGGCCCCTTCGAGACGCTTGGCGATATAGTTGGCATTCAGGATCGCCGCCCGTGTGGCTTGGGTCAGCCCCTCGCCGCCCATCAGCAGGATATATGCCCAGCTGATGGTCAAAACCGAAGGCGACCCGAATGGCGCGGCACTCACGGCACCGGCTTTTTCCGGCAGATGCGGCACCAGATGGGCTTTGACACCAATCGGTCCCATGCCGGGGCCACCCCCGCCATGCGGGATGGCAAAGGTTTTGTGCAGGTTGAGGTGACTGACATCACCGCCAAGATCGCCCGGACGCGACAGGCCCACCATGGCGTTCATGTTGGCACCATCGATATAGACCTGACCACCGCGCTCGTGGGTGATCTTGCAGACATCAATCACCGTTTCTTCGAACACACCGTGGGTTGACGGATAGGTGATCATGCAGCCTGCCAGATCATCTGCGTATTTCTCGGCCTTGGCGCGGAAGTCCTCAAGGTCGATATCGCCATTCTCCGCCGATTTTACCGGCACAACTTTCCATCCCACCATCTGCGCAGAAGCCGGGTTGGTGCCATGTGCGCTGGTTGGGATCAGACAGACGTTGCGATGCCCTTCGCCGCGCGCGGCATGGTAATCCGAAATGGTCAGAAGACCTGCGTATTCGCCCTGCGCGCCGGAATTGGGCTGCATCGAGAAATCATCATAGCCGGTGATCTGACACAGTTTGTCCGACAGATCACTGAGCAATACTGAATAGCCTTCCGCCTGATCTTTGGGGCAGAACGGATGCAACCGCGAAAAATCGCGTGAGCTGAGCGGCATCATTTCCGCCGCCGAATTCAGCTTCATTGTGCAGGACCCAAGCGGGATCATCGCGCGATCCAACGCCAGATCACGGTCCGACAAACGCCGCATATAGCGCATCATCTCGGTTTCCGCCCGGTTCATGTGGAAAATCGGGTGCGTGAGGTAATCGCTCTTGCGGTGCATACCTTCGGGCACACGGTACTCGGGCTTGAAATCATTGTCTTTGCGTTCGATGCCAAAAGCGCGCCAAACTTTTTCAACCACTTTCGGACGTGTCGCTTCATCAAGCGTGATGCCAACACGATGCTCTCCGACGATACGCAGGTTAATGCCTTCATCCAGTGCAGATTTGATCACCGCGGCCTGAAGTGGCCCAACATCAACCGTTATGGTGTCGAAAAACACCTTGGGATCCACTTTGAACCCGGCTTCTTCCAGTCCTCGGGCCATTCGCACAGTTTTGCGATGAATGCGTTGAGCGATGGCTTGCAAACCTTTGGGCCCGTGAAACACCGCATACATCGAGGCCATAACCGCCAGCAAAGCCTGCGCCGTGCAGACGTTGGAGGTGGCTTTCTCGCGGCGGATATGCTGCTCGCGGGTTTGCAGCGAAAGGCGATAGGCCTTGTTGCCACGCGAGTCGATGGACACACCTACAATACGCCCCGGCATATTGCGCTTATAGGCGTCTTTGGTCGCCATATAAGCCGCGTGTGGCCCACCGTATCCGATCGGCACACCAAACCGCTGAGTACTGCCCACCGCGATATCGGCCCCCATCGCGCCGGGTTCTTTCAACACTGTCAACGCCAGTGGATCTGCCGAGACAATACCAATGGCTTTGTTCTCATGCAGCGCGGCGATGTGATCGGTGAAATCGCGCACGTGGCCATAGGTGCCGGGATATTGGAACAAGGCCCCAAACACCGCGCTGGCGTCCATCTTGTCGGGATTGCCGACAATCACCTCAATGCCCAAAGGTTTGGCACGGGTCTGGATCACTTCGATGTTTTGTGGATGACAATCGCGATCCACAAAAAACGCCTTGGATTTGGATTTCGACACCCGCTCGGCCATGGTCATGGCTTCGGCGCAGGCCGTGGCTTCGTCCAGCAAGGACGCGTTGGCAATTTCCAGCCCGGTCAGGTCAGACACCATGGTCTGAAAGTTTAGCAGCGCTTCAAGGCGACCTTGCGAAATCTCGGGCTGATAGGGCGTATAGGCTGTGTACCAGGCCGGGTTTTCCAGAATATTGCGCTGGATCGCGGGCGGTGTGACCGTCCCGTGATAACCTTGACCAATCAGGCTGTTCAGAACTTTATTTTTCGCACCCGTAACGCGCATATAGTGTAACAACTCACGCTCGGACATCGGCTTGCCAAACTCCAGCGGCGCGGCCTGACGAATGCTTTTCGGCACGGTGTCTTCGATCAACGCGTCCAGATCAGAGGCGTCAACGACCTCCAGCATCTCAGCCATTTCTTCAGGCGACGGCCCGATGTGGCGACGGTTTGCAAAATCATATGGCAGGTATTCGGTCGGCTTGAATGGCATGTCATACTCCAACAGTGATTATCTGGCGCGCCGCTTTGGTCGCACCCCGCCCTTCGGGCTTCAATATTTCAAAAACGCGTCCTCCGGAGGGCCGCCATCCGACGGCCCCCAAAAGGTCGCGGATCAGCCGATAAACTTGTTATAGGCGGCTTCGTCCATGTAATCGTCCATCTGAGACGGATCAGCAGCTTTGATCTTGAAGAACCACGCATCGCCTGTCGGGTCTTCGTTGACCTTGCCCGGATCTTCGACCAGCGGCTCGTTCACTTCGACAATCTCGCCGTCAATCGGCGCCAGAATGTCCGAGGCCGCTTTGACCGATTCAATCACGCAAACCTCTTCGTCTTTGGTCACTTCAGTGCCAGCCTCTGGCAGTTCGATAAACACCACATCGCCAAGCTGCTCTGACGCATGTGCAGTGATACCCACCACAACGAGGTCATCTTCAACGCGCAGCCATTCGTGCTCTTCAGTGAATTTCATGTCTTGTATCTCCTGTTAGATCATCGTTTGAAATTGGCCGGTACCAGCGGCATCTTGGCCACCATAACGGGCAACCGTTTGCCCCGCACCTCGCCAAATACTTCCGTCCCGACAGCGGCTTGCGCGCTGCCGACATATCCCATGGCCACTGGCCCCTCCAACGTGGGGCCAAACCCGCCCGACGTAACTTCGCCAATTGGGTCGCCACCTTCGGCTGCCGCAAACAATTGCGTGCCAGCCCGCATTGGAGCACGCCCCTGCGGCGCCAGCCCAACCCGTTTGCGTGCCACACCTTCGGCCAGATCGCCGAAAACGCGGGACGCGCCCGGAAATCCCCCGGCCCGATCACCGCCTGCACGGCGCACCTTTTGAATGGCCCAGATCAAACCCGCTTCAATCGGTGACGTGGTGGCATCAATGTCATTGCCATATAGGCAAAGGCCGCCTTCAAGACGCAGACTGTCGCGCGCGCCCAGGCCAATGGCCTCAACTTCATCCATACCCAGCAAGGCCCGGCACAAGGCATCGGCTTCGGCAGCGGGAACGGAGATCTCGTATCCATCTTCGCCGGTGTATCCCGACCTTGACACCCAGCATTCCGCCCCATTCAAAGTGACCGTGGCGACATCCATGAAACTCATTTCTGCGACCACAGGGTTGAGCCGCGCCAGGGCGGTTTCTGCCGCAGGCCCCTGCAACGCCACCAGCGCGCGATCCTCGATCACCTCTACCGAGACGTCGGGCTCAAGTGCGGTTTTCATACGGGCAATATCTGCGTCTTTGCAGGCGGCATTGACCACAACAAACAAATGATCCCCACGATTGGCAAACATCAGGTCGTCATCGATCCCACCAGCGTCATTGGTGAACAGCCCATAGCGCTGACGCTCGGCCCCAAGGCCCAGAACATCCATCGGCACCAAAGTTTCAAATGCCGTGGCCACGGCCTCATAGCTTTCACCGCGCAGGATCACCTGCCCCATGTGGCTGACATCAAACAATCCGGCCGAGGCGCGGGTATGCAGATGTTCTTTCATCACACCCAGCGGATATTGTACCGACATCTCATAGCCCGCAAATGGCACCATCTTGGCCCCCAGCTCCACGTGCAGATCGAACAGTGGCGTGCGCAACAGCTCACCCATAAACTTCGCTCCTAACTTTCCGGAACGCTCAATTCTGAGAATACGTCCGGCATCACTCTGACGCGCGATTTGCTCGCGCGGGCGATGCCCCCTCTGTCCTTTCGCCTGAGATCGTTATCCCTTCGGCGGACGCAATATTTGCGCCTCTCTCCAGAGTTCCTTGTTAAGTGCGTCGGTCCCTGAGGCCTGAGAGTTTCCGGGGCGGTTGCTCCTTCGGCACCGGATAGCTCCGGTTCTCCCGACTCACTTGCCGTATACCGTAGTGTGCTGAATTCTCGCTGACAAGAGGCTTTGGATCAGGTGGCCCGCAAGCAGGGCTCAGGTGCCAGAATACTGGTCAAAGCCGGGTTGTCACAGACCAGCGCATCCAAAGTGACGCCATCCAGCCGGTGATAAAAGGACTCGACCGCTTCTTGTAACGCATCCCGCAACCGGCAAGCCTCGACCAAAGGACAGGAACTGTCTGCATCGGCAAAACATTCTGCTACGGGCACAGGTGCTTCCATAACGCGAAAAATCTGGCCAATCTCGATGTCTTTGGGATCGCGGGCCAGTTCCAACCCACCATTGCGACCACGTTGCGTGTTGATCACGCCCATCTGGCCCAGTTGATTAATGACTTGCGCAAGGTGGTTTTCCGACGCCTTACAGACTTCGGCAATCTCCGATTTAGTCACAAGACGTCCGCGATGCGCGGTGCAAAACATCAGCACCCTAATCGCAATATTAGTTCGTTTGGTTATACGCACGTCCGGTTCCCATACTCACGAGACAATCACAACACTATGGAGACTAGCATGACGTTAATAATTGACATGGATCAATCAAATTGCAGTGTAGGGGCATGAAAAGACCTTATTTCTTTGGCTATGGCAGCCTGGTGAACCAAAAAACCCATGATTTTGAGGATGCACACCCGGCCCGGTTGCGCGGCTGGCGGCGAATCTGGCGGCATACAAATCTGCGCCCGGTGGCTTATCTGACAGCCGTGCCTGATCCCTCGGCCGAGATCGACGGGCTGATCGCACATGTGCCAAATGACGACTGGGCGGCGTTGGATTACCGCGAACGTGCCTATGACCGATTGCCAGTGTGCGACCAGATCAACCACCCCAAGGATGATCCAATTTCCGTTGCCGTCTATACGGTGCCGCATGGCAAACACGGGCTTCCGACCGAAGAACACCCCGTTCTTTTGTCTTATATAGACGTGGTGGTTCAGGGGTACCTACGGCAATTCGGAGAAGCCGGTGTTGCGGATTTCTTCGCGACAACCAGCGGCTGGTCCGCTCCAGTGCTGAACGACCGCGAAAATCCGATCTACCCGCGTCACCAACGCCTGAGCAGTGACGAAAGGCAACTGGTGGATGACAATCTGATGCGTATCAATGTCGAGTTTCTGAACGTACCCGCAAATGATCCAAAGGCCTGGCTAGGCAATCCAACCGAACAGAAGTAGTTCGGTGCGGGCTTGGCTGTTGTCTATTGCCCGCCCTTAAGCACTCTCCCACCGTTGTAATATTTTCATTTGGTAAAACGACTGTCCCGAGTACTCTGTGCAAAAGATGCGCCACACGGGAAACTACGCCATGCCAACCACCTCATTCGAACCACAAGACGTTCTCGACCTTTGGTTTCCGGATAACGGACACCAAAACAGCCTCGAGACTCATGGCGCGTTTTGGGACGAGCGCATGCAAGGCGGAATGGATGCCAGGATTGTTGCTGACTTTTCAGACCTCACTCTTGCGGCGGCCACAGGTCAGCTGGATCATTGGGCGAAAACTGCAAAGGGCCGGCTGGCGCTCTTGATCGCGCTGGATCAATTTCCCCGGTCTCTCTGGCGCGATACGCCTGCTGCATTTGCCCAGGATATCAAAGCTGCCCGGTTGGCCATAGAAGGACTGAAAAACGGAGATTTTGAGCAGCTTGAGCCATGGGAGCAGGCCTTTTTTGTGATTTCCATTTCACATTGTGAAGGGCCAGATCACCTGCAACGTATGGAGATGCTTTGCAGCGTCGTAGACCGGATTGCAAAACGTCTCACCGGGCCTTTGGAACAAATGCGTTCAGGCTTCAAGGATCAGCACAACACTGTCTTTGAAGTCCTCAAACGATTTGGCCGACACCCACACCGCAACCCGATTTTGGGCCGCCCTTCGACCCCCGAAGAAGAAGCCTACATCGCAACGGGTGATTTCCCGCACGTTCGCAGCATTGAGGATATCAGTGCATCGACTTAGGTGGAGCAACGGCTCCAC
The DNA here is from genome assembly GCF_900142085.1 of Shimia gijangensis. GTDB lineage: Bacteria > Pseudomonadota > Alphaproteobacteria > Rhodobacterales > Rhodobacteraceae > Shimia > Shimia gijangensis. The sequence continues at coordinate 189,441 of NZ_FQZQ01000005.1, forward strand.
CAGTCCCAATCCCACGGAAACGATTTAGGTGCACATGCTTTAGCTGCGTGCTTTGATGACTTGCAACAGCGGCAAAACGGCCGACATGTCCGGCCCCTGGCTTTGGCCGGTCAACGCTTTGCGCAGCGGCATGAACAGACCACGCCCTTTGCGACCAGTGGCCTCTTTCACGGCTTTGGTCCAGATTCCCCAGGTATCCCCGTCAAACGGCCCTTCGGGCAACAGGGCCATGGCTTCGGCGACAAACTCTTTGTCTTCGTCGTCGATCACCGGATCAGCACCGTTGGCGAAAAGGTCCCACCATTTGGCAAGATCTTTGCGGGTGGTGATGTTTTCACGGGTGACGTTCCAGAACTGTTCCGCCAACGCCGCAGGCACGCCAGCGGCAGCGACATCATCCGCCACATCCGCAAGCGGCAATTCGTGCAGTATGCGCGCGGTCAGGGGGTACAGATCCTGCTCATCAAACTTGGTCGGAGCCGAGCCGAAATGGCTGAGTTCAAAGTGTTCAGCAACCTCTGCAACCGAACCGCGCAACTCAACTGCGTCGCTTGACCCCAAACCAGCCATCAACGACAGCAACGCCATCGGCTCAACCCCGGCTTCGCGCAGATCGCGCAACGACAGGGTGCCCAGACGTTTCGACAATGCTTCGCCTTGTGGTCCGGTCAGCAATGAGTGGTGCGCAAAGGTCGGCACCGTGCCGCCCAAAGCTTCGATGATTTGAATCTGTGTGGCCGTATTGGTCACATGGTCTGATCCACGCACAACATGGGTGACGCCAAAGTCGATATCATCACACACGGACGCAGGCGTATAGAGAAACTGCCCATCGCCACGGATCAGCACCGGGTCCGAAACCGACGCGGCATCAAGCGACAAATCCCCCAGGATACCATCCGTCCATTCAATGCGCTTCTGGTCCAGCTTGAACCGCCAGTGACCATTGCCACGGTCGGCCCGCAGTGCCTCTTTTTCGGCCTCCGACAGGTTCAGCGCCGCGCGGTCATAGACCGGCGGGTTGCCCATATTAAGCTGCTTTTTGCGCTTCAGGTCCAACTCGGTCGGGGTCTCAAAGCATTCATACAGACGGCCATTGTCACGCAGCTGTTGCGCCGCTTCTTCATAACGATCCAGACGGTCCGACTGACGCTCCATCCGGTCCCACGTCAGGCCCAGCCATTCCAGATCCTGCTGGATCGCATCCACATATTCCTGCTTGGAACGCTCAGGATCGGTGTCGTCGATCCGCAGAATAAAAGTGCCGCCAGCCTTGCGCGCGATGAGATAGTTCATCAACGCGGTGCGAAGGTTGCCAACATGGATAAAGCCCGTGGGAGAGGGCGCAAAACGAGTCGTGGTCATAGGAGTCTCCTGTTGCGGCCTGCCATCCCACACAATCGCGCGCTTGTCCAGAAAAGCAGGCGAATTGGCGCATATTTGCCGGGCAACTCTGTTGTCGGCCTGCCGCGCCCTCTGTTTGGGGGCCTTCACAACAAGGTGAGTAAAATTGCTTTCAGCCGATGCGTCCTATCTGGTCAGATACGCCGCAGCAAAAGGAGCCCCCTCATGTCCCTGAAAACACCCCATATCAATCGCCGCAATCTTTTGCTGGGGGCCGCGGCAACCCCTTTTGTGATGGCCAGCGCCTCTCCGGCTTTGGCGGCGGCCGACATGATGGGGATCGGTGCCACCCGGTTCAACCGCATGAAGCTGGGTGGTTTCGAAGTGACAACCTTGCTGGTGGGCACCCGCACCGTGGAAGGCCCGCAAAACATCTTTGGCATGAATGCCAGCGCCGAAGACTTTGCCGCCGCCTCCCAGGCCGCCAATATCCCGACCGACAAGGCGCAGTTCTTTTTCACACCAACCGTGGTTAACACCGGCAGCGAGCTGGTTCTGTTTGACACCGGACTGAACCCCGATGCCATGACCGGCGCCTTGCAGGCCGCAGACTACAGCCCCGATCAAATCGATACGGTGGTCATCACCCACATGCACGGCGATCACATCGGCGGTGTGGCGGGTGACGCAGGCGTGACGTTTGCCAATGCACGCCACGTGACCGGGTCGGCCGAGATGAACTTCTGGAAGGGAACCGAGGGCAAAAACAAGGCGTTTGAAGCCAAGGTGCGACCGAACATAGAGCGTTTCGAAATGCTGGACGACGGCGCAAGTGTCGCCCCGGGCATCACGGCCACGGCGGCCTTTGGCCATACACCCGGCCACATGGGCTATCGGCTGGAAAGCCAGGGAAAACAGCTGATGATCGCTGCCGATTTTGCCAACCACTATGTCTGGTCGCTGGCGCATCCCGATTGGGAGGTCAAGTTTGACATGGACAAATCAGCCGCCGCCGCAACCCGCAAAAAGATGCTGGATATGCTGGCCGCCGACAAAACCCCCTTCGTCGGCTATCATATGCCGTGGCCCGCCGTGGGCTATGTCGCCACACATGGCGATGGCTATCACTATGTACCCGCAAGCTATCAACTGATGCTCTGATCGGCCCTCTTTTGGCCTATAGATATCCCGGGGTGAGCTTTGTTTTTGCTTGCAAAAGCAACGCGAGGGGCAGCGCCCCTACCCCGCCCATCCTTCATGCGCCACCCAATCCAACAGCCACTCCCGGAACCGGCGCGCGGGCGGACGCAAGGCCGCGCGATCGTCATAGACCAGATGATAGGCTTCTGATCCTGCGACGCTCATTCCGGGCAAACAGGGCACCAAACCAGACCCGCGCATTGTCGCGTCACTTGCAGGGGCTCGGGCCAGCGCCACACCCTGCCCTTCCCGCGCCATCGCCATGGCCATAACCGTACTGTCGGCATAAACCATGCGCCGTTTGCCCCGCTGTACCCGCGCTTCGTCCAGAAACTGCGTCCACCCGGATCGATGCGTGCTGACCTCAATCAAAGGATGATCCAAAAGGTCCGAAGGCTGCAGGATCACCTCGGCGCAGCCCGGCAAAGCCACGGGAAACAAACGCTCTTCCAGCACCTTATCGCTTTCTGCGCCAAAGGAATGCGGGTTGCCAAAGATGATCTTCAGGTCACTGAACCCCTGATGAAAATCAGTCGCCGAATTGCCCGTGGACAGGAACACCGAAGTGCCGGGATGGGTCTTTTCAAATTCCGCAAGGCCACGCGCCAAGATCCCATGCGCAAAGATCAGGACCGATTGTACATAAAGCCCCTGCGCGCGGCTTTGGCCAAACAAGGCTTCTGTCGCGCTTTCCAAGGTCATCAAAGATTGTTGTACCGGCGGCAAATAGGCCCGCCCGGCTTCGGTCAGCGCCACGGCCTGCGCGCGACGCTCAAACAGCGGCGTCCCCAGACGGTCTTCCAGCGCTTTGATCTGCTGACTGACTGCAGCGGGTGACATATTGAGCTGTGCTGCCGCGCGCGCAAAGCTTTCGGTGCGAGCGGCGGCCTCGAACACACGCAGCCAGTTCAGGGAAGGAATGCGACTTTTCATAGTTGCAGAATAAGTAAAACTTAGCCTTCCCTGCAAGAGTTCGCGTGCTGGCCTCAGGCGCATTTCGGCTAACCTCTGCGGCACGCCACGCGAACACACAGGACCACGCGCATGATCCCCTCACTTCCTCTTGAAAATGGTCGGCCAACGGCCACGCAGATCGCCCAGTATTGGAACGATGGCTTTTTGTTTCCACTTCCGGTGATCCCGCAAGCACTCGCCGCACGCTGGCGCACCGAGTTCGAACAGATGGAAGCCGACTGGCTGACCGCAGACTTGCCGCTGCCTCTTAACATTTACAAACGGATCAACGCGCAATGTGTGATGCCGCTGGCCTCGCAAATCGGTACACACCCGGCCATTCTGGATGCGGTTGAGGCCATTTTGGGCCCGGACATCCTGATTTACGGCGTGGAGTTCTTTGTAAAGGAACCGCACACCAAGGCCCTGGTCGCCATGCATCAGGACCTCACGTATTGGGGCATGGGGGCGATTGACGGCCTGCTGACCGCATGGGTGCCTTTGTCGCCTGCGACACCGGCTTCGGGCTGTATGGATTTTGTTGCAGGTAGTCATAAACAGGCGATCCTGCCCCACGAAGACCGTGACGACGCCAACAACCTTTTGTCGCGTGGTCAGGAGGTCGCCGTTGATATTGCTGACGAGGACAAGGTCGCCATCGAACTGCATCCCGGTCAGATGTCTTTGCATCATGGGCTCACGGTTCATGGGTCCGGGCCAAACGTTTCCGATGACCGCCGGATTGCAGCCGTGATCCGCTACCTCACCCCGGATGTGGCTCAGGAACACGGCGGCGGTGACTACGCCATCCCGGTGCGCGGATCGGACACCAAAGGCAATTTCATCCATTATCAACCCGCCACCGACTGGTTTACACCCGACGATCTGGCCCGACATGACGAAATCCGCGCCCATCAGGCCAAAGTCACAATGGCGGGCGCCGCCGAAAAAGGTCTGTACGCCGCGCGAAACAAGTAGCTCGTTCACCCGCACGCGCGATAGACACCGATCGCCCGTCCCGCAAAAGACCCAGCCGCTAACCCGGCAATCACCGCAAAGACAGCGTGAAAGCCAAAGGACGTGTAAACCTCGGGCGCAATTGCCTGTGCAATGCCCCCGGCAAAATTCATCCAGAACACCACCATCAGCACGAGGAACGTAGCCCATTCCCCGGACAGTGTGACCTGACCTTGTGATTTGGACAGGACTACACCCGGCTGAAACCGGCGCCCTAGCCTCATGCCAACCAGATAGGCAAAGACAAAGGCAACCCAGATGCCGCCTCCGCCGTCCAATCCTCTGACCGCATTCAGAGACAAAACCCCGACCATTGGCATGATGTAAATCGGCCAGGTCGACACTGTGCGCTCTTTGGTGGCCTTCAGTCCGAGCCACACGAGGCACATCAATACAGGCCACACCCAAACAGGGGCGCCTGCGAGAATAGAAAACACCATCCGATCTCTCTTCAATTGCGATAACGTCACCCTTGCCATCAAGGCGATGTCGCGCCAGAACAACAGTGTTTTCGTGGACAGAGGCCCAGACTTCGTGAACGACAAAAAAGAAGAACCCCAATTGCACGACCGCCCTGTTTGGCATGTGCCCGAGCAAGCGGCCGCATATGTTATGGCCACTGGCATATTCACGACTTTGGGCCCTTTCGGCACATTTGAAATGCCGTTTTTCCTAAGAGCCGCCTATTGGGCGCTGTGCTTGGCGGCCGGTTGGGTTTTTGTCAGCGCTTCCTTGTTGTTGCTGCGCCGCCCGGGGTTCATTCACGTCAACGCGCCGGCCTTGAACTTTGCGATGGCCATTGCTTTGGCTGCCATTCCAACAGCCCTCTCGGTCATGGCAATAGAAGCCTTTTTGCGCCCTAAACCAGGGGGTATTTGGCAGCTAAAAATACTCCTTTATGTACTGCTGGTCTGCCTGATTATCGGCGGGGCGATGATCATTTACATCCGCCCCCGTCTGAACGCGCCACTGCGCATTCCAACCTACATGACGTTCCTTAAACGCCTGCCGCCTCAACTGGGCACCGAGCTGATTTCGCTCACCTCGCAAGATCACTATGTCGAAGTGACCACCGAAAAAGGGCGCGAGTTGATCCATATGCGCTTTGCCGATGCTTTGACGGAATTGCGCGATTATCCCGGTCAGCAAATCCACAGGTCGCACTGGATTGCGGCCCGTGCCTTTCAGGGGCTGACGCGGGAAAACGGCAAGGTGTTGGCCCATCTCAGCGATGGGCGCACTCTGACAGTTTCACGCAGTTTCACCGCTGCAGCGCGCGATATGACCCCACCGGCCCCCAAATCCGCACAATAAACCCAAATTCTCGCCCCTCCGCCTTTCCCTTTGTCCCCCCATTCGATAGATGATCCCGAAACCACGAATACACTCAGGATCGAACGCATGGCGATGGAAAAAACCTTTGATGCAGCCAAGGCCGAAAGCCGCCTCTACGCGGCTTGGGAAAAAGCAGGCTGCTTTACCGCAGGCGCAAACGCAAAACCCGGTGCCAGCACCTATTGCATCATGATCCCCCCGCCCAATGTGACAGGCGTTTTGCACATGGGACACGCGTTCAACAACACACTGCAGGACATCCTGATGCGCTGGAAGCGGATGCAGGGCTTTGACACGCTTTGGCAACCCGGCACCGACCACGCAGGCATCGCCACGCAGATGGTGGTAGAACGCAAGCTGGCCGAAACCCAACAGCCTTCGCGCAATGAACTGGGCCGCGAAAAATTCCTTGAGAAAGTCTGGGAATGGAAAGCCGAAAGCGGCGGCACCATTGTCAATCAGCTCAAACGCCTAGGTGCGTCCTGCGACTGGTCGCGCGAAGCGTTCACCATGTCAGGCGCGCCCGGTGCGCCCGAAGATGTGGCAGGCGGCAATTTCCACGACGCAGTGCTCAAAGTTTTTGTCGACATGTACAACAAAGGCTTCATCTATCGCGGCAAGCGTCTGGTGAACTGGGACCCGCATTTTGAAACCGCGATTTCCGATCTTGAGGTCGAAAACATCGAAGTCGCAGGCCACATGTGGCACTTCAAATACCCTCTCGCAGGGGGGGCCACCTATGAATACGTCGAGAAGGACGAAGACGGGAACATCACGCTTCAAGAGACCCGTGACTATATCTCGATCGCCACCACCCGCCCTGAAACCATGCTGGGTGATGGCGCGGTGGCTGTGCACCCATCAGACGAGCGTTACGCGCCGATCGTTGGCAAGTTGTGCGAAATCCCGGTGGGCCCGAAAGAACATCGCCGCCTGATCCCGATCATCACGGATGAGTACCCGGACAAGGATTTTGGCTCGGGTGCGGTGAAAATCACCGGCGCGCACGACTTCAACGACTATCAGGTTGCCAAGCGTGGCGGCATTCCGATGTACCGCCTGATGGACACCAGGGGCCACATGCGCAGCGATGGCGAAGACTACGCCCACGCAGCCAGCCTCGCCATGTCTGTCGCCAAAGGCGAGCGGACCCTGTCTGAGAACGAAGCCGACGCTGTGAACCTGATCCCTGATGATTTGCGCGGGCTGGACCGGTTCGAGGCACGTAAACTGGTTGTTGACCAGATCAGCTCCGAAGGTCTGGCGGTCATGACCACCCAGACCCAAAAGGACGAAGACGGCAACGAGATCGATGTTTCCGTGCCTTTTGTCGAAAACAAACCCGTCATGCAGCCCTTTGGCGACCGCTCTAAGGTGGTGATCGAACCGATGTTGACAGACCAGTGGTTTGTTGATGCGGACAAAATCGTTGGCCCGGCGCTGGATGCGGTGCGTGATGGCACCGTGAAAATCCTGCCCGAAAGCGGCGAGAAGGTATATTTTCACTGGCTGGAAAACATCGAACCGTGGTGTATCTCTCGCCAGCTGTGGTGGGGACATCAGATACCGGTTTGGTATGGTCTCAACCTTAAGGCTGATGGCGTTTATGACGATGAAGGTGACGGCGTACTTGATCTCGTGGAAATGGGGCGCCTGCTGTCAGACCAGCAGCTAGTGATTGGCGACGAGACCCACCACTGTGCGGCGTCTTTTGACGATGTGAAAACACAGTTTGCAGATGACGAAGCGCGCCTGCCAACGCCGCTGAACCATGCGACCGTGATTGAAGTGGCCGACCGCAACGAAGCGGTTCGCCAGTTTGCGGCGTCTCTGGCTGCGTATGAAGTGTCTCAGGACCCGACCAAATTGGTGTATCCGGTCTGGCGCGACCCTGATGTGCTGGACACTTGGTTCTCCTCAGGTCTCTGGCCCATCGGCACGCTTGGCTGGCCCGAGGACACTGACGCGCTGAAGAAATACTTCCCAACCTCGGACCTTGTGACCGGGCAGGACATCCTGTTCTTCTGGGTCGCGCGCATGATGATGATGCAGCTGGCCGTGGTCGATGAAATTCCGTTCGACACCGTCTATCTGCATGGCCTCGTGCGCGACGCCAAGGGCAAGAAGATGTCGAAATCCACCGGCAACGTCATGGACCCGCTCGACATCATTGACGAATACGGTGCCGACGCGCTGCGGTTTTCATCTGCTGCGATGGCAGCTTTGGGCGGCGTGCTGAAACTCGATATGCAGCGCATCGCGGGCTATCGAAACTTTGGCACCAAAATCTGGAACGCCGTGCGTTTTGCCGAAATGAACGGCGTTTACGATGGTACAAAACGGTCAAACGGGGCTCAGAGTTTTGTACAAAACGGACAAAACCCCGCAAAAGCCACAGTCAACAAGTGGATCATCGGTGAAACCGCCAAGGTGCGCGAAGAAGTTGATGCCGCCCTTGAAGCCTACCGCTTTAACGACGCCGCAAACGCTCTTTATGCCTTTGTTTGGGGTCAGGTTTGTGACTGGTACGTTGAGTTCTCCAAGCCCTTATTTGGCAGCGAAGATGAGGCCATCAAAGCCGAAACCCGCGCGACTATGGGTTGGGTTCTGGATCAATGTCTGACCCTGTTGCACCCGATTATGCCCTTCATCACCGAAGAGCTTTGGGGCGAAACCGCAAAGCGCGACAACATGCTTGTGCATCAGGACTGGCCAACCATTCAAGTTGCTGATCTTGTTGATGAAAATGCCGACCGAGAAATGAATTGGGTGATTTCAGTGATCGAAAACATCCGTTCTGCCCGTCAGCAAATGCATGTGCCTGCGGGTCTGAAAGTTCCTGTTTTGGTCAGCGAATTGGATGACACTGGCAAAGGTGCGTGGGCCCGAAATGAGGCCCTCATCATGAAGCTCGCACGCCTCGACAGCCTGACCGAGGTCACTGAATTTCCCAAAGGCTGCGCCACCGTGGCTGTGGATGGTGGAACTTTCGGCCTGCCACTGGCCGACATCATCGACGTGGACGCCGAAAAATCCCGTCTTGAAAAGACCTTAGGCAAACTCGCCAAAGAACTCGGCGGCCTGCGCGGGCGCCTCAACAACCCCAAATTCGTGGCCTCCGCCCCGGACGAAGTGGTTGAAGAAGCTCGTGGAAATCTTGCTGCCCGGGAAGAAGAAGAAGCTAAGCTCAAAGCCGCATTAGAGCGACTTGCGGAAATCGGCTAATTCCAAATTCCAAACAGATTAGGGCGCCTCACTGGCGCCCTTTTTCTTTGCCACCCAAATAGGTGCACCTTGTCGGGCTTTACTCGGCAAGGTGGCTTTCCTTCGATACACTTGCCTTATGCGACGTTCTTTCAAAAACCTTCTGGAAAGACAGATCAAAAAAGCCGAGGCCGAAGGCCAGCTTTCAAATCTTGAGGGCGCGGGGAGCCCCCTTCCCCAGCGCCATGCATTGGAGGATCCAGCCACAGCAGCTGGCCAAAGGATCATGGCGCAGGCAGGTGTGCTTCTACGCGAATTTTCCCTTAAATATCAGTTAGATAAATCTCGCAAGGTTTATCAATCCTGCACGGATGAGACAGAGCGCAAGCAACTGATGGCCAAACTTGCAGACTTGCAAATGCGTTATGAAATGGAACGAGAAGCTTATCGCAAATTCTTGGGCTAGTCTTTGAAGACAGGCGGGCGTTTTTGCAAATTGGCAGCGATCACTTCCATTTGATGGGCCTTGCCAATCAGCGTGACCTGTTCGCGGCTTTCTTCCAGCAAGACATCGGCAACCTGACCTGCGTTGGCCTCGGCATAGCCGATCAGCCGCTTGGCTGTGCGAATAGCAGAGGGGCTTTTGCCTGCGATTTCACGTGCCAGCTCCATAGCGGCTGCCTCGGGATCATCGGCCAATTCGGTTACCAATCCCCATACCTCAGCCTGCACAGCCGTAATCTGTGTGGCCGTGTAAGTCAGCTTGCGAATGACATCTGAGCGCGCCAGCATGGGCAGGATCGCCATACCGCCCATATCGGGAATCAAACCCCATTTCATTTCCATGATCGCCATTTTGGTGTCCGGCGCCGCAATGCGGATATCGGCGCCCATGGCGATCTGGAATCCGCCACCAAAGGCCACGCCTTTCAGCGCTGCGATCACCGGAACCGGAATTTTCTGCCAGACCATGGCGACTTGTTGAAACCGATTGCTGTCACCATGGGTGCGCGGCATGGCAATTTCTTCGGGATCACTGCCTGCCATGGCGGCAAAGCTCATCACGTCGAGCCCTGCGCAAAACGCCTTGCCTTCGCCTTGCAAAACAACGACGCGCACATCCGAATTGTCGATCAATCCTTCGCCAGCTTCGATGATCGCATCAATCATGGCAGGGTCCAGAGCGTTCATTTTATCACCGCGGGTCAAAGTGACAGTCGCAATGTGATCGGCAATTTCTACGGATACACGAGCCATTAGGCAATCTCCTGTGGGTCAGATTACGCACAGTGTCGTCAAACCCGACGTCTGCGTAAACCCTGACGTCAGGGCACAAGTCGCTCAACCGCCCGCATCATGCCAAGCGATTTGTCATAGACCAATGTGAGAATACGACGTCCGCTTGTGCGCGTAACGATTGTTGGTACGGACCGGGCCACGCCGGTTGCCAGAGTTGCCGCAATAAATCCTCTGCGTGACATTGTGACCATAATGTTCCCCTTTCTGAAGCATTGAGAACGATTCTCAAGTATAACTTTATTGAGAAAATTCAACCCTTGCCGTTTTAGCCCTATTCAGCCAATTTCCCCTTATGACAAACACTCGCTTTACCGCCCTCGCCCAGACCCTGCCCGCAACCGTGCCATTTGTAGGCCCCGAAGCGCAGGAACGCGCCATGGGCAAGGACTTTCGCGCACGCCTGGGAGCCAATGAGAACATCTTTGGTCCGTCCCCCAAAGCCATTGCTGCCATGCAAGACGCCTCGGACGGGATCTGGATGTATGGCGACCCGGAAAGCTATGATCTGCGCCACGCGCTGGCAGAGTTTCACGAAATCCCGCCACAGAACATCGTCGTGGGCGAAGGCATTGACGGTCTGTTGGGCTATCTTGCTCGTTTGGTGATTGAACCCGGCGATACCGTTGTTACCTCTCAAGGTGCCTACCCGACCTTCAACTACCACGTGGCAGGTTTTGGCGGGGTGCTGCATATGGTGCCGTACAAGAACGATCACGAGGACCTAGACGCCCTCATGCGCAAAGCCGCCGATGTGGATGCCAAACTGGTCTATTTCGCCAATCCGGACAATCCGATGGGCACCTGGGTTTCCGGCGACAGCATAGTTGCGGCTCTGGACAACCTGCCAGAAGACACGTTGTTGGTTCTGGATGAGGCCTATGTTGAATTTGCACCAGAAGGCACAGCTGCAGAGGTCGACATCGAAGACCCGCGTCTGATCCGTATGCGTACCTTTTCTAAGGCCTATGGCATGGCGGGTGCGCGGGTTGGATATGCGCTGGGTGCGCGCGATCTGATCCGAAACTTTGAAAAAATCCGTAACCATTTTGGCATGAACCGCGCGGCCCAGACGGCAGCCCTTGCAGCTTTGGCTGATGCGAACTGGCTGGCGGACACCAACGAAAAAGTTGTTCAGGCGCGGGCAGAAATAGATGGGATCGCGCATGCCAATGGGCTCACCACCCTGCCTTCGGCCACCAATTTCGTGGCCATCGACTGTGGGCGCGACGGCGCCTATGCCAAGGCCGTTCTGGATGGTTTGGTACAACGTGGCGTATTTGTGCGCATGCCATTTGTTGCCCCCCAAAACCGCTGTATCAGGGTCAGCTGTGGACCGTCAGAGTTCTTGCAAATTCTAGCCGATGAGATGCCCAAAGTTTTGGCGGATCTCGGCTGATTAAGGAGCCTCTCAAAGCTTTCACCTGACAATCGGCTCCAGCGCTCTATTCTTTTGAGCTGAAAGGATCGCTATGGCTCGCCCGATTAAGTCTGTTGAAAACTATACGACACCGGCACTTGTTATGGCGTGGGTCAACCTTTTTGGATTGCTGACTTTGATTTGGGTGGTATTTGGTTTCGCCGCCGCATTGTTGGCGGTCTGGGTCATCAACCGAGCAATCTCGCAGCTTGAGGCCCGAACACGGCCACACTAGGGGCCAGAAATCACTTTGGTTGCGGCATCCAGTGCGCCCGGTCCAAAAGGAATATGACACGCCTGCATGCCGGCCTGAACCGTGCTCAGCAATCCGAGCACCATATGCGCATTCACGTGCCCCATGTGGCCGAACCGGAAAAATCCATCGCCATTGGGGTCGTCCCTGGTCGACATCCCCAACCCGATACCCAGCGTGACCCCGGCATTGTCCTGCGTCCAGCGCCGCAGATTGGTGCCATGCGGTGCGCCGATCCGAAGCGCGGTTACCGCATTGCTGCGGTGGACAGCGTCGCGCACATTCAGCTCAACTGGTCCACCCTTGCCCCAGGCAATAACCGCAGCCCAAATCGCCTGTGCCAATCGTTCGTGGCGGGCAAATACGTTGTTGAGCCCTTCTTCGGCAATCATATCCAGCGCGACGCGAAGCCCATAAAGATGGTGGGTTGGGGCCGTACCCGCAAAGAACTGATAGTAAAGATCCGGGTTGGCGCGCGGTACCCAATCCCAATAGCGACTGACGCGAGGCATGTTCGCGCGGACGTTGGCGGCTTTGTCATTAAAAAACACAAAACCCAATCCGGGCGGCACCATGACGCCTTTTTGCGAAGCTGCAATCATCACATCAACGCCCATGGCGTCCATGTGAAACGGGTCACACCCCAAAGAAGCGATACAGTCGGCCATCAACAGCGCCGGATGCCCGGCTGCGTCCAACGCCGCACGCAGTTGCCCCATATCTGTTTTGATCGAGGTAGAGGTGTCCACATGCACCCCTAACACGGCCTTGATGCGGTGATCAGAATCTGCTCTGAGAGTGTCAGTAATTCGGTCAAAGTCCATCGGGCTGCGCAGACCAAAATCAATCAGCTGAACTTCGGCACCCAACCCTTCGGCCACTTCGGCCCAACCTGTCGCAAACCGCCCGGTTGCGGGCACAAGAACCCTGTCTCCCGGTGCAATCACATTAGACAGGGATGCTTCCCACACCGCATGCCCATTACCTATATAGATTGTGGCCTGATGCTGTGTGCCTGCCAAAGCTTTAAGGTCCGGGATCAGACCGTGGGTCATCTCGATCAGCTCACCTTCGTAAATGTTTGGCGAAGACCGATGCATGGCGCGCAAAACGGCCTCGGGAATGACCGACGGGCCGGGAATTGCCAGATAAGGACGACCGTTGGACAACCGCATAGAATTTTTCCTCGTTCTTATGCCAAACACTACTCGCATTCAGGCCGTCGTCAATCATTGTCAAAGCCGCAAAAAATTCCGTTTCCCAGGCTCAGGCTTTCGCGGCGGAAAACTGGACATTCCGCAGTCAAAATGCATACAGTTGCCGCTACCGGTATCCTTGCTGGCAACCACGCCCGAGCCTTGGGCAAAATGGAAAAGGTGTCCCAAATCGTGAGCGACAGCGCATCCAAGTCTTCGCCGGATAATAACGGCCTCTTTCTTTGGCTTTGGCAGAATTTCCTGGGAAAATATAAATGGTACCTCCTTCTGGCCATCGTCTTTATGGCTGTGGAAGGGTCCATGCTGGGTGCCGTCAGCTATATGATGCAACCGATGTTCGACGATGTGTTCAGTGCGGGCAGCGATACCGCCTTGTGGACAGTCGGCATAACCATACTGGCGATCTTCATAATTCGGGGTGTCACAAGCGTCGTACAAAAAGTAACGCTGACTTATATTCAGCAAAATTCTTCGGCAGATTTGCGGGTACGCATGCTGGATCGCCTCATGCAGCAAGACAGTGCCTATCACCAGACACATCCGCCGGGATATCTGATCCAACGCGTTCAATCCGATGTGCAGTCTATCAATGGCATGTGGACCGCAATGATTACCGGTGCCGGGCGTGATACCTTTGCCCTGATTGCTCTTTTGGCAGTAGCGATCAATGTCGATTGGCGGTGGACTGTGGTGGCCTTCATAGGCATTCCCGTTTTGGTCCTGCCGTCGCTTGTCGCGCAACGCTTTGTACGCCGACGCGCCCGCGAAGCCCGCGATATTGGCGCCGGTGTTTCCACCCGCCTGGACGAAGTGTTTCATGGTATTATTCCGGTGAAACTCAACCGTTTAGAAGACTACCAATCTTCAAAATTTCGATCTCTGGCAGATCAGTTGGTGCGCACCGAAGTGCGGGTGCGGATTGGCTCTGCATCGTTAACTGGGCTGGTCGATATCATGGCCGGGCTCGGGTTTCTGGCCGTTCTGGTCTATGGCGGGGGCGAGATCATCTCTGGGGAGAAAACCATTGGTCAGTTCATGAGCTTTTTCACGGCTCTGTCGATTGCCTTTGAACCATTGCGCCGACTTGGAGCGCTCAGTGGTGTCTGGCAGGTAGCTGCATCGGCCATCGAACGTATTAAGGAAATCGTTGAGGCCGAACCGACTCTGAAATCTCCTCCCAAACCCAAGGCCTCGCCCAAAGGCGTGCCCGAAGTCAAACTGCAAGACGTAAAGCTGTCTTATGGTGATGCAAAGGTTTTGCGCGGTGCGTCCTTTGTCGCCAAAGCCGGAGAAACCACCGCCATTGTCGGCGCCTCGGGTGCTGGTAAGTCAACTGTGTTCAACCTGTTGACCCGTCTTGTCGACCCGCAGTCCGGTAAGGTCACGATCAATGGCGTCGCCGTTCAACAAATGGCACTCGAAGACCTGCGCGACTTGTTTTCGGTGGTCTCGCAAGAGGCGTTGCTGTTCGATGAAAGCCTGCGGGAAAACATTCTGCTGGGGCGAGAAGACATCAGCCCGGAACGTCTGAAAGAAATCATGGATGCCGCGCATGTGTCAGACTTTGTCGATAAACTACCCGACGGTCTGGATACTCAAGTTGGCCCTCGCGGCACCAACCTGTCTGGGGGACAGCGTCAGCGTGTGGTGATTGCCCGTGCGTTGCTGCGCGATACGCCCATTCTGTTGTTAGACGAGGCCACCAGCGCGCTTGACGCGCAATCGGAGACCGTTGTGCAGGAAGCCCTAGAAAAACTGTCTAAGGGACGCACAACCCTGGTCATTGCCCACCGGCTAAGCACCGTGCGAGAGGCCGACAGGATCGTTGTCATGGATAAGGGCAAGGTTGTCGATCAAGGGCGCCACGACGAGCTTCTGGGCCGCGACGGGATCTATGCTGAATTGCACAGATTGCAGTTTAGCGCCAAAGGCGAAACGGCTGAAAAGCGCGCTCTTGAGGGTGCGGTTGTGGCGGCAAATGGCAAACTCATGAAACCCAAACGCACTTTCCTAGGTCGCTTGTTGAAACGCCTGCCCCGGATTTAATCGTTCACCGTTTGCGGTAGACCCGCGCCAACTTTTCAGGTGACGCCCCGGCGAGAAACCTCAGCTGCAGCAACATATTGCGCGCCCCTCGTCGCAACCAACCCTGCTCGTGATACCTCTCGGCGCTGGTGGTGATCCGGCAATCTAAGGCAACAAGGCACCCAGAAAGCGCCCGCGCCATCGCCACGTCTTCCATCACTGCAAATTCAGGGTATCCGCCAACGTCCTCATAAAGCTTTCGCGAGATCAGCAATCCCTGATCTCCAAAGGGCAATCCAAACACCCTCGACCTTAAGTTGGCCCATCCGGAAACCATTGCAGCCATCACACCGCCTCCCTCAAATCTCAGCTTAAAAAATCCTGCCCGGTGTTGCCCAAGATGCGCTTGAACGATGTTTGTCCATCCATCTTGCAGACATGAATCCGCGTGCAACACCAGCAGCCATTCGCCTTTGGCAACATCGCATCCTCTGCGCAATTGCGCGCCACGCGATGGCTTGGTTTCGATCACTGTAGCCCCGGCGTCCTGGGCCAAAACAACCGTTCCGTCATCTGATCCACCATCCACCACAATAAGTTCCCGGATCATGCCGGCCTGAACGCCTTCAAACAGGCCTGGCAGGCAGACCGCAAGCGCGGCTTCGGCATTCAATGTTGGGATCACAACCGACATCGGCGCACGCATTTCTCACCTCAGCCCTGTTGCATGGTCCTTTACTGTCTATATGACTGTCAGAGACAGGAACAGGACCAAGACATGACCCAGGCACGTAGTCTTTTCGAAATATCCGGCGCTGATGCTGCGCATTTCCTGCAAGGTTTGATCACCAATGACATAGCGGGCCTTGCCAACGGGATGGTCTATGCCGCTATTTTGACGCCTCAGGGCAAGTATCTGGCCGACTTCTTTCTTTCCCGCCACCGGGACGTCATCCTGATGGACGTCGCCGCAGACATAGCGCCGGGCCTCGTTGCACGGCTTGGCATGTATAAATTGCGTGCAGATGTCACAATCACTCCCAGCCCCCTGCACATGCACCGTGGCGTCGATGCCGTGCCTGAAGACGGCATGATCGACCCGCGGCACGCGGATTTGGGTTGGCGCGCCTATCGTGAGGCGCCGCAAGACAATGACACCACGGATTGGGACGCGCTACGTGTGTTGCATTGCATCCCTGAAACCAGCATTGAACTCACCCCGGACAGTTACATCCTTGAAGCGGGATTTGAGACCTTGCACGGCGTGGATTTCCGCAAAGGGTGCTATGTTGGACAAGAAGTCACCGCCCGGATGAAACACAAAACTGAGCTACGCAAAGGTCTCGTGACCGTTGCGGTGTCCGGTAATGCCCCGGTTGGCACTGCCATTTTGCGGGACGGACGAGAGGTGGGCACCTTGTTCACCCAAGCCGAAGGCCGCGGAATTGCCTATTTGCGTTTTGATCGGGCCGGGAAAGACATGTCGGCTGACGATGCCGAAATTGTCTGGGCGCCTTAGGCTTCCAAATGGGAGAATATCCCGGGGCTAGTGGCAGAACCCCTCAAGAAAAAAGGGCCCGCCAAACGGCAAGCCCTTTCAACAGTTTCGCAACCTTCAGGCGCGCTCAGAATACTCCATGGACTCTGTGTTGACCACGATGTCTTCGTCCTGCCCCACAAATGGCGGCACCATCACGCGTACACCATTGTCCAGCAACGCTGGCTTGAATGAGTTTGCAGCAGTTTGACCTTTGACCACGGGCTCGGTTTCAACAATTTTGCAGGTCACTTTTTGCGGCACCGTTGCATTCAGCGCTTCGCTTTCGTGGAATTCAACGACAATGGTCATGCCGTCCTGCAGAAATGGGCGGCGATCCCCCAAAAGTTCGGACGGAAGTTGAATCTGCTCATAGGTTTCGGTGTCCATAAAGATCAACATGCCGTCGTCTTCATAAAGGAACTGCTGATCCTTTTGCTCCAGACGCACACGCTCAACTTTATCGGCACTGCGAAAGCGTTCGTTCAGCTTTGACCCATTGCGCAGATTGCGCATTTCGACCTGAGCAAAAGCGCCGCCCTTGCCTGGCTTGACGTGGTCGACTTTGACGGCAGCCCAAAGGCCCCCGTTATGCTCCAGCACATTGCCGGGGCGAATTTCGTTTCCGTTGATTTTTGACATGTGACAAAACCCTGACAAAAGGTTGATATGAGATTGAGCAACCCTATATCTGGCCCATTGACGGGTGGCAAGATCGCCTATTTCGTGCTGCAACTGCAGAAAGATATGCGCATTTTGCATAGATGCTATGCATTTACGCCCTATCCGAATCATCTTTTAGGCGTCATAACGGGCGCCACGCCGAAAAGACAAGAGCAATAATACAAGGACGACGAGATGCGAGATTTCGTTGATGGAACGGCTTTTAATAACGAACAGGGCAACCGCGCTCGCAAGCTTTTTGCTGCAGTGGTGCTGGCTGCCTTGGATGACGCTATTGCCGATGATAAAAAATACGGCAATGGGCCGGAACAAATTGCCCGCTGGGCCCGTTCGCGCGATGGCCGCGAAGTGCTGAGCTGTGCTGGAATTGACCCCAACGAACGTGTTGTCGAGGGGCTGATGGATTTTGTCGGCAAAGGTGTGCGCACCTCTGTTGCGCTGTCTCGCGAAGAAAGCGAACGACGCAATGCTGCACAACAGGCTGAAGCTGCCTGAACGGTTAAGCCCGATCCAAACGTGAAAAAGGCGCGCCGCAATGGCGCGCCTTTTCGTTTTCAATCAAAGTCCGGCGAACCGGCCCTTATTCTAGCTCGTGGGCGGCCAGCGCACGATGAATTTCACGTCGTACAAGTTTGCGCACATTTCGTGTGATGCGTTCACCCAAAGCACCCTGCAATTCCTGGCGAACAATTTCCCCGACAAGATCGCGCATCATCGCCTCGTCTAGAAACGCCGTATCATCAGGGTCAAAGCCTTCCATTTCGGGGGCAATCGCCTCTTCAAAGGATTCTTCTGTAAAATCATTGGTCTCTGTGTCGCCTTGAACAGAGTGCTCGCCGGGCAAGTCGGTCGCACCGACGTCCATCTCGCGATCACCCCGGTCATGCAGATTTACATCAGTTGCATGTCGAAAGCTGCCCGGAATAAACATCGGGATAACTTGTTCCGCCTCTTCCGTATGACCGTCCTCGGGCAAGTCTTCGGCAACTGCGCTCTCTTCAATCGCAGCAGAGCTGTCGCTCTCCCACATTGTCTCTTCGTCTTCAGCGGCTGAAAGCTCAAGGTTTTCCTCAAACTCAGGCGTGTCTTCTTCACTGATCTCGATAAACGGCGCGTCGAACTCTTCAAGAGGCTCAATCTCGGCCTCAAGGGTGAGAGGCGTTTCGTCGTCATCTGACGTTGCAGACGCCCCCCAACTCAAAGCGCTTACATCGGTACCGGCATAGTCGCTGTCGCCAGCGGCGTCCGGCTCGTAAGGGGGCTGGTCCACCGCTCCGATGTGCCCCCACTGAACAATGCGGGAATCGAGTACCTGTGCGTCAGACAGGGCTATACCCTCGTCATCGTCAAAATCTTCCAAGGCCTCTTCGGCAGAGTCTTCAACAGCCTCCACCGCTTCAATGCTCTCAACCTCAGTAGCCTCATCAGGATCGCCAGAATCGTCATCAAAGAAAACGACGGCCTCGGCAGATAACATATCTTCACGCTCGTCTGTGTCTTCCCATGTTTCCTCGACGGAAGTGTCCGCCTGATAGTGGGTCTCGTTGTCCTCTACTTCGTGGTCAGCTTCGTCTTCAGCTGTACCTTCAAAGGAGGCGTCGTCATGTTGCCAGGATTCGGAGTTTTCTTCTGCGGCTTCTTCAACATCTTCATCAAAATGTGCCTCGTCCAACTCAGACTCATCTTTGACTTCGGATACGCGCAACGCGGGTGTCAGCATCAAACGATCAGCAGGCTCGTGTGCGGGCTCGGCATCAGGTTGCTCGACAGGCACAGGATTCACATGCCCCGCACGGCTGTTTTCAGAAACCAGCCGTCGGATTGATGTCAAAACATCTTCAATTTCTACATTGGTCACAGGATCAGACATGATAAAATACTACTCCAGCCTCGCCCAGAGTCTACCCGTTCGGGAAATTTCGCACAACAGATAGCGAAAATTGTCACTCTTTACCGAGTGCACGCAAAACCTTGTCCAGTTTTTTGCCGCGTTCACTGAGCAGCGCCGGCGCATCTTTGACCGCATCGTAGTAGGCCAACGGATCATATCGTTCGACCTTCAAATTCAGGTGCTCGGTGGTCAAAAGCCCCATTGAGGCCAACAATGCAAAGGCGGCCGTAAACTGCGACGTCTGCGCTGTAATCCGGCTGGCTTCGGCATCAAGCAGCGCCTGCTCTGCGATCAGAACATCCAATGTGGTCCGCGCGCCCAGCTTCGCTTCTTCGCGGACACCTTCAAATGCGATTCGGGCAGCTTCGACCTGACGCCCGGTTGCTGAGAGCTGGGCTTTGGCTGACGCCAACGCGGCCCAGGCATTACCTGCGTTCTGTCGGGTTGTATGGCGCACAACATGCAAATTGGCGCGCTGAGCGTCTCGCTGTGCCATTGCCTGACGCAGAATCGAACTTAGTTGCCCACCGCGATAAATCGGGCCACCAAGAGTAAGGCCAATGGTGCCAGCGTGGTTGTAGTAACTATGATTTAGATCTTCTTGCACAGCATAGTTGCCGTCCAATGTAACCCTCGGGCCCAGCGCGGATTCTGCCGCGTCTACATTGTACTCGGCCGTCGAGATATCATATTTAGCGCGGGTCATCGATGGATGCGACCGGATCGCCACGGCTTTGGCATTTTCCATAGAAGTTGGGCCACGAGGAAGCGTGCGTGGCGCCACAAGACGCCCAGGACGGTGGCCGATCGCCGCTGAGTAGAACTCTTGCGATTGCATGAGATCACCTTGCGCACGCGCCAAATCCGCGCGCCCGCCGGCCAGACTCGCTTCTGCTTGCGCCACATCCGTTCGGGTGACTTCCCCCACTTCAAATCGATCCTTGGCAGCTTGTAACTCGCGTTCGACCAAGCGCAGATTGTTTTGACGCAGTTCGACAATTTGGGTGTCACGAACAACATTCATAAACGCCTGAACGGCATCCAGCAGGACACTTTGCTCGACGACGATCAAAGATTGTCGCGTCGACAATACCGTTTCTTTTGCGGCGGCAATCAGGTTGCGCGACTGCCCGTTGTCATACAGCAGAATTTGAAGAGTGATTCCAATACTGGCGGTGCTGGTATCAATGGTTGTGCCCAAGCCAGCGCTGGCCAGCGACGCACTTGTGCCAAATGAATTGCTGATGGACCCGTACCAATTCAAAATGGGCCTTAGCGATGCATAGGTCTGAGCCACACCTTCGTCTGCCGCCCGCAACAAAGCACGATTTTGCTCTAAGAGACCGCTGTGTTCATAGGCGCTGGCCATGGCATCCGCCAAGTTTTCCGCGACTGCGGCAACAGGCATTGCAAACGACAGCGAAAGGGCCAAGGCACCTGACCGTAAGGATTTCAACATTCGCAGAGCCATCTAGATTTCTCCCTCACACCAAGTTGGCCCAGCAACTGGCCGGTACTTACCTTACAACGAAAAGGCGCTACGCTTTTCAAAGCCGGGAAGAATCGGAGCGCCGCCGTTAAAGGCAAATCTCCAGTTCAGCTCGCCGTCGATCATATAGCCGATTCTCACGGTCCCCAAAGCGCCTTCGACACTAAGACATACGATGCGCCCGCCGTCTTTCAACTGGGACGACAATTTTTCCGGCAAGACCCCTACGGCACCCTGAATGGTGATAACATCATAAGGGCCGTGATCAGCGGCACCTTCGGCCAAAGGGCCTTCGTGCATGATCACGTTGTCAGCGCCGTTTTCAGAAAGAATTGTCTGCGCCTCGGTGACACGGTCCGCATCATCCTCGACGGCGACAACAGCTTCGGCCATGCGGGCAATCACGGCTGCGGAATAGCCAAGACCACAGCCAATATCCAACACCAGTTCGTCTTTCTGAATATCCACCGCATCCAGCATCTTTGCCAAGGTACGTGGATCCAGAATCACACGCCCAGCCTCCAGGGTCACATGTTCGCCCACATAAGCCGCATCCCGTTTGTCGCGAGGCACATAGGCTTCGCGAGGAATAGTCAGCATCGATTCGATCACAGTAAACTTGGTCACATCCGAGGGACGCACCTGGGTGTCGACCATGGTTGTGCGAAGGGTTGAATAGTCAGTCATTCTAAACTCATTCGTTCGGACTCGGGGTTGAGGACTGTCTTGCCACAGAACCAGCGCCTCGGCAACGTCTGCAATCGCGCTTTTCCGCTGCTTCCCCTATTGCAGCCCTGCGACAGATCGGCTAAGCCCTGCCAACACCACGGATGGCGAGTTGGCGGAGTGGTGACGCAGCGGATTGCAAATCCGTGTACACCGGTTCGATTCCGGTACTCGCCTCCAATAAAAACAAGCACTTAGCTTAGTTTTTCAGCTCAAAATCATCATACACACCTGATACACACTTTTGACGTTGTGCTGCTGTGTTTTTTGCTGGGTTGAATCACTGTGTTGAACACAGTGTTTTGCGATGCTGGCGCAAACACAGTGCTTTGCAAGACTTTGTTTGAACACGAGATTCGAAAAGAAGTCGTACAGCAAGAACCTCCAACAGCTTCCAAACTCAAGCTTTCGTTTTGAACGGCACGAAGTAGCATGCCAACAATTGTGACCTGCATTGCTGCGCACTGTAGATCAAACGTCCGATCAGCCCTTATAGTGATTTCGGCCCTTTGCGGCCATTGATCGCTACCACCCGCCGCTGCGGTGCGGCCCGTCGATCCGGACTTTCGCTGCGCGTGCGAAATCTAAGAGCACACGAATTTACAGTCTGCGGGACCTAGCAACCGTTAAAGTGCGATGGACCGACCTAAATGAAAAAGGCCGGCCCGTAGGTCACGATTTTGTTTGGACTATTCTTCCTGTTCGCTAACCCTTGCGGATTTCCACCTTGGCGGTTTCCTGTTTCTTAGGTGCCACCTTTGGGATGGTGATGGTCAAAACACCGTCTTTTAGTTGGGCGTCCACCTTTTCGCCCTGCGCGTCCGGGGGCAAACGAAAGGAGCGGCTGAAGGAGCCGTATTGCCGTTCGGAGAAAAACCAAGTTTCTCCCTTCTCCTCGCGCTCGGTCCGCTTCTCACCCTTAAGCAAAACAACACCATCTTCGACGCTCAGGTGGATGTCATCTTCCTCCACTCCGGGCAACTCTACTGCAATCCGGTACGCGTCGTCATTCCCGGCCGCTTCGGAAGCTGGCGCTAACCATTCCGCTACCCGCTCACTCATTTGACGGAAGGGATCATAGAGAGACGGCCAAAAGCCACTAGTGTGAGATTTTTCAACCATATCCTAACTCCTTTTGCTAAATATTCGACTGCAAGAATATGTCATTCCCTTTTGAATATCTTTGACGCTGATCAACTTTTGCCAAACAGATCTGTCCGGCCTTGTAAGTGCGTATTCCAAGCCAAATTTTATCGAACTGCCCCGGGCTCTTTCAAGTCGTTCACCGAGCAGGAAGCGAAGGACAGATATGACCTTTCCCACCTAAGAGTTGTGTGGTTCTCTTTTGTTCGCAATCGAATTGAACGCAGCAACGTGCATAGGCGTAATATACAACGTTCCCGCGACTTCTACTGCCTGACTGTCAGTAACCACCAATACTCGCTTGGTCTCAGGGCATTCAATCTCGGTGTCAGGATCAACCTCGACGATCTTTATTTGGCCGAACATGACCTCGGTCCTCCTTTCGATCTGTTCGTTTCGGCCCTACAGTTGGCCAATGAAGCTGGGATTATACTTGTTCATTTTCAATGCTGGCAAGACGCGCCACTGGCAGGCTATCCTAAAATGTGGATGACCTTTTGGGCTTGAAGAAGACCTTCTCTGCACACTGCACCGATGGCTGCCATGCGGGACTCTTCATCCGCTAAAGCGGCGAGCTTGAAAGCTGAATCATGGGATTCCCATTTGGTTTGATTTGTGATTCATCCTGATTGGGAGGATGTTTTATGTCAGCAGCGCT
>NZ_FQZQ01000074.1 GCF_900142085.1 Shimia gijangensis
ATTGGCAGGGAATTGAAACAACCAACCCTGATCAGCAGGAGCGAAAAGTAGCTTAAACTACGCCAGATCCTGTCCAACAAATGGGGAGTAGCTCAACCCTTTGCGCCGTGAGCGGGATTGTTATCAATAGGTAGGCACCTAAACCAACAGAGGTGCCAAATGAAACCTACAGATCAAACTACTCAAACGCCGCTTCCGGCGCTCGAGATAAACCCCGCAAAAGTCATACCAGCAAATGCCGTTCGAGACCTGTGCGGCGGTGTCAGTGACATGACGCTCTGGCGCTGGTTGCAAGATCCCAAACTCGACTTTCCCAGACCAATAAGCATCGGAAAACGCCGTTACTGGCGCGAGGCAGAGCTGTGTGATTGGCTCGAAGCACGAGAGGTCGCCTGATGGGGCGCGATAAGCGAAATGAACAGCGCGCCGACCGCTTCACGACGATGGTGCGCAACATGATGGAGGAAACCAATTGGCAGGCACTCTCCTCTCCAGCACGGAGGGCGGTGTAATGAGCAAGACAACCCGCGTACGAGGTTTTGCACAATGGTCCCCTCAGGAAAAGACACTGATCGTTTTAGAGCAGATCAACGAGGTTCTAGACGAATACCGCGAACACCTACCCATGACGATCCGGCAAGTATTCTACCGGCTGGTTGGCAGGTACGGTTACGGCAAGACGGAAAACGCCTATGAGGGACTTTGCGAAAAGCTGAACAGGGCTCGCCGGTCTGGCTTGATTTGTTTCTCTGCAATCCGTGATGACGGTGTATCTCTGTACAGGCCAAAGTGCTGGAGCGGTGTTGAGGATGTGATGCGTTCTGTATCGGCAGTAGCTGATAGCTACACACTGGATCGTCAGACAGGCCAGCCGGTGCGGTTGTGGGTCATGTGTGAAGCTGGTGGCATGGCCCCTATGTTGGCCAAAATCGCAGAGCCCTACGGTGTCCCGGTCATGTCCAGCGGCGGGTTCGATAGCCTAACCGCCAAACACAATTTTTCTCAGGAAGTATCAGAGTACGGCAGGGCGGAGATCCTGCACATTGGAGATCACGATCCGAGCGGAGTTCACCTATTCAGCGCCTTAGCTGACGACATTCAGCAGTGTCTGACGTCAGCGCCTATGGGTCCAATTAGGGTGATTTGATAAGGGAGAGTTTCTGGCTCATCGTAGCCACTGAGGAGTGGAAGATGAGAAAG
>NZ_FQZQ01000006.1 GCF_900142085.1 Shimia gijangensis
ATGTAAGCAGAGCCTTAAACCCATCGGCCCGGCACCTTAATACTACAACCGGAATTGGGCATAAGTTGGGGGGAACTAAGGCGATTCTTTCCCCTCACCCCTCCAATTGACTGACTTAGACGCCCGGAGTTTTGGCGGTCATGCCCAAGGTTCGTGGGACCGGACTAGAATCGTAAGATGACGCTCCGAGCCAAAAGCAGGCCTTTAGACCAATCGCAGCATTTGGAACTTAGGGCGGAAAGTGTGAATTCGCCGCGAGCGCGAACCGATCAAGCCTCTCCGTTGATAGCCGACATCCACATTTGCTTGAAACCGAGATGTCCGCTGCACTGCCGCAAGGCGGCTGTGAGCCCGAAACGCTGCGAGATTAGTATGACCAACGGTGTTATGATTGTGCCCGATCTAGCAAGCCCTGATAGCGCGGGTCGTTGCGAATTGGGCCCAGATCCGGGTCTTTCTGAAACCACAGCAGTAGGTTGGTGGCAGCCTTTTCGATCCACTTGTTCAGCATTTCAAAAGCAAGATCAATTTCACCGAGCTGTGCGTAAGTGCAAGCCGCATTGTAACGCATGTGGTTGTCGTCTGGGTCGATTTCCATCGCGCGACTAAGCCACGCTTTTGCTTTTGCTTTTTCATCGATCCTGGCAAGAGCAGCGGCCCCCAGTTGAGCGGGCCTTGAGTTCTCCGGATGTAGCTTAAGAGCCTCTTGGGCACGTTTGATACCAATTTGTGTATATTGCTTTGCCGTTTCCGGCCGTTGCAATGAAAACAATGCCTCGGAAAGCCGCAGTGGTGCTTGATAGTCGTCTGGGCGAACTTCAGTTGCCCTTGTGTAGTGCACTGCTGCGTTTTCAAAATTGCCAATCGTTTCGAAAAACCGCGCGGCATAGAAAAGGGCTTCATAACTATCTGGGTCAATTGAAAGGGCTTGTTCGAAAGCAGAAATTGCCTCATTGCGCCGATCGTCGATCCACATAGCAGCCCCGCGGGCTGCGTGAGCATCCGCCAGATCTGGATCGATGGCCAACGCCTTGTCTGTGATCGAGAGTATCTCTTCAATCGTAATGTCTGCGCCATGGTGCGTTTTCAGCCATGTAGCGCAATTGGCTATCCCGGCATATGCCTTTGCATATTCAGGATCGAATTCGACCGCTTGAGAGAACAACTGTCGTGCACTCAACAAAGACGACTTGGTACGGTTCCGCAGAAACTCCGCGCCGCGAAGATAGGCGTTATAGGCCTCTGGGCTGCCTGTTTGCTCCTGTTCAATTGCCTTTCTTTCTTCTGGTAATAGAGTCACCTTGAGTTGATCGACAACCGCATGAGTAATCTCGTCTTGTACAGCAAAAATGTCCGTCAAGTCGCGATCATACCGCTCTGCCCATATCGGTTGGTCCGTGACGCCTTCTACCAATTGAACGGTGATCCGGACGCGATTGCCAGCCTTTCTGACCGACCCGTCAACCAAATAGGACACCCCTAGATTCTTGGCGGTCTCCTCCAAATTTAATGCTTTGCCCTTCAACGTGAAAACAGTGTTCCGACTGATAACTGAAAGGCCTGAGACCTTCGACAGATCGGTAATGATATCTTCTGTAATTCCGTCGCTAAAGTATTCCTGCTCAGGGTCATTACTGACATTGGCAAATGGAATGACCGCCACTGAAGGGTTGTCTGAAATAAGGGTGTCCTTTGCGTGGGTATGCAATCCCGACGACTTATCTGAAGACCTTTCGCTCAATTCTACGAAATAGACGTGAACCGGCTTCGACGCATTCTTGATGGCAATTTCACCCTGGTCGGCGAAATCGACATCTATCTTGTTTCCGATCTGACTGCGCGTAAAAGCTGAACATGCGATCCCACCCGGTTTGGCCAATCCCTCCAGCCGGGTCGCTAGTATCACGCCGTCTCCAAAAAAATCGTCGCCTTCAACGATCAGATCGCCAACATTGATGCCGATGCGGAACCTAATCTGGCGATCCTCTGGAACACCGGTATTACGCCCCGGCATACCTCGTTGAATTTCCACAGCACATTGTAAAGCTCTTGTCACACTGGAAAACTCGACCAAAAATCCGTCGCCCATAACTTTGAATAGGCGTCCACCATGTTTGGCTAGTGTCGGATCGAAAAACTCACGGCGATGATGCTTTAGAGCCGCCAATGTGCGCTCTTCGTTGGCTTCCATCAAACGCCCATACCCGACAACGTCTGCGGCAAGTATTGCCGTCAACCGACGTTCGATTGGTTCATTTTCCATGATTGCCTTCAACTTCGTTTAGTTGAAGCATACAGAGCACAGATTGAGAATGCCAAGATCATTACTACAATAAGCACAAAGCATGACGCCCAAAAGCTCAACTCAGTTTGTGAATGGTTGAAAAGTCCGCTCACCGGCCCTTCAGGTATCGCGCGGTATGAGCCCTTTTCAGAAGTTGACTGAGCTAACAAGAATTGGTCGCCACTCTAACGCGACATATCCTGACGCGCTGTAGTCTCGGATACCTGCGTGAACTGTGGACGACCTGCGTAGATCCCCATACGAACATCACCTCGCACATAATAGGTTTGGCCCGCCTGCGCTTGAATGGTAATGGCGTCCTGACTTATCGCTTGTGCCCAGAAAGTATGTTCGCCTGGATTGACCACTTTCTGTAGCACAGCACCGCTGGTGAGTTGGCCTACAGACCCGTCTGTATGCTGCACGTCGAAGCGGATTGCGCCACCGGCAAACGCTGCAGGGCGGTAGAACACCACCAACGCCTTACCTGCGGGAGCCTCGAAAGATGAACCGGTCTGCATTACGGTTCCCGCCTCTTGCCCACCCATGCATGCGGTCAAAGTAGCGAGGCTGGCGAAAGCAAAAAGAAATCGGCGTCTGAGCATTGGTCGTTTTCTCATGTTGGGTCGTCGTACTATCGATCAGCTTTCAAAGTTTGTCCAACTGGCAATGTTGTCGCTCCGCTAGAAATGCGAAGGGTGAGTGTTGGCGCCAGCTTCGTCCGCGTTGTGTGAATTCGCTTCTCAAACATGCTGCGCGGCGCATCAAAGTCCGGTTCGACGGGCCGCATCGCAGCATCGGAGGTGGCCTCGGACGGCAGGTCAGGGCCGTTCGCGACAGGCTGGATTTTGTGCTCATGCGAAATGCTGCGGGACGGCATTTGGTAAAGAGGGCTCATAGCCTCCATTCGACGCGTCTTCGAGCAGTCAAACCAGCTGAACTTTTGCTATGCGGGACAATGCGCCCGTTTGGTGTTATGTCCAACCTTGCGATTGCAAACCCGGAGACACCAAAATGAACCTCGAAAACCTTGTTAACCGAGTAACAAAAGAAATGAATACGGCCCTTTCCGATATTCCGGATGCGGAACGGAACGCCATTCTGAGTATCGTTAAGCAAGCGATGCTCGACTCCGCTACCCGCACACATCGGGACATGAAGGAAACTGCTGTTATCTGCTGCGGCCCAGAAGCTGATCTGGTCCATAAAATCCAGGAGCAAATGGACAAGAAACGTGACATGCTTATCGCAAACTTGATGGCGATGCGGTAAAGGCCGTCGGGTTTGGGCTCTTAGCGGCGATGCGGTGGCAAAGAATCTGTTCTGGTTTCATATGATGAGCTGACGTTGCCGACGGCCCTGTGCGGACATTGGTGCAACCTGCAGCATCAGTCGATCTGGGCTTCATTGCCGCCATTCGCTGCAAAAACCATCAAGGTCCGGTTTGGGCGGATTGTGTTGAAAAACTCGAAAATTTGGTTACCCCCATTTTCCGCCAATTTCCATTGCGCCCTCAAAGTCGGTGCCAATTGGCTAGAGAGGGTCATGACAGCCGTTCACATCACCAAAGCGGTGTTTTGGCCGAGCCCCTGGCCAAAAATCTCGACGCCCCTCAACCGGCAAATTTTTCACTGATTTTCTGCAAAAACAGAGTTTTTCAACACAATCGGCCGAAAACGGGAGTTGGCTGGCCAGAGCAAAGGTCTGCTAATCCGGCTGAGCAGCCCCTTAACCATATTGGCTCTCAAACTGCGCCCAAGGGTCATTTTCGTCTTCGTCCTCGGGGATCTGAACGCTGTGACGACTTGTTGGGGTGCCGCCAAGCGCCGTCAGGTGCATCCGCAATTCTCGGATATGCGCGGCTGTTACATCGCCACCGCCCTGAATGCCGGCGCGAAGCCGACAGGCCGATTCAAGCAACGCTCGATCACTCGATACCAACCAGGGCAGTTCGTCGGCAAAGGTTGCCCAAGCCATCTTCTCAGGCTCAGAGAGGTACGCAGGCGGCTCACCAAGGGCTGTCAGCCCTTCAGGCTCCTGAATGTCCCTGTAACGCTCTGGGTGCTTGCTATAGGCCCCTGTGAGCTTGGCCTTGGCTAGTGGTGTTTTGGGTCTCGGCATGTCGAACCTCGGAATTTCTGAATTGGGGATGTGTGAAGAAAGCGGGGGCGTCGGTTTCGGGCGGAATGGCCCTGAGGATTAGAGGTACCCCCCCTGGTAGGCCGGAGCCGTGACAGGAGGTGCCACGCTCCGGCTGCGGGTGTTTTATTTGACACTCCACCGCCCGCTGGGAGCGGACGCGCGTCAAAGAGCAATAAGCCGCGCAATCCTACCATCATTAAAGCCCCCGACCGGTTGTGGCATTGAGTTGCTTCCGCATACGATCCCGTACTTTAGCCGCCTTCGCTTTGCCTATGGGACGCTTGCCGTTTTCCCGCTTTTCCTTGGCGCGCGTGATGGCTCTCGCTACGAGTGCCGGGTCGGCATCACCATCAACCTTGATCTTGCCATTGGGCAGGCGGATGAATTTCACGTCTCCCTGCTTGTGCCTGCTTGGGCGAGGGGTCGCGAGTTCCTTGCGGGCGCGATTGTGTGCATTGCCTTTGAAGTTCATCATTTGATCCTCCATGCTGTGAGCAGTGCTTTCGGAATATCCCGCCGTGTCAGCGCACCATCTTCCAGCAACTCAACGACCTCTGTGCATAGGTCTTTTGATCGCTCTGCCAATTCGCGTTGTTCCTTGGAGTACGGCGGCAATCCAGTGAGGCGAACCTGCTGGGCCTCAAGGCCCATGCGGATACGCTCCAAGTTCTCAACGGCAACTATTTCTTCTTGGATTTGAGCAAGCCGAGAGGACCAGAGCTTTTTGAGATGCGTGGAGTATTCAGGGCGAGTATCAGCGCAAATCTTTTGCATCGCCGCAGTGTTGGCGGATGCAATCTGGCCCTTTAGCTCCTCGATCTTTTCCCTTACTTCGGTCCGCTGTTTGACAGCCGCTTCAAGAGCCTGGCTATCACGTGCGGATAGTCCGACGGGCTTTCTTCGACGATCCATCGGACTGCCAGGCGGAATATTGCTAGGATTTGCCCGGGACCGGATTTTTCGGATTTGCTCTGAAGCTGCCTTGTGCAAGTTCTCAGCCTCGGCAAACTCACTTTTGAGCTTCCGCAGTTCAGGCGATGCCTGCTCAGCGGCGGTTCCTTTGCTTCGAAAAATGTCAAACATTCGCTATCCTTTCTTTCGCTCCAAGATACCACACCGAAATCATTCAACGTCACGCCGTAACGCGATGAACTCGCAGAAAAAATAGCCCAATGTCTCGGCCAACAGATGCCTATTTTTCAGATCCTCAGAGCTTAGAATCCCATCTGCGTGCAGTGCCTCAAACACCCACTCTTCGACTTCAATTGTGATGGGCCGAAGGCCGCAACGTTTTCGAAGCCTGTGACGTCTCTGGCGCGCTGCGGCCAATTCGCGGTCTCGGTCATTCATCACCGATTTCCTCCGCTGTAGAATGTTGGGGTTCTTCGCCCATACCCTTGGTAGATAAGGATGTGCCCTTTAAGGGAACGGGAGAGGTTGAATATGAGGGCTGTTCGTTCCCTTTGGTGGAACAGGCTGTTCCCTTTGGGGGAACGTGGTTATTTTGTTCGTTCCCTTTTACGGAACGTGTTGTTCCCTTAGAGGGCACAGGGTTTTGTTTTCCGTTCTTGCCGGACGGGTTGTTGGTCTTCACAGCAACAACCGGAAATTCAGAACCTTCTATCCATTGCAGGAACAAATAACTTGGGCGTGTTTCAGGTGGGCAGGCTATCTCGGTCAATTCGACTTGATGGCTGCGAGCTTCTCCGGCCATGCCTAGACTGGCCGATTTCTTAACCACAACCCACCCCTTCCGTTGCAGGTCTTGCATTGCGCGCATTGCTGTTTTTGCGTTGCAACCCACCCGATCGGCGATTTGACGTAGCGAAAGCTCAATCTTGCCGTTGTTGTTCGCTTTCGGCCCTTTCCATTCCAATTTGAGCCAAGGGTAAATGGCTTGGGCAGGCAGAGAGAGCGCCCGCCAAGCGGGACGCTCCATGTGCTGCCGGGTCATCCTGGCGAAGTGCTCATTGCCCTCTTTTCTGGGAGCCATTAGTTGCCCCCCTTGCGCTTGTGCGCTTGCTTGTGGTGCTTGCGGCAGAGCCATTGCACCATGAGAGGGCGGTCATAGTCGGGGTGATGTGCCTCGGCCTTTTCATCGCTGCAAATGGCGCAAGGCTGGCGATCAATCAGGCCGCGCCGCAGTGCCGATTGCGTTGCGACGTGCGCCCAGACCTTCTTGGGGTTTCGCTGACGCCACCGCTCTTGCCGGGATATCTTCTTTGTTGCCACCATCGCTTAGCTCCCCCAGATCAGGGTGGCCAAGGCGCTTGCCTGGGCTTCTGTCAGCCCGTGAAGGCGCATCAAAAGTTTTATTTGGAGTGTCTGCATTTCTCTGACCTCAAAGTTGCCTTTGACTGCGCAGAGTGGTAGGTTTTGCATTAGAGAAGCCCGCTAAGCCTCTGAATTGCAAAGCCCCCGCCGCGCCGTCGCAGGTGGGGGTTTTTTATGCGACTTGTGCAGATTGACCGTCGAGCCACTCGAGGATTTCGGCTTCGCGCCAAAATCTGCGACGCCCGATGTAAACCGGTTTAGGGAAGCCCGATTCAGGTTCGTTGAGGCGACGCCAAATCCACATATCGGATACGTCACCACAGATTTGCCGGACTGTTTTTGCAGTAATTCGTTTGTGTGAGTTCATCGCCGTTACCTTTCGTTAAAACGGTTACGGCTTCCTAATATTCACACAATCTGCCCCGACGCCAAAGAATTGGGGTTCAGAAAACTAACTGTTTTCCCGGACTGGCTTAATCCAAGAGTCGCTCGGCAATGTTACGTAGGCGCGTTTCCTCGCGCGCTGCCCTTAATGCATCGAAGCATTTCGTTCTAGAAGTGCCGGCTTTGCCGAACTTCTGCTTCACTCGATATATGGCTTCATCAGCACTCAATCCCTCGTCATCGACAAGCTTGAGCATTTCAAACCCGACCGCCCAATCAGGACCCTTTGGTCTCCCGACGTTTTCGTGCCGCAACGCGAGGCAAAACCTGTCCTTTTTTCCAGTGGGATCAATCATATGAGAAAGCATTTTTTGGAACAGAGTAGATGCCCCCCCAGTCGATAAAACAGCCGCTATCCTTGAAGCCCTTTCCTCAAGATCCATTGGCTCTTCTAGGTTTTCAGTTAACACGACCCAATCCGGCTTTTCCTCTGTCATTTGATCACCCCCAATTGCACAACGTTTGCCGCCCCGCCCTCGGCAATGTCGGCCACAAGCCGCGACCAAGCCTCTAAGGCCCCTCTTTTTTCTTCCAGATAGTCATATTGGTTATAAACCCGCGCCATTCGGTGCTGGCCGGTCACGTGGTTGGTTACTCGGTCAATATGCTCTTGAGGTACTCGCAACCGAGCCATGCCGGTTTCCGCTGTTCTTCGTAGGTCGTGAAAGGTCCAATGCGGTATTTCCTCTTCCTCGCCCCGCTCCTCTGAAGCAAGAACCGTCATCTGATCGGCGATGTAATTTCGCGCCTTGTGAAAACCACTGACGGGCGTCTCCCCGTTTGTGGTGAACACATAGCCAGGCTTGCCTTCAATCATCTCAACGCTTGCCAGAACGCGTAGAGCGCCCTCAGACAATGGCACGTCATGCGATAGGCCATTCTTGGTGCGCCCAGAGTCGAGATGCCACAGGTCGCCCTTGACTTCGCCCTCTGTCATCTGGGCAACTTCATTGAGCCTTTGAGACGTAAGCAACAGCATCTTACCGAATTTGCCCCAAGGCTCTCTGACGGCTTCACATGCAGCCCAGAACCACCGAATTTCATCGTCGTTTAAGACACGCTTTCGGTGTTGCTCCTTTAGGGGAGCTTTTACGCCCGTGGTAGGGGCGTATTCGATAACGTCGCGCTCAACGCACCAGTTGAAGAATTTGCGGGTATGGGCAAGCACTCTGTTTGCCGTAGTTTCGCGCCCGCTGTCGCAAATCTCATCTAGCAAATCGACAACATCGCGCTTGGTTATCTCGTGCACGTCAAGCTCACCCCAAGCCAGAACAACAAACCTGTCCAGGAACTGCTTGGCGCTCGCCCTACTCTTCAATGTGGAAAGGTGCCTTTTGTCGTACTGCTCAATGAGGGTCTTTATCTTATCTCGCTCAGAAATCTGTGCTTCGAGTTGAGCAGCCTTGGTTGCCCTCTTAATGGCGCTTGGGTCCTTCCCATAGTCAATCTGTTCTATCGCATCGGAGGCAGCAGAGCGCGCGTCAGCCACGCCCATAATGGGCCACTTGCCCAGAGTTAGCTTCTTTGGTTTCCCTGCAAAACGATAACGCAGCGCCCATGATTTTGAACCACTTGGCTGAATTACAAGGTAAAGGCCGGAAAGGGCTGGATCGGCTATTTCCTGCCTCCTTTTCGGATCTGGTTTTTGGTTTTCGACTGATTTTGTGGTCAGAGCGCGAGCCATGTCGAATGGTCCTCAGAAAAATCAAATGGTCGTCAGGGGTAACACAGGGGTAACACTTTTGACTGTTTTGCACCGTTACCCCAAGTTAGCAACTTACTCTAACGGAAGCAAGTACCTTACTATTTTTAAACGTATATTTTTTGTGGATAGCTTTACATAGTTAGGGACTGAAAGGTTGTAAATTTTGACTGTTAATCAATTGGTCGTAGGTTCGATCCCTACCGCCGGAGCCATAAAAAGCTTCTAACCTCAACGGGTTGGAGGCTTTTTTGGTTTTAGATGGCAGACATCTCGTCGATCAGAAATCTGGACCCGGCCTATCAGGATGCCTGTCACCGTGCGGGCATCTCTTGTGCGCAAGACTTGCACAGTCTCGGCGCAGACAAAGCCTATGCACGTTTGTTGGAAACCGGCACCAAACCGCACTTTATTGGGTACTATGTATTGGTTATCGCCCTTCAGGGTCGTCCCTGGAACGATTGCAAAGGCAAAGAAAACAAGCTTTAAGAAAACGGTTTGATGCCATCAAGGCCAAGTCGTTTGACGCCGGGTCGTCAGAACTTGAAACTGTATTGAACCAGATCGACGTAATAGAGAAACCGAAATAAAAAACGCCCAAGGTGAACCCCGGGCGTTCCAATCTTCATCTTGTCACAAATACTCTGGGGGTGCGGGGGCAAGGCCCCCGCCCTGTCGGATTACCATTCGGCAATCCGAAACCCTTTAGCCAACAAGCTCGAGGCCCGAGAAGAAGTAAGCGATTTCAACCGCTGCAGTTTCCGGAGCGTCCGATCCGTGAACCGAGTTTTCGCCCACTGATTCCGCAAATTCTGCGCGGATCGTACCGGGAGCGGCGTCGCTTGGGTTGGTGGCGCCCATGACTTCGCGGTTTTTTGCGATGGCGCCTTCGCCTTCCAGAACCTGCGCAACGATTGGCTCAGACGCCATGAATTCGCACAGTTCGTCATAGAATGGGCGTTCTGCGTGCACCGAATAGAAGACACCAGCCTGAGCTTTGGTCAGGTGAATACGCTTTTGCGCAACAACGCGAAGACCAGCTTCTTCGAATTTTGCGTTGATCGCACCGGTCAGGTTGCGGCGTGTGGCGTCGGGTTTGATGATTGAGAACGTGCGTTCCAGAGCCATGGTCTTATCTCCTGTAATGGGGAATAGGCACCCTGCCCGCCCCTGTTCGAATTTGCGCTCCGATAGCATGAGGAAAGCAACTTGAAAAGCGGTGATTGACGCCGCGCCTTGCTTGGGTCAAACGGTGCTCATGCTCAAGATATCAGACATTAGCTATTCCGTCGAAGGCCGCCCTCTGTTTGAAGGCGCTTCCGCTACCATTCCTCCGGGCCACAAAGTGGGCCTGATCGGGCGCAATGGGGCTGGCAAAACCACGTTGTTTCGACTGATCCGGGGCGAATTGGCCTTGGAAGGTGGGGCGATCTCTCTGCCTCAGCGCGCGCGCATTGGCGGTGTCGCTCAGGAAGTGCCGGGCAATGAAGTTTCGCTGATCGACACGGTTCTGGCCGCAGACACTGAGCGGGCTTCTTTGATGGCCGAAGCTGAAACTGCGAGCGACTCGCATCGTATTGCTGAAATTCAGACGCGACTGGCGGATATAGATGCCTGGAGCGCCGAAGCGCGGGCGGGATCAATCCTCAAAGGTCTGGGCTTTGATCACGCGGAACAACAAATGCCCTGCTCTGCCTTTTCCGGCGGTTGGCGGATGCGGGTGGCTTTGGCGGCTGTGTTGTTTGCACAGCCTGACTATCTGCTTTTGGACGAACCAACCAACTATCTGGATCTCGAAGGCGCACTTTGGCTCGAGAACTATCTGGTCAAATACCCTCATACAGTGCTGATCATCAGCCACGACCGCGAGCTTTTGAACCGCTCAGTCGGCGCGATCCTGCATTTGGACGAACGTAAACTCACCTATTACACCGGGCCTTATGACCAATTCGCCCGCCAACGCGCAGAACAACGTGCAGTTCAGGCCGCCGCCGCCAAGAAACAACAGGCCCACCGCGAGCACCTGCAAGCCTTTGTGGATCGCTTCAAGGCCAAGGCCAGCAAAGCCAAACAGGCGCAGTCACGCGTCAAAATGCTGGAGAAAATGACGCCAATCACAGCGCCCGAAGATGCGGCGCGTGTGGTGTTCACCTTTCCAAAACCTGAAGAACTGTCTCCGCCCATCATTTCTATCGAAGGTGGCTCGACCGGCTATGGCGACACGGTGGTCTTGAAAAATCTCGATCTGCGGATTGATCAGGACGATCGCATCGCGCTTTTAGGTAAGAACGGTCAGGGAAAATCAACACTCGCCAAACTTCTCTCTGGTAGATTGGGCTCAATGGGGGGCAAATTCACTACTTCCAGCAAATTGCGGATCGGGTTCTTTGCCCAGCATCAGGTCGATGAGCTTTATGTGGACGAGACCCCTATCCAACACCTGCTGCGCGAGCGCCCTGCCGAAGGTCAGGCCCGTTTGCGAGCGCGTCTTGCTGGATTTGGCCTTGGGGCAGCGCAGGCTGAAACTGAGGTCGGGCGACTGTCCGGGGGGCAAAAAGCACGCTTGTCGCTGCTGTTGGCCACCATTGATGCACCGCATTTGTTGATCCTCGATGAGCCGACCAACCACCTCGATATCGAAAGCCGCGAGGCATTGGTCGAGGCGCTGACGGCTTACTCCGGGGCCGTTATTCTGGTCAGCCACGATATGCACCTTTTGACTTTGGTCGCAGACCGCTTGTGGCTGGTCAACAATGGCACCGTTAAGCCTTATGAAGAAGACCTTCCTACCTATCGCAAGCTGCTGCTCACGGCAGACAAACCTGCGGGCAAGCCCAAAGTGAAACCCGCCGCCAAACGCGCATCACGCGACGATGTGCTTGTGTTGAAGGCTGAAGTGCGCAAATGCGAGCAACGGGTCGAAAAGCTCAATGATATGAGCGACAAGCTGGCCAAGAAACTGGCGGATCCTAAGATTTATCAGGATGGCAAGCTGGGCGAGATGGAAGTCTGGCAACGTAAATACGCCGAAGTACGGGATGCCCAGGATCGCGCCGAAGAGCTGTGGCTTCGCGCCTTGGAAAAGCTTGAAAAAGCCGAGGCCTAAGAGATAGGCTGGCCCGATGGACACCTCTGCCCTCATCACTGCCTTTGTCACCTTGTTCGTGATCATTGACCCTATTGGGCTGACGCCGATGTTTGTGGCGCTGACCCAAGGCGAAGATGCGGCAACACGGCGGTCTATTGCTCTTCGGTCCTGTCTCACGGCCTTTGGTATTCTGGCGCTGTTTGCCTTTTTTGGCGAAGCGGTGTTGGGATTTGTTGGCATCTCAATGCCGGCATTTCGCATTGCAGGTGGCGTTTTGTTGTTTCTGACTGCTTTGGACATGCTGTTTGAACGTCGCACCAAACGGCGCGAAGACCGGGTAGAGGAAGACGAGAATCCTGACCCCAGCGTGTTTCCATTGGCGATACCCTTAATTGCAGGGCCCGGATCGATTGCCACGGTGATTCTGCTAGGCGGTCAGATGGCCGAAGGTCTTACCGGCTCAGTCTTGGTGCTGGGTGTGGCCATCGCGGTTCTGGTTGTTGTTTTGGGCCTGTTCCTGGCGGCTGGTCTTCTGGAAAAATTGCTTGGCAAAACCGGCGTTAACGTTGCAACCCGCCTGTTGGGTATGCTGTTGGCTGCTCTCTCGGTTCAGTTCATCCTTGAAGGACTGCGCAATTTTGGCTTTGCCAGCTGACCCCTTTTGTCTGTCCGTTTGGACACCTATATCGATCTAAATGATGAGGATGTGATGGCAGGCGACGACGTAGGAAATCTGGTGTATTTGATAATCCTCGGCTGTGCCGTTTTGTTTTGGTTCGTCACCAATCACCGGCAAAGCTTTGGTAAAAGCATTCAGCAAGGATTGGCGTGGTTTCTAATTTTTGTTGGTGTGATCGCAGCCTACGGAATGTGGGGGGATATCCGCAGCACAGTGGTCCCAACGGCGACAGTCCATTCTGAGACAGGCACCATCGAAGTCCCGCGCAACCCGGACGGTCATTATCGTCTGACGGTTGAAGTAAACGGTGCTCCGATTGTGTTTGTTGTCGACACAGGCGCCAGTGATATCGTTCTGAGCAAGTCAGATGCAACCAAGGCCGGGCTGGACCTTGAGACATTGGCCTATATTGGCCGCGCCCAAACCGCCAATGGACAAGTTCGCACAGCCCCGGTCATATTGGATGAATTGCGGCTTGGCGCGTATGTAGACACTCGGGTCGGCGCCAGCGTCAACGGAGGCGATTTGGATCAATCGTTACTTGGGATGAGCTATTTGCAGCGCTACCGCGAGATTACAATTTCCGCTGGAAAGCTGCTTTTGGTGCGATAAGTTTGATCTGCTGGCAAGCTAGACACTTTGGTGGACGCACTTCAAGAAAGATAAAGAACGACACTTAATCCACTATTTTTTCAGCTTTCTTTTCCCATCTTCCAGTTTCTTCGGACCAGTATTCTGCCGGGCAGCCCGCATCGGTCAGAGTCTTCCATTGGGTCCGTGCATGAGCCAACGCGGCTGCGTCATGACCGTCAAACAAGATCACGCCACGTTCGGCTTTTTGCACTTCATCACGGGTGATCTCAGCGCCGTCGATGCTGACAAGATACACCGCATTGTTGGTATTGTCTGGGGCTGTTGTCAGCAAAATGGGTTGGTCTGAATCGTGAGGCCCTCCGGCCAAACCGTGTGGCAAGAACCCTTCATCGCCCCCAGTCTGCCATAGCTTTTGATCCAGCCAATCCATACGCTCTGCATCGCGTCCCCGTACAAGAACCTGCCAGCCCTGTTCCAGCGCCTTGCCCACAAGTGTGGTCAACGTCACCTCAACCGGATGACGCGTAAGGTGATAAAACAGGGCTTTGCCCATCTCAGCTGTCCACTTCGAACTGATCCGACACAAGCCGGTTCAATGCCATAACGCCCCAACCGGTGGCGCCTTTGGGGGCATATTGCGTTTCTGCCTTCACGCTGGCCACACCTGCGATATCAAGGTGAATCCAAGGGGTACCTTCAGCAATGAAACGATGCAGAAACTCCGCTGCCGTGACGGATCCCGCCGGACGGCCTCCGGTATTTTTCAGGTCAGCAATCCGAGATTTCAGCAGATCTGCATAGCACTGCCCCAAAGGCATCCGCCAAGCGCCCTCGTTCTCGGTGTCTGCAGCGCGAAGGAATTGATTGCAAAGCGCGTCATCGTTGGAAAACACGCCGGCTTTGTCGTGGCCAAGGCCAATAATGATCGCACCAGTCAATGTGGCAAGATCAATTACCGCTGCCGGCTTAAAGCGGTCTTGTGTATAATGCAGCACATCGCACAGCACCAACCGGCCTTCGGCGTCTGTATTGATGACCTCAATGGTGTCACCTTTCATGGATGTCACAACATCCCCCGGACGGGTGGCATTGCCCGATGGCATGTTTTCAACCAGCCCAACCAGCCCCACGACATTGGCCGGGGCCTTGCGCAGCGCCAGAGCGCGCATCGCACCTGCAACGACACCCGCGCCGCCCATGTCCATGGTCATATCTTCCATGCCGCCTGCGGGTTTCAGCGATATACCGCCGGTGTCAAACACTACGCCTTTGCCTACCAACGCCAACGGCGCCGCGTCTTTGGCACCACCGTTCCACTGCATGACCACCACGCTTGAGGGGCTGACAGATCCCTGCCCCACGCTCAGCAAGGCCCCCATGCCCAGCTCGGTGAGTTTCTTTTCGTCCAGAACCTCAACCTCAAGGCCGATGGATTTCATGTCACTCAGACGTTTGGCAAATTCTGTTGTGGTCAGCACATTGGCGGGTTCGTTTGTCAGATCGCGGGTAAAGAACACGCCTTCGGCCACGGCCAGCAAAGGCGCAGCTTCGGTGGACAATTCATCCGGTTTTGTAGCCATCACCCGCACTGTTCTATCATCCTTGTCCGGATCAGCACTTTTGTGGTCATCAAAACCATAATCCCGCAGGGCAAGGCCCATGATGATCTCGGCCGCGCGCCTCTGGCTGCCCACACATAGTGTCATGCCATCTTTGCCCCGCAATTTGGCCAGTGCAGCCCCAGCCTTGCGCGCATCGGTCTGGTTGGCGTTTCGGGCCAGAAACAAAACGACAACGGCCTCGGCTGCCATACCCGTTGGATAAGCAAGCGTCACAGTCTTGCCCGGCTTGGCGTCTGCCGCCTTGGCATCGATCAGCCTAGCCAGCGCGCCCTTCGTCAAACGGTTCACCCGACGTGTGGCCGGATCCATTTTGCCTTCGGGTGGAACAATCACGGCAATACGGCCCTTGGTCTCGGCCAAAATGTCCAGATTGGTCTCAAGAAATTCGTACGATACGGGTTTCACCACGGTCATTCACTCCTGTTGCTGGCCAATTGGTACCTCGGGCTTCTCCTGTTGACCAGATATCAGTTTCCGTAGCGCACCAATTCCTCTAAGGTCGCGCCAACAAGAAGCGCAATCGGGGGATTCGAGCGCCGTGAGCAGATTCGACAGATACATGCTGTCGCAATTGCTGATCCTGTTCAGCTTTTTCGCACTTGTGCTGGTTTCAGTCTATTGGGTGAACCGCGCAGTGGTATTGTTCGACCAGTTGATCGCAAACGGGCAGTCGGCCTGGGTGTTTTTGGAGTTTTCCACACTCAGCCTGCCAAATGTGATCCGTTTGGTTATTCCAATGTCGGCGTTTGCCGCGTCGGTCTATGTGACGAACCGCCTGAGCAGCGAAAGCGAACTGACTGTGATGCAGGCGACTGGATTCAGCCCTTGGCGGCTGGCGCGTCCTGTATTGCTGTTTGGGGTCATCGTGACTTTGATGATGAGTGTTTTGATGCATGTTTTGGTGCCAGTCAGCACCGAACAGCTGACCTCGCGCCAAAAAGAAGTCACCGAAAACATCACCGCGCGGTTGTTGACCGAAGGCACTTTCTTGCACCCGACAACTGGCGTGACCTTTTACATTCGCGAGATCACACCAGCGGGCGTGTTGAAGGATGTATTCCTGTCAGATCGGCGAAACAAAGCTGAGGTGTCGACCTATTCCGCAAGTGAATCTTATCTGGTGAACACCGACACCGGACCCAAACTGGTCATGGTTGATGGGTTATCTCAGGTCATGCTGACTAGCGAAAACCGGTTGTTCACCACAAATTTCTCGGACTTTACCTATGACATCAGCGGCTTAATCGGAAAGTCCGAGACAAAGAAACGACGTATTGAATACATTCCCACCGCAGAGCTTTTGCGTGATGCCGCTGAGATCAGTCAGGAAACCGGCGCCTCAATGGGCGCTGTTATGGAGGAGGCTCATGGGCGTTTCAATCGTCCAATGATGGTCATTTCCGCTGCTCTTGTAGGGTTTGCCACACTCCTTTTGGGTGGCTATAGCCGGTTCGGCGTCTGGCGCCAGATCGTCATTGCTTTTGTCGTTTTGGTTTTGGTGGAAATGAGCCGCTCAGCCACGATTGATCCGGTCTTAGAGGATGCCTCAAAGTGGCCGTTGATCTATGCCCCAACGGTTTTGGGGCTGTGTCTGAGTGCTGCGCTGTTGTGGCTGGCTGCGCATCCGTTGCATATTAGGCGAAGGATCGCGTCATGATCATTCACCTTTATTTCGCACGTAAATTTCTGTTTATATTTATGGGCTTACAAGCCGTCTTTCTTGCGCTACTTGCCTTGGTCGACATGATGGAGCAGTTCCGCCGCTTTAACGTGGATGAAATCGGCTTTTCCAACATTTTGCAGCTGACGCTTTTGAAGGCTCCTGAGGGGTTGTATCAGATTTTGCCCTTGGTGGTCATTCTGTCGACGATCACCCTGTTTCTTGGATTGGCACGTTCCAGCGAGTTGGTTGTAGTGCGCGGCTCTGGTCGGTCCGCTTTGATGTCCCTGGTGTCTCCGGTTTGCGTGGCCTTGGTGATTGGTCTTTTGGCGGTATCTACCTTTAACCCAATTGTGGCGGCCACAACGGAACGGTATCACGCCTTAACGGAAAAATTCCGGTCTGGCGGTAAAAGCGCTTTGTCGCTTAGCGCCGAAGGGTTGTGGCTACGGCAAGGGGGGGCAACGGGACAGGCTGTGATCCACGCTGTAAGCGCTAACCCAGATGCCACGGTGT
This sequence comes from Shimia gijangensis, assembly GCF_900142085.1. Classification (GTDB taxonomy): domain Bacteria; phylum Pseudomonadota; class Alphaproteobacteria; order Rhodobacterales; family Rhodobacteraceae; genus Shimia; species Shimia gijangensis. The sequence continues at coordinate 17,006 of NZ_FQZQ01000006.1, forward strand.
TTTTTGATGTCAGCATTACGACTTATGAACGTGGCGGAGGTCCCGTGCGTCGGGTTGAAGCCCAGTCAGCGAAACTGCTTGATGGTGCCTGGGAACTCAGAGAGGCGACTGAATGGTCGTTGATCGCGGGCACAAATCCCGAAGAAACAGCACAGCATCATGATGTGCTAAAACTTGACAGCACGTTAACCCACGACCGCATCCGCGACAGTTTCGGAAAGCCGTCTGTTGTGTCTGTCTGGGATCTGCCTCAGTTCATCCGCGAACTTGAGGAAGCCGGGTTTTCCGCAAGACGCCACAAGGTCTGGTTAATGATGGAGTTGGCGCAGCCGCTATTTCTATGTGCCATGGTGCTGATCGCCTCGGCGTTTACGATGCGCCATACGCGTTTTGGGCGCACTGGAATAGCAGTTCTCGGGGCCGTGTTGATGGGCTTTGCGCTGTATTATGTGCGAAACTTTGCCCAAATTCTGGGGGAAAACGGAGAAATTCCCGCCGCTCTTGCGGCTTGGGCGCCTCCGATCGCCAGTGTCATGTTGGCCTTGGGTCTTTTGTTGCATATGGAGGACGGATGACCGCTGCTTTTCGCCTTTTTGTATTTGTCGCGGCCACCTTGTTTTTTGCGTTGCCTGCCACGTCGCAACAGACCGCACCTGAAGGTGATATGGTCTTGGTTGCGGACCGTGTTTATGTGACTCCGGATAATATTCTGATCGCAGAAGGTCAGGTGGAGGCGCTTCAGGGCGACGTTCGGCTTCGGGCTAAAAAAATCGAATATGATGGCAGTTCTGACATCATAAAAGTGACGGGCCCCATCCATTTTCAGCAAAGCGATTACGTTCGCATCGTCGCAAGTTACGCTGAATTGGACAAAGATTTCCGCACTGCAGTTTTGAAAAGTGCGCGTCTGGTGATGAACGAGCACGTTCAGATGGCATCCGTTGAACTGCACAGGGTCGAAGGACGTTACAACGTTCTTCACAAAACTTCGGTGAGTTCTTGTCAGGTGTGTGACAACGGAAAACCACCCCTTTGGCAAATTCGGGCACGCCGCGTGGTGCATGATCAGGAAGAACGCCAGGTCTATTTTGATCACGCGCAGTTGCGGGTTTTGGATGTCCCGGTGTTCTATTTTCCGCAACTTCGCATGCCGGACCCGACGCTCAAACGGGCGAACGGCTTTCTGATCCCGGAACTACGTCAGAACAGCCAGTTGGGATTTGGGATAAAGATTCCATATTTTCTGACACTTGGGGATCACAAGGACCTTTTGCTGACGCCCTATTTGTCTGAGCATTCGACAACTCTGGAGTTCCGGTACCGGCAGGCCTTCCGCAATGGGCGGATGCAATGGGAAGGTGCGGTTTCTGACGATTCATTCTATCCCAGTCAACCAAGGTATTACCTTTTTGCCGACGGTGCATTCGACCTGAAACGCGACTACAAGCTAACCTTCAATGTGCAAACCGTTTCCGATCGAGCCTATTTGCAGGACTACAATTATTCTGATGAAGATCGTCTGACCAGTGACATTGCGCTTAGGCGCTCACGGCGCGACGAAAACACCCGGATAGCGCTTTATCACTATAAATCTCTAAGGGCTTCAGACGACAATGATACGCTTCCTAGCTGGGTCGGGATTGCGGAAACCGAACGGCGGTATTTCCCCAAAATCATTGGTGGCGAAGCCAGGATGACACTTCAGTTGCGGGGCCAGTATCGGACGTCGGATCTTGATACAGATGGCGGTGATATTGACACCGATACTGACGGGCGGGACGCTGTTGGCGCAACGGCAGCCATGTGGTGGCGGCGGAACTGGACGCTGAACAACGGATTGCGGACGGGCATCACTGGTGAGCTTGCCGCAGACACGTATTATACGGATCAGGATGCGGTTTACCAAGGTACAGAGTCGCAAATCACACCAACTGTAGCGGCCCATTTTCGGTATCCAATGTCCAAGCTTGGGGCAGACGGCAGCACATATGTGATCGAGCCGTTGGCTCAGATCAGCTATAGTGGCGGGGACACTCTGAATATTGCCAACGACGAAAGTTCCCGCGTTGAGTTTGACGAAGGCAACTTGCTCGCCTTATCACGATTCCCTTCTACTGACCGACGCGAACGCGGGGCGGTTGGGGCTGTGGGTATGAACTGGGCGCGCTATGATCCAAATGGGTGGCAGGCGCATTTGTCTTTTGGGCAAGTCTACCATCAAAGCCCGCATCCGGATTTTTCTTTGACGTCGGGACTGTCCGGTACAACGTCCGATTTTCTTATGGCTGGCCAGATAACCACGCAAAATGGTTTGCAGCTTATGGCCCGCGGCCTTTGGGACGGAACCACTGGCTTTAACAAAGCATCGGCGCGCGCTGGCTGGACAAATAAAAAGCTTTGGTTGGATGCCAGCTATATCTGGTTGCGTGCTGACGCTCAGGAAGATCGCACTCAAAACCTGTCAGAATGGGTTTTGGATACCCGCTATAGAATGAGCCGTCATTGGACTGCTTCGGCTGACTGGCGGTTTGATGCCGCTGCCGGAGAATCCGCCGAAGCCGGGATCGGGTTTGAGTACCGCAATGAATGCGTGAAAATTGGCCTTTCGGTCTCGCGCAACTTCGTCAACTCAGCTACGGTAAGGCCAAGCACGGATATCGGGCTGACCGTGGCGCTTCTTGGGTTTAGTGTGAATGCCAAGGACAAAAGTTATAACCGCACGTGCAGTGCTAACGCAGGATAAAGCCGTAATGATTGCGCACCGCTTCTTTTCACGTTTGATGGCGACAGTTGTTGTAGGATTGGGTCTGGTGGGATCACCGGCTTTTGCTCAAAGTGCCTTCTCTCCGGCTGTGTACGTTAACGACAAGGTTGTGACCTACTATGAAATCGAGCAGCGCGCCCTCTTGATGACGCTGATGAATGCGCCGGGCGACATTCGAAAACAGGCGCTCGAGGTTTTGATTAACGAACGCCTGCAACTCGGCGCTGCTCAGATCATGGGCATCCAACCCAGCGAAGAAGGTCTTCAGGCGGCGATTGTAGATTTCGCGGCCCGTGCCAATTTGAAACCGGAAGAACTCGTTGTTGCCTTGAAACGAGAAGGTGTTTCAGAAGAGGCATTGCGCGACTTCTTGTATGCGGGCATTTCCTGGCAGGGCGTTGTGCAAACACGTTTTGGAGGCAACGTTCAGATTTCTGAGGCCGAGATTGACCGAGCCATTGCTTCAAACACAGGCGTGGGCGGCATTAACGTATTGTTGTCTGAAATCGTTATTCCTGTGACGCCGCAAACTGTTGGTGAAGTCGAAGCTCTGGCCTATCAGTTGAGCCAGATCACAACGCAAGCTGATTTCGAAGCCGCTGCCAAAAAATACTCGCAGTCCGCCACCAAGGATGATGGTGGCCGCCTTGAGTGGCTGTCTATAACCAAATTGCCGCCACAGCTGCGGCCGCAGATCATGGCGCTTGGTCCCAACGACGTTACGGCTCCGGTGACATTGCCCAATGCGGTCGCCTTGTTTCAACTGCGCCGCAAAGCCGAAGCCGCAACCCGCACCCCCGCCTATTCAGCGATTGACTATGCGGTTCTGAGATTACCCGGTGGCCGTACTGAGGAAAACCTGCAAACGGCTGCCAAGATTAGCGGGCGCATCGACACTTGTGATGATCTATTTGGCGAGGCCCGCGCCTATCCCAAAGAATACATGGAACGCAGTTCAGTGGAGCCATCCAAAATTCCCCGGGATATCGGACTGGAGCTGGCAAAGCTTGACCGTAATGAGATTTCGACGGCTCTGAGCCGGAAAACGGAAGCAGGCCAGCCGCTGATGCTGATGGTTATGCTATGCGGCCGGACGGCCAAACTCGGCGAAGAGATTTCGCGTGAAGATATCGCTCTGTCCTTGAGGAATCAGCGGCTTCAATCCTTTGCGCGGGGGTATCTGGAAGAACTCCGGTCCGATGCAACGATTGTCATAAAATGACCCCCCTACCCATCGCTCTGAGTTGTGGTGAGCCTGCAGGCGTTGGTTTGGAGTTGGCAGAAAAGGCCTGGCAGGCGCTGCGTGATGAGCTGGCATTTTTTCTGATCGCAGATCCCTTCCATTTGCCGGGCGGCGTACCTGTGATCCTTCTTACGGATCCCGCCGAGGCCACGGCGGCCATGCCCAAAGGGCTCCCTGTTTTACCGATGGCGTTTGACGGCAATGCCGTACCGGGCGCGCCAGATTCCGACAATGCCAGCGCCATCATGGATGCGATTGCTTTGGGAACCTCTCTGGCGATGCAGGGTAAGGTCAGCGCATTATGCACTGCACCGATCCACAAAAAGGCGCTCAAAGATGGCGCCGGGTTTGGCTTTCCGGGGCACACTGAGTATCTGGCGCATCTTGCTGGCGTAGAAAACGTAGTGATGATGCTGGCCAGTGAACAGTTAAAGGTGGTGCCTGCCACGATCCACATTTCCTTGTCTGATGTGCCCAAGGTCCTGACGCCTCAATTGCTGAGGGATACTGTCCATATCACGGCACGAGGATTGCAAGATCAGTTTGGTATTGAAAACCCAAGGATCGCAATCGCCGGGTTGAACCCGCATGCCGGAGAAGGTGGTGCGATGGGGATGGAAGAGCTTGACTGGATCAATGAAACGATCACGCAGCTGATCCAGGAGGGCTATGATCTCATAGGTCCCCTGCCCGCCGATACGATGTTTCACACCGCTGCCCGCTCAAAATATGACGCGGCCATTGCGATGTATCACGATCAGGCCCTGATCCCCATCAAGACGTTGGATTTCGACAAGGGAGTGAATGTCACTCTTGGGTTGCCGTTTATTCGCACGTCGCCTGATCATGGCACCGCGTTCGATATTGCAGGCCAAGGTATCGCCAACCCCTCGAGCCTGGTTGAGGCATTGAAAATGGCAGCCCGTATGGCCAGATCAAAGGCCGGGGTTTGAGCATACTTATAAGAAAGAAGCTATGAGTACGATCGACGATCTTCCCCCATTGGCCAAGGTCATTGCAGACCACGGCCTGTCCGCGCGCAAATCTCTTGGACAAAACTTTTTGCTCGACCTGAACCTCACAGCCAAGATTGCCCGGCAGGCGGGTGATCTGTCCGAATGCGATGTGCTTGAGATTGGCCCCGGTCCCGGCGGGCTTACGCGGGGATTACTAAGCGAAGGTGCGCGCAAAGTTTTGGCGATTGAAAAAGATATCCGCTGCATGCCGGTGCTCGAGGAAATTGCGGCGGCCTACCCTGGACGTCTTGAAGCCATCAATGGCGATGCTCTCGAAGTGAACCCATTGGCGCATCTTACGCCTCCCATCCGGGTCGCGGCCAACCTGCCTTACAATGTCGGCACGGAATTGCTGGTGCGCTGGCTCACTCCAAAACAATGGCCGCCGTTCTGGCAAAGCCTGACCCTGATGTTTCAGCGTGAAGTGGCAGAACGGATTGTGGCCGCACCCGGTACAAAAAAATATGGGCGGTTGGCGATCCTGTCGCAATGGCGCGCCGAGGCCAGAATCGTCATGAACCTGCCCCCAGAAGCCTTTACGCCACCGCCCAAGGTCAACAGCGCCGTGGTGCATCTGACCGCCCTGCCCGAGCCCCGCTTTGAAGCAGATGCCAAGGTTCTGAGCCGCGTTGTGGCTTCGGCTTTTAATCAACGTCGCAAGATGCTGCGCGCGGCGCTCAAGGGGACAGCGCCTGATATCGAAGACCGTCTGTTGGCGGCAGGCATCAAGCCCACTGAGCGCGCTGAACAAGTGTCGCTGGAGCAATTCTGTGCTTTGGCGCGGGAAGTCGCCAAAGGCTGAAAACAAAAAACCCGGCACGTGGCCGGGTTTTCCTCAATTCTTTGAAATCTTACTCTGCCGCTTCGGGGTTATCCGGTTTTGGCTCTTCTACTTTGGGCGCATCCGGCTGTGGCTTTTTCACAGCTGGCTTGCGGCGCGGTCTGCGCTGTTTTGGCTTTTCTTCCGCTTTGGCCTCGGGTGTTTCTACCAGACCGTTGTCACCACTTGCTGCGGAATCAATCAAATCTGGTTGTGGCGCCTCGGCCGGATCAGTGGGAACAGCAGGCTGGGGGGGCTGATTGGCGGCTTCACGTTCCTGACGTTCCATACGTTCCTGGCGATCGCGATCCCGCTCGGCCTGACGTTCCCGGTTCAAACGTTCTTGCTCTTCGCGTTTGGCGTCTTGCTCGCGTTGAGCGACCGACAACAGGCGCATGTAGTGCTCAGCGTGTTGTTGAAAGTTCTCGGCAGCAACGCGATCATTGGCCAGCTGTGCATCACGTGCAAGCTGGTTGTATTTGTCAATGATCTGCTGTGGGGTGCCACGCACCTTGCCCTCGGGGCCCGAGCTGTCAAAGACGCGATTGACAATATTGCCCGAAGGGCGATTGTTATTGCGGTTGTTTTTATTCCGCGAACGGGATTTGGAAGATCTCATGTATCTGTGGTCCAGCCTTGATCCAGATAGGGTGTCGGAAAATCCGTTTCACGCCTCTTGCGCTCTTTGTCCCGGAGTATCGACTTTTGGGCTTGGCGTTCATTAGAGCCATTACGGCGTCACCGTCTGAACAACTCTTGAGTAAAACGCCTTTGCGCGCGGCACAAGGGGATTCGGCAAAGATGATGCAATTTGCCCCCTTTTTTGTGCATTCTTACGGTTTTGTGGCCTGAACCACGCGATCACGCTTATCCATATCGGGCAAAATCTGAACATTCGTTAATCCCGCACGCTCAAATATGGCTTTGACATCCGCGCCCTGTCGCCATCCGGTTTCTACCATAAGGTGGCCGCCCGACTTCAAATGCGCCAATGACTGAGCCGCAATATCCCGGTAAGGCCCCATCCCATCACCTCCCGGCGTCAGGGCCAAATGCGGGTCGTGATTGAACACTTCAGGTGACAACTGAGTCATTTCGGCATCTGAGATATACGGTGGGTTCGAAAGAATTAGGTCGAAACACCCCAAATCTTCATCCAGCCATTGATTGTTATTGTGAACCTGATGAAACCCAAGCCTGTTTTGTACATTCAATGTTTCAGCATTGGCCGCTGCCACCTCAAGCGCTGAAGGGCTGATGTCGGTCGCCACGGCTTGGGCTTTGGGCCATTCCTTCAATAGCGAGATCGCGATGATACCCGTGCCGGTCCCAAGGTCCGCAAAACGGTTGACTGGGCCAATCTCAAGCGCCGTAGAAATCAACGTTTCAGTTTCAGGGCGTGGGTCAAGTGTTTCAGGGGAAACCGTAAACTCATGACCCCAAAACAGGCGTTTGCCGAGAATCTTGGACACCGGTTCGCGGCTGATACGGCGCTGTACCAACCTCTCAACAAGGGTTGGATCGGCTAATTCCATGGCCCCTTCGAGCGTCACACGATCTGCCGGGATACCAGCCGCCATCGCCAGCAGCGCACGGGCATCACGTGCCGCGTTTTCAATCTCTGCAGCGCGTAGCTGTTCCGTCGCACGAACCAAAGCCTCGCGCAGGGTCATCCGTTCATCTCGGCCAGCATCCGGGCCTGATCGTCCGCAGTCAGCGCATCGACGATCTCGTCCAGATCTCCGCCCATCACCGCGTCCAGTTTATAAAGCGTAAGGTTGATGCGGTGATCCGTCATGCGCCCTTGCGGAAAATTATAGGTGCGAATGCGTTCGGAACGATCGCCCGACCCCACTTGCGAGCGCCGGTCTGCCGAGCGTTCATCATCCACACGTTGACGTTCCAAATCATAAAGCCGGGTTTTGAGAACCTGCATGGCAATCTCACGGTTGCGATGCTGAGACTTTTCAGAACTGACCACCATGATGCCCGTCGGTTCATGCACGATGCGCACGGCGGAGTCTGTGGTGTTGACATGCTGCCCACCTGATCCACTGGCACGCATGGTATCAATTCGCAAATCACCCGGGTCGATATGAATGTCGACGTCTTCTGCTTCGGGCAAAACGGCCACGGTGGCGGCAGAGGTATGAATACGCCCGCCGCTTTCGGTTTCAGGAACACGCTGTACCCGGTGCACACCGGATTCGTATTTCAACCGGGCAAAGACGTTTTGGCCCTTAACGTGCGCCACGACTTCCTTGATGCCCCCAAGTTCGGTGATCTGCTCTTCGATAATCTCGAACTTCCATCCGCGCGATTCTGAATAGCGCTGATACATGCGCAGCAAATCCCCAGCAAACAAGGCCGCTTCATCGCCGCCAGTGCCTGGGCGGATTTCCACCATTGCCGGGCGTTTGTCTGCTTCATCTTTCGGCAAAAGCGTCAGTTGCAAAGCTTGCTCGGCTAGGGGCAGCTTCTCTTTCAAGATCGGCAGCTCTTCTTCCGCCAGCTCCCGCATATCCGGATCATCCAACATCAACTCGGCTTCTTCGAGGTCGGCAAGAAGCTGGCGATAGGCGGTAATCTGTTCGACCACCGGTCTGAGATCGGAATATTCTTTGGCCAGCGCCGCGATATCGCCGCCCGCCGTGCCTTCAGCCATCTGCGCTTCGAGAAATTCAAACCGCTGGGTGATTTGTTCTAGTCGTTCTATTGGAACCATAAGGCTAAGTGGGACAATCCGCTGACTTGGTCAAGGGGCCGCTTTGCGGTATACTGCTCGTATGAAACATCTCACGCTACTTTTCGCCTTAGCAGCTACTCCGGCAGTCGCTGATTACAATATGAATGGCAAAATCATTGATTGCTATTGCACCGACACCCAAGGTGGCGAGGTCGACGTGGGTGAAACGATTTGCCTGCACGTTGATGGGCGTAGCTTTATGGCGCAATGTCAGATGTCTTTGAATGTACCTATCTGGCGTGAAGTCGCGCCTTCCTGCTTGTCATCAGGACTAACGCGCCCCTCAGTAGGCGGTCAAAGTCGCAATCCAGCGATCCACTCGGGCGGCGTTAACGCCAAAGTCTTTCCGTCCAAATCGTGATCGCGCATAGATCAGCAGATCCTCGCCGGATTGCATCATAGTTGTATAATCTGGATATCCCATCATCCGAGAGCGGCTGATGTAAGTGATCATGCCTTCCTCTAATGAGCCGGCAAATTGCTGTGTGCGTGGGTCTGAACCAATCAGTGCATCCATGCGACGCAGGCCGTCTTTGCCGACGACAACGCGTCGGGTCACCCCGTTTCCAAAGGTTTTGTCATCGGACACTTTTGGAACAACATGCCAGATATCTTCGTCGCTTGGCGCAAGACGCACATACGCTAAAAACGCCAATCCTGCAAAAGCTGCAATCCAAATCAAATACATAAAGGTATTCCTGTTCGCCATCAATTTCACAAATCACCCTGGCATTCCAATATTCAGACCAAGTGGTATGCGGACCCAAGGTTGATGTGCAATCTTATCCCGTACTTGTGCCCTGAACCTCGGTCGATTCAAAGGCCAAGCCCTAGCAATTTGGGGGTCCTGTCGTGTCAGAACCGTGGCATTTTGGTTAACCTGAATTAACCTTTTCGTCGGGTTGCGCCCCAAATGCTCAGCAATTCCGTGGCCACATGAGCCCCGGCAATGGCGGTCGCTCCTGTGGTATCGAACGGTGGCGACACCTCGACCATATCACCGCCAACCATGTTAACACCCGCCAGATCCCGCAGGATCATTGAGGCTTGCCCAGACGAAAGGCCGCCCCAAACCGGCGTCCCAGTGCCTGGCGCAAAGGCCGGGTCAAGGCAGTCAATGTCAAAGGTGACATAGGTCTGATGATCGCCAAGAATAGATTTGATTTTCTTCACGACGGCCGCTGGTCCGGTCTCGTGCACTTCACGGGCATCAATCGTCGGTACACCCAGATTGTCTTCGTTGGTGGTGCGAATGCCTACCTGCACCGAGCGAGTAGGATCAATCAGACCCATTTTCACAGCCTTATAGAACATTGTGCCGTGATCGATCCGGTCCATGTCATCATCTGCCCAGGTGTCGGAATGTGCATCAAACTGCAAGAGCGACAACGGGCCGTATTTCTCGGCGTAGGCCTTGAGGATCGGAAATGAAATGTAGTGGTCGCCACCAATGGTCAGGCTGGCGGCACCTGCATTCAGGATACCGCGGATGTGATTGGTCAGAGCATCTGGAAAGTCGCTGACTTTGGCATAGTCAAACGCCACATCACCGTAGTCCACGATGTTGAACTCTTCCAAAACGTTATAATCCCAGCCGTATGGCGCATCAAAAGCCTGCAAGGCCGAAGCTTCGCGCACCGCGCGTGGCCCCAGTCGCGTACCAGTGCGATTGGTCACAGCCTGATCAAAGGGCACGCCAGTGACGGCGATATCCACACCCGTCAGGTCCTTGGTGTAACGGCGGCGCAGGAACGAGGTAGCCCCACCAAAAGTGTTTTCAAAGCTGCAACCACGGTTGTTTTTCCGCGTAAACGCCTCGTCTACCTGATTTTTGGCTTCTTCCAGTGACATGTCCGCCTGTCCTTTTATCGGTGGGTCAATAATTTGATCAAAAACCTATCTGAACCATAAAAAAGGTCAAGCTTTCTGTGGTGTCACCCTCCGGTCAAATGATTTGAAGTCACCGGTAGGCGTATTTTGCAAAAAGTGAAGACAGGCAGTTTAAAGCGGTTGGGCTTTTTCAACCAGACGCGCAAAGAACGAAGCTCCAATCGGTGAAATCTCATCATTGAAATCGTAATTTGGGTTATGAACACCCGGTCCTTCGCCCTGCCCCAGAAAGAAATATGCGCCGGGTCGCGCATTCAGCATATAGGAAAAGTCTTCGGCGCCCATTTCCATACCTGTGTCGTCATCGACGGCGTCTTCGCCAGATATCTCTCGTGCAACGTCAGCAGCAAAGGCAACTTTTTCAGCGTTGTTAATGGTTGCGGGATACCCTTTTTCATAGCGCAATGTGGCCTCAACATCGTATGCAGCCGCCTGCCCGGTGACAATTTTCTCCATTCGGCGAATGATCATATCCTGCACATCAGTATCAAAAGTGCGCACCGTACCATTTAGATAGGCGGTGTCAGGGATCACATTATCTGTCGACCCTGTGTGGATCTGGGTCAACGACACCACACATTCATTGCGCGTGTCATGGTTTCGGCTGACAATGGTTTGCAATGCCTGACCAATCCCCAAAGCGGCGACAACCGGATCTACCGTGTCTTGCGGGTAGGCACCGTGCCCACCGCGCCCCTGGATATCGATGTGAAACTCGTCTACCGCCGCCATGAGTGGCCCAGGTGTAGAGTAAAAATGCCCGGTCTCAATCTCGGGAATATTGTGCAGTGCATAGACCTGATTGATGTCAAAGCGCTCCATTATGCCTTCTTCGACCATCACACCAGCACCACCGCCACCTTCTTCGGCGGGTTGAAAGATCAGCGCAACCTTGCCAGAAAAATTCCGGGTTTCCGCAAGATACTTTGCCGCCCCCAACAGCATTGTGGTGTGACCATCGTGACCACATGCATGCATCGCGCCATCCACAGTTGAGGCATAGTCGAGCCCGGTGGTCTCGGGCATCGGCAATCCATCCATGTCAGCGCGCAGACCGATAGTGCCGCCCTGCCCGATATTTTCACCGCGACCATTGATGATGGCCACAAGCCCGGTGGTGGCAATCCCTTCGTGAATCTCATCCACGCCAAACTCTTTCAACCGGTCCACCACAAAAGCCGCGGTCTCATGACAGGCAAACTCCAGTTCGGGGTTGGCATGTAAGTGGCGACGCCATGTTTTCATTTCATCGGCAAAGGCGGCAATACGGTTTACGACGGGCATGGGCTGGACTCCGGGTTCGCGTTCATCTGATATGCAGTTCAACACCGTCAAAGAAAGAACTGCAATGGCCGAAAACCCGCTGATCCTGAACCCGCATGGTGGCATGCCGCGTCTGTTGGAAATCATGCGGCGTCTGCGAGACCCGAAAACGGGCTGCCCATGGGACATCGAACAGGATTTTTCGACCATTGCACCCTATACGATTGAGGAAGCCTATGAGGTCGCGGATGCGATCGAACGCGAGGCTTGGGACGAGTTAAAAGGCGAATTGGGCGATTTGCTGTTTCAGTCGGTGTTTCATGCGCAAATGGCCAGCGAGGCTGGACTTTTCACCTTTGATGAGGTGGCCGACACCATGTCGGAAAAAATGCTGGCACGTCATCCGCATGTGTTTGGCGATGAGAACCGCGATAAATCTGCGGAACAGCAAACCAAAGACTGGGAAACTGTGAAGGCGGCTGAACGTGCGGGTAAGGATCAAAAAGGCACATTGGATGGCGTTGCCTTGGGGTTGCCGGCGCTTTTGCGAGCGGTAAAGTTGCAAAAACGCGCCGCACGTGTGGGGTTTGATTGGCCTGATATCTCGCAAGTGGTCGATAAAATTGTCGAAGAAGCCGGTGAGCTGGCCGAAGCGCGCGATACGATGACGCAGGTGGAAATCGAAGAAGAATTTGGCGATATGTTGTTTGTGATTGCCAACCTTGCGCGTCATCTGAACATCGAACCAGAAGCAGCCCTGCGCGCCACCAACGCCAAATTTGTAAGGCGGTTTGAAGGCGTTGAAGCAAAGTTGGCGGAATTGGGCAAAAAACCCGAGCACTCAGATTTGGAAGAAATGGATGCGCTTTGGGATGCTGTCAAAGCCGATGAAAAGGCGGTGAATAATACCTGAATATTTTATTCAGGTATTGACCCAAGTAAATCGCTCAGGTATTTCGCTGATCAACCAAAACAGCGAACCTGAAAGCACCCTCCAATGTTGGCTAATCTGAAATCCGCCCTCTTCACAATGACAGCCCTGTCCGTGGCTGCCCCCGTTCTGGCCGAAGAGGTTAATATCTATTCCTACCGTCAGCCTGAGTTGATCAAGCCTCTGACAGACGCCTTTACCGCCCAAACCGGGATCAAGGTGAATGTGGCCTATCTGAAGAAAGGCATGATCGAACGCATGCAGGCCGAAGGCAAACGCTCGCCCGCTGATCTGGTGTTTACAGTGGATATCTCCCGCCTGTCAGCTGTCGTGAGCCAAGGCCTCACCCAACCTACATCCAGCGATATCCTGAATGCCAACGTGCCTGCTGAATATCGTGATCCGGACGGTCACTGGTTCGGGTTGACCACGCGGGCGCGCATTATTTATGCGTCCAAGGATCGTGTCGCTGATGGTGAAATCACCACTTACGAAGGTTTTGCTGATCCAAAATGGAAGGGACGTATCTGTACGCGTTCCGGCACCCACGCCTATAACATTGCGCTGACTTCAGCGGTGATTGAGCATCACGGTGAAGAAGGTGCCAAAGCATGGCTCGAAGGCATCAAAGCCAACCTTGCCCGCAAACCGCAAGGCAACGATCGTGCGCAGGTCAAGGCGATTTGGGCAGGCGAATGCGACGTGGCCATCGGCAACACCTACTACATGGGTAAAATGCTGGCCGATGACGAGCAAAAAGAATGGGCCGACAGCGTCGACGTGGTTTTCCCAACCTTTGAAAACGCTGGAACACACGTGAATGTGTCGGGCGTGGCCATGGCGAAACATGCACCTAACCCAGAAGCAGCATTGAAAATGATGGAGTTCCTGACATCACCAGGCGCTCAGGAAGTCTATGCCAAGGCCAATTTTGAATACCCGATTGCACCCGGCACCGAAGCTGACCCCTTGGTTCAAAGCTGGGGCACTTTCACCGCAGATGACGTCAACCTGATGACATTGGCGGGCAACCGCCCAGCCGCCCTACGTATTACCGAGGAAGTGGATTTTGACGGTTAACGCCGCCAACAATCACGACTTAAAAGGAACGCTTTCGGGCGTTCCTTTTTTGTGGCGAATTAGGAACCCGGCAGCCGAGTAATCTCATGCAGACCCGGTAAAATCTGGCTCACCAAATCTCGGGACGGGCCCAATGGGTTGTGGGCTGCATATCGCGGAATGTCGAACCGCGCGGCACCAGCTACGCAGTGCAATCCGCCACTCAACCGCTCTGGCAAAAATGCAATACCCCCGCGCTTTTTCATGTAATGCAGCGCCATAAGCGCATTACCCAACAACAGATGCCCAGACCGGTCAGCAAGTTGTTCGCGCACAGCTGCGTCGTATTCCGGGCCAAGTTGAAGGTTCAGGAACAGTGGCAAATCCTCATCACTTAAGGAACAAGGCGACGTGGCCACCAGAACCATGGGCTCTGGCCTGAGGGGCTCAACCGCAAGCTTTTGACCAGCTGGCCGTTCAGCCGTTATCACCAGATCAACCACCCCATCGTGCAACATATCCAAAGCATTGCTTTCATGATCGAAATTCAACGACAGAGGCAATTTTCCCAATGATTCCTCTGCCCAAATTGTCAGATCAACCAACATCGAATCCCAGATCGACAACTGACAACCCAGCCGCAATGCAATTCGGTTGCTGTGCTGCCGCCCCAGACCTGCCCGCAATTGTTGCCATTGCGCCAACATCTGTTCTGCCTGTGGGCGAAGCTGCTGCCCCGCTTCGGACAGGCGCGTCCCTCCGGGCCCCCGCTCGAACAATGTGGCTTCCAAAGAGCGTTCCAATGTGCGCACACGTGAACTTATGGCCGCTTGAGTGACATTCAGCCGATCCGCAGCGCGGTGAAAGCTATGTGTCTCGGCCACGGCCAAAAAGGTTTGCAGCAGTTTCTCATCCATAGTGAGAACAAAACTCTATTGGATTGATAAAAACAATACGTTTTATCTATCGCAAAACCTTTGCTAGCGATGTCTTATCAGGACAGGAGACCCAAATCATGCTCGACAAATCGCAAAAACCCACCTGGATCAGATTTGACCAAACCACCGAGGCCGACTGGCAGGCGGTGATGGCCTATGAAGAACAGTTCAACGCCGACCTCGTGGATCGCATCATCGCCATGCTGAAATCATTGGACGAGGATTGGACCCCCTACCCGATCAACCGTTATCAGCATTGCCTGCAAGCCGCCACTCGCGCACATGAGGACGGAGCCGACGAAGAGATCGTCGTAGCGGCGCTGATCCACGATATCGGAGACATCCTGTCGCCTTACAACCACGGCGAACTGGCGGGCGCCATGGTGCGTCCCTACATGAGCGAAAAGGCGCGCTGGATTGTCGAACATCACTGCGTATTTCAGGGGTATTATTATAACCACTTGCTGGGCGGTGATCGCAACGCGCGCGACAAATACAAAGACAGCCCCTATTACGACGACGCGGTCTATTTCTGTCACAACTACGACCAGAACGCGTTTGACCCGGATTACCCAACCAAGCCGCTAGAGTTCTTTGAGCCCATGCTGCGCCGGGTGTTTTCAAAGTCCGGTGGTCATATGGAGCTGAATGAAACCGCTGCCGAATAGCCTCAGGCGTAACGGCGATAAGCTTCCAACTCCATCGACAGTCGCATTTGTAAGTCCGAGAGCAACCGCATCTCGGCCTTACGCTCTTCCGGGTCGGAAACACCCTTAAGACGGGCCTGGGCCACGATAATCTGCTGCTTTAGCGCAACGGCCGGTGGCTTGATTTTGGCCTCTGTCATAAGGCGCGTCACAACCGCATCTTTCGGCACGTTCACATTGGCCAACGGTTTGCCCATACCGGGAAGATCGGAAAAGTCACCGTTCTTTTCGGCACGGCTGAGAAACATGTCGATTATGGAGTTGAATGGATGTGTCATCAGGGGTCCTTTCTGCTCGGGCCTCTCTCCTTCTGCCTCAGATAGGTATCGGTTTGGTTTGCACAATGGACGCGCCAGTAAACCCCGCGTGATGCGTGGATTTCCGCCGAGACGTAAAAATGGTGGAGATAGAGAGTTCGTTCCGCAGACTAGCGTCAATGTCGGCTAAGAGGCCCACAGGAGAAGTGCCAAGTTTTTACTGCGCGCGCCCGTAGGATGAAAATCGCCGTAGATTCGAGATTATCCCCGCTTCCTTGAGGCGATCAGACCAGTCGTTCATGCGCCCAGAAAAGAGAATTAACACCAGAGCTTACAAGTCTTGGGATTTATCCAGTTTCAGCTGTTCTTTGCCTTACGTCGGTTTGTCCGGACCTAGTTACCAGTGAGGTTTGCTCCATTGAGAGACAAAACTCAGTCGCAGGCGGCGGTCACAATCACCTCGACCAGCAGGCTCGGGCGCGCCAGCTTGGCTTCTCCGCATGCGCGGGCTGGGGCGTGGCCTGCGGGTACCCATGCGTCCCAGACAGCATTCATTTCGGCGAAGTCCGCCATGTCTGACACCCAAACGATGGCTTGCAAAATGCGCGTCCGTGATGAACCTGCCTTTTCCAGCAAAGCATCCACACGAGACAAACAGTCCTTGGTTTGTTCGGCCACAGTGTCGCCTGATCCCACCTGCCCGCAAAGATACGCAACGCCGTTGTGTTTGACGATTTTGCTCATGCGTTGGCCGGTTTCCATTCTTTCAATCATATCAGGTTCCTATTCTGTTGCGTCCAGCGTGCTGTCATTCATGGCAGCAAGTTCGCCCAATGTGACGGGCTTGAGAGGTGGGCGGATGCGGTAGTACCCGGTCTCATCCGGGGTCTGGTCATTGGCTTGCGCGAGCAAAGCCGTGACGCTTAGCCCGCAATACCGCCCCTGACAAGGACCCATGCCAGCCCGACCAAAGGCTTTGGTCTGGTTCGGCCCGATGCACCCCAGCTTTGCAAAGCGGCGAATATCGCCAGCGGTGACTTCTTCGCAGCGACAGATCACAGTTTTATCTTCCGGCAGCAGCGCCTCGGTGCAGGGTGGATAAGCTGCATCAAGAAACGGTCGGGCGGCTTTTTCATAGGCCAGTTGGCGGTGCAGCATGGTGGCGCTTTGGTCGCGATCCGCTTGAGGCAAATGGCCTGTCTGACAAGCAATCTGAAGCGCGGCCAACCTGCCGGCAAATTCCGCCGCTTTTGCTCCGCCGATTCCGGCGCCATCACCCGCGATAAAAACCCCTTCAATGCCACTTTGAAACCAATCATCCGTCTGCGGAATGAAACAGTTTTGGGTGGTTTCCCATGTGTGCTTCACACCCATTGATCGGGCCGCTTGAGTATTGGGGACGACCCCATGATGCAGCATGACCGTATCGCAGGGTATGCGATGGGTGCAGCCCTTGCTGGTGAAGCATACCGCTCTTGCCTTATCAGTGCCCTCAATCGAGATTCCGGTTGCACCGGTATAGCGTGGGACGCGGGCACGGGTGATTTCCGCCAGCATACGCGCGCCCTTGACCAGATAGCGCCAGCCTCGCAGGGCGCCGCCCAAATGGCGTGCCGCATGAATCATGTTGCCACGGGTTTGGGTCTCGATCATTGCTGTCGGGGGCGTGCCCGCCCGCACCATCTGCGCTGCAATTAGGTAAAGAAGAGGGCCGGAGCCAACCAGAATTGCATGGCGCGCGACGACACCCGATTGTTTCAAAAGGATTTGCCCCGCGCCTGCGGTCATCACTCCCGGCAAAGTCCAACCAGGAAGTGGCATTGGGCGTTCCAACGCTCCGGTTGCCAACAAAATACGATCTGCATCGATCTGAGCACCACTCCCATCGCGGGTAAAGGAAATCCGAAATCCTTCTTCGATGGCCCAGACAACCGCACCGCATATATGGTCAATTGCATCCTGCAGCAGTCCGGCTGTCAAACTGGTGCCGTGGGTATACTCTGGACCCAGAATATCCCCTCGCAGGGGTGCCACCCGGTCGACATCCCGGTAAATCTGCCCGCCTGCACGGGGTTGTTCGTCCAGAATGCTAACACTCAGTCCCCGACCTGCAGCCTCGGACGCGGCAGCCATACCCGCAGGTCCCGCACCGATAATAACCAGATCACGACGCATCATTTTGAGCCTCCCGGCCATGTGCTCGGGTCACTTTCAACCCTTCCGTCACATCGATCATGCAAGCCTGCCGCGCGATGCCATCAACCTCGACCAGACATTCAAAACAGGCACCCATCATACAGAACGGCGCACGGGGAGCGCCCGAAACAGGGGTATGTCGAAACACCTCGACGCCGGCCGCCAAAAGAGAGGCCGCAAGGTTTGCGCCCACTGGCAGGCGCAACGTCGTGCCCTCAAACGACACGTCCACGCGCGGGGTGTCCTCCAGTTCAAGAAATGGTGAAGCGGTTTTCATTAAACACCTCCAGATCCAAGGTGGCATTAGTGCCTTCCAACCAATCCGGCAGAAGGCGCGCATGTGCAGCAGCAAGTGTAATGCCGCTGTGGCAGGTCACAAGAAATGCCCCCGCCATGTCAGGACTTTCCTGATAGATCGGCAATCCATCCGGCGACAAAATCCGCAATGCGCTCCAACTGCGCACAAGCTGCGCGCGGGCCAAGGCGGGATAGGCCGCGATCGCCTCGGCGGCGAGGCCGGACAGCCCCGGTTGGGTCACGCGGTCATCAAGACCGACCTCTTCGTTGGTGGCACCGATCTGAATGCCGCCTTCATCAACCTGACGGGCAATCAGCGACGGGCGGTTGATCAACTTGGGCAGCTTTTCGGTAATAAGGACCTGCCCGCGTTGGGGTCGAATGGGGGCTTTGAACCCCATGGCCGGGCCAAGCGTGGCGGCACCAAGACCCGCAGACAGCACCACTTTGTTTGATGTAACGGTTGTGCCATCGGCGCAAGTGACCCGAAAGGCGTCCGGCTTGCTGACTTCGGTCACTGTTTTGCCGGTCAACACGCGTGCGCCCATCCGGCGCACATCTGCCGCCAGCGCGGTCAGCAGTTTCAATGGGTTCGCGTGACCGTCCTGATGATGCAGGATCGCGCCGACAACCTTGGGGCCGATATGCGGCTCTTCCTTGTGCAGCGCGTTATGCCCCAGCACGTCATAGGGGTAATTTCCGCCCAGTTTGGCTTTGAGTACCTCATACTGCGCAACAGTCGCTTCAAGTGTTTCTTCCGAAAAATGCAGATCGTATCCGCCGCGTTGTTCGAGCGGGACAGTGTGTCCGGTGTTCTCGCCCAGCTCATGTGTAAAATCAGCCCAAATCGCAGCAGATTGCTGTGACCAACTGGCGTAGCGAGGTTGATTCATGCCTTTGGATTGCACCCAGACCAGACCAAAGTTGCCCCTGCTGGCGCGAAAGGATCCGTCGTCACCGTCCAGCACAGTCACCGTCAATCCGCGTTGGAGTAACCCCCAGGCAACTGAAAGGCCGACAATGCCTCCTCCGATGATTGTATAGTCGGTGTCCATGGCCGCTTTCCGATGGAGAGAAATAGGACGTCAGGGCGACACGCGTCGCCCCGACGGTTTTTAGCTTAGTTTCCGGCGGCGGCAACTTTGTCGAGGATCGCCTGCCCCCATTCGACACCAACGTCTTCCAGAACAGCGGGCCAGACATCGGCACGGACTTTGGCAGCCATGGCGGCCAGATCGTCGGCACTCAGTTCGGCCACGGTTGCGCCCAGCTCATCGACAAGGCGCTGCTCGTTCTTGCCCTGATCCGCTTCGGCAACTTCCCAACGGGTTGCCTCGAACGCGGCGGCTTGTTCTTTCAGGGCGGCCTGATCTTCGTCGGACAGCTCTGCAAGGCTCTCGTTCGAGATGATCATGTACCAGACCTCAAAGTGGGTATTGGCCGGGATGTAGGTTTTGGTCACGTCGCGGAATGAGGCATAATAGCCTTCAGCGCCAGATCCGATCACCCCATCCACAACACCGGTTTGAACGGCGGTGAAAGCTTCCGAGAATGGGATCGGGGCCGGGATGTATCCCAGTGCTTCACCGGTCAGCTGAAAGCTTTTGATGCCCGGCACACGCACTTTGATGCCATTTGGTTCAACCGACCCTGGATTTGGGTTGGCAACGTTCAGCGCGACACCACCGAAATAAACCGGATAAGCGGCCAGCATTGTGATGTCTTGTTCCGCGTAAAGACCGGTCATGACATCGCGCACAGCACCGCCGGGGCCATAAACCGCGCGGGCCTGATCCCAGTTGCCGGCAAGGTAAGGAAATGAGCTGATCTGCATGCGGCGGTCAGCGGCGGCTGCGGCTGGCTGGGTTGCCATGTCGATGGCGCCAACGCTGATGCGTTCCTGCACAGTTGTATAATCCCCCAAGGCCGAGGCCGGGAACAGGTTGACGGTCACATCGCCGCCGGTGGCTTCCGAGAGGGCAGCAGAAAAGGCGCGCAGCTCGACGTCGATCGTGGCATCCTGGGGACGCACGTGGCTCATCTTAAGGTTTTGGGCCTGCGCATAAGAGCCAAGCGCCATCAGTGCGGCAACAGCCGTGGTTAGAAGTCCGTGTTTCATAGGTATTTCCTCCGAGTTGGTATCATTTGAAAGGGTTGTTTAGGGCGCTACGTCGTATCCAAAGAAGCGTGGCAAAAAGAGTGACAAATCTGGCCAAAGCGAGGTCAGGAAAACCACGGGCACATAGCCGAACAAGATGAGTTTCATGGCGGGTGGGATGACCTTGGTCACCTTCACATTGCCGATGCGTGCACCAAGATACAGGATCGAGGCGTAAGGTGGGGTCACGCCACCCATCGCGGTGTTGACACCCATGATCGCAGCGAACTGCACGGGGCTGACACCAATCGCATTCATCAGGGGCAGCAACAGCGGGGCAATCAGGATAATCGCGGTCACATCGTTGACGACCATGCCGACAAGGAACAGCATTATGTTGATCATGATCAGCAACAGCACCTTGTTTTCGGTGATCGAAAAGATCCCCTGCACCAGCTGCTGTGGGATGCTTTCATAGACAAACATCTGGCTCAGGATCATCGAGAACAGGATCATCATCATGATCGCGCCCACGGCGGTGGCCGCTTCCTTGCCCGCCGAGAAGAAGTTTTCCCAACGCAGGCCTTTGTAGATCAGGAAGCCAACCGGAACCGCGTAAATTACTGCGACCGCGGCGGCTTCGGTCGGGGTCATCACCCCGCCATAAATGCCCCCAAGGATGATCACCGGCATCAAGAGCGCGGGGAACGCATGAAAGCCGCGCCGGGCCACTTCGCCAGAGAGTTCCGAGAACGAGGGTTTTTCATCCAAAATCAGGTCGAATTTGCGCGACATAACAATGTTGATCACGGAAAATGACGTCATGATCAGCAGGCCCGGCCCCAGCGTGGCCAGGAAACACGCGAGGATAGACGTGTCCGTGACCCATCCATAGACAATCATCGTGACTGACGGTGGGATCAAAAGGCCCAGGATCGAAGAGTTGGCGATCAGCGCCGTGGCGTATTCACGGGGATAACCCCGTTTTTCCATCTCGGGAATCAAAAGCGGGCCGATGGCTGCGATACCTGTCAGACCAGAGCCGGAAATCGCCCCGATAACAGCGCAGGACACCGCTGCCACAACACCCAGTCCACCCCGAACATGGCCGATAAAAGCGTTCACAAACCGCAACAGAGATGCGGCAATCCCGCTTTCGGACATGATCGTGCCAGCCAGTACAAAGAGGGGAATGGCCAGCAAGACCGGATTTCCAAGTTGTTGGAAGCCCCAGAGCATCATGCCTTTCATGGTCACATCGCCCATGAAATACATCACCATAAGGGCAGACCCGAAACAGTAGGGCAACGGCACGCCAAGAGTCAGTGTGATGACCAACAGGGCGATAGCGATCAGTGCAATCTCGATCATGCTGGCTCTCCTTGGCGCAGGCTTTTGACGTGGCGCACAAGGTGCCAAGCGGTGTAAATCATCATCAGGGTCATGCCGATGACCAACGCGATGTCTGCATAGAAGGTGGGAATGTAGAGTGTCGGGCTCTCACGCCAGACCCGCCAGGCATAGCGGGTGTAGTCCCATGCCCAGGACAGCAGCCACAATCCAACGATCAGGCTGATAACTTCTCCGATGATGGCCAGAATCGTATGGCCCCGGTCGGTTTTGACAAATATCTCCAGCACATTGGCGCGGATATGTGTGTTTTCACGCGAGGCATTGACGGACCCAAGGATGTATAACCAGACCGTTGGGTAGGCCATGGTCTCTTCCAGCCCCATCACAGGCACCTGCAAAACATAGCGCGTGATGACCTGAACAAATTGCCCCATCGCGACTGAACAAATCAGTGCTGTCAGCAAATATTTCGAAAACTTGTCCATGTATCCCCCGTGCCCAAATGACAATCCACATAGGCTTTGGGTCATTTCACTGGACAAGCGACATTAAATCAATTTTAAAATATATCTAACTCCATAACTTGAGTTTATACATTGTGAATCTCACACTTCGCCAACTTGAAACCTTTCGAGAGGTCATGCGCTCTGGCTCAATCAGCCAGGCGGCGCGAGCTGTCGGGCGCACACAGCCCGCTGTGTCGACCATGATCCAAACGCTCGAAGATCAAATTGGCTTTGCCTTGTTCCTGCGCAAACACGGAAAACTGACTCCGACACCGGAGGCACAGTTCTTTCTGGAAGAATGCGAGGATATTCTGGGGCGACTGGAACGCACCGAACGCACACTCGAGCGGATCAGCTCGCTGCAATCCGGCAAGCTCAAAATTGCCTGTCACCCTGCTGCTTCAAGTATCTTTATTCCGCGGCTTCTGACACAGTTTTTAAAAGGCCGCGACGACCTTGAAGTATCCCTGATCATGCGCTCTTCGGACGTGATTGAGGACATGATTGCGTCTCAGCAATATGATCTGGGATTTTCTGAAACGCCCAGTCCGCGCGCATCGATCCAGCAATCCGATTACAATATGGAATGCGTATGTGTTCTGCCCGCAGACGATCCGTTGACCGCAAAATCGGTTGTCACGCCAGTTGATCTCGCTGGACGCCCGATGGCTGTTTTGTTTGATGAGCACAGTACAGCTATTCAGACCGAGGCTGCCTTTCGCGCTACTGGAACCAGGTTTACCAAACGGTTTGAATTGCGGACCTTTTTGCCCGGCCTGCAATTTGTTTCCGCAGGCGCATGTGTGATGGTCTGTGACATGATCACGGTTTACAGCCACATTCTAAACGCGCCAAAAAGCACCGGACTTGCCTTTCGCCGGTTTGCGCCAAGTGTGTCCAGCAGCGTTTCGATCCTGACCCCGGGCTATGCGACCCAATCCATGGCTGGCCAAGCATTCATCTCAGACCTCAAGAGCGCCGTAAAAGGTGTGCAGGATGAGATCGAATACGCTTTGGATTCGCCGTGGGCGGAAGTTGAACTGCAAATAATGTAATGGTTGGTCATGGCTTGCATAGAAATCCACGATAGTCGCTCTGCCCAAACAAGGAAGTTGCAAAGGGCAATGTTCGCCCGCTCATATTGCTTTTCAAAGACAACATTCGCGACGGCAGCTTGATAGAGCGTTTCAACGTGGTATTGAATGACCGCTCTGGT
The DNA here is from genome assembly GCF_900142085.1 of Shimia gijangensis. GTDB lineage: Bacteria > Pseudomonadota > Alphaproteobacteria > Rhodobacterales > Rhodobacteraceae > Shimia > Shimia gijangensis. Next base: position 40,306 of record NZ_FQZQ01000006.1, read on the forward strand.
GCAAGCCCGCCGCAACGCAGTGTCGAACGTAGTGCAGCTGCGAAAGGTTGCTTCGTCACCAATATCTGCAGCCGCACAAGTCCAGTTTGTCCCGCACAACAGCCCTTCTCCAAGACAGATAATTTCCCAACCGACCTAGACAATCCACGTGTCTTTGCTCAGTCTGCATGTTCAATCCAACCTGAACTTCTGGACATGCCCAAATGAGCCCACGCAAGATCATCATTGATACGGACCCCGGCCAAGACGACGCCGTTGCGATCCTGTTGGCTCTGTCGAGCCCCGAGGACATTGATGTTCTGGGTATCACGGCCGTGGCCGGTAATGTTCCCCTGCCTCTGACCCAGAAAAACGCCCGGATTGTCTGTGAATTGGCAGGCAGGACCGAAATGAAAGTCTTTGCCGGGTGTGATCGACCTTTGGGCCGTGATCTGGTCACTGCGGAACATGTGCACGGTAAAACCGGGCTTGATGGCCCCAACCTGCCCGACCCGGTGATGCCCTTACAGGATCAGCACGCCGTTGACTACATCATCGATACTCTTCGTGCTGAGCCTGCAGGAACTGTCACACTTTGCCCATTGGGGCCGCTGACCAACATTGCAATGGCCTTTGAAAAGGCGCCCGATATCATGGATCGGGTGCAGGAGATTGTCCTGATGGGCGGTGGGTATTTCGAGGGCGGTAATATCACGCCGGCTGCTGAATTTAACATTTATGTTGACCCGCAAGCCGCTCATATTGTTTTTAAATCTGGCGTTCCAATTGTGGTTATGCCGTTGGATGTCACCCACAAGGCGCTGGTCACCAAATCCCGCAACGATGCCTTCCGTGCGATTGGTTCGGACGTTGGCATCGCCGTGGCCCAGATGACCGATTTTTTTGAACGGTTCGACAAGGAAAAATACGGCAGCGAAGGCGCGCCATTGCATGACCCGTGTGTCACCGCCTATCTGATCCGCCCTGATCTGTTCAAAGGTCGTTATATCAATGTTGAAATCGAAACCCATTCCGAACTGACCATGGGCATGACCGTGGCCGATTGGTGGGGTGTCACGGACCGTCCGGCCAACGCACTTTTCATCGGCGATATTGATGCGGATGGCTTCTTTCAGCTTCTGACAGTAAGGCTCGCCCGATTATGAGTACTGCGCTGCACCTTGCCCGTCCTGAAGACATTGACCGCCTTTTGCCTTTGGTCGAGGCCTTTCACTCCGAAGCTGGCATTGTGCTGAGCAGTGAAGACCGGCACGCAGCCGTGTTGCCGCTCTTGGAAGGCACTCCGCTAGGTGTGGCTTATCTGATTGGGCCAACGCGTGCGCCCGTGGGCTATATCGTCATCACCTTTGGCTGGTCGATTGAATTTGGCGGCATGGATGCGTTCATTGACGAACTGTACATCCGCCCGGCTGTACGCAAGCGGGGCATGGGGACGGACGTGCTCACGGCTCTGCCGCGCGCTCTGGCGGATGCAGGCGTCAAAGCGTTTCATCTTGAGGTCGACCATGACAATGAAACCGCGCAGCGGCTTTACACGCGCGCTGGTTTTACCACCCGTCCGCGCTATATGCTGATGTCTCGCAAATTGTGAACTAAGCTCATGCCTCTGACGATCCCTTTTTCCAACAGCTACGCAAAGCTGCCTGAACGCCTGTTTTCGCGCCTTGGCCCCGAGCCGGTGCATGCGCCCGAATTGCTGGCGTTCAACCATGCGCTTGCGCGTGACCTCGGGATTTCCGGAGACGATGACCACGCCGTATTGGCCCGCGTGTTTTCAGGCAATGCAATTCCGGACGGTGCGGAGCCTTTGGCGCAACTTTATGCGGGACATCAATTTGGCAATTGGAATCCTCAGTTGGGGGACGGGCGTGCAATCCTCTTGGGAGAAGTTGCAGGCTTTGATCTGCAACTCAAAGGGTCCGGTCGCACGCCGTATTCCCGAAATGGCGATGGTCGCGCCTGGGTTGGTCCGGTGCTGCGCGAATTTGTGGTCAGTGAGGCCATGCACGCGCTTGGCATCCCCACAACCCGCGCGCTGGCCGCTGTGGCCACAGGCGAACTTGTTCAACGCGAAACCGCCCTGCCCGGCGCTGTCCTTACGCGTGTCGCTTCGAGCCATATTCGCGTGGGCACCTTTCAGATTTTGGCAGCACGTGGCGATAGTGAAGGGCTGAAGGCCCTGTTTGAACACGCAGTCGAGCGCCATTATCCGGACGTCAGCGATCCTCTTGGTTTTCTCAATGCGGTGATCCAACGACAGGCAACATTGATCACGCATTGGATGAATGTCGGATTTATTCACGGCGTGATGAACACCGACAATTGCGCGATTTCCGGCGAAACTATCGACTATGGCCCCTGTGCCTTTATGGACGCCTATCACCCGATGACGGTGTTTTCCTCAATTGATCGAACCGGGCGCTATGCCTTTGCCTCGCAAGCAAACGTGATCGTGTGGAATCTGGCGCAGCTGGCGTCTTCTCTCTTGCCTCTCATGCCAGATCAAGAGGCCGCCGTTGAGGCATTTACCCACGCCGTGCACGCCATGCCCGCGATGTTGAATACAAAGTGGAATGCCACATCGGCCCGCAAGATCGGCATTGCTGAACCGACCGACCAAGATCACCAGCTTACAGCCCGTCTGTTGCAGATGATGTCCGCGCAAGGCGCCGATTTTACCAACACTTTCGCCGCCCTGACCACTGGAGATGCCACCGACCAGTTTGTTGACCGCGAGGCTTACGCTGACTGGGCCTTAGATTGGCAATCCAGACTGGAAACCGAAGCCGCGCCCCAAGAGGTCATGCAGATCACAAACCCCGTTCTGATCCCGCGCAATCACCGTGTGGAACAGATGATTCAATCCGCGGTTCAGGGCGACATGGCCCCTTTTGAACGGTTAATGAAAGCCTTGTCCCAGCCATTTGAAAACAAAAGTGAATTCGATGATCTGCGCCGCCCTCCGTCTGAGCAGGAACGGGTACGCGCCACGTTCTGTGGAACCTAAGCTTTTCGGTTAATCAAGAACAAACCAAAGGCGACCAATGCCAACGCGATCCAGATGCTTGGGCCGACCTTTTCGCCCAATATCCACCACCCAAACAACACGCTGAACACCGGCGATAAAAAGCTGAACGATGCGACGGACGATGTTGGGTAAATCGACAACATCCAGAACCAAACCAGATAGCCAATCGCTACCACCCCTATGGCCTGAAACAACAGCCCCAATACATGGATTATGGCTGGATCACGCAAGATCTCACCAAACCACGGCGTTATCGCGCTCAGCACAATAGCCGAGACAATCAACTGCCACATCAACTGGGTTTCCGGGTTGGTCTTTGACAAAGGGGTAATCCGCAACAACAAGGCAATCGCGGCCCATCCAATCGCCGCCATCAGGGCCAGAATGTCTCCCCAGATGTTGGCAGCACCGCTTTGTCGATCCAACAAAGCAACCGCAACACCCGTCATTGCCAAACCAAGCCCGATCAAACGCACGAAGGTCAGGCGTTCTCCGGGCAGCAATACATGTGCCGCCAGAGCAAGCCAGACCGGCATGGAATAGAAAATCACGCTGACACGCGACACATCTGTAAGATCAAGAGCGATGTACAGACTTATGAATTCAATGGAAAAAATGACCCCAATTAGAATTCCAGGCCAGGCAACAGACCACTTGTATTCAAAAGGCTTTCCGCGCCAGGCCATCCAGCCAGCGACAGCCAGACCAGCAATCACAGACCGTATGGCCACCAGAAAAACCGGTGAAAACCCACCATTTGTAACCTTGATCACCACCTGATTAAACGCCAACGTGATAGCGAACAGGATTAGTGCCGAGGCACCAAATGTATCCATATGTGACTTTCGTTCCATTGCGTCACTGGCGCCCGATTTCATTAGCGTGTCAAGTAAATCTCCAGACAACGCGGCGTCGCGACATTAAGGTCGCTCGCCAATCGGGGCATCGCATGTCACAAGGCCGCGCAGCACAGATAAGACAATCATGACCTCATCTTTACGCCTTGCCACATACAACCTTCAAAAATGCGTCGGCATAGACATGCGCCGCCGCCCGGATCGGTCGCTGCAGGTGATCAATGCTTTGCAGGCCGAAGTTGTGGTTCTGCAAGAGGCTGACAAGCGCCTGCCGCCTCGCCCCGCAGCCCTGCCACATGATCTGATCCAAAGTCACGACTGGACCACATTGGACTTTGGCCAACCGGGCGGGTCTCTGGGCTGGCACGGTAATGCCATGCTGTTGCGCCCCGATATCAGCGTTTTGGGCACCGCCGGGATTGATCTGCCCGGACTTGAGCCTCGTGGCGCTATCATCGCCGAATTGAGTACCAAAATCGGCTATTTGCGCGTGGTTGGTGTGCATCTTGGCCTGCTGCGCCGCTATCGTTTGCTACAACTCATGGCCATCACCCGTGAACTGCGACGGCGCCCATCGATGCCCACGATCATCGCCGGAGATTTCAACGAATGGGGTCCAAAAACCGCTTTGGATGCCGCCACGCCGGGATTGGACTTTGTTGAAGGCGGTCATAGTTTTCCGGCCCCGCGCCCCATAGCGGCTCTTGATGCTTTTGCATTGACTGCAGATTTGCGCGCGACAAGCTGCGGTGTCCACAGACAGCGCCCTGCCGCCAGCGCATCCGATCACTTGCCAGTGTGGGCGGATTTGATACGAGCCTAACTCAGCCCTCAGCCGATCGTTACCTTGTCTGGCAACCCGTGGCTATGTTAGCCAACCCTTAGAATACCCAAGGGACAGGTTTATGAATTTTTTACAGATCACATCGCTTTTGATTGTGCTGGCCGGAATATTTGGCGCGATCAACTATTTGTTTTTAAAGCTCCCTTCGGCCATTGGCATATTGGTGGTCGCCTTGTTTGCCAGTTTTGGCTTGCTGACGATCGACTTGATCGCACCTCACTTTGGCATCGCCGACACGGCGCGCAACATGATCGCCGACATCGATTTTTCAGACACTTTGCTTGAAGGCATGCTGGGCCTTTTGCTGTTTGCAGGCGCCCTGCATGTCAAACTGCACGATCTGCGCGCCCAATGGGTGCCCGTCGCGTTGATGGCCACAATTGGCGTTGGGCTTTCCACGGCAATTGTCGGCTTTGGTTTCAGCTGGATCACTGGCATGCCCCTGATGATCGCACTGGTGTTTGGCGCGCTGATTTCACCCACCGATCCGGTTGCGGTTCTGGGGGTTCTGCGCGAGGCCAACTTACGCAAAACCCTTGAAACCAAGATCGCGGGCGAAAGCCTGTTCAATGATGGCGTTGGTTATGTGGTGTTTCTGGTGATCTCAGGCATGGCGTTTGCAGGTGCAGGCCATCACGGCGCCGTTGACCACGGCAGCTCGCAATTGGACGATGCCGCCATTTTGTTCTTCCAGGAAGCCGTGGGCGGAGCCGTCTTGGGCGTCGTTCTGGGCTGGCTCACATTCCGTGTGATGCGCCTGATTGATGACTATTCTCTCGAAGTGCTTTTGACCTTGGGTCTCGCCTTTGGAGGCTATGAGCTGGCCGTCGCATTACACGTGTCTGCTCCAATCATGGCGGTCTGCGCGGGTCTGTTGATTGGTGACATCGGAGCCAAACACGGGATGAGCGCTGAGACCCGTGAATATGTGGATGCATTCTGGAAACTGATTGACGAAATCCTGAATGCCGTCCTGTTCCTGCTGATCGGGTTTGAGGTCTTCGCAGTTGCTTTTCAGGGTGAATTTCTGATGGCCGGTGTTGCAGCAATCCTGTTGGCTCTGGTCGCGCGTCTGGCCGCCGTGGCAGTCCCTGTCATGCTGCTGCGCCCCTTTCGAGAGTTCAGCCAGGGCGTGATACCGATCATGACCTGGGGTGGCATCAAAGGCGGTATTTCGGTGGCTCTGGCGCTGTCGATTCCTGAAAATGAATGGAAACCCCTGATCCTGACCGCCACCTACGTTGTTGTGGTTTTCTCGATCATCGTTCAGGGTCTGACCATCGCTCCACTGGCCAACCGGGTTGGCCGCGAACCGGATTTGATGTGATGCGCCGCTATGTTGTCTACGATGTCTTCACCGAAAAGCCTTTTGGCGGCAATCAGCTGGCTGTTTTTCCCGATGCTAGCGACTTGCCTGAACAAGAGCTGCAAAGCATCGCCGCCGAGTTCAATTTTTCCGAAGTGACGTTTGTCACTCCGCCGGATGATCTGAGCAACACGGCCAAGGTACGGATTTTCACCCCCACGATGGAAGTCCCCTTTGCGGGCCATCCGACAATAGGCACTGCCGTGGCACTGGCTGATCTTGGATATGGCCCAGATATGGTGCTGGAATTGGGTGTTGGTCCCTTGGCCTGTCGTGCCGAAAAAGGCAGTGCGCAGTTCACCACCCATGTACCGCTCGACATCATGGCCCATCCTGACCCTTGTCTGGTTGCACGCGCCCTCGGCGCATCTCAGGACGCCATCCTGACCAGCACCCATGCCCCTGTTATGGCCTCTCTTGGGCTGGCATTCACCCTGACCGAGCTTGACTGCCGCGACACGCTTGCAGCGCTGCAACCGGACGTCGGCGCATTTCGCGAAGGCACCAAAGCGCATCCCTCTGGCCTTGATTTTGCGCAATTCGCATACGTGCGCGAAGCAGACGTGATCCACGCCCGCATGTTTGCTCCACTTGATAACATCCCCGAAGACCCCGCCACAGGGTCCGCCTGCGCCACCCTTGGCGCCCTTCTGGCCCAGCTTCAGGGTCAAGACGTCACTCTGCGGGTTCATCAAGGCGACGAACTGGGACGCCCTTCGGTGATTGGCGTCACCACTGACAACGGCTCGGTCACCATCAGCGGAGCGGCCGTCAAAACGATGGAGGGGCGGCTGGCCTACTGACCACCGCCCCCTCTTCATCTTACTAAAGCGTTTCGCCAAAGGCGGACTTGGACTCTAGGCCGCTTTGCCGCTCGATGGACGACGCCGACGCCTTTGCTGACCGCCCGGCGCTCCCGAGGGTTTGCCGCCACCACCGCCTGAACGGTTCGGATTGCCTCCGCCTCCGCCACTACGGCGCGGACCACCTTTGCCACGACCACCGCCGTTGCTTTTGGGTTTGTTCTTATGGGATGGATCGGTCATCCCCAACCAAGGCGTACCAGACAGCACGGGAATGTCCATTTTCAGAACTTTCTGAATGGCCTTCAACTCATCCGTTTCGTCCGGTGAACAGAACGCCACTGCCGCGCCATCCATACCAGCACGTGCCGTCCGGCCGATCCGGTGCACATAGTTTTCTGGAACGTTGGGCAGATCAAAGTTGTAAACATGGCGCACTTGCGGAATGTCCAACCCCCGCGCAGCAACATCTGTCGCCACCAGCACCATAGCCTCACCATTGCGGAACGCCTTTAGGGCGCGTTCACGCTGCCCCTGACTTTTGTTGCCATGCACGGTCAGGGCCTCAAACCCTTTCTTAACCAAAGCCTTCACCAGACGGTCAGACCCATGTTTGGTACGGGAAAACACAATTGCCGCTTCGTCACGGTGGGTGCTCAGCAACTCGATCAACAGATTGGGTTTCTCTGCCTTCGAGATATAGTGAACCCCTTGCGTGACCTTATCGGCTGTTTTACCCGGAGGCGCCACCTGCACCCGAACAGGGTTGTTCAGATAAGAGGCCGAAATCTCGGCCATCAGTTTGGGCATGGTGGCAGAGAACAGCATGGTCTGGCGTTTTTCCGGCAACCATCCCACGATCTGACGCAGCGCATGAATAAAGCCCATATCCAGCATCTGGTCTGCCTCATCCAGCACCAGAAAATCGGTCTGCGAAAGGTCCAGCGCACGGCGTTCCATCAAGTCAATCAAACGTCCCGGTGTGGCCACCAATATGTCAGTGCCCCGGCCCGCGCGTTTGATCTGTGGATTGATGGCGACACCTCCGACAACAAGCCCCACCTTGAAATGGCTGCCATCCACAAGGATGCCAAGGCTGTCCTTGATTTGATTGGCCAACTCACGTGTCGGTGCAAGGATCAGGCTACGGACTGTCTTGGGGGCCGGTGGGTGGCCATAAGATTGCAGTTTGGCAATCAACGGCAGGCCAAAGGCCAAAGTCTTACCGGTCCCGGTTTGCGCCAGCCCCATCACGTCTTTGCCTTCCAGCGCGTGCGGAATGGCACCTTCCTGAATTGGGGTCGGTTTGTCGATGCCTGTGCTGATCAGCTTTTCAACCAGCTTTGGTGGCAGACCGAGGTTATTAAACGTCGTCATAATAAATGTCTTTCTGGCACGACACATGATGTGCGCACCTTAGGTGGCCCCATCGCGGGGGTCAGTTGGTGGTAGGCCGCGAAGCGATCTGTCACGTTCTTGCGACAGTCCTTCTGGACCTTGGCCCCACGCGTGATGTTGGGATCAGATGAACGCCTTTGCTCTGGCCGGGTTATCTCCGGTCTTGGGCGACTGCTCACGCGGCAGAAGGCGGTTGCTAGCGCAAATGGGGGTTGGCGGTTCACAAGTCAAGGAAATAAACCGCGCGTCTTAGGTGCAAAAGTGGTGGCCAGCATCCTGTCACGCCGCTAAAACGCTAATCCAAGCCAAACAGGACGCTCTTTATGTCGGACACGATTCTTGCCCGCTGCGAAGCCAAAGGCCTGCGCATGACAGGCCAACGTCGCACCATTGCTGGTGTTTTACAGCAAAGTTCGGACCATCCGGACGTGGAAGAACTGTACAACCGTGCCTCTGCAAAGGACGCCGGCATTTCACTGGCAACAGTGTATCGCACAGTCAAGCTGTTTGAAGAGGCAGGCATTCTGGACAAACTGGAATTTGGCGATGGCCGCGCACGGTATGAAGACGCCGAACGTGATCATCACGATCACCTGATTGACATCAACTCGGGCGAAGTGATTGAATTTGTTGATCCCGAGATCGAAGCTTTGCAGGAAAAGATCGCCGAAAAGCTGGGCTATAAGCTGAAGGGCCACAAGCTCGAACTGTACGGCGTTCCGATCCGTAAATAGCCCGTCGCTTGTGGCATATTCTAGTGAAACTCGCTAAGCGGCGTTCATCAGGCCCGCAGACGAGCCCCTTTTGCGTCAAACGGTGGCTCCTGCAGGATCACGGCCTTGTGGGGGCGCCCAAGAACCATGACGTCTACCTCATCCCCCGCCTTGGCATTCTTCACATACCCCAACGCCAGCGACATGCCGACGGAATACCCATAGGCACCAGAGGTCACACGGCCGATGCCCTGACCCTCTTTGAAGATCGGCTCACCACCTGTGGCATCCGCGTTGGACGCGGTTGTCGCGGCCTCGTCCAGATGTAGCAGCACAAGCTGTTCACGGGCGTCATTTGCCATGGTGTCCGCGACCGCCGCTTTGTTGAGGAAATCTTTGTCCATCTTGCACAAACGATCCAGCCCCACCTCTTGCGGCCAGTACTCGGGGCTGTATTCGCGACTCCACGAGCCATATCCCTTCTCAACGCGCAAAGACATCAACGCGCGGCTACCGACGGGGCCTGCGCCAAACTCTTTACCCGCCTCAAGAAGCGCCTTGTACAGACGTTTCTGATCTTCAGCGGCACAGTGAATTTCCCACCCCAGATCACCGGTAAAGGACACACGTAATGCCAACGCTTTGACACCTGCGATCTCAACTATTTTTGAACGCATGAAAGGGAAATCTTCGGTCGCAAGTGAGGCATTGGTCATCCGCTGCAACAACTCGCGAGACTTGGGACCAGCAACGTTAAATCCGCACATCGCGTCTGTTTTGCTTTCAAACGTCGTACCACCTGGCAGCGGCACCTGTTTGAAGAACCGCTTGTGATACCGCTCGGCCATGCCTGATCCGATAACCCAAAACTCATCGTCTTCAACACGAGTCACGGTGAAATCACCGGCAATCCCGCCGCGTTTGCCAATCAATGGTGTGAGGCACGACCGACCGACAGCTTTGGGCATGGTGTTGGCAAAAACCGCGTTAAGCCAGCCTTCGGCGCCGGGTCCTTTACAAATGTATTTGGCAAAGTTCGAGATATCGATGATGCCTGCCCGCTCGCGCAGCATTTTGCATTCCTCGCCCACCGGTCCCCACCAGTTCTGGCGGGTAAAGCCATTGGTGTCGACAACACCGGGCTTGTCGGCAAACCACAACGGATGTTCCCAACCATAGTTCAGCCCAAAGACCGCGCCCATGGCTTTTTGTGTCTCATAAATGGGCCTTGTGCGCAGTGGCCGGCCTGCCGCGCGTTCTTCATTAGGAAAGTGGATAGCGAAACGGTGCGAATAGACATCGCGCACGCGGGCTTTGACAAATTCAGGATTATTGGCCCACGCGCCGAAACGCGCCACGTCCCATGGGAACATGTCATATTGCATCTCACCTTCGATGATCCATTGCGCCACCATCAGCCCCATGCCTGCCGATTGCGAGAAACCCGGAATGATGCCGCCGCACATGAAATAGCCGTCCAGTTCCGGCACTGGCCCAAGGATCACGTTGCTGTCGGGCGACCAGATCATCGGGCCATTGATGACCCGCTTGATACCGGCTGTACCTGCCACTGGCACTCGGTCCATGGCGCGCAAGACGTTGTCTTCGATGCGTTCCAGATCGTCGGGGAAAAGATCATGGGCAAAGTCGAGCGGTGTGCCATTTTCGGCCCAAAACCGCATGTCCTTTTCATAGGCGCCGATCAGCAACCCCTTGCCTTCCTGGCGCATGTAATACTCACCATCGCGGTCAGCGACCGAAGGCAAACGACGCTCCATGGCGTCAATCTCGGCGATGGTCTCGGTCACAAAGTACTGGTGTTCCGTGGGTTGCAAAGGCATTTCCAGCCCCGCCATTTTCGCCACTTCGCGCCCCCAGAGCCCCGCTGCGTTGATGACCCAGGGTGTTTTGATATCCCCCTTGGGCGTGCGCACGATCCAACTGCCATCGGGCTGCTGCTCGGTGCCTGTGACCGGTGTAAAACGATGAATTTCTGCTCCGCGCTGCGTCGCACCCTTGGCATAGGCATGGGTCACACCCGAGGGATCGACATTGCCGCCATCCTCTTCCCACATAATGGTGCGGATACCGTCAAAATTGACCAACGGATGCAGGCGTTCGGCCTCATCCCGGCTGATCTCATGGAAATTCATGCCGTAAAGCTTGGCCTTGGCTGCCTGCAATTTCAGTTGATGCTCGCGGTTCTCGGTCTGTGCCAGATAGAGCGCGCCCGGCTGGAAAACGCCGCAGCTTTGTCCGGTCTCTTCCTCAAGCTGATTATAAAGCGTCATCGTATAGTGCTGAATACGGCTGATGTTGGCGCTGTCGTGCAGCCCGTGAATGCCCGCCGCCGCGTGCCATGTGCTGCCGCTGGTCAGCTCGTCCCGCTCCAGCAGAACGACATCCGTCCAGCCGAGTTTGGTCAGGTGATAGAGAATTGAACATCCGATAAGACCGCCACCAATGACGACTGCCTGGGCTTCGGTTCGCATAACAAAGTTTCCGTTCAGGTTTGGTTTCTACGGTCCAAGCCTGCCCCCGCGTCAGAACGGCCAAATGCCATTTTGCGACATATCTCGTCGCATTCTGAGCCTTTCCTTCATTCCCGAACCAAATGCACCACAAAGCGCAAAGTGATCATATCTCCGACGAGGTCGGGAAAACCTGTCACACCAAAAGAGGCACGTGGGACTGCCCCTGTGACTTGTAAAATCAGTTCCGAATTGTCCGTCGGCGCATTTGCGCGGCGCTGAAAGAGCGCATTCAAGGTTACAGGAAGGGTGATGCCTTTGAGAGTGAGGTCTCCGGCGATGCGAACACCCAGATCTGTAGGAAAAACCCGTTTGCTGACAAACCTTGCCTCCGGATGCTTGCCCGTCGCCAAAAGTTCTGGGCCCTTAAGGGCCAGGGTAACAAAGGGATCGCCAGCGCGGACTGAATTGGTGGAAATGGTCACATCCAAAGAGGAACGCCTGACATCCTGCAAGTCGATCATTGTCGAGGCATTTCTGACCGAAAACGCGCCACGGTTTTCGCGCCCCCCCAATGTATAGAAAAACACAACTTCAGAGTCTTTCACGTCCAAAGCGTAAGGAACGGGCGCAGCCCCAACGGACGTCCCTGAGAAAATCGTCAGAAAACAAATAAATAAAGCGCGTATCATGCCCCAGACCTAACACAGTCTTACCGCCAGTCCAGCAACCACTTGGACGTTTGCGACAAAGGTCGTCGGAAAATGACCAGCGATTTGTCAAAATGCCGTAATTGTGAAGGTAGAAATCAAGCGACAAAAAAGGAAGCGTCATGAAAACCACCACACGAGTGGCCGTGATCGGCGGCGGAGTTGTTGGCTGTTCGGTTTTGTATCACCTGACCAAACTGGGCTGGTCCGATGTGTTGCTGTTGGAACGTTCCGAGCTGACCTCTGGATCTACGTGGCACGCCGCAGGTGGCTTTCACACATTAAACGGCGACACCAACATGGCGGCCCTCCAGGGCTATACCATTCGCCTTTATAAAGAGCTCGAAGAGATCACCGGCATGTCCTGTGGGTTACACCACGTGGGCGGCGTGACACTGGCCGACAATCAGGATCGGTTCGATATGTTGGTCGCTGAACGTGCCAAACATCGCTTTATGGGGCTTGAGACTGAAATCGTCTCGCCTGAAGAGATCAAAAAGATTGCGCCTGTCACCAACATAGACGGCATAATTGGCGGACTTTATGACCCTCTGGATGGCCATCTTGACCCCTCGGGCACCACGCACGCCTATGCCAAGGCCGCGCGCATGGGCGGGGCAACCATTGAAACCCATTGCATGGTACAGGAAACCAATCAACGCGCCGATGGGACATGGGATGTTGTCACGAACAAAGGCACCATCCACGCCGAACACATCGTTAACGCAGGTGGCCTGTGGGCGCGCGAAGTCGCCGCCATGGCCGGTGTTTACATGCCCCTGCATCCGATGGAGCACCAGTACATCGTCACAGACGAAGTGCCGATGATCGCCGAGATCATCGATGCAGGCGGCGAACACCCGCATGTGATGGACCCGGCTGGCGAAAGCTATCTGCGTCAGGAAGGGCGTGGGCTTTGCATTGGGTTTTATGAGCAACCCTGCAAACCCTGGGCCGTCGACGGCACGCCATGGGGCTTTGGGCATGAACTTTTGCAAGACGACTTTGACAAGATTGAAGCCTCGATTGATTTTGCCTACAAACGCTTTCCGGCTCTTGAAGCGGCCGGTGTGAAATCCGTGATCCACGGCCCCTTTACCTTTGCGCCTGATGGCAACCCACTCGTGGGGCCCGTACCCGGCATGCGCAACTACTGGTCTGCCTGCGCTGTGATGGCCGGGTTCTCGCAAGGTGGTGGCGTCGGTCTCATGCTGGCACAATGGATGGTCGAAGGCGAATGCGAACGTGACACATTCGCCATGGATTGCGCGCGGTTTGGCAACTGGATCACGCCGGGCTACACTCGCCCCAAAGTGATCGAAAACTACCAGAAACGCTTTAGCGTCTCCTACCCGAACGAAGAACTGCCCGCCGCACGGCCTTTCCGCACCACGCCGATGAATGACATTTTTGATGGCATGGGCGCGGTCTGGGGCGCGCAATATGGCATGGAGATTCCCAACTACTTTGCCAAAGGTGATGAACCCCGCTTTGAAACGCCCTCATTCCGCCGCTCTAACGCTTTTGAGGCGACGGCCCGCGAAGTCAAAGCGGTGCGCGAAGCCGTTGGAATCAATGAGGTTCATAACTTTGGAAAATATCGCATTCGGGGAAAGAACGCCCGTGCATGGCTGGATCGGATCATGGCCGGACGTGTGCCGGCGGTTGGCCGTCTATCGCTCACGCCGATGCTGTCTCCCAAGGGGCGTCTGATCGGGGATTTCACCATCTCGTGTCTCTCCAAAGACGAATTTCAGTTGACAGCTTCGTATGGGTCCCAAGCCTATCACATGCGCTGGTTCCTGCAGCACAAGGAACATGGGGTCGCGGTTGAAAACATCTCTGACACGCTGAACGGTTTCCAAATTGCCGGCCCCAAAGCCCGCGAAGTGCTTCAGGCCTGCACCCGTCAGGATATTTCCGACATGCGGTTTATGGATGTGCGCCGCATGAGCGTTGGCATGGCGGACTGCATCATTCAAAGGGTCAGCTACACAGGTGATCTGGGCTATGAAATCTACTGCGACCTGCCCTCGCAACGCGCGTTGTGGTCCACACTTTGGAGCGCCGGACAACCCCATGGCATGCGCCCGTTTGGGATGCGCGCGATGATGTCGCTCCGGCTCGATAAATTCTTTGGGTCCTGGTTGTCTGAATTCTCACCGGATTATACTGCAGCAGAAACCGGACTTGATCGTTTTATCAGCTTTAAAAAGCCCGGCGACTTTATTGGGCGTGCCGCCGCCGAAGCCGAACGCGACGCGGGCCCAACCCGCAAGCTTTGCGCCTTTGAGGTCGACGCCATTGATGCTGACGTCAACGCTTATGAACCGATCTGGCTCGAGGGTGAAGTTGTCGGGTTTTGTACATCCGGCGGTTTCAGCCACTACGCCCAAAAATCAATCGCGCAGGGATTCGTTCCAACCGACCGGGCTGTGGACGGGCTAGAGGTCGAAATCGAAATTCTTGGACAAATGTGCAAGGCGCGGCTCGTCACGGACCCATTGTTTGATGCAGATGGTTCAAGAATGCGCGGCTGACCCTTTTAAACCGGCGTCTTTCTTGTAAAAATGCAGCCACCGGAGGCACTCAACCTTGCCTCCGGTGATCTTTACGCTGAAAAGGGTGCCTATGCTGTCAATCCTGATCCTTGCTGCCGGAAAGTCTTCGCGCATGCGTGGCGAAGATAAATTGCTACAGGATGTGGCTGGCCAACCTTTGATCCGCCTGGTGACCGAGCGTGCTCTGTCAACCAGAGTGCCGGTCACAATTGCCCTGCCACACACACCCCAAGACCGCCTTAAGGCATTAAAGGATCTTAATGTTTCAGTAGTTCAATCCGCCGATTCCGCAAATGGAATGGCCTATAGTATTCGCGCAGGCGTGGCCGCGTTGGCCCCCCGGTGCACGGCGGTGTTGATCCTGCCGGCAGACATGCCAGAGATCACCCGCGAAGACCTGATGGATATGTGTTCTGCGTGGTCGGAAACCCAATCCGGTGTTATTTTGCGGGCCTCTACGAAAGATGGTCAACCGGGCCATCCGGTGATCTTTCCAAAGTCATGCTTTGCCCAATTGAAGGCCCTGAAAGGCGACGAAGGTGCACGATCCGTGATTGCGTCAAAGTCCACGCCGGTTCGCCTTGTGCCTTTGCCAGATCACAACGCTCTAACTGATCTGGACACACCCGAGGCCTGGATTCGCTGGAGAGCTTCAGAAAGCGGCGTTTAATACGGGACATGTGGCGTTCAGATTGCACCCTCTGATGGGCCTTTGATTTTGCTTTCCGTAACGCTACGTGATCAAACTAAAGTTATACTCTAATTTCCAGCCTTGTTATGCTGATTTCAAAGGTCAATGGATTCGAAAGGTTTTCCAATGTCGCCCGCAGTTTTTTCCATTCCCGTCGCGACTCTGATCAGTTGTGTGATGCTATCTCTGTCGAGCCCGGCTTTGGCCGAGCAAGACGCCGAGGCAGAACGTGCCCCGCGTCCGGCAAAAATCATCGCCGTTGCCGAACGGCCCCGTGAAACCAAGATTTCTCAGCCAATTGTGGTGGAACCTGACCAATCTGCCGTTTTGACATTGCTTGAAGGCGGCGTTTTGCAGGAATTTCCCGTGAAAGAAGGCATGTTGGTCAAAAAGGGAGATCTGATTGCCCGGGTAGACACCCGCATTCTTGAAAACAATGTCAATCAGGCGCGCTCGCAACTGGCCCAGGCAAAGGTGGAATTCGAACGCGCTAAAATATTGTTGAAACAAGGCAATATTCCCGAAAGCACCTATGATCAGCGCGCGACCGAGTACGAGTTGGGCGAACTGAATGTCGAAGCTTCGGTCAAACGGTTAGAGGATGCTACGTTGCTGGCCCCTTTCGACGGTGTGATCGCGCTTGTGAATGTGGACCAGTTTCAAACCGTCAATGCACAGCAAGAAATAGTCACTTTGCAAAGCGAAAACAAATTTCGCGCGGTGATGCATATTCCGGCGAGTCAACTGGTTGATGCCACCGATGTGGATATTCTGGAAAGCCATCTGGCGCTGGATGTGGCCCCGTTGATCAGCATTCCGGCCGAATTCCGATCGCTGGCCCAACAAGCTGATCCCTCAACCCAGACATACGAGGCACAGATGAATTTCACCCGCCCCGACGGGCTGGTGGTGCTGCCGGGGATGACCGGACAGGTCTATGCCAAGGTCGTGCCCAACGCCTCCAAACCTTATGTCAAAGTGATCGAAGTGCCCATGGCCGCGGTTCAGTACGATGGCCAAACCCCATTTGTCTGGCTGGTACAAGATCAGGGCGACGCTCTGAGTGTGACCCGTCGAGACATTGTTCTGGAGGACGAAATTGGTATCAACCTGGCGGTTCTGGAAGGGCTTGAGGTCGGTGACGAGATTGTTGGCGCAGGTGCCTCATACTTGTTTGAAGGTATGAAAATCCGTCGGTTCGGGGGCTAATACACCATGAGCATTGCCGAATTTTCAATAAAAAACAGGCTAATAGCGGGCGTTGTTATTGTCTTGTCGCTGATTGGCGGCTGGCAGGCCTATAAAAACATGCCGCGCTTTGAAGACCCCGAATTTGTCATTCGAACCGCCCAGGTTATCACGTCGTATCCCGGCGCGACCCCGCTGGAAGTCGCCAATGAGGTTACCGAAACCTTGGAAAGCGCTTTTCAGGAAATGATTGAGGTTGAAGAAATCCGTTCGAAATCCGAAGCGGGTCGATCCACCATCTCGGTGGATATTCTTTACGAATTCTCCCCCAGCAAAGAAGACCTTAGCCTGATTTACACCAAGTTGCGCAACAAGGCCAAAGACGCCGCGCGCGGCCTGCCACCCGGAGCGAGCGATCCTTATGTGAACGATGATTACGCGAATGTGTACGGCCTATATTATGTGCTGACCAGCGATGGTTTTAGCCCTCGTGAGATGCAGGACTACGCCAAAGCGGTGCGCACAGAATTGCTGGCTGTAGACGGTGTCGCCAAAGTGGCCATCGATGGGGTTCAGGACGAAGCGATTTATCTTGAATTCAATCAGACACAAATGTCTGTCACCGGCGTGTCTTTGGATCAGGTGTTCAGCCAAATTCAACAACATACCTCGGTGGTTTCTGCAGGTGACGTTGTTATTGGTCAGCAACGGGTTCAGTTCCAGCTGCCGGAGATCGGGGATTCCGTCACCGCGCTCATGAACACAGTTGTCACCACAGACGACACCGACCGCATTGTCCGCTTGCGCGATATCGCCGATGTGGTGCGCAGCTATCAAGACCCCCCCAGCAAGATCATGCGCTATAACGGGCGACCTGCGGTGATTGTTGGAATCTCAGCCCTGCCCGGTGAAAACATCGTCAAAGTCGGCGAAGCCATTTCCAAAGTGATCGAAGACACCGAAGTCAACCGCCCCCTGGGGATCGAGATCGAGACGTTTTACCATCAAGGCGAAATCGTCGATATCTCGGTCAAGGATTTTGCCAAGAATGTCGGGGCCGCCCTGTTGATCGTACTGATCACATTGGGTGTGTTCATGGGCATGCGTTCGGCTGTGGTGATTGGCGGCGTGTTGCTGCTCACTATTGCGGCGACACTGGCAGTGATGAACCTTGCCGGTATTCCAATGCACCGGATTTCGCTGGGCGCGTTGATTATTGCGCTGGGCATGCTGGTGGATAACGCCATCGTTGTGACCGAAGGCATTCTGGTCGGCGTGAAAGAAGGTAAACGCAAGCTTGAGATGTCGATTGATGTGGTTGCGCGCACCAAATGGCCGCTTTTGGGCGGCACGCTTGTGGGCATCATCGCGTTTGCCCCGATTGGCTTTGCTCCCGGATCAACCGCTGAATACACCGGCGATCTGTTCTGGGTGGTGATGATTTCGCTCGGGTTCAGCTGGCTTTTTGCGCTGACCGCCGTACCGTTGTTTGCTGACATCCTGTTCAAAGAAGAAGACAGCGTTACAGGCCCCAAACCCGACGGCGCCATGATGCGCAATTACAAGAAATTCATGCATGTTCTGCTGAAATTGCGCTGGGGGGTGATTGGCGTGAGCTTTGGAGCTCTGGCCTTGGCGATTGCAGGCATGGCCTATATCAAGCCCGGGTTCTTTCCATCATCCACAACGCCTCAGGTGGTGGTTGATGTGTTCTTTCCCGAAGGCACCGACATCTATCTGACAGACCAACGCATGGCTGATCTCGAACAAGAAGTTTCGGCGCTGGATGGGGTTTCTGATGTGCACACACTGATCGGAGGCGGCACACTGCGCTACATGCTTGTGTACTCGCCCGAGGACCCAACAGCCGCCTATGGCCAATTGCTGGTCAAGGTGGATGATTATAAACGGATCGACACGCTGATCCCGGAACTGCAGGCCCATGTGGATGAAAATTATCCCAATGCCCAGTCCAAAGTCTGGCGGTTTCAACTTGGACCCGGCGGTGGTTCCAAAATCGAAGCACTGTTTACCGGGCGCGATCCGGTTGTCCTGAGGCAGCTGGCCGATCAGGCACAGGCCATCATGGCCGCGCATCCTGGCACCATTTCGATCAAGGATGACTGGCGCCAACAGGTTCCAACCATTGAACCGCTGGTCAATGAAACGCGCGCCCGTCGTCTTGGAGTCACGCGCGAGGATATTGCTAACGCGATGAACATCAACTTTTCGGGCAGTCAGGTGGCACTCTACCGCGAAGCCGATTATCTCATTCCGATCATCCAACGCACGCCCCGCAATGAACGCGTGGGTCTGAGTGCGATTGAAACGGTTCAGGTTTCTTCTCCGGTCACAGGTGGCACCATTCCCTTGCTGCAGTTGGTGGATGGGTTTGACACGGTTTGGCGGGACTCATTGTTCCGCCGTGTTGACCGGGTGTGGGCCATTCAGGCGCAGTGCGATCCTGCCGAAGGTATTCTGGCAGGCATTCTGCTCAACGAATTACGCCCGCAGATCGAGGCAATAGAACTGCCTCCCGGCTACAAGCTGAAATGGGAAGGCGAATACGGCGACTCGACCGAGGCCAACGAAGACCTCGCCTCGACCTTACCTGTGGGCCTGGGCGCGATGGTTCTCACCGTGATCTTTTTGTTCAACGCCCTGCGTCAACCTTTGGTCATCTTTCTGACAGTGCCCTTGGCGATGATTGGGGTGACGGTGGGGCTGGTCTCAACCGGTACGCCGATGGAGTTCATGGCCATTCTTGGGGTTTTGTCCCTTTCAGGCCTGTTGATCAAAAATGCGATTGTGCTGGTGGATCAAATGGACCTTGAGATTGGCGAAGGTAAGCCGCGATTTGACGCTGTGGTGGATTCTGCCGCCAGCCGGGTGCGCCCGGTGATGATGGGCTCATTGACCACCGTTCTTGGGGTGGTGCCGTTGTTTCTGGATGCGTTTTTTAAATCCATGGCCGTGGTGCTGGTCTTTGGCCTCACCTTTGCAACTGTGCTGACGCTTTTGGTTGTACCAGCGCTCTATATGGTAATCTTTCGCATTCGCATGTCGGAAACGGCTTCCGGGTGAAACACCAACAGCCCTAAAAAAGTGGCTCTGCCATCAGGCGGGGCCACAATGCATTCTCACTGTTAGAAACGTTCTTCGATGACGTTCATGACACCCAGCCAAAACTCGCGTCGGCTGCTGCCATCAATGTCCATGCGGCGTCGCGCTTCGTCCAGTGCTGTGGCCCCAAACAGACGCACCAAATCGCCTGCGGCGCGCACCTCCTGCACCGCACACCCTCCGGGTTTCACATCCCAAACGCCGCCCTCATCGCTGCCTTCGCGCATGGCAACGCCGCAGCGTTCCGGCGGACGCCAGCCAAGCCGCACAAGTCCCAGAATATCGCCCAGCATTTCCGGCGCGTCGCCGAAATAGGAATGCCCCAGGGAATCCGCTTCGATCAGAGATGCATCCACCGTGTCCAGCCCTTCGATGCGCAACAGGTCGCCATTGGCATCCCCTGCCCGTCGCCCTCCGTTGACCTTGTTAGATACCTGCAAAGCCAGATCGTTCTTGGACGCATAAAGCGTCACCCCATCCGAGTGGTTTTTCAACGCATCAAATCGCGCGACGAGTTCGGCGCGGTCCACATCCGGCGCGGCCAGAACCAGTTGCCCCAGACGGCGGTCAGGATGTTTCAGGAAAAAAGTCTCCAGCGCCTCAACCGCATATCGATTGCCCATGGAATGCGCGATGACGTGCAGTTTGCCTTCGCCGCGGGTGGCGATTTCAAAAAAGTCTTCCATCGCCGGGCGCGTGGCCAAAACACCGTTTGAATCGCTGAGATACCCATACACAGTGGCCTTAGACGGCCAGCTATAATACATCGCCTGCCCGGGAAATTCGAGATCAAAGAACAATTGCGCCGCCCGCAATGCGCCATCATGGAAGGTAACATTATAGCCGTGGATGAACAGCAATCGGTCCTCTGCGGCACAGCATCCTTCGGCAAAAGTATCAAAAGCCAGCGTTTTCAGACTTTCCAAAACCACGTGTTTGGACGGATCAAGATGTTCGGTGAAAAACCAACCCGAAGGCCGCTCAATCATACCCGCGGTGTGATCCGGGGGAATAGTCACCGTCAGCTTCCCAAGTGTCAAAGTGCCACGATCACTGCCAAACATCTGCGCAGGATCCGTAGATCCGGTCGGAACCCGATTGGTGCCAAACCACACCTGAACGGCCGTCGGGCTGCCAACCGCGCGGGTTGAGGTATTTCCAAATGGTGTTGCCTTGGGCGCGTTGGCGTCACTGACCCGTTTGCGCATTTTTTTCAGAGCGGGCAGCAATTCCGGCCACAGCTCTTCCACTTCAGGCTCCAAAACCGCCAGCCGGTCCAACAGAGCGAGGTTTTCCGCTCCCAGCCGGGCTTCTGCCGCATTGTAGGCCTCAAGAGAAGTCTGCAACGCCTCGCGACGTTTACCCAGTGCAGCATAGGCCTGTGCCGCCAAATCAAGGGCCTGAGATGCCCGCGGGTCGGCCTGATCGTATACAGCGGTGCTTTTCCCAAGCGTGTTCAAAATAGGTGTCAAAAATTCAAGTGCGCGGGCCGGTGCATTGGCATCCAGTGCAGATTGAGCAAAATAAAGCCTCAGATCCGTGTCCTGTGTGCGGGCCAATATGTCGTCCGCGATGGCCAATGCTGTTTCGGGATCCCCCGCCTTGCTTTCTTCGTAAACTGCAAACAGCTCTAACGCAGCCACATCCGGCAGGCTTTGGGCGCCCACTCCTGTGCCAAACCCCAAACAGGCTATTCCTAATGCGACCTTTGAAAAGACGATCTGGTGGGGTTTTGATAAAAACGTCACAAGGCACTCCTGTTGATTTTTCGGGCGTTAGTCCGCTGCTGTGCGTGCGGGAAAGCTAGCACAGCGTAGGGGGCGGTCAAACTCTTTCCCTTGTTTGCTCAAGTGGTTGTGGTTTAGCGTTCATCTGACCTCAGCCTTCACAAAGGATCCACAATGCTCAGATCGGCCATGGCAGCCAGCCTATTATTCGTTTTGTTCGCTGCAAATCCGGTTTTAGCTGAGGATGTTGCTGAATACGTCTCGGCAGACGCGTTCTTTGGCAACACGATTGCCATTTTTGACCTGCTGATGGCGTCCTCGGCCACGGCGGCCCAGAACCTCACGTCCTTAATGGTCTCCGCGCCTGATTTTATGACCGAAGTGTCGAATTTCTTTGACCGCCTGTCCCAAACAGGTTTCTCAGCGGGCTCAATGATCTTGTTGGCGGTGTTCTGGCTGGGCCTCGGCGCGATGGCCGAACAGGCCTACCGGTTGGTTCTTCGTAAAATCCGCTCTGATCCTGACCCCGAGCATCCCGTTATCTTTGGGCAGCGGTTGGGCTGGTTCGGCGGAAACCTGATCGGGCTTTGTATCTTTGCGCTTGTGGGGGGATGGCCTTTGCTGATGGCCACCCAGACGGAACTTGTCTCGCAAACGGTTGTGGTGACATACCTAAGCGCAATTCTGGCCGTACGCGGGTTTGCCATCACGCTCAGAATGCTTATTTCGCCGTTCCGCCCCGAGATGCGCATCGCGCATCTGAACAATGAAGACGCGCGGCAACTCTATTTTCACGCCTTGTTCATCGCGAGCTTTGCCGTTGTTTCTTTTGTGACCGCGTCGTTGTTTCATTCGGGTGGCATGGCGCAGGCGGCGGTTCTGTTGTTTGTCCTGATGACCAGAAGCCTTGTCGCCTGTCTGGTCGTGCTGGCCTTTTTTGCCAATCAAAAGGGCGTCGCCCGCCTGATCCAAACGCGCCCGGATGGAACCTATCGTACGGGCGGCTGGCCGTCTTTTGCGCGAATCTGGCATCTTTTGGCAACGATCTATGTCGGGATGTCGTGGTTTGTCGCCTGTGTTCTACTGCTTTTGGGACGCACAGAAGCCAACGAACTGGCAGTGCTAAGCTTTCTGGCGCTGATGGGGTTGTTGGCCATATCTTTGTTGCTGGATGATTGGGCGTCGCGGGTTGATATGCGCAATCGCGACCCGGATCAGCCCAATCTTCCAAGCTTTGCTCAGTTTTTTGCCCGCCTCGGACGCGCAGCGGCAATGATCGCCACCATCATTCTTTTGATCCGGATCTGGAGTGCCCCTTGGGGCGGGGCCAACATCACGTCTCGTGTGTCCCAAGGTGTCGTTCCCGCCCTTACCCAGATGGTGATCACCTTTTTCATGGCTTATGTGTTGTGGCAATTGGTGCTGATTGGGTCCGAGCGCGTGATGAGCCGCGCCACACCAGCTGATGGCGCAGGCAATACCGCGCGCCAGACCCGCATCACCACCCTTTTGCCCTTGGTGCGCAACTTTATGCTGGTGGCGATTGCGATCATTGCTGTGATGATTGGCCTGTCTGCTATTGGCGTCGATGTATTGCCGCTGTTTGCAGGAGCTGGCGTGATTGGACTTGCAATCGGCCTCGGCAGCCAAACTTTGGTCAAAGATGTGGTTTCGGGTATTTTCTTTCTGTTGGATGACGCCTTTCGTGTTGGCGATTATGTTGATGCAGGTGTCGCCATGGGCACGATCGAACGCGCTGGGATCCGGTCTTTGCAAATCCGCCATCACCTTGGCGCGCTGCACACGGTACCTTTTGGTGAGATCAAAACCATTGCCAATCATTCGCGCGATTGGGTGATTTTCAAAATGGATTTTCGCCTGCCCTTTGAAACGGACACCAACGCTTTGCGCAAAAAGTTCAAAGCCTTGGGCCAAAAATTGCTGCTGGACGAAACCTTTGGAGGATTGTTTGTTGAGCCATTGAAATCCTCCGGAGTGGTGATGATGGACGACAGCGCAATGGTTGTGCGGGCGTCTTTCAAATCACGCCCGGGTGAGCAATTTCAGCTGCGCCGCGTGGTCTATGAAGCTGTGCGAAACATGTTTCGCGAAGAAGGTATCGACGTGGCGGTACGCGAAGTGCGGGTACGCTCGACCAGTAGTGATGCATTGAGCGGAGCCGGTGCGCAAATTGCTTCAGAGGCAGCCTTGAAACAATCCAAGGACACCAAGGACATGCCCTAGACCGCATCTGGTCGCAGTCAGCAATCAGTCTATTGATTGAAATTGGATTGTTCGAGAACACACAGGCAGACAAGACCTAAAAACGCTGAACCCCGGATAGAACGAAACGCTCGCCACTTGGGCTCTTGTTGTATTCCATCTGCACGCCCATGCCGTTTTCAAATCCGATATTCAACCCAATGACGCCCGAAAACTTGTCCACATTTGTGGAACGCGCGCGGTAGCGAACATTCAGATCATCATTGTCGGGAAAGGCATTTGCCAAAGCTGTGACACCTTCAATGTATTGGTCATAATTCAAATACGAAACGCCAATGTAAGGCGCGAAAACCGTTTTTCCATTGACGATCCAGTGTCGCCCAAACCGTAACGACGCATTTTGTGACCGCACAACCGTGTCCGAACTGGACCCCAAGGTATCGGTCAACGACGCCGTGCCCGTCAAAAAGAAATTGTCCCATCCATACACTGCGGTTGCACCAATCGTGAGTGTTCTGGCGTCAATACCTGCCGTAAAATTGGCCGTGGCCGTGCCGCAAGGATCAATCGGCGTACAAACGGGCGGCGGGAACATACTATCCAGATCGACAACCACATCCAGATTGGCTGAGCCATCGACCTTTCCGAAAGACCCAAAAACATTGAGGTTTGGCAGTATCCAGGCGTCCAATTTGACCTGTGCAGAATCCGTTTTACTGATCACATTTTCGAGCGTCACAAAGGGGATTGGAACCAGCGGCGTTCCTGGCGGAGGTGGTGCCCCTTTGGACAGCGCTACAGACAAATCCGTAATGTTTTGAAGCTGTTGATTGCTGACCAGAATGCCGCTGATTCCGTAAGGTAATGGCAACGAGAACCCACGGTCCACCGCCTGTTGGGCAAAGAACGGCAGCTTGCGGTCATAAACAATCGGCTCGTCCGACAGTGCCGCACTTTCAGGGCGTCGCAGCTGTAGATGGTCTGGAAATTTCAGAAGAATACCAAGCTGGGGCAAAATACCATCAGGGGTCCCGTCGTCGAGGATCGTTTCATCCGGTGAGGTTATTAAATCCTCTTCGCCAGACGCGCTTTGCGCAAGCCCTGCGGCCATAAACATTGCCAGCGCTGCTCCAACAAAAGTGAAACGGCCCTGTGAAGGACTTTTTCGAAATGGCGAATCGACGAACATATATGCTGGCATTTTTGATTAGTGCGATTGGGGACAAATTAGCGCGTTTCCGGCCAGAGCAACCAGACAGAAATCAAATTCCAGAAGGAATGTGCCCGCAAGGACGCATCGCGGTTGGCAAAAGACTGGAAAATAAAGTACCGGCATCCAAGGTTGAACCCGGCTTATCGCTTCAAGGCATTGTTATTAAATAGATATTGAGGCTCTCAGAATCACAGAAACATCACTTCAGCTACAAACCCCAAAAAACACTGGTATCCACAATTTCCCTGATCTGGGCACTTTTTCCCCACGGCCACTCTGCGCATCAGGTCAGCCCACGTCAGCCCAAAAGCTATTCCTGACGTGGGCCTGTTCATCCGCCCTCTGTCTTTTCCCTTACCCAAGGTTAAACTCGCTTGGTGAAGGGCTTGGCAAATATCGTCAGGACCTATTCGGCCTCTGTCAGTGTAAACACAAATGATGTTCCCGTCGGACCAGTATCAATCTGAGCGAAACCTTCCCTCTTGTACCCGCGCTCCACACAGTCTGTATCCCCGACAATGATGTATTCATCTCGAGAGGTGCAAAACATATAATCGCCTTCTGTGACCGGCCCGCCGTCGACTTCGGCGCGATAAAAGTAGTAGCGCTTTTTCAAGTCTCCCGACACGACAGTGACACACTTGTCCTGCTTCAGGTCCCACCAGCCTTCCGAGGTCCAGTTGTCATTAACATCGTGATAGCCAATTGAAATTGTTTGCACGTACGGCGTCGCATTGCACAAGCGCAAACCAGCGGCCTCTGCAGTACTGTCCTGTTTGCGGTCTGGCATGGCTTCAGCCGTTGGTTCCGGACTTATCGGCACATTTGGCGTACTTGGAACAGCGCAATTTTCATCGATGTAGGCAGTCGCAAAACCTGCATAGAGATGTGATCCACAGCTATTCGCAAAGGCGCGATAGGCAAAGCACGCGTTAATTTCTTTGGCCTCTGCATAAAGCGCGTCACAGACATCAGTTGAGCGTTCCCCGCTCCCGGCGGGTGTCGTCGGCTGGTTAACCGCTTCAGTCGTCGCTAACTCCGAGACATCTTGGGCTGCGATCCAATCAATCTTAGCCATCGACATACGGGTGTCACCGTTCAAGTACTCGGCTCGCACATCAAATCTGGTTACGTTGACAAGGAGCTCTTGTACAGATGAGGCACCCGATACCCGCCAGCGTGGGTCATCAAATCTGACAATTTGGGTTGTCCATTCCGTGCCGACAGGATGGTCAAACTCAATGCTCGCAGACATCGTGCCGCTCTGAAGGAAGATATCGCCACGACCACCGTCAATGTAAGGGCTATAATAGGTGCCATTGCCGGACTTTACTCGGAGCACCAGCCGCAAGCTCTCGGTTCCGCGCCAATCACCCAAGACGTGATTGGGGGCTAGAAAATAACCGTTCTTTCCATCTCCCAAAGCACTGGCCTCAAGCTCGCCATCGTCGCTTGGACTGCCCGATCCAGGATTGGAAAGGGTTACATGTTCGCCCCTCCATTTCCCGAGACCGGAATTGCCAAACCTCACGTCTGCGTGCCCGTTTCGCGCACTTGCCCCCGGTGAAGCTGTATCTTCTTCGGGGGCCGGCAAAGGTGATGATGTCGAGGTTGGTTGGGGCGCCTGCCAATTGGGGTCCAGAGCAGGTTGCAAACGCAGGTTTTTGATCAGAGTTTCGTTCAAAGCGTTCAATTCATCCAAAGATAATTCGTTGCTTTCGACCGTAAAAATAAAGCGCTTCTCGTCCGAACGCGCCCGTTCTGAAACGTTCAAAACAGATTTCAAGTCACCAATCTTTGACATGATCTGTGTCACGCTCTCATGATCGATCATTACGTTTTTCACAGTCACATCATCGTCATAGCCGGTCAGAGGCTCGTCCGGGAACCACCAGAACGCCAGAATGGTGGTGCGGCCGTCGGGGCTTTGGAACATCTTGTCCGCAGGGGTATCGTAGGTGGTTTCCCAGCCCTCTGGCAGCACGAATGTCACGCCTTCCACATCAATCGCCGTTCCCATAACAAGTGGCATGGAAGCCTCGGCCTGACTGGGTGCGGTTGCCGGGACTTGAGTGTCAGAATCAAGAGGGGTGGACTGAACCGACACAGGCGTTTTGCTGGGTTCGGCGGGACAATCTGTGATCCCGTCGGGCAAGTTCAGTTCAACTGATGCTAAAACCGCAGCGAGGTCTTCTCCACCCAGAAAATCTGGCGCTCCTGCCAGCATCACCGCGACGGGCTCGCCATTGGACAAGCATTGGGTCAGGCGATAATATGTGTATTCACCCATAACAATCGCTGCCCCGGCATAGAACTCAGGCGTACTGCCTTGCCATGTCTGACGGGTTGCCGGATAGCCAAATATTTGCGCAGTCTCCGGGGCGCTGGCGTGCTCAGTGACCACACTGTCCAGTCCGCCTTCGTCTGTTATCCAGTGTCCGGTCGCCACTTCTCCATAGCCGGAATAATATTGCGATCGAAATGAAACCTGCTGGTCATCTCTCGCATGGTGGACCGACCAGCCTTTGGGCAGATCAAATGAGACCATTCCACCAAGCCCTTCATCACGCGGTTTGACGTAAGTCTCGGGCATCACCAAAGTGCCAAGGATGCTCTCAAGAATTTCAGCCGAGTGCTCATAGGGTTGATTCATCGCGGCCAAAGCAATGGTCGTATAATCATCGTCTTCATTGGTCTCAGAAGAGCTGTAAGCCGTCGCGCGAATGGCTACGTCCCCTTGTTTGAGAGCCGTTTCAGCGCGCAGATAGATTTCACCGTTCGGCATCCTCACGTCTGACTGTGAGAGCAGTTCCCCCTCGTCGTCATCCATCGGGCGGTGTCGGTCAAACATGACCGTAATTGTCGCCCCGGTGCGTGTGGCCATATCACCCGCAAACAGTACCAAGCTATCTTTTTTGTCTACCACGACCTTCCAATCAGGTGGCGCCTTAAAGTGAAACCCCTTGATTTCATGGCTGACCCAATTGGACGGCGCATCGAACGTCGCAAATCCCGGAGCCATATCAGAGGGGGCTTCGGATTGCTCAGTGGGTTCATTCATTAACGGGGCCGTTGCCTCTGTTGGGGTGGTTGCGGGTGCTGCATCGGCGGCGTCTTCGAAATAAGGTTGGGGTGGCGGCAGCTCATCTGTTTCGGGCACCAGTTCGTCCAGCGTTGTTCCGTCGGCTGTGACGCCGAATGCATCGAACTCATCGTCTGATTGCGCAAATCCAGAAAGGGCGAGCATTGACGTTGACAGAGCCGCGATCAGAGTGATGCGGGGCACAAAAAATTTCATCTAAAACCTCATAAAATATAGGTTACTGAGGACTACGAAGAAGGGCAGCTGGATCGCTGCCAGTCTGGATGTTGTGTATGGATTTTTTGACCACGTCGATCATGGCGCGACCCGTTGGGGTATCCATCGCAAAATACTGCTTTTTGCCGCCGCCATGAGACGCAAAAATTCCAACCAGCTCCATCTTTGCCGATGATTCACAAAGACGTTCGACCACCTTGTTTTTACCAAAGGCTTTGCGTTGGAAACGCTCTAAAAAGCACTCGCCACGAGTCAGGCTTTGGCCGCTAAACATGTCGAACTTACAGTTTCTCATGGCCATAATGTCATCCACATAAAGCGCGCCAAACAGCATGCCTTCCTTGATGATCCGCCCTGGCGAAGCGGGAGACCATGTGTCGTCGCCCAGATTGTAATGCCCCAGAAGCATCGTCATGTTGTGCGACTGAGCCAAATCTATCGTGCTGGGTGGTTTGGCGTCTCTTAGCTGCTGCTCATCGCTGAATGAATTGTCGGCTTTGATCCGTCGCACGGAACACGTTTGGCCGCCTTCCTCGATCTCATATCGGGCAATGATCGGTGTCTTTGGCACGCCAAACACCGTGGTCATCTTGCCATCAGCAAAAACCAGACCGTGCTCTTCGCTACCCTCAGAGGTTTCAAGCCGAACCATTGTGGGGAACCCTGCTTTCAACAACGCGTAGTACGTAATCTCAGCCTGGAACGTGCCTTCAGGGCGCAAGACGCCAGCCCATTCTCCACCATTGAGCAGATCCATAACCACGCGTGCACCGCCAGGTACGTCATAAGCCGTAACCTCAAGTAGAAAGGTCCTGTTTAACCTCGGTTTTAACTGATCATTGGCATTAGCGACCTGCTGCTTGAGATGGTCACTCCATGCGCGGTCGCTGACCTCTGGCAGGACATGATTGACCATAAGCTTCTCAAGCATGCCTTTATGCTCAGCCTCAATCAGGCGCTGAATAGTTTCCGTGTCACCAAAATAGCTACCATTGCATTCACTGTAAAAAGCGATGTTGCGCTCATCAAATGCGCGGTGCACGTATTTGTTTATTGCCCCGTCTAAATAGGTATTGAACCACTCAGTGTCGGTTTTTTCGCTTCTTCATACAGCTCCAACGCTTTGATTTTCCAGTCGCTGACAGACATCCCCTGATCGCGGTAGAATGCGTCGTAACGGCAGGTCCAAACGTTGACACCAATATCTGTCAAACCAGCCTGCCATTCGCGCAGCGTGACATCGACAACAAATGTGGCGATCCCGGCGATCTGCAATGCCGAAGATCGCCAACGCCCGATGGAATAATTCATGAACGCTTTGAGAGACCCAAAAACCGCGCTTTCTGTGTCGCCATTTGTGGCATCACGCGCGACTTGGGCAAGCGCAAACACAAAGCCGATACTGTTGAGGGCTGTGTTCACTCCCGAAAAGGATTTTACCAAAAGTGCGTGTTCAGCAATCGTTCCGATGGCAGCAAATGAGCCTTGGGTATCACCAAAAGCCAAAATACCAAGTTCCAATTGCGCCTTGCGAACAGCGGCCCTGTTACGGGATTCTATTGCGTCACTTAGCGCCGCGATACTGGCATCGGGGAACCTGAATTCGTCAGCACCTTTGGAAACCTTAAACCCGGTGACTTTTTCACCAGGCCCGCCACCTTCAGTGACTGGCTCGATCAAGCCTCCAACAATGTCTTTCACGCTTGGATTCGACGTTTGAGCCTGACCAGAAGTAACGAGTCCAATCACCGCCGTTGCAGCAAGGATATTAGAGGTCCAAGAGCGAAATAGATGCGTCGCTGATTGGGATTCTCTTTGAAAGGTCATAAAAGGCCACCCTCCAAATACTCCGCAATTGTACTTTGATAGGAGGTTTCAATGCGTTGCGTTGCATCAACCGGGTGTCCTGGATGGCATTGTTTCTCTCGCCCAATGCCTCTCGGAAATCTTTAGGGAATCTCCTTTGGAATCGGAGGCCATCGTTAGGACGTAGATTGGGGTGTTGAAACTTCATCGGAAAAGCCATGTGTGCCTCGTGACACAGGCCCAATCGCAACGTATTCCATTGTTTTTATGAGGTTTTAACGTCTTAGCGTTGCAGTGCTGGTACCCAAGGCCGGACTCGAACCGGCACGCCTGTTACAGCGGGGGATTTTGAATCCCCTGCGTCTACCATTCCGCCACTTGGGCACTGCCTGACCGATTTACCCAAGCTTGGCGCCAGCGTCCACCCTGAAATCGACAGTTTTTGCTAAAACATGACTCCAACCAGCCAAAGCGTGATTGCCGGGAAAGATACAAGGATCACAACCCGCACCAAATCGGACAAAACAAACGGGGCAACCCCGGCATAGGTGCGTGAAATTGGGATATCTTGTGCGACGCCATTGATGATGAACAGGTTCATCCCTACAGGCGGCGTAATCAGCCCCACTTCCACCACGATCAACGCAAGGATACCAAACCAGATGGCCGTGTCTTCAACGTTCATGCCGAAATCAAGTACTTCGATCACCGGCAGGAAGATTGGGATGGTCAGCAGGATCATCGACAGCGAATCCATCACGCACCCAAAGATCAGATAGGCGATCAGCATCACGATCAGCACTGTGATGGGGGTAAACTGGGCTGTCAAAACCCAATCGGCCAACATGTCAGGTGCACGTGTTAAGGCGAGAAAACCTTTGAACATTTCGGCGCCCAGTAGGATGAAAAAGATCATTGCCGTGGCTTTGCCGGTCTCATAGATCGCCTGCACAAACCCATCGAGGCTTAACCGTCCCACAAGGATGCCGTACAGCGCAGTGGCCGTGGCGCCAAAGGCCGCAGCCTCGTTTGGAGTAAACAACGCTTGTGGTCCCGGCTTGACCCAGTTCCAGTCGCCGACAATGCCGCCCATGGTCATGCCAAAAATCACAATCACCGGCCAGGTGGCAGCAAAGGTTTTGAACCGTTCCTTCATCGGAATGCGTTCAGCGGTCGTGGCGCTATCGGGTCTGACGCGCACATAGATGGCAACCGTCAGAATATACCCCAAAGCGGCCAGAATACCCGGCACCATCGCGGCCATGAACATCTTGACGATGTTTTGTTCGGCCATAATCGCATAAATCACCAGGATCACCGAAGGCGGGATCAGGATACCCAATGTGCCACCTGCCGCCAGAACGCCAGTCGACAGGCTGTCGGAATAGCCACGTTTGCGCATCTCGGGCAAGGCGACCTGCCCCATAGTTGATGCCGTCGCCAACGAAGACCCACAGATTGCGCCAAACCCGGCACAGGCCCCCACCGAAGCCATGGCAATACCGCCCTTGCGGTGCCCCAGCCAGTCGCTGGCCGCCCGGAACAACGCCGAAGACATACCAGTACGGGTCGCGAATTGCCCCATCAGCAAAAACAGCGGCACAATCGACAGCCCCTGATTTGAGAATGTCTCGTAGGTCATAGACTTCAACTGCGCCATCGGCGCATTTGGCGTGCCCAGCACGTACCATGTGCCAAAGAATCCCGTCATCGCCATCGCCAGCGCTATCGGAACCCGCAGGAAAATCCCCCCCAACATGAGGGCAAATCCGGTCAAAGCCAGTGTTAAACCCGTCATACCGCGCCCTCTTGTCCGTCAATCGCCCAATTCAGGCTCCGCCAGACGGTGTACAAAGCCGCAACCACAAACATCGCAGCCCCGATCAGGGCCAGGCCGTATGGGATCCAGACCGGGATTTCCAATTCATAGGTGGTTTCGGGAAAAAACGGTTTATAACCCATGCCCAGTGCGTCGCGCATCGCGTCACTGCCATAGGGGTATTTTTCACCAAATCCATGCCAGAGCTGTTTGAAAATGACGATCGCAGCAATGGCGATTAACAGATCGCCAAGAAAGCCAATAATGGCCTGCGCGCGTTGGGAAAACTGAGTGGTCAGAATGTCCACGGTCACATGTCCGCGTTTTAGCTGGCAAAAGGGTAGGAAAGAAAACACCGCAAGCGCGCAGCCATTGGCGACCAGTTCATAGTCTCCACGCACCGGCCCCAACCCAAAGCCCGTGAACATCCGCCCAATGATAGACACCACGGTCATCACGGCCATCGCGGTCAGCAATATGCCGCCTCCGATCGCCATCCCCCGCGACGCGGTCTCAATGATACGACCCACACGCCGTTCTGCGTTTATGGCAATTGCCATGCTTGACCCCAATCACAGTGCAATAAGCGGTTCCCGTGCGTTTAACGTTGCGATGTCCATTCCCGCAACCTTCTTATAGCCATCCGCAAAGCTTTGACGCTCGGCCAGCGGCATGACAGTCTCGATGTCGTCAAACCCGTCTGGCGCGCGTTCTGAGACGATATCAAGAATTTTGTCCGGCCCATCGCCGCGATTGGTCAGCACAACGGCATTCACCGCCTCGCGGCGGATATCATCATATGATTGCAAGGCCTCTGGCCCCACACCTTTGTCGCGCAATTCCCGCGCCAGAATGCGGGCATCTATGATGCCTTGCGAGGCACCATTTGATCCAATCGGATACATCGCGTGCGCCGCATCCCCCAACAGGGTCATCGGACCAAAACTCCATTGTGGCAATGGGTTACGATCCACCATTGGAAACTCATAGACGGCCTCGGCCTGCTGGATAACCTCTGGAACATCCAGCCAGTCAAAGCGCCAATCTGAAAACTCGGGCAGAAAATCATCAAGATTTCCAGCGCGGTTCCAGTCTTGCTGGCGCCATTTGTAATCCTCGGACATGGTTAAATCAGCAATCCAGTTGAGCACGCTACCGCCCTCTGCAGTGTCGGCAATCGGATAGACCACAAACTTACGGTGTTTTTCACCGGCCATGGCCATCGACCGCCCGGTCAGAAATTTTGGTCCTTTGGTCACCCCGCGCCACATCATCGTGCCGCCCCAGCAGGCCGGTCCCTCATTGGGGTATTGTCCGGCCCGCAGGATCGAGTTAATCCCATCTGCGGCGACCAGAACAGCACCAGAGGCGACACCCTTTTCACCAATCGAAGTTCTATTTTCCAGCTTTATTTCAACACCTTGTGTGGCACTCTTCCAGTCCGTAACGGCCGTGCCCATTTCCACCACATCCAAACCACAACGGTCCTGAAGAGCGCGCAACAACGCCATCTGCAAACCACCCCGATGGATGGAATACTGAGGCCAGTGATAGCCCGCCTTAATCCCGCGCGGTTCAGACCAGATCAGCCCGCCCTGACGCGAAAAATAGGCAACCTTTTCTGTGCGCAGCGCCACCTTGTCCAGCTCGCTCTCAAGACCCAACTCAAACAGCTCGCGTGTGGCATGGGCCTGAAGGTTGATACCAACACCCAGGGGTTTGATTTCCTGCACGGCTTCAAAGATTCGAAACGGCACACCCACCTGATGCAGTGACAAGGCCAGTGTCAGCCCGCCAATCCCGGCGCCAGCAATCAATACGGTCATTTGAGGCCTTCCTTCAGCACGTCACACGGCCTCCTCTTAAAAATGGGCGCGAGAACCTCATGACCCTCGCGCCCGCTTTATCTTCGAACCTTCAGTCCGAGTATTTCGCAACCAAGGCACGGGCATCGTCCACCATCGCCTGACCATCAAGCCCCTTCGACGTGACTTCTTCGATCCATGCATTGGTCAGCTCTTCGCCAATGACCTTAAGCTCAGCCACCATGGCGTCATCCATCGTGTAGACTTCATTGCCTGTCTCAATGGTAATCTTTTCACCGATGTCGTCGCCCTTATCCATGGCGGCCCCAGCCCAGCCCGAGGTTTCAAGACCCGAGTTGGCATCAATCACAGCCTTCAGATCATCTGGCAGGCCGGCATAGGTATCCTTGTTCATACCCCAGATAAAATAGGTGTTATAAAGCGCACGATCGCCACCGACCTGCGAATGACTGTCAGCCAGTTCCTGAACTTTCAGCGGCGGGACAATCTCCCATGGGATCACGCCGCCGTCGACCACACCTTTGGACAAGGCTTCGGGAAAGGCCGGAACCGGCATACCAATTGGCGTTGCACCGAGCTTTTCCAAAAGTTTGTTGGCCTGACGCGAAGGTCCACGCAGTTTCAAACCGTCGAAGTCCGCCAGTGTTTTTACAGCCGGGCCCTTTTTGTGAACCACGCCGGGGCCGTGCACGTGCACCGCCATCAAATGGATGTCACCAAAACGTTCGCCCATGTATTTCGCGGTATAGTCCCACGCCGCTTTTGAACTGGCTTCACCGCTCATCGACGTCATAAAGGGCAATTCAAACGCTTCCGCTTCGGGGAAACGACCCGGTGTATAGGCTGGAATGGCCCAGCCACAGTCAATCACGCCATCGCGGATCTGGTCATACAGCGCAGGCGGTTTGCCACCCAGCTGCATGGCAGGATAGATTTCAACCTTGATCCGCCCACCGCTGTCTTTCTCAATCTTTTCCGCCCAAGGGGTGATGAAAAACGCAGGCACAGACCCTTTGGGTGAAATGAAGTGCTGACAACGTAGAGTGACGTCTTGTGCAAAGGCAGCACCCGTTGTCACAATGATCGCCACAGCACCTGCAAGGGCTCCCTTAAGGGTAAGTTTCATTGCGTATCCTCCCCGTTCGCAAAATGTCTGCCGCTTTCTTTGATGAGCGCCGCTGGACGCCATGCAAACATAGGCACCTGTCGCAAGTCACGCATTATTTGCTTGATTATTTGCAGAAATTATACTTCCAAGAGCAAAACCAATACCAAGTGAGCAGGCATGCTGAGCAAACTCTACAAATGGACAATGAGCCTTGCAGATCACCCCAAGGCTCTGTGGGCGCTTGCGGCTGTCAGCTTTCTGGAAAGCTCGGTCTTTCCCATCCCGCCCGATGTTTTGATGATTCCCATGATCCTTGCGCGCCCGTCACGCGCGTTTCTGATTGCCACTGTGGCTTTGGTGGCTTCGGTTTTGGGAGGCCTTTTGGGGTATGGCATTGGTGCACTGGCCTTTGAACAAATTGGCCAGCCCATTCTGCAAAGCCTTGGCAAAGGCGATGCGGTGGCCGAGTTCAACACCCGGTTCAATGATTTTGGGTTCTGGGCGGTGCTGGGTGCAGGCATCACGCCGTTTCCCTTCAAAGTCATCACCATCATGTCTGGCTGGTCCGGCATGCCAATGGCTGTGTTCGTGTCGACCGCCATTATTGCCCGCGCCATCCGCTTCTTTCTGGTGGCGGCACTGTTGTGGAAGTTCGGCGCGCCCATTCGGGACTTTATCGAACGTCGTCTGGGGCTTGTGACCACCGTGTTTTTCGTGCTCTTGATTGGGGGCTTTGTGCTTGTGAGGTATCTATGACCCTGTCCCGTCGCTTCATCACCTTATGTTTGACCGGGTTTTCCGTGGCCTCGATCCTTGGGGCCTGGGGATTCCAGTACATCGGTGGCATGGCCCCTTGTGCCATGTGTTACTGGCAACGCTGGCCACATTGGGCGGCTATTGGGCTCGGCATTCTGGCTTTGGCGCTTGGAGCGCGACTTTGGTATTACTTTGCGGCGCTGGCCGCTCTGACGACATCGATGATTGGGTTTTATCACTCGGGCGTTGAACGCAAGTGGTGGCTTGGCCCCAGTTCCTGCACCGGGCGCGGGCTCAGCAGTGATAGCGGCAATCTGCTCAGCATGGACGGGCCCAGTCTGGCAATGTGCGACGAAATCCCGTGGCAAATGCTGGGTGTCACCATGGCCAACCTGAACGCCATCGGCTCTTTGGTGATTGCTGGCTTGTGGATTTGGGCCGCACACCTTCCCAAAGAAGGTCGCAAGTTTTTCTAACTTGCCTTGCGCGTCGCCAATAGCAGGTTGGTTTCGCTTGCGCTGATACCTTCAAAGCGCCGGATGCGCCCCAAGACCTCATCAAGGTCTTCCAGAGTCTCTGTTCCCAATTCCACAATCAAATCCCAACGCCCATTGGTCGAGTGAATGGCGCGCACGGACGTCAGCCCATTGAGCAGACGAATAACCCTTTCCGCCCCGCGCCCTTCAATACCAATCATCATCAGACCGCGCACCGCATCCCTGTGGGCATCCTCTTTCAGAACAACCGTGAACCCGACAATATCACCACGATCGCGCAGGCGTTCAATACGCCCCCGCACAGTGGTGCGCGACACCCCCAAAAGGATCGCCAGATCAGACAGCGACGCTCTTGCATCGTGTCGCAAAGCAGAAACAAGTTTTCGGTCCAGATCATCCATTTCGACGCTTTCAGCCTTCAATTTGTACAAACACCTCCCGTTTTGAGCAAATTGAGGGGTATAAATCAACACATTTCGAAATCATTTTCGTTTTAAACAAAACGCGACGGATATGACCATGACCCAAAAAACCTGTATTTTGATCGGCGCACCTGTGGATTCCGGCAAACGCCGCCGTGGTTGCCTGATGGGCCCGGATGCCTATCGCACCGCTGGCTTGGCCGAAACCCTCACGTCGCTTGGCTATGCGGTCACCGACAAGGGCAATCTAACCCCTGCCCCACACGAAAATGACCACCCCGAGCATCCGGTGCACGCGTTGAATGAGACCATCGGCTGGACCGAAACGCTAAGTGCGGCCTCGCAAGATGCCATGACACAAGGCCTGCCCATCTTTCTCGGTGGCGATCACAGCCTGTCGGCGGGCACCGTCATGGGTGCTGCAAACCATGCCGCGTCCCAAGGCCGCCCCCAGTTTGTTTTGTGGCTGGACGCCCACAGCGATTTCCACACCATGGAAAGCAGCGATTCCGGCAATCTGCATGGCACACCGGTTGCTTATTTCACCGGCCATGGCACGTTTGAAGGCTTTCCAGAGGTCAAGAACCCGGTGCCTCAGGACAACGTCTGCATTATCGGCCTGAGATCGGTTGATGATGCCGAACGCGCGGCGCTGCAGGCCAGCCAAATTCACCGCCACGACATGCGCGAGATTGACGAACACGGCATTGCCCGCCCGCTTTCGGCGTTTCTGGAACGAGTTGCGGCGGCCAATGGCATGCTGCATGTCAGTCTGGATGTGGATTTCCTGGACCCCGATGTCGCCCCTGCGGTCGGGACCACGGTTCCGGGTGGTGCCACCGTTCGCGAGGCCCATCTGGTCATGGAAATGTTGCATGACAGCGGCTTGATGACCTCACTTGATCTGGTCGAGCTGAACCCATTTCTTGATACC
The DNA here is from genome assembly GCF_900142085.1 of Shimia gijangensis. Lineage (GTDB taxonomy): Bacteria > Pseudomonadota > Alphaproteobacteria > Rhodobacterales > Rhodobacteraceae > Shimia > Shimia gijangensis. The sequence continues at coordinate 77,709 of NZ_FQZQ01000006.1, forward strand.
CGCGGACGCACGGCCAAATTGATGGTTGATCTGGCGGCCTCTGCCCTTGGGCGCCGTATCTTTGATCGCGTGACACGGAGCTATTGATGCAGGTTTTGCAGGCTCCGGATGCGGTTGTCATGATCCGTCCGCACCATTTCTGTTCCAACCCGGAAACCCGCGACGACAACGCGTTTCAAACCCTGTCCAATCACAGCGCCACGGCCACCTCCGAGGCCGCAATGGCCGAATTTGACGGTGCTGTGACCCTATTGCGCAAGGCTGGCGTGCGCGTCCATGTGTTCGACGACACCAGCACCCAGACTCCGGATTCTGTGTTTCCAAACAACTGGTTCTCGACCCATACGGGCGGGCATGTTGCGATTTACCCCATGTTTGCCGCCAACCGCCGGCTGGAGCGTCGCACGGACGTGATTGAAATGCTGAAACGCGACTACCGGGTGCAGGATGTGATCGACTATTCCGGTCTTGAACAGGATGGCCTGGCGCTGGAAGGCACCGGCGCGATGGTGCTCGACCATATTGGGCGCATTGCCTATACGGTACAGTCCAATCGTGCAGACCCTGTGCTTCTCGAACGGTTCTGCACGCATTTCAACTTTGAACCCATCGCTTTTGCCGCACGTGATGCCCAAGGGCGCGACGTCTATCACACCAATGTGTTGATGGGCATTGGCACGGAATATGCGCTTGTGTGCCTTGATATGATCGTCGACGCCGAACGCCGCCGTACGGTGGCCACACGTCTTGAACAATCCGGGCGTCAGGTGATCCACCTCACACATGCCCAGATTGCCGAGTTTGCGGGCAACGCGATGGAACTGACCGGAGACCGCCGCATTCTTGCATTGTCTTTACGCGCACTGCGCAGCCTCACCACGCAACAAATTAGAATCATTGAAAAATCTGCCGAGCCTCTCCCGCTCGACATTCCCACAATCGAAACTGCTGGCGGCTCGGTCCGCTGCATGCTCGCGGGCATTCACCTGACCCGCCGCACAGAAAGGACTGACCAATGAGTACCCCTTCCGATAAAGCCCTCGTTCCCTTTGTCAGCGTCGACAACATGATGCGCCTTGTGCATCACATTGGTGTTGAGGACGTGCTCCGGGATCTCGCCGCCTATATCGAGGCCGATTTTCACCGTTGGGAGCTGTTTGACAAAACCCCGCGCGTTGCATCCCATTCTGACGTCGGCGTGATCGAACTGATGCCCACCTCGGATGGTGAGGCTTATGGGTTCAAATACGTCAATGGCCACCCAAAAAACACGTCCGAAGGCCTGCAAACCGTCACCGCGTTTGGCCTTTTGGCAGATGTCTACACGGGCTATCCGGTGCTTTTGACTGAGATGACTATTCTGACGGCTTTGCGCACGGCGGCGACATCAGCGATGGTCGCTAAGCATCTGGCACCTAAAGGTTCTACCACGATGGCAATGATCGGAAACGGTGCTCAATCCGAGTTTCAGTCATTGGCCATGAAAGCTATCTGCGGTGTTGATACCATCCGTCTTTATGACAAGGACCGCGCCGCGACTGAAAAATGTGCTGCCAATCTTGCAGGAACGGGTCTGAAGACGGTGATCTGCACCTCGCCCGAACAGGCAATTGAAGGCGCACACATTCTGACCACCTGCACGGCGGACAAGCAAAACGCCACGATCCTGTCAGACAACATGGTTGGTGCCGGTGTGCACATCAATGCGATCGGCGGCGACTGTCCCGGAAAGACAGAGCTGGCCAGTGGCATTCTTGAACGGTCAGACGTGTTTGTAGAGTTTCCCCCGCAAACCCGCGTGGAAGGTGAAATTCAGCAGATGTCAGAGGACTTCAAAATCACTGAATTTTGGAAAGTGCTTACCGGCCAAACTCCGGGCCGCACCAGCGAACGTCAAATCACCCTGTTTGACAGTGTTGGCTTCGCCATCGAAGATTTTAGCGCCCTGCGTTACGTCCGCGACAAAGTCAAAGACACGCCGTACCACTATGATTTGGACTTGCTCGCAGACCCGGACGATCCCCGTGATCTGTTCGGCATGTTAACCCGCGCAAAGACCTAACCATTCCGCGGGACAGTCTCGCGGAGTGTTATTGAACTGGATGGAGCCAGATTTTGGTCAGTTTCCGTTTTGTACAAAACGGAGATTTGACCTGAAACTTTTGTACAAAACGGTCAAAACGCCGATTTAGGCCTCTAGCTCGGCGTCCCAGTACAGGAAGTCCATCCAGCTTTCGTGCAGGTGATTGGGCGGAAATTTGCGCCCCATGTTGCGCAGTTCTTCCGCTTCGGGTTGACGCGGCGGTTTGCGTAAATGCATGTGTGTTTGTTGCAGCGATTTAGAGCCTTTTCGCAGATTGCACGGGCTGCAGGCCGCAACCACGTTTTGCCAGCTGGTCACACCACCTGCAGCCCGCGGAATAACGTGATCAAAGGTCAGATCGCCCTTGCTACCACAGTACTGACAAATAAATTCGTCTCGTAAAAACAAATTAAAGCGCGTGAAGGCCACGCGCTTTTGAGGTTTGACATAGTCTCTGAGGACAACCACGCTGGGGATCCTGATTTCGGTACTGGGACTTCGCACCACCTGATCATATTCAGCCACGATATCGACCCGGTCCATATAGGCCGCCTTGATGGCGTCCTGCCAGGACCAGAGCGATAACGGATAATAAGACAAAGGCCGATAATCCGCATTCAGAACAAGTGCCGGATGGTGGCGCGCGCCTGCGGGTTGTCGCACAAAGTCAGTCCTGAAATCGCCGTCCATGGTGCAATGCATCCTTTGCCCGTCTACTCAGTCTTGAAGCAACGAAGCGGGCAATCCCGCCCCGGCTTAAGACCCACTATATATCGTGGCATTCATCTGGCAACCCTCATGATCTATGAGGAATGCCATGACGTTAGGGGCAAATTGATACAATCAGATGGCGACGTTTCGATGGCCGGTTTAATAGAATTTCAGGCGTGTGACGTCAAAAACTTTGGAAACCGTCAAAGCAATTCTGGTATCGTCCTGCGCAATCATGCCACCAATGCCATACCGGCCAATCGCGTTCGTGGCCTGTGCGTCGACTGTAAAGCCGCTGGTGCCGACAGTGTAGCGCAGTCCCGCCGCCCACGTCGGATCACTTCCGTCCAGGCCAACCGGAGTAACCTCAGCAATGAGTTCCAAGCCGCTCAAAAACGCGTAGTTCACACCAAGCCCTAATCCGGCGATTTCCGTGCTGCCAAAAGCCGCCAGTTTGGGATTTACCGTAAACACCGTCCCGCCATTGGTTTTGTAGCTGCCAATGAGTTCCGCAAAAAAGACGCCCAGCAACGCTCCGCTACCGATCCGGCGGCCGTAGAGCGCGCGCCCAGAAAGTGAAAAAGCATCCCCGTTATTCTGGTCCATGAAACGTAACTTTGGACCAAACATATAACGGACATCTGTTGTTGGTACCAAAGCAGGATCCGCGGTTGGATTATCTGAGTATTGCTCAAAGATGACCTGAATCTCGCTGTCCTGATCCGGGCTAAAGCCAAACATTATCCCTGTATTGCTGTCCGACCCGTACCATGCGCTTGTGCGGATTGTGCCGGGCTCCAGCACGTCAGCTGACCCCATCGTAAACCCATCCTGCTGAACGTTGCGTTGTCGCAGTGTCACAGGGGTCAATGGCGCACGGTAGGAATCGGTAATTTTGGCCCCGGGCGTATAGATCAACCGCAATCCGGCCAAAGCCGTGTCGCCGTCTGGCCAGAAGGTCAGGATACTGGTGCCTGGAGTCATCCCAATTCCGTTGGTGACATAGCCTTCGAGGGCGATTTTTGGCGTCACGTTATAGCGCCCGCCAGCCGTCCAAACCGGCACATCTTCGTACGCCCCAGAGCTGGAAATCGTGTTGGTTCCGCTCAGAGGGACATCCACAGAGCCGAACAAACCCAACCGATCGTTGGCCTTGTAGCTGGCACCAAATCCAAGCGACGCAATCGTTCCGTAAAAATTTTGACCACCGACGGTGCCAGGGAAGTAATAGACCGAAGGCGTCACGTGAAATTGCAATTTCTGCGAGGCATTGTAGGTGATCGGCGCCTTGAAAGCCCCGCTCATCACAAAGGTGTTGGTTCCTCCGAATATCGGAGATTCCAAAGTCAGAAAGCTTTCAAGAGCGACGAGAGCAGACACTGTCCAGCGCGAGTCTGAATACAGCTGATACTTGCCCCACCCCGACAACGTTGTCATTTCAATCGCAGTTGGAACGCCTCCGATCGGCCCACCAGCATCGTCCACATAATTGTGCAGGTCAAAACCAAACGTCAGACGATCATTTAGAGAATAGCTGCCGCCGCCAAAATACAACTGATTACCTGTTCCCAAGGCACTTCTCGGGTCGGTCTGTGTCGTCCCGAAAGACAATTCAACCGTGCCTGTTCTGTAGGTGTTTGCAGTCTCGAAAGAAACAAAACGGGTTGGCTGATTGTGCAGCGGCGTCGTACTGTCCTGGGCCGAAACAGTCGCCCCTATGGTACTCAAGGTAGCAGCCAACAATGCCCCTCTATGCGGTTTAAAAAAGCTACCCTTCAAAGTGTGTTCCAGAAAATGGGCCACGGCGGACTCCGATTTTAAAAAAATACTAAAACTCGTTGGCGGTTAATACGGCCAAATGCCACCGCCTGAAATGCGAATACTGGGGTCGCCAGAACTCTGGCCTAAAGGTTACCTCTTCATTGAGGGGATTTCACGCTCAAAGTCCCAACTTATCTCGCATAAAGGCCAGAGCCACCGAAAGTCCATCTGGCGCAATACCGTGCGCAGTGCCTTTCATAATATGGGCATAAACATCCGTAAATCCGGCGTTTTGAAGGGCTTCAGCAGCTTCGGGTAGTGATTGAGGTGGAACCACATCATCTGCATCACCATGTACCAGCAGGATCGGAGGCTTGCATTGGGCTTCATCAGCCAAAAGCTCGGGCGACAAAAGCCGACCAGAAAAGGCGACGATGCCGGCAATCTCGTCTTCACGCCTTGGGGCAACATGCAAAGCCATCATTGTGCCCTGACTAAAGCCAAACAGAACCACCTGTTCCGGCAACACGTCTTCGTCCACCATCACCGCATCCAGAAATGCGTTCAGGTCGTCGATTGCCGAACGCATCCCGCGTTCGCTCTCTTCTTCCGAAGACCCGTCAATCCAAGGAATCGGAAACCACTGAAACCCGGAGGGCATGCCCGGTACGGTTTCAGGCGCGTCTGGCGACAAAAACAATGTGTCAGGCAAATGTTCCGACAAAGGATCCGCCAGCCCCAAAAGGTCGGCACCATTGGCACCATAGCCATGCAGAAAGATCACCACACTGCGAGTGGTGCCAGATAGTGGCTCTTTACGGCCTGTGGTCAAAACGCGAGTCATCGGATCCCTTCCCTGTCCTTTGCCACCCGGTAGTAAGCCCACAATGCCCGCGCTGCAACCGATCGCCACGGCGACCAGTCTTCGGCCATTTTTCGAAAGGCGCTTTCAGAGGGGCGCGCATCAAGCTGAAACAGAATCCGGGCACTTTCCTGCAGGGCCAGATCCCCGGGCGCAAAGACGTCCGCCCGCCCCAAAGAAAACATCGCATAGACCTCGGCCGTCCAGGGGCCAATGCCGCTGACATTGGTCAATGTGGCAATAACCTCGTTGTCAGGACAATCCCGCAAAGCTTTGTAATTGATTCGTGCTTCTGCCAGCGCGCGCGCATATCGAATTTTCTGACGGCTGAGGCCGCACGCGCGCAAATCATCATCTGTCGCAGCCATAATTTTGCGGGGGCCGGTCAGTTTGGCCTCTTTCAGACGAGACCAGATTGCAGCCGCAGAGGCCACGCTGACTTGCTGGCTCATGATCGCGCTCAGCAATTGGGAAAAACCATCGGGGCGCAGGCGTAATGGCAAGGGTCCGGTTTGATCCAGAGCCCGTGCAAAACGCGGGTCCTGACCGGCCAGCCAAGCCGCGCCTTCTGCCACACATTCATGTGATTTGATGATCCTGCCGATAGACATTCTTCGTGGGCTTCCAGTTCGTCATTTCAAAATGCGCGACGTTACTTTCGCCGCGTCTGGACCTTCGCTTGTTAAGCAGCTAACGCTTGGCCCATGAGCCATACCGTAGACGATACCTCCGCTAAGCGCACCGTTTTCATCCTTGTTCTTGCGCAGGCCTTTTTGGGCGCGCAGATGCCGATGATTTTCACCATAGGCGGTCTGGCAGGTCAGTCGCTGGCATCCAATGTGTGTTTTGCCACCCTGCCGATTTCACTGATCGTTGTGGGTTCGATGCTTGCTGCCACACCGCTGTCGGCAATCATGCAAAAATATGGTCGCCGGGTTGGTTTTTTCGTCGGTTCTGCTGGCGGTGCTGTTGGCGGCGCGATTGGGGCCTATGGCCTTTATCTAAATAGTTTTCCCGTCTTCCTATTGGGCAGCCTTTTGACCGGTGTATACATGAGCGCGCAGGGGTTTTATAGGTTTGCCGCCGCAGATACGGCCTCGGATAATTTCCGCCCTAAGGCGATTTCCTATGTCATGGCAGGCGGGTTGGCTTCGGCCATCATTGGCCCACAGTTGGTCAAGGTCACCAGCCAATCCATGGTGATCCCATTCCTTGGCACTTATCTCATGGTGATTGCGATCAACGTCGTGGGTTCTGCGTTGTTCCTGTTCATCAATATCCCCAAACCCAAAGCCCCAAGCGCAGATTCCCCCAAGGGCCGCACGCGTTGGCAATTGCTGACCACACCGCGGATCACTGTGGCTGTGATCTGCGCCATGGTGTCTTATGCGTTGATGAACCTTGTGATGACATCGACACCGCTTGCGGTCGTTGGCTGTGGGTTTGAGCAAAACAGCGCCGCTGACGTGGTGTCTGCGCACGTTCTGGCGATGTTCATACCGTCGTTCTTCACCGGTCATCTGATTGCGCGGTTTGGCGTCGAAAAGATCATGGCGCTGGGTCTGATTATCCTAGCCGCTGCCGGGGCCGTTGCCTTGCAAGGGGTTGAGTTGGAAAACTTCTTTGTTGCTTTGATCCTGCTTGGCGTTGGCTGGAACTTTGGCTTTATCGGGGCCACAACCATGCTGGCCGGCGCGCATGAGCCACATGAACGTGGCCGTATGCAGGGTCTGAACGATCTGATCGTGTTTGGCGGCGTTACCGTTGCGTCACTGGCCTCGGGCGGTTTGATGAACTGTTCCGGCGGCGATGCGGTTACAGGCTGGACATCCGTTAATCTGGCGATGGCGCCCTTCCTGATGTTGGCCGGTGGTGCTTTGATCTGGCTGGTGTTGCGTCCCCGGGAGGATTAACGCCTTAACGGCCTCTTACCACCGACCTGTCATCGACAAACGCATCAACGTGATTTTTTTGACAAAATCACTTTGCCCAAGCGCGCCGTCCACAACGCGTTCGGGCTGTTCGCTGGCCTGTCGCAAAACCGCTTCGGCCTGCCAGCCCGCCAAAAGAGCCTGCCCGGAAGGTTTAGACACAGCGGCCCGCGTTTTTCTGGCTGATTTCAGGCGCTGCAAAGCACCACTGGCCAGCAAAGCAACGGCCTCGGGACGTCCGTCAACCAACGGAATACGTTTACGCTCTTGCAGATCAGGAATGGCCCGCAACCAATTTGCAATGCCCGTGGCGTAGGCAAAATCGCGCACGACATCCTCTTGTGCGTCGCCCAAAAGTCGCGCCGCAACCCACATCAGGTTGCCAGACGTCGCATCGATGTATGCCGCAAACTTGGCTGCATCTTCAAACGGATCTTTGTAGATATCCCATTGCCGGGCCGCGACCAGCGCGTCCAAGGTCTCGGCACCTTCGTGATCCAGAAATGCCGCCAAAGGTGTCACAACCTCGTGACGACGTACGTTGCCGCCCTGCCCGATCTCTTCCAATGCATCACGCCACCATTGCAGGCGCATCTCGGCAATCATTGTCTCTTGGGTCAACCATGGTGCCCGGGCGACTTCGAGGTTGAACGCATAAAGCGGAAACAACAAATCGCGTGCATCGGGCTTAGCGGCCATCGCTGCCATAAAGCGATCTGGGTCGCCCCGCTGCACCAATCCGGCGCAGGCAGCTATGTCGTCATGAGATGCATCCATCAGCCTGCCCGAATGGCGCCGTCACGCGCCAGTTTCCAGTTCAATGCCTCAAGCAGCGCTTCAAACGACGCATCCACGATGTTGGCAGACACACCCACAGTCGACCACCGCCGTCCTTCACTGTCTTCAAAATCGATGATGACGCGTGTTACAGCCTCGGTACCGCCATTGGTGATGCGCACCTTAAAATCCACCAGACGGACGCCGTCGACAATATCCTGATAGGGGCCCAAATCCCGTTTCAACGCCTGCCAGAGCGCGTTGACGGGGCCATCATCGCTCATCTCGTCGGAATGTTCATTCTTGTAGTACGATGTGGTTTTGGCGCCACTGGGCAATTGAACCGTCACCACGGCCTCGGATTCGACCACCAGATGGCCGCGCGCATTGCGACGACGCTCGGAAATCACCCGATAGCGTTCCACGTCAAAAAAGCTTTCGGCAAGCCCCAGCTCAGAGCGCGCCAACAGCTCGAAGCTAGCCTGTGCGGTGTCATAGCTGTAGCCAACCGCTTCGCGTTCTTTAATCCGGTTCAGGATCGCACTTAGAGCGGGGTTTCTCTTTTCGACGCTCAGACCCGCATCGGTCAGACGTTTGCGTAGATTGGATTGGCCCGCCTGATTTGACATCGGAATGATGCGTTCATTTCCGACCACACCCGGTTCTATATGCTCATAGGTGGTTGGGTCCTTGAGAATGGCGCTTGCGTGCAGGCCCGCTTTGTGGGCAAAGGCCGAGGCCCCGACATAGGCCGCCTGCTTCATCGGAACGCGGTTCAGGATGTCATCGAGAAGACGGCTGGCGCGGGTCAGACCGATCAAAGCCTCTTTGCGCACACCAATCTCATAGGCGCTTGTATATGGTTCTTTCAGCAGCAGCGTGGGAATGAGCGTTGTAAGGTTGGCATTGCCGCAGCGTTCGCCCAGGCCGTTCAACGTACCCTGGATTTGTCGCGCGCCAGCATCAACCGAAGCCAGGGTATTGGCCACGGCATTTTCGGTGTCGTTATGGGTATGGATGCCCAGATGGTCGCCGGGAATGCCTGCTGCGATCACCGCCTTGGTGATTTCATAAACCTCGCGCGGCAAGGTCCCGCCGTTGGTGTCGCACAACACGATCCAGCGTGCGCCAGCAGCAAAGGCCGCTTTGATCACTTCCAACGCATAAGTCGGATTGGATTTATAACCATCAAAGAAGTGCTCGGCGTCAAACAGCGCCTCGCGTCCCTGCGCCACCAGATAGGCAATCGAGCGCGCAACGTTGTCGGTATTTTCCTCCAACGTGATGCCAAGGGCCGTTTTGACGTGAAAATCATGGGATTTGCCAACCAGACAGACGGCGGGTGTACCCGCATTCATCACCGCGGCCAGCACGTCATCGTTCTCCGCTGACATGCCTGCGCGTTTGGTCATACCGAAAGCAGTAAATGTCGCGGCCATCTTGGGTTTGGCATCGAAGAATTCCGAGTCCGTAGGATTAGCACCGGGCCAGCCGCCTTCGACATAGTCCACACCAAGCGTGTCTAGTACTTCGGCGATCTGCGCCTTTTCCGGGGTCGAGAATTGCACGCCTTGGGTTTGTTGGCCGTCTCGCAAGGTGGTGTCGTAAAGATAGAGGCGTTGTTTGGTCATATCAGGCCCTCCAGCTTGGTAGCATCGAATCCGGTAGCGGGTAGTAATTCCACACCGGCTTTGCTCATTCGCACCTCGACGCCAGCGTCCATCAGAGCCGCCTTTATACGATCCACATCAGAAAAGTCTTTTGTTTCCATTGCCTTTGCGCGAGCACCTACCAACAACACTTCGTATGCTGAGAGGTCATTCCCAGTGGCCCAATCGCTCAAAGCGTCGGTGAGCAAGCCCATCATTTGAGCACCAGCCAACAACTCTGCTGCCTCACCTGCACCTGCGAATTTGTGCAGCTCGGCAATTGCTCCGGCCGTGTTCAGATCATCCGCCAAACACGAAACAACAGACGCGGCCACGTTGGACGAGGGCTCGACGCCCTCGGTCAACGTACGCCACTTGCGCAGCGTGGCCTCGGCTTCACCCGCCTTTTTGGCAGTCCAATCCATCGGTTTGCCGTAATGCGTTGACAGGAACACGAACCGGATCACCTCGCCCGGTACGGCGGGCTGGCCGTCGTGGCCATCCAGCAAGTCGCGCACGGTAAAGAAATTGCCCAGGGATTTGGACATCTTCTTGCCCTCGACCTGCAGCATCTCGTTGTGCATCCAATAGCGGGCGAACTCGCCGGTTGGATGGGCACAGTAGCTTTGCGCGATCTCGTTCTCATGATGCGGAAACATCAGGTCATTGCCGCCGCCGTGAATGTCAAAACTCTCGCCCAGCAACTCATAGGACATCGCCGAGCATTCGATATGCCAACCGGGGCGCCCCCAGCTCCAAGGGCTCTCCCAACCGGGTTGATCCTCGTTCGACGGCTTCCACAGGACAAAATCCATCGGGTCTTCTTTGTAGGGGGCCACTTCCACCCGGGCACCTGCGATCATGTCATCGACAGATCGGCCAGACAGCGCGCCATAGTCCTGATATTCACGTACCCGAAACAACACATGACCGTCCTTGGCATAGGCAAAGCCATCCACGATCAGCTTTTTGATCATGGTGATCATCTGCGGGATATACTGGGTCGCACGCGGCATTTGATCCGGGTCGCGCGCCCCAAGAGCAGCCATGTCGTCAAGAAACCACTGCGTCGTCTCAGCCGTGATGTCCGAAATTGGGCGCCCGCTTTCGGCCGCACGTGCGTTGATCTTGTCATCCACATCCGTGAAATTGCGCACATAGGTCACGTGATCTTCGCCGTAGACATGGCGCAACAGCCGGTTCAGCACGTCAAACACCACCACAGGGCGCGCGTTGCCGATATGGGCCCGGTCATAGACGGTCGGCCCGCAGACATACATGCGCACGTTTTGGGCATCAATCGGCTCAAACACCTCTTTGCGGCGGGTCTTTGAGTTGTGCAGTTTAATCGTCGTCATGTCGTGTCCTCGGGCGGCCTTGATACAAGGCACAGTTACGCTCGTGGCGGGCTTAACAACTTCAGATCATGTTTGAAATAGAAGAACGGCCCGCCGAGTTGTCTCAGCAGGGAATGCAGCAAATAATAATGATGTTGCGTACAGTGTTCATGAGGCCGGACCTTAGGCCCAGCCCTGAGTTCGGTCAAGTGTGTTCAGGAATTGGTCAGCGCCAGACCGATCCGTGCCCGGGTTCTGCGCCCCAATGGAAAGGCCAAAGGCGCGCGCATCCATCGCCGAAACCCGCGCAAATACCTAGTCATAGGATACAACCTCAAACTCGATGCCGTGCGGACCGTCAAAGTAGAACCGCAAGCCCGGTTCATAGTCGCCATGCATGGTCGGTATAAAACCCGCCGCCTTGACCTTGACCTCAATCGCATCAATATCATTGACCGCAACGCCCACATGGTTGAAGCCACCGATGCGGCTATAGGTATTGCCCATAGGCTCCAAATCTTTGTTCGGCGCATAAAGGGCCAGATAACTGTCCTGATCCCCAACATGAACTGTATAGCCGTTGTCTTTGGCCTCACCTTCCCAACGGATGTGCCAGCCGAAAATTCCGCAAAGAGTTTGGGCTGTCGTTTGTGGGTCTGGTACGGTGATGTTTACATGCTCTAGGTGCATCAGAAATTCCTTTGATTGAGTTTTGTCTGATGGTATTGTAATTGCTCAAGTTAACTTGAGGTCAATAGTTTTTAATCATGCAAAACAAAGATCATACACGAAATGGGCTGACAATCGGGTATGTATCTGAACGCACGGGCCTAGCACCTTCTGCGATACGATTCTATGAAGATGAAGGCCTGGTGTTTCCTGGTCGCAATGCCGGTGGTCAGCGCCGCTTTGATCGTTCAGATATCCGCCGGTTGTCATTTGTGATGATTTCACAAGGTCTAGGATTTTCCCTGCCCGAAATTCGAGAGGCTTTGAAATCCTTGCCCGAAGGGCGCACCCCTACAAAACGCGACTGGGAACGAATTTCGGCCCGGTTCCGGCGCAAGCTGGATCAAAGGATTTCACAAATGCAGATCCTGCGGGACAAGTTGGACGGCTGCATCGGCTGCGGGTGTCTGTCGCTACAAACCTGTAAGTTATACAATGCTGACGACCGGGCGCGCCGCAAAGGTCAGGGCCCACGCTATCTTATGGGCGATCCGGTCGATTGACCCCGACAAACACCCAAGAAGACACCTAATAGGATTCATCCACACGAGGGGTAAGCCGCCCCCGAACGGTCAAATACCCGGAATCCTATTCGAAAGATTTTCATCTCCCCGAATTACAATTGACGAATCCAGTGCCAATCTGGCTTTTACATCGAAACCTCGGACTCAGGAGACATGTTATGCAGCTTTCCGATCGTATTACCCAACTGACCGGCGATGGATCAGATGGCTGGGATGTGTTCTATCGTTCGCGCCAAATGGTGGCGGATGGTGAACCGGTAATTGAGCTGACCATTGGCGAACATGATGTCCGTACAGACCCGTCGATCCTTGAGGCCATGCACAAAGCCGCACTGGGTGGGCATACAGGCTATGCCATGGTGCCCGGCATCAAGTCCCTGCGCGAGGCTGTGGCCTCTCGCATTCAAAAAAGAACTGGTGTTCCAACAACTTACGAAAACGTCTTAATCTCTGCGGGTGGTCAGGCTGGTCTGTTCGCAGCCCATACGGCTGTGTGCAATCCTGGTGATCGCGCACTGTATCTTGATCCTTATTATACAACCTACCCGAGCACCATCAGGGGTACGGCTGCTGTGCCTGTTGTCGTGCATACCCATGCAGAGGACGCCTTTCAGCCCCGCGCAGAAGACATCGATGCCGAATCCGAAGGTGCCACATCGCTGTTGATAAACTCACCCAACAACCCAACGGGTACGGTCTACAGCCGCCAGACCCTTGATGGTATTGCTGACGTTTGCAAACGCCACGATCTTTGGCTGATCTCGGACGAGGTCTATGACACGCAAGTCTGGGAAGGCGATCACGTCAGCCCACGCGCCCTGCCCGACATGGCTGAGCGTACGATCGTGGTCAGCTCAATGTCCAAAAGCCATGCGATGACCGGTAGCCGTATTGGCTGGATCTGTGCCCCGAAAGAGGTCATCAACCGCTTGATTGATCTGGCCACCAACACCACTTATGGCGTGGCCGGGTTTATTCAGGACGCCACTGAATTTGCTTTGAGCCAAGGTGCCGAGCTGGAAGACAAAGTCGCAGAACCTTTCCGCCGTCGCCGCCTGCTGGCTAAGGAAATATTGGCCCAACAAAACACCGTTGGTCTGATCCCCGCACAAGGTGCGATGTATCTGATGTTGGATATCCGCGCGACGGGCCTTTCGGGAGAAGAGTTTGCCAACAAGCTGCTCGACACGCATATGATTGCGGTCATGCCCGGCGAAAGCTTTGGGACAGCGGCGGCAGGCCACATCCGCGTGGCCATGACCATCGATGACGAACGTTTTGCAGCTGCGCTGAATACTCTGTGTGAATTTGCCAAGGACATAGCAGAAACCACCTAGGTTGGCCTGAAAACGACAGGTGGTCGTTTTTGTTGCAGATTTCATCGATTCTTCACGCAATATCACCCGCGAACAGGGAGAATTGCGATGCAGGGAATGCGTAGCAAATTACAGTTGGTGATCGTCACTATCGGGGCGGAACGCGGTCGCGCGGCGCGTGGTGGGCCATTTAGCATCTGAATCCAAATTCGATTTAAGATGCTAAAACAGGACTCATCACAACATGACTCAACCCGTCTCTCGCCGTTCCGGCGGTCGCAACGCCCGTCGCGCAGCGCGCTCTGCTCCTATTGCAAAAGATGAACGCTCGGTTCGCCCGGGCATGGAAGGTGGCGTTCTCAAGCCGCTGACCGAAGAAAAGATGCAACGTATCCACGAAGCCGCGATGGAAGCGCTGGAAACCATCGGCCTTGCCGATGCGCCCGAAAGTGGCGTGAAATATTTGCTTGGCGCAGGGGCGATCCAAGGCGAAGACGGACGCATTCGCATTCCCCGCGCTGTGGTCGAAGATGCCCTGTCCAAGGCCTGCCGCGAAATCACGCTCTACAGCCGTGATGGCGAACATGACCTGACATTGTCTGGCAATCGTGTACATTTCGGCACTGCGGGTGCGGCGGTGCATATGGTGGATGTTGAAGGTCGCCACTATCGCGATTCAACCGTCCAAGATTTACATGACGCGGCGCGGATCACGGACAAGCTGGACAATATCCACTTCTTGCAACGTCCCATGGTGTGCCGTGATATCTCGGACAACCGCGAGATGGATCTCAACACCATCTATGCCACGACATCCGGCACCACCAAACATATCGGCACATCGTTCACGGAACCGGATTATGTGGATGATGCGCTTGAGATGCTGCATATGATTGCCGGCGGTGAAGACGAATGGCGCGCACGTCCTTTCATGAGCAATTCCAACTGCTTCGTGGTGCCTCCGATGAAGTTCGCCACTGAATCCTGTGAAGTCATGGAAAAATGCATTGAAGGCGGTATGCCTGTTTTGCTGTTGTCCGCCGGTATGGCGGGTGCGACCGCGCCATCGACGATTGCCGGGGCGATTACTCAGGCGGTGGCTGAATGTCTGGCGGGTCTGGTTTACGTGAACGCCATCAAACCCGGCCACCCTGCCATTATTGGCACATGGCCGTTTGGTCTTGATCTGCGCTCTGGAGCCATGACAGGTGGCTCAGGCGAACAAGCTTTGCTGACGGCTGGTTGTGCGCAGATGCACAAATTTTACGGCCTGCCTGGTGGTGCCGCCGCTGGTATGACCGATGCAAAAGTACCCGACATGCAGGCCGGGTGGGAACAAATGTGTTCAAACGTCATGGCCGGTCTTTCAGGGCTGAACATGGTGTATGAATCCGTCGGCATGCATGCGTCACTTTTGGGGTTCTGTCATGAATCGCTGATCCTGGGGGACGACCTTGTGGGTCATGCGCTGCGTTGTGTGCGTGGAATCGAAGTGGACGACGAAACTCTGGCGTTAGATCAGATGCGCGAGGTCTGCATGGGCGGCCCGGGCCATTATCTCGGAACTGGACAAACACTGGCTCGGATGCAGGCCGATTACGTCTACCCTGCCCTTGGCGATCGCACGTCTCCCAAGGAATGGGTCGAGGTTGGCAAACCGGAGCTCAATCAAAAAGCGATTGCCCGCAAAGAGGAGATTCTGTCCGAGCCTTCAGCCGCGCGATTTGATCCCATCAAGGACAAAGCCCTGCGTGAACGGTTCCGCATTCATCTGTCTTCATAAGCCATTCAAACAGAAAGAGGCCGGACATCATGATGCCCGGCCTTTTTGGTGTCTTCGCCTGAGTGCGTTAGACCGTCAAGACGCGATTTCCGGCATCAGCCCTGCGTCCTGCCCCGCCAGAACCTCATCGGTGCTCAGAACCCCATCAGAATCGGTGTCCATCGCTGAAAAGGCCTCGGCCGTGACATCCGGGAACATGACTTGCACTTCTTCGATGGTCATAACCCCATCGCCGTTGGCGTCCAGATCCGCCGCCATGGGCAATGTTGGAAGGGAAAAGCCGGTTAGGGCCAAGGCGGTAATCAGTGCATTTTTCATTTTAATTCTCCAGTTTGTTGAGGTGCAAAGGCACTTTCGCTGCGTTCCCTGACTGAGATGCACCAAACGACATCCGCGTCCGTGTGCTCTGAAGATTCCCCCAAAGATTGCCGAAACCTGCCGATTGCCGGCTGATGTCACGGCAACGTACCGCCCAAAAAGGGGGCTACGCTTAGATCGGCGGAATCTCCCCGTCTGTTCAGCTCGGTATTCATAGGCACATGGTCCTAGAAAACGTTTGAGAGGACAGTCCATGTGTCACAATGAAATCTCGCCACCCGAAGTTTTGGTTGGCATCCTGCCAAAGTTACGCCGCCGGGCCCTTCGCCTATGCGAAAGCCCCGATGTTGCAGACGATTTGACCCAGGAAACCGTTTTGCGGATTTGGAGCCGGTTGATTTCAGGGGACGAGATTACCGATATCCAAGCCTATGGAATGACAGTCATGCGCAATCTGGCTTTCCAAAACTGGCGCGATCGAAAACCTACTGTCGACATTGAAGACATAGTGCTTGCCACCCCCGCCAGAGCAACTGGCCACCTTGCCTGCCGGGATGCGTTGAGCGCTGTTTCCCGTCTACCTGCTGGACAAGCCGAAGTGATGACCTTGATCACGATAGAAGGTCACACTGCGCCAGAGGCCGCCCAAGAGATCGGATTGCCACTTGGTACGGTGAACTCGCGACTGGCACGGGCGCGCAGCCGGTTGCGCAGTGAAATCGGTTTGGAAAAGGATAAAAGCATTGTCACACTATTGGATTAGGTCAAGAAATGCATGGGGTTCACAAAAAATGGGGGGCCGAAGCCCCCCAGTTTCGCCACTCAGGCTCACTATTTAATACCGCTCGATGTTTTTTGCCTGCGGCCCGAGTGTCGTGCCAGGGCAAGCGTGCTCGCCCCGTAACTTTTTTGCTACTTCCTGAGGTTCCCCCACAATTATGTGTAACCTTCAATATGCCGACCGTCCGTTACCATAGCAATTCGCGTGATCATATCAGAATTAGATACGACCACAAGATGTTGTGTTTGATTCAACTGATTATCGGCATATTTTGAACTTTGCGATCAGCCGAGCAAGTGAGGGAATGTGATGGGTACATTTCAATACTTCAACTTGGATTAAGCGACATGGGACTCCGAGATCGCAAAATCGCGCTCGAATGCCTTGCGATCCAAATTTTCAACTCTGGCTAGAGATTAACCACTGTGCTACCCCCCAAAAAAACCAGGCACTGAGTTTTTCGAACGAAACTATTGGTGCATTGCAAGCTTTCGAAGGTCTACAAATTAAACGCTGCAGTGGGTTTTCCATAAGCGTCAAAATCAAAATTCGTGCTGAAACAGCAACAATCAATAGATGCGTCGAACGGTATCATTTCTCGTTTTTGTTGTAGAGCTTGTTGCTCAGATATACCAAGATCTGGCCGAGATGTGTTCTGAAGATGCCCGGCGCCTGGCCCATTTTCATGATCTTCTATGTCTGCAAAATACTCGCAGCTTAACCCTAAATATACACCTGTTTTCCTCACCTTTGCCTATCAAACCGGCCTTCTGCGTTTCTTGATGTTACGATACATTGATGGTGTCATTCAGGCGTTTGGTGGGATGCTGCATTTTGGCCAACATGCCACAATGCCAATGGTAGGTTACAACACAACTATGCACCGCAAAGACGGTCTCTACCGTTTGATTTGCCATGCCGACAGCCTGTAGGCGGCGCGCTATGATTTACATTACAACATGTCTTCGTGTGTTCCCCAGTTCAAACGCACCCGCGGAGCGACAGCAGAAATTGAAAATTCAGCTTTTTTTATGCGTCACCTGCCACGCAAACGGTGTATGCCATTCGGCGGATTGCAGGCCATCGCCAAACATATTGGAAACCCTATTTTGCAAAGGTATGATTAATGATCGTCTATCCAAGGGCCGTCCATGATGCTTGGCTGCCGGTCTGTGCTGTCAAAGAGGTGGGCGCAAAACCACGGCGTGTGCTTTTACACGGGCAGCCTTTGGTCATCTCTAATGGCAATAATGGCCCCGCAGTTTTACACAACCGCCGTCCACACCGGAACGTGCCGCTGTCCAACGGGACAGTTGAAATGGGTTCTGTTGCCTGCCCCTAACACGGTTGGGCATTTGGCGGGACAATCAAGTGCACCAAATTGCCGGGCGGATCCCACAGCGGGTTCAGGTTGAGGTGATCCGCAGGCAAACGGCCACGTCGGTCGAGTGTATGTAACACGAGGCCGAACGGCGTCGTGGTTGGCTACCGGCACTGTTGGAAGGTGCCCGATTGAAAGGGTTGGGACAATTTATGGTCCTACAACAGGCCAAATTGGATTTCTTGCTAAAAACGGACCAAAAATGTTTGTGACGGTGATCTTGGCGCCTGAGACAATTTGCAACATTCAAACCCTTACAACTTTTTCGACACTTAAAGGCCGCCTGCCCGGGTGGCTGAAGGGGCAAACCATGGATGCGTTTCACAGAAAAATCTTACGCGAAGATCAGGAAATAATTTCGGCTCGAAACGACAACTTACAGACTTTTGGAGGGCCAAAATACACACTAGGCCCGCTTGATTTCATCAAGACGTCAATGGTCAAGCGGATGGCGGGAGAAAAGCTGGCTGCAACGGAAAACAGGTTCGCCCGCTGGCTCTAGGAACACTGTTTTTTACCCCTAAGATGAGAAGGCAAAGTCTTGAGTCGTGGCAACACGCGCCCTCGTTTTTGGTGCGCACCAAACACCCTGCGCCAGTCTTATCTCTCCCAACGTAGTCAATTGATCGGTAAACTTCCAACGCTTTGAGGTTTAGGAATTGGTCACATATGCCTGAAATCCCCGCCAGAACCGCTCATGAGAGTTGTTGACAGGTTCAGCATGATGTGGACAATCGAATTGGCCTAAAAACCTTTGTTTTAACTATTTAACACGTGGTTTGTGTCCAAGCGGGAAACAATCCTCCGTGGGTTGAATTACAGTTCCTGTTTTTGAAACCGCCTTTAGTGCACAGTTTTTTTTAAGGTTAATACTTGTTCTTGCGGTGACACGCCACACGCAGTCTTGGGAGTTAGAAGATGCCGGTAACAGGAAACGATGACGTCGCAACGTCGACACAAGTGGTCAACCCCACTTCAAACAACCCCGAGTCGTTTGTACAGACATCGACTTTGTCCCTCACGGACAATGGCGGATTGGATGAAGATGAGTTTTGTTTGTCCGTCAATTTGACAGGCAGCAACGTCCAGGAACAGGTTAACATTGCTATTGTGATCGACACATCCGGCTCTTCCGGTGGGGATTCAGGTACTGATTTTGATGGCGATGGAACCAATGAGACCATTCTTCAGGCAGAACTGATTGCCGCCCAGAATTTGTTCGATGAATATGTCGCTGCCGGATACGACCCCAGCGAAATCGACATCTCTTTGGTTTCCTATGGCCCCTCTGCTCAGGTCCATGGCAACTTCACTTTGGATCAACGGGATGAATTCAATCAGGCTCTGCAAGATATTAACGCAGCCGGTTCAAACGGAACCACGAACTATGTCGCTGGGTTAGAAGCGGCTGGTGATGCATTTACCGCAGTAGGCGCTGATCCGGTTACAGACACAAACCTTGTTGTGTTTCTTTCAGACGGATATCCAATTCCGAGCTCGCAAGCGGACGTTCC
This sequence comes from Shimia gijangensis, assembly GCF_900142085.1. GTDB lineage: Bacteria > Pseudomonadota > Alphaproteobacteria > Rhodobacterales > Rhodobacteraceae > Shimia > Shimia gijangensis. The sequence continues at coordinate 97,166 of NZ_FQZQ01000006.1, forward strand.
ATCCGGCGGTACCACAACTCCAATTGAGGACGCTGCAGCCGACCTGGAAGGCGACTGGGGTGCAGCTATCAACGGAATCGGTCTGGGGTCTGCCAGCAGCCTGGATGCTTTGCAGCAACTGGACAACACAGGCGGCGCTACTCAGGTTTTGAGCACGGACGAGCTTTTGGATGTGATTATTGAGCCGCTTACAGATGCGGAGTTTCTGCGATTTGAAATCGAGATCGAAGGCCTTGATGAAAACGGCGTTTCCCAGACTCAAACCATCATATTGGATGCAAGCGACCCACTTGTTATTCAAACGCCCACGGCTATTGATGTATCCTTGTTGCCCATTGATGCGGAATTTGCAGCCAGACAAGACGTAACCGTAACTGTCACATCAGTCTTTGGCCCCGATCCAGGCGATCCCCCAGATGTTCCCGCGGGTACTACGGAGCAAAATATCGTCACCGAACACGAACTTACTCTCGTGGTCTGCTTCACACCCGGAACTCATATTCTTACATTGGACGGCACCGCCTTGATCGAAGATTTGGTGGCAGGAGACAAGGTTGTCACCCGTGATCATGGGGCGCAAACAATCCGATGGATTGGGTCCACAACGTTGTCAGGGTCTTATGTATCGGCGAATAAACGGTTGCGCCCAATTCTGATCCGCAAAGGTGCTCTGGGCCCTGATCAACCGGCACGCGACATGCGCGTTTCTCGGCAGCACCGCATTCTTGTGCGTGACTGGCGGGCCGAACTGATGTTTGGCAAGCCCGATGGCGTTTTGGTTCCAGCATTTGCCCTGTGTAATGACAATACAATCATTGAAGATCACGCTGTCAAAGATGTCACCTATTTCCACATGGCTTTTGACAACCATGAAATCGTCTATGCGGACGGTGTAGAAGCCGAAAGCTTCCACCCTGTTGCCGAGACGGTGGCAGGCCTTATTTCACCACAACGCAAAGAACTTCTTGAGCTGTTCCCTGAACTGGACTTGGAGGGCGCCACGGCCGCCTATGGCGGAGCCCGCGAAGAGTTGCGTGGCCGCATCGCTCGGGTTCTACCTGCGTAAAACCTACGGAAAAGTGCATTGCGCGGCCTGCAGCTTTTGCGGGCCGCCAATTAAAGGCTTTCAAATTTCCGGGCTTGGCGGGCGGTCCAACGGACACGCACGTGAAACCCAGTCTCATCTTGGGTTTCATCCTCAACGATGCCTTCTTTGAACAGCCATGCGCGCTGTTTGCCTTGAGCAAAAGTCAGGTCCAGAACGGCTTCGGTGCGATCTGCTTCAAGGGCAACCGCGATAGCGTGAAACAGATCTTCCAAACCTTCGCCAGTGATTGAGGAAACGGCAAAGATTTCATCATCACGGGCAGCGCGGGCACGTCTGGACTCAGCCTCTCCGCCTTCCAGCAGATCAACTTTGTTCCAAACCTCAAGCTTTTTGGCATTCGTGCCGACCCCCAAAGACCCCAGAATATCATGCACGTCTTCGGCCTGAATTTCTGTTTCCGGATGGGCGATATCACGTACGTGCAGGATCAGATCTGCAGCCAGAACTTCCTCAAGCGTGGCGCGGAAGGACGCGACCAATTCGGTCGGCAAATCCGAAATAAAACCAACCGTGTCAGACAGGATCACTTCGGGGCCATCCGGCAATTCGACGGCTCGCATCGTGGGGTCCAGCGTGGCAAAGAGCATGTCTTTTGCCAGCACATTCGCACCGGTTACATAATTGAAAAGAGTGGATTTTCCGGCATTGGTATAGCCAACAAGCGCAACAATCGGGAACGGAACTTTGGCACGTGCCTTGCGGTGCAACTCACGGGTTTTCACGACTTTCGACAATTGACGGCGCAGACGTACAAGCTGATCATCAATCGCGCGGCGGTCAGCCTCAATCTGGGTTTCACCGGGGCCTCCGACAAATCCAAGTCCACCACGTTGCCGTTCAAGGTGCGTCCAGGCCCGCACCAATCGGGTGCGCTGATAACTCAGGGCAGCCATCTCGACCTGTAAGACACCTTCACGGGTGCGCGCGCGGTCCGAGAAAATCTCAAGAATCAAACCCGTCCTGTCCAGAAGCTTGACACCCCAGGCTTTTTCCAGATTGCGCTGCTGCACCGGCGTCACCGGTCCGTCAATCAAGACCAGTTCCACTTCATTGGCGTGAAACAGGGTTTTAAGCTCTTCGATCTTGCCTGATCCAAACAACATACCAGCATGCGCCTTGGGCAGCTTCACTGTATTTGAGCCAACCACCTCAAGTTCAGGCAAGGCCTGAGCAAGCGAAATGGCCTCTTCCAATGCGAAAGAGGCCCCACGCCGTTGATTGGCGCCGTAAATTTCGGGATGCAGGACCCATGCGCGGGTGACCTGCGTGTCATGCTCCATCAAGAGGCGTCTTCACCCTCATAAAGGCTGATGGGTTGCGACGGCATAATCGTCGAAATCGCATGTTTATAAACCAGTTGACTTTGTCCATCACGGCGCAGAAGCACGCAGAAATTGTCAAACCAGGTGATCACGCCCTGCAATTTTACACCGTTAATCAGAAAAATCGTCACCGGAACTTTGGTTTTGCGTACGTGATTGAGAAATGCATCTTGGAGATTTTGTCGGTCCGAAGCCATCGCGCGTTTGCCTTTGTTCTTGTTGGGTGCCACGGGTGCAATTGAAGTAGAGCGAGTATGTAGCGCGCTTGGACGAGTTTCCAGCCCTAAAAGCAACATTCCTTGTTGGATGGGTCCGGAAACGCAACAATTGTGCCCCAGCCGACACCATCATCTTCTCTAGTTCAAGCTGAACTGGCGTTTTGTGAGACGAAAACAAACCTCAGATGATGGGTTTCCAACATCTCACGCCGATCACTCGCCTTACTTTTGATCTTTGGACATTTTGACAATATTTACTTGTGCCACAACTCACGAGACAATAGCGCGATAATAGCTAACGTCTCGAGCCGCCCAAGGGCCATGGCAGCGCACATCACTAGCTTTACTGAGTTGGTTTGAGACACCAAGTCGATCGGCGCCTCTGCGGCAACGTTGACCAACGGACCAGTGGTGGTCAGGCTGGCAACTGCCATAATCAGCGCGTCCTGAAATCCCGCACCGAGCCCGGCCAAGGCCACTGTGATCAGCGCCAGGGACATCGCAAACAGCATAAAAAATACCCAAGCAATCTCGGCCCCCTTACGGCGCACCCGGGTTTCAGAAGACCGGCCCACCACAATGGACGGGTGCACCAGTTTTTGCATTTCGCCATAACCCTGCAAATACAGCACATAAACCCGTAACAGTTTGACCCCGCCAGCCGTTGTCGCAACACCACCGCCCACAATGGCCAATCCCATCAAGAGCAAACCCGGCGTGCTCAATCCCGACCAGTCTTGAGAGGTTTGCCATTCCACGCTCTCAAATCCGGTCGTGGTTAAAAAACTCAGCACAGTAAACGTCGATCCCCAGGCTGCTCTTACCGCAGCGGTCGCGTTTCGCAACTCATTCACTTCGTAGGCGCCCAGCCAGTGGCGTAAGAATAAAAAGGCTGGCACCACGACCACAATCAAAAGGCCCAATCGAAATTCATAATCTTGCAAAACATTGTCACGTCGAACCGCGCCAGTGTCCGAAGAAAAAGTGGTGCGTGACAGAGCAAAAAGCATAAACAGAAACAGGACAATCTCGCCACCAATACCAGCTTTGGCATTGGCCACTCCGCCCACGGACGAAATGCCGCTAGTGGCCATAACCGACATGGCATGCACCAATCCGGTGATACCTTTTTCCCCAAGAATCAAAAGCATGACCCAAACAACCAAAGTCAGTCCCGAATAAATTGGGATTAACGTGATCGCGCCTCGGTGCCAGCGCTTCATCGGATGCGCAGACCCCACGTGATCCTGTCCACCTTCTGCAATTCCGGGGTCTGAACGTGTCGTGACTTCAAACCCTCCAAGGCTAAGCGGAGCAAAGACAGCTGCGGCCGCAATCCACATCAACAAGCCGCCGAGCCAGCCCACTAATCCTCGCCAAAGATGAAGCGATGGCGACAACCGACCCGGTACATCAAACAGAGTGGCACCGGTTGTGGTGAAGGATGAAACCATTTCAAAATAGGCGTTCAAATAGCTGGTGGTGGCGAGCCCCCACCAAAAGGGCAGTGCCAAAACAATCGGGAGTACTGTGAAACCCAAAAACAGGGCCATCAACATATCTACTGTACGCGGCGGCCTGCCAGTATCACTCATCGCCAGAGCAATCAGTCCAAAGACAAAAAGTACCAGAATGGCGCTGTAAAAGAAGCTACGCGCCTCGTGTAAGTCATGCAGCGCCCCAGCATAAAGGGCCGGCACCAGCATGGCCACGCCGGATATCCCAACAAACAGCAGGAACAAGGGCAATCGGGACAGGCGCGCAATCATGGATCAGAAAAAGTCGATCGACACCTGGAACAGGCGTTCGACTTCGGGCACATCTTCGGCCAGTGAGAAAAGAGCAATCACATCGCCTTCTTCGATTCGTGTACCGCCTTTGGGTTTGATGATTTCATTGCCTTTCATGATCGCGCCAATCAACACGCCTTCCGGAAAATCGATGTCGCGCACTTGCTGACCCGCAATTGGCGAGGTCGACAATACCTCGGCCTCAATAATCTCGGCCTCGGCGTCGCCCAATGAATACACATCGCGCACCCGGCCATGACGGATGTGGCGCAAAATCGAACTCACCGTGGTGGCGCGTGGGTTGATATATGCGTCAATGCCAAGGGGCCCCATCAAAGGAACAAGCGTCGGATCATTGATCAGGGCCACCGCCATCGGAACCCCGCGAGACTTGGCGCGAACAGCAGACAAAAGATTCACCTTGTCGTCATCGGTCAAAGCCAGCACTGCGTCTGTGCGATCTATGCCTGCCTCATTAAGCATGACAGCGTCCAAACCATCACCATGCAGAACAATCGTACGCTCCAAGGCTTCAGCAGCGCGTTCGGCCACTTTGCGGCTACGCTCAATCACTTTGGTGCGTACACGCTGCGCTCCGGATTCGAGCTTTTGGGCCACCATCAGCCCGACATTTCCGCCGCCGATCAAAACCACACGTTCTTGCTTTTTATTTGCCTTGCCAAAGACTTCCATGGTTCTGCTGATGTCTTCCCGGAACGTAAACACATAGATGTCATCACCGACGAACAGCTGATCTCCGGGCTCTGGTGCAAACAGCGAACCTTCACGACGTACCCCGACAACCACAGCCCGCAACGTCGAAAACAGATCGGTCAGCTGGCGCAAAGGCGTGTTCACCACCGGGCATTCCTCATCCACAGTAAGACCCAGCATCTGAACACGGCCATCCAGAAAGGTTTCAGTGTCAAAAGCCGAAGGTGCAGACAGACGTTTCAACGCGGCCTCGGCCACTTCCTGTTCCGGGCTGATCACAACATCAATTGGCATGTGATCACGACGATAAAGATCAGAATAGATTGCTTCGAGATAAGATTGGCTGCGCAGACGAGCGATTTTCCTTGGGATGGCAAAAACGGAATGCGCCACCTGACAGGTCACCATGTTGACCTCATCCGAGTGGGTGGCAGCAATAATCATATCCGCATCCCGCGCCCCTGCCCGATCCAGAACGTCTGGATAGCTGGCAAAACCTGAAATACCCTGAACATCCAGCGTATCGGTTGCCCGACGTACTAGGTCAGGGTTGTTGTCGACCACCGTGACGTCGTTTTTTTCGCCTGACAGATGACGCGCGATCTGCCATCCAACCTGACCGGCCCCACAGATAATGACCTTCATGACCTACCTCTCCGGGTTTGGTCTCAAGGCATGACAGAATGGCTTCGTGAGGTCAAATACAACCATTGACCTTGACCCATGTGTTGCGGTTTGATCCCTGTGTCAGAGGAGTTAGGGTCAATGGGTAATAAACTGCGTGTCTTTGGTGCTCTAACGATGGTCGGGGTGTTGGCAGCAGGGTGCGCATCCACCAGCTATCAGGCCTATGTCAAACCCGGCACCGGAGTGGACCGTGTCAATCGGGATCGCGCAGAATGTGATGTCGAAGCAAACCGTCTGTTTCCGTCTGCAAACTTCCCGCAAACATACCCCTACGGAACTGTTGGCTACTATGGCGGCGGCTGGGGCGGCGGCATTGGCGTGATCCATTCCACGGACGTAAACGCAGGCATGCGCAACCAGCACCGCAATCAATGTATGCGCTTAAGAGGCTATGAACCCTACGTTTTCCCCAACTGCACCACCGAACAGTTGGCTGGCCGGTCTTATGCGCCGCTGACGCGCTCTCCGTCTCCGTCACCAAATATCTGCGCGGTTACTCTTGAGGGCGGAGAGCGCGCATTGGTTGACCTTTCCAAGCCGCAACAATAGCCACAACTACTGCACGAGGACGCCATGAAACGCCTTACACTCTCGATCGCAGCGCTGGCAGGATTAGCCGGATGTCTTGAATACACACCGATGTACAAAGTTGGGGCCACAACCCACGAGGCCAATGTCACTCGGGCGCAATGCAATACATTTGCCGCCAATACAGTACCTCCAATGATCATTCAGGATTGGGTGCCAATCTATGGCGCCAATGGCCGGATCGTGGGGCACCGCGTCGAGTACTACGACGCCAATGAAGGGCGGCGCCACTCAACCGTGCAAAAATGCCAGGAAGAGCAAGGCTATGAGCGAGTTTCGATTCCCTATTGCAGCGAAGATCAACTTGCGGGGCGCAGCTATCGCCCGCTTACCACGTCTCCGCCGCTGACCGGATCGATCTGTGCGGTTAAACAACCTGACGGTGGTCGGGTTCTGATCGATTTGAGCAAGCCCGCCGGTTAGGCGACTTATTCCGAATCCTCCTCTTCACCGGGTTCAACATGGGCCACTCGCGCGCCGGATTTGTTGGATGTCACCACGCCCAAAGACTTGAGCTTGCGGTGCAACGCGCTGCGTTCCATCCCCACGAAATTGGCCGTGCGGCTGATGTTGCCGCCAAACCGGTTGATCTGTGTCAGCAGGTATTCGCGTTCAAAGGCTTCGCGTGCTTCGCGCAATGGCAAAGTTGCGAGCGCGCCAGACAGGACCACCCGCCCCTCTTCTTCTACGCCGCCACTTTCGCCCGGAAGCTCTTTGGATTCGATCGGCCCGGTGCCATCCCCAAGGATCAGCACGCGTTCAATCAGGTTTTTCAACTGACGCACGTTGCCCGGCCACAGCATTGTCTGCATCAGCGCGACGGCCTCATCCGAAAGTGCGCGTTTCGGCAATCCCTGAGACTGATTGAATTCTTCGATAAAATGCGAGGCCAGCAGGGGAATATCTTCGCGCCGTTCTTCCAAAGCAGGAACCGAAATCGGAACAACGTTCAAACGGTGATACAGTTCCTGACGAAAGCGCTCTTCGGCAATCTCAACTTCCAGATCCCGATTGGTCGAAGAAATCACCCGCAAATCCACGCGGATCTTGTCATTGCCTCCGACACGCTGAAATTGCTGATCCACCAAAACACGCAGGATTTTTGACTGAGTTGCCATCGGCATGTCTGCAACTTCATCAAAATACACCACGCCGCCGCTGGCTTGCTCCAACAATCCAGGTTCAATGCCTCGCTCGGGCGTCTCGCGTCCAAACAGCATTTCTTCTACGCGATCTGGCTCCATACCGGCACAGTTGACCGTGACAAACGGCGCAGAGGCACGGTTTGAATTGGTATGAACAAAGCGTGCGGCCACTTCTTTGCCAACGCCTGCGGGGCCGGTCAGCATCACCCGACCGTTGGATTTTGTCACCTTATCCAGCTGACTGATCAGGGTGCGGAAGGCCGCACTTTCCCCGATCATTTCTGCCGGACGGGTATCCTGACGTTTAAGCTCCAGGTTCTCGCGCCGCAAACGCGAGGTCTCCATGGCGCGTCGAATAACCACCAGCAACTGGTCGATGTTAAATGGCTTTTCGATAAAGTCGTACGCACCCTGCTTGATCGCAGCGACCGCAATTTCGATATTGCCATGTCCGGAAATGATCACCACCGGCACATCGGGATAATCTCGTTTGACGACCTTCAGGATGTCGATGCCATCCATGTTGCTGTCTTTCAGCCAGATATCCAAGATCAACAATGCAGGTTGATCAGAGGAAACCTCTTCCATGGCCTGATCGGAATTTCCGGCCAATCTCGTAGTATAACCTTCGTCCTCAAGAATATCGGAAATCAACTCGCGAATATCGCGCTCGTCGTCAACAATCAGAATATCGCTCATGTACTCACCTCATCACATCTGCTCAGCCGAGCTGTTGTTTTGTTCAACAGTTAACGGCAATCGAATGACAGCCATCGCACCCGCATGTGTGTTGCCTTTGAACACGGGCGCGTCTTCCAGAACAAGGCTGCCGCCATGCTCTTCAATTATTTTCTTCACAATCGGCAGGCCCAGACCTGTGCCCTTTTCACGCGTGGTGACGTAGGGCTCAAACAACCGCGCACGATCTTGTGGCAGGCCAATACCATTGTCAGCGATGCGGATTTCAACCCGATCGCCATCGCGGCGGCAGGACACGTTGATTTCAGGATGGAACACGTCGTCTGTGCCTTTTTCCTCAAGGCTTTCAATGGCCTCGCCTGCGTTTTTAATAAGGTTAGTCAGGGCCTGCGAAATCATGGTTTCATCAAGATCACCTATTAATGCCTCATCCGTGATGGCGCGCACAAAGCGCACATTTGGCTGTCCCGCCTCTTGCAGAAGGACACAGCCATTCAGTGTCTGAACCACATCAATCTTGCGCCGATCTGGCTCGGGCATTCGGGCGAATTTTGAAAACTCATCCACAATGCGTCGCAGATCATTGGTCTGGCGCACGATCACGTCGGTCATCTGCTCAAGTTTTTCACTGTCTTCGCCCACCTGTGACACGAACTTGCGCTTGATCCGCTCAGCCGACAGCTGGATCGGCGTCAGCGGGTTCTTGATCTCATGGGCAATGCGCCGTGCGACATCCCCCCAAGCCGCCATTCGTTGCGCGGTCACAAGGTCGGTCACATCGTCAAACGCGACAACAAACCCTTCTAACCGCCCATCCTCGTTACGCCGTGTCGACATGCGCACCAACAGGTTCTCAAGACGACCCGCACGAGACACTTTGATCTCATCTTGCACAACTTCCTGCATGCCCTTGGCCAGCTCTTCATATGTTGGCCCAAACTCTGGAATTGCGACCGCAATGAACATGTCTTCGTGGGTGTCAGTCCAGTCCAGTAAACGCTCAGCAGACCGGTTCACGAAAGTGACCCGCCCCGTGGCATCCAGCCCAACAACGCCGGATGTGACTGAACTCAGAACAGAGTCAAACAAGCGGCGGCGCCGCTCGATCTGACCAGTATTGTCCAATAGCGTGTCGCGCTGCACCTTCAGTTGACGGGTCATTTGATTAAAGTACCGCCCCATCATGGCGATCTCGTCGTCACCCTCTTCCTCAATAACTTGGACATCCAGATCGCCAGTTCCCACACGCTGTGCTGCACCGGCCAACCGTCCGATGGGGCGCGCCAGACGTTCGGCGAACCATAATCCCATCCAGATCGCCGCTAGGATCAGGATCACGGCAAAACCAAGGTAAATAAGGCTGAATTCAAACAAAACACGCCCGCGTTCGCTCTCTAACTGGCGGTAAAGTTTGGCCGTTTCCCGGGTTTCGTCCAGCAGGCTGAATATACTTCCGTCAATCTCGCGGCTGATGAACAGATATCGGTCCACAAAAGCCTCAAGCCGCACCAAAGCCCGCAATTCATTGGTTCGCCAATCGCGAATGATATGGCTGCCTTCAGATTGCGCCAATGAGATTTCTTCGCTGGTGGGCTGTTCGTAATCGAACAGATACGACCCTTCCCCCCGCGCCCGGATTTCTCCCGTGCCATCGATGACAAAGGCCTCTTTTAACCCGCGTTGAATCTGCCCTTGCCCATTGGCCAGCAACACCCTCAGGTTGCCGGAATCCAGAAAGAATGTGGCGCGGCGATTGGCGTTCAAATACTCAGCCAAAGCACCCGCATCAGTTTCAAGATCCCGCACATGTTCTTCTTCGTAAGCCTGCGCGGCAGAAACCGAATTGCCCACCACTCGGCTGACCCGTTCCGAGAACCAACCCTCAAGCCCGATGTTGACGGTCAGACCCGCAAAAATTGCGACCGAGATAGTTGGCACCAAAGCCAACAGCGCAAAAGCACCCGTCAGGCGCATATGCAGCCGTGATCCGGCTGATTGCGCACGACGCGACGCAATAATGCGCGCCACCCTTTGCATGACTAAAGCAGCCACCGCGAGGACGTAAACCAAATCCAGAAGCAGAACCAATCGCAAAGAGCCTGATGAGGCCCCTTGGTTCATCGGCCCCATCACTAGAAACGTGGCCATAGCCAAAACTGGCCCAAGCAGCACCAATCCCCAGGTGGCGAAATTCCGCACACGCCGCTGACGGCGCAGGCGCCGCAACTTGGTCCAATGACTGGTTCTTGCCAGGGTGCTCACCCGACATCCTCAATGTTTTCGCGCCGTGATTGTGACGCACCGCCTAATTTATTGGGCCTAACTGCACACACTGCGGCAGATCGGCCACTCTATTGTGGCCTTTTTACATCAATTTACGCCTGCGTGTCACGTGAATATCAAGATCGCCGATCTTCTTACGCAACGTATTTCGATTGATCCCCAAAAGGTCGGCACATTTAGCCTGATTGCCGCCCGTTGCATCCAAAGCAATCTCAATCATCGGCACCTCGATCTCACGCAGAATGCGCTGATACAGCCCGACTGGCGGCAGGATGTTCCCGTGCAAATCGAAATAACGGCGCAGATGTCGGGCGACCGAAGCAGACAGCCTTTCGGTGTCCCCTTCGCCCAAAAGCGGGCTGGCTTGGGGCTGCGCGCCCAATACGGCCTCGGTTTCCGGCAAGGTGATCTCATCAGTGCGCGCTGTTAGTACCAACCGTTTAATCGCATTTTCCAACTGCCGCACATTTCCGGGCCAACTATAGGCCCGAAACAAATCCATTGCGGCCTCGGAAAACCGGCGCATCGGTGCGCCATCACGCTCAGACCGGATCAGAAAATGTTCGATCAGTAGCGGGATATCGTCCACACGCTCGCGCAAGGACGGCACATGAATGGTTGCGCCGGTCAACCTGTAATAAAGGTCCTGACGCACCTCTCCTTTTTCCATCGCCTTGCCAAGATGTCCCTGCGAGGTCGCCATAAAACGTGGGCTGTGGTCGCCGGGATTGTCGATCATCCGTACGATACGGGCCTGAGCCTCATCATCAAGGTCGCTGATTTCGTCAAACAGGATTGTGCCGCCCTTGGCTTTGGCCAATACGCGGGCCGGGCCTTCGATGTCCAAAAGATCAGAAATCGTGGCCACAACAAACGGTAGGTTTCGGCGATCGGAAAAGTCATGTATTTCACGTGAAATCAAAGATTTACCCGTGCCGCTTTCCCCAGAAATCAACACCGGTAGTTCCGTATTCATCACCCTAGCAACCAAACGATAGACTGATTGCATCACCGGCGTGCGCCCCACCAACGGCAGCTCATCCGGTCGCTCAATTGCTCCAGTTTGGGAACTTGGCGAGCGCCGCTTAATTTCCAACGCTTTACCAGTGCGCTTCATCAGGTCCGGCAGATCAAAAGGCTTTGGCAAATAGTCATAGGCTTCAGCTTCGGCAGCTTTAATCGCGGTCATGATGGTGTTTTGTGCGGAAATGACGATCACCGGCAGGCCGGGGCGATCCTCGGAAATCTTTGGCAACATTTCGAGCCCGTTGCCGTCTGGCATCATCACATCCGTGATCACCACATCGCCTTTGCCCTCCTGAACCCAGCGCATCAGCGTGGTCAACGACGACGTTGCATGCACTTTACAGCCAGCGCGGGTCAGCGCCTGGGTTAAGACCGTGCGAATTGTGCGATCGTCGTCAGCAACAAGAACTGTTCCGTCCATCAGTTGATCTCCTTGAACGTGGCTTCTTCCTCTTTGGGAAGGCGGGAGAGGGAAATCCGGAACACCGTGTGCCCGGGAACGCTGTCGACAGTGATCAAACCGTCATGGTCCGAAATAATTTTACTGACCAAAGCCAGCCCCAGACCGGTGCCGTTTTCACGTCCGGAAACAAAAGGATCGAACACGTCACCTTTGATATCCTGAGGAAGACCGGGCCCATCGTCCACGACCTCAATCTGCAACGGCAACGGCTGGCCCGATCCATCCGAACGGCGCATTCGGAACGAATGATCATAATAAGTTCTCAGGCGAATAATGCCTTTTTTATCAGAAGCTTCCGAAGCATTCTTCAATAGGTTCAGCACCACTTGAAGCAATTGATCTGCATCTCCTTGTGCCAGAGGTAGCGAGGGGTCGTACTCTTCCAGAATGGTCATATGTGCACCAAAGCCCACTGTCGCAGAGCGCCGTGCACGGTCCAGAACATCGTGCAGATTAACCCCCGCTTTTTGGGGCGGTGAGAGATTCCCAAATTGCTCAACCTGTTCCAGCAATTTTACGATGCGTCGGCTTTCTTCGACAATCAAATCTGTCAACTCAAGGTCTTGTGGTGCAAGGTTCATCGACAGCAATTGCGCCGCGCCGGTGATCCCAGCCAGCGGGTTCTTAATCTCATGCGCAAGCATTTCAGCCATGCCAATGGCGGATTTAGCAGCGGATTTAACCCCTTGTGATCGGGTCATCCTACCAGCCAGTTCCCGAGAAGTGATCAGTACCAACATGTCTCCGGACGTACCGGACACAGGTGCGATTTGTAAGTTACCTTGGATCGGCGGCCCTTCGCCCGTACCGATGCCGGCGTCGTTAACGAACAATGGCGTGCCATTTTGGCGTGCACGCACCAGAGCCTCTTCTAGAGGCGCATCCACCGAAATTCTGTCCCAGACAGGCACTCCGCGCGCAGATTTGGCGGAAGTATTGAGAAAACTCTCAGCCGCCGGATTGATGTCTTGAATGAGGTCATTTTCATTCACCATTAACGCCGGAACAGGCAATGAATTCCAGATTGCAATCATATCCATCATGCCACATCCTTTGTGACCGGGTCCTGCCCCAAAGCCTCGGGCAGCAGCCCTAAAACCTGCCTTGGATCACGGCTGGTCTGGATTGCGCGACGTAGATCCTTGGGCGTTTTGACGTCATCCATGTACCACCCCAAATGTTTGCGAGCGACGCGGGCCCCAAGATCAACACCATAGAAGTCTAACATCGCCTCATAGTGCCCGCACACCATGCATACGAGTTCATTTTTTCGTGGTATTTCAGGGCTTTGATATCCAAACATACTGTTGGCGATTTGCGCCAAAATCCAAGGTCTACCTTGCGCACCGCGCCCCACCATAACGCCATCAGCGCCAGATTGATCCAACGCGGCCCGTGCGCTGTCCACACCCAGAATGTCCCCGTTGGCAATCACCGGAACCGAAACTGCGTTTTTCACTTCGCCAATCGCGCGCCAATCCGCAGAGCCTTTGTAAAACTGACATCTTGTGCGCCCATGAATGGTAATCATCTGAACACCGGCGGCTTCGGCACGCCGCGCCAGCTCGGCGGCGTTCAGTGTGTGATCGTCCCACCCCAACCGGGTTTTCAGGGTCACAGGTATTTTGACTGTCCGGACGACCGCTTCGATTAACTCAAGTGCGTGATCCAAATCCTTCATCAAGGCCGAGCCCGAGGCACCAGCCCCCGACGCCGAGGTCACCTTTTTGGCAGGGCATCCCATGTTGATGTCAATTATCGCAGCCCCATTGGCCTCAACCTGACGTGCGGCTTCGCCCATCCAATAAGCGTCACGACCCGCGATCTGTACCGCAGTGTTGGCCTTGCCAAATCCCAGCTCGGCCTTTTCACGCACGCCGGGTTTGGCTTGCACCATTTCCTGACTGGCAACCATTTCCGATACAACCAACCCGGCCCCAAAGCTGGACACCAGATTGCGAAATGGCAGATCAGTGATTCCAGCCAATGGGGCCAGAAAGACCGGAGGGTCGAGATTGAGATGTGCAACACTGATGGACACTGATGAATCCTTGGAGGGTTCTTGCGCTTGCCCTGTGCTAGACGGTTTTGAGCAAGCACTCAATGAAATGGCGTCCATTTTTACAGCAAAAAAATGCAAATGCCTAAAATTTAGGCAAGCTCAAAGGGTCGATTGCCACCTTCGCCCGCAAGTTCTAGACAGGCCCCATGAAAACTCCCGCACCAAAAATTGCCGCCATCTTGGTTGCCGCAGGCCGAGGCACCCGCGCTGGCGGAGGACTGCCGAAGCAATGGCGCACGCTGGCTGGCAGGCGTGTGGCAGACTGGACCGTGGCTGCATTTTCTGCCCACACTGACATTTCGGAAATTGTCGCGGTAACGCACTCCGATGATGATGCCGAGGCCACAAATCTGGATGTGCCCTTTGTACACGGGGGCGCCACAAGGGACGCGTCAGTTCGGGCGGGACTTGAGGCGCTCACTGGGCGCGGTATCACGCATGTGCTGATCCACGATGTCGCCCGCGCCGGAGTTTCCGAACGCATCATTTCTGACGTCATTGACGCGCTGGGCACGGCGGAAGGCGCAGCACCAGCACTTGCGGTAACAGACGCCCTTTGGCGCGGCTCAGACGGCGCGGTGGACGGCACGCAGGATCGCGCAGGACTTTGGCGGGCGCAAACGCCACAGGGGTTTCATTATGACGCAATACTGGCCGCCCATCGCAGCTATGCAGGCAGCGCGGCGGACGATGTCGAAGTGGCTCGCGCCGCGGGACTAAAAGTGGTCATTGTTAACGGCGACGAAGCCAATTTGAAAATCACCACCCCAGAAGATTTCGCGCGGGTGGAAAAAATACTGAGAGGCACCATGGATATCAGGTTGGGCAATGGGTTCGACGTTCACGCATTCACCGACGGCGACCATGTCACTTTGTGCGGTGTGGCTGTGCCCCACGACCGGGGGCTCAAAGGTCATTCAGACGCAGACGTTGGCATGCACGCGGTAACCGATGCAATTTACGGCGCGCTGGCCGAAGGCGACATTGGTCGCCATTTCCCGCCGTCGGATATGCAATGGAAAGGGGCTGACAGCGCAATCTTCCTGAAACATGCCGTGGCGCTAGCAACCAGCAAGGGTTACGCGATCTCAAACATCGACTGCACCCTGATTTGCGAGCGTCCCAAAGTAGGCCCGCATGCCGCGGCCATGATGACCCGTATGGGCGAAATCATGGGCCTGAGGCCGGATCAGGTTTCGGTTAAAGCAACAACAAGCGAACGGCTCGGCTTTACCGGTCGAGAAGAAGGGATTGCGGCGATTGCGACCGCAACATTGGTGAAAACATGAGCAAAATGATCGCAACTGTCTTTGGCGTTGGTCACATCCGCCCGGCCCCCGGCACATGGGGGTCTGCTGTAGGGGTATTGGCAGCGCTGGTCCTGCAATATCTGGGCGGCTTTCCCGTCTTGCTGGTGGCAACGGTGCTGGTGTTTTTCATTGGTTGGTGGGCAACGGCCGAGGCCACACGTGGCGCCGACGATCATGACCCCAGCGAAATTGTGATTGATGAGGTCGCGGGCCAGTGGATCGCCTTGTTACTGGTCAGCTACGGTGCATGGCATGCGGGCGTCGATCCGTTGAAGATGTACCCGGGCTGGATCGCCGGTTTTCTGTTGTTTCGCCTGTTTGATATCACCAAACCCAGCATCATCGGCTGGGCCGACCGGCGCGGAGATGCATTGGGTGTGATGCTGGATGATGTGTTTGCAGGCATCTTTGCCGCAATTTGCACAGGTATTCTGGCGGGCCTTTGGCATGGGGTCTTTGGCGTATGAGCCTTGCCATCGATGTTCTGAATGCTTGCAAAGCCAAAGGGTTGAAAGTGGCCACTGCAGAAAGCTGCACGGGCGGCATGGTCGCCGCGGCGCTGACCGACATTGCTGGGTCGTCGGCCGTGATTGAACGGGGTTTTGTCACCTACACCAACACCGCAAAGACCGAAATGTTGGGTGTGCGCGAGGCCACAATAGAAGCAGTTGGCGCTGTCTCCGAAGAGGTGGCGCGCGAAATGGCGCTGGGTGCATTGGTCAACAGCGACGCCGAGATTGCTGCGTCTATTACCGGAATCGCGGGCCCGGGTGGGTCAGAGTTCAAACCAGAAGGCCGCGTGTGTTTTGGTATCGCAACGCGCGCGGGCTGTGACACGGAAACGATCGAGTTTGGTGCGCTGGGTCGTGCCGCTGTTCGCGAGGCAGCGCGGGATCACGCGCTCAACCTTTTGTTAAAAGCTGCCCATGCGCATTAATTTGCACGCTGGTTGATAATTGGGCGCGCTGGCGACTTTGGCGCCTGTTTTTTAATCACCTCAAAAAATGCCCATGTTTAAGGCATGTATTCCCGGCTTTTGATTTTAATTTGCCCGTTCTTTGCGCTTTGTGATCGCCAACCGACCACAAACAAAAAGAAAGGAAGGGACAATGAATGGAGCGGACACCGCATGGATCATCGTGGCGACAGCCTTGGTCCTGTTCATGACACTCCCCGGCCTTGCACTGTTTTATGGCGGGCTTGTGCGCGCTCGCAACGTGCTAAGCGTCTTTATGCAATGCTATGCCATCGCCTGCTTGATGAGCATTCTCTGGCTGGCGTTTGGCTATACAATCGCCTTTGGCGACGGCAGCACGGGTTATTGGGGCGGCTTAGGTAAATCCTTTCTCAATGGCGTCACCGCAGACAGCCTTTCAGGTACCCTGCCCGAGGTTTTGTTTTTTGCCTTTCAAATGACCTTTGCCATCATCACGCCCGCGCTGATCGTGGGTGCTTATGTGGAACGCATCAGATTTGGTTTCGTAATGCTATTTTCCGGTCTCTGGATGTTGTTGTGCTACGCACCAGTGGTGCACTGGATCTGGGGTGGTGGTTTTCTGGCAGATGGCGGCATTTTTGGGGAAACCGGTGTCAAGGATTTTGCAGGCGGTATTGTGGTGCATGAAACTGCTGGTATTGCGGCCTTGGTCATCGCGGTTGTGCTTGGGCCCCGTCGCCATCGCACTACACCGCCACACGCACCTTGGATGGTAATGATTGGTGCTGCGATGCTTTGGGTGGGTTGGTTTGGCTTTAACGGCGGCTCTCAGCTTGCTGCTGATGGCGGAGCTGCCATGGCCTTGACCGTTACCCATATATCGGCCGCAACCGCGTCGCTCACCTGGGCTCTTTGGGAAAAGATCAAATACGGAAAAGCCTCGTTGGTGGGTCTGGTTACAGGCACGATTGCGGGGCTGGCTTCGATCACTCCGGCATCGGGTTTTGTTGGCCCAATTGAGGCACTGATCATCGGCGCCATCGCTGGGGTCCTGTGTCAGGAAGCGGTGAATGTGGTACGTAACACGTTCAAGATTGACGATACCCTGGATGTCTTCGCGGTCCACGGCGTCGGCGGCATCTTTGGCACTATCATGATCGCGGTCTTTGCCCTGTTTGGGTTTGATACCGGCGGAACATTTGTCGCGCAGTTTGGCGGGCTTCTGGTGGTGGGTGTCTTCACGCTGGTGGTGTCTTACATTTTGGTCAGGGTCGTCGCCATGTTCACGCCAATCCGGGTGGATGTGGAAACCGAAGTGAACGGTCTTGATCTTAGCGCCCATGGTGAACGCGCCTACGATATGAACTCATGAGGCTGCAAATTTAATGTGAAATTAGGGCGAGCCTTGGCGGGCTCGCTCTTTTTTGCATTGTGAAAAGTAGCCGGCAGAAAGCCTGCCTCCGGCGAAAGTTTTTGAGAAAAATTGAAATTCAGGATGCAATCGCGTGACCGAGCGATTGCGCCGAAACATCCGAGATGATCAGCGCCCAGAGGTCTTTTGTTCGATAGCCTCCAATCAATGCGCTGGCCTTAGTTTTCAAGCGCGCCTCACGGTCTTCCAGCGTCATTGGTGCGTTGAGATCGTGAGAGGCAGCAAGAATGGAACCGTCCAAAAGCGTGATCTTCACACGGGCTTCAGTTTCGCTTAAATCAGCGTTGGCGCATACTTGGACTTTACCCCGCAGAGCAACAATCTCAGGCTCTTTGCACAAGGCGTCTGAATAGCTTTCCAAAGCCGAAGTCGGATGCCCCAAAAGCGCCATGGCTGTCACCATGCGATAGGAGAACTTGGCACCCAACCCCGTTTCAGGGTTCAGCTGGTTGCAAACAGTAATCCATCTGGGATGTGTTTGAATTTCAACCTTTTCCACATCTCGGGCAGCAGGCCTGTTCATACCCGCCAACGCCTCGAGCGTGGCGTGAAGCCCGTGGCAACAGGCGTGAAACTTGTGGCTGATATCGTCGAACAGCCAAGTCTGCCCCAGACCTTCAAGGCCCCTAACCCGGTTTTGACCAGCATGAGTTGCTCCAAACCCCTGCGCGGCCTCAAGACCCAAGGGGTTAGAGACAAACCCACGCTCCACCAGAAGCGCTGCCTCAACTCCGTTCGAGGCGGCAAGACCGGCATTGTAAGGCTTTCCCATTGTGCCAAACTGAGACTTCAAACCAGAGGCACGCGTGGCCACCAGACCGAGTGTCATGGCCGTTTTCTGTGCGTCAAAACCCAACAGCTTTGCCACCGCCGCAGCGGCACCAAAGGCCCCTGCGGTACCGGTTTGGTGAAATCCAGTCTGATAATGATCTCTCCCCAGCCAGACACCAACCCGGATCGACGTCTCAATTCCGATCAGAGCCGCCATTTGCAGATCAGCCACGGTTAGGTGCCGCTGTTCCGCTACTGCCAGCGCGGCCGGGAAAACAGCAACGCTGGGGTGGCCGATATGGGCAAAATGGGTGTCGTCATAGTCCAACGCATGCGACGTGGTACCATTCACCAAGGCTGCTACCCGAGCTGGCAAAGATTGCGCGCAGCCAAAAACATGGGCCTCATCGATGCCCTCTTCAGACAGAGCCATCCCACGCGTAATCTCAGCCACTGGTTCGGGCGCCCCGGCAATGCCACAGGCTGCCCAGTCCAACATGGATAGTCTCAGCATTTGGCGGGTGGCATCGGGAATGTCATTCGCGTCGGTTTTTACGATGAATTCGGACAGGCTTTGGGTGATCATGGCAACCTCGGGTTTCAGGGCCACCTTAACGGTTCAGGCCGCGCCGTAAAGCTTGGCTGCACGAGTCTCAAAAGCGCGCACGATCCGGTGCATAGCTTCATCAAACACAAGGCCAATGGCTTTTTGCAGGATCACATTGCGGAACTCGAAATCCACAAAGAACGACACCTCACATCCTCCTTCGACATCCCTGAAATCCCAAGTAGATTTCAGGAACTTGAAAGGTCCGTCGAGGTATTCGGTATCCACTGACTTTCGGGCGTCATGCAAAACCACACGGCTGCCGAATTTTTCACGAAACACTTTGAACGAAATCACAAGATCCGCGAGCATCAATCGCGCGTCCCCTTCTGGTGTCTCGGAGCGAATGCGCGCGGCGGCACACCACGGCAGGAATTCTGGATAAGACGCCACATCCGCCACCAGATCATACATCTGTTGGGCGGTATACGGCAGGGTGCGGATTTCGGAATGAGTTGGCATGGCCTGATTTCACGTGGACAGTGGCCGCTCATTTCGTATGCTGAGCGCGGAAAATCAAGGGGGTGTTATGCCAGAGCGTCCATATGTCATCGATCAGATGATCTCAGCCAAGTCGATCGCGGCTCGTATTGAAGAACTGTGTGATGAAATTTCGAAAGAGTTTGAAGGTACAGATAAGCTGATTGTGGTCGGGCTGTTGCGCGGCTCATTTGTGTTTATCGCCGACCTTGTGCGCGAACTTGATCTGCCGGTTGAGGTGGATTTCCTTGAGGCTTCCTCTTATGGAAACTCCATGGAAAGCAGTAGAGAAGTGCGCATTCTCAAAGACTTACGAGGCGAAATTGAAGGACGTGATTTGCTCGTTGTCGAGGACATTGTCGACACCGGGCACACGCTCACCCATGTCATGCATCTGTTGGAATCGCGCAATCCGGCCCGTTTGAAAACCATTGCCTTGCTGGACAAGCCCTCGCGACGCGAAGCAGACATTAAGGCAGACTGGATCGGTTTTTCTATACCGGATGAATTTGTTGTCGGCTATGGCATCGATTTCGCCCAACGCAATCGCAACCTGCCCTTTATCGGCAAGGTGCGCTTCGAGGAATGAACCTGCGCCATTTACTAAGGATGGCCCATTGGGTCCATAACCCGCCCTCCAAACGGCGGGTTGTGCTGGTTTTTGGCATTGTGGCTCTGTGCCTTGCCCTTTTTGCGATTGAACGCATGTTTGGCTGGCCGGATGCCCTCACTCCAAATATGGTCCGTGGCCGCATTCTCCCCTAAGCCATCATTTGGCTAGAGGTACTCCGGGGTGAGTGGTCGAGATGCCGCATTTTGACCATGAGGGGCGGCGCCCCTACCCTTAATTCACTCCGAATTTTTCGTTGCGCGCGGCTTGAAGTTTGGCAAAATCATCACCCGCCAAATAGGACGACCGGGTCAGCGGCGTGGCCGAGACCATCAGGAATCCCTTGCCATAGGCTGCGGTTTCATAAGCCTTAAACTCGTCAGGCGTTACAAAGCGATCCACCCCGTGGTGTTTGGGCGTAGGTTGTAAATACTGGCCGATGGTCAGGAAGTCGATATCCGCCGCGCGCATATCATCCATCACTTGCTGAACACCTTGTTTGTCTTCCCCAAGCCCCACCATGATGCCAGATTTGGTAAAGATCGATGGGTCCAGTTCTTTAACACGCTGCAACAAGCGCAGCGAATGGAAATACCGCGCGCCAGGGCGAACCGAAGGGTAAAAGCCCGGAACAGTCTCAAGGTTGTGATTGAAAACATCCGGCTTGGCCTCAACAACGACCTCAAGAACCTCTGGGGCACATTTGAGGAAATCCGGCGTCAGGACTTCAATTGTCGTCTTGGGTGAGCGATGACGCACGGCGCGGATGGTTTGGGCAAAATGCTCAGCGCCGCCATCGGCCAGATCATCACGATCCACTGAGGTTATGACCACATGGTTCAGGCTCAGCTTTTTAACAGCCTCAGCCACGCGCCCGGGTTCAAACGCATCCAAATCGCTGGGTTTGCCAGTTGCGATATTGCAGAATGTGCAGCCTCGGGTACAGATCTCGCCCATAATCATCATGGTCGCGTGGCCCCGGCTCCAGCATTCGCCTGCATTGGGGCACCCAGCTTCTTCGCAGACCGTCACAAGCTTATTATCGCGCATGATTTTCTTAGTGGCGTTATAGCCCTCACCGGTTGGTGCCTTCACACGAATCCATTTCGGTTTGCGCGGTTGGGCATTATCCGGGCGATGCGCCTTTTCTGGATGGCGTTGTTCAGGGATTTTCAGATCACGCAAAGGTCTTTACCTCGGGTCAATTCAGATGGGTCGCTTCATAACATAGAGATACACTTGGGAAAGGGCCATAGGCGCATGTCTGCCATGCGTCACCTTTGGGACTGCGACAATCTGCGCATCCTTCGTTGATCGATCTTTAGAATGCTTCTAAACTCCGTTGTGTTGCGAAGCGAATCTGCCAAATTCGAATGAGATGCTGAATTTAAAAGCAGATTTCTTTGCTAAATGCGCGAACAAACAAAGCATTAGGGAGAGAATTCATGGATGAAAATGGTTCAAAAGGTGCATCCGGATGTCCGGTGACACATGGCGCCACCAACGTGGGACTTCGATCAAACCGAGATTGGTGGCCGAACCAACTCAATTTGAAAATCCTTCATCAGAATTCGACCAAATCCGACCCGATGGGCACCGATTTCAACTATGCCGACGCCTTCAAGTCTCTGGATCAAGAGGCGCTCAAGAAGGACCTGTTCGCCTTGATGACCGACAGTCAGGACTGGTGGCCGGCAGATTATGGCAACTATGGTGGGCTTTTCATTCGGATGGCCTGGCACGCAGCCGGCACCTATCGGACAACCGATGGCCGCGGCGGTGCCGGAACAGGCCAACAAAGGTTTGCCCCGCTAAACTCCTGGCCCGACAATGGTAATCTCGATAAAGCTCGCAGGCTTTTGTGGCCGATCAAAAAGAAATACGGCAACAAGATATCCTGGGCGGATCTACTGATCCTAGCTGGCAACTGCGCCATAGAATCTATGGGGGGTCCTGTTTTTGGGTTTGGCGGCGGTCGCGCTGATGTTTGGGAGCCCGAAGAAGATGTCTATTGGGGTGCCGAGGCTGCTTGGCTGGCCACCAGTGACACCGAAAACAGCCGATACTCCGGCGAACGCGATCTGGAAAATCCTCTAGCAGCTGTGCAAATGGGACTTATTTATGTCAATCCTGAAGGCCCAGACGGACAACCCAGCATCCTAGCTTCGGGCCGCGATATTCGCGAAACCTTTGCGCGTATGGCAATGAATGACGAAGAAACCGTGGCGCTTGTTGCGGGTGGGCATACATTTGGCAAAGGGCATGGGGCTGGCAACCCAAACCTTGTTGGGCCGGAACCCGAAGCCGCTCCAATCGAGGCCATGGGCTTGGGTTGGATCAATGCCCATGGTACAGGCAAGGGGGGCGACACAACCACAAGTGGCATTGAGGGCGCTTGGACCGCAGATCCGACAAACTGGGACAATGGTTACTTTGACTTGCTGTTTGGCTATGATTGGGACTTGGAAAAAAGCCCGTCTGGCGCGTGGATCTGGGCGCCCGTAGGCGTCAAAGAGGAAGACATGGCCCCGCAGGCTCACGACCCTTCCAAAAAGGTCCCAACAATGATGACCACGGCGGATATGGCAATGCGAATGGATCCGATTTACGGTCCAATTTCGAAACGTTTCCATGAAAATCCAGACCAGTTTGCGGATGCTTTTGCTCGCGCTTGGTTCAAGCTGACCCACCGGGATATGGGCCCCATCGAACGTTATCTCGGCGACGATGTTCCGAGTGAAGAGTTGATCTGGCAAGATCCAGTTCCAGTTTCCGAAACGGACCTGAGCGAAGCCGATGTAACGGCATTGAAAGCGCAGCTTTTGGGGTCAGGCCTGTCAGTGTCGGATTTGGTCAAAACCGCTTGGGCTTCTGCTTCGACCTATCGTGGATCGGACATGCGTGGGGGCGCCAACGGAGCCCGTGTTCGCCTAGAGCCACAAAATGGTTGGGAAGCAAATGAGCCGGAAGAACTCGCACGGGTGTTGACCTCTCTCGAAAAAGTGCGCGCTGCTTTTGCGAAACCTGTATCTATGGCCGACCTGATTGTTCTGGGCGGGGCGGCAGCGGTTGAAAAAGCGGCACGTGATGCAGGTCATGAAATTAATGTCGAAACGACATTGGGACGCGGTGATGCCACCGCTGAGCAAACAGATGCAGAGTCTTTTTCTGTCCTCGAGCCTGCAGCAGACGGTTTCCGCAACTTCCAAAGGGCACAATTCGCAGTATCGCCTGAGGAAATGTTGGTCGATAAGGCGCAGCTTTTGACCCTGACAGCACCAGAAATGACAGCTCTTGTTGGAGGAATGCGGATGCTGGGCGCCAATCACGGCGGCGTCCGACATGGTGTTCTGACGGACCGGCCGGGTACTTTAAGCAACGACTTTTTCGTCAACCTTTTGGACATGGGCGTTGACTGGGCACCAAGCGGCGAAGACGGCATTTATGAGGGTCGCAATCGCACATCCGGTAACGTGAAGTGGACTGCGACGCGGGTCGATCTGGTGTTTGGGTCAAATTCTCAATTGCGCGCATTGGCCGAGGTCTACGGTCAAGACGATGCGGGTGGGAAATTTGCCCGTGATTTTGCCGCTGCCTGGAGCAAAGTCATGAATTGTGGCCGCTTCGACCTAAATTGACATTAATATATGGAAACTTGGGGCGCCGGCATTGTTTCCGGCGCCTTTTTACATCTGCGTCACCTTTGCCTATTGAATTCAGATTAGAATACTTCCAATTCTCAAACTCATAGGGATGCCCCACCTTTTGGGGAATCAATTATCTGCCAAATGAGGTACAAAATGAAATCAGGCCTGCAACTCCCCGTTGTGACTTTCAAAACTCGTGTTCGCGACGAAACCATCGGCGGTGACAATCCGTTCCGCTGGCAGAATATGACAACGGCGGACTATTTTGCCGGAAAACGCGTAGTGCTTTTCTCGTTGCCCGGCGCGTTTACGCCAACCTGTTCAACATATCAGCTGCCCGGCTTTGAAAACAACGCTGAGGCTTTCGCGGCGCATGGTATCGATGAGATTTACTGCATGTCCGTGAACGATAGTTTTGTAATGAACAAATGGGCAGAATCGCAGAACTTGTCCAACGTCAAAGTCATCCCAGACGGTTCGGGTGAATTCACTCGCAAGATCGGTATGCTGGTAGCCAAGGATAACCTCGGTTTTGGCGCTCGCTCGTGGCGCTATGCGGCGATAATCAACGACGGTGTGATCGAAGCATGGTTCGAAGAACCCGGCCTGTCCGATAACCACCTTGAAGATCCTTATGGTGTGTCTTCACCAGAAAATGTTTTGGACTATTTGCAGTCTGCGAGCCTGAAAAGCGCATAAGAGCCTGCTCTAGAAATGTAGAAAACCGGAAAGGCTTGTGTGTTTCACACAGGCCTTTTTAATACGACCTTGTAATTAGCACAGTGTCACATTGAATTCGGTTCGACAGTTTTGTTATCGGTGTCACATTCACAAAAGGGGAATTCGGTCATGACAAAGGTCAAATTGGTTCACTTCTCAGATGTTCTGTGTGTTTGGGCACATGTTGGGCAAGCCAGCTTTCAAAAACTCATGGAAAACTTCGGCGAGAAAATTGAAGTTGAAGCCCACTATTGTTCGGTCTTCCCTGACACTCAGACCAAGATCAAAAACCTATGGAAAGATCGCGGCGGCTTTGAGGGATACGCAGCGCATGTCCAAGACGTTGCGGAGCAATTTGATGGCTTTAAGGTGCATTCTGATGTCTGGAGAAAAATTCAGCCACGATCTTCGGCAAGCCCACATCTTTTTCTAAAGGCCATTGAATCGTTGGAAGGTCCGGATGCGCAACAAACGAGCTACTCAGACCGACCCTCTGCCAAGGCCGCACGCGCATTACGTCAGGCATTTTTTGGTGAGGCACAGGATATCGCCAACTGGAACGTTCAAAAGACCATTTGCCAGGACATCGGACAGGATTTCGACAGAGTTCTGCACAAGATTGAAACCGGTGAAGCCATAGCGAACCTTGCTGCCGATTACGATTTGGCGCAGTCAATGCATGTACAGGGCAGCCCGACCTATGTTCTGAACGAAGGGCGACAAAAACTTTTTGGCAATGTGGCCTACAGCATTCTAAGCGCCAACGTCAAAGAGTTGCTCAGCACAGACTTTGGTGAAAACGCAACTGAGTGCTCCTGAGCACTTAGGAGTACGGACGGCGCGCTTCATTAGAAACGCGCCGCCCTTTCGCTCGCTGTTGGCTCAAAACTTCAAGCGAAAAACCCTTGGAGGGGTTATCCAATCATACGTCCTGCACCCCCTGATTGCGAACGATAATATTCACTCAACCGCATTAGGGCGATTCTGAGCACAATCTTGCCGGATCGAGCAGACCACCCAAGGTGCTTTTCCGCAGTCTCGAGTCCTTCCAGGAAACAACAGCAGCGCAGCGCGACATCCGAAAGTCCTTCGCCCAATTCCCGAATGGCCTGCACAACACGTTCTCGTGCCATGGCCGGTGTGCCTTTGACGCCGGTATCAGTGACATAGTCTTCCGGATTCTGCCCGTCGAGAAACCGTTTCCAGTTGGTGGTGTCACGCGGCCCCATTTGAGCCAACTCAAAGTCTTCACGAAGCCTTTCACCTGCAACGACTAGGTCTTCATCCAAAAACGGCGCGCCCGATTTATCGCGTCGTCGCGCCAAAGCTGTCAGCGGAGAATCCGCTATGGAAAACCGCATTGGACGCCCCTTGGCAGGCATCACTGCACCACTGAGATTTGGGCCGGCGAACGCTGCCTGGGCTTCGGCAAATCCCTGGGCCTGATTTTCCGCTTCAGCAAGCATTCGGTTCAAAGCACTGCGACCCGTTGCCGTGATATGATACCGCGAAATCCGCCCCGGTGTGTTGCAGGCAATCCAGTCTTTGAGCACCATGGCCTGTGCAATATCACGATCCACGACCGCAG
This sequence comes from Shimia gijangensis, assembly GCF_900142085.1. Lineage (GTDB taxonomy): Bacteria > Pseudomonadota > Alphaproteobacteria > Rhodobacterales > Rhodobacteraceae > Shimia > Shimia gijangensis. The sequence continues at coordinate 123,373 of NZ_FQZQ01000006.1, forward strand.
TGCGCGCAGTTGAATCGTCGTTTTCCCGAACCACGACCGCCTTTTCCATCTCTGCGGCGACAGCCAGAACGGCGCCGGTTTCGCAAAGGCGACGCAAAATACGCATGCCCTCTCGGTTCAGAGTGGCCTCATTTGGCAGGCTCTCGTCCATCAAGATATCGTTCATTTGACAGGTCTCCTCAAATTTCACTGAGCGGGGTGAAAAATCTGAATTCGTAGCCAATGCCTGCAATGCTTCATCCATCAACGGATCGTCCCGCAAATTTTCGAGTTTGCGTATCTGGCGCATAACGGTAGACGGATGACTGGCTTGAGCACGCGCAATTTCACGGATCGACAACCCCTTTTCCGTGTGCAGCAAATACCTTTGCACAGCGACTGGCGGCCATTTCGATCTCAAGTGTGTTTGTGTCTTTGCCGTCATGTCGCGCCCCATTAAGGTCAGTAAGACTCCCATAGTTTCCCACAGGTTTTACGTAAAATTGTCCACAAATTAGAGCTTATTTGTTACCCAGCTGTTAAAATAAGCCCGTGAAGACATGATTGTTTCCAATTCATAAACAGTCTCAAAATCACCCGTGCGCCGGACCCAAGCACAACGCAACACCCGCATAAGTTGAGTATCCTTTCAAGAAAACACGAAAGGACTCACATTATGAAAGATATTCTAAGCCTGCTCAAAGACCTGCGCCGCCCACGGCTTTTGATACGTGCAGCACGACATGGGGTGGATGAATATCAGCGCGAGCAGCACCTGAAACGGCACCTTGGGTATGGCCGCCTACCCAAAAATGGCGCAGCGTTGATGCAACTTGTGGAAAAGGAACGTGCCATGAACGACCAACGGCGCAGCGGGGACGCCGGGTACTCAATTGTGCATCATGTTGACATTTTGATTGCGATCATGGGAGAGGCACGCTTGTTGCGCACTTCTCCCACGGTGAATACTGCCGACACATTGGCCTAAATCACATGAAAGAATCCGGCATGGATTCCTTCCGCTGTGCGACAAAGGCTTGCAGGGCTTCTTCGACAGACGGCTCGAGAGCTGGCTTCTGGTAATCCCCCAAAAGCTTTTCGACCCGGGCCGAGGCCAGGCTGCGCGTATCTCGCGCGCCTTCTTCTTCCCAGGTCTCATAGGGTTTGTAATCAAGCAGATCAGACTTCCAGAACGCAGTTTTAAAGTTCGCCTGGGTGTGCGCACATCCAAGATAGTGACCACCGGGGCCGACTTCTCGGATAGCGTCCATGGCCTGCGCTTCTTCGTCAACCGAGACCCCTTTGGCCAGGCCATGCAGCGCACCAAGCTGATCCGCATCCATCACGAATTTCTCAAAGTCTGCAACCAGTCCACCTTCTAGCCAGCCACAGGAATGCAACATGAAATTCACCCCAGAGGTGAGCCCCATGTTCAGCGAGTTTGCGGTTTCATAAGCTGCCTGCGCGTCAGGCAATTTTGAGCCGCAGAAGGAACCCGCAGACCTATACGGCAACCCCAGACGGCGTGCCAGCTGACCCGCGCCATAGGTGATCAGAGACGCTTCTGGCGTGCCAAAAGTCGGCGCGCCGGAATTCATGTCGATCGAGCTCACGAAGGCGCCAAAAATGGCAGGAGCACCGGGGCGTACAATCTGGCTATAAGCCACGCCAGCCAAAACCTCGGCCAGAACCTGTGTCAGCGTACCCGCCACCGAAACGGGCGCCATCGCGCCGCCAACGATAAAGGGCGAAATGATACAAGCCTGATTGTTCTGAGCGTAAACCTCAAGCGAGCCCATCATCACATCGTCAAAGGTCATCGGCGAATTGATGTTGGTTAGCGAGGTCATCACTGTGTTGTTCTGCACAAAGTCTTCACCAAACAAAACGCCACACATATCCACCGAATCTTGAGCCCGGCTGGGCTCTGTCACCGATCCCATGAATGGTTTGTCTGACAGGGTCATATGCGCCATCAACATATCCAGATGGCGTTTGTTCACCGGAATGTCGGTGGGTTCACAAACAGTGCCACCCGAATGGTGCAACCATTTGGACATATAGGCGAGCTTCACGAATTTGTTAAAGTCATCCATGGTCGCATAACGGCGGCCGCCTGCAACGTCGCGCACGAAGGGCGGGCCATAGACCGGTGCCAACACCAGGTTTCGTCCACCGATAACAACCGATTTTTCAGGGTTGCGCGCGTGTTGGGTGAATTCGGAAGGGGCTGTTGAACACAATTTGCGGGCCAAACCACGCGGAATGCGCACACGTTCTCCAGTGATATCGGCACCCGCTTCACGCCAGCGATCAAGCGCGGCGGGATTGTCGACGAAGTTGACACCGACCTCTTCCAGAATAGTTTCGGCATTGTATTCGATGATCTCAATAGCTTCTTCGTTGAGGACTTCGAAATTCGGGATGTTGCGCTGAATGTACTTTGCAGTCTCAAACGACACTGCACTGCGCTCAGCGCGGCGAGCAGCACCTCCGCCTCCACGACCCCGACGACCTGTTCTTGCTTCTGGCATGACTTCCCCTCACCCCAAAGGTGTTACGTTTCCTCTATGGTTTTAATCGGCCCGAATGCCATTGCGCCGAAGGATAACGGCCTTTGAGGTTGAAAAGCGACATTCTGCCGGGATTGCTTCCCAAACAATTTGATCTGACATCACACTTCAGCCATTTCCCAATTCACAGATTGAATGCTTGGCTCGATCATCAAAGGCGCTATGGCGGCTTTCAGTATGCTGTCGCTGTTGTCTTCGACACTTACCAGAACATCAAAACCTGTTTCATGGTCTTCGCTCTGAACATCCATTGCGATCACACTAAGTCCCGGAAGAGAAAGTTTATGAACCAGTATCTGTCGCACTTTCTGTTCATGTTTCTCTTTGGAAGTGACTCGAATACGGTATTCCAAACACAAGGGTTGCCCGGCTTGCGTCTTGCGCTTCAGCCACTTGACCAACGGTCGCAAGCCAAGATTCACGAACACAATCGTTGCCGTCATCAAAAGCGCAAATAACCCAGCCCCTGCCCCCGCCATCAACCCAACAGCGGCAGAACACCAAAGGGTTGCAGCCGTGTTCAGCCCGTGGATGGTGAATCCGTGGCGGAAAATAATACCAGCACCAAGAAAACCGATCCCTGTCACAACTTGTGCTGCAACCCGCGTGGGACTGACTTCATTAGGATATAGGGCCGAGAATATCACGAAACCCGCCGCCCCAATTGACACCAGGGCGTTTGTTCTCAAACCTGCCATTCGTTGGCGCACTTGCCGTTCTGAGCCAATAATGGCACCGCAAAGCAGCGCTAAAGCGAGATTGATGGCAGCTTGATCAAGGCTTATGGGCATGTTGTCTCCAATGTTTTCTGGATCCAAAGCTATATTTGGCAGGGTTGAGTTGGCGGACAGCTACGCCGTTAAAGGAGCCATCCGCGACGTCTCGTGGCCTTTCTGGTGGGATTTTTGGCAGCTGGGATCATTTGCATTCTTGCACTGACAGCGCGGTTGACTTAGAGCCTCGCTATGACACAGCATGCACGCCTATTAATCATCGACTTTGGCAGCCAGGTTACGCAGCTTATTGCGCGTCGCCTGCGTGAACTAAACGTCTATTGCGAAATCCACCCCTATCAGAATGTCACCATGGATGTGGTGCACGAGATGTCGCCCCGCGCGATTATCTTTTCTGGTGGCCCCGACAGTGTGACCCGCGAAGGGTCTCCGCGTGTGCCGCAGGAAATCTTCGACTTTGGCGTCCCGATCTTGGGTATTTGCTATGGTCAGCAAATGATGATGCAACAGCTTGGTGGTCACGTCGACAGCGGCCACGGTACAGCCGAATTTGGCCGCGCCTACGTCACTCAAAAAAATGATCTCGACATTCTGGACGGCTGGTTTGCGGACGGGGACGAGCAAGTCTGGATGTCGCATGGTGACCACGTCAGCAAAATCGCACCCGGGTTTGAGGTCTACGGCACCTCGCCCAATGCGCCTTTTGCGATCACTGCAGATACCAAGCGTCATTTCTACGCGGTTCAGTTCCATCCCGAGGTGCACCACACACCAAACGGCGCCAAGCTTTATGAGAATTTTGTCAAACTGGCCGGGTTTACGGGCGACTGGACCATGGGCGCCTACCGCGATGAAATGATCGGTAAGATCAAGGATCAGGTTGGCGACAAAACAGTCATATGCGGTTTGTCTGGCGGGGTCGATTCGTCGGTCGCTGCTGCCTTGTTGCACGAAGCGATTGGCGACCAACTGACGTGCGTCTTCGTCGACCACGGCCTTTTACGCAAAGACGAAGCCAAAGAGGTTGTCGCAATGTTCCGCGACAACATGAACCTTCAAGTTATCCATGCCGACGAAACCGAGCTGTTTCTGGGCGAATTGGATGGGCAAAGCGACCCTGAAACCAAGCGCAAGATCATTGGCAGACTGTTTATCGATGTATTCCAAAAATACGCGGATCAGATCGACGGCGCCGAGTTCCTTGCTCAAGGCACGCTTTACCCGGATGTGATTGAATCCGTCAGCTTTTCTGGCGGCCCGTCTGTCACGATCAAATCCCACCACAATGTCGGCGGCCTGCCCGAAAAAATGGGCCTTAAACTGGTCGAACCCCTGCGCGAGTTGTTCAAGGACGAAGTCCGCGCCTTGGGGCACGAATTGGGCTTGCCTGCCAGCTTTATCGGTCGTCACCCGTTCCCTGGCCCCGGCCTTGCTATTCGGTGCCCCGGCGAGATCACTCGTGAAAAGCTCGAAATTCTTCGTGAGGCAGACGCGGTTTACATCGACCAGATTCGTAAACACGGTCTGTATGATGACATCTGGCAGGCGTTTGTCGCGATCCTGCCCGTGCGCACCGTGGGCGTGATGGGCGATGGCCGCACATATGATTTTGCCTGCGCTCTGCGCGCAGTCACTTCCGTGGATGGTATGACAGCGGATTATTTCCCCTTTAGCCACGAGTTCCTGGGGGAAACCGCGACAAGGATCATCAACGAAGTCAAAGGCATCAACCGGGTGACCTATGATATTACCTCAAAGCCTCCGGGCACGATTGAGTGGGAATAAGTTCTGACCTCGCGCCACCTAACCGGGTGGCGCTTTGGTTTCCATGGGCCAAACATTTGTAGAAAAGTGTTCTTCACGTCGAATTTTCTAGATAATTCTGATCATCTCAGGGAATGATGTCCTGTCGTAAACAACCGCAAGGGATGCCCTGTGATCACCAGAATGCTAGCACTTGGCCTGATTGCCGTCAGCAACTCAGCCTTTGCCGCTCCTCCGCTCACTTGCGAGGGATACGAACCAGATTGGTTTCTCACCCTCACTGAGACTCAGGCACAAATACGGTTTGGTCGAAAAACCGACTTTGAGATTCCACAATCCAACATTGCCGAAGGTCAGGAAAACTGGCCGCGTGCCTACACGCTGATCGCCGATTTTGACACGGCTATCGTGCTGGTGAACGAAGTCAGTTGCGCTTTGGCGGGACGCGAGTGGCCGATCACGGCTCATGTACTGACTCAACGCGGACAAACCCCAATCCTTTTGACTGGCTGCTGTACGGTGGCCGAATGAACAACATCCTGCGGTCGGCTTTGTGGATGAGCGGCGCAATCCTTTCATTTTCATCCATGGCCATTGCAGGACGTGCAGTTGCCACGGAACTCGATACATTTGAGATCATGATGTACCGGAGTTTCGTCGGTGTTGTTATCGTTGTTGTGATCTCGACTTTGACCCGGACGCAGTCCCAGATCACGCGCCGCTCTCTGGGTGTACATTTTGTTCGCAACGCCGCCCATTTTGCCGGACAAAACCTGTGGTTTTTTGCGCTCACGCTCATTCCGCTAGCTCAGGTCTTTGCGCTTGAGTTCACCTCTCCGCTTTGGGTCTTGGTGTTATCTCCATTTGTGTTGAAAGAGCGTTTGACGTCGACCCGAGCGATTGCCGCAATTCTCGGGTTCATAGGTATCCTCATTGTCGCACGCCCAGGTGCCAGCCCGATCAACGCAGGTGTTATAGCTGCAGCACTTTCTGCCATAGGCTTTGCAATTTCCATTATGTTGACAAAGCGGCTGACGCGCACCGAAAGCATCACCTGCATTCTGTTCTACCTCACCACAATGCAAGCCATATTTGGCATCATTTGTGCAGGCTGGGACATGGATATCACCTTGCCTTCGGCACAAACCGCGCCGTGGTTGATTCTGATCGGATGTGCTGGTTTGTTGGCACACTTTTGCCTGACAACTGCTCTTAGCATCGCTCCTGCAACAGTTGTCGTCCCGATTGATTTCATCCGGCTTCCTGCAATCGCCGTGATCGGGATGCTATTCTACAATGAACCTTTGGACATGTTTGTGCTGCTTGGCGCAGCGGTCATTTTTGCGGGTAACTATCTGAACATACTAAGCGAAACACGACTATTTAACGCCTAAATCGCAGCCATACGAAGCAGTGCTACAAAGGCTGTTCTGGTCTGAAGCCCTTTCACCTTGCCTTTCGATAAGTAGGAAATTGGTCGTTTTTTGCGCATGTTTCGGAGTGCTTCCCGTTAAACCTGCTGGTACCCGGAAAACATGACACAGCTTTCTCAAAAAACCATATCCGTCCGTGCATGGGCCGAATTATTGCTGCTCGGGATTGTTTGGGGCGGCGTTTTTCTGGCTGTTCGTATTGCCCTAAACGAAATTGGCGTACTTACGGCGGTTGCCCACCGAACGTTTTGGGCTGCACTTGTCTTGTGGATGGCTGTCGCCTCTTTGAAGCTATCAATCCCACGTTCTCCACGCGTTTGGGGCGCTTTTCTGGTCATGGGATTGCTCAACAATATCATCCCATTCACGCTCCTAAACTGGAGCCAACTCTATATCGAAAGTGGGCTCACCTCGATCTTCAACGCGGCAACCGCCATCTTTGGCGTCGTCGTAGCAGCCATTTTCTTTGCTGACGAACGCTTAAGCGCCCGCAAAACACTTGGAGTGGTCATAGGGTTTCTGGGCGTCGTTACAGTGATTGGATTCCAAAATCTTACCGCGATTAACATTACCAGCGTGGCACAGTTCGCCGCGCTTGGCGCCACTTTGTCCTATGCTTTTGCAGGTGTCTGGGCGCGCAAACAGCTTGCTGGCCTCACGCCTCAGGTGGCGGCTGCCGGAATGGTGACATGCTCGGCTCTGATCGCTCTTCCAGCAGCCTGGATCGTCGACGGCCCGTTTCGTTTTGGCCTTCAGCCTCAAACATGGGCAGCGCTGGCCTACTTCTCAGTGATCGCCACTGCAGGCGCGTACCTTTTGTATTACCGGGTTCTCGCTATGGCTGGCAGCGGCAATCTCATGCTGGTCACGCTACTGATTCCACCTTTCGCCATCGGACTTGGGGCTCTGATCCTTGGAGAGACCCTTTCAGCCAATGCATTCACTGGGTTTGGCCTGTTGGCTTTGGGGCTTTTGGTTTTGGATGGGCGTTTGTTTGGTTGGCTCAAAACCCGAACTTCCAAAAAACCGCAGGAATGAAGCGAACGATGGACGAGATGGTTCTCTTTCTCGCCATGTGATCCCGCATAACCGTTTGACCCAACGCCCTGCCCCCGTTACCAAAACCTCATGAAACCAGAGGGTCAGGCGATGATCTACAAATCCGCAGATGACTGGCGCAATGCGCCGCGCAAAAAAGTACTGCTGTTTGGCATGTCAGGCCTGGGCAAAACCCATGTCTCAAATCTGTTGCGCGACAGTGGTGACTGGTTTCATTACTCGGTCGATTACCGCATTGGTACGCGTTACATGGGCGAACATATCGCCGACAACGCCAAATCTGAGGCAATGAAAGTGCCATTCCTGCGCGAGTTGTTGATGACAGACTCGATCTATATCGGCTCCAATATCACGTTCAACAATCTCGCCCCATTGTCTGCCTATTTGGGCAAACCCGGCAATCCCGAACAGGGGGGCGTGCCGTTTGCGGAATACCTGCGCCGCCAAGAGCAGCACCACGCAGCGGAAGTTTCTGCATTGCTGGACACAGCCCCCTTTATTGATCGGGCGCATGACCTTTATGGGTATGACAATTTTGTCTGTGATACTGGCGGGTCCATCTGCGAGGTTGTCGACCCAAACAACCCAGATGATCCTGTGCTGAATTCACTTGCTGACAACACGCTGATGGTCTGGATCAAAGGATCAGATGCCCATGCAGACGAACTGGCGCGCCGGTTCGACAAGGCCCCCAAGCCTATGTATTATCAGGCAGATTTCTTGACCTCCCGCTGGGATCAATATCTATCAGAAAGCCAACTTGCCGAAGATCAGGTTGACCCGAATGCCTTTGTGCGCTGGACCTATTCCGCCGCTTTGGCGCATCGTCAACCTTTGTACCAAGCCATGTCAAAATGGGGTGTGACCGTCACGGCCGAAGAGGTTGCGAAAATTAAATCGGCCGCGGATTTCGACGATCTTATCGCCCGTGCCATTGAACGCACAGAACCAACCGAGTAACCCGCAAAGCTTCTTTCAGGAAAGACCAGACCGATGCCTATTAAACTGCCTTCCGACCTACCCGCCTTTGACGTGCTTTCGCGCGAAGGTGTGATGGTCATGTCGGAGCGTGAGGCAGCCCGGCAAGATATTCGCCCATTGCGCATTGGCCTGCTGAACCTGATGCCCAAAAAGATTCAGACCGAAAACCAGTTTGCCCGCCTGATCGGCGCTACGGCATTGCAGATTGAACTGTCTTTGATCCGTATGAGCGAACACAAAACACGCAATACAGCGGCCGAGCACATGGCTGAGTTCTACCGCCCCTTTGAGGAAATCAAAGCTTCAGGTGAAAAATTTGATGGGCTGATCATCACCGGTGCCCCGATTGAGCATATGCCATTCGACGAGGTGACCTATTGGCAGGAAATGTGCGAGGTTTTTGAGTGGACGCAGACTCATGTGCATTCCACTTTTGGCGTTTGCTGGGGTGGGATGGCTATGATCAACTACTTCCACGGCGTCAAAAAACACATTCTGGACCACAAGGCCTTTGGCTGCTTTCGACATAGCAACCAAGACCCCGCGTCGCATTTTTTGCGCGGGTTCTCAGATGATTGTGTCATTCCGGTTAGCCGCTGGACCGAGATGAAACAGGACGAGATCGATGCCGCCGACGGCTTGAAAACCTTACTGAGCAGCGAAGACTCCGGCCCCTGTTTGGTTCAGGATGCCGCGCATAACGCCATCTATATCTTCAACCATTTTGAATATGACAGTGGCACGCTTAAGCAGGAATATGATCGGGATGTGGCCGAAGGCACCCCAATCAATGTGCCGATGAACTATTATCCAGGAGATGATCCCAGCCAAACGCCGATGAACCGTTGGCGCAGTCACGCGCACCTTTTGTATGGCAATTGGATTACCGAAATTTATGAGACCACCCCCTACGATATGAGCGAGATTGGGAAGTAACCTGTTTGTTTTCTATGTAATTTCTATGTCGGTTTTTTTGAGCTTTGTGATTTGGAAAGCCCGTCGCCACGAAATACGCGCGGAATTCAGCCATCCACCGCGCGGGCAATTTCTGAACGTCAATGGTCACAGAGTGCATGTGGAAGTGCGTGGCAAAGGTCCGGATCTTGTTCTGATCCATGGGGCTAGTGGATCAACCCGGGATATGACCTTTGAACTGGCACAACACCTCGAGGATCGTTACCGGCTACTGATCTTTGATCGTCCCGGTCTTGGATATTCTGACCGGATCAACCAAACCGGGGCCACGTTAGAACAACAGGCTGATCTGCTGAGTGAGGCCGCGGCGCAACTAGGGGCGGACAGACCGATCGTTATGGGCCAGAGTTATGGCGGCGCGGTTGCTTTGACATGGGCTGCACGGTTTCCAGACCGGATTTCTGCGCTTGTGCCTGTTGCTGCCGTATCCTGTATCTGGGCTTCACCTCTAAACACATATTATCGCATCGTGTCTCATAAATGGTTGGGACCGTTGACAATTCCTCTAATCACGGCTTTTGTACCCGATGCTCACGTTGACAAAGTTCTGGCCAGCGTATTTGTGCCGCAGGACGAACCCAAAGGCTATGGCGCATATTTCGGTCCCGGTCTTACGCTACGGCGGAAAACGCTGAGGGCCAATGGGCTGCAACGCGCCAACTTGTTAGAGGAAATCCGGGCGTTACAGCCCCATTTTGGCAGCATATCAGTGCCAACTGAGATCGTGCACGGAGAAGAGGACACTACCGTTCCGGCCTGGAACCATGCCGAGCGTCTGGTGAGTCGAATTCAGGGGGCACATCTGACCCTCCTGCCCGGCATCGGGCATATGCCCCATCATGTCGCGCCCAAGGAGGTCGTAGCCGCAATCGACAGGGCGGCAACCCGCGCCGGATTGCACTAGGCGCTCTCCGCGTCCATATTAAGAAAAAACGGAGAGGTTTCATGGAGCTGCCCTTTGAAGGAGCGATCAGCGCATACTACGGAAACGATGCGCCTGACAGCGTGCGTCAGGCCATCCAGTTTGCCGAAAAGGGTGACATTCTTGACAGTGACTATCCACATTCAGAGCGGCTGAACCGCAAGGCTTATGACGCAGAAATGGCGGCACTACAAGTCGAACTGGTCAAAGTGCAACGTTGGGCCAAAGACACTGGCGCGCGTGTTGCGATTGTTTTTGAAGGGCGTGATGCCGCCGGAAAAGGCGGTACAATCAAACGCTTCCGGGAGAATGTTAATCCTCGAGGCGCGCGCATTGTCGCTCTACCAAAGCCCTCAGAGGTCGAACAAACCCAATGGTACTTCCAACGCTTCATCGACCACCTGCCCGCCGGTGGTGAAATCGTATTCTTCGATCGTTCATGGTACAATCGGGGTGTCGTCGAAAAAGTGTTTGGCTTTTGCGATGATGTTCAGCGCGCCCATTTCTTTACGCAGGTTCCCGATTTCGAGAAAATGCTGGTCGATGAAGGTATTCACTTGTTCAAGTTTTGGCTAAATGTCGGTCGCGCTGAACAGTTGCGCCGTTTTCTCAAACGCGAATCTGACCCGTTAAAGCAATGGAAACTCAGCTGGATTGACGTTGAAGGGCTAAAAATGTGGGATGACTATACGTCCGCGATTGAGGAAACACTCGAGCGCACCCACGCACCGGAAACACCCTGGACTGTGATCCGGTCAGATGACAAACGCCGCGCCCGCCTCGCGGCAGTGCGACACATTCTGTCATCGCTGGACTATGATCGCAAAAATCACAGTGCTATCGGCAAGGTCGACGGGTTGATTTGCGGCGGACCGGACATCTGGAATGCGTAAGCGTGGCTACCATCATGGCAATTTGCGGCAAGCTTTGGTCGAAGCAGCGTTTACGCTGATCGAAGCCAAAGGCCCGACAGGCTTTACCTTGTCCGAAGCCGCCAAACAGGCCGGCGTCACCCCGGCCGCCGTGTACCGTCACTTTGAAGGCCGCGAAGACCTGATCGCCGAAGCTGCCCGCCAAGGCTATGAGATTTTTGCGGACCTGATGCAATACGCCTATGACAAAGGCCAACCTTCTGCTTTGGCTTCATTTGAGGCCACAGGCCGTGCTTATCTGGCGTTTGCGCGTCAGTATCCAGGGCACTACATCGCAATGTTTGAAAGCGGCATTTCGGTGAACCGCACCTCGGAACTGGCCGAAGTTGCCGCCCGGGCGCGTGGCGTCATGGAAAAAGCGGCCATGGATCTTAGCCAGCATATCCCATCTGACAAACGCCCGCCTGCCAGCATGTTTTCGGCCCATATCTGGGCCATGAGCCATGGTGTTGTTGAGCTGTTTGCGCGGAACTCTCCGGGAACCCAAAGCCCGTTCTCACCCGAGGACCTTCTGGAAAGCGGGATCGGGGTTTATTTGCGCGGGTTGGGATTGATAAAACCCGACGGTTAAGTCGTATTCCTGTTGGAACTCATGATTCACTCACTTACGTTGCCCCCAAGCCGGGAGACCCAAAATGTCCAAATCTATACTCAACCAAACAATCACCAAGAGCGATCGCCTGAAGCAACTTAAGGAGCGAGAGCGTGGTTACTTTGATTTGGAGTTCATCCGCGCCATGCCGCCAGAGGTTCGCAATCAATGTATTGACCTTCTGGATCAATCTCAAAGTCAGGTGCGTCAAGATTTGTTTGCTCTGGCACAACTGAACTTTAAGCGGAATGGCTTTTTTCTGGAGTTTGGCGCAACTGACGGATTGGCGCATAACAACTCTTTCCTGATGGAATGCCAGTTTGGCTGGAATGGCATCCTGAGCGAGCCTGCAAGGGGTTGGCATGACGCTTTAAAATCCAGGAGGAAATGCATTATCGACACCCGCTGTGTTTGGAAGCTGACAGGCGAGTCCATTCAGTTCACCGAGGCTCCCAGAGGTGAAAACTCGAGCATTTCAGCCTTCTCCAATTCAAAACGGAAGCTGCGCGGTCAAAACTATTCGGTTGAATCCGTGTCGCTGAACGATCTTTTGGATCAGCATAATGCACCCGACATCCTGGATTACGTGTCGATCGACACAGAAGGCAGTGAATTTGAAATCCTGAACGCCTTTGATTTCAAATCACGCGCATTTCGTGTTTTAAATGTCGAACACAATTTTGCACCACAGCGCGAAGATTTGTTCAGGCTGTTGACATCTCACGGCTACAAACGCGTGCTTGAACCCGTGTCGCGGTTTGATGATTGGTACATACGACCAGATCTTTTGGACTGACCATAATTCAACAAAAAGGGTTGCCAGTTGGCAGCCCTTTGAATTTGTATCGTTCGAAATCTTGGACCAAGACGTTGTGGAGCTGTTTGCATGATACTCTCCGGGCACCCAAAGCCCGCTTTCACCCAAAGACCTTTTGGAAAGCGGGATCGGGAATTGTGTCCGGGTGCTGGTCCTGATCACACCGTGCAATGAACCTAGCTTCACGCCCGCGCGGCACCAGATTTTTCGGCCAATTCACCTGTTACCCAAGTCAAGATCGTCATGTAGGCAAGCCCGGAAATCAATGGAGTTCCAATCGCCAACGCGCCATAGACTGAAACCTCGGCAATCACCCCAAAACCGCGCGAAAGCCCCATGACCTGCAATTGCAGAAAGGCGGCGACCGGAAAAGAAAGCGAGCCCCAGACAGGTGTCCAAGGGCGCTTGATCATCCAGGGCGATATCACCAACAGCAGCACAGCAATCGCTGTAGCGAACCAGTAGAAAACCAGGAATCCGATCTCATGTCCAAGAAGGCCAAATCCAATTCCAAAAAGGCAATTTGGCGCCAAGAAAATCGCCAGTGACGGGCGCAAAACAACTGGCATCTGGAGGGGGCGTATCGTGAAGAGCAGACCAATAGTTATTACCACATATGCAACGAGTGCAGCATAGATCAAAGCGACACTTTCCCAGACATAGCCAAGCTGGAGGCCCGCAATTGGCCCCACAACCGGGCCCACAAATGTTAGGTACTGAAACGTAGAAAAATTTCGTTTCTCTGGTGGATCCAGCCAGATCGCCCAACACCCCAAACCACTGGCCACAACCTGCATACCCACGCCCGTCCACCAGACCTGCGGTACCGAAAGACCAAGCGGGATCAAAGCCGCCGCCAACAGCATCATGGCCATGGCTGCTGCGGCAATTCCAGCACGGGCGGGTGCACTTTGCATATCCTCCAGAATGACGGCAGGTCGGGCCACGACCTTTGCCGTATATACCACCAGAAAATAAAGAAAGAAGGCCGATGCGCAGCCCAGAAACAAATCGCCGATTTCATGGGCAAGAGGCAGCACTTCAGACGCATTTCGCCAGCCTAGCCCCAATCCCAGAAGCGCCAGACAGATTGGAAATACAGCTGGCGGTGTGCGACGCCAGAGCGGACGTGCGATATGCATTGACCGGCCTCGTTCGAAAGTGGTTTTACCGGGCTATACAGCCCAATTGCCGGACAGGCAAATGCACCGAACCAAGAATACTGATCCTAAGTCACAACTTGCAGGTCGAAAAAAGGGCGCAACCCGCAGGCGGCACCCTTTGAACTTTGGTACGGTTCGGCGAAAAGCTTAACGCTTCGAGAACTGGAACGAACGACGCGCTTTGCGCTTACCGTATTTCTTACGTTCCACAACGCGGCTGTCGCGTGTCAGGAAGCCCGCGGCCTTCAGAGCACCACGCAGCGAGGGTTCATAAAGCTGCAGAGCTTTCGAAATGCCGTGCTTAACCGCACCGGCCTGACCTGAAAGACCGCCGCCTTTGACAGTTGCATAAACGTCAAACTCACCTTCAACACCGGCAACCTGAAACGGCTGACGCAGGATCATTTGCAGCACGGGGCGTGCAAAATACTTGTCCATAGTACGGCCGTTAACTTCGACCTTACCGGAACCCGGCTTGATCCAAACACGAGCAACAGCGTCTTTACGCTTGCCTGTAGCATATGCACGGCCCAGTTCGTCACGAACAGGTTCACGTGGCGCGGCGACTTCTACGACGGCTTCGATGCCGGCGACTTCGGTCAGCTCTTCGAGCGAATTGATTTGATCAGCCATTGATTAGCTCCGCGTGTTCTTGGAGTTCATGGATTTTACATCCAGAACTTCTGGGCTTTGCGCCTCGTGTGGATGCTCTGCACCTGCATAAACGCGCAGGTTAGTCATAACCTGACGGCTCAGACGGTTGCCTGGCAACATACGTTGTACCGCTTTGGTCACGACACGCTCTGGAAATTTACCTTCCAGAATTTGCTCAGCCGTGCGGGATTTGATGCCGCCCGGGTGACCAGTGTGCCAATAGTAAGTTTTGTCGGTGCGTTTTTTGCCGGTCAGCTGGATCTTGTCCGCGTTGATCACGATGACATTGTCACCCATGTCCATGTGCGGAGTAAAAGATGCCTTGTGCTTGCCGCGCAGGCGCATGGCGACAATCGATGCAAGACGGCCCAGCACGACGCCTTCAGCGTCGATGATGATCCATTTTTTCTCGATGTCTGCCGGTGTAGCAGAAAAGGTTTTCATGTGGGTCTACCCAAGTTTGGTTGACAGATACGCCGATCTCCGGCGTTCCGGAATTCGATGGGCGGGTTATATATACCTCAACCATGCAGTCAAGTGTAGCTTGTCAGGATTTTCTATTTGTTTTCAATGTATTACCAATTAGGTATTATATTACCCCATTACTTGAGGCGTCTTGATGCGTATTTTTGATTATTTACAGACGGAATTCCAGTGGTGCTGCGTTCAAGCCTACCAAGAGTACATACCTTGCATAACTCAAGACGTCCATGAACCCGGAGAGTCCAGTGAAACCCATCCTTGCATCCCTTGCCGCTGTGTCTATGGCGGCCTGCGCGCAGCTAGCACCCCCGACCGGCTCTCCGGTTATGGTGAAAGTAAAACCTTCTGCGGCAGCAAAAGTGACTGTCACAGGCTATAGCATGCCCGTAGTGCGCACGTATCGCACCGACGCCCCCCCCGAGGAAGGTTTAATCTCTGATACTTTTGCCGCATTGGCGGAAAAGACCGAGGTTAAAGGCGTGCATTGCGTCGCCGACTCGCGCGACCTGCATGTTGAGTTCACCTCACCCGCCATGCTCGTGGTGCCAAAACTGAAAGGCGAGCCGCCGGCAATCCATGTTTCCTGTAGCGGCCGTGGGGTCGGTTCAGAATTCCAAATTGTCCCATCACTCGATGGCGCAGGTATGGGAACCGCAATCGGTCCGGTTGCTTTGGTGACAACTGCCGTTGCGTCCGGCGTGGCAATCTCACGGGACGAGTGGACGTATGGCGATACAGAACAGGTGGTCTGGATTCCCGTCTGGCCACAGAACTAGCCTTTTGTCTCAACTAGGAGCGTGTGGGAGGGATCGAGTATGTCATCGTGGCCCTAGCCACTGGCTCTTGTTTTCCATCGGAATACAATAAGATATCCGTCACAGATAGGCTCTTGCCTATTTTCAACAAGGTGGCATGCGCAATCAGATCACGTCCAGCCTCTGGTTTGCGCATGAAATCAAGTGAGCAGCCTGTGGTCACAGCGAGTGCCTGTTTGCCAATCTGGCCCATCGTCGTGACATACGCAGCTACATCGGCCAGCGTGAACATTGTTGGCCCCGAAATAGTGCCCCCAGGACGCAGATGGCTTTCATCCATAGGCATGCGCATTACACAACCGGTTTCATCCAGCCGTTCAACAAAGAATGCCCCTTTGATCTGCGGAAAAACCACATCCAGAAATGCGTTCATCTCAGTGGCCGAGATTTTGACCGTCATGCTTTTCTCCCTGTTCCTATCCGGCTAGGGTTGCCGCAAAGTCACAGGAGAGCAAGATGACAATTCTGGAACGCCGCGACGTTAATTCAGTCGCCCGCCTGACCATGAACGCGCCTGAGCGGTTGAATGCCTTATCGGACGAAATGCTGGCAGCTTTGCAATCCGAGCTGGACGCGCTGCGAGAAGATAGTTCAATTCGGGCGGTTGTCCTTTCTGGGACGGGCAAAGCGTTTTGTGCAGGCCACGACCTGAAGCAAATGACCGCAGGGCGCCAATCCGAAGATGGTGGCAAGGCCTATTTCAAAGACCTTTTCGATCGCTGCGCCCAGATGATGATGTCCGTGCAATCCCTGCCCCAACCTGTCATTGCTCAAGTGCATGGCATCGCCACAGCCGCCGGCTGCCAGCTGGTCGCCACCTGTGATATGGCTGTGGCCGCTGAGGGCACTCGATTTGGCGTAAACGGCGTGAACATTGGCCTGTTCTGCTCCACTCCGATGGTCGCTCTGTCTCGCAATATCCACCGCAAAAAGGCCTTTGAAATGCTGACCACCGGGCAATTCATCGAAGCCGATGCGGCCGAAGCTCTGGGTCTTATCAACCGCGTCGCGCCCTTGGGCGACCTTGAAGAAACGGCTGTGTCACTGGCCGAAACTGTCGCGGCCAAACTTGGCGCGGCAGTAAAGATCGGCAAAGAAGCTTTCTACCGCCAGGTCACAATGACCACCCCCGAGGCCTATGCCTATACAGGCGACGTGATGGTTGAGAACATGCTTAACCGCGACACCGAAGAAGGCATCAGCGCCTTTCTGGAAAAACGTCCCCCCACCTGGGAGCAATAATGGTTTCCAACCCCTAAACGGTGTTTTTCCAATTGATCCGGTTATTTAAGTATCCGATTTGAGGCAAACTAAGCCCACAACGGCGGGTTTGCCCGTCACGCGGCCGGTGGTTTGTTCTTTTCTTGAACGCCTGCATCAACCGGACGCACTTGGGGTGGCTGCCCATTGTAAACCTTAGCCACCCTTCGAACGCAACGCACCCCTTTGTCCAGGGGGTGTTGGATGGCGCGGTTTGGAATTGGGCGACACACTTACCTCTGTTCAAAACCCAAACCGCGCCCAATCCCCCTTTTAAATACCTCTGCTCTGCCCTATGTCGCGCCTATGACACAAGAATTGCATATCGTTGGCGGCGGAATGGCCGGATCCGAGGCCGCATGGCAGGCCGCACACATGGGCGTAAACGTGGTGATCCACGAAATGCGCCCGAACGTGAAAACCTTTGCACACCGCACGGGCCATCTGGCCGAAATGGTGTGTTCCAACTCGTTCCGTTCAGATGATGACGAACAAAACGCGGTTGGCCTGTTACATTGGGAAATGCGGGCTGCAAACGGGCTTATCATGGCGACGGCCGACAAACACCGACTGCCCGCGGGTGGTGCTTTGGCTGTGGACCGTGACCCCTTTGCTGAAAGTGTCACAGAAGCCCTCACGGCCCTGCCCAATGTACGGGTTAAGTACGGCGAGATAACCGAACTGCCATCAGACGGGCATTGGATTTTCGCCACTGGTCCTTTGACTTCTGCCGGGCTAGGGGCGGCCATTCAGGCCGAAACCGGCGCCGAACGTCTGGCATTTTTCGATGCCATTGCCCCCATCGTCTATGCTGAAAGCATCAATATGGACGTGGCCTGGATGCAGTCGCGCTATGACAAGGGCGACACCGAAGCCGAACAAAAAGCCTATCTCAATTGCCCGATGACCAAAGATCAGTACGAGGCCTTCATCGACGCGCTTTTAGCAGCTGACAAGACCGAATTTCACGAAGGCGAAACTGCCGGCTACTTTGATGGCTGCCTGCCGATTGAAGTCATGGCCGAACGGGGCCGTGAAACCCTGCGCTTTGGCCCTATGAAGCCGGTCGGCCTGACCAACTCGCACGATCCGGAAAACAAACCCTACGCAGTGGTTCAGTTGCGCCGGGACAATGCATTAGGAACCCTCCTTAACATTGTGGGATTTCAGACAAAAATGAAATACGGTGCACAAGCCGAGGTGCTCAAAATGATCCCCGGCCTGGAGGGTGCATCCTTTGCCCGTCTCGGCGGCATTCATCGCAATACGTTTATCAATTCCCCGACCCTTTTGGACAATCAGATGCGCATGCATTCGAAGCCAAACATTCGCTTTGCCGGTCAGGTCACTGGTGTTGAAGGTTACGTCGAAAGCGCCGCCATGGGTCTGCTAGCTGGCCGTTTGGCTGCCGCAGAAATCCTTGGTCAATCGCTGGAAACTGCACCGCTCAATACCGCGATGGGTGCACTGGTACACCATATCACCGGTGGCGCAGACGCCAAAACTTTCCAACCAATGAATGTGAATTTTGGCCTGTTTCAACCCGTCGAGGGGCTAAAAAGTGGACGTCGGGGTCGCAAGGATCGCTATAAAGCCTACACAGATCGCGCAAAATCCGACTGGCAAGGGTGGCTCGTCGCACAAAGTTAACTAGACGGCGCGCCTAGAACACGGTTTAGTTCGATCATGAGCAAAACCTTCCTTCAGAACATCTATGATCGCAACAACGTGCCCGACGTAACCGAGCTTTATGATCAATGGGCCGCCACTTACGAAAAAGAGATTTCAGGAAACGGCTATGCCACGCCAAAACGCTGCGCAGAAGCGCTGACGCTCGTGGCTACGGACCTCAACCGTCCGGTGCTGGATTTTGGCTGTGGCACCGGATTATCGGGCATGGCGCTGCGGCTTGCTGGATTTAGGGTGCTGGACGGACGTGATCTCTCGGACGAAATGCTGGATCAGGCCCGTGCCAAAGGGATCTACCGCAACCTCAAACAGGTCGCGCCAGACGGTGGGCTGGCAGGCATCGCCGGACAATATGATCTGATCGCCGCAATTGGAGTGATCGGGGTCGGCGCAGGCCCAGCGTCACTGGTGCAGGATTTGTTAGATGCACTGCCCAAAGGTGGACTGCTGGTGTTCTCATACAATGACCATGTCATGCAGGACGGCGAATATGCCGAGGCTCGCGACGCGGTTCTGGAGAGTGGACTGGCTATTGAACGCCTACGTGAATTTGGCCCACACCTGCCGGGGCAAGGGTTGAACTCTGACGTTTATGTCTTTGAAAAAGCATAATGTTTCGAACAAGATTTGCCCCATCCCCAACCGGACCGCTGCATCTGGGCCACGCTTACTCTGCTCTTCTCGCGCATGATACGGCCCGTCAAAAAAACGGCGAATTCCTTCTGCGTATTGATGATCTCGACCAGTCCCGCGCGCGTGTGCATTGGGAGCAGCAAATCTATGACGACTTAAGATGGCTCGGTATTTCCTGGGATAGCCCGGTTCGACGCCAATCTGAGCACTTTGAAGACTATGCAGCCGCCTTGAATCAGTTGCGCGAAAAAAACCTCACATTTGAGTGCCAATGCTCCCGACGTGACATCGAAACTGCTGCAAATGCCCCGCAAGAAGGCGTACCGGACTTTGGACCAGACGGCCGAATATATCCCGGAACCTGCCGCACACTTGCACTCTCGTCAAACAAGACCACTTGCACCCGCCTCAACATGAAAGCTGCCTGCTCAACCGGTCTTCCCGCTTCATTTATCGAAACCGGCCTGGATCAAACAAGTTCTCAAGAGGTAAACATTGATGACTTGATTGCGACTGTAGGCGATGTCGTTCTGGCACGCCGCGAAATGACCGCTTCGTATCATCTGTCTGTTGTGATTGACGATGCGGCCTGCGGTGTCAGTCATGTCATCCGCGGTCATGACCTGTTCGACGCCACCCGTATTCACGTCTTGCTGCAATCTCTGCTTGGACTTTCCACGCCCGAATATCACCACCACAGGTTAATCCGGGACGAAGATGGCAAGCGCCTTGCCAAACGTGATGACGCCCGTGCCATCGCCAAATACCGCGCGGAAGGAGCCACACCACAGGACATCCGCGCCATGGTGGGTCTCTAACTCCACTGTTTCAGAAATACTCGTGCCGCAGACATGACCAGATGGCCATTCACCCCGTCGGCGACATCAATTCCGTCTCGTCGCCCGCCCGCACTGCGGTATAAAAACAACTCCGCCGGTTGGTGTGGCAAGCAGGACCGGTCTGGCGCACAATCACCAGCAGGCAATCTCGATCACAATCCAGGCGAAAATCCACCAGCTCCTGAACATGCCCCGAACTTTCGCCCTTCACCCAAAAGGATTGGCGCGACCGCGACCAATAGGTCACGCGTCCGCTATCCAATGTGCGCCGAACAGCTTCTGAGTTCATCCAGGCCATCATCAGAATTTCGCTGGTATCGGCGTCCTGCGCAATTGCGGGCACCAGACCTGCATCGTTGTATTTCAAAGTCTCGGGATCAAATGTCATGTCCAAACCCTTTGCATCCTGCTTTGCCTCCTCTATCTAGGAATTACGAAACAAAGGGAACAGCCATGTCCGGCGAAAACGACCTGATCAAACTCTATTCCGGGCGCATTCTGGCGCTTGCTGCTGCCATTCCACACACCGACAGGTTGGCTACCCCACAAGCCACGGTAAAAAAACGCGCACCACTTTGCGGTTCGACCGTGACCGTGGACATCATGCTAGAGAACGGACATATCGCAGATTTCGCTCAGGACGTTAGAGCCTGTGCATTGGGTCAGGCTTCGGCATCCGTTGTGGGTGCAAACGTAATCGGTCGCTCCCAAGGCGAAATTGAATCCGCCCGCGATGCGCTGAAAGATATGCTGAAATCCGACGGCCCAACACCCCCATCCCCTTTTGAAGAACTCGAGGTTCTGAGACCGGCGCGGGAATACAAAAACCGCCATGCATCCATTCTTCTTGCATTGGAAGCAACGCTTGAAGCCATGGATCAGGCCGCGCAGGCGAACTGCGCCTGACACCGTCCACATTGCCAAAAAAACCGCCGCACTTCCAAAAGGAAGGCGGCGGAGGTTTGGTGCGTTCTCGTGGGGACCCGGGACAATTCCGATGGGATCGAGGCAGAACCCTATTCGGGACGAAAGACAGGCAGTGTCAGTCACGATGCATCAAAGTGGGGACAGGATGCGTGGAACTGACCGGCACGAGTGCGCAGGCAGAAACTTAGGCTATTCCGGGCACATGCAGGGCAACAAGCATCATCACGATCAGGGCAACAGCGCCAAAAGAATCCTGAATCAACGTGCTGCGTGAATTACGGATCACGTTTTTGATTTGGGTCATCATGGCGGCGGCTCCTGCTCGAACATTACTTTTGTTGCCTCTTTGTTCTCACACCCTCAACTGCGTGTAAAGAACTTTCTGAGAACATTTGCGAACAAATCGGAACCCTTACGGCTAACCCACTGAAATCAAACGGATCGCCTGATCTTGTTTCATGAGCCATAAAAGAACGCGCGCAGCCTGCCCGCGCGGGCTTTGTAGTGTTGGATCGTCCGCCAGAAGCTTTCGCGCGTCACTTTGTGCCACCGCCATCAACGCAGATTGGGTTTCCATGTCCGCCACGTGGAACTGCGGAACACCCGATTGCACCGTACCTATCAAGTCCCCAGCGCCCCGCATTTGCAGGTCGGTTTCGGCAATGCGAAAACCATCTTCGGTCTCACGCAAGGTCGTCAGGCGCTTTTGGCCCCCTTCCGTCATGGGGGATTGATACATCAACAGGCAGGTTGAAGCCTGCGCACCACGACCAACCCGTCCACGAAGCTGATGCAACTGGGCCAACCCGAAGATCTCGGCCCGCTCAATCACCATGATCGTTGCATTAGGCACGTCAACACCAACTTCGATCACGGTTGTGGCCACCAAAACACTGGTGTCGCCTCTTTCAAACGCCGCCATCGCTGCGTCTTTGTCAGCAGGGGGCATTTGGCCGTGCACAAGCCCAACAACCCCTTCACCCATTGCTGCACGCAGGTGTTTGAACCTTTCCTCAGCCGCCGTCAGGTCCAGGCTCTCGCTCTCATCCACCAAGGGACACACCCAATAGGCTTGTTTGCCTTCACTCACAGCCTTGCGCAGATGCCCTACCACTTCGTCTATACGTCCAGCCGACACCAAAGCCGTCGTGATCGGCTGACGACCGGGAGGCTTTTCATCCAGAACAGACACATCCATATCGCCATATTGCGCCAGTGACAGGGATCGCGGGATCGGCGTGGCCGTCATGACCAGAACATCTGCACCCTCACCTTTTTTACCCAACTCAAGCCGTTGGCGCACACCAAAGCGATGTTGCTCATCAATAATGGCCAACCGAAGGTCGCCAAATTGCACGTCCTGCTGAAACACAGCATGGGTGCCGACCAATATGTGAATGTCACCGCGCGCCAATGCATCTAGTTTGGCTTTGCGTTCTTTGCCTTTGTCGCGCCCGGTCAGGATTTCCAATACCACGCCTGCGCTTTCGGCCAGCGGACGCAGACCTTGCAAATGCTGCCGCGCTAGAATTTCCGTCGGTGCCATCATCACACCCTGTCCGCGTGCTTCGACCGCTACTAAAAGCGCCATAAAAGCCACGAGGGTTTTGCCAGCTCCGACGTCCCCCTGAAGTAATCGGTTCATCCGCAAAGGTGTGCCCATATCGCGCGTGATTTCTTCGATCGCGCGCTCTTGGGCTTTGGTGGGTTGATAAGGCAACGCAGAACGCACTTTGCTCTGCAATTTTCCCGTAGCTTCGCTGATTATTCCTTTGGCGCGCTGCAGTTTTTCGCGTGCCAAAGCCAACGTCAACTGATGGGCAAAAAACTCGTCATAGGCCAATCGTTCGCGCGCCGGGGCCATTGCAGCTAAGTCTTTTAGCCCTGTGGGCGCATGTGCGTCACGCAAGGCATCTGTCCAATCAGGCCATTTTGACTGTGATTTCTGGGTCGGATCTATCCATTCCACAAGATCTGGTGCCCGCGCCACCGCCGATTGCGCAGCCTTTGACATGACTTTGAGCGTCACCCCCGAGGTCAACGCATACACCGGTTCATAAGCAGGAATGGACGCGGCCTGATCCAAAGGCAGAATATGGTCTGGGTGAACCATTTGCGCCACCCCGTCGAACATTTCAACTCGCCCGGAAACCAAACGTCGCTCGCCAGTCGGCAGGATTTTTTGCAAGTAATCTCCACGCGCATGAAAGAACACCAGCTGAAAAGAGGTGCGCGCGTCTTCGACGGTTATGCGGTAAGCCGCGCCACGATTACGCCCGGGCCGATGGGCTCCGACCAGCACTTCAACAGTCACAACTTCGGGCAGTTCCACATCCAGAACTGAGTCGCGCTGGCAGCGATCCACACCGGAATACGGCAGCGAAAACAACATATCACGCGGCTTTTCAATACCGATTTGCCCCATGTGCTGCGCAGTTTTGGGCCCGACTCCATCTAACGTGGTCAAATCCGCAAATAGCGGAAACAGGGATTCCGGACGACCGCTCATAGCCCCTCAATCAGTTCCAGCCAGGCCTGTTCATCGATGGTTTCCACACCCAGATCAGCCGCTTTCTTTGCTTTGGATCCTGCGCCGAGACCTGCCACCAGGATGTCGGTCTTACCCGAAACAGATCCCGACACCTTAGCGCCCAGGCTTTCGGCTCGGGCCTTGGCCTCGGCGCGGGTCATCTGTTCCAGCGTGCCGGTAAAAACCACGGTCTTACCCGCGACGGGGCTTTCGCTGTCGGGCGCGTCGGGCGGGATCACGGTCAGATGCGCCACAAGCCTGTCGATGGCCGCACGTTCCACCGGGTTGGCCATGGCGTCGGACAACGACTGGCCCACTGTTGTGCCAATGCCGTCGATGCCAATCAGATCCTGCCATGCATCGCTGGCGTCTGCGTCGACGTGCAAATCTGCAATGGCTCGATCGCGGCTTTCCTTGATGCGGGCACGGCGGGATTCGGTGTTGGCAGCGATGCGTTCGGTCGCTTCGGCCTCGTCCGCAGCACGATTGGCCAGTGCTGCGGGACGGGCCAGATCCAATGCATCAACCAGCGCGTTCCAATCGGCATAATGCAGCGCGATATCCTTGGCGGCAACCTCGCCTACGTGGCGAATTCCCAGTGAAAACAACAAGCGTGCGAAAGGAACCTGACGTTTTTCTGTAATGGCTGCAAACAGGTTGGCGGCACTTTGTTCGCCCCAGCCCTTGGTGTCCGCCAGAAGCTTTTTACCCGTTTCATGAATTGAGTTAATCACTTTGTTCGGATCAAAGTGAGAAAAGTCCACCCCCCATAGGTTTAGAATACTGCGAAACTCGAGCGATTGTTCGGTCGGTTCTTTTAACAACTCACTTTGAATTCGTTCGCACGCCTTGGGCAGAAACTTGTCGCCTGCCGTATCCCGTTTCAGCAGACTGAACAGGTCGGCTGGTTCCGATATCCAACCAAGCCAATAAAATCCGGCAACTTGTTTGACGCCTAAACCTTCGATGTCAAAGGTCTTGCGACCGACAAAATGTTTCAGCTTTTCGACTGCCTGTGCCGGACAGATCAGCCCACCAGTGCAGCGGCGCACTGCATCGCCCTCTTCGCGTACCGCAGAAGAGCCGCACTCAGGGCACACAGTCGGAAAATCAAAAGGTAAGCTGTCATCAGGGCGTTTGGACAGATCGACATCAGCCACCTTGGGGATCACATCCCCGGCACGATAAACTTGAATCCAATCGCCGATCCGAATGTCTTTGCCGCCACGGATTTCTTCGCCCTTGCTGTCGCGGCCCTGTATGTAATCTTCGTTGTGCAGCGTCGCATTGGACACCACCACGCCTCCGACAGTGACTGGGGTCAGGCGCGCAACGGGTGACAAAGCTCCGGTGCGTCCAACCTGAATGTCGATGGCCTCAAGGCGGGTCCAGGCCAGCTCTGCCGGAAACTTATGCGCCACGGCCCAACGTGGTGTGGTCGCGCGAAACCCCAAGCGGGATTGTAAATCTAGGCGGTCTACTTTGTAGACAACGCCGTCGATGTCATAGCCCAAAGTAGCACGTTGCGCTTCAATACGCCGATAATGGGAAATCATCTCATCAGGTCCGTCACACAAAGCCGTAAGAGCATTGGTGACAAAGCCAAGTGAGGCCAACCGCTCAATCGCCCCATTTTGCGTTTCTGCCAAGGGAGAACTCAACTCTCCCCAAGCGTAGGCGAAGAAACGCAAAGGCCGTGAACGCGTGACGGACGCATCCAGTTGCCGCAATGATCCTGCAGCGGCATTTCGGGGATTAGCGAACCGCGTCAAAGATTTTTTGCCTGCCAGCGTCCGTTTTTCATTGTCCAGATCAATGCGCGCGTTCAATGCCTCAAAATCTGCGTGGCTCATATAGACTTCACCGCGCACTTCAAGAATATCAGGCGCGCCCTGAATTTCTTGTGGAATGTCAGTAATCATGCGGGCATTCTCGGTGACATTTTCACCGGTGGCACCATCCCCCCGAGTGGCAGCCTGTATCAATTTGCCACTCTCATAGCGCAACGACAGGCTAAGACCGTCAATTTTGGGTTCGGCTGTGTAGAAAATATCTTGGGTTTCAAGCCCAAGGTATTTGCGTACTCGTTCATCAAAATCGACAACATCTGTGTCCTCAAAGGCATTCCCCAAGGACAGCATCGCAACGGCGTGGGTGATTTTGCCGAACCCATCCACCGGAGCCGCCCCAACCTGTTCACTTGGGCTGTCAGGTCGTTTCAGATCGGGAAAGGCCGCCTCAATTGCTGTATTGCGCCGCTTTATCGCGTCATAGTCTGCATCGGAAATATCCGGTGCATCCTTGGCGTGATAGGCAGTATTCGCTTCACCCAAGACGGCCGCAAGCCGCGCGAGTTCCGCTTCGGCCTGCTCCTTGGTCATCGTGGCAATGTCGATCTCAACCGTCATCGCGGCGCTCCCTGTCACGTTTTTTTAAGTGATAGGGGTCAGCAGGCTTGAGGTCCAGAGGAACTACTTAGGCCTGCAACGCCATCCGTTCCTGATCAAGACGTTCGGTCGGTTGAGGATCACGCAATACATAGCCCCGCCCCCAGACCGTCTCAATATGGTTATCGCCACCCGTGGCCTCGCTCAGTTTCTTGCGAAGTTTGCAGATAAAGACGTCAATAATCTTTAATTCAGGCTCGTCCATGCCACCGTAAAGATGCTTCAGGAACATTTCCTTAGTCAGAGTTGTACCTTTGCGTAGGGACAGCAACTCAAGCATTTGATATTCTTTGCCAGTCAGATGCACAGGTTTACCATCCACGTCCACGGTTTTGGCATCCAGATTAACCGCAATCTTGCCAGTGTGAATCACCGACTGAGAATGACCTTTGGAACGCCGAATAATAGCATGAATACGCGCTACCAGTTCTTCACGGTGAAATGGTTTGGTAAGATAATCATCTGCCCCAAACCCAAACCCTTTGATTTTGCTTTCGGTGTCATCCGCACCTGAAAGAATCAAAATCGGCGTTTCAATGCGTGCCAACCGCAACTGGCGCAATACCTCGTGGCCATTCATATCTGGAAGGCCAAGGTCCAGAAGAATCAGATCATAGTCATAAAGCTTAGCCAGATCGATGCCTTCTTCTCCAAGATCGGTGGCATATACGTTCAAATTCGCATGGGTCAGCATCATTTCAATGCTTTTTGAAGTTGCCGGATCGTCTTCTACCAACAGCACACGCATGACAGGTTCCTCGTTTAAAGTATCGTGGTTGCTGTTAACCTTGGCGAAAAAAGGTTAACCACTGGTTACTGTTGAAACGAGTTTTACACACACAACTTATGGTTGTCTATATTTCTGAACGTTTGTCGCT
Source organism: Shimia gijangensis (assembly GCF_900142085.1). GTDB lineage: Bacteria > Pseudomonadota > Alphaproteobacteria > Rhodobacterales > Rhodobacteraceae > Shimia > Shimia gijangensis. The sequence goes on from NZ_FQZQ01000006.1 coordinate 150,452, forward strand.
TTGAGTGCATCCGTACCATGCTGCGACACGGCCTGCAGCCATTCGCGGAATTCATCATCGCTCAAACCGTATCTGTCGAGCGCTTCTGCCTGTGTTATCAGGCCATATAACACCCCCCGTACGACAGCCGCTTTGCGCGAGGCCACCCAACGCCTGGTGTTCACCGGTGGTAAATCTGCCAAAGACATCACGTGACCACTGGCTGTGGTCACGGTTCTTGGCCCCTCAACTTTCTTTAAATACATGCCCTATCCCCTCACATTCAGGGCGATTCTGACGGATCAGCCTTAACGAGGCGTGAAACTGCCCCTTGAGAGTAGTTAGGATTTTCCTATATTCTCATCGACTTCTGATCGGAGATAAAAACATGGCGCTCGATAGCGACGCGAACCTGAATTCCCTTGGCTTTGCCAAGCCCCCTGCCGAGACCCGCGTGGTTGTGGCCATGTCGGGTGGCGTGGACAGTTCGGTAGTGGCCGCCAAACTGGCAGACGAAGGTTACGACGTTGTTGGGGTAACGTTGCAGCTTTATGACCATGGCGCGGCTCTGGCCAAAAAAGGTGCGTGCTGTGCGGGGATTGATATCCATGACGCGCGCCATGTCGCCGAAGAAAAGGGTTTCCCACATTACGTGTTGGATTATGAAAACATATTTCAGGACGCCGTGATCGATGAATTTGCCGATAGCTACCTCGCGGGCGCAACCCCTGTGCCCTGTATCCGCTGCAACGAGCGGGTGAAATTCAAAGACCTTTTGGAGACAGCCAAGGATCTGGATGCAGATTGCATGGCTACCGGCCACTATATTCAGCGCAAAACAGGCCCAAATGGCCCTGAGTTGCACAGCGCCGAAGACGCCAATCGCGATCAAAGCTATTTCCTGTTCTCCACAACACCAGAACAGCTAGACTATCTGCGATTTCCTTTAGGGCATTTGCCCAACAAGGATGCGACCCGTGCGATGGCATCTGAGTATGGGCTGGCCGTGGCGGACAAGCCCGACAGTCAGGATATCTGCTTTGTGCCCGATGGTGACTATGCCAGCGTGATTGAAAAACTGCGTCCCGGCTCTGCAGAGCCCGGAGAGATTGTCGACCACGAAGGCAATGTCCGTGGCACCCACAACGGGGTGATCCACTATACGATCGGTCAACGTCGCGGCCTTGGCATCGGGGGGCTTTCCACGCCGCTTTATGTCGTGCGGTTGGATGTGGACGCCAAACAGGTGATCGTCGGCCCCAAGGAAATGCTAACTACTCGAGTCATTCCGGTGCGCGAGATCAACTGGCTGGGCGATGAACCTTTTGAGAGCCGCGCCGAATGGCATGTGGCTGTTAAAGTGCGGTCAACCCGCCCTCCACATGACGCGATCATCCGCCCTACGGGTTCTGATACGGCCGAAATTGAACTGCTCACCCCGGAAACGGGTGTGTCTCCGGGTCAGGCTTGTGTGTTTTATGACACCGAAAGCAGCCGCATCTTTGGCGGTGGCTGGATTTGGCGTGGGTATTGACCTGGCGGCGGTCTAGATCGTGTCAGTGGCACTGTTGGCCAACACATAAAGACCGACAGCGATCATGGCATAGGGGCCAAGTTTCTCTAGTTTGGCAATCCAGCCGCCGCTGAACGCGGCCCCACGTGCCAATGTAAGCCCCAGTAACCCAAGACCCAAAACCGCAACCCCAGCCCCAATCAGGGCGGTTATGCGCAACGCCGGCAGCGTATCAGCCATCAGAGGGGCCAGGACTGCCAGACTGTCGGTGGACAAGCTGAGAAACAGTACTGTGCTCGCCAGCAGCGTAGCACCAGCGGAAACCGGCATGTCACCCTCTCCTAGGCCCCTCCATTGGCGCCAAACCCCCATGCAGCCCAATATCAAGGGAATAAATCCCAAATAGCCGGTCCAGCCCGGCATGGTCTCGTCCGCGCCTTCGGCAATCAGTAAGGCAATCACCAAAACAGTTGCTTGTGCCGCCAAATATCCTCCCAGCACACGCGGTCGATTTGAAGTCAGCAGCAACGCGACCATGACGGCTAGATTGTCGAGGTTGGTGGCAACCATCGCAAAGCCAGAGGACGCGGCCATCGCCAGATGCGCCAGCATATCAGCCCTTCACCCCCTCAATCACCGCCTGCGCTGCACGCAGACCAGGACGTGCCTGCCCTTTGCCTAAAAGCTCCATGGTTCGTGCCATCGCCTGATACTGGGTCTCGGGGTGTTCCAGAATTTCCAGCAAGGCAGGCGCAATTGCGTCGGCGCGAAAATTCGGCCCCAAAAACTCGGGCACCACGCGGGTATCGCTCACCAGATTGACCAATGTCACCGTATCAATCAGCGCCATTCGGCTCATGATCTGCCAACTTAGCCAGCTTAGGTTATAGGCTATCACCATCGGAGTCGCGCTGGCCGCCAACTCCAGCGACACGGTGCCCGACGCAGCCAATGCCACATCAGCTGCTCTGAAAGCCGCGCGTTTTTGCGTCACAGCGGCTGTTTCGTCCATACTATTTGGATCTAGGATCACTGGAGGTTGAGGCCAGCTTGCGGCCAATTCTTTCACCAGATTGGCCACCGGGCTTGCTGCGGGCAAAACTACCTGAAGATCCGGCCGCACCTGCTTCATCCGGGCCACCACATCGCCAAAGGCGGGCGTCAGACGAGACACCTCGCCTTGGCGCGATCCGGGTAACGCCACCAGTAATGGTGCGTCCCCGATGCTGTGGGTGTCGCGGAATGCCTGAACTTCGGCCTCTGTCGCGACAGGTTCGTTCACCACCGGGTGCCCAACAAAATCGCAACGCATACCAGCCGCTTGCATATATGGCGGCTCAAACGGCAAGAGCGCCAGCACTTGATCAATCACCTTGGCCATTTTCGCCGCTCGTTTGGGGCGCCATGCCCAAACAGAAGGTGCGACGTAATGCACTGTGCGAATGGCACTGGCGGCTTTGACTTCTTTTGCAACACGCAGGCAGAAATCAGGGCTGTCGATAGTGACCAAAACATCGGGCTTTTCATCAAGCACAGCCCGCGCTGTCTGATGCATCCGTTTCAACAAATGGCGGTACTTCGGCAGTACCTCGGCAATGCCCATGACACTCAATTCATCCATTGCGAACAAACTGTTCATGCCTTTTGCCTGCATCAAAGGACCGCCGACGCCTTGGAAATTCACGTCAGGAGAAAGCTCCTTCAACCCCTCCATAAGGGCCGCGCCCAGCCTGTCGCCGGACAATTCGCCCGCGATCAGGAACACCTTCATCAGAGCACCTGCCCCAGAAGGAACAAACCAGTCTCGTTCAGCGCTTTCAGTGTGTCAGCACGGTCCAGCAACACAACTTTACCCGATGATACCACAATGCCGTCGAGCCCAGCTGCCGCAGCATTGCGCACCGTTTCAGGTCCAATCGCGGGCATATCAACCCGCAAATCCTGTCCCCGTTTCGGGGCTTTGACCAGAACACCGCCCTTGGCGCGGCGCAGATGTTCTGGCGTGTCTGCAACGAAACGCAACAACGCATCTGTGCCCTGCAAGGTTTCAATGCCCAGACAAAGGCCTGCAGAGACAACCGCCCCCTGCCCGACATCCAGCGGCGACAAAGCCAACAGTATGTCCGTGGCGCGGCCTGCGTCTGCCAGTTGCGCATCACTTGGATCAGGGCCCGCAATCACGCCATCAAGGACTGTGATCTCTGGTAGCAGATCATGTGCGCCAACCACCGCAAAACCCTGTTCTTCAAATACAGTAATAATCAGGCGCAAAATGGCATCATCGCCGCCTTGCATAGCCGCCATCAGACGAGGCGCGAGTCGCATCATAAAAGGATCAAGCTGCGTCGGATCAAGGGCCGGTCGGGACATGGCACCAGCCAGCACCACGCGTGTCACGCCGCGCTGCTTCAGATCCTCAAACAGGACGCTCAACTTTTCAAAGCGATGTTGTGCCAATGGGGCCTGCATGGCATGATCGACGCCGTGAAATACCACCCGCACAGCTTCGGGGTACGCATTTGCCAACGTAACCGGTAACGCGCCTGCCCCGGAAAGGATCGCAAGATCGCTCATCACGTCAACCCGGCGTCAGATATGAGCGATCCGTTTCGCCCAAAACAAAGTCGACGATTTCCTGCACATACACACTGTCAAACTCTTCGCCCATGCGCTTGGCGCGTTCCTGAAACGCGCCTTCGCCCTGAGCCATCATCTGAAACGCAGCCCGAAGCGCTGTGATATCGGCGCGCGATACACCCCGACGCTTGAGGCCAACCAGATTCAAGCCGTCCAACTTACCGCGTGGCCCTTGCACCAGCCCATGTGGAATCACATCGTTAGTGACCATCGACAGGGCCCCGATTATGGCGCCTTTACCAATGCGCACCCATTGATGAATGCCCGATAGTCCGCCGATGATAACATCATCTTCAATAACGCAATGTCCAGCGATAGCGACAGAATTCACTATCACAACCCGATCCCCAACGATGGCATCATGCGCGATGTGACAGCCCGCCATATACAACCCGTCATCGCCGACTTTGGTTAACCCACCTCCGCCTTCGGTGCCGGTGTTCATGGTCACATGTTCACGGATACGATTACGCTTTCCAATCACGAGACGGGTATCTTCGCCCTTGAACTTCAGGTCTTGCGGAATTTCTCCGATGACAGAAAACGGAAACACAACTGTGTCTTCTCCGATCTCAGTATCTCCAGTCACAACGACATGAGACTTCAGCACCACACCCTTGTGCAGAACAACATTGGCTCCAATCACGCACAAAGGGCCGACTTCAACCCCTTCCGCGATCCTGGCGCCATCCGCTACAACCGCTGTTGAATGCACATTGGCCAGTTCAGAAATCGCCATAAGCGCCTACTCCTTGGGCAAGTCCATCATAGCCGTAAACTCGCATTCACAGGCCATTTCACCATCAACAGTCGCGATGCCCGAGAATTTCCAAACACGCGCGCCCGGCTTACCGCGCAGAGTCTCAAGACGCATTTCAAGCACGTCCCCAGGTACCACCATGCGACGGAATTTGCATTTGTCGATCGACATGAAATAGACCAGCATTTCCTTATCAGCCATGTCCAGTTCGACCCCCACCATAACAGCAGCGGTCTGCGCCATAGCTTCGGCAATAGTCACACCGGGCATAATGGGTTTTCCGGGAAAATGCCCCTGGAAATGTGGTTCATTCATGGTGACGTTCTTGATGCCCGTCGCCGATTTGTACCCGTCGATGTCAATGACCTTGTCCACCAAAAGAAACGGATAGCGGTGTGGAATAATTCGCTGGATCAAACCGATATCGGCGGTTTTGAGGTTTTCAGACATCAGGTGCTCCTGCAATTGTTCTCTGCTCGTTATGAAATAGCCCTAACAATCTCAGCCCAATTGGGCAAGCCGATCACTGATCGCTGCTTAGGTTCGTACCATCTCCGATGGTTTGGTTCAGCCGCCCAATCGCGACGTCTGTGATGTCAATAGCGTCCACCGACACAAGGATCGAACGGCGTTCCAAGATCATGCCTGCTCCGGCTTCGCGCATCAATTCAATCAAAATAGGCCGTGCGGCCTGTATGAACACCGAGCGCTCCCGGTCGCCAATTTCACTAATTGACCGTGCCTTGCCATCCTGAAAGGTGCGGATTTGCTGTACACGTTCGTCAAACGCATCCGCGACTGCCTTGAAATCCTCTGGTTCCATGGTTTTGCGGATATCAGTCAAACGCTTTTCTTCCGCAGCCAGCTCGGCTTCAATTTTGCGGTTTTCCGCCAAAAGAACAGATTGTTCAGCCTCAATCTCAGCGGCCACACGCCGGCCAAAGGCCGATTCCACAAACAGTCGATCAGATTCGACTGTCAGTATCGGAGACTGTGGAACGGCGGCGGTTTGGGCGACAGACATGCCAGCCCAAAGCACTAGAAAAACAGCGGCGCGCCACACAGATATGACGCGCCCCATCATCATCAATCAGAACTGAGCGGAAATGGTGAAGTCAAAGTTGCGTTCCCGATCCAAAGCCTCTTTCTTTAGAGCCTTCGTAAAGTTGAACCGCAACGGGCCGACAGGCGTCTCCCAGAAGATAGAAAAGCCAATCACATGCCGCCAGCTCAGGTCTTCATAAAAGACCGTTCCGACACCCGAATTCTGGTCTAATCCCCAAACCGAGCCCACATCATAGAAGAAACCACCGTTCACGCCATATTCTTCCGGCAGCCCCAATGGAAACTGCGCTTCAAAACGGGCCACAGCAAAGTATTTTCCGCCCAACGCATCATCCTGAACGCCCGCCTGATACTCCCTTGGGCCTACACCCAATGGTTCAAACCCGCGCAATTGTTTGCTTGAAAGGAAATATCTGTCTGTCACACGGCTATCATCATTGGGAGAGTACAAGGCGCCCCCTTCAAATGTCGCGAACAGTCTGACTTCCTCCTGAAGGACTCTCGTTTCGGCCACTGCTCTGGCAGAGGTCGCGACAAACTCATAGTCGCCACCCAGGCCACCAAAATCCTGGCTGAATTCAAGCAGCACACCACGGTTCGGATCCAGACCTTTGAAACGGGTATCATAGCCATAGGTGTACCCGAGTGAACTTTTCCAGATGTCACCACGTGCCGCCTCGTTATCAATCAACGAGCCGGGGATAGACTGACCAGAACCGACTGTCATTTTGTTGTTTGTGCCAGTGTAACGAAGTTCTAAGCGGCCAAACTCGCTGACAGGAAAAGCAAGAGTCGGTTTGATTTCACCGATACGCGTGACCCAACGAGCCTCATCAGGTTCCTGCTCTTGGAAACGAAATTCCAACCCTGCAGCCAAATCGCGCCCCAAAAAGGCGGGCTCGATAAAGGTAAACGAATAGTCTTCCAATTCAGACGCCGTCGCGAGCGACAAAGACAGATACTGTCCTCGACCAAGAAAGTTTCTTTCGGCAAATTCAATCACAAGTCCGATACCGTGGTCGGTCGAAAATGTACCACCAAATTTAAGCGACCCCGTTGGCTGTTCAACAACATCCACATCCACAACAACCTGATCGGGAGACGACCCTTCGCGTGCATTCACCTCGGCTGTTTCGAAAAAGCCCAAAGCCCGGATACGTTCCGCACTTTCACGAATTTCCCGAGGATTAAAGGGGTCCCCTTCAACCGAACGGAATTGATGACGGATCACACGATCCAGAGTAGCAGTGTTTCCTTCAACATCAATACGCTCAACAAAGATGCGTGGGCCGCGAACAACAGCAAACTCGACGTCCAGCGAAAGTTCACGTTCGTTGCGGGTGACGCGGGGATCAACCCGGACAAAATCGTGGCCGTGACGTAAAGCCAGGCGTTCCAGACGCGCAATAGAGTTTTCTATCAATGTTGGGGAGTAAACCACCCCAGGCTTAATCTTGAGAGCTTCCATATACTCGACAGCATCAATCGCGTCGATTTCACTGACAACGCTGATTTCACCAAAGCGGAACTGCTGTCCTTCCTGAAGATTGAAGGTCAGGAAATACCCATCACGTTCCCGCGAAAGCTCTGCGTTCACACCGGTGGTTCGGAAATCCACATACCCACGCGACAGATAGAAATCCCGCAACAATTGCTTGTCGAACTCTACGCGGTCAGCGACATAGGTGTCCTTCTTGATCAGCGCACGGAGCAGTCCGGCTTGCTTTGATCCCAGTACCCGCCGCAAACGGCGATCAGAATAGTGCTGGTTGCCAACAAAACTGATCCGTTCAACTTCGGAAATACCACCTTCAAAGATTTCGAACACCAGATCTGCGCGGTTGTCACTCCGGCGAATGATTCGAGGGGTCACACGCGCTGCCAGCCGGCCAGATTGCGAATAGGCCTCAGCAATGAAGGCTGCATCTCGTTCAGCGACAGTTGGGTTCAGAACTTTACGAGGTTGCGACTCGATGGCCGACAGCAACGCGTCATCTTTGAGGCGTTCATTGCCTTCAATACTGATACGGTTGATCGTCGGGTACTCAACAACCTTGATATCAAGGCGACTTCCGCGCGGTGTCAGTTCGACCGTCTCGAAAAGACCACTGTCAAGAATTCGCTGATAAGCGCCGTTAATTTGGCCCGCGGTAACAACTTTGCCCGTTTCGATACCAGCATAGTTCAAGATCGCAGCAGATTCTATCCGCTGGTTTCCGTCAACTTTAATCGAGTTGAACTTGTATTCCTGTGCGCCTGCTGTACTTGGCAGAGCAAGCAAAAGCGCTGTAATTAAAACAAAAATGGCCATTACGGCCTGCTGCAGCCAGGTATCTTTTACTGCCCGAACCTGTACTGCTGCCCCTATATGATTGGTCATATCCCAATTCCTGCAAGACATCCCAGATGGCATGTGACTACCGGGAATAGCCATTGATGTCAAAACGCCAAACTGTCCCGAAGCATTTTTATTTTATCCACAGACTTATCCACAACAGGAAACGACCCGCCTTCATGAACAGAAAGCAGGTCGCATTACCGAAAACTTTGGAAGTGTAAGTCTAGAAAAGACCCAACGATCCGATATAGGCAGCCGTTACCAGCCCGGCCAGAATTGCAGCCGGAAACAAAAGCCGGTCCCAGTTTATGACAAACAGGAGACTAATCGCTCGGTAGCCATGTCCAATCGTTTGCATCGGTCTTATTCCACTCACTTGGTTGCTTACTCAAATCTACCCCCGAAATAAGGCAGGAATGGGGCAGCACTGTGCTGGAACCTAGATCATGGGCAACGAATGGTATCGTTGAGAAGTCCAAAAACCATCAACGACAACACCAAAAACAGACCAATACTCATCAGAACACGCAGTGCCTGATCACTTGGCGGACGGCCGACCACAGCCTCGTAGGCAAAGAACACAAGATGTCCACCGTCCAGCATCGGAATTGGGAAAAGGTTCAACATACCAATGGCTGCCGACAACACACCGATAAACCACACAAAGCTCATCACACCCTGACTTGCCATCGCCCCGGACGTCTGGGCTATCCCCACCGGACCTGAAAGATTACAGCTAGAAATGGCGCCGGTTATCATATGATAAAGACCTGAAACTGAGCCTTCAATGATGCGACCGGTCTGGACGATTCCACGCCACACAGCATCGCCGGCAGGCACGGACTGCGTCGCGGGGTCAAAAGCCAGCCCTCCCCCAATGCCGATACGCCAATACGTCTTAAACCCACCTTCAGCCTGAGGTTCATCCATACGGCGCGGTACCAGAGTGAATTCCAAGGTTTCCCCCATGCGCCACACCGTCAGCAACATTGCGCGGCCCTCGCCGGTTTCCACAGCCTTTTTCAGCTCGGAAAAACCGGTAATACGGGTTCCGTCGATTGCGGTGATAACATCGCCAACCTCAAGCCCCGCAGCGTATGCTGCCGATTGCGGTGCCAAATGCGAGACAATAGGAGGATAGGGATAAGGGCCACTGGCCGAAACGCTCGAACCGTCGCGCATGACCTGATAATCCAGCGGTGTTTCCAGCGGAATCGCGTCTGAGAACGCATTAAATATTTGAACATCACCGAATCCTGGCATGGTTTGCCCGGCAATCGCGATAATCTCGTCCCCAGCCCGCAACTCATAGGCAGGCGGTGGTAAATCCTGCAACTCGCCAACCACAAGGTCGTCGCCAATCTGACCGCGGCTGATAAAAACCAGTGCAAAGATTGCGGTCGACAGAATAAAGTTAAAAACTGGCCCTGCAGCAGCAGTGGCAGCACGCGCCCAAAGAGGCGCACCATGCATCGTATGGCGCCGATCTTCTTCGCTCATTTCCGCCATGGCACCTTCGTCCTTGCCAGAGGCCGCGTTGGCATCGCCTTTGAACTTGACATAACCACCTAAAGGCAGGGCTGCGATCTGCCATTTGGTGCCGCGTTTATCAAATCGAGACCAAATCACCGGCCCAAATCCAAGCGAAAACACATCTGCGCCAATGCCGCTCCAGCGGCCGACAATGTAATGGCCATATTCGTGGATCGCCACAATCACCGACAGCGCCACAACAAAGGCGATGATGACCCAAAAAACGTTCCCAAAACCGGAAATTAGGCTAAAAATATCCACGTGTGTTCACCCTTGTTGCCGCTCTAGTGCCGCTCTGCCATCACAGCATCTGCCGTCTGTCGTGCGAGATGGTCTGTTTTCGAGACCGTATCAAGGGTCATTTCGGCATTAATATGGCGTCGATCCAAACGGGCCATCACTTCTTCGACAACCTCAGCCATTTCTAAAAAGCCAATGCGCCCTTCGATAAAGCCATCCATTGCCCGTTCTTTGGCTGCATTAAAGACCGCCCCGCTGAGACCGCCTGCCTGCATCACCTCATGGGCAAGACGCAAGGCCGGATAACGCACAAGGTCCGGATCGCGAAAATGCAGCTGGCCGATTTTCGCAAGATCCAGCCTTTCAACAGGCAGTTTACGACGAAGAGGCCAGTGCAAAGCATAGCCGATAGCGTGACGCATATCCGCAGGGCCAACATGCGCCATCAGCGCTCCGTCATTATAACCCACCAAGGCATGCACCATGGATTCAGGGTGTACCAAGACTTCAATCATCTCATGGGGGCAACCAAAGAACTCTTTTGTTTCAATGACTTCAAGTGCTTTGTTGAACATCGACGCGCTGTCAATTGTGATGCGCTGTCCCATGTTCCAATTGGGATGTGAAGACGCCTGCGCAGGCGTGGCGACGGCCATATCTTCAAGGCTCCAGTCGCGAAATGCACCACCGCTTGCGGTGATGATAATCCGCTCGACGGTGTCGAAATCTTCGCCCGCTAGCCCCTGAAAGACTGCGGAATGCTCGCTGTCTACCGGCAGAATACGCGCATTGTGCGCCTTGGCGGTACCCAGGATAAGGGGACCAGCCGTCACCAAAGATTCTTTGTTGGCCAGCGCCAGCACCGCCCCCTGTTCCAGCGCCTTCAACCCCGGAGCGAGACCCGCGGCCCCGACAATTGCAGACATGACCCAGTCTGCCGGGCGCGTCGCGGCTTCGCAAATAGCCTGATTGCCTGCAGCAGCCTCAACACTACTGTCGCCAAGCGCGGCCCGAAGTTCAGGCAGCAGATTTTCGTCTGCAATCACAGCGACATCTGCATTCAGATCGATAGCATCCTTGGCCAGCTGGGCAATATTCTGTCCACCGGTCAGCGCAACAACGTCATAGGCCTTGGGATCACGGCTGATCAGGTCGATGGTATTTTGCCCGATCGACCCGGTCGCTCCCAGAATAGAAACTTTGCGCATCATTGCCCCGCTGGCAGGCCGACGACCAAACCGACAACCATAACAAACAGCGCCGCCCCCATCATCGCATCAAACCGATCCAGAAATCCGCCGTGCCCCGGAATAAGATTTGAACTGTCTTTGACGCCCGTGCGCCTTTTTATTGCGCTTTCAGCAGCATCACCCATTTGAGACGAAAACGAGGTCAGTACGCTGATCACAATCAAATGAAAGCCGCCAAAAGCTGCCCCAACACAAGCTGCCGCAACCCAACCACCAATCGTTCCAGACCAGGTCTTTTTAGGACTGACCTTTGGCCAAAACTTGGGACCGCCGACAATCCGACCTACAAAGTAACCGGCAACGTCTGTCGCAATCACGACCAAAACCAACCACACGATCAGTCGAATGCCGTTAAAGTCGCGCAATAACATAAGGCCCAGACAGGCCAACATCAAAGCCGACGAATAAGCCGCGTAAATCAAACGATCTTTTGAAATTTGGGTCGCCCCTACAACCGCTGGGGCCAACAGGATTGGCAACATCGCCTGCTGTGGCACCAATGGAGCAACAAACAAAATGACGGCGCATAAAATTCCTAGTGGCAATGCCAGTTTCTGGTTGTTCGGTGACATCATTCTGGTGAGTTCCCAGATCATACCGCCGCCGACAACAGCCACCAGCCCGTGAAACCAGTTTCCACCCAGCCAAACCTCGACAACGCCGACCACCACCATGACAAAGGCAGACACCAATCTTGGGCCAAGGTCACCCCACTTGCCAGAAGCCCCGCTCACGCCTTCACCCCACCAAACCGGCGCTCGCGCCCTCCATATGAGGACACTAGGCTGTGAAACTCTTCGGCGGAAAAATCCGGCCAGAGCGTGTCGATAAATTCATACTCAGCATAGGCCGATTGCCACAGCAGAAAGTTTGAAATCCGGGCCTCGCCGCTGGTGCGGATCACCAGGTCCGGGTCGGGTAAAACGCGGGTATCCAGATATTTAGGCAATGTTTCCTGATCAACGTCTTCTGGATCCAAATGCCCGGTTGCAACATCTCTGGCCAACCGTTTTGTGGCGCGCGCCACTTCGTCGCGACCGCCATAGTTCAGGGCGATGGTCAAATTGGTACCGGTACAGTGTTCGGTCAGTTCTTCGGCTTCATCCATCAATCCGCGCAGCTTGCCGTCCAGCTTAATTCGGTCGCCAATGAACCGTACCCGGACATTACGCTTCACAAATTCCTGCATTTCCCGAAAAATGTAACGGCGAAAAAGGGACATTAATCCAGCCACTTCGATCTGAGTTCTTTTCCAGTTTTCCGTCGAGAACGCGAATATTGTCAGATACTTAACGTTATTTTCCGGACACGCTTCGACAATTTCTCGCACGCGACGAGCGCCAGCGTGGTGGCCAAATAGACGCGGCCTATTGCGGGCCTGCGCCCAACGTCCATTGCCATCCATAATAATGGCCACATGACGAGGACCGCCCGTGTCGGTGTGCTCTGAACCCAATTCTGCGGTCCCTTTTTTACTAATTCAGACCTGCATGATCTCGGCTTGCTTGTTTTCAAGCGCGCCGTCAACATTTTTGATATATTGGTCTGTCAAATCCTGAACTTCGGATTCCCAGAACTTCTGATCATCCTCGCCCAAACCATCAGACTTGGCTTTCTTAATCTGGTCCATACCGTCACGGCGCACATTGCGCACGGCGACACGAGCATGTTCCGCGTATTGTGCTGCGACACGGGCCAGTTCAGTGCGACGCTCTTCGTTCAGCTCTGGAATGGGCAACATAACGATTGTGCCGTTGGTCTGAGGGTTGATCCCAAGACCAGAGTTCATAATGGCTTTTTCGACCGCCTGCACCAGAGATTTATCCCAGACATTCACGGTGACCATTCGTGGATCAGGCACGTTCACAGTGCCAACCTGATTAATTGGCGTTCTTTGGCCATAGGCTTCGACCATAACGGGTTCGAGCATATTGGCCGACGCACGCCCGGTACGTAGTGACGAAAATTCAGTTTTCAGCGCCCCCATAGCGCCATCCATGCGGCGGGTCAGGTCGTCGGTATCAAGTTCAAAATCATCAGACATAGGTGTTGCTCTTGTCTTAGTTGGTCCGGTGCTTTGCGCCCCGGTCATTTTCTATATCCGGTTTCGCACAGTTTGCAGGCAGGATCAAACTGCAGTTGCGATTTTCATCAGTACCGCAAGAACTTGCCGCTCAAATACCCCTGTTGCCCGGACTGTGTTTCCACATGGTACCAGATTAAGTTGTCTTCAAAACACTGGTTGATGTCGCCCAGCCCCGATGCAGTCCCGTAAAGCGCCTTAAGCCCGCCCGGACCCGGCCCCATCCACTCGCACGAGCTGCGACAGGCTTCCGAAGCGCCCTCGGCCATTATGAAGGACTCTTCTTCGGAAGAGATCGGTGTCACCCTTTCCCCCAATGCGATTTGCGCGACCACTTCACCATCAAAGCCCGGCGAAGATCGCAGGTTGGTAAAGGACGTCACGCCACGAATTTGCGCTGACATGACCAAGCCAGAGCAGCGGGTTCTGAAAGACAGCAGCCCTTCATCTCGCGCTTTCTCGGCATTCACGGCGCGCAATTCAAGATTGCGCGCAACGGAATCTGCTTGGATCAAGCGCGTTCCGGGTGGCAAGAGCGCCAGCCGGGAACCGTCCGGTAGTGGAACAAGATCAGTGCTCCATGTTTCAAGCATCGGGTCGGCAACACCTGCGTCTTCACAGCGTCTTTCGCCGATTGTGACACCTTCTGCATCCATGAAACCACAGGCAGATAACTCGTAAAATCCGTCCCCAAAATTGCTCAACCGGATGATGCATTCATGATGATGATCCATGGCGCCAAAATCACCGAACACAACAAAAGACTTTTTCGAGGACGTCAACACTTCGACTTGCTCATCGTAGTCTGGCTGATCATCGTAGCTATAATCATTGTAGTCATCGATATAGCGCAGCTGCCAGATGGCCAGATTGTTGCAGGCAGTCAGCGCCGCCTGCTTGTCCATGGCGCGTGGCAGGGTCAAACCTTCAAGCCCAATATTCCAGCGTCCCGCCTTGCCCACAGTATCAATGTAGAAAAAATTCTCGCCCTTCCGTTCCATCATCACTTCAATCAGATCTGAGGCGATCATAGTCTCACTATGAGAGGCAAAATTCGCCAAACGCACAAACTCCAGCACCGTATCGATAGCCAGATCATAAGCACGCCCCAACTGTTCTGTATCGACCGAACCGCCGGATGGAAGACGTAGTTCAGGGCGGTGAAATCCCAATTGGGCGGTCACATGCATGCGGCGATCCGCGTTCAGCCCATCACCCGATCCGTGATCGGCATACTCTGTTCCCATCATGAACAAAACGGCACAGGCCGACAGACAGGTCGCGTTTTTGTCCAGCCGAGTTCGAATGCCGAACTCGTACAAGAACCGGCTCATTTTCAAAGCTTCGCCCAGCGATCCTCCTGGTCCATCCAGACACAGTGCCTCGTTATGGATGTTACCCTCAAATAAACCTTTGTCGATGTACCACGCCCGAAGTGTCTCAGCGTCCCCCTTGGTGATCTGCCCACTCAGCCGGGTTTGACAAATGTCGGAACCGGACACCGAAAGGTCCGCAGCCCAGGCACCCGGGGCCACAAAACACAAGGTTAAGATCAATTTCAAAAGATAGCGCAAGGTGGTCCTCCGGTGATGGTCAGGTTACTGGAACAGCACCAAGAATATCACATTATCAAGGAAAAAGCAGGATCTTAGCCAACCTTGGTATAGGTACCCCGACCTGCAAGAATGCCGCGGAACCCACCGGGCTCATCCAATGAAAACACAATGATGGGCAGGCTGTTGTCGCGCGCCAAAGCAATCGCAGAGGCATCCATAACGCCTAGACGTTTTGTCAGAACATCATCGTAACTCACCGTGTCATAGCGCACAGCGTCGTCAAATTTTACCGGATCTTTGTCGTAAACCCCGTCCACTTTGGTGCCTTTGAAAATGGCTTCACAAGCCATCTCTGAAGCGCGCAAGGTCGCGGCTGTATCGGTTGTGAAATACGGGTTCCCGGTACCGGCGGCAAAAATACAGACCCGCTTTTTCTCAAGGTGGCGCACAGCACGGCGTCGAATGTAGGGCTCGCAGACCTGATCCATCGGAATTGCTGAAATTGTGCGGGTAAACACGCCGAGTTCTTCCAAAGCGGACTGCATCGCCAGCGCATTCATCACGGTTGCCAGCATCCCCATATAGTCTGCCGTGGTGCGCTCCATGCCTTGCGCCGAACCCTGAAGCCCGCGGAAAATGTTCCCACCCCCGATGACCATACAAATCTCGACACCCAAATCATGCACGGATTTCACTTCTTCGGCGATGCGCTGAACCGTGGGCGGATGCAGGCCAAAGCCCTGATCTCCCATCAATGCCTCCCCCGAAATCTTCAGCATCACGCGCTTGTATGTGGTTTCGCTGTCGGGGGCTGCCTCAGTCATGTTGCACTCCATCTGCGCAAGGAATTAGGATCGGGCGCAAAATGTCGGAAAACACAGGCAGGTTCAATGCGCGATATCGATTCCTTGACCCATCGGCGGAAAAAAGACAAGGCTCACACATGACGGCCCTGCCCCAAATTGCACCGGATCAGCCTGTTTTGATTGCCGGGCCTACCGCAAGCGGCAAAAGCGCCCTAGCCTTGCAGATTGCAGAGGAACAGGGCGGCGTCATCATCAACGCCGATGCCATTCAGGTGTATGAAAACTGGCGTGTCCTGACAGCACGCCCCTCCGAAGACGACGAATCGCAGGCACGCCACGCGCTTTACGGGCATGTGGCATTTGATGCGGATTATTCTGTCGGGCATTGGTTGCGTCAGGTGGCGCCATTGTTGCAAGGACCCGAGCGCCCGATTATTACAGGTGGCACCGGCCTCTATTTCACCGCGCTAACCCAAGGGTTGGCTGAAATTCCGGCAACACCACCCGAGATACGCGCCGAAGCGGATGCCCGTGTAGCCAGCGAAGGATTCCAAGCATTGCTTGATGAGTTGGATCCGATGACCACAGCGCGAATCGATCAGCAAAACCCTATGCGGGTTCAGCGTGCCTGGGAGGTGCTGCACACAACCGGGCGTCCTTTGGCCGAGTGGCAAGACAACACCCCCGCCCCCTTGCTGACCCCGGAGCTGCCTGCGTCTATTGTGTTTGATGTTGACCGGGACTGGCTGAACGAACGGATTGGCCGCCGCTTTGATCTGATGTTGGAACAGGGTGCATTGGACGAAGCCCGCGCCAACCTCGCCCATTGGGCTGTTACACACTTGTCTTCAAAGGCGATAGGTGCACCTGAATTGATCGCTCATTTGCGTGGCGAAATAACGTTGGCGCAGGCGCGCGAAGCTGCAACCATTGCCACACGTCAGTTTGCCAAAAGGCAGCGCACGTGGTTTCGCTCAAAAATGCGTGACTGGTTTGCGTATAAGCCAGATGCTTCATAAGCGGTTTTGGCAATGGCAAAGCTCTGCTGATGGACCCAAAGTGACTTGCCGAATCCGAACCCTGCTGACATATATCACCGCAGATGAGCTCTAAGAATTTACATATCCCGTCATTTATGGCCCGCCCGCAAGCCGGTGCGATGGCCCGGCGAGAGGTCGGCGCGCCTCTGAAAGATCCGATCCAAAAAATTATTACTGAACCGTTGTTACAACATCCGGTTCAGCACACAAATGGCATTCAAGTGATGACCCTTGCGCAAATGACCCATGGCGGTCTTTGGCAGTTGGAGCAGTTGCATGTGCGCGATCATCATCTGTTTCTTTGGATCACCCGCGGTCAAGGTCGGCTTTTGCTGCATGGACTGCGGCGAGGTTTCGGCGCACACAACGCTATTTTCATTCCCGCGGGCAAACTTGCCTCCATCGAAGTCGGGCGACATATTCAGGGTCAGGCTTTGATCATCCCAAATAACGGACGTGTGCAATTGCCGGATCGTACGCAGCAACTGCGCCTGCAGGACGGCCTTGCGCAGGCCGAATTGACCGGACTGTTTGATGATCTGCGTCGCGAGTTGCACGAAGATCGCCCATTTGTGAATGAATCGCTGACGGCCATTGCTTCTCTGGTGTCGATCTGGTTGCGGCGTCAAATGCAAATTCAGGGGGCGCCTCCGCTGGCCAGTGCTGCCGAACGCATTGTGCGCCGGTTTTGCGATATTCTGTCGGACAACTTCCAATCTGGCCGACCGATGCAGGATTATGCCGAAGACTTAGGCATCACTCCAACGCATTTGACCCGCGTGTCGCGCCAATGCTCGGGATTAACTGCAGCCGACATGGTGAGTCAGGTGGTCCAGCATAAAGCCCGGATCATGCTGACCCAAACCGACTTACCTATCAACGAAATCGCAGACAAACTTGGTTTCGGTAGCGCGGCCTACTTCACCCGCTTCAGCCAACAGCATTTCGGCGCGGCCCCAAGCCAGGTTCGCAAGACCGCCGCGCCGCGCGGTTAGAATCGCAGAGCTGAAAAAACGGAAACGGTCCCCCAAAATGCCCTTAATGAACTGCTGAAAGCCTGTTTTCGACACCATCAATGTCGTTTTTAGCCTCTTAAATGACGAACAAGATCATTGACCCATAACCATTTTTAGTGCCGAATGCCCGATACAACAATAGATCGGGCCGCCTAACGGCTAAATATCCGGTCAAAAAAATGAAAGAGGCTTGCTCTGCGCACAGAGAAAAGCTTTTTCACTAGGGGGAAATTTATGCTCGCATTCAACTGCGTTCTTGTGTCCGGTATTTGCCTGGCTTTGATAGTCAGATTGCAACCAGAACTCAAACCGGCCAAGCAGCGCGCGATCACCTCTAAGGCAAACTGATTTAACAATTGGCGGCATCCAAACCGGAGCTGCCTTTTTCGTATGCCAGCGCCGCATTTGCAGTTGCAGGCTCACCGAAACAGACCAACAGGGAACATTATGGGACTGTTTATACTCAGACGGGTCGGAATGATGATTGTGACGGCAATTTGCTTGACGTTCATCGTTTTCTTTATGACCAACCTCTACCCCAACCTTGAGAAGCTGGCAAAATCCCAAGGCAACTTCCGTATGTCGGATGAAGCCGTGGCGTCCTATCTTTCGGATCGCGGATATTTGCAACCAGCACCAATCAAATACGCCCAATGGCTGGGCCTCATGCCCGGTTATAAAACCGTCAAAGAAGACGGCAAAACCGTTGGTAAATGCGTGCGGCCCGGTGTTGCTCCAGAAGATATGCCTCGGTATTGCGGTATTTTGCAGGGCGACTGGGGTTTTTCAACTGTGGCTAAAGCGCCGGTGGCCGAAACCCTGGGAAAAAGGTTGAAGAACACAGGTAAGCTGATGTTCTGGGTCATGGTTGTAATGGTGCCCTCGGCACTGGTGATTGGTGTGCTGGCGGGAATGAACGAAGGCAGCCGCACGGACCGGTCTTTGTCAACAGTCTCAATTCTTTCCACTGCGACGCCAGAGTATGTCTCTGGGGTTATTTTCATTGCGCTACTGGCCTCAACGCGCAACGGTTTGGGACCCATTTTACATGAATGGGGATGGATCGAAGGCAAAGCCTTGTTCAAAGGCACAGCCAAGACGGCCATGGATAAGGCCACCTTTCAGAACTTTACCCTGCCGGTCCTAACCGTTGCCTTGTACGGTATGGGCTATATCGCGCGTATGACACGGGCCTCAATGGCCGAAGTTATGACGGCGCAATATGTGCGGACTGCCCGCCTCAAGGGGGTGAGTTTCCGCAATATCGTGATGAAACACGCTCTGCGCAATGCGCTTATTGCACCTTTTACAGTGATTATGCTGCAGTTTCCCTGGCTGTTGAACGGTGTGGTGATTGTTGAGACCCTGTTTTCCTATTCCGGCTTTGGCTGGCAGTTGGTGAACGCCGCGGGCAACAATGATATCGAGATGCTTTTGGCGGTCTCGGTGGTTTCGGTTTTCGTGGTTCTGGTGACCCAGCTGATCTCTGATATCGGCTATGTCTACCTCAACCCACGCATCCGTATTTCTTGAGGGAGGTGAGCACATGGAAAATCTAACCTGGACAGGCTCTCTCGGATCAATCCTGGATCCTGTTTTTCAAATCGTTGCGGTGGTGTTCCTCCTTTTGGTGGCCCTGCAATTTGTCACCAGCCTTGTTTTGGCTCCGGCCTCGGACAAGATCAATTCAGACGGCACCATCACGTTGGATCGGGGCCCAAGTGCTCTGATTGGCATGGCTGTTCGCTACAGTTTCTTAGCTCTGCTTGCGATCTGTCTTGCCTATCTGATCCTTGGGATGGTTCTGTCATCTGAAACCACGGGCATAATCGGAACCGTTTCCGCACAATTTTCACCGGTCTGGCTGGCGCTTGTGGTGACTTTTCTCTTGTCGATAGTCTACAAACGCCGCCTCGGCCTTTATGGCAAGCTGTTTGATTCAATGATCGGTATGATCGGTTTTGGTCTGGTGATGTTCTGGGTCTATACAGCGCTGTTTGTTGGCCTGTTTGACCTGATCGCCACCCAAGATCCGCTTTCACAGCTTTCCGGCATGAAGAACAAGCTGCCTGGAACGGCAGTACGCGGCGCCAACCCGGAAGAATGTGGATCGGCCTGTTACTATCTATTGGGGGGGGACAACCTAGCGCGTGACGTCTTCAGCAGAATGGTCACCGGCAGCGTAATTGTCATTGTGATTGCACCGTTCGCCACGCTGTTTGCCTTCATGGTGGGGATCACCCTAGGCCTTCCGGCTGGATACTTTGGCGGCAGGCTGGACACTGGCCTATCGTTCCTTGCCAACCTGATCCTCGCTTTCCCGGTGATCTTGTTGTTCTACCTACTTGTAACGCCGGAAATCGTGGCCACGGGCATTCCCAACTATATGGGGATGGTTTTGTTCGTCTTTCCGATCATCTTTGTCGGCGTCCTACTGAATTCGCGGTACTATACGAGACCTAAGTTGCGCAATCCGTTGCTGGCTGGTGTTCTGATCGGAATGTTCTGGATTTACCTTTCTGGTATTTCGTCTGCGGGTTCTGTGATTGACGTCCTGCCGGGCACTTTGGATTTGTTCAATATTCCCGGCGGCATCCTTGTGGTGTTCGTATCCGTGGTCTTTGTGAACTCACCGACAGTGTTTCGGATTGTGCGTGGCCTTGCGATGGATATCCAGACACGGGATTATGTGGCTGCCGCCCAAACCCGAGGAGAGGGTCCTTGGTACATCATGCTTTGGGAAATCCTGCCCAACGCACGAGGACCACTGATCGTGGATTTCTGTCTGCGCATTGGCTACACCACAATCCTTTTGGGAACTTTGGGGTTCTTTGGCCTTGGCCTGCCCCCCGAGAGCCCGGACTGGGGGACGACGATCAACGATGGCCGTAAGCTGTTGTCGATTTATCCGCACCCCGCACTGGTACCGGCCTTCTCGTTGTTGAGCCTTGTTTTAGGTCTCAACCTGCTGGCGGATGGCCTGCGTGAGGAATCTTTGCGTGACTGATATCATGGAGGCCGGGGGCCAGCCCCCGGTCCCCCGGAGTATTTGCAGCAAGATGAAGACAAACAGGGGCCAAGCCCCGAGAGCTCCAACAGGGAGACTGAACAATGAGTAAACTAGGTGACTATGACGGCCCGATCCTTGAGATCGATAAACTGTCGATATCCTTTTTCACCCGACTGCGTGAGATTCCCGCCGTGATGGACTTTTCGGTTCGGGTAAAACCGGGCGAAGCCGTCGGTCTGGTCGGTGAATCCGGATGTGGTAAATCCACCGTGGCACTTGGGGTCATGCAGGACCTTGGCAAGAACGGTCGCGTTGTAGGCGGTTCGATCAAGTTCAAGGGGCGTGATCTGGCCGAGTTGAGTCCAGAAGAGTTGCGCGACGTGCGCGGCAATGAAATTGCGATGATCTATCAAGAACCTATGGCCTCTCTGAACCCGGCCATGAGGATCGGCAAACAGCTGATGGAAGTGCCGATGATTCACGAAGGTGTTGGCAAAGAGGAGGCTTACAAACGCGCGCTGGAAGTGGTGACAGATGTGCGCCTGCCAGACCCTGAGCGTATGCTGAACTCTTTCCCGCACCAACTGTCAGGTGGTCAGCAACAGCGCATCGTAATTGCGATGGCCCTGATGTCAAAACCGGCCCTGTTGATCCTGGACGAGCCGACCACGGCGTTGGATGTGACAGTTGAAGCCGCGGTTGTCGAACTGGTCAAGGATCTGGGCAAAAAGTATGGCACATCGATGCTGTTCATCTCGCACAACCTTGGTCTGGTATTGGAAACCTGTGACCGGATTTGTGTGATGTATTCGGGTGAAGCGGTTGAGCGTGGCTCAATCGAAGATGTCTTTGACAACATGCACCATCCCTATACCCAAGCGCTGTTTCGCTCGATCCCACTTCCGGGGGCGGACAAAAATGCACGCCCACTGGTGGCCATTCCGGGCAATTTCCCGTTGCCGCACGAACGCCCCAATGGCTGTAACTTTGGTCCGCGCTGTGACTATTTTGAAGAAGGTCGATGTGACAAAGGCGAAATTCCGATGGTCAATGTCGAGGGCTTTGAACGCCATTCGTCGCGCTGTCTTAAGTTCGAGGAAATTGACTGGAATGCGCCAATTGCCAAAGCGGAAGTCAAGGAAAAGGGCGAAATTGGCGAAGTTGTTCTGAAAATGGACAACCTCAAGAAATACTATGAGGTCGCTGCAAATGCTCTGTTTGGCGGCGGTGATACCAAAGTGGTTAAAGCCAATGAAACCCTGAGCTTTGAAGCACATGAATCCGAAACACTCGCGATTGTGGGCGAGTCCGGCTGTGGCAAGTCCACCTTCGCCAAAGTGCTGATGGGATTGGAAACCGCCACCGAAGGGGAAATTCTGCTGGATGGCAAAAACATCGAACAGACTCCGATCCAGTCTCGCAACACCAAAACGGTGGCTGATGTTCAGATGGTGTTCCAAAACCCGTTTGACACGCTGAACCCTTCGATGACGGTAGGGCGCCAGATAATGCGCGCGTTGGAAATCTTTAAGATCGGCGATAGCGAAGCTGATCGTCGCAAACGCATGCTAGAGCTGTTGGATCTGGTCAAACTGCCACGGGAGTTTGGTGATCGTATGCCGCGCCAGCTTTCCGGTGGTCAGAAACAGCGCGTGGGTATTGCGCGCGCCTTTGCGGGTGGTGCACGCATTGTTGTGGCGGATGAACCTGTATCTGCGTTGGATGTGTCCGTGCAGGCCGCCGTGACCGACCTCTTGATGGAAATCCAGCGCGAAGAGAAAACCACATTGTTGTTTATCTCTCATGACCTGTCCATCGTGCGCTATCTGTCGGATCGTGTCATGGTCATGTACCTTGGTCACGTCGTTGAGCTTGGCACCACAGATCAGGTGTTCTCACCGCCCTACCATCCATATACCGAGGCGTTGCTTTCGGCGGTTCCGATTGCTGACACTTCGGTTGAGAAACAGCACATCGTGCTAGAGGGCGACATTCCGTCGGCGATGAGCCCGCCCCCTGGCTGTCCGTTCCAAACGCGTTGTCGCTGGAAATCAGAAGTCCCCGGCGGTCTTTGCGATCAGGAGGTTCCTCCGGTACGCGATTTGGCAGATGGCCATCAGGTAAAATGTCATCTCAGCGATGACATCTTTTCCCGGATGGAACCGGTCATTAAGATCGCAGCTGAATAAACAATCAGGGGCCTGCGGGCCCCCGATTTCTTTTTGGGTAATGCAGCCCGGGGTCCAACATCCTCTTTACATATCCGCCGCCACGCTTAGGGTGCAGCCATGTCCCGATTTGCCCCCCTTCCCGCCCCGCCCTATTACGCAGTGATATTCACGGCCCAACGCAGCGATGGGGATCATGGCTATGACGCCATGTCGGCACAAATGGTTGAGATGGCCGAACAACAACCCGGATATATTGGCGCGGAAAGCACTCGGGATTCCGCCGGGCTTGGCATCACTGTCAGCTATTGGAAAGACGAGGCAAGCCTGGTTGCCTGGAAAGATGTCGCTCAACATCTTTTGGCGCAAAAGCTTGGCAAGACACGGTGGTATGAGCATTACACATTGCGTGTAGCCAAAGTGGAACGCGCATATGACGGTCCCGAAGGGCGTTAGGGTTCCAGAATTCCGCTGTGTCTCATGGGTCTAACAAATGCTCGTATCGCAAATCTGTTAGTGTTTTCAGAAAGGCTACCAATGCATCAACCTCTGCGTCATTGAGGTCTTTGCCTTTGATCAAATCCGACACCGCCAATGTCTTGGTCACCTCTGGTAAGCGCCACCGTTCCAGAGTTTCCGGATTGATCTGGCGAAGCGGCGCCAGACTGTTGTACTTGTTGTAAAACAAGATCACGGTGCGCAGTTCCTGAAACACGCCATTGTGCATATAAGGCCCTGTCACCGCGACATTGCGCAGCGTGGGCACTTTGAAACGCCCGGTTTCTGCGACGTGATCAACCCTTGGATTTTGAAACAACCCTTTGTCTACATGCCTGTTCCCTAAACCATTGATCGCCCGGACAGCATGGTTCATTGGCACTCCGATATTGTGGTATCGGTAGGTCGAAAAAGTCTCTTTTTCCTCTCCCGGCTTTTCCCGGAATTGGTGGCAAATACTGCAATTGGTCTTGTCTCGTGCAAAAAACAGAGACCGGCCCAGATTTTCTTCCTCGGTCAGGTCGATATCTCCTTTTAAATACCGGTCATACCTCGAGTCAAAAGGGGCAAAAATGCCTGTTCGCTCATAAGCTGCCAAAGCACGGGTCATGGCCGCAAAGGTGGCATCCGTGTCTTCCAGAGTATCTTTCGGGAACAGAGTTCGCAGGCTTTGAACGTAGTCAGGGCTCTCGAGCAAGCGCACCACCACGCTGG
Organism: Shimia gijangensis; assembly: GCF_900142085.1. Taxonomy (GTDB): domain Bacteria; phylum Pseudomonadota; class Alphaproteobacteria; order Rhodobacterales; family Rhodobacteraceae; genus Shimia; species Shimia gijangensis. The sequence continues at coordinate 174,658 of NZ_FQZQ01000006.1, forward strand.
CCTTATCAGGTATCCCCATTTCAATTGGATTCAGCGGCGGTTCTCCGGCTTGAGCCTCCAGTGTTGTGGCCCGTCCATCAACAAAGAACCCGCCAAGATACTGCCCTTTGTCATTTCGATGAAATTCAGGTGCAAACCCGACATATGTGAGCGTAGGCGCGCTGCGATCTCCCACGGATTCACCGTCGTCCCCTAGCGAGACCGCCTTGCCGGCCCCTATCTCTCTTGGGTCGCTGAAAGCATAGTCCGGATCATGGCAGGTTGCGCAGGCCTGAGTTCGATTGGCCGACAGGTTTTCGTCAAAAAACAGCGCCTCGCCAAAGGCTTCCAGCGTGTCATGGCCTTCATCGGCCGCGACGTTTGTAGCACAGGCACAAAACACCATAAGCCAAGTTATTTTCAGGGTCACAACCAAACTCCGAGACACGTTGTGCGATGACCTACGCCGTAACCCGGAAAAGTTCCTTAACCAAAGGCAAATCGGCTGTGGAAAGCCGTCGGTTAAATACCCAAGATCACGCGCACGTAGTTCTGGGTTTCCTTATAGGGCGGCACGCCGCCGTATTTTCGAACAGCTTGCGGCCCCGCATTGTAAGCCGCCAAAGCGAGTCTCCAAGACCCGAATTTGCGATACTGCTTGGCCAGATAACGCGCACCACCATCCAGATTCTGGTAGGGGTCCAACGGATCGACATTCAGCCGACGTGCCGTTTCAGGCATAAGTTGCGCCAATCCCAGCGCGCCTTTGTGCGATTTGGCCGAGGCGTTCCAGCCGCTCTCTTGTTGAACCAGCTTGAGAAACAGATCGACCGGCACACCGTTGCGCATAGCTGCTTCACGCGCCATTGGAAGATAGGGGCCGTTGTATTTGCCCTTAAAACTACCATCACCCCATTTTGACGGGGTGTAGACCTTTTGCGGAGCGAGCCGTACCGAATTGTTGTATTGCTGTTTGGCTCTGGTATCCAAAACATTGGTTTTAGAACGAAAGCTGGCTTTGCTCGACTTCGATGATAGAAATTCAGCCGCCACAGGCGAAGCGGCCAAAACAGCCGTCGTCAATGCACCCAAAACGATACGTTTCATTCGAAAAGCCCTGCCTCTTGGCGTTTGTTAAGCGCACTATAAACATATCTGTTAACAGATTTCCAGAATTCTGCGCCGTTACCCGCACACCAAAGCTGTTTTTCGCCGAGAACCTTCATGAAAAATCTTGTCAATTAGGCTAGCATTAACGTTGTTCAGATGGTCTATGCTGTGCCGGAGAAATTCAGATTCTAAAGGGAGCGGGCATATGGCCGGATCGGTGAACAAAGTCATTCTGGTGGGCAATCTTGGCCGGGACCCCGAAGTCAGGACATTTCAGAACGGCGGCAAAGTGTGCAATCTGCGCATTGCCACGTCGGAAACCTGGAAAGACCGCAGCACCGGCGAACGCCGCGAGCGCACTGAATGGCACTCGGTTGCCGTTTTTCAGGAAGGTCTTGTGCGGGTCTGTGAACAATATCTTCGCAAGGGCTCCAAGGTCTATCTTGAAGGCAAACTGCAAACCCGCAAATGGCAGGATCAGTCTGGAAATGACCGCTACAGCACCGAAGTGGTATTGCAGGGTTTTGACGGCACATTGGTAATGTTAGACGGCCGCAGCGGCGGTGCTGATGGCGGCGGTGGCTTTGGTGGCGGTCAAGGTGACGGCAACTATGGCGATCAGGGTGGCTATGGCGGTGGCGGCTATGACAGCGGCGCACAGGGTGGTGGCGGATCACAACAAGGTGGCGGCGCCCCATCGCGCGATCTTGACGATGAGATCCCGTTCTAATCGGAGCTATCCATGACAAGTTTTCCTGATTTTGACCGCGCCCTCGAGGCGCGGCTTGTCGCTTATTGCGCAATCGATAGCCAAAGTGATGAGACCTCACCATCTCAGCCCAGCACAGCAATCCAACTGGATATGCAACGCCATCTGGTGGCCGAACTGGAACGAATTGGTGCCTCGGAGATTGAGCTGACAGACTATGGCGTTGTGCTGGCCACAGTGCCTGCAACGGCTCAAAACGCACCCAGTATAGGGTTCTGCGCGCATGTGGACACCGCACCGCAATACAATGCCACCGGGGTAAAGCCACGGGTGCATCACGCCTGGGACGGCAACGATATCACATATCCGGACGTGCCAGACCTAGTGCTGAGCGGCTCATATTCTTCCTATCTCGCAGGCAAGGTTGGTGAAGACATCGTTACCGCCTCGGGCCTGACTTTGCTTGGGGCGGACGACAAATCCGGCGTGGCCGTAATCATGACCATGACCGAGCATCTTTTGTCTACACCCGGACTTAAGCACGGTAAAATCCGTCTGGCGTTTACCCCCGACGAGGAAATTGGACGCGGCGTCGCCCCCCGCCTGCCCGTTGATTTTGGTGTGGATTTTGCCTATACACTCGACGGTTCGAGCTTTGGAAAAATTGAGTACGAAAGCTTTTCAGCAGACGGAGCATCGGTATCCATCAAGGGCGTCTCTGCGCATCCGGGATATGCCAAAGACAAACTGGTCAATGCGCTGCATGTGGCGGCCCGCATCGTCTCGCTTTTGGACGTTGCCGGAGAAACCCCGGAAACCACCAGTGATCGAGAGGGGTTTATCCACTGTTATGGTATCCAAGGCGGATCATCCGAAGCCGACGTCCGGTTTATCCTTCGAGATTTCGAACTTGATGGTCTAAGTGCTCGTCGTGACAAGTTGCAAAAGGCTTGCACCACTGCAATGGAAGATTTCCCCGGAGCAGACGTTGTTTGCGAGTTTGCAAAACAATACCGAAACATGCGCTATTGGCTGGAAAACGATATGACGCCAGTTGAGCTCGCTCATGCGGCTTGCAAAGAAGAAGGTGTTGCCTCTTTGACAGGCCTCATTCGCGGTGGCACCGACGGGTCACGGTTGACAGAACTGGGTATCCCCTGCCCCAATCTGTTTACCGGCATGCAGGAAATTCACGGGCCTTTAGAGTGGATCAGCGTTCAGGACATGGCCGTTGCAACCCGGGTCTGCCTGCGCCTTGTTCATCGGGCAGCGGTGAGCTGACTCCACGACATTGAAACAAAGCAAAAACGCCGGAGGAATCGGGCCCCCGGCGTTTTTCTTGGTCGCCCGTCCGCTTCAGCGGACTCGCGCCAAGCCCCCCTCGATGGGGGTAAGGCGCGCGCCATAAGGCTTTAGCTTTCGCCAAACCCATAGGTTTCGGTGACATAATCGATGTCTTTGTCGCCGCGTCCTGACAAGTTCAACAAGATCGACTTACCCGGGTTATTCCCGGCTTCACGCATCGCAAAAGCCACCGCATGCGCACTTTCCAGTGCCGGAATGATGCCTTCGTGACGTGACAAGGCATAGAACGCGTTCAAAGCCTCCTTGTCGTCGGCAGCCGTGTAGTTGGCCCGACCAGTGCGATAAAGATGCGCGTGCTCCGGTCCAACGCCGGGGTAATCCAAGCCCGAGGCAACAGTATGAACCGGTGCAGGCTCACCGTTTTCGTCTTTCAACAGCATGGTGCGGAATCCGTGGATATCACCGTCTTCACCATAGGTGATGGTTGCTGCATGATCACCAAGCTTCGATGATGTGCCCAAAGGCTCAACCCCATAAAGCGAGACATCTTCATCATCAATAAACCCGGCAAACAGACCCATTGCGTTTGATCCACCGCCAACACAGGCCGCCACGATATCGGGTAGGTTGCCGGTCATATCCAGAAACTGCTCGCGCGCCTCAATGCCCACGATGTGTTGGAAATCGCGCACCATCATCGGAAAGGGATGCGGCCCGACAACAGATCCAATCGCAAACAGTGCCGTATCTGCCTGAGGCACATAGGCCTGAAATGCCGAATCCACCGCTTCTTTCAATGAGCGTCCACCAAAGCCGACGGGCACAACTTCTGCCCCCAACAGCTTCATGCGTGTGACATTCGGAGCTTCCTTGGCGATGTCAATTTCGCCCATGTGAATTTCGCATTCCATGCCAAAGTATGCCGCCGCCGTCGCCAATGCCACACCGTGTTGCCCGGCGCCGGTCTCAGCCATCAGCTTGGTTTTGCCCATATGTTTGGCTAGCAACGCTTCAGCCATACAGTGGTTGAGCTTGTGCGCACCAGTGTGGTTCAAATCTTCACGCTTAGCGTAAATCTGCGCCCCACCACTCATTTCACTCAGGTTTTTCAGGTAGGAAATCGGTGTAGGACGTCCCTGAAAATGCTTCCGGATATAACGTAAGTCGCGAATATACTCGGCCGAATTCGAAATCTTGTCATAGCTTTCGGCAATCGCCTTGAAATGCGGCTCCAGTACCGGAGGCAACATCGCCCCACCGTATTCGCCGAAAAACCCTTCGCGGGTTGGTGTGGACTTCAGATATGATGTCATTGTTGATTTCCTCCAAAACAGTCAGCATCCACTTTGCCGTTTTTGTGACTGTCGTAAAGGAACGATTTGACGCGGGAAATGGCAGGAACTGATCGGGATAGCACGAACCGCGCCAAGGCGCCGATGATGAAAGGCGATGAGCGGCCTACCTGCGGGCCAATTCGTCTTGCAGCAGATCCCGCACAACATTTCGCGGCACATCTGAGGTAACAAATGCCTCTCCAATACCCCGTGCCAAAATAAAGCGCAGCTGGCCGTCGATCACCTTTTTGTCCTGCGCCATCAGCTCCAAAAGCCCGTCTGCATCCGGAATATCGCCTTCAATGTGAGACAAGTCCACTTTCATGCCCATTTCGGCCAGATGTTGCCGAACTCGGCTGGGATCTTCCTGCGAACACAGGCCCAGACGATGGCTGAGTTCAAAAGCCAGCGCACACCCAATCGCAACGCCTTCGCCATGCAAAAGACGGCTGCCATAACCCGTCGCAGCCTCAAGAGCGTGACAAAACGTATGGCCCAGGTTCAACAGTGCGCGATCACCCTGTTCTGTCTCATCTCGGGCGACAATCTCGGCTTTCATTTCGCAGGATCGTCTTACGGCTGCAATACGTGCGCTTTCGTCTCCCGAAGCCAGCGCAGGGCCCTGACCCTCCAGCCATTCAAAGAAGTTAGAATCGCCAAGCAATCCGTATTTCACGACTTCGCCGTAACCCGCTAGAAAATCACGCGGCGTCAGCGTGCCCAGTACATCAATATCGGCCAGCACCAAGTTTGGTTGATGAAAGGCCCCAATCAGATTTTTGCCTTGTGGTGCATTGATTCCGGTCTTGCCCCCCACCGAACTGTCAACTTGTGCCAGCAAGGACGTCGGAATTTGAACAAAACCCACGCCGCGCCGTAGCACCGCGGCGGCAAAACCCGTCAAATCGCCAATCACCCCACCGCCAAAGGCCACCACCAGATCACGGCGTTCAACTTTTTGCTCGAGCAACCACTCAACAGTACGGGTAAAGTGCGGCCAGCTTTTGGTGCTTTCGCCTGCCGGCAGCACCAAGGCCTCCATGGTGATCCCGGCCTCGGCCAATCCGCTGCGCAGCGTTTCCAGATGAATGGCCGCCACATTTTCGTCCGTCACAACCCGCACTTGCGGACGAGCCAATATCGGAGCGATCAACGCGCCCGCACGCGCCAGCAATCCGGGGCCAATGTGGATATCATAGGCGCGCTCGCCCAACCCAACATGAACGGTTTCGTTCATACCACTTCCTCCAGAACGTCGGGGCGCGTTCGAAGCACATCAATCACCCGCCCCGCCATATCGTCGATTGAAAACTGTGCGTCCGCTTTGACGGACAGGTCAGACCGGCGATAAATCGGTACCCGTGCTTCATAGATCTCTGTCAATGTTGCCAGTGGGTTGGCGGTGCGCAGCAATGGGCGGGTGTCCTTGTGTTTCACCCGGCTCCACAACAGGTCGAGATCTGCATCCAACCACACGGCGACACCTTTGTCTGAGATAACCTCACGATTACCTTCGGCAAGGTAAGCCCCTCCACCGGTTGACAAAATCCCTCGTTCTTCATCCAAAAGACGCTCAATCACCTGAGCCTCTTTGCGTCGGAAAAACGACTCGCCGTCTCGTTCAAAAATTTCTGAGATACTCATGTTTGCGGCTTTGACGATCTCGGCATCAGAATCCAAAAACGGCACTCCCAGGCGGGCCGCAAGCGCGCGACCAACGGCTGTTTTGCCAGCCCCCATCATCCCCACAAGAACCACTGTTTTCTTAAGCTTCACAGCCATTTCACCAATCAAAGTTGCGCGGCAATCGGCCAAGCCTTGCCCAAAATTCACCTTTTGGCATTGAATGACGTGATCTTGTGCAAAAGGCCAGTTATAAGTTGAAAAAAACACGAGCAGTTTCAGGGGAAAAGCATGGGCAAATTGATCGGCCTTATAGTCATTTTGATTGTACTGGCAGGGCTTGGCCTTGTGGCATTCGCCTATGTTGGGCCGATTCTTGGGTTTGATTTTTCCGCCCCACAAACGGAAATTCGCGTGCCAGTCACGCTGAACCCTTCTGATGGTAGCTAAAACTGTAACACTGTCGGCCTTGTTGGCCATGGGCGCGACCTATGCGGCGGCTGAAACGCATCCGCTGTCCGCCATTGAATGGCTCAACCAGACCCCCACTGTCACTCTAGATATGGGCCTACCCGAGGCGCCGGTTTCAGCAGGTGCTCTTAAGCCTGCTATTTCGGTTGATACGCTGGGTGTACTGGGGCGCGACGCGGTTGGTCTTTTGCCGCCAAAAGTGACCGGCTTGCCGGATTCCTTGTGGCAACACAGTCAGGCGGGCGTTCTGGCAACTTTGGTCACGGATCAGCACCCGACGTTATTACCTGCAATGCAGGCACTGCTTTACACAGTATTGCTGGCCGAAGCGAACGCACCATGGGATGCGGGCACACAAGACGCGTTATTGCTGGCCCGGATCGACAAGCTGGTCGACATGGGTGCGTTAGAGCAAGCCACCGCTTTGGTTGAACGCGCAGGTGCAACCACTCCAGAGCTGTTCAAGCGCTGGTTTGATGTCACCTTGTTGATGGGCTTTGAGGACGCCGCCTGTCGCGCTTTGGTCGCCAATCCGCGTCTGGCGCCAGACTATGCATCACGCGTCTTTTGCACGGCCCGCACCGGGGATTGGAACAGCGCCGCTTTGATGTTGGAAACAGCCAATGCCCTGGACCTGATCACCGACGAAGAAGACGCCCTTTTGGTCCGGTTTTTGGATCCCGATCTGTTTGAAGACCAACCCATTCTGACGGCGCAATCCGATCCCAGCCCGCTTATCTATCGACTTTATGAAGCAATAGGAGAGCCACAGCCCACGCGCAGCTTGCCCCGCCCCTTTGCCCATGCAGATTTGCGCACGACGGTCGGCTGGAAACCCCGGCTTGAGGCTGCGGAACGTTTGGCGCGCACCGGGGCTTTGCCGGAAAACCGGCTGCTGGGAATTTACTCTGAGGGCAAACCATCCGCATCCGGTATGATTTGGGATCGGGTCGACGCCGTTCAAGTCTTTGATCGGGCCTTGGAATCCAGAGATGTTGACGCGATTTCTGACACGCTCCCGTCTGCGTGGTCAGCTATGCAAAGTAAACATCTGGAGGTACCTTTTGCCCGTCTTTACGGACATCGGCTGTTGGCCATGCCACTTAAGGGTGTGACCGCTCGTCTGGCACGAGACATTGGATTGTTGTCCCCGGCCTATGAGCAGGCAGCCCTTGCCGGGCCAAGGGATTTCCTGGCCGGTTTGGCGCAGGGCAATCCTCCACAGACGCCACTAAACCCGTTGCATCGCTCGATTGCTGATGGGTTCCACGAAGCACGCGTGCCGCAACATATCTCGGCCAAGCTGGCACGCGGCCAATTGGGTGAAGTGATCCTGAACGCCATGTCGCTGATGGAAGATGGGGCTTATGGTGATCTTGCTGCACTGACGGATGCGATCGCGATTTTCCGTGCAGTCGGATTAGAAGACACCGCCCGCCGGGTTGCTTTGCAGGCAACGCTGATCGATACGCGGGGATAAATACATGCATGATTTCAGATGGATATCAGCCTTTCTTGACGCCAATGCCGCTGAAATGGGAGCTGCTGCCAATACTCAGGAAGCCTATGGTCGTGATCTCAAAGATTTTACCGAGTGGTGTGCTGCGAATGCCAAGTCCTTTGACCGGGTCGAACGTGTGGATATCGAAGCCTATATGATTCATTGCGAGGCTCAGGGACTGGCCACATCAACCCGTGCGCGCCGATTGTCTTCTGTGAAACAGCTTTACCGCTTTGCCTTTGAAGAGGGCTGGCGCGACACAAACCCCGCGATCCAAATTCGCGGCCCCGGCAAATCCAAGCGCCTGCCCAAGATCCTGGAAGTTATCGAGGTTGACCGCCTGTTGGACGCCGCACGACATTCGGGCCGGAATGCGCATGACCGGCTGCGTAACACCTGCCTGATGGAGTTGCTCTATGCCACCGGCATGCGGGTGACCGAACTGGTATCCCTGCCCGTTTCGTCCGCCCGTGGTGATCCGCGGATGCTGTTGATCCGCGGCAAAGGCGAAAAAGAACGTATGGTGCCGTTATCACCACCTGCCCGCATCGCATTGGCAGAGTGGTTGCAAGAGAGGGATACCAGAGACGAATCGGCGGCAGAAAAAGGCTACAAACCGTCTGGCTTTTTGTTCCCGTCTCGCAGCAAGGCCGGGCATCTGACCCGTCACCGATTTTATCTGCTAATTAAGGAACTGGCCGTTTATGGCGGTGTCTCACCGGAAAAGGTAACGCCACACACATTGCGTCACGCTTTTGCCACCCACCTGTTGGCCAATGGTGCCGACTTACGGTCTATCCAGACCCTTTTGGGTCATGCGGACGTCGCGACCACCGAGATTTACACCCATGTTCTGGACGAGCGCTTGCGCGAATTGGTTCACGAGCATCACCCGCTGGCCAAATCACGCAAATAAGCAGGCAGCCGCTTGATTGCGCGCGCCTCAGCCCCCATAACCCATTGCATGGGCTACACAGTTATTGAAACCGCCGAAGACGCCGCCGAATTGGCGGCCACCACCCCACTGGACAGCGCGTTCTGGATCAGCGCAGGCACGATCCTTGGCCTGCTTGTTCTTTCTGGATTCTTCTCGGGTTCGGAAACCGCCTTGACTGCAGCATCTCGCGGCAAACTGCGCACCAAAGCTGGCAAAGGGGATCGTGGCGCGGCAAGAGCCTTGAAGATCACCGAAGACAATGAGCGGCTGATCGGCTCGGTTTTGCTGGGCAACAATCTGGTCAATATCCTCGCTGCTTCTCTGGCGACAGCCATGTTCACGCGCGCCTTTGGTGAATCTGGTGTGGCATTGGCGACATTGGTGATGACCCTTTTGGTCCTGATCTTTGCCGAGGTGCTGCCCAAAACCTATGCCATCACCAAACCCGAAGAAGCCGCCGCAGGTGTCGCGAGGCCCATTGGGCTGGTTGTGACAATATTCGCCCCAGTGGTATCGGCGGTAAGGCTTTTCGTCCGGCTGGTTTTACGGGTTTTTGGTGTGAAAACCGACCCCGACAGTCATATCCTTGCTGTGCGTGAAGAAATCGCCGGAGCGCTGCAGTTAGGCCATTCCGAAGGTGTGGTCGAAAAAGAAGACCGGGATCGCATTCTTGGAGCACTCGACCTCAGTGACCGCACGGTTGAAGAGATCATGTTGCACCGGTCGGGCATTGAAATGGTCGACGCCAATGATGATCCGGGCAAAATTTTGAACCAATGTCTGGAAAGCAATCATACCCGCCTGCCAGTGTTTAAAGATGACCCCGAGAACATTATTGGTGTCATTCACGCCAAAGACCTTTTTCGCGCGATGTACAGCCGCGTATCTCAAGCAGACGCCACGCTGGAGAGCCTGAAGAATTTTGACCTGGCAGCAACGGCCAAAGAACCCTATTTTGTGCCGGAAACCACGTCTTTGGACGATCAGATGCGGGAATTCCTGCGCCGCCACGCCCATTTTGCCCTTGTGGTCGATGAATACGGTTCGCTTCAGGGATTGATCACTCTTGAGGATATTCTCGAAGAAATTGTGGGCGAAATTGCAGATGAATTTGACGCCGACGAAGAACCAGAGATTGCCAAGTCAGAAGATGGGCAATACCTGATTGACGGCGCGATGACCATTCGCGACCTCAATCGCGCCACAGATTGGACCCTGCCGGATGACGAAGCCAACACTGTCGCCGGTCTGGTGATCCATGAGGCACAAATGATCCCAACTGTGGGTCAGGTGTTTTCATTTCACGGTTTCCGTTTCGAAGTTATGGGCCGCGAAGCCAATCGCATCACCAGCCTGAAAATTCGCCCGCTTTAGCCCCAATTCCGACCTGGTTCGGGTACAGTTCACCATTTGTGATGTCAAAGACCACAAAATGATGTGCTGGAAATCGCAAACACGCTTGCAAAAAACTTGTCATTGCCGTTTGTGGAGAACAATTAACACGTAAACGAACGGCCATCCTAATGAACAACGTCCGGGGCATTCTGCTCATTATCCTTGCTATGGCCGGGTTCTCGATTGAGGACATGTTCATTAAGAAACTGTCAGCGCCACTGCCGACTGGCCAAATTCTGATTGTTCTGGGGCTGGGATCAAGCCTGATATTCTTGGTTCTGGCCAAGTTAAACGGTGATCGCCTTTTGGCCCCTGCCGCATGGGGGCGCCTGCCTATGTGGCGGGCCTTTTTCGAGGCTATTGCAGCCGCCGCATTCGCCGGTTCACTGGCATTGGTCGAACTCTCGACCGTTGCCGCTGTGTTTCAGGCCTTGCCACTGGCAATCACGATGGGGGCTGCTCTGTTTCTGGGGGAACAGGTCGGCTGGCGGCGTTGGAGCGCGATCAGCCTTGGGTTTGTTGGCGTGTTGTTGATCATTCGCCCCGGATTCGACGGCTTTGATCCCGCCAGCCTGTTGGTGTTGATTGCGGTCGTGACTGTCGCCGCGCGTGATCTCATCACCCGGCGGATCGACAGTGCGGTGTCATCCTATGTGGTGTCTTTTCAAGGCTTTGCCTCTCTCATTGTGGCGGGTGGCTGCATGCTGGCCTTCACCACCAAACCGATCGGGATCATTGGATCGTTTGAGGCATGGATGTTTGCAGGTGCCATCCTGTTCGGCGCGGCCGGCTATTGGGGCATCGTCACTGCGATGCGGGTTGGTGAGGCCTCAGTTGTGGCCCCCTACCGCTATACAAGGTTGTTGTTTTCATTGGTCATTGGCATTCTGGTGTTCAAAGAAGAGCCCGACACCTTGACCATTTTAGGGGCTTCTCTGATCATCGGCACCGGACTTTATACATTCCTGCGTGAACGCCGTCTGGACAAACCGGTTGAGCCTCCTCACTCGGATTTTCCCGCCGACTAATCGTCGTGTGGCTTTCGCCAGCAGTGTTGAAGATGACCCGTTTGTTTTGAAACTTGGCGAATGGGTGTGCGATACGCGCAATTCTGTCGCTGTTAGCCCTAACCCTACTCGCAACCGTTTACATTCACCCCTTGCCTGTTATGAAGCGCTCAACTGACCATTTTCTTAAGGAAACTGTCCACATGAGCACCATCATCGACATTCACGCCCGCGAAATCCTCGACTCCCGTGGCAATCCCACTGTTGAGGTCGACGTGATCCTCGAAGACGGCACCATGGGCCGTGCGGCTGTGCCTTCGGGGGCGTCGACGGGCGCGCATGAGGCGGTGGAAAAGCGTGATGGCGACAAAGATCGTTACCTGGGCAAGGGCGTACTTGAGGCCATCGCTGCTGTGAACGGTGAAATTGCCGAGGAACTGGTTGGCTTTGACGCGACCGAGCAGGTTGCCATCGACATGGCGATGATCGAACTGGATGGCACGCCGAACAAAGGTCGCCTTGGTGCCAACGCGATCTTGGGCGTTTCCATGGCTGTGGCCAAAGCTGCCGCTGATTTCACTGCGCAACCGTTGTTCCGTTACATCGGCGGTACGTCGGCACGAGTTCTGCCGGTGCCTATGATGAACATCATCAACGGTGGTGAACATGCCGACAACCCGATCGACATTCAGGAATTCATGATCATGCCTGTGTCGGCAACCAACATCCGCGAAGCCGTGCGTATGGGCGCCGAAGTGTTCCACACCCTGAAAAAAGAATTGACGGCTGCGGGCCTGTCGACCGGTATCGGCGACGAAGGCGGCTTTGCTCCAAACATCGGCTCAACCCGCGCCGCTCTGGATTTCATCCAGAACGCTGTCGAAAAAGCAGGTTACAAACTGGGTGAAGACATCTACCTAGCCCTCGATTGCGCCTCGTCTGAGTATTACGTCGACGGCAAATACGAGCTGAAGGGCGAAGGCAAATCGCTGACCTCAGAAGAAAACGCAAACTATCTGGCCGCCCTGTGTGACGACTATCCAATCATCTCAATCGAAGATGGCATGGACGAAGATGATTGGGCAGGCTGGAAACTGCTGACCGACAAGATCGGTGACAAGGTCCAACTGGTCGGTGACGATCTGTTTGTGACCAATCCCGTACGTCTTGCCGATGGCATCGATCAGGGCGTGGCCAACTCAATGTTGGTCAAAGTGAACCAGATCGGCACGCTGACAGAAACGCTCAAAGCCGTCGATATGGCGCATCGTGCGCGTTACACCAACGTGATGTCGCACCGTTCGGGTGAAACCGAGGACGCCACCATTGCCGACCTCGCCGTGGCGACAAATTGCGGCCAAATCAAAACCGGCTCTCTGGCGCGCTCAGACCGGCTCGCCAAATACAACCAGCTAATCCGTATTGAGGAACTGCTGGGCGAAACTGCGGAATACGCTGGGCGTTCGATTTTAAAATAATAAAACCGGCGGAGGTATTCACCTACGCTGGTTCATTCTTTGAGCGATGGTTTCTACTGCCCGGGCACGGGCAGTTTTGCCATAGCTGTATCAAAGGTTTCGCGCGTCAAATCCTGGTTTTTGCCCTGCAAACAGGCGTAGAGCTTGTTGTGAAACTTGGCCTGCATTTCAGGGCTTGGTCCTTCACCTTCTTGCAGCGGCATGTCTTTGCGCAGCGATCTCATGCACATTCCCATGCCCCAGCTACTGACACCCATTGTGGTTGCTGCTTCTTCAATGGCTGCGCGGCTTGGACGCCCAGACGCGGTTTCCGCAAAGCTGCTGACTGCAATCAGTGAAACGGCTGTCGCCAGCATCAAAGTCTTTTTCATTTTGACATTCCTACTTTGGTTCATTGCCACTTTTACGAAGCCATCACGACGTTCCGTCGCCACGCGTCTCAAAAAATTTGAATTGAAATCGCTTTCCTTACTTTTTCTACTCCACAATTGGGTTTATCACCTTCTTGCACAGATATTTTTTGTGCGCGCGATCGGCAACAAATTGCAAATCCTCGCAAAAACACTTGCAAGATTCGCTCAATCACCCCATATGGACATCGCTAACGTTATTCTTTTTCGACCACTGTCACCCGATTTTCGGCGTTCAGTCTTTCGATCCAAGACCGACTACGCCGGGTTGTCGCATTCACGCGGACAACAAAATTAGGAGACTACGGATATGGCTACTGGCACCGTAAAATGGTTCAACACTACTAAAGGCTTCGGCTTCATCGCACCCGACGGCGGCAGCAAAGATGTATTTGTACACATCTCAGCTGTTGAGCGTTCCGGTCTGACTGGCCTCGCCGACAACCAAAAAGTGACTTTCGACCTGGAAGCTGGTCGTGACGGTCGCGAATCTGCGGTAAACATCGCACTGGCGTAAGCCAAAATTTGTGACTTACCTCTAAGACGTGGTCCCGGTTCGGGGCCACGTTTTTTTGTGCGCGAAAGCCTTTGCCAATTTGTGGTGATCACGCGACGTCAGGGTTTTCGCCCTTATGGTCACGCCCTAGCTTGCAACGATGATGCCAATCCAAAGCCAGACACAACTCGGACCGCACATCGCCACTGCATTGCAGTTTGGTGGTGCGGGAACCCCTTTGCATTTTTATCATGCCAATGGATTTGGAGCTTCGGCCTACCTGCCTTATCTGCAACGGATTGCACCACATTACTGCCTGAGCGCGCTTAATATGCGCCCGCTTTGGCCCAACGCACCTGCCCCAGAACGCAAGATCGGCTGGCATCAATATGCCGATGATCTAATAGCCTGGCTTGAGGCCACACAATCCGGACCTGTGGTTGGCCTGGGCCACTCTATGGGGGCGGTTGCCACAGCTTTTGCGGCCAACAAACGTCCCGATCTGTTTCAAGCTCTGGTTCTGATAGAGCCACCGGGCACGTCTTTGGCTGTGTCAGCGCTGTTGCGGTCGGTCCCATATAACTTGCGCAAACGGTTGGGCCCAATACGGGCGGCATCACGTGCCCGTCACATTTGGCCGGATTGCGAAACAATGTTTGGCGACCTGCGTCCTGACCCGGCGTATAAGCGTTTCGATGATGCCGGCTTGCGCCACCTGATTGCCAATACCACTCATAACAACACGAAAGGGGTCAGCCTGTCTTTTCCAGTGAACTGGGAAATGCACAATTACCTGCATGCACCGCACAGTCTGCCAGCGCTAAGTCGATTACAGGTTCCGACCCACATCATCGCAGCCAAAACCAGCTTTTTCTGCCCGCCAGAGGTCATGGCTAAAATAGAAGCCAAACGCCCTGACGTTCGGTTTTCAAATTTCCCCAACCACGGTCACCTGATGCCACTGGAAGCTCCGGAAGATGCCGCAACGGCCACTCTGGACGCTCTTGGCACCTTGCTCTGACAGGTTTGATCCGTCACAACTTCTTTATGACAGCTGATGACATCATTGCCCGCCTAAACCTTACTCCGCATCCTGAAGGCGGCCATTACCGCCAAACATGGATTGCCGAAGGATCGGGCAGCGCACGTCCTGCGGGCACATCGATTTACTTTTTACTCAAAGCGGGCGAGCGCAGTCATTGGCACAAGGTCGATGCCACGGAAGTCTGGCATTACTACGCTGGCGCACCATTGATCCTGTCGCTTTCAAAAACGGATCAGGGACCAAAGCAGGATCACATTCTGGGCCCGAATCTTGTGAACGGCCAACTACCGCAAAGGATCGTTCCAGTGGACCATTGGCAAGCCGCCCGCTCGACCGGGGATTGGACCCTTGTCGGCTGCACAGTCTCACCCGCCTTCCAGTTTGAAGGTTTCACTTTGGCCGATCCCGACTTTGACATCCCCTAGTTTCGTCTTGCCAAAAACACCTTGGGGTATGCCGGTTTTTTGAAACACAGTGTTCCACCCTCAACTTTTGCTTGTTTTACTCGAGTGGTTTTGGCGCTTTCTTAGCATTCTTTGACGGAGCTGCCAGAGCGCCAAGGAAGACACCTGGACGTTTGCGATTTTGAAACCGTGGATTTGATACCAAGCTGACCAAAGCTACTCTTGGAAGGTTATCTTTTTCAAAACAGAACGTGAGATGGCGATTTCTTGCGCCGCGAGACCGGTCAGGTCGGCGATTGTGACTTGATCGCTGTTTTGGCGACCCAGGTGGGTTTGTGAAAGGGTACTCTCCCCTAAAATTAGTGTTGTCGAAAAGTGGAATTTTCTCGGCAAGATATCTGAGGAGATTTACGATGAAGAGAGCACGATACAGCGACGCGCAGATTATGGGCATCTTGAAGCAGGCGGAGGGTTGGTACGCCCGTCCCTGAGCTTTGCCGAGAGCATGGGAAGAGCAGCGCCAGCTTTTACAAATGGCGGGCCAAGATTGGTGGCATGGATGCCCCCCTCATCACAGGGATGAGGGACATGGCCGAACAGAACCGGCGTCTCAAGAAGATGTATGCTAAGATGAGCATGCAGAATGATCTGTTGAAGGAGGCGCTTGGAAAAAAGTGCTGAGGCCGTCTCTGAGGCGAGAGATGGCCATGAATGCGGCCGCCCGGCATGGGGTCAGCATTGCGTCGGCCTGCCGCACATTCCAAATCAGTGAAACGTGTTATCGTTACAGCCCTGTGCTGAGCGATGAGAACGAAGAGATTTCTGACTGGCTTGAACGTCTGACGGGCAACAAGCGCTTCTGGAGCTTTGGGTTGTGCTTTTTGTACCTGCGAACGTTCAAGGCTATGGCCGGAACCACAAGCGCGTCTATCGGATCTACTGCGAACTGGAGCTGAACCTGCGGATCAAACCCAAGAAGCGACTGAAGCGTGATAAACCTCTGCCGCTGGCGGCCCCAGACCTGTCAAATGACACGTGGTCGATGGATTTCATGGCGGATCAACTTGCTGACGGCCAATCGATCCGGACATTAAATGTGCTTGATGACTTCAATCGCAAAAGTCTGTGCCTCGAAGTCGACTTCTCGTTGCTAGCCGAGCGCGTCGTGCAAAGCCTAAACCAGATCATCGAATGGCGCGGGAAACCAAACACCATTCGTGTTGATAATGGTCCCGAATACATCAGTGGAAAGTTGATGGAATGGGCTGAGAAACAGGGCGTCAGGCTGGAACACATCCAGCCCGGCAAGCCCCAGCAGAATGCCTGAATCGAGCATTACACCCGCACCGTTCGCGGCGAATGGTTGAGCTAATACATCTTTGAAACCATCAAGGAGGCACAGGATCAGGCAACCGAATGGCTCTGGACTTGCAACAACGAACGACCCAACATGGGCATTGGCGGCATCACACCCGCTATGAAACTGAAAGCAGCCGCATGAATTCTACGGCTGGACCCCATTAAAAACGGGGGGATTACCGCTGCAAATTCAACAAAATCATTAACTAGATCAGAAACACCACCCGGCTGGCGTTACCGAAGTTGAGACGTTTATACCAAGTCGAACAACGGGTTAATCAAACCGCACAATACTGACAGTTTAAGACGACAGGCATCCCACTGAGGGCTGTCAAGTGAGTACTCAAGGGATAAATATGTTTGAAATCCGACATAGCGATTACAATACCGATGAATTGATTAAATTGTTTGCTTATCAGCCTTTCAAACTTCCTGAAGGTACGATCACGGGGTCGGGCATGTCGATGCAAAAAAAATTCGGATGTGCGCGCACTCCGACCTCACCAATCTTCGGAATGGGATGCTTTTTATTCTGGATGCGTGGGCCAAGCTCGAATGTATGAAGATATACAGGCAGGCATAGAGAAGATCGCGGGCGGAATTAGAGGGAAATCATATACTGATGTAGCCTGTAATGCCGAATAATTCTGCTACCGTTCGCTTGAACTGGGAGCATCGTCAGCTACTGGGATAGATGCTCGAGACTTTGGCCGGGCATTTGAAGTTGTCAACGCCGATCGCGGCATGGAAACACGCTTTTTGGAAGCTCCATATAGTATGATGACGCATCAGTTTGATGGCTTGGCGGAAGACTATCAGTCTGACATTGTCGGCAATATCGCATTCATGTGTCACGATAGCTGAATTGGTCCTGCATTTCTGTACAAGTTTGCGGCTTGGCTAAGATGTATCGAGTTTTGTTCATGCCGCTTTTCGTATCTGCGCGTGGTCGAAGT
>NZ_FQZQ01000034.1 GCF_900142085.1 Shimia gijangensis
CTTCAACGCGCACCCGGTGCAATCGGACTTCTGCGCCCGATACTTGCGGGCTTTCCAGCTTGGCGCGTTTCGCGCGGGATCGGAATAGCTGCGCCAGGTGTGTTTCATCTCTTTGCCGCCCGGGCAGATGTAGCGGTCGTTCTCATCATCCCATGTAAAGTCGGATCGTGAGAACGTTCCATCCGTGCGCTCGCCCTTGTCAAAGACAGGTATGAAGGGGAGGATTTGCCGCTTGAGCGCGAGCCAAACCAGATTATCGGATGAACCATACGCGGTATCTGCTGCGATCCAGTCTGGCTTCAGGCCGAAGCGTTCTTCGGTCCGGTCCAGCATTTTGCGCATGGCACCGACTTCAGCCGTTTTGTTCGTCCGGCTAGCGTCCACATCAACGATGATGCTGTGGTCTGTATCAATCAGATAATTGGTAGAATACGCAAAGAAAGCAGGACCTTTGCGCGCCGCAGTCCACTGACTGGCGGGGTCGGCATGGGCTGTGAACTTCGGTTTGACGGTCGTGGCTGCACCAAACGCTTCATCATCCAAGGTGTCGAGATATTCTCGCACTGCCCGAGGCGCGTCGCCTGGGTCGATCTCACGAGCGGCCCAGTCATCAGGATTGCTGGAGTTCTGCTTCTGAACATCCGCGCTGATTAAGCTAGCATCAACGGCAAACCCCTGACCTCCGACCAGCCCTTCCTGCATGCAGCGCGCAACGGTCAACTCAAATACATGGCGCAGCAGGTCACTCTCGCGAAAACGGCCGTGGCGGTTCTTTGAGAAGGTCGAGTGGTCTGGAACTTGGTCGGTCAAATCCAGACGGCAAAACCAGCGGTAGGCGAGGTTCAGATGAACCTCTTCGCAGAGCCGGCGTTCTGACCGAATACCAAAGCAATACCCCACCAACAGCATCCGTATGAGCAGTTCCGGATCAATGGATGGACGGCCCGTGTGACTATAGAAATCCGAAAGATGCGCCCGGATGCCGCTCAGATCAACAAACCGATCAATCGACCGCAAAAGGTGATCTTGCGGGACATGATCTTCCAGAGAGAACTCATAGAACAGCGCCGCTTGCGCCTCCAGTTTCAGCCCCATCATCGCCAAATCCTCCGCTTCCGTACGGAAATTGAATCAGCGACTGCACCTCAAATCAACAAGAGTTTTTCAACAAAATCGGCTCCTAGCTGCCATTCGCTGCATTTTTCACGAACGGCGGCTTTCGAGGCCTGCGCATTATCCTACCCACTTGCCTCCTTCCTTGCGCATCCCCGCGATCATCTCCTGATAGCTGTCACACGCACTGATCCCCTTGGCGCGATTGTAATGCTTGTTAGCCATGTTGAGCGTGGTGTGGCCGAGGACGTCACGAATGATGTTGGCGTGCTCGGGGTCGGTTTCCGCGATGTAGGTTGCTGCGACGTGGCGGAAGGCGTGGGGGCGAAGCTCAAGGCCCAGCACACGCTTCATCACTTTGGGAAATTCACGGGAGAAGCCGTCAGGCGTAATCGGGTCACCATATTGATTGATCCAAAGCGCTGAGTGGGATTTGCCCTGCAAGAGAACCGGGCGGTGCACCTCGAGATAACGTTGCATGTGGGGGATCAGAACCTTGGGCAGCGGAAAGTCTTGGGGACGCTTGGTTTTGATGTCCTTGGCCTCATAGTGGAGATGCATCCCGTCTGTTTGCATCTTTAGGTGATCATTGAGGTCGGTGGCCAGCAATGTGCGGCGACGCACCGGGCGAGTAACAAGAAAGGCAATCATCAGCCCCTGACGGAAGCGGATCGCTTGCATCATATGCGAGTAGCGATTGTTGCCATCATGAATGTCGATCCAATCAAGGGCATGGCGCAGGGCTTTACTAGCCGTGATATCATGAGGAGGCGGTAGGCTCTGGCTGTCGGCCTTCTTGCGAAGGCGATTGGACGCACGATTAAGCCAGTCCCAATCCGCGTCCGGGGCGACAGCACGAATAATCACGCAGAGATCCGAGATGAGACCATGGACACTTTTGGGTGCAAGGCGGGCCACGCATTCTTCCACGTAGGCCGGTACACTGCCCTTGGTCACACGCTCTGCCGGAGACATGGTCAGTTGCTCTGGGTGCTTGCGTAACAAAAACGACAACCATTGTCCGTAGCCTTGGCGGCGTTTCTTGCGGCTGCCTTCGCTCCACTCAACGCAAGCACCACTTTCTTCAAAGAACTTACCGACAGTAAAGAGGGCGTCCCAGGCAGAGCGATCCACCTGAGGCCAGTCTTCATATTTGAGAACAAGGGGGATGAGGTTAGCCATGATTGCCACCCCATTTGCCAAGAACCACCTTGTCATAATGCTCATGCGCCCATTGGTTCGAGAGATCAGCATAAAAAGTCATGGTCGTCTCCAGCCTCTTGTGCTTCAGCAGACGGCGCACTGTCTCAAAATCTCCAGGGCGTTCCTTGAGATAAAGGTAGCCTGCCAGATGACGGAACAGGTGCGCATGCACCTTCAGGCCCGTCTCGCGATAGATCAGTGATTTGATGTCGCTGCCAAGGTTCCCCGGATCGCGCGGCTGACCATTGCGCTTCATTGGAAACAGGGCCGGACCATTGGCGCTCGTAAGAAGGTGGCGGTGTTTCATGATGTAACTGTGCAGCAGCCTGGACGTACAAGGATTAAGAACAACTTCGATATGCTCCTTGTTTTTCACGTCCTCCGCATCCACGCGAATGGAATAGCGGGTTTGGGTGCCATTGCGATGCGCGATGACATTCTCATCCAGTTCTAGATGAGCGAGGTTCTTGGCACGCATCGGGCAGGACAGCAGGATCGATATGGCAACCGCATGCATGGCCAACAAAGCAGAAGTGCGGGAGCCGGGGTTTGCGGCGGCACGGGCCATAAGGGTGTCTGGGAGGCTGAGCAGGCGGACGACATTCTTCCAATCATGAAACTGACCCAGACGCTTGCGGTTTTTGCCGCTCATGCCCTTAACAGCAGGCGTTGTCATCTTCTTGATCTTTTGAATAGCGTCGAACTCTTTCTCAGGCAGTTTGAGATAATGACGCGCAATGGCCACAAGAGTGGCAGAGATGTTGTGCAGCCCGCCGTCTTTGGGCTCGGTTAGTCCGCGCCGCTTCATGATCGCCGCAAACGCGCGCTTGATGTTGTTGGCTGTAATCGCGTCCGCCAACGATGGAAGGGTCTGAGGATCGGTTCCCGCTCCAGCCAGAGAGTCGAGGTATTGACGAAGGTGGGCTTCGATGTTGCGCAGAGAGGTCGGGCGCAAAGGTTCATCGGGCCCTTCGTCATCAAACGGGCTGGCATGACGCAAACGATCCAGATAGGCCCCAATCTCATCCTGCAAGGATTGCGGATATGTGGTGAGGGCGCGGCAACGATGCTGCCCGCCTTTCTCATAGCTCAGATAGGTGAGCGGCAAGTTCTTGCGTTTGACGATGCCATTCCAGGCTTGAGCGATTGCCTTGCAGATTTTCGCGGGGTCTTTCCCCAGAAGGTGGGCATCAAGATAGGATTGGAACGCAGACATCAGTGCGTCATCCACTGCATCAGGCTCCCCCCCTTGCTGTGCGCAGTAGTTCACAAGGCGGGCGAACATGTGAACCTGATGCTTGGCCTCACAGGACGACAGAAAAGCTCTCCACGCCCCATCAGGTTCAGTCTTGGGAGCCGCTGGGGGCAGATACCCAGTGAGCTGCAGTGCTTTGGAGAGATCTGTCTTTATGTTGCTCAGCGACTTGGCCGAGATACCCGCTTGTGCGGGATGGATGCCTGCTAGCTGAGCACGAAGGGTAGGGGCGTCCGTCGGCAGGTCTTCCGGGGCGCGGTTCAGGAACTTGGCGACGCGGTTGATCGAAGAGATCATGTCACGACGGCGAATTTCGGTGAGTTTGGGATAGGCTTTCAATGCGACGATAGCGTCGGCCAAAGTTGCGGAGGATTTTTTATCAAAAGGCATGGGGTTTTCCTTTCAGCCTTGAGTTTGGAATAATGATGAAATGGGACGGTTACGCCTGTCTTGACCCTTGGTGGCCCACGCGCGGACATTCGGGAAAACGCAGCAGTCAATTTGTATCCGAAGTTGGTGAAGGGGCTTTCCCGAGAGCCGGAAAATACCGGCCTTTTGAGGACATTAGAGGACATGGCTTGCAGCCGTGTTGCTGCGGGCTGCGGCAAAGGCCTTGAGGTCCGCGCGAGCTATTCGCCAGTCGCGACCAAGCTTAGTTGCAGGCAGGTCACCTGAGGCAATCCAACGGCGCACAGTCTTGGGGCAGACTGCAAAGACTTCGGTGACTTGACGGACGCTCAGGTAGGTGGCGGTTTGTGGGAAGGGCAGCTTAGGCATGGGCCACCTCCTCCTGTTGCTCAGTGCCGCGGGTTGCAAAGTCAGCGCGAGCCGCCTCGCGCGCCAGAAGGCGGACAAGAGCGATGAGAAGGGTGGGAGAGGTATCGCCGGGATTTTTGAACCCGGGTTCACTGGGAGCAATGCTCATCTTGCAGTACCTTTGATTGAACCGCTCGCGACGATGATTGAACGCAGTTGCAACAGGGCTGAGCCTGAGCAAGCACCGCTTACGCGTCTTCAATCATTGCCATCGAGTGCTCCGAAAGGTGCTCCCTGCGGCGCAGCTGTTAAGGCTGCTGTGGGTGGGAAGTTGGCCTGGAAAGTCTCCGATGATGAATGGCCAACAGGTCGATTGAGCTGGCAGATGCCAGCAGTCAAAGAGGAATTAGATTCTGAAAGTACTTGTAACTAAATTGATTTAAAAAATGTTTAAGGGAACGATTGCTTCGCAAACTCTGAAGGTAATACATTGCAGATCCGCTGTTTCTCTTATTAGAGACCACCAGAAAACTGCGTTGCAGTTGCTTACAACGTTGTTGGCAGACAAGGGTTCTAGCTACAAAGGGCGGACAACGGACATTCGCCGCTGTCGCGAACCGATCAGGCCATGGGATAGGCAGCCGACATTCGCATGGACGTCAATACAATGTCTTTGTCGCGCCACAGCATGACTGCTTCGAGCCCAAAGCGATGGATGCTGCACAAGTCATGAACTTGAAGTATGGGCTGGAAACCGGCATTCTCTGCTTTGCGAACCAAGGTGAGCTACACGTTGGAAGCAGACACAGCATAGTGTGTCGAATGACCAAATGGTTCTCGTTGGTGTAACCCTCTTGCTTGCGACATTCCTTATGCTCACCTCTTGTGAAAGAGCCGTTCGACAAGAGGTGAAAACAGGACCACCAGAACGATCCTTAGGACATGATGAGAGACGACATAAGCCAGATCTGCTCCGGCGATGATGGCGATGACCACCATTTCGGCCTGCCCGCCGGGCAAAAAGGCCAACAGGGCGTCAAGGGAGGGCGCCAACCCTAACCAAACGATCAACGCGAAGAACGAGGCTGAGACAAGCCCCAAAAGGATTGAATACACCAGCCCGGCAACGACATTTTCCCGCACTTCCCGCTGGGTGATCCGCACGTATTTCACCCCGACAGCAATGCCGATAAAGAACTGTGCTGCCTGAATGATTTCGGCAGGTGGTCGGGTGTGGATAATGCCCGTCAACGACAGTATGGTCGTCAGGATAATCGGCCCCAGAATGGATGCTCCAAACAGGCCAATGTGCTCAAAGAACTTCCAACCCACCAGCCCCGCAACAACCATGATCACAATCTGTGAAGCCTCAATGTCAACCATTGGATTGCCCGGCGCTCCGCTCAGGTCTAGCGACCAGATACTCTGCATCAAAAAGGGTGCGCAGCTGACTAAAACGACAACCCGTGTCGCATGGATTAGGGACAGCGCGCGGGGGTCACCGCCTGCCTCTTCGCCAAAGATCAGCATGTCCTGAAGGCCTCCGGGCATGGCGCTGTACCAAGCAGTCACCGGATCGAGCCCGAACCCGTAACGCAGCAAGGGAAACCCTAGTGCTGCGATCGTGCAGATGAACAACGGGACAAACAGAAGAGAGCTGGCAATCTCGGGCATGCGCCCCAGGAGCTCTGGTGTGATCGAAGCGCCGACTGCGACGCCCAGAAACGTGCGCATGAAAATCCCGAATTGACCCGCTCCTTTCAGATCAAGGCCTGCCAATGCCGCGATCAGACAGGCAAACATCGGCCCAAGCAAAAACGGCAAGGGCAGCCCCAAGAGGTAAAACCCCAGGCTGCCCAAACCAGCGATGCAAAAAGTTACACCCCGGGCCACATCGAGATCCTTTTCATGTCAAAGCCCGAAGGTCTCAATCACCGTCTGCAACGCCCTGCGCGCGGGCGCGGGCACGGTGTGCACGGTAACTGGGCAGAACCACCAGCAAACCAGCGATCACCAACAGACCAAGTGTCATCGGTCGTTCCCAGATAAAGCCGATACCATCATAGAGCTGCATCGAACGAGAGAAGTTGTCCTCGAGCATGCCGCCTAGAATGAAACCAATCAGCAAGGGTGCCAGCGGATAATCTGCAAATCGCAGGGCCGTGGCGCAGATACCAAAACCCACCAGTAATAACAGCTCAGTGGCGTTGTTCTGCCCGATGTAGGCCCCCATCAGCGTGAAAAAGAGGATGAAAGGGATCAGGTAGTTGCGCGGGATCGACAGCACCTTGGCGATGTAAGGGATCAGTGGAAGATTGAGGACCAAAAGCACGAGGTTGCCGATGAACATCGACATAATAACGGCCCAAAAAATCTGGGGTTCATCGATCATCAGCCTTGGCCCCGGCGTCACGTTAAGCGCGATCAGCGCACCCAGCAGGATGGCCGTGGTGCCAGACCCAGGAATGCCGAGCGTCAACAAAGGTACAAACGAGCCCGTGCAGGCGGCGTTATTGGCCGTTTCCGGCGCAGCCAGACCTTTGATCGAGCCTTTGCCAAACTCTTCCTGCTCCGCTTTCGTGGCGATGTTGCGTTCCACGGCGTAACCAAGGAAGCTCGCAATTGTCGCGCCTGCTCCTGGCAAAACGCCAATGAAGAACCCTTGCAGCGACTGACGGCCGATAACGGGGGCGATGGCCTTTGCTTCAGCCCTTGAGATGCGCAGGTCCTTGATCTCACTGTCCTGTTCGGCTTGGGCCGTTTTGGGCTTTAGAACAAGGAAAAGCGCCTCAGGCAGAGCGAACATCGCCATTGCAAGGGTGATGAAACCGAAACCCGACTGCAAGTCCATGATGCCCATGGTAAAGCGCGGCATGTTAAACAGGGCCCCTTCACCAACGGTGGCCATGATCAGGCCGAGGATGGTCATGACCAACGCCTTGGCAACCTGACCGGTACCCGCAAAAGCCGCAATGGCCGAGAGGCCCACAACCATGAGCGCGAAGTACTCAGCTGAATGGAACAACAGCGCGACGGATGAAAGCGCAGGGGCAAAGATCATCAGCAACAATGCACCGATGCTGCCGCCTGCAAAGCTAGCGATTGCAGCAATGGTCAGCGCCTTGCCTGCTTTGCCCTGCTTGGCCATCGGGTAGCCATCAAAGCTCGAGGCAACGGTCCCCGCGACCCCCGGAGCATTCAGCAGAATAGAAGAGGTCGATCCGCCAAAGATCGCGCCATAATACACTCCAGCCAACAGGATCAGTGCAGCAGAGGGGTTACCCATGGAAATGGCAACCGGGATCATGATGGCGATGATCGACATCGGGCCAAGACCCGGCAGCATGCCGATGAATGTGCCAATCAAACAGCCGCCGATCACCATCAACAGGTTCTGAAAAGACAGGGCCGTTTGCAGGCCGATCAAAAGTCCTTCGAGCATGTCATTACCCTCCTAGAAAGCCTGGTAGTGGACGCAGGTAAATGCCCAGAACCTGTTGCACGAGATACCAGACCACGAAGGTCGCGATCAGCGACACGGGCGCCATCACGACCCATTTACGCTCGCCCAGAATGAACGAGCCAAGGATCAGGAAAGCGCCGGTGGAAAAGATGAACCCCAAGGGGCGCAGGCAGAGCGCATAGGCGACCATGAGGACCAAAAGCATCACAGCCTGATCCAGCTTGTACTGGCCCAGACGCCGGTAATCGATGTCGGCCTCTTTCGGTTCAGCCTTTTCTAGGCCCAGCAAAATGACCAGCGACGTCAACAGACCGATGACAGACAGAACCTTGGGAAAGGTGCTTGGCCAGATCGGGTTGCGTTTCATGAACGGGGCAAGCGCGCCGTCCATCGTGAACCAGGCGGCATAGCCATAGGCCAGGCAGATGCCGACCAGAATTAGCGCGATCCAACGATCGAGTGCCATGATCCTCTCCTTTCGTGAAAGTGGACAGAGCGACTCGGGGCCGCTCTGTCTGAATGCGGGGCCCTTAGAGGAAGCCCAGCTTCTTCATCAGATCGCCGATGACCTGTTCTTGGCCTTCGAGGAAGGTTTTGAAGTCATCGCCCGAGTTGTGGATGTTCACCCAGCCGTTACGGGCGCGCACGTCTTCCCATTCAGGGGTGGCATACATCTCGGCCAGCGCTTTTTGGTACATGGCCAGCTTGTCTGCGGGCAGGCCCGGAGCCGCAAAGAACCCACGCCAGTTCACAAATGTGGTGTCGATGCCTTGTTCCATCATGGTTTGGGCATCGGGGGCTGCCGGGACACGTTCGTCCGAGGTCACGCCGATGATTTTCACTTCACCCGCACCGGCCAGATCAACCGCTTCCGAGAAACCGGTCGACAGTGCCGCGATTTCCCCCGACAAGAGAGCTGCCATAGCTTTGCCGCCTGCGTCATAGGGGATGTACTTGACGGACAGAGCGTCTTTGCCTGCCGCTTCAAATGTCATCGCCGCAACCAGATGGTCCATGCCACCCGGAACCGAACCACCACCAATGGCAGTGCCGCGTGGGTCGGCGTCAAATGCGGCCATTAGATCGCTCATTGAGTTGATCGGGCTGTCTTTGCCCACAACAATCGCGGCGTAGTCACCGATCGTGCCAGCGACCAGTGTCAGGTCGCGGAAGTTGTGCGGGAACACACCCGTGAGCGAACGGATCACGATCGGGGTCGAGTTGACCATCAGCGTTCCGTGGTTGCTGTCAGCGTTTTCGATCAGGAAACCGATGGCCTTGCCACCGCCGCCACCCGACATGTTCTCGTAGGACGCATTGCCAACGATACCTGCCTTGGTCAGTGCCTCGCCCGTACCGCGTGCAGTACCATCCCAGCCGCCACCGGCACCACCGGGAATTAGAAAGTGAATGCTGTCGAGAACCTTGTGCCCGTCAGCCATCGCAGGCGCGCTAAAAGCCATCGCAGCCAAGGCGGTTGCCATCAGGGCGCGGCGGCCCAGTGAAAATGTCGTCATGATGTCCTCCAAGTTTGACAACTGTCCGAAAGGCGGCTCAGTTAAGTAAACTAACCACGGCAACCTGACACGGACCTGACACGGCCGTTTCCAAGTGAAAAAAGACGCATGAAATTCCTATTGGTTGAAGACAACATCGAACTGGCGAACGCAATCTCTTCGCGCATGCAGTTTGATGGCCATGTGGTTGATCATGCTGAAAGAATTAAGGACGCCCTGGCGTTCCAGGACACCGGGGAATACGATCTGATCCTGCTTGATATCATGCTACCAGATGGCGATGGCCGCTCGTTTCTGAAACAGCATCGGGCCGGAAAAAAGGACACCCCGGTCATCGTTCTGACCGCGCGTTCTCAGGTGTCAGACAGAATCAGCATGCTTGATCTCGGGGCCGACGACTATGTCACTAAACCCTTTGATCACGAGGAACTTCAGGCCCGATGCCGCGCCGTTTTGCGGCGTAAATCCGGCACCGCACAGACCATCATCCGATTGGGCAACGTTGCCTTTGACCCCGTTGCAGGAAGCCTGACAATCGACGACGCCCTCATCAACCTGCGCAACCGCGAACTGCGCCTGCTCGAACTGTTGATCAACGCTCCCGGACAGGTCTTTCCGAAACACAAGTTGTTCGATCGCCTCTTTGCCTACGACGAAGATGTCTCGGAAAACGCAATCGAGGTCTATATCGGCCGTTTGCGTAAGCATCTTGAATCCTCCGATCTGAATATCACGACCCTGCGCGGCCTTGGCTACAGGCTTGATCATGGCTGACATAGTCAACGTATCGGGGTCTTTGCGCAACCGCCTGACGCTCACCTTGATCGGAGGGGCCGCAGTACTCGCAGTTGTCCTTTTTATAGTTGTTCGCGGATATGCGGCACAGATCGCTCAACAAGGGCAGGACAGTATTCTGGAGGCCTCGGTTACCTCAATTCTGGACACCGCTATCCTGCGCGACGGCCAGGTCGAGGTGGATTTCCCATATGCTTCGCTATCAATGCTTGGCACTGATTCTGACGATCGGGTCTTTTATGCGATCTATCAGGATGACACGCTCTTGTCGGGGTATAAGGCCTTGCCGCACGACGGGAAAAGCCTTCAAAATCAGACAGTTCACAAGACAGCTACCTATGTGGAAACCCACGTTCGCATGGCGACGGCGTCTCGCATATTGGTTGGGGCAAACACCCGAACATTGATATCGGTTTCTGTCGCCCAAACCCAGGATGCCTTGCAGGTGACGCTTGCTCGGATTTCGCGCAATGTTGGACTTTTTGGCGCGGGTTTCTTTCTGCTTTCGGTCCTGCTGTCCTTTTGGGCAACTGCCACCACGATCCGACCCCTGAAACGCTTGACCGGGTCCGTCACAAAACGGGGCCCTAAAGACCTAAGCCCGGTGGCAAGCCCGGTTCCCGTGGAAATGGCGCAGTTGGTAACGTCGCTCAACAGCCTGATGGGGCGGCTTGATACCTCACTCAGACAGTCCGAAGACTTTATCGCCGAGGCCGCCCACCGCGTGCGAACCCCATTGGCAACCGTGCGCTCTCATGCCGAAGCGACACTGCAACGCGTCGATCGGGATGAAAACCGGCAAGCTTTACGCTCAATGATCCGGGCCATTGATGAAAGCTCTCGTGCTGCAGGGCAGTTGTTGGATCATGCGATGACCACTTTTCGCGCGGATCACCTTGAACGGGTCGACGTCGATCTGGTTGAAGTGTTGCAAGAGCTTGTTCTGCGTTTAACCCCGTTCGCTGAGATGAAAGACATCGACCTTGTGATCACCGGAGAGGATCAGGTGATCATACAAGGCGACAGTATTCTTTTGCAGAATGGCATTCGGAACCTGATCGACAACGCGCTGAAGTATTCTCCGGCAGAGAGCGAGATCTCTATCCGCGTGACATCGCAGCCGAAACCAACCATCGAAATCTGCGATCAGGGTCAGGGGTTTCCTGAAAAGGACATGGACCAACTGGTCTCGCGGTTTTCCCGCGGCGATAACATCAAAGGCATCATTGGTTCTGGTTTGGGGCTCACCATTGCAAATGATGTGGCGCTGGCACATGGCGGAACATTGACTTTGAACAACCGACCTGGAGGCGGAGCATGCGTTACCTTTTCGTTTTGACCCTTTGCCTATGGCCGCTGGCTGTTTGGCCGCAGGATTGGGAAGACCGGCAGGTGTTCAAAGGAACCTCTGACGGGCAAACGCTGCGCATTCTTTCCAGCACTGACACCTCGTATTTTGCTCCAATCATCGACCAGTATTTGAAAGAGCATCCCGATTGGTCAGTTGAGTACCTGGTCGCAACAACCGCCGCAATCGATCAAACCTTCCGTAAGAATCCGGATCAGTTTGATATTGTCATCTCCAGTGCCATGGATCTGCAACTCAAACTGGTTAACGACGGTTTTGCGCTTGAGCTTTCTGAGATTGACCACCACGATTGGGCACAATGGCGGCAGCGTCTCTTTGCGTTCACCGCAGAACCCGCAGCAATTGTACTGAACAGTGCCGCTTTCGAGGGTCAAGCAATCCCTCAGACACGACAGGAGCTCATCCAAGCGCTCCGCCAGCAGCCAGACAAGTTTCATGGCAAGGTGGGTACATATGATGTTCGGCAATCGGGTCTGGGCTATCTTTTTGCTACACAGGACGCTCGGATGTCAGAAACCTATTGGCGGCTCATGGAAGTTATGGGCAACCTCAACGCGCAACTCTATTGTTGTTCGGGTGAAATGATTGACGACGTAGCGACCGGAAAGCTGTTGGTCGCCTACAATGTTCTGGGCAGCTATGCCGCCGCCAAACAGGAGGCAGATCAACGTTTTGAGATCATTTTACCATCAGATTTCCCGACCACGATGATGCGAACCGGATTAGTTTCGAAAGGGACAGGCCAAGGTGAGGCTTCCGAAGAGTTCATCCGACAAATGATAGCATTTCAATCGAATGCCGAGAATGAGGCATCACCTCGACTGCCTCCTTTGGACATATCCCCGCTCGGGGCGAGACCATCAGTGATCTCTCTTGAACCCGCTTTGCTGACCTACCTTGATAGGCTCAAAAGACGGACCTTCATCAAGGAATGGATGAATGCAGTTATTCAGTAAACTGCACTTGGGTGGCAGCTGCGAAATTGGTGTCTGGCGTAGACCATCAACCCGACGTTACGAAGACAGGAAAAGTACGAAACAGGTTCTTTTGAGCTGATAGTTGCCGCCAGCCTAACCTAGTACGAATGGCAGCTATGTCCCACATAGCGTGAATTCGCCCGACTCCTCATTTTGCAAACGCAGCGAAAGTCCGGTCTCACGAGCCGCAACGCAGCGGAGGAGACGGATGATCAACGGCGGTTGTGGGCCGTTAGTAGTCAAACCCGGCAACTAAGCTGTGTTCGACAACGGCGGTTGCGGGCTCCCGCAACCAAAATAACACATACTTATCAACGATTAGCACCCCAAGAGGGCGCTTCTTGCGTTTTGCGCTACAGGCTTGGTGCTACGCCGCAGAGCAAAGATAACCACGAGTGCAGTTGGTGAAATGGCCACAAAGCTGGCATCCAACGTGTTTGATAGGCGACAGGTCCATTTCGCCTATGCACGAGACTGGCTCGACTGGGAGCACCGAATGCCGGTGTCGTTATCGTTGCCATTACAGGAAAACCGCTTCAGCGGAGCACCTGTGATGGCCGTCTTTGACAACCTGTTGCCTGACAGTGACCTCATTCGTCGAAGGGTCGCAGAACGCGTCGGGGCTGAAGGTGTGGATGCCTTCAGCCTGCTGTCACAAATTGGGCGTGACTGCATCGGTGCGCTTCAGTTCCTTCCCGACGGACAAGAGCCACAGCCAATGTCCGAGCTGACTGGGGAGCCTGTTGATGACGATCAGATCGGGGCAATTTTGAGCGATCTCGATCTTGCGCCACTGGGTATTCGCCGCGAGAATGACTTCCGCATTTCCGTCGCGGGCGCGCAGGAAAAAACGGCGCTGCTTCGTAAAGATGGCCAGTGGATTGAGCCAACCGGCACGACGCCAACCACGCACATCATCAAGCCGCAAATCGGCAGGCAGCCCAATGGCATGGATCTGTCTGACAGTGTAGAAAATGAATACCTTTGCCTGAAGTTGATGGAAGCGTTTGGGCTTCGGGCTGCGAATGTTGAAATGGCTCAGTTTGGCGACAAGCAAGCCTTGGTGGTTGAGCGTTTTGATCGGCGCTGGACGTCTGGTGCCGCTTGATCCGTCTGCCGCAGGAGGATTGCTGTCAAGCATTGTCCGTTGTGCCTACCCAGAAGTACCAGAACGAGGGCGGCCCTGGAATCTCAGATATCATGGATCTATTGTTGGGAAGTGATGACCCCAACAAAGACCGGTACGATTTTTTCAAAGCGAATGTCCTGTTCTGGTTGCTGGGCGCGACAGACGGACATGGTAAAAACTTCAGCGTCAGCCTCTTACTCGGCGGTCGCTTTCGCATGACACCGCTTTACGACGTTTTAACGGTGCAGCCGACTGTCGATGCGCGACAGATTGAGCGAAAGTACTTCAAACTGGCCATGAATTTCGGCAACTCAAACCACTACAAGGTTTCGAATATCGTTGGTCGGCACATCGTGGAGACCGGAGTTCAATCCGGCTTATCCCGCGCTGTCGTACAGGGCCTATTCGAAGAACTGCAGGAGACCTCGCACGCGATCGTTGAGGCCACGTTCAACCAGCTTCAAGAGGATTTCCCAGAGTCGTTGCTTGCTTCGATCGATGCGCGCTGAAGGCTAGGTTGCACCTGTTGAACTGAAACTGGTCGCGCTTGACTGGTGCGAAGATGCGTCTTTTCCGGGTCAAACGAAATCAGATCAGGTTGCCGTAGCCATAAGCAGTTCCTCAATGATGTGTTTCTGATTGCTGAACATAAGTGGGCAGCCGTGCAAGACGCGGTGTGGACACCGCTTCAACAGGAATATTCCCCTGCGCTAGCGCATTCCTCGCGACCCAATATTCCAGCTGACATCTCCTTGGTGCCCGCGTTGGTCGTGTTCATCGAAACACTCAAAATGAGGATCAAACAATGGCTACTCAAACTCTGAAACTGAACGTCAAATCCGGTGAAAAAGACGGCAAGAACTTCTGGGACCGCTGCGGCGTGCTCTTCGTCAACACCGACGACCGCAGCAACATCACGTCGATCAACGTCAAACACAGCATGTTCCCCGACGTCGAAATGTCGCCTTCCCACGCCGCGATGACGATCCGGTTACCGAGTGACCGGTGCGCCGGGGCGGGTTTTCCGCCCCGGAAAAACCGAAGCTGAGTGTGGATCGCTGCCAATTGGACTTCAACAAGTATCCGATGTCGCATCGGTGCAACTCCCAATTCTGTTGAAAAACTCTTATTGATTTGAGGTGCTGTCGCTGATTCAATTCTCGCAAGGATGCGGGGGATTTGGCGATGATGGGACCGAAGCAAGAAGCGCAGGCGGCGCTGTTTTACGAGTTCTCGATAGACGATCATGTGCCACAAGATCATCTGCTACGGTCGATTGACCGGTTCGTCGATTTGGACGACATCCGTCAGTATCTCGCAGATTTTTACAGCCATACAGGCCGTCCATCCATTGATCCTGAACTTTTGATCCGGATGCTATTGCTTTGGTATCCGGTCGGAACGCCGCCTTTGTGAGGAAGTGCATTTGAACCTCGCATATCGTTGGTTCTGCCGCCTCGATTTATCTGATCCAGTGCCGAACCATTCGACGTTTTCCAAGAACCGGCATGGGCGCTTTCGGGAGAGCAAACTGCTGCGCCATCTGTTTGAGAAGACCGTTGCACGTTGCATTGCAGATGGTTTGGTGAGCGGCCAACGTCTCGCGGCAGATGCCAGCTTGATTGAGGCCGACGCGAACAAACAGAACTCCACGCCAAAGGAATATTGGGATCGTAGCACCATTGATCCAGACGATGCGCCGCGTGCTGTGAAGGAGTATTTGGATGTCTTGGATGACGCGGCCTTTGGTGCTGCATCCACCGTGGAACCCAAATTTACGTCCCATTCCGATCCATCCAGCCAGTGGACAGCGGCTCGTAAGGGACCAGCGTTCTTTAGCTATTCCACCAATTACCTGATTGATACCGATTACAGCGTGATCGTCGATGTGGAAGGCACAAGATCGATCCGACAAGCAGAAGTTGGGTCAGTGCGCACCATGTTGGATCGGATCAAGGAACAGCATGATATTGACCCAGAACGGCTTATTGCAGACAGCGCTTATGGATCAGGGCCAATGCTGGGATGGCTCGTTGACCGCGACATCAACCCCCATATTCCTGTACTGGATAAAGCGGGTCGGACAGACGGCACATGGAGCCGCATCGACTTCGAATGGGACCCCGACAACAACCAATATATCTGCCCAGAAGGCGAAGCGCTCAAACAGTTCCGCCGCAACTATTCTGATCCCAATCGCGGTCCAAGTGGCAAGGGCGTCGCCAAGTACCAAGCTTTGAAGCACACCTGCCAAGCCTGCCCGTCAAAGATGAAGTGCTGCCCGAACGCAGATGCGCGCAAGATCACCCGCGAAGAGCACGAGGATGCTCGACAGGTCGCCCGCGACATCGCAAAGACCAAGCAATATGCCATCTCAATGCGCCTGCGAAAGAAGGTCGAAATGTTGTTTGCTCACCTCAAACGCATCCTCGGGCTGGGACGGCTGAGATTACGTGGTCCATGCGGCGCAAATGACGAATTCCTCCTCGCCGCAACCGCCCAAAACCTCCGCAAATTGGCCAAGATCTTTCCTGCACCGCAGCAAATGCGCAAAGCCTGACAAGAAAGGCGCTCACACTCTGTTTGAACCGCTATTTTCTGCGCTAGCAAAACGTTGTTTTTCCACAGAATCTCCCAAGACCGGACCTTCGCTGCAAGTGCAAAATCGGCAGTTGGCGGAACTGGTGCTCTGCGGACTTTGTGGCCGTTGGCAACTTTTCTGCTCAGAAGTTCGGTCACTTGGTGCCAACCTAATTCGGACTAAGCACAACACCACGTTTTTGATTGATGCCACCACCGTTCCATTCAACCAAACCAAATAATTGGAACTTCTGCGCTGAAACAGATTCAACTATCAGATAGTAGACGAACTCTACGGTGGCGGTTTTCCCTTTTCCTATTAAGTGAGGGAGTTCCGACGAGTTACATCCGACAGCTGCCGCGAACCCAGGGCCGCTAACATCGGACATGATAGGGCTCGCTTCGAGATCCCAATCATCGGCATCCGTAAACTTCAATGCAACGTTGTTTACCCCATCGCCCATCATCAACTCAGACTCGGCTTCAAATATTTTAACTTGTGATGTGCTTTGTACGTTCAACGGAATAACTTTGCCGCCGCCGGTCATAACTGCGCTGCCAACAGTCAGCGTATAGTCTCCCGATATGTCCCTCGAAGTTACCTGTTTTCCGCAAAGCGACCCCACGCCAATCCCATTGTTTTCGGAATCCCCCGCTTGCGAACTTGTTCCTTCTTCTACACAGATTTCTTTTTGATCCGACTGGCTAACCTCACCATCATCTTCCGGATCGCATAAATTTTCCTGCGCGACGGCAGGAGATCCGATCAAAAGGGACAAAGCTAGGGTCGTCCAAATGTGCAAACGGGCGGCCATTACAACCCACCAACTTTTGCTTCAAACGCGCCTTCAAATGCGTGGCTTCTGGATGCATCCAATGTTCGCCCGAAATCGTTAGAGAAATCTGCGTTAAGAGAAATCGTTCCCTTCAAGAATAACAAATCGTCTTGTTTGCTTGCTTCTTGAACAACAACAGAAAACGTTTCGTCTGGGCGCGCCACAAAACTATCGACCCTTGTAATCGACATTCTCGCCTCCGGTGTTTCAGCTTTTCCGCCCATCAAATTGAACCCAATAAAGAATATCTTCAGATCCGATCCTTCAATATCCATTTTGAAAGCCATCGAAACGGAACCAAAGTCCGGATTCCCACGGTGGTCTGTTTGAGACGGCATCAATTCAAATGAC
Source organism: Shimia gijangensis (assembly GCF_900142085.1). GTDB lineage: Bacteria > Pseudomonadota > Alphaproteobacteria > Rhodobacterales > Rhodobacteraceae > Shimia > Shimia gijangensis. Next base: position 17,345 of record NZ_FQZQ01000034.1, read on the forward strand.
ACGGCAGTGCCATCAAATTCTCCGGTCAAGGCGCCAGACTCTTGAGCGTTTACAGGCAAAACAAAGCTCAAAAAAAGCGCGGCTACGATCCATTTCTTCATAATTAATTATCCTTTCGAAACTTCATCCTTCAACATTGTTTGTCTATTCGGTCGCCAGAACTCTGCACTTTAGCTGCGCGATTGGGCGATACCCTTGAACAACAGTTGCTCTCATGTCTTCCAACAGAAATTGATAAATTTTGTTTTTGTCTTCACGAACACGAACACGAATTTTATCTGGAAGTTTGGTGCCCATACCTTCCCAGAGAATCGCGTCCTCCAATTCGACAGGGCCATCATTAAGTTCAATATCGAAGTCAGCAGAACCTATATCGATCCTAACCGGTCCGCCGGCCACTGCATCATTCTCAACATCAAACAGCCCTTCCCCCGTAGATTGGGTGAATTGATAAACCAAACGACTGTCGTTCTCGTTTGGAGGTTCTTCGACGCAAATTAGGCCTGACGCCTCCGCTACGGTACCACAAACCAACAACGCGATTGGGGCCAAATGCCAAAATTTCAAATTCTTTATTGATCCCATGAAAATACCCCACACCTTAATTGCAGGGTACACTTCCTTGGAGTGAATGCAACGCGCGCCAAAGCGTCTTGATTTATTGTTGGATTGGTCGATTTGGGCTGATTGTGTTGAAAAACCCCAGTTTTGTCGAAAATTGGTGAAAAAGTTGCACGCTGAGGGGCGGCCGAGAGTTTTCGCCAGAGCGTCGGCCAAAACACCGGTTATGCCGCGTGGGCAGCCGCCATGGCCTGCTCTGGGCAAGTGGCGTCAGTTTTACTGATGCATTAGAAATTGGCGAAATAGTGAGGGTGCCGAGTTTTCTGGTTTTTCAACACAATGGCTCAGAGCCGCCACTCGCTGCATGATGTGCCAAGGCCTGCTATCACGGGTTTAATCTGACAGTGCCGATCAGACGGTTTGTAGGAACAGCGCAGTCGCATAGGCGCGACGGCGGTTTTCGTCGATCATCTGGGCAACGCGGATCATGGTCATGCCTCGCATGATCAGGTTGGCCGGAATGAATGCCCATGCGCTGATCGTCCAAATCAAGGTTATCGAATCATCCAAATAGATCGGGTTAATCACGTCCGACATCATTTGAACAATCGCTGGGATCAAGAATGGCATCAAAAAACCTAACACAATGTTAAGACGTCCGTCGCGTTGCAAGCGGGGCAGTACGTCGCCCCCTGCTGTTGGATCAAACAATGGCAGGTTCACCCAAACGTTGAACGCGCCATTTCGTGCAGGCCAGCCAAGAATTCGGACGTAGAAGAAGAAAACGGTCAAGGTCAAGAGTGAGATGAAATAGGCCATTCCTGCGGCAGTGCGTACCGAAAGCACAAGCTCACAAGAGGCATTGTCTGGCAGTATGATGGCGATAAAACGCACTGGTGAAAATGGAAAATTGATCCAATCTCCCACCACCATGCCCAATGAGCGCAAGAAAGACGTTAGCGCACTTGGCTCATACTGGCCTCGAGCAATGATTGAGAGTGACAAGACGCAAAGGAAAAGCGCCAAAAAGCGTAGCCGATTAAATGGTGGGGCATAGCGAAATTCCACAATGCTCGGGTAGCTCGACAGATATTCGAAGAAGACTAAAATGCCAGCAAACAGAGACAGCAGAACGACGATGTGAATGGCATCGGTTGTCGCATGCGGAAGAATCAGAGCAGGCGTCGCTATCAGCAACGCCATCAATATTGCACGCGTGAGCGCACTTACGAATTTACCGATCACTGCCTATTCCCTTCTGCCTGGGTGATCTCGATACATTGCCGCGATCTTTTTCCAACTTGATCTTGCCTTTTCTAGGCTCACCGAGCGCCCAGTTTCTGCAGTGTTGGAGTACCAACATGATGCCAAAACACGTTAGGCCGCTGGCTGTTGAACATGTGGTGCCTGTGAAGGCTGAAGTGCCGAAAATACAAGTATGTCTGCGGTGATGAATAGGGCGCCAAGGGCGCCGCTGCCGGAAACGATAGCAAGAGCCATGAACGCGAAATGACTGGCGATCAGCGCAGCAATGGCGGCTGCGCCCCCTATACACAATGCCAGTGCAAGAATACCCAACTTCACTGCTCCTCCGACGAATATGGCGTCTTGTGGATCAGGCTAAGCCTAACGGTTATGGCTCAGTAATCGCCGCTCCTGACCCTAACGGCATCTTTCGAGACCTTTATGGTGAGAATGTGGCAAATTTGTGTGGCGAATGTGCGGATTGAAGCCTGGTCCAGCGGCCAACGGTGTCAGAGGAAACTCGGTTGTGAACCCGCAGCGAATGGCATGTGTGGATGGCACCTGCATAGCAAGACATTTTTGATCCGATTTGTGCATTTGTCAGAAGCAGTCATGTGTCCGGCCCGTTTGCGCGGTTTTGGCGGCTGGCCCTGATGGGTTCCGCAAACCAAGTTCCTATCAGCTTTGCGGGCTATAATGCCCGCGCCATTCGGCGGAGTGTCTTGGTTTTGGCGGCAGACTTATGCACGATCATCTCGCAGGTCTTGCTAACTCGTAGTGTTCTTTCCTTCTTAGGCTGTATGTGGGGAATAGGGTTCGTTGCGGGTGAGAACGGCCCTGACGATCCTTGCCGTTTTATTGGCCATAGCGACAGTTGCGACGCGCGCTGGTTTGCGTTCCAGCAATGATGTCAACCATTTGCTTGCGCGCTCCGGGTGCGACCTAGTCTGTCGGACGCGTGACGTCGTGCCTACGACGAGCAATGATCGTAAGTATTGATCACCCATTTTCGTAATGCGCCCGAGCTTCTCTTTGCCGCCGCTGGATTTGTTCGCAGGCGTCAGACCCAGCCATGCAGCAAACTCGCGGCCATTGCGGAACTGATGACCATCACCAATGCTGGCGATGATTGCCGAGGCCGTCACAGCGCCGACGCCTGGTATTGTGCGCAACAAACGGACCCGCGCATCTTCTTTGGCAACCAGTTTCAACCGCTCTTCATACCAGCGGACCCGTGCATGCAATGCCATGAGATGTTCGCATAGATTTTGGATCACGTCATTAGCAATCTCGGGCAGGTCCAGCACTTCGCCCGCCAAAATACCCTCCGCAAATCCGATGACACGCGCGAGGCCCCTTGCGATGAAAACCCCGAACTCAGCGACCATACCACGCAAACCATTGATCAGCTGCGTGCGTTGGCGGACAAGCAGATCCCGTGCGCGATGGAGCGATAGCAGAGCTTGTTGTTCAACCGTCTTTACCGCAACAAATCGCATCGTCGGACGCGTCACCGCTTCACAAATGGCCTCGGCATCAATGGCGTCAGACTTCCCGCGTTTGACGTATGGTTTGACATACATCGGTGGGATCAGCCGGACTGAAGTGGTCCGGCAAATTTGGGCAGCGTGCTAAGGTGTATCCAACACGAATGAATGGATACGAGAATGACGAAGCGACGGAATTTTTCAGACAAGTTTAAGGCTGGTGTGGCGCTTGAGGCTCTGCGTGGGGACAAAACGGTTCAGGAGATCGCCGCCAAACGCCAGTTGCACCCAACGCAGGTGAGCACGTGGAAACGGCAAGCGATTGAGGGCATGGCCGGTGTTTTCTCTGACAAGGTCAAGAAGGCTGAGAATAAGGACGGCGAGATCAAAGAGCTTCACGCCAAGATCGGCCAGCTCGCGGTGGAAAATGATTTTTTGTCACAAGGGCTAAAGCGATGAGCCCGTCTGAACGCCGCGAGATGATCCGTAAAGAGAACACGGGCTTGAGCCTGACGCGCCAGTGTAAGCTGCTCAAGATCAGTCGCTCCTCCATTTACTACACGCCGGTTGGCTTTGATCAGACCACGATTGAGCTGATGCACGAGATTGACCGGATATTCACGAAGTATCCGTTCTTTGGCAGCCGCCAGATCGCGGCATATTTGCCCCAATCAGGGTTTTCGGCAGGGCGACATCGTGTGCGCCGCCTGATGGGCATCATGGGGTTACAGACCATCTACAAAGGGCCAAACACCAGCAAGAAGCACCCGCAGCATAAAATCTGGCCATATTTACTGAGAAAGCTGCCAATCACGCGGTCCAATCATGTTTGGTGCAGCGACATTACCTACATTCCAGTGAAGAACGGCTTCCTGTATCTGGTAGCAATCATGGATTGGGCGACCCGTAAGGTGCTGTCCTGGAGGCTGTCAAATACGCTGGACGCCAGCTTTTGCGTGGAGGCTTTGGATGAGGCCATCGCCAAATATGGAACGCCAGAGATCATGAACACAGATCAGGGCAGCCAATATACAGGCACTGATTGGATCACGACCCTGACCAAGGCCGAAATCAAGATCTCAATGGACGGCCGAGGAAGGTATCTGGACAATATCTTCATCGAACGGCTCTGGCGGTCCTTGAAGCAGGAGGCTGTGTACCTGCACGAGATCACCAACGGGTTCCAAGCCAAAAGGATCATCGACGACTGGATCGGCTTTTACAACACTGAGCGGCCTCACACCGCACTCGACAAACGCACGCCAGACGCGGCATACTTCGAGCCGACAGAGATACGAAAAGCGGCATGAACACAAAACAGATGCATCTTAGCAAAGCCGCAAACCTGTCCGAAAAACCAGGACCACTTCAGTACGTAGTGGTTGGCTTTTTTCGTGCCAAGCGAGGACAGATCCTCCATCAACAGCTCGAAAACAAGTCGGCTTTCAACTGTCGATGAGAGCATGCCCTTTACGTTCTCCATCACGAAAGCTGCAGGTCGAAGTCGGTCAAGCACGCGAATATACTCGCGGAACAGGTAGTGGCGCTCATCCTTTTCGGGCACGTAGCCGACTTTGCCCTTGGATCGGGCACGCCCAACAAGGGAATAGGCTTGACAGGGTGGCCCGCCGATCAAAATCGTCTCGTCATAGTTTTTTTCAGTTTCGCGATAGCTTCGTCAATCTCTGCCGCTGCACTCTCGGAGCCAAGTTCGAGTGCTCGAGCCTCTTCATTGGCTTTGCGCCACGCTTTGGCATCGACAGAAGACCAATCAGGCTCAGTGACTAGCCCTGCATGAAAATCGATGTACTGGTCGGGCAGGATGCCGTGAAGGGCCTGGTACTCACGCAAGAATGCGCGCAGCGTCAGGGTGCGGTGGGCCGATGCCTCCTTCTCGACCGATATGCCGATCTGGAACGGCACATGTCCGTTCTCAACAAAGGAGGCAAAGCCCTCGCCAAGTCCGCCTGGTCCGGCGAACAGATCGACAATACCGAAAGTGGGGGACAAATCATGCTCCTAACGAAATGCAATCAGTCTTTGTATACTAAAGCTACGCGCTTTTAACCTGATGCATACCCGGCCTCGCAAAAGTAGTTCCAGCATTCTTGCGGTGTGAACATGTCGCAGACTTCGGCCAAT
>NZ_FQZQ01000008.1 GCF_900142085.1 Shimia gijangensis
CTTCAGTGCGGGCCTTGACCTCAAAAAATCAATCAAATAGTAGTGTGAAAGTTGAGCGGGCGTTGTGTAATGGTTAAGACCTCAGTTTTCCAAACTGAAGATGCGGGTTCGATTCCCGCCGCCCGCTCCATAAAATAATTTCCGACACATTACCTGCAAAAAGTTGTTTCTGGTTTGGTTAAGTATCTGAAATATTGAAATTAATTGCGTTTTGATGGCTGGCCTTCCAAGCTGATGATACGGGTTCGATTCCCGTCGCCCGCTCCAGATCTTCCAAAAATTGGCTATTTCCAAGTAGAACCGTCGCCTTGCATGCGACTCATGGCTTGACCCCACGCCTTCGCGACGCCACTAACGGCTGCACGTTAAACCGGGGATGACACAGACATGGCCAGACAACCCAAACCGCCCGTGACCGAGGCGGAACGCGAGAAATCGAAGCGCGTTGGAGCGCTGCGTGGGCTTGGCCCTTTTCTGGCACCGTATCGCGTGATGGTGGTGCTTGCGGGCATGGCGTTGACGTTGACCGCCACAGTATCATTGATCCTGCCGATGGCCGTGCGCCGTGTGGTCGATAATTTTGGCACTGAAAGTGACGCTCTGCTGGATCAGTATTTTGTTGCAGCCCTTGGGTTTGCGGCATTGCTCGCCGTTGGAACAGCCTTGCGCTACCTGCTTGTGACACGCCTTGGTGAAGTGGTCGTGGCGGATATCCGGAAAGCGGTTTTTAACCGGGTTTTGTCTATGAGCCCGGCATTTTTTGAAAAGGTTATGACCGGGGAAGTGCTGAGTCGGATCACCACCGACACCACTGTGATCCAATCGGTGATTGGATCGTCTGTTTCGGTGGCCTTGCGCAATGTTTTGTTGTTCTTTGGCGGCTTGGTTTTGATGCTTTTCACATCGGCCAAGTTGACTGGGATGGTGTTGTTGATCGTTCCGATGGTGATCGTGCCAATTCTTCTTTTGGGTCGGCGTTTGCGCAAACTCAGCCGCGAAAATCAAGATTGGATTGCAGCCAGTTCCGGTGCTGCATCCGAGGCGCTGACTTCGGTCCAGACGGTTCAGGCCTTTACCCATGAAACTCAAACCCAAAAGAGCTTCGGGGACGTCACGGATTTGTCTCTGACGGCCGCTAAACGTCGGATCAACACCCGTGCAGTGATGACAATGATCGTCATCTTTTTGATATTCACCGGTGTTGTGGGTGTCTTGTGGATTGGCGCACGTGATGTGCGGGCAGGGGGCATGAGCGTGGGTGTAATGGTCCAGTTCGTGATCTACGCCGTTTTAGTTGCAGGCGCTGTCGGCGCACTGTCGGAAATCTGGGGTGAGCTACAGCGCGCGGCTGGGGCAACCGAACGGCTGGTCGAACTGCTGCAGGTTGATGACAGCGTGCAGGACAAGCCTGAACCCAAATCTCTGACCCTTCCTGTGAAAGGCGAGATCGTTTTTGAAGATGTGTCGTTCTCATACCCTTCGCGCCCGAATATCTCGGCCTTGGATCAGGTGTCATTGACGATACAGCCCGGAGAAACTGTGGCATTTGTCGGCCCTTCTGGTGCTGGCAAAACCACAGTAATTCAATTGCTTCAGCGTTTCTATGACCCAGACAAGGGTCGTGTATTGCTGGACGGTGTGGCACTCGATGATCTTGCACGTGAAGATTTCCGCCGGGAACTGGCACTGGTTCCGCAGGACGCCGTCATTTTTGCTGATACGGCCCGCGAAAACATTCGCTTCGGTCGTCCCGATGCCAGCGATGCCGAGGTTGAAGCCGCCGCACGTGCCGCAGCCGCTCACGATTTCATTATGGCCTTGCCGGACGGCTATGACGCCTTTGTCGGCGAGCGTGGTGTGATGCTGTCGGGGGGGCAAAAACAGCGGATCGCAATTGCTCGTGCCATCTTGCGTGATGCGCCTGTATTGTTGCTGGACGAGGCCACGAGCGCATTGGACGCCGAAAGCGAACGCCTTGTGCAGCAAGCGGTCGAGGAAATGGCCCGTACGCGCACAACATTGATCGTGGCCCATAGGCTGGCGACCGTTAAGAAAGCAGACCGAATTGTCGTTTTGGAAGACGGACGCATTGTGGCGCAAGGCAAGCATGATGATCTGGTAGCCCAAGGTGGCCTATATGCCAAACTGGCCAAACTGCAATTCACTGACGGGGCAAATTCGCTCTGAATTCCCCTTAAGTATGCCCCGTTCATTGACCATTCTCTACTCATCTTAAACTGGGAGAGAAAAAATGGGTTTTTGGAGTTTCCTAAAAGGGTCTGGCAAATCTTTGGTTGGCGGCAGCGACACACCGGATGTCGATGCGCTGAAGCAAGAAGTTGCTGATTTGGGTCTGGATGCAGACGGTCTTGATATTTCCGTTGAAGGCGACACAGTCAAAGTGACCGGTGATGCCGTCAGCCAGGAAATGCGCGAAAAAGTAATTCTGGCTGTTGGTAATGTTGAAGGTGTTGCAGCCGTTGAGGATGACACAAGCGGGCCCGAGCCCAAGTTCCACACCGTTGAAAAAGGCGACACGCTTTGGGCGGTTGCGGAAAAAGCCTTGGGCAAAGGTAATCGCTACACCGAGATTTTTGAAGCCAACCGTCCCATGCTGAGCCATCCGGACAAAATATATCCTGGTCAAGTTCTGCGCATTCCGCAGGACGCATAAGTCATGGAGACCGGGGGTAGGGCTATTCCCGGTCTCAAACCATCCAGATTATCCAGAAAAATTTGCTCAAAACCGAAATTTTTAGAAAATTTGACACCTCATGTGAAAACTAACGCAACGTCTTTGTTTGCCTTGACCTTGGGTGAGTGCTGGTCAAATGCTTGCGACTTGGTGTTTTTAGCTCCATCTTGGCTGCACCAGATGCGTGCGGGCGCAAGGTTTAGGGGAGGAGATCATTCATGTCATTTTCAACAGGCGCAGAACTTCGGGCTATCGAACAGGAAGAACCGTGGGAGAAACGCAATAATGCGGCCACGATGTATCAGTTTCTGACGCACACCAAGGATCGCTTTCCAGATCGTCCAGCGGCCAGCTACCAGTTGTTGTCGGGACCAGCAGACAAAGCCGAAACCGTCACCTGGAGCGAGCTGCATGCCAAAGTTGTGCAAGCCGCCAATTTGTTTCGGTCCCTTGGTGTTGGGGAAAAGGACACAATTGCCTTTGTCATGCCGAACTGTAACGAAACGCTTTATACGCTGCTCGGGGGAATGATCGCGGGTATCTCGAATCCAATAAACCCGCTCTTGGAACCAGAACAAATCGGTGCGATCCTTCGGGAAACCGACGCCAAAGTTGTTGTGACGCTCAAAGGTTTCCCTAAAACAGACGTGGCCCAAAAGGTGGCCGAGGCTGTGCGCCACGCGCCGCATGTCCATACGGTGCTTGAAGTGGACCTCAATCGCTACCTCACCCCCCCAAAAAGCTGGATTGTGCCGCTGGTCCGTCCGAAAAATCCGGGCAATCACCATGCCGACGTCAAAAACTTTAACCGCGAGATGGCAAAGCAAAACACCACGCTTGATTTCGCGGATTCTGATGGTGATCGTGTCGCGGCCTATTTCCACACGGGTGGCACCACCGGGAAGCCCAAGGTCGCGCAACACCTGTACTCTGGCATGATTTACAACGGCTGGTTGGGCGACACGCTGTTGTTTGATGAAACCGACAGCATCATGTGTCCGCTGCCATTGTTCCACGTGTTTGCCGTGCATGTGATCATGCAGGCGGCGATTGCGTCGGGCGCGCATGTGGTGTTTCCAACGCCTGCTGGGTACCGCGGCGATGGTGTGTTCGACAACTTCTGGAAGTTGATCGAGCGCTGGAAAACCACTTTCATCATCACCGTGCCGACCGCAGTATCTGCTTTGATGCAACGCGAGGTCGACGCTGACATCTCGACCGTAAAAACCGCGTTTTCTGGATCGGCGCCGATGCCGATGGAATTGTTCAAACGATTTGAGAGCGTCTGTGGCGTCGATGTGGTCGAAGGTTATGGCCTGACCGAAGCGACCTGCCTAGTGTCTTGCAACCCGCCGACAGGGTCTAAGAAAGTCGGCTCGGTCGGCTTGCCACTTCCCTATACAGATGTGCGCATCTTTATCAACACCGTTGAAGGCCCGGTAGAGTGTGCCGCAGATGAAGTTGGAGAGATTTGCGTGTCCAACCCGGGCGTCTTTGCGGGCAACACCTATACCGAGGCCGAAAAGAACAAAGACCTATTCCATCACGATAAATACCTGCGTACGGGCGATTTGGGCCGCATCGACGAAGACGGCTATTTGTGGATCACCGGCCGCGCCAAGGATTTGATCATTCGCGGCGGTCACAACATTGACCCCGCCGAGATCGAAGAAGCTCTGTTGGCGCATAAAGACGTGGCCTTTGCCGGAGCCATCGGACAGCCCGATGCTCACGCGGGTGAGGTGCCATGTGTCTATGTCGAGCTGGTCGAAGGTGGCACAGTGACGGCTGAAGAACTGCGCAAACACGCCAAAGTCCATGTGCATGAGCGCGCTGCACACCCCAAACACGTTGAGGTGATGTCGGAATTGCCGAAAACGGCGGTGGGCAAAATCTTTAAGCCTGACCTGCGCAAATCTGCGATCACACGTATTTACAATGCGGCCTTGGAAAAAGAGGGCGTGCCTGCGCGGGTGACAAGTGTTCTGGACGACAAAAAACGCGGCCTTGTCGCGCAATTGGCCAACAACGGTGATGCGTCGGATGAGGAAGTCGGCAAAGTCTTGGGGGCCTTTGTACGCCCTTGGGAATGGTCTGAGTAAGCCAAACACCAAACGCCGAAATTTTCCGGATGGCGGGGCAACCTGCCGTCCGGTTTTCTTTTGGAGCTTTTCAACGCGCCGAAACAGGGCTAGCGAGTGAGAAGGATAAAAGGACCGCATCCATGGTTGAACCAGACAATACGGTCGATCTATTTGTGATCGGCGGTGGTGTGAACGGAACAGGTATTGCCCGTGATGCTGCGGGCCGTGGCCTGTCGGTGATGCTGGCGGAAAAGGGTGATCTGGCCTCGGCGACATCGTCTGGATCTACCAAGCTGTTTCACGGTGGGCTGCGGTATCTGGAGTACTTCAAATTTCGTCTGGTCCGAGAAGGTCTGACAGAACGAGAGGTGCTTTTGCGGGCGATGCCGCATATCAGCTGGCCGATGCGGTTTGTGTTGCCCTTGCACCCTGAGATGCGGTTTGAAGGGGACACACCTACGTCGCGGCTTTTGACATGGGTCATGCCGTGGATGCGGGGCAAACGCCCGGCCTGGCTGATCCGGTTGGGGTTGTTTCTCTATGACCACATGGGAGGGCGCGAGATTTTGCCGGGCACCCGGGCGCTGGATCTTGGTCACGATCCCGCGGGTGCGGCGCTAAAGCCTGAAATGCAGCGCGCTTACGAATACTCGGATTGTTGGGTGGATGACGCTCGTCTTGTCGTCCTGAACGCCCGTGATGCTGCAACGCGTGGCGCGACGGTTCTGGTTCAAACCGAAGTGACGTTTGCCAAACGGGTAGGTGATCTGTGGCAAATCACCCTGCGTGATGGGGCAGGGGTGCGAAAGGTCAAAGCACGGGCCTTGGTGAACGCAGGGGGCCCGTGGGTAAGCCGCATTGTCGATGAAGTGATCCAGACAGATAGCCGCGAAAACGTGACCCTTGTGCGGGGGAGCCATATCATTCTGCCGCGTCTCTTTGACCATGACCGTGCCTATTTCCTGCAAGGGTCAGACGGGCGCATCATTTTTGCGATACCCTACGAAGATGATTTCACATTGATTGGCACCACGGACGAAACGCATGATACGCCGAACACGCCGCCTGTTTGCACAGATGAAGAGCGTGACTATCTGATCGCCTTTGCAGCACAATATTTCGACGTTTCGATTCGTACCGAAGACATTGCCTGGACTTATTCCGGGGTGCGTCCACTTTACGATGACGGGGCGAGTTCTGCGACAGCTGCTACGCGGGATTATGTTCTGACGTTGGATCAGACCGGCGCGCCTTTGTTGAATGTATTTGGCGGCAAGATCACCACATATCGCCGTTTGGCGGAGGCCGCACTTGCGAAACTCGCACTGTTTTTCCCTGAGGCCAAAGGGAACTGGACCGCGGCTGTGCCTTTGCCAGGGGGGGATTTTGCCGTTTCTGAAAAGCCCGCTTTAACGGCGCGTTTGATGCAAAACTATCCATTCTTGTCAGAATATTGGGCGGCAAGATTGATGCGTACTTATGGCACCGATGCGCGCCTGCTTCTGGGGGACGCCAAAGCCTCAAGCGACTTGGGGCAGGATTTCGGGGCCACGCTCAGCGAGGCTGAGCTGCGCTGGATGAAGACCCAAGAATTCGCGACCTGCGGTGAAGACGCGTTGTGGCGTCGCACAAAGCTGGGGCTGCGTTTGGATGCACAGCAGCGCGCGGCCGTAGAGAATTGGTTTTCAGAGCAAAACTGATTGGCGGCGCAGGGGAATCGGGGCAAGCTGACGACCACACGTGGCAACTCGGATACCGATATGACCTATATTCTTGCGATTGATCAGGGCACCACTTCTTCCCGGGCCATACTGTTCGATTCCGGGATGAAGATCGCCGCAACAGCACAGCAAGAGTTTCCTCAGCATTTCCCGGCTTCAGGCTGGGTGGAACATGATCCCGAGGATATCTGGACGACGGTCCTGACGACCTGCCGCAAGGCAATGGTAAAAGCGAACGTAAATGCCAGTAATATTGCTGGCATAGGGATCACGAACCAGCGGGAAACCACCGTCGTCTGGGATCGCCACACCGGAGAATGCATCTACAATGCCATCGTATGGCAAGATCGCCGAACGTCGGATTTTTGTCGGGATCTCAAAGACAAAGGCCATGAAGCTGAAGTCACGGCACGGACCGGCCTTCTGTTGGACCCATATTTTTCCGGCACCAAGATCAAATGGATTTTGGACAATGTTGAAGGCGCACGTAACCGCGCTATGGCGGGCAATTTGCTGTTTGGAACCATCGACAGCTTCCTAATCTGGCGGCTGACCGGAGGCACCGTACATGCGACGGATGCGACCAATGCGTCACGCACATTGCTGTATGATATTCATCAAGGGGCATGGAGCGACACCTTATGTGACTTGCTGGATGTGCCCATAACCATGCTGCCAGAGGTCAAAGACTGTGCTGCAGATTTTGGCGCAACCAGACCAGATCATTTGGGTGGGGCTATTCCCATTCTTGGTGTCGCAGGAGATCAGCAGGCCGCCACGATCGGGCAGGCATGTTTTGCGCCCGGCATGATGAAATCCACCTATGGGACGGGTTGTTTTGCTTTGCTCAATACGGGGTCGACCGCAGTTACATCAAACAACCGCCTGCTGACCACTGTGGCCTATCAGTTCGAGGGGCAGCCCACCTATGCCCTTGAAGGTGCAATCTTTATCGCGGGCGCCGTGGTGCAATGGCTACGAGACGGGTTGCAGATCATCTCTTCGGCAGAGGACACTCAGGCATTGGCCGCAAGTGCAGATCCCTCGCAAGACCTGATCCTTGTTCCTGCGTTTACGGGTCTTGGCGCACCCTATTGGGCCCCCGATTGCCGGGGCGCGATCTTTGGGCTGACGCGCAATTCTGGTTCTGCGGAAATGTCCCGCGCGGCATTGGAAAGTGTCGGGTTTCAGACCCGCGACCTGATAGAGGCGATGCAGGCTGATTGGGGAACCTCCAGCGATACAGTGCTGCGGGTTGATGGCGGCATGACGGCCAGCGACTGGACTATGCAATTCCTGAGCGATATCATTGGCGCGCCTGTTGATCGACCAGAGGTTTTGGAGAGCACCGCAGTGGGTGCCGCCTGGTTGGCGGGAATGCGTGCTGGTATTTATCCGGAAAAAGATTCGTTTTCAAAATCTTGGGCGCTGGAGCGCAGGTTCGAACCTGCTATGGAAGAAACTTCTCGCGCATCGCGCTATGCCGCCTGGAAGCGCGCCGTCCAGGCCACTTTGGCTGTTTAGGACTTAAGAGCGATTAAAAGGTCCATAACATTGGTGCCTGTCGGCCCTGACTTGAACAAGGCACCGCGCTCTTCAAGAAAGTGACCACTATCGGCCAGACGTTGGAACCGTTTGGCTTCTTCGGTCCAAGTCGCGCCGTTTACAAACGCTCCGGCAGCGTCTGTTGGCCCATCGGTGCCATCGGTCCCCGCGACCAGTATATCCAGACCAAAGGTGCCAGATATCTGTTCCGCCAACGCCAGCGCCAGCGCCTGATTGCGCCCTCCCTGACCGGGGTCTGGTGGCAGAACAATGGTTGGCTCACCACCCCAGATATGCACCCCAGGAGGCGCTTTACGCAAAATGGGACCTATTTGTGCCGCCAATTCGAAAACATCAGAATACAGACTTTCGGAGTTGGTCATCACACCAAGCCCCAGCTTTGCAGAGTGGTTCGCACAGGCTGAGCGGGCAATTGCATTTGAGGCCACGATGAAGGGATCAAAGGAAAACCGGTGATACTCAGGTGCCTGTCCAATACCTGATCCGATCACTGACAGGCTGTCACCTTCCACGTCCGAGATGGCAAGGGTGGTCACCAATTCACCCTGAAAATGGGATAGCAATTTGCCCCCTTTGATTTGGGACAGCTCCTTGCGACGGGCGTTCATGGCGTGAATGTCGAGCCCTTCTGAAAGCAAATGGGCATTCTCGGACTGCAGAGCATGAAGTGATTTTCCCACCTCGGGCAGTTCCACCAATGACGAAGCTCCTCCTGAGACCAAAAACAGAAGGTGTGCATTTTCAGGTTGATGTTGCACGGTTTTCAACATTTCCACTCCGGCTACCAGCGTGTTTTCATCCGGCACAGGGTGGGCCGCTTCGATCACGCGTACAGGCCCTGGTAATGCTTGGCTGTGCCCATATTTCGTGACGACAAGGGCAGGGCTGTCAGGTCCAAAGACGGCTTGCGCCCCGGCAAGCATGGCCGAGGCAGCCTTGCCAACAGCGATTATCTGATCCGGACGCGCGACCTGATGTTTGCGCAAAGCCGTCTCAACAGCTTTGCTTCCCTGCACAGCCCGCACACCATGCCACCAAATACTTTTGACTATTTCTTGGGCGTTAGTGTCCATCACCGTGCTCTCCTCGCGCGCTGCTCAGTACAGTCGCGCAAATGGCGAAGGGATTCCAGAAAAATCAGGGGCTGTAACCGGTCTGGACCCGATCAATGTAAAAGGTCATAAGCATCTTAACCCGAAAGGAACTTCTCATGGCCGCTCCTTGTGTACTGTGCAGTGCTGATGCCTCCGACACTCATGTTGTAGCACCCAAAACAGATGAGATCGCTGTCTGTGCAATCTGTCTGGAAGGTGTGGAAAATGGCCCTAAGGATGCGCCCCATTGGCAGTGCCTGCACGGCGCCATCTGGTCAACCGAAGCGGCGGTTCAGGTTGTGGCTTACCGAGTGTTGAATGCCCTGACCGAAGCTCCTTGGGCGCGCGATCTGCTGGATATCGCCTATCTGGAAGACGACGTAAAAGCCTGGGCCGAAGCCGGAATGACCGATGCGGGCACAGTCGAACATCGCGACAGCAATGGCGCAGTTCTGTCCCAAGGTGACAATGTGGTACTGATCAAAGATCTACTTGTCAAAGGCGCAGGTTTCACTGCCAAACGCGGGACACCCGTTCGCAATATCGGGCTGGTTCAGGACAATGCCGAGCACATCGAAGGTCGCGTTGAAGGTCAACGCATCGTGATCCTGACTAAGTTTGTAAAGAAATCGTAATTGAAGGGAAAG
This sequence comes from Shimia gijangensis, assembly GCF_900142085.1. Taxonomy (GTDB): domain Bacteria; phylum Pseudomonadota; class Alphaproteobacteria; order Rhodobacterales; family Rhodobacteraceae; genus Shimia; species Shimia gijangensis. The sequence goes on from NZ_FQZQ01000008.1 coordinate 9,808, forward strand.
ATCGCGGAGCTGGCATGCTGCTTTGCGGGGTGGAGGCGATTTTGTGCAGTTGCCGCGTGATTTGTCTCCAATCCTAGACTTTCGTTTCACACACGCAGATGCTGAAGTACGCGCGCGCGAATTGGGTATCTTTGGGCGCAGTTATCGTCAGTTGCATTCACATTCACCATCTCAAGAGTGGGTGGAAACGCCCCGATTATTCAGGGCCGCTCAACGTGTGGTGTGGGTTAACCTAGATCTTATTTCATGTGCCGAGCCGCGTGAAGGTGGACAGGTCATCTGGTAAATGATTCACAAATAGCCCGCTATCAAGAAGTGGGCTGCCATGCTGAAAACCTTTTAGCAGTGAGAGAGGTGTTGCTGTGGCACGGCGAATGGCGCACGACAGCCCGTCGCCGGCTTTGTTCACCATTGTTGACAGTGCCCGGGTCATCTCAAGGTCGGCGCCGGCCAGTGTTCCGTCTTGCAAGGTCAACCGTTGATCTTTTCTGATCACGTGTCGGCCATTGAGGACAAACCCGTCAATCCGCGATCCGGCCGTTGCCATAGCGTCGGTCACAAGCATGATCCTCTCGTTGTTCTCAGCGGCAGCGAGCGCAATGCGGATCACTGTGGGATGAACATGGATCGCATCAGCAATCAATCCCGCGTAGATGTTTCCCCGCGCGAGGGTCGCGCCAACAAGCCCGGGCTCGCGATTGCCAAGTTGGCTCATTGCATTGAACAAATGCGTCACGCAGAGCGCGCCGGCATCAAAAGCAGCCATGCAGGTTTCGAAATCAGCATCGGTATGACCAAGAGAGACGATGACACCAGCGTCCGTCATTGTGCGGATTTGTGAATTTGTAGTGTTTTCTGGCGCAACGGTCATCATCACGTTCGGCAAGCGGTTTGCCGCATCCAAAACAATCGCCAGATCGGTTTCCGTCATCCGACGGATCAAGCCCGGATCATGGGCACCCTTTCGGGCTATTGACAAGTGCGGCCCTTCCAAATGGATCCCTGCGATGCCTGCAACCTGCGCGGCAATGGCTTGTTCTACCGCGCGGATTGCGGCTTTGGTTCGGTCTGGAGTGTCAGTGATCAGTGTCGGCAAAAGCGCCGCAGTTCCGATCGAGGCATGTGCTTTTGCAATGGTGCGCAGGGCATCGACGGACTGATCGTCATTGAACATCACTCCACCACCACCATTCACCTGCAAATCCACATAACCCGGCAAGATGATGCCACCCGGCAAAGTTTTTATTTGGTTGTCGTTGGATAACTCACTGCGGGCGATCAGGTCGCGTGAACCATCAGTGTAAATAACCAGAGCGTGGTCATCATGAAATCTGACACCATCGTGGATTCGCGCGCCGACATAGGCCTTTGCAACCTTGCTCATACTGTTTCGGTCACTTTTTTCAGGTGACGAGGGGCGTCCGGATTAATTCCGCGCGATGCTGCGACCTTTTCCACCATGGCATAAAAGCTCGCAATCAAACTAATCGGATCCGTCAATGCATGACCGGTGCGGATTGTTTTCAACTGGGTCGCACGATCGAGTTTTTCGCTTGTGGCAAAGACGGCTGCACCCTTGGCCGCGATATCATCTGCAACGCTGGCCAGTGCGCTTTCAGCTTCGTCCTGCGCAGCAAGGCCGATCACAGGAAACCCCCCATCCACGATAGAGATAGGACCATGAAGGACCTCTGCGGAGGAGTAAGACTCTGCGTGGATCTGGCACGTTTCCTTGAATTTCAACGCGGCTTCATTTGAGATGGCATAGGCCGGTCCGCGGCCCAGACAGAATATCGAATTACGGCCAGCTAGGGCCGCGCGCGCCTCAGGCCAATCTAGCTGTACGGCCTGTTCCAGCTTCGAAGGCAAATCCGCAATCGCACTTTGCAAAGCCATATCTTCGGCGCATTCAGCCAGAAGCCAAATTCCTGCAATTGTCGAGTTCACAAACGTCTTGGTAGCGGCGACGCTGAGTTCCGGCCCGGCGTGTAGATTGAGCGTATGGTCAGCCACCTGTGCCAGTGGGCTCTCAGGTTGGTTCGTCATCGCGATGGACAGCGCGCCACTTTCGCGCGCCGTTCGTGCCATTTCGACGATATCTGGGCTTTTGCCTGATTGCGAGACAGACAGGCACACGCTCCCGTCCAGCCGTAGCTTGCGTCCGTAGATCGAAGCTATCGAGGGGCCGATTGATGCAAGCGGCGTGCCCAGCAGGAGTTCGGATGCATATTTCAGGTACGTTGCGACGTGATCTGATGATCCTCGCGCAACACTCACCAAAAACTGCGGATCCCGGGCTCGTACCGCGTCGGCTGCGCGCTGTATGGCATCGCCGCCGTTTGCAAGTAAGCGTTCAGCCGCTACGGGAATTTCCAGCACTTCCGTGCGCATTTGGGTTTGGGCGGCGGTCATAATTTTGGCCTACTCTTTGGCAAGGCGAAGTTCGGCTACAAAGTTGTAGGCGTCGCCACGATAGATGGATTGGGTAAATTCGACGACACGGCCGTCAGGAAGATAAGACGTACGCTCGATGCGCAAACCAGCTGTCCCAACTGGCACATCCAGCAGATTTGCTTCATTTTCGCTAAGGTTGATTGCTGATATTTTTTGAAGCGCGCGATGTGGCCTCAGCCCGGATTCTTCCAACACAGCGTAGAGCGATGTTTCAACTTCCAATGGATTTGGCAGCATCTGGGTAGACAGGGATGCGCGCTCTACCGCCATCGGTTTGTTGTCGGCAGTTCGAAGCCTTGCGATCCGGGAAACAGAGGCATCAGGAGTCAAAGCAAGCGCCAACACTTCGTCTGGAGATGGCATAAAGATACCGCGTTCCAGCCAAACGCTCGACGAGGACATGCCTCGGCGCGCCATGTCCTCGCTGAAAGACGTGAGACGTGAAAGGGATTGCTCGATTTGTGGGGTATCTGACGCGACGAAAGATCCCGACCCTTGTTTTTGAACAATGATTCCGTCTTTGGCGAGCGCTTGAATGGCCTTGCGGACGGTGACACGAGACATTTCTGTGATGGAAGCAATTTCCCGTTCAGGTGGCAGCGAACTACCGGCCTTCAGCAAGCCCTGATCAACGCCGTCGGTCAACCGCTTGCGCAGCTGCATGTAACGTGGCCCGCCATCTGATTTTAGCCATCTGTCTGGTGATAAAAACTCTGCGATGTTCATATCTGGGCCTCTGGATGTTTCTCAAAATGTGCCCTGGCAAAGTTGAAGGCGCCGTCTAGGGCATTTCCTTTGCACGCCACCAGACCCGCAGTGATATCCGAAGGCAGGTAGTTTGCGTAATGTGGTCCAACGCCACCCGTTAAGCACAGCGCATCGCCTGCCTTGAACCCCAACGCATTCAAGCATTTCCTCAGATACTCAACCCCTGAGCCTATGATTTTTTGACCTACCAAGTCATTGGCGCGGGCACTTTCAACAACATCGGGCGCGAATGTGCCGTAATCACCCGGCTTGGCTGACATGCTGAATGCCACAATCTCATTTGGGTCATTTTGGAATTTTGCTAAAAGGGCGCGTGTCAAATCACTGTGCAGCGCTAGCCCATCATGGCAGAGCAGCACGTGACGCAGGCTTTCCTGACCGAGCCACGAACCAGAGGCCTGATCGCCAACATGAAACCCCCAACCACCGACACTGCGGTAAACTCCGTCCGTACAAGCGGCTGCAATTGTACCCGTTCCCACCGATAGCAAGAACCCGTCCTGCCAACCAAGCGCACCGTTTAAGGCTGTCGGGCGGTCGTCTGAGACCGTGACATTGCCATAGGGGACGGCTGATGCCACCATGTGGGCATCTTGTGCTGTCATTACCCCGGCCAGACCAAGATGCGCCGTGGCGGTCTTTAGCTGTTTAGCTGTAAGTCCGCATTTGGCGGCGGCTGCCGTGACTGCATCGATAATATTCTTGATAGCAAGCTCCGGGTCTGAGGCCACGTTGGCGCGGCCACCTTCTGACTTTGCCAACACCCCGTCTGTCGGCGTGCCAACAGCCGCGCGACAACCTGTGCCGCCGCCATCAACGCCAATTAGTAGGGTGTGTGGTGAATCAATCATATAGTACCTTTACAATACCTATTTGGTAAAAGCCATACCTATGCCTGTATTGTTGGACTGTATTGGTCTTTCATTTCAGCAATTACTCCCCCAAACACAAAATGGTAGACAAAAGGTATTGTAAAGGTATTGTATGTTGAGCGAGGGGATTCGAATGCCACTGCCACGAACCGAAACAGTATCACCGGGGCCGCATATAGATGCGCGGTCAACGCTTGGGGCGGCGGCTTTCCTGCTGGATGGTCAGGTGGATGCGATTGATGCGGTCCGGCCCGCTATTGCGGCGATTGCGAAATGCGCGCTGAAAATGGCGGCGGCCATTCGTGAAGGCCATCGCCTTCACTATGCGGCTGCAGGAAGCTCTGGTCTGATGGCGCTTGCTGATGTCAGTGAGTTGCGTGGCACTTTTGGTATCGAGTCCGATAAACTCCGTATTCATATGGCCGGTGGTGTGCCTGTCGACGCAAATATGCCGGGTGATACAGAAGATGACGATAGGGCGGCCGCCCAGCTTGCCAAAGGCATTCACGAAGGTGATGTCGTCATCGTGCTGACAGCCAGCGGCACGACGCCGTTCGCGCTGGCCATAGCTCGTGCCGCTCAGGGCAAGGGGACCAGTGTGATCGGGATTGCGAACAATCCGGGCACACCTTTGTTAGCGATGGCAGACGAGGCTGTTTGCATCGCGACACCTCCTGAAGTTATTGCCGGGTCGACCCGACTGGGTGCCGGAACGGCACAGAAGGCAGCCCTAAACCTGATGTCCACACTCATGGGGATCGAACTTGGCCATGTCTACCGTGGCGAGATGGTCAACGTTATTGCCGACAACGCCAAGCTTGTGCGGCGGGCCGTCGGCATGGTGGTCCGTATTGCAGATGTTTCTGCCGACGCTGCAGAGGCCGCCATCAAGCAAACGGGTGGGCGCGTCAAACCTGCCATTCTTGTCGCAGTCGGATGCACCCCCGAAGAGGCGGCCAGCTTACTTGAACAAAGCAATGGCCAACTTGGCGATTGCCTTAATTCACTTTCACCACGCAAAACAAACACGTTTACCTAGGGAGAAGACAATGAAAAAATCCACATTGATTGGTACCATGATGGCCACATCAGTTCTTGCGGGGGCTGCTGCTGCCCAGGACGTGACGCTAACGATCGAAAGCTGGCGCAATGATGACCTTGCCATCTGGCAAGATAAAATCATTCCCGCGTTCGAAGCCTCGAACCCAGGTATCAAGGTTAAGTTCACACCCTCTGCTCCGGCAGAATACCCTGCTGTTTTGAATGCCAAGCTTGAAGCTGGATCGGCCGGTGATCTGATCACATGTAAGCCATTTGATCACTCGCTGGGCCTTTATAATGCAGGTAGACTGGCAGACCTGACGGATCTTGCTGCAATGTCCAGTTTTTCTGACGTGGCAAAATCGGCGTGGCAAACTGATGACGGCGCACAGACGTTCTGTGTTCCGATGGCGTCGGTTATTCACGGCTTTATCTACAATAAGGATGCCTTTGCAGAACTGGGTGTGGAGATCCCTGAAACCGAAGCGGAATTCTTTGCGGTTTTGGACACGTTCAAAGAAGACGGCAATTATATTCCAATGGCGATGGGCACCAACGATCAATGGGAAGCCGCCACAATGGGTTATAACAACATTGGTCCAAACTACTGGAAGGGCGAAGAAGGCCGGCTCGCTCTTATCAAAGGTGAACAGAAGCTTACGGATGAAGCATGGGTTGCACCATTCCGCCAGCTTGCTAAGTGGAAATCCTATCTTGGCGATGGTTTTGAGGCGCAGACTTATCCCGACAGCCAGAATATCTTCACATTAGGCCGGGCGGCGATTTACCCAGCGGGTTCGTGGGAGATTTCCGGGTTCAACACCTTGGTCGATTTTGAAATGGGCGCGTTCAAACCGCCAGTGGCCAATGCCGGTGATGATTGCTACATTTCTGACCACACCGACATTGCACTGGGCCTGAACGCGGCAAGTGAACATTCCAAAGAGGCCAAAATCTTTCTGGATTGGATGGGAACGTCAGAGTTCACTTCGCTTTACGCCAACTCTCTGCCTGGTTTCTTTTCGCTGGCCAGTGCACCTGTCGCAATGGAGGACCCGCTGGCTCAGGAGTTCGTGAGCTGGCGTTCTGATTGTAAGTCCTCGATCCGATCAACCTACCAGATCCTGTCACGTGGCACACCGAATCTGGAGAATGAGACGTGGAACGCATCGGTGGCTGTGATCAAAGGCGAAGAAAGCCCCGAAGACGCAGGTGCGCGCCTGCAAACAGGTCTGGCAAGCTGGTACGAACCCCAGCAGAACTAAAGTGACCTCCTCGGTCCTGTGCGGCGCCTTTTACTGCACAGGACCACCGCCCAATTTCCAACCGTTCGGCTTATTTGCAAGGCGCCTGTCAGACGCTTTTCGCATAATTCGTATCAATTCGAAGGATCAAGAAAATGGCAGAAAAACCACGTTTCCGGTGGCACATCGTTGTCTTTCTGGCCCCCGCAGTCCTGGTTTACACGGCTGTGATGATCTATCCGCTTTTCAACACGCTGCGCCTGTCACTGTTTACCGAAGTTGACCAATCACGGGTCTTTGTCGGTTTGCAGAACTTCAAAACCCTGTTCGGAGATACTGTCTGGTCTACGCAGTTCTGGAATGCCCTGGGCAATAACTTTTGGTTCTTTATGATTCACATGTTGGTGCAGAACCCGATCGGGGTTGCGCTGGCCGCCATCCTGAGCCACCCGAAACTGCGCTTTGCGAGTTTATACCGTTCGGCTATTTTTATCCCCACAATCCTGTCCTTCGTGATCGTCGGTTTCGCGTGGAAGCTGATCCTGTCGCCAATCTGGGGCATCGCGCCCGGCATGCTGGATGCCGTTGGCCTCAAGGCGCTTTACGCACCCTGGCTTGGCAAAGAGGCATACGCCCTGACGACATTGTCTTTGGTCTCGGTTTGGCAGTTTGTCGGCATCCCGATGATGCTGATCTACGCAGCCCTATTGTCCATCCCTGATGAAATCCTTGAAGCCGCCGAAGTCGAAGGCATCACCGGTCTTTCTTCCTTCTGGAAGATCAAACTGCCGCTGATCCTGCCGTCCATTGGCATCATCTCAATCCTGACATTTGTGGCGAACTTCAATGCATTTGACCTGATTTATGCTGCACAGGGCGCATTGGCCGGGCCGGATTTCTCGACCGACATTTTGGGGACGTTCATGTATCGCACGTTCTTTGGCTTTCAGTTGCAACTGGGGGATCCGCATATGGGGTCGACCATCGCATCGGCCATGTTCGTAATCATCCTCATCGGTGTGTGCCTGTACCTCTTTGGTATCCAATCCCGCATGCGCCGCTACCAGTTCTGAGGAGAATGAAAATGAACGCCGTACGTCAAAACCGCCTCAACACATTTGCAGCTCACGGTGCGCTGGTCGTTTATGTGCTCATTGCCTTGTTTCCGGTCTTTGTGATTGTGATTAACAGCTTCAAAGACCGCAGGTCGATCTTTCGCGAGCCACTCGCTTTACCGAACTCAGAGAGCTTTTCGCTGATCGGCTATGAGACCGTTCTGAAGCAAGGCGATTTCTTTCTCTACTTTCAGAACTCCATGATTGTTACAGTAGGATCGCTGTTTTTTATTCTGATCTTTGGGGCCATGGCCGCCTTTGCGCTTGCTGAATACCGGTTCAAGGGCAATACCCTGATGGGGCTTTATCTTGCTCTTGGCATCATGATCCCGATCCGGATCGGCACCGTCGCCATTCTGGAGATGATGGTCCAAACCGGACTTGTGAACACCCTTTGGGCTTTGATCCTTGTCTATACTGCCCAGGGCCTGCCTCTGGCGGTGTTCATCCTGTCAGAGTTTATGCGTCAGGTCAGTGATGATCTCAAAAATGCAGGACGCATTGATGGACTATCGGAGTATCGCATCTTCTTCCGGCTTGTTCTGCCGCTGGTGCGTCCGGCGATGGCGACAGTTGCTGTATTCAATATGATCCCGATCTGGAACGACTTGTGGTTCCCGCTAATCCTTGCCCCCGCCGAAGAGGTAAAAACCCTGACGCTGGGAAGCCAAGTCTTTATCGGGCAGTTTGTCACAGACTGGAATGCGGTTCTGTCGGCGCTGTCTCTTGCGATCCTGCCAGTTATGGCACTTTATGTTATCTTCTCGCGCCAGCTGATCCGCGGCATCACATCCGGTGCGGTCAAATGAGGGTCGTTGTCGCAGGTTTGGGCAATATGGGGCGCAGTCACGCGCTGGCCTATCACACCCACCCAGACGTCGAAATCGTCGGGCTAGTGAACCGCTCTGAAGTAGATTTGCCAGACGCGTTACAGGGTTACCCACGCGTGTCGACTTTCGCTGACGGCCTCGCTCTCAAACCTGATCTGGTCTGCATCGCAACGTATTCCGACAGTCACGCCAACTATGCGATTGCTGCAATGGAGGCCGGTGCGGATGTTTTTGTCGAAAAACCGCTTGCCACAACGGCAGACGATGCGCGCCGCGTGGTTGCGGCTGCGATGCGTCTGGGCCGCAAACTGGTTGTCGGCTATATCCTGCGCCATCATCCCAGCTGGCAGCGCCTGATTGCCGAAGCGCGGAACCTTGGCGGGCCTTATGTATTCCGTATGAACCTCAATCAGCAATCTGACGGCGAGACGTGGAAGACGCATAAGGCGCTCATGCAAAACACAAGCCCGATAGTCGATTGCGGTGTCCATTATGTCGACGTCATGTGCCAGATCACCGACGCCAAACCCGTGCGTGTGAGTGGTATGGGGCTGCGCTTATCGGATGAGCTTGCAACGGACATGTACAACTATGGCCAGCTTCAGGTCTGGTTCGATGATGGATCTGTTGGCTGGTATGAGGCCGGATGGGGACCGATGATGTCAGAAACCGCGTTCTTCGTGAAGGACGTGGTATCCCCCAATGGGGCTGTGTCCATCACCGATGACAACAAAGGCGCATCTGACGATGTCGATGGTCACACCAAAGTAGGCGGCATTCTTGTCCATCGCCCGTCTGGTGACCACCTGATCGAAATGCAAGACGAGCCCGGCCATCAAGAGCTTTGCGATGCCGAGGCCCTCTTTATGATCAATGCGATCAAAACCAATGCTGATCTGACCCGTCACATGGATGACGCCGTTCAATCTCTGGCAATATGCTTGGCTGCCGATGAAAGCATCCGGTCCGGCCACCCAATCGAATTAGGAGACACCCAATGACCGCTCTGACTCTCACAGATATTTGCAAGTCTTTTGGCAGCGCGGAAGTTCTCAAAGACATCAACCTGACAGTTGAGGATGGCGAATTTGTTGTTTTCGTCGGCCCGTCAGGTTGCGGCAAGTCTACGCTGCTGCGTGTGATTGCCGGGTTGGAGGATGCCACAAGCGGTACGGTCAATATTGGCGGTGACGTTGTCAACAACACGCCACCCGCGAAACGAGGCATCGCCATGGTGTTTCAATCCTACGCGCTTTATCCGCATCTGAGCGTACGTGACAACATGGCCCTTGGTCTCAGGCAGGAAAAGCAGCCCAAAGCGGTGATTGAAGAGCGTGTCAGCAAGGCCATTCAGATGCTTGATTTGAATGCTTACGTTGACCGTCGCCCGTCTGACTTGTCAGGTGGTCAGCGTCAAAGAGTGGCCATTGGACGCGCTATTGTGCGTGAACCCAAGCTCTTTCTTTTTGATGAACCGCTTTCCAATCTGGATGCCGCTCTGCGAATGAATACCCGCATCGAAATCGCCGAGTTGCACCGCACGCTGAGCGCGTCGATGATTTATGTAACCCATGATCAGACCGAGGCAATGACCCTTGCTGACAAGATTGTCGTGCTGCGCGATGGTCAGGTCGAGCAGGTCGGCAGCCCGATGGATCTCTATAACAATCCCTGCAATAGATTTGTCGCCGGCTTCCTCGGCTCACCAGCCATGAACTTTTTGAAAAAGGCTCCGGTTGATATACCACAAGGCGGCACACTGGGCATTCGCCCGGAACACTTGCGATTGCAAAAAGGTGGCCGCATCAAAGGGACTGTGACCCATGTCGAACGGTTGGGTGGTGATACAAACCTTTTGATCTCAACAGAGCAGGATGAGGCAATCACGGTCCGTATATTTGGACAGAACGCGACGGCGGTCAGGGACGTTGTTGAGCTGGATTTTGATAGCCATTTAGCCTTCCAATTTGATGGGGATGATCAACGCATCGCGGTATGATTTCGCGTTTAACAATGCATTTCAAATAGGGTCACCGCTGACGCTTGCGCTTCAAACTTCCATCCAAATGGTAACCGGCCCATCATTCAACAGCCGCACCTTCATGTCTGCCCCAAACCGCCCCTTGGCGATGGGCAGGCCTTGCTCTGCCATTTGGTCCGCGAAGTACTCATACAGCTGCGCGCCCTCATCGGAAGGTGCCGCCGAGGAAAATCCCGGTCGATTGCCGCTGCGGGTGTCCGCAGACAATGTGAACTGAGAGACGACCAATACCGCGCCGCCGATGTCTTTGACCGACAGGTTCATCTTGCCCGCTTCGTCCTGAAATATTCGGCATTTGGCTATTTTGGCAGCGAGTTTGTCAACCTGTGACTCGGTATCGCCCTGCATTGCGCAGATCAAAACCAGCAAACCCGGTCCAATGTCTCCGGTGACTTCGCCATCGACTGTGACAGAAGCTTCGCTCACGCGTTGAATTAGGGCGCGCATTGTAAGTCCTTTATCGTTGGTGGGTTCGCCCCCGCACGGGTGACAGAAAAAGTTGCCGCGCGAACGCCAAACGCGGCGGCACGGTTGATCTGGTCGATACCAGAAAGTGCCAATGCGGAAGGCGACAACACCTTCTGTTGCGCAAGGGACGCCAAAAAACCTGCGTTGAACGTGTCTCCAGCGCCCACGGCATCAACCACGGTGACGGGGGGGGCAGGAATATGCTGTGCACCGTGACGCGAATAGGCTGTGACCCCATTGGCGCCGTGGCTGTGCACCACCACAGACGCGCGGCCCTGCAGAAGCTGTTCCGGCGGGTCCGGGCGCAACCATTCAATGTCCTCATCTGAAAACTTCAGGATATCGGCCATGGCAATCATCCGGGTCAGCCTCTGGCGATAACTTTCCTCTTCAGTCTCAATCAGGGCAGGGCGAATATTGGCATCCAGCAGAATCAGACGTTTGGGTCCGGCCATCTGCATCAGCGCCTCAAACGTACCTGCGGCGGGGCGATGGATCAGGCTGAGACCACCAAAGATCAAGGCGCCGATACCCTGAAGGTTTGGTATCTGTGCCATGCTCAAACTACGCCCGGCGCTGCCACTATCCTGAAATGTGAAACGCGGCGAGCCGTCGACCAATTCCACGAAAGCCAATGTTGTTGGGGATTCTACTAGCGTGCATCGCGAAAATGAGATGTTTTCAGCGCGCATCGCCTGGCACAGAAACTGGCCGTATTCGTCCATCGATAATCCACCGAAAAACCCGACCGGCTGTTCCAGACGCGCCAATGCAACTGCTGTGTTCACCGCAGCCCCACCGGTCACTGGGTGATGTTTAGGTGCTCCGTCTGCGCCCATTTGGGGCAACATATCAATCACGGCTTCACCGCAAGAAAGGATCATTGGGGGGCTCTCTTTTTGGTCTGCCCAAGAGTGTGCGATCAGATGTGCAAAGACAAGCCGTTGCACGTGGTATACGCGGTTGCCGGTCAATTAGCCGAGCATAGCGAGGCCACGCCCAACCAGAGGCGGGTGCCATTGCACCTGAAAATGGGCGGGAGTGCCTGTCCTAAAGCTCTGGCGCGTTCATAATGATACAGGTGGTTGACCCGGTCGCATAAAGCCTGCCATCTTCGACGCCCTTGATCTCACCATCTGCAATCCCGGTTGAACGCCCCGCATGGTGTACAGTCCCGATCGCATGCACAGTGGTGCCAATAGGAATCGGGCGGATAATGTTCACTTTGAATTCAAGAGTTGTGTAAATCTGCCCCTGTTTCAGCTTGGTTTGAACAGCGCACGCCATACAGCTGTCCAAAATGGTGCCATACCAGCCTCCATGCACAGTGCCGAGTGGGTTCAGAACATTGAACTCAGGCGTGCCTTCAAAGATGACTTTGCCATCTTCTGCAACAACCGGCCAAAGACCTAGGGTTTCGCCAATCGGCGGCCCGGCAATGTCGCCCTTCACGATATCCTGCATCAACTGCAACCCTGAGCGCGAGACTACCTCGCTCATTTTCGGCAATTCGCTGAGATTTTTGGCAAAGTAACGCCTGGACATTGCGGCCTCCTGAATACGTCAGATCAGATGGCCGCAAATACGTTGCTGTCGCAAGACCGGGTGTGAATTACGCTACGTTCTCAAGCGTGACTTTGGGGGTGACACCCAAAGCATGACAAACATCGCGGGTCAGTTCAGGGCGGTTGAGCGTGTAGAAATGGAAGTTCGCGACACCTTCATCCATCAAATCCGAACAAAGCTCGGTGCAGATGGCTGTGGCCAAAAGATCGGTGCGATCGTCGCGCTCTGCTTTGGCAAAAGCATCGTCCAGCCACGCTGGAATATCGGTACCACAGCGTTTGGCAAAGGCGCGCGCACCCTTCCAATCCTCGATCGGTAGGATTCCCGGAATTATGGGGGCGTCGATGCCAGCCTTGGCGCAGGCATCGCGGAACCGCAGGAAGGTCTCAGCCTCAAAGAAAAACTGGGTGATGGCTTCGGAAGCACCGGCATCGATTTTACGTTTCAGCCAGTCAATATCGGCCTGCGCATGGGCCGCTTCAGGGTGTATATCGGGATAGGCACCCACACGAATTGTGAATTTTCCCGTCTCTGCAAGGGCCTCGATAAGTTCAACCGAATGGGCAAAGCCTTGGGGGTGGGCCTCAAAGTTGGCGCTGCCTTTGGGCGGGTCGCCCCGCAATGCCACGATTTCATTTACACCCGCAGCGGCAAATTCATTGGCAATACGCAGGGTTTCCTCTCGCGTTGCATTCACGCAAGTTAAATGGGCCGCAACGTTCAAATCGCTTGATTTGTGCAACGTGGCTACCGCATCACGTGTAAGGTCGCGGGTCGTGCCGCCTGCGCCATAGGTCACCGACACGAAGCGCGGCTCAAGCGGGGCAAGGGTTTGCACTGTGTCCCACAGACGAAAAGACGCCTCGAGGTTTTGGGGCGGGAAGAATTCGAGCGATATTGTTGGCGCAGTCATGTTTTTTGTCCTAACTTGAGGTTGCGCTCAACATACAGATATGAAACCTGTAGCCAAATTCATAATCCTAAAGAACATCATGAGCCCAACATGAAGATGCACATTGAATTCCGTCACCTGCGCACTGTGCGCGCTATCCACGAAGCGGGGGGGCTGGCCCGAGCGGCAGAACAGCTGAACATCACGCAATCTGCGCTGAGTCATCAGGTCAAAGGGCTCGAGACGCAGGCGGGTGTTGAATTGTTTGTGCGCCGCTCAAAACCAATGAAACTGTCGGCCGCTGGCCTGCGCTTGTTGCGCCTTGCCAACACCGTTTTACCCGAGATTGAAGCGCTTGAGGCTGAATTTAATGGTCTTAGAGATGGCAGTTCGGGGCGGTTGCACATCGCCATTGAATGTCATGCCTGTTTTGAATGGCTGTTTCCCGTACTTGAGAAATTCCGCAAGAAATGGCCGGATGTAGATGTGGATATCCGTCCCGGTCTGGCCTTTGAGGCCATGCCCGCGTTGCAAAAAGAGGAGGTCGATGTGGTTGTATCTTCGGATCCTTTAGATCTGGCGGGCATTTCTTTTTCACATCTCTTGGACTATGCGCCTGTTTTCGTCGCGGCATCGACCCACCCGTTGGCCCAGAAAGAATGGATTGATGCAGAAGATTTTAGGAGTGAGACCTTGATCACCTATCCGGTCGAACGTGCGCGGCTGGACATATTCTCCGAGTTGTTAACTCCGGCAAAAGTTGAGCCTGCTGCAATGCGCCAGGCTGAGCTAACGGCTGTTATTCTCTTGTTGGTCGCTTCAAACAGGGGCGTGTCGGTGTTGCCGGATTGGGTGGTGCGTGAGGTCAAATACTCGTCGGATTATGTGACCCGACCGCTTACAGAGAACGGGATTACAAAAAAGCTGTTTGCAGCGACCCGCGATGACGACCTTGAAAAGCCGTACATGCGCGATCTGATTGAGCTGGCAGGCGAAGAGGCGCGCCGTCTTCAGGCGCTCTGATCGCAGCGCATAGCGGCTAGGCGGAAGCTGCGCGCGTGATAGGTCTTGGCTTTGCGCGCATGGGCGCGTATACGCGCGGCCTGAGCATACTATCCTGAGCATCTTATACGGAGCCGCGCCATGGCAGGCAGTGCAAATCTCAACATCATGATGAAGGCCGCACGTAAAGCGGGCCGCTCGCTGGTCAAAGACTTTCGCGAAGTCGAAAACCTGCAGGTTTCGATGAAAGGCGCCGGTGATTTTGTCAGCCGTGCAGATATTGCCGCCGAGGCGATCCTGAAAGAAGATCTAATGGGCGCACGCCCAACCTATGGTTGGTTGGCCGAAGAGGGTGGTGAGGAGCTCGGTAAAGATCCAACGCGACGCTGGATTGTGGATCCGCTGGATGGTACCACCAACTTTTTGCACGGGCTTCCACATTGGGCGATCTCCATTGCGCTGGAGCACAAAGGTGAAATCGTCGCCGGGGTGATTTTCGACGCTGCCAAAGACGAGATGTTTTATGCAGAAAAAGGTGAAGGCGCCTGGTTGAACGACAGCCAGCGTCTTCGGGTTTCCGGCCGAAACAAAATGATCGAGTCAGTCTTTGCGACCGGCTTGCCGTTTGGCGGACGCGCCGATCTGCCTGAGACCTTGAAGGACCTTGCGCGTCTGTTGCCTGCGACGGCTGGTGTGCGCCGTTGGGGCGCTGCTTCTTTGGATCTCGCCTACGTTGCGGCGGGTCGTTACGAAGGATTTTGGGAGCGGAACCTGAAGGCCTGGGATCTGGCTGCCGGGGTCATTCTTGTCAAAGAAGCCGGCGGATTTGTTCAACCTTTGAACCCAAAAGGCAATATCATTGAAGACGGTGAAGTGATCTGTGCCAACGAGCCGATTTTCGATCAGTTTTCTAAGGTCATTCGCAACAAATAGGGGGCAGTGTCTCTCACGTTGTCTTTGCGGAGCAAAGGGACGCTCACTTCAGGATATTTGCCTCCGTTTGGAAAAATGGGGGCTTTTATTTGTCCGAAGGGTGGTTGACCCCATCGGCCCAATCGATGTCGCCAAGATCACGTGGATTTACGTTTTCCAAAGCACCCAGATTGACGCCATATTCGTTGGGATTTGATCTGCGTTGGTGGTGTGTGTAGATGCCACAAGTTTTGCAAAAATAGTGCTTCGCAGTGTTGGTGTTCCATTGGTACAGGGTCAGATTGTCTTCACCTTTGATGATCGTGATGCCATCTAACGGCGCGGTGACCGCTGCGGCCCCACGGCGGCGGCAGAACGAACAATCGCAGCGCCGTGCGGTGTTCAAACCGTCAAGCAGCTTCACCTGAAGTTCAACAGCACCGCAATGGCAGGTCAATCTATGGCTCATTTTCGTCTCCTGACTGTTGGAATGGTGCTGCGGGTTATGGCATATTTTGTTTCTGGATGTGGTGGAGCGCCTTGTGTTTTTTTCCAGAACCCAGCGCCGCCTCGTTTTATCCAGACGGGCAGGGTCAGGATTAGGCCAGCCACAAATCCACCTGCGTGGGCCCAATAGGCAACGCCACCACCGCTGGTGTCAGTTAAAACACCACTAAAGATTTGCCAAAGGAACCAAAGCCCCAGCATGACCCAGGCGGGCAGCGCGAAGATTTTGAAGAACACAATAAAAATAACGATTACATCTACGCGAGCTTTTGGAAACAGCAGTAAATAACCACCCATAATTCCGGCAATGGCACCAGAGGCACCCACCGTTGGAATTTGCGAGTAGGGGTCAGAGATGACCTGTGCGAGTCCAGCTGCAAGCCCGCAGAGCGTATAGAACAAAGCAAATCCGAAATGGCCCATCACGTCTTCGAGGTTGTCTCCGAAAATCCACAGGAACAGCATGTTTCCTGCCAGATGCATCCAGCCTCCGTGCAGGAACATCGACGTAATCAACCCAAACGGATCAGAGCCGTCGGTGACCTCATGTGGAATCAGCGCCCAATCATGGAAAAAGGCACCTAGTTTGTAGGGCTCATTCAATATCGGCACATACATCACAAAGATGCCGATATTGAGCGCCATCAAAGCGTAGACAACGTAAGGCGCTCGTCCTGATGGATTGTGGTCACGGATTGGAAACATGCGCCCACTGTGGGCAATTCGGATGGGTCGTCAAGTCACCCCGCCCAAAAGCGCGGCGTTTCCGCCCGCTGCTGTTGTGTCGACACAGACGTGGCGTTCTCCGATGGCTCGCGCGCGATCCGGCAGACCTGTGAGCAACGGCAGGATCGGGCCTCGGCGCCGCGAGAGGGCTTGCTCGCAAGCTTGAGCAATGCCCGTCTCTCCCCACCATAAAGCGCCTGAGAACCCTTGCAGCGTTGTCAGGTCTTTGGGGTCGATTTGTCCGGTCGCCTGAATGGCCACACCACCAAGGTTTGCAATTGTGCTGGCTTGCTCGGCGGCGGCCTCTGCTCCGGGGCCGAGACACAGAACTGGTGGTCGGGCGAAGGTGGTCAACCGATTGGATTCACCGGTCGGGCCCGGCAGTGACACTGTCACGGTTTGCGTATCGGTCAGGGTTGTGTCGATCAACGCTTGCAAATCGCCTGCGGACATAGATCTGTCCCAATGTCCCGAGCCCTGGTTTTTCACTGCCAAAAAGCGCCCCATATAGTTTGGTCCACCCGCCTTAGGGCCGGTTCCAGAAAGGCCCTCTCCGCCAAAGGGTTGCGATCCGACAATCGCGCCAATCTGGTTTCGATTCACATAGATATTTCCCGCATGAATGCGGTCCGAGACATGTTGAACGCGATCGTCAATTCGGGTTTGCAGGCCGAACGTCAGGCCGTAACCGGTTGCATTGATCGCATCTATCACCTCGTCCAATTCGTCTGACCGGAAGGTTGCAACATGCAAGACTGGACCAAAAATTTCACGCTCCAGATCGGCAATGCCATTCACTCGGATCAGGGTGGGTGCTATGAAAGTGCCTGTTTGTGGCACATCCATTTGAAACATCACGCGCCCCTCGGATTGAGCCTGCGCAATATGGTTCGCAATGCCAGATTGAGCCGTGATATCAATGACTGGCCCGCTGTCTGTGCGCAATTCCCACGGATCGCCTACATGCAACTCCTTCATCGCACCTGTCAGCATTTCGATCAGACCGTCCGCGATATCCTCTTGTACGTAAAGGCATCTGAGAGCTGAACAGCGCTGGCCAGCTGATTGAAACGCGCTTTCGATGATTGCTGTGACGGCCTGCTCCGGCAGGGCCGTGGAATCCACGATCATCGCGTTCAGCCCACCGGTTTCAGCAATCAGGGGCGCGCCCGGGGCAAGATTATCGGCCATAGAGGCGCGAATTTTCAATGCGGTGGCGGTTGATCCTGTAAAGGCCACGCCTTTGACACGTCGATCCGACGTCAGCAGAGCACCTACGTCTCCTGCGCCGGGCAAGAGTTGCAAGGCTGTACGTGGCACTCCTGCTTCATGAAGCAATTTCACGGCCTCGTGCGCTATCAATGGCGTTTGTTCGGCGGGTTTGGCCAGAACGGCGTTACCTGTGGCCAGCGCGGCAGAAATCTGCCCTGTGAAGATTGCCAATGGAAAGTTCCAGGGGCTGATACAGGTGAAAGTTCCTGCAGGAGCGGCCTTGGGGGCATTTGCGGCGAAGTACCTGAGAAAATCTACCGCTTCGCGTAATTCGGCGACAGTGTCCAACTGAGTTTTACCGGCTTCTCTGGCCAAGAGGGCGAACAATGCGCCGAAGTTCTGTTCGTACAAATCTGCCGCTTTGTTCAGGATCACGCCGCGTTCTTTGCGAGAGGCCTCCCAAGGATGTGCCGAGGCCAAAGCGGTATCAACATCTTTTGCGCTGGCGGTTGCGACTGTGCCCGGCTGATCTGCGGGCAGCGCAGGATTCTGCACGGGCTGCGATTTGTTGGCATTGTTTGATCCAGCTATAAGCGGACCTGCCTGCCATGTATGGTTCAAAAAGGGTGCCCGGGCGGTTTCGACCTGTTCGATTGTGGGGACATCGCGCAGATCGAAACCTTTTGAGTTTGGCCGCTCAGGCGCAAACAACTCTGGCCCGGTCGGAAGGTGCGTGTGCGGGTCATTCACGGTGTCAAACGGATCTCGGGCGACGTCTTCGGCTGGAACCTCTTCGTCAACAATCTGGTTCACAAAGGACGAGTTTGCTCCATTTTCCAAAAGGCGACGTACCAGATAGGCCAACAGATCGCGGTGTGCTCCAACCGGAGCATAGATGCGGCATCGAGTGTTTTGTTCGGTCAGGACAATGTCATGCAGTGATTCACCCATGCCGTGCAAGCGTTGGAATTCATAGGAACAATTATCTTCGGCCATATCCAAAATAGCGGCAACGGTATGGGCGTTGTGGGTCGCGAACTGTGGATAGATTCGATCGGTCATGCCCAGTAGTTTGCGCGCGTTGGCGATGTAGGAAATGTCCGTGGAAGCCTTGTTGGTGAAGACCGGAAATCCGTCCACACCCAGAACTTGCGCGTTCTTGATCTCGGTGTCCCAATAGGCGCCTTTGACCAGCCGTACCATAATCTTACGATCCAGCTTTGTGGCCATCTCGTAAAGGGTGTCTAGCGCAGCGCCTGCCCGCTTGCTATAGGCCTGCACCACAACGCCAAAACCATCCCAACCGGCTAGCGCGGGCTCGGTCAGTACTGCGTCAATCACGTCGATCGAAAGTGACAGGCGATCGGCTTCTTCAGCATCGATGTTCAGCCCCATGCCTGCAGATTTCGCCAGCAACGCCAAAGACCGCAAACGCGGTACCAGTTCGTCCATGACACGGGTGCGATGCGCAATCTCATAGCGAGGATGCAGCGCAGACAGTTTGACGGATATGCCAGGGTTTTCGCGGATATCTGTGTTTGTGCAAGCAGAGGCAATTGCCGTGATGGCGCGTGAATAGGCCAGATGATACTTCATGGCGTCAGCATCGGTTTTGGCTGCTTCGCCCAACATATCATAGGAATAGGTGTATCCCTTTTTCTCCATGTTTGCAGCGCGTTCCATGGCAGAAGTGATGCTTTCTCCCAGCACGAATTGTCGCCCCATCTCTTTCATGGCGCGACCCACGGCCGTGCGGATGACCGGTTCTCCAAGACGTTTTACGGCCCCGCGCAAGGAGCCGATCAAACCCGGTTCCCGGTCTTCGAGAACCTTACCGGTCAGCATCAGAGCCCAAGTGGACGCGTTGACCAAAGACGAGGTGGACGCGCCGAGGTGACGTCCCCAGTCCGAAGGCGCAATCTTGTCTTCGATCAGGGCGTCGATCGTTTCGGCGTCTGGCACTCTCAATAAGGCTTCGGCCAGACACATCAGGGCGATACCTTCATCTGTGGATAGGCCATACTCTGCCAAAAACACCTCCATCAAACCGGGGTTGGTGGTGTCGCGAATGCCGCGCACAAGGTCTGCTGCCTGATCGCAAATGCGGGCACGATCTTCGGGGGACAGGGCTGCTTGCTGCGTCAGACGCTCCACAAGTCCGGTTTCATCGGCGTAAGTTGTGGTGTCGATCAAGGTGCGAGGGTTCATATTAGGTGACTCCGGCTGTTTCGACCTATATATCACTTAAAGTCAGGTCATTATTCCCGAAATGTGCAAAATGACTTTCCAGAATGGCCGAATTTGGGGGGAAATTGATGCATAGTGATCAAGTAGGCTTGGATCGGTTTGACCGCGCGATTCTGGAAGTATTGGCCGGGGAAGGGCGAATTTCGGTCACCGAACTGGCCAAGCGCATTGGTTTGTCCAAAAGCCCAACGCAGGCGCGATTGCGTCGGCTTGAGGCCGAGGCTGTCATCACGGGCTATCAGGCTTTGATTGACCCGATCCGGCTGGGGTTGGACCATGTAGCTTTTGTTGAGGTGAAGCTGACGGACACGCGAGAGGTCGCATTGAAGGCTTTTAACCAGGCCGTTGCACAAGTTGCGGAAATTGAGCAGGCTCATATGATCGCCAGCAACTTCGACTACCTTCTCAAAGTGCGCACACGCAGTATGGCGGCGTATCGCTCTGTTTTGGCGGAGAAAATCTCCACCTTACCGCATGTCTCCAGCACCTCGACCTATGTGGCCATGCAGGCAGTAAAAGAAAGCGCTCTCGGGGATGTGACTTGATCGAGCGGAAATCCGTGCCACTCTAACAGGCATGAAGCACCTGATCCTTCCTCTTGTGATGGCCATGATGGGCGCACCTGTGCTGGCCTCGGAATGTCCTACTCCTCCGGACCATTCTGAGTCGCTGAATATGTTGATTGCCCAGGTTCAGAACGCCCCGGATGAGCACAGCGCGCGGCTGATTTTCAATGATATGTGGAGTTATTGGGCGGATGCGCCTGATGAGATTGCACAGGGTATTCTGGATCAGGGCATGCAAAAACGAGCGGCTTGGGATTTGTTGGGTGCACGCGAGGATTTTGACACCCTCGTCGCCTATTGTCCGCACTATGCCGAAGGTTTCAATCAACGCGCCTTTGTAAATTTCCTACGACAGGACTATGTGGCAGCGTTGCCCGATCTTGAGCGCGCGATTGATCTGTCCCCGCGCCATATTGGCGCTCTGTCCGGGCGTGCCATGGCTTTGATCGGATTGGGGCGGGATGCAGAAGCACAGGATGCGTTGGCCGAAGTGTTGGAGCTAAACCCATGGCTTCCGGAAAGGGGGCTGTTAAAAGCTCCACCATCGATGCAAAATCCGGGTGAGGAACTCTAACCCAATCAAGTCTTTACACCTCGGAACAAGCGGCTATTGTCCGGCCATTCGATTTGACTCTGCACAAAGGCGTGGAGAGAAATGGCGCGCACACAAGGCTTATTTCCTTGGGCCTGCCCAACAAACCGAGTAGGCAACAAGGCGTTGCAAAAACGAGTCGTTTTTTGGGCCACATGGCTTGGGAAGCCGAATTTGAAAACAACGCCAGTTGCGGGCGTGATGGAATGGTAGACATACCAGACTTAAAATCTGTTGGGCGTATGCCCGTGTGGGTTCGACTCCCACCGCCCGCACCATTTTTCTTAATTTTTTCAATGAGATATTTGAATTTTGAGATTTATGACAGTCGACTATTCGTCGTGGATTCGATCGTTGACACGTATTCACAATTGTTTGGCCATATCGCAAATGCGGTTTTGCCGGGCAGGACCCAAATCGGGGGTGTAGCGACACACCCGAAGGGCCCTTTGTCCGGTCCGAGATTTTTATCCCGAGACGGCGTGCTGGGGACGCATAGGCCATTGATGACCTTCGGAAAAAGGAAAGGGGTTTCTCATGTGGGAGGCCCCTTTTCTGATAGCGGCCCTCAAAGATAGCTAGTCGCGGGTTCCGGCAAAACGTTCTTGCCATTCCTCGCGTTCAGCATCGGCGATCTTACAGAAAGTCACGTCCGGTACGGTAAAGGCATGTCCGGGCTGCAGCACCCCGAGTGCGGCGGGCACATCGTCAGGCCAGCTGTCATCCGAAGTCTGCATCGCGGCCATCAGCGTGTCTTTGGCGTCGGGAATAAAGGGCGACGACAGCACCGCATAAAGACGGATCAGGTTCAGCGCCAGGCGGATCTGCATGGCCGCAGTTTCAGGGTCAGTTTTAAAGACCGACCAGGGGGCGGCGTTTTGCAGATATTCATTGCCTGCCACCCAGATCGCCCGCAGCTCTTGCGCGGATTTGCGGACCTCCATCGCGGTCATGTGGCCTTCGTAGGCGCGGATGCGGGTGGTCAGTTCAGCGATCAGTGCGGTTTCGGTGTCGCCGTAGGCGCCGCCTGCGGGCACCTCTTCGCCGAACTTGGAGCGGCAGAATTTGGTGACACGGCTGACGAAGTTGCCGAGCACATCGGCAAGGTCCTTGTTCACCGATTGCTGGAAGTTTTCCCATGTGAACTCAGAATCGCTGCTTTCGGGGGCGTGGGACAACAGCCACCAGCGCCAGTAATCCGCAGGCAGGATCTCAAGCGCCTGATCCATGAACACACCGCGCCCGCGCGAGGTTGAGAACTGGCCGCCATCATAGTTCAGGTAGTTGAACGACTTGATGTAATCGACCAGCTTCCACGGCTCGCCCGACCCAAGGATGGTGGCGGGGAAGCTAAGTGTGTGGAAGGGCACGTTATCCTTGCCCATGAACTGGGTGTAGGTCACGTCATCTGCGCCCTTGTCGGTGCGCCACCAGCGTTGCCAGTCCGATCCTTTGCCTGCTTCTTCCCATTCCTGGCTGCAGGCGATGTATTCAATCGGCGCGTCGAACCAGACGTAGAACACCTTGCCTTCCATGCCGGGCCAGACGTCACCGTCCTTCATCACAGGCACGCCCCAGTCGAGGTCACGGGTGATGCCGCGATCCTGCAACCCATCGCCATCGTTCAGCCATTTGTTGGCGATCGAGGTGGTGAGAATGGGCCAGTCGGCCTTGGAGTCGATCCAGGATTGCAGCTTTTCGCGCATCTGGCTTTGGCACAGGAACAGGTGCTTGGTCTCGCGCTCTTCCAGATCGGTCGACCCTGAGATGGTCGAGCGTGGGTTGATCAAATCGGTGGGATCGAGCTGTTTGGTGCAGTTGTCGCACTGATCGCCGCGCGCATCCTCAAAGCCGCAGTTGGGACAGGTGCCCTCTATATAACGATCCGGCAAAAAGCGGCCATCGGCGTGCGAATACATTTGCTTTTCGCTGACTTCGCGGATCAGGCCCGCGTCATCCAGACGACCGGCGAAATGCTGGGTCAGGGCGTGGTTCTGAGGGCTGGACGAGCGGCCAAAGTGGTCGAACGACAAACGAAAACCATCAGCGATCTTGGACTGAATGCTGTGCATCTCGGCGCAATAGTCTGCGACCGGCTGACCGGCCTTGGCGGCGGCCAGTTCAGCGGGGGTGCCGTGCTCGTCTGTCGAGCACAAAAACAGCACCTCATTGCCGCGCGCGCGTTGATAGCGGGCGAACAGGTCCGCAGGCAGTTGGCTGCCCACAAGGTTGCCGAGATGTTTGATGCCATTGATATAGGGAATGGCAGAAGTGATTAGGTGGCGCGCCATGGTAACGTCCTCAGGTCGTGTGTTGAGGTTCGTCTAGCCGAAAGCCACGCACAGTGCCAGAGGGTTAAGGGGCGTCTGTCCCGTTGTCATTGCGCTTTTCGCGCTGACGGCCCATCAGGCGGCCAATGGTGAACGAGGTGCGCGGCGCATAGACATAGCGGGTGATATTGCCCCCGGACGAGCGGACCCGCATCCGGCTCAGTCCAAACAGGATCAGCGCCGCATGCCCAACGGCAATCATGACGAACAGCGCGCCGGGTCCGTACCAGCCAATGAGGTTCGAAGCAAAGACCGGCGCGGCGATGGCCCCAAGCGCGTAGAAAAACATCAGTGCCGCCGACAGTTCGACCCGCTCTTCAGAGGTGGCAAAGTCATTTGCGTGCGCACTTGAGACCGAGAAGATCGGGAAAGAGACCAACCCGAAGAAGCCCGCGTTCAGCATCACCAGCGTGGTACCTGCAGCCCCCATGACAACCGTGGTGCCACAGGCCAGAACCGCTGCCGCCGACAGCCAGATCAGCACCCAGCGCCGGTCATATTTGTCGGCCAGCCAGCCGACGGGATATTGCGCCAGCGCGCCACCCAGCACAAAGGCCGACAGGAACCACGCAATCTGGGTCACCTCCAGCCCAACTTGGGTGCCATAGACCGGCCCTATCATGCGGAAGCTGGCCGAGCTGAGTGCGGCGACGACCACGCCGGCGGCGGCCAGCGGAGATTTCTGCACCGCCAGCATCGGGCGCAGGCGCGGGGCGCTGGGGGTTTCGGGCTGGCTGGCCTTGGTCAGGGTCAGCGGCAGCAGGGCGGCGCAACAGATAATGGCCAAAAGGTTGTAGGACACGTAAGAGGCCGGCTCCAGAACCGAGATCACCATCTGGGCGGCCAGCGACGCGCCCATGTCGACGATCCGGTAGGTGCCCATGGCGCGGCCACGGGTCTCGTTGGTGACTTTGGACTGTAGCCAGGCCTCGATCACTGTGTAGCATCCGGCGACACACAGGCCCGAGGCAACCCGCATCACGGCCCAGGCAATCGGGTCAACAATCAGGAAATGCGCCATCAGCCCGATCGAACCTGCGGCGGTAAAGGCGGCAAAGGCGCGTGAATGGCCAACCGTGCCCATCAGGCGCGGCGCCCACCAGCAGCCGATAAAAAAGCCAAGGAAATGCGCTGAGCCCAACATGCCGATCTGTGCGGTGCTGAACCCCAGCATGATCCCGGACAATGCATCCAGTGGCCCCACACCGCCGGTGGCCAGCTGCATAAGAATGACAGAGAGGAACAGGGCGGAGAATGAAATGATCATGCGCATAATGGGTCAACATCGCTGTCTTGGGGACAAGGGCTTGTGGTTATTCGACGTGAGCGCGTCGTTTTTGGCCCATTTTTGTGTTTTGTTGCGATCAGGTCGAACAGATGGCCTCTGTGACCACAGGATGCGTTCGTGCTTTGTGGGGCAGGCCGCTCACCTGCCAGCTTTGGACCGGGGCGGTGCGGGCGCGCAGGCGGGTCAACTGCCAGCGGTTGTGCTCATTGTTGTGATCTGGTTCCATCTGCCAGCGTGTCTCGATCCCCGGTGCGCCCCCCGTCCCGGGCGTGAGCAGCAGCCCGGTGGGGGCGACCTTGCCCTCGGTGGCGCCGGTCTCGGCCGCCAGATGCATGCGCCGCACCGAGGTGAGACCGGGCGGGCCGGGAATATCGGCTACCACCAATGACACCGTGCCGGATCGCAGCACTTCTTCCGTGCACCATAGCACGTCTTCAGGGCGTAGCGGTGAGATAAAAGTAAACCGTGCCGGGCTGGTAAAGTCAGCTATCCCATCCGGATTTAGCCGATGCGGGGTCCAGGACGGGGCAATCCAGAACACGGGACCTTCGGTCTGGGTGGCCAGCCACAAGGCAAAGGTCGCTCGTGCAGCACCGCAGACCTCGTGCAGACGGGCACGCGCCAGGTCAAGCCCCGGTGCCAGCTCCAGTTTGGGGCGATCCCGCCATGCTTTGCGATCCAAAAGATGTGTCATCGCGAAACATCTTATAGTGTTCTGTATTTGTTCTCAATGTGTGCAGTCAAATTTCTCCTCTTGCCCATGATCTGAAAACCGCTCAGGCTGAAACCCGCAAGACAGGGTGATCACAGGAGAGACCAATGTCCGGACATGGATATGAAAGCGGCAGGCTCAATCTGCCATTTGTAGGGATTTCGACCTTTGGCAAACGCGAATATGTCGCAGATTGGGATGCCATTGACGCGGATGTTGCGGTTCTGGGCGCGCCTTATGATTTTGGCACACAGTGGCGTTCCGGTGCCCGGTTCGGCCCGCGCAGCGTACGAGAAGCCTCGACCCTGTTCAGCTTTGGTCACGCAGGTGCCTATGACCACGAAGATGATGCCACCTACCTGCCCAGCGACGTACGGATCGTCGACATAGGCGATGCCGATATTGTGCACACGGATACCATGCGCAGTCACGCCAACATTGAAACCGGCGTGCGGGCGATCCTCAGCGCTGGGGCCATGCCGGTGGTGGTCGGAGGCGATCATTCGATCAACATTCCCTGCATCAATGCCTTTGATGATCAGGGCGATATCCACATACTGCAAATCGATGCCCATCTGGATTTTGTCGACGAACGCCACGGCGTGCGCTTTGGCCATGGCAATCCGATGCGCCGGGCCGCTGAGAAACCTTACGTGACTGGCCTTACTCAGGTTGGTATCCGCAACGTCTCATCCACCGCCAAAGAGGGCTACGAGGCCGCGCGCGCCATGGGTAGTGAAATCCTATCGGTGCGCCAAGCCCGCGAGCTTGGCCCGCAAGGCGTAATCAACTGCATTCCAGAAGGGGCGAGGGTCTATGTCACGATCGACATTGACGGGTTTTGTCCCTCCATAGCGCCGGGTACCGGTACCCCCAGCCACGGCGGCTTTTTATATTACGATGTGCTGGAAATTATGCAGACACTGGCCAATCGGCACGACGTGGTCGGCATTGATCTGGTCGAAGTCGCGCCGGACTATGATCCAACCGGGGGCACGTCCATCCTTGCTGCACAAATCCTGCTCAACACATTGGGGTTTATCTTTCACGCCCGCAGTTTGCGCTGACATCCCGTTTCACCATTTCAAAAATACTCCGGGGTGAGTGCCGCCTTTGGATCCCAAATGCGATGTGAGGGACCGCGCCCCTTTTCCCAATTTCACAGGACCACTATACATGAAAATGAATCCGCTTGGCCGCACTGGCATTAAAGTCTCAGAGTTTTGCCTTGGAACTATGACCTTTGGCACGCAAACTTCTGAATCCGAGGCCCATGCTCAAATTGAAACGGCGCTGGCTGGCGGCATCAATTTTGTGGACGCCGCCGAAATGTACCCGGTTAATCCGCTGTTGGCGGAGAATCTGGGCAAGACCGAAGAGATCATCGGCAACTGGTTCGCCAAATCGGGACGTCGGGCTGAAGTTGTCATGGCTACAAAACATTCAGGCGCTGGTTACAAGGCGGCGCGGAATGGCAACCAATTTCTTCCAAGACGATACCAGAGGTCGTTGAGGGCTCTTTACGGCGGCTTAAAACCGATTACATCGACCTTTATCAGTTCCACTGGCCCAACCGCGGCTCTTACATGTTCCGTCAAAACTGGCGATTTGATCCGTCAGGTCAAAACCGGGGCGAAACGATTGCCCATATGGAAGACGCCTTGGGGGTCATGCAAAGAGAGGTCGACAAAGGCCGGATTCGCGCCTTTGGGCTGAGTAACGAAAGCGCATGGGGGACGGCGCAATGGCTGCGGGTTGCCGAAAACACTGGGGAGCCGCGTGTGGCCACGATCCAGAACGAGTATTCGTTGCTGTGCCGTATGTACGACACTGACCTGGCTGAATTGAGCGTAAACGAAGATGTGGGGCTGTTGGCTTTTTCTCCCTTGGGAACGGGATTGCTGACTGGAAAGTATCAGCATGGTGCGGTGCCTGAAGGGTCGCGAAAATCCATCGTGGACACCTTGGGAGGTCGGGTGACGCCGAGAGTGTTCGACGCCGTTGATGCCTATATCGCGATTGCGCAACGCCATGGTCTTGATCCGATCCATATGGCGATGGCCTTTACTGTTCAACGTCCTTTCTCGTGTTCTTCGATCTTCGGAGCCACACATATGGCGCAACTCGAGCACATTCTGAAAGGTGCGGAGATGCGACTGAGTGCTGAGGTGCTGGCAGAAATTGACGATGCCCACCGCGCGCATCCTATGCCCTACTAAGGCCAGGCGCGCTGTCCCTCACGGGGCGAGCGGGGCCTTTGCAAGACAATGGCCCCGCTCGCCCCGCGGCTTGTTTGACCAATCGGAAGATCAGAATATCCTGAAATTGCAGAGGGTTGGCGGATTTGTATACCATCGCATTCTTGTAACATGTTGAAAAATAACATTTTTCTTTACAAATTTGGATGTAAGGATAGTGTGCGGGGAAATCAGGAGCGCGCTATGACACCCGTTGAAGACCACCCGTTGCGATACAAATTGGCAAATGAGCTGCATGCGCGACCGTTTCCGTCCTTGGAGGCGCCTTGCACGGCAGTGTTTTTGGCAATCAAACAGACAGAACGGGCAGCAGGGCGGGATCGGGTGCGCGATCTGGAACACCTGATTGATTTGCTGGATCGTCATGGAGCGCCGCATCCACAACCGGGGGCAACACATTATTCAGGCGAGATTGGTCGCCATGTCCTGAAGTGGGAGCAGCATACCGAATTCGTGACATACACGGTTTTTACGCGCGGTCTGAGTGCCCGGCCTTTTGATCCCGCAGAATTCGAAGTCTTTCCGGGAGAATGGTTGGCGCGAATGCCCGGCGTGCGGATGACCTCGGCCCTGATCCGGGTGGAGGAACGCCCTGATGAAGAGGTCTTGCTGAGCAATCTGAAGGATTGGTTTGTACCCGAGAGCCTTGCTGTGTCCGAAGTTTTGGACGGCGCAGCCGTTGTAGCCTCGGACTTTCGCATCAATCCGGCAGGGCATATGCGCATGGCTGTGTTTGTGTCTGAAGGTACAGGTAAGAGGCGCGCGGGACGTATCGTTCAGCGCCTGTGCGAGATCGAGACCTACAAGAGTGTGTCGATGCTGGGATTTGCCAAGGTCCGGTCTTTGTCGCCTTCTTTGGGTGAGTTGGAAAGCCAGTTGAATGACATGATGGCTGAGATTTCCAGCGGAGATGCCCGCGCCGATGAAACGCTTGACGTGCTGCTGCAAACCTCGGCGGAGCTCGAAAAGATGATTGCACAAACGTCGTTTCGATTTGGCGCGACAGGTGCCTACGAGACGATTGTGAACCAGCGTATCGAGGTGATGCGGGAGCAACGTTACAATGGCCGTCAGACTTTCGCGGAGTTTATGATGCGCCGCTATGATCCAGCGATGCGAACTGTAACCTCAACCAAAGTGCGGCTTGAGGCGTTGGCAAACCGGGCCATGCGGGCAGGGGAATTGCTGCGGACCAAAGTAGATGTCGCGCGGTCAGCGCAGAACCAGGCCTTGCTGGAAAGCATGGACCGCCGCGCCGATATGGCGTTGCGGTTGCAGGAAACTGTCGAAGGGCTCTCTGTGGTGGCAATCAGCTATTACGCGGTGTCGCTGGTATCTTATGCAGCTTACCCTCTGGCGAGCGCGGCTGGGCTCTCCAAGGGGATGTTAACAGCGGCCGTTACTCTGCCGGTTGTAGGGGCGGTGTGGTGGATGGTGCGTCGGATCCGAAAGCGTATGCATTAAGCACCCGGTTGGTAGCCAGCGCGCCGGCCACGATCGACAGGATAGCAACCACGGCTGTGACGGTCAGCGTAGCGATGCCTGACAGGCCCGCGCCCACGGTGCAGCCGCCTGCTAGGACACCGCCGAAACCCATCAATGTGCCGCCCAGCAGATAGCGGCCTGTTTGAGCAGGTGTTTCAAAGCTCTGCCATTGGAAACTACCAAAGATCAGCGACATGGCCAGACTGCCTAAAATCACTCCCCCGATCAGACCCACGCCAAAGTTGGCGCTGATGGCGAAGGAGGCGATGCTGAAGAACAAGCTGTCCGCAGCAGGGGCGGTGAAGGCAAGGCTTTCAAAGGCCACAGGGTCAAAGTCATCATAGAGAACATAGCCTGTACCGACCCATGCCAACGGCACCAATGCCCCCAGAAAGGCGGCCAGAACAAGGCCCGAAGCACGGTTGCCAGAACGCATGGCAAAGATGATGCTCGTCAGTGCAATGAGAGCTGTCCAGAATAGGGCCGGTCCGGGCAAGGCAGCGCTTTCCAACGGCAGTGTAAAGCTGTTGATCCACACGCGGGCAGGGGCCAGCACGCCTTTGAGGGTGGCGTGAGCAACAAAGGCAAAGATCAGCATCACCAGAAGGGCGCGTAGATTGCCTGTGCCTGTTAACACTGTAAGCCGTGATGCACAGCCACGTGTCAGGATCATACCGGCACCAAACAGGATTCCACCAAGCAAAAGGGCACCCAGCGGCAAATCCGAGGCCATGTAACGGTGATCGGCAAACGAGATGAGTTCGGCTGAGACGGCGGCTCGCGTGCCGATCAGGGCCGCGGCCAGTGCTGTCAGCCAAACGCCCAAGGCGGCGCGGCGATCATCACCGACCAAAGCGCGGCGCAGACAGAAGGCGGTGCGCTCAGCAAGGCCGCCAAACGCGACGCCAACAATCAGTGCAAAGAACACCGTGACTTGTGGAGCGGTGACATTTTCGAAGCCAAAGGATTCAAACATGATTTTGTCTCAATGATTGGAATTTTTTCCCACATGAAGACAAATTCACATTCGTTCAAGTGTTAATGATGCGTGTTTGGATGGTAGCCATGGGAGAAAATTCTAAATCGGCAGGGCATCGAGAACTGTTGTTTTTCCCGAAACAAAAGGTCAGACGCTTTGGTCCGGCCTCATTAGATTTGAAGTAAGTTTTTCCTTTTTCGCCCTAGCGACCCCGGATCCGTGGATCGAGAGCGTCGCGTAGACCATCACCGAGGTAGTTCACGCTCAGCACGGTGAACGAGATCGCCAACCCGGGCAACATTACGCGTTCCGGGAACTGATCCATACGCGGTACCGAGTCAGCCAGCATCTTACCCCATGTCGGAAAATCAGGCGGAAAGCCGACCCCAAGGAAGGACAAAGCGCTTTCGGTGATAATGGCCGTCGCTAGGCCGAGTGTCGCCGACACCATAATGGGAGAAATCACGTTGGGCAGTAAATGTCGTCGAATGATTGCCCCCGGAGTTGTGCCGATTGAACGGGCTGCCAGAATGAATTCGCGCTCTTTTAATGCCAGCACTTCGGATCGCACGATGCGCGCTGTTTGCATCCATGAAGTGATCCCGACGACTCCGACAATCAGGATGAACATGCCAGTTTCGGGCCCAAAGCTAGCGCGTAGTGGATCGCGGAACAAAGTCACAGCGACCAATAGCAAAGGCAAGATCGGCAGAGACAGGACAAGGTCGGTAAACCGCATTAAAGGTCCGTCCAGTTTGCGGAAATACCCGGCCAGAACACCAATCGACGTGCCGATTGACAAGGCTAGGATCATCGCGACCCACCCTACAGCCATCGACGTGCGCCCGCCGACAATCATATTGGCCAGCGCATCGCGCCCAAGGTTGTCTGTACCCAAAGGGTGGCCCCATTGCACCTTGGCGTCACTGTTCCAAAGAACTGAATAGATTGGGCGGATATCCTTGTTTCGAATGTCGAGCTTTTGCGGATCAATGGTCCAGATGTACTCGCCAAACAACACACCCAGCGTGATGCACAGCAGGAATGTGCCCCCCATCAGGGCGCCTTTGTGTTTGCGGAACTGGTCCCACACATCACGCCATTGAGAATGCGGGGGATCGGTTGGGCCCGCGTCCTGCAGTGCTTCGATTTTTTGGACAGGCTCAATCATAGCGAATCCTCGGGTCAAGGACGCCGTAGAGGACGTCAGCGATCAGGTTGAAGGTCACGATCAGCACCGCGATCATAAAAGTCAGCGTTTGAACTGATGGCAGGTCATTGGCGAAAAGCGCGCTCAGTAGTTGCGCACCGATGCCGTTCACTTTGAACACCACCTCGGTGATGATGGCGCCGCCGAAAATGCCGGGAACGCCAAGGGCAATCGCGGTGACTACGGGGATCATCGAGTTGCGCAAGACATGGACCATCACCACTACCTTTTCCGGCAGGCCTTTGGCGCGGGCGGTGCGCACGTAATCCTGGTTAAGGTTGTCGAGCATGGAGGCACGCATAAAGCGGCTGATCTGGGCAGTGGTCTGCAAGGCTAGCACCATCACCGGCATGATCATCTGTCGAAGCTGTATTTTGAAGCTGGCCCAGTCGTCGACCACATGAGTGGTGTCATAGACAGATGGGAACCACCCCAGCTGGACCGCGAACACCATAATCAGCAGCGGGCCAGTAAAGAACGGCGGGATGGAGAAACCTACCATCGTAATAAAAGTGCCGGATTGGTCAAATAACGAATACTGGCGATAAGCCGAATAGATGCCGATGGGCAAAGCAATCAGGATACCGACAACATAAGACATGCCGACCACCCAAAGAGTCTGGGGCAGGCGCTGAACAACCATGTCCATCACCGGAGAGCGGGTCTGCCAGCTAAGAATACGCAGTTTTCCTTCAGAGAAGGTTGTGCCGAACCAATGGTCAAACAGCACCTGAGGTTCGATCCAGAAGAATTGAACCAGCCATTTCCAGTAGCGTATGTGCAGCGGCTCTCCCAGCCCAAGTGCTTCGCGCATCTTGGCTTTGACCTCGGGGGGCACAGTTAGCGGAACTTGCGCCATCGGATCACCCGGAGCGAGTTCGAGCAGCAGAAAAATCACAAGGCTGATGAA
This sequence comes from Shimia gijangensis, assembly GCF_900142085.1. Lineage (GTDB taxonomy): Bacteria > Pseudomonadota > Alphaproteobacteria > Rhodobacterales > Rhodobacteraceae > Shimia > Shimia gijangensis. Next base: position 42,035 of record NZ_FQZQ01000008.1, read on the forward strand.
CAAAAGCGTCGGGACCGAAGTTATCAGTCGTCGGATCGTGAATGTGAGCATTAACGGCGCCCTTGTTGATCGGTCTTGAAGAAGGTGGAGTGAACGGGATGTGGAAAGACGCCCCCATGCGATGCACAGGGGCGTCTTAAGTCAGGTCACATTACTTAAGGCGGTGCCAGTCGGCTGCGTTCCAAAGCTCAGAGTCCCAAGTGTTCAAAACAACACCACCAAGGCTGTTGGCGTGGGCCGAAACACGACCACGGTCCACCAGCGCAACAACCACATACGAGTCCTTGGTCAGCATGTCGTTCAGCTTCTTAGCCAGCGCGTAGCGGGTCTCAAGGTCTGAAGTTTTCGACAGCTCAGCAACCAGTTTGTCGTACTCTGCATCACAGAAACGGTTGATGTTTTCACCCTGCCACTGAGTTTCGGGGCTTGGGTTCTTGTCACAGGTGTGCTGCGAAAGATAGCTTTCCGGGTCGGTGCCATCAAAGTTGTTAGCGTACATTTCAACGTCAGCATAGAAACGCTGGAATGTGTCGGGCGAACCGGGATCGCCACCGAAGAAGACCGATGCGTTCAGGTTGCGCAGTTCGGTTTCAACACCAATCTCGCTCCACCACTGTTTGATCAGAGCCTGGAAGTCCTGACGTACGGCGTTGGTTGAAGTTTGATAGAGGATCGAAATACGCACGCCGTCTTTGGCGCGAACACCGTCAGATCCCAAGACCCAGCCTGCATCGTCCAACAGTTTGTTGGCGCCCGCAATATCTTGGGTCAAGCAGTCGGTGTTGTCGGATGCATAAACTGCGGGTCCGGGAACCAGATTACAGGTCGGACGGCCAGCTTGACCATAACCCACTTCAACCAGCAGGTTGCGGTCGATGGCCATCGACAGAGCTTTGCGAACGTTGATGTCCGAGAGGAACGGGTGCGGATGCTTAGAGGTTGACCGTTCGCCTTCAGGTAGGTCTGGTGACGGGTTCGTCATGTTCATCTCGAGACGTTCAACCAAAGACCCGAAGGCTGCGATTGGCTTACCTTTGCCGCCTTGGGCCATTTTGGCCAAAACATCAGGTGCTAGTTGCAGGTTCCAGGCATAGTCAAACTCGCCGGTTTCCAAAACTGCACGACCGGCTGCGGTTGCATCACCACCGCCTTTGAAGGTCAGTGTTGCGAAGGCTGGTTTAGCAGCATCGCGGTAGTTCGGGTTTGCCGACATCGAAATCACGTCATTTGGACGGAACTCGTCCACCACAAACGGACCTGTACCGATTGGACCAAAGTTGGCGTCGGTACACTCAGGAGCTTTGGCGCCTGTACATTCTGCAAACTGAGCTGCTTGAATGATAGGCGACTGGCCGCCCATGAACGGACCATATGGGTTCGGTTTGGGTTCAGAGAAGTTCACGGTGACGGTCAGATCGTCGACGATATCAACACTGTCCACGCCTTCGAACTTGGCCAGCTGTGCACAGCCACCTTCGGGGTGCATGCAGTAGTCAGCGGTGAATTTCACGTCTGCCGAAGTGACAGCAGACCCGTCTGACCAGGTCAGGCCCGACTTCAGTTTCCAAGTGATGGATTTCAGATCTTCCGCAACACCGCCGTTGCCGACAGTGGGGATATCTTCGGCCAGATATGGCACCAAGGCGCCATTTGGATCGTAACGACCGAGAGGCTCAATCACCAGCGACGCTGATTCGATGTCCTTGGTGCCGCTTGAAAGATACGGGTTCAGAATCGAAGGCGCTTGCCAGTAAATGATGTTCACATGGCCGTCCGAACCGCGCTCAGCGATCGCGGCAGGGGCGAGCGCAGTTGCGGCTACAGCCCCTAGCATCAGTGACTTTATCTTCATGTTTCACTCCTTGTTGGGCACTTTTCGTGCTTGCGTCCGGTGTCATTGGCTGACACTCGGAATTGGTTTGTCAAAATGAGAAAATGAAACATCAAACAACCACGGGCTGCCCCGGATTTCTGCGCTCATCCCCTCAAGACTAGGGGCATCACAGACCAAGGTGGTCAAAAATGCAAGCCTTGGATTGCGCCTTACCCTACGCAAACCATTCCGATGCAGGCAGTTGTTTGACAGTTGGGGGATGCTGTCGTTAGCGTCCAACATACAACAACAAGTTCACCAACAGGGTAGATCAACCATGCTGGATTCCGCGATCGCGTCCATCGAAAACCTAAGAGTCGAATTTCAAACCAAGTCAGGTCCGGTTGTTGGCGTCGAAGATGTCTCGTTCAAGGTCAATCCGGGCGAAACTGTTTGTATCGTTGGGGAATCTGGCTCTGGTAAGTCGGTCTCAAGCCTGTCTTTGATGCGCCTTGTAGAGTTCGGTGGCGGCAAAATTGCCGGGGGTCGTATGATCTTTGACCGCAAGGATGCGGACAATGTCGATCTGGCCGAAACCGGTCAGGATTTGATGAGGACGATTCGCGGTAATGAGATCGGAATGATCTTTCAGGAGCCGATGACCGCGTTAAATCCGGTATTTTCGGTTGGCCGTCAGTTGACCGAAGGATTGCGACTGCACAAAGGAATGTCTAAGCAAGAGGCCGAAGAACGCGCGCTAGAACTGATGAAGCAGGTGCGGATTCCAGAGCCAGAAAGACGCCTCAAGCAGTATCCGCACGAATTGTCCGGTGGTATGCGCCAGCGGGTTGTGATTGCCATGGCCATGGCGTGCGAACCTCGGCTTTTGATTGCGGATGAACCGACAACGGCATTGGATGTAACCATTCAGGCTGAAATTCTTGCGCTGATGGATCGTCTGAAGCGCGAAACCGGCACGGCGGTGATGTTTATCACCCACGATATGGCCGTGGTCGCCCAGATGGCAGATCGCGTCGTGGTGATGTTTCGCGGCAAAAAGGTCGAAGAGGGCACGGTCGAAGAAATCTTTGAAAACCCACAGCACAACTATACCAAGGCATTATTGGCCGCGGTGCCAAAGCTGGGTGAGATGACAGGCACGGATTTGCCCGCGCCCATGAAATTGTTTGGCGATAATACCCACAGTACTGACCCTATCCCTGGGTCGGACGAGCCAATCCTGACAGTAAAAAATCTGACCACGCGCTTTCCAGTGCAAGGCGGATTGCTCCGCCGGACCGTGGCCAATGTGCATGCGGTTGAAGACGTGTCATTTACCTTGAACAAGGGCCAGACGCTGTCTTTGGTTGGCGAATCTGGGTGTGGCAAGTCCACGGCGGGGCGGTCGATTTTGCGTTTGGTTGAACCGCAGTCAGGACATGTCGAATTTGATTGTTGCGATGTTCTGGACTTGAATCAAAAGGACTTGCACAGGGTTCGCCAGGATATGCAGATGATCTTTCAGGATCCTTTTGCGTCGCTCAACCCACAGATGCAGTTGATGGAACAAGTCGCTGAGCCGATGCGTAACTATAACACCCATTCGGGCAGCGAGTTGCAGGACCGTGTGGCGATGCTGTTTGACCGGGTAGAGCTGCCACGCAGTTTCATGAAGCGCTATCCGCACGAATTGTCCGGTGGTCAACGCCAGAGAATTGCGATCGCACGCGCTTTGGCGCTGAACCCGAAATTGATTGTATCTGACGAGGCTGTTTCAGCGTTGGATGTGTCGGTGCAGGCGCAAGTTTTGAACCTGATGATGGAGCTTCAGGCCGAATTGGGTCTGAGTTACCTGTTCATCAGCCACGATATGGCGGTGGTTGAACGGGTCAGTCACTATGTCGGCGTGATGTATCTGGGTCGTATAGTCGAGATTGGCCCGCGCCGAGAGGTTTTTGAAAACCCACAGCATCCATATACTCAGGCCTTGATGAAAGCGGTGCCAATTGCCGATCCGCGCCAAAGAAAGTCGGAGAAAGACTTGAACTTTAAACCGATTCCGTCCCCTATCCATCCCATCGGTTACGAAGCGGCGCCAAGCGAATATCGCGAAGTGTCACCTGGCCACCTGATTCTGACCACAGATAGCGGATATTGACCCAATGGCTGAACGCCTATCGCCCCGCGCGATCCTAGATAAACTTGTCTCTTTTCCTACTGTTAGCCATGACAGCAACCTTCCATTGATCGAATGGGTCGATAATTATTTGACCAGTCATGGAATTGCCGCGCATCGCCATTACAACGAAGACAATGAAAAGGCTGCGATCTTTGCCCATGTCGGGCCGATGATTGAAGGCGGCATTGTGATGTCAGGCCACACGGATGTTGTACCGATCGAAGGTCAACCATGGGGCACGGACCCCTATGAGGTGGTCGAAAAAGATGGCAAGCTGTTCGGACGCGGCACTTGCGACATGAAAGGGTTCGATGCGTTGGCGATCTGGGCCATGGTCGAAGGGCATTATGGCGTTCTCAAGCGCCCGTTGCAGATCGCACTGAGTTACGACGAAGAGATCGGATGCGCCGGAGCGCCGCCATTGATCGACGCGATGGGGCCAATTGTGCCAAAGGCAAGTGCCGTTATCGTTGGCGAGCCATCGATGATGCAAGCCGTCACTGGTCACAAGGGCGGTTGTGGATTCCATGTGCATATGCGCGGCTTTGAAGTGCATTCATCACTCATGCACACTGGGGTGAATGCAATTATGTCCGGGGCCAAGCTGATTGAATGGGCCAACGACATGAACACGGCCAATATCGCACAAGAGCCCAGCGAAATTGATGCTGTGTTCGAACCGCCTTGGACCACGGTGCATGTCGGGACCATTTCGGGTGGCACGGCTCATAACATAACTGCACTAGATTGCCATTTTGGGCTCGATTTTCGCTGCGTTCCCGGCGAAAGTGCGGAAGACTGGAAAGCCCGCTTTCGCGCCAAAGTGGCCGAAGTTGAGACCGAAATGCAGGCCGTGCAGCCTTCGGCGCATATTGCGTTGGAAGAAATGTTCGATGTTCCTGCTCTGACACCAGAACAAGAAGGTGAGGCCGAAATGATCGTGCGCCGCCTGACTGGCGACAACGCCAAACGGGTGGTTAGTTATGGTACCGAGGCCGGGCATTTCCAGAACGCGGGCTATTCTGCCGTGATTTGCGGCCCAGGTGATATTGCGCAAGCCCATCAGCCGAATGAATACCTGACCGTCGCCCAGTTCGAAGCAGGGCAGGCGTTTATGCAGCGATTGCTTGAATTGTTGAGAGGCTAAATCGCTATGGCTGGTTTTCCGATCACGCTGACCAGTCCGGTCGAACATTGTGGTCCTTTGCCGAAAGAAGCCGACGTTGTTATCATCGGTGGCGGTGTGATTGGGGTCTCTGCTGCTTATTACCTTGCAAAAAAGGGTCTGAAACCAGTCGTCCTGGAAAAGGGGCGTATCGCGGGCGAGCAATCGGCGCGCAATTGGGGGTGGATTCGCCAGCAGGGCCGCGATCTGGCAGAATTGCCGATCATGATTGAGGCCAATCGCCTTTGGGCAGATATTGCTGAAGAGGTCGAACAAGACATTGGCCTGACCACCTGCGGTCTAACTTATTTTTCCGAAAGCGATGCAGAAACCGCATCTTACGAAGAATGGCTGGCCAAGGCCGTCCCGATGGGGGTGGATAGCCACCTTTTGTCTTCCAAAGAACTGGCCGAACTGATCCCCGGCATGACCCGAACGTATTCCGCTGCTTTGCACACGCCCTCGGACATGAAGGCCGAACCGTGGGTGGCTGTGCCAGCATTGGCGCGCGCTGCGGTTAAAGCTGGTGCGGAGATTGTCGAAAACTGTGCGGCACGAACCTTGGATCGATCTGCCGGACGGGTGAGCGGCGTTGTCACGGAGCAAGGTCTGATCAAAGCGCCTCAGGTAATTGTCGCGGGCGGTGCATGGTCCGCCCTGTTTTTGCGCAACGAAGGGGTGAACATCCCACAGTTGTCTGTGCGTGCCACGGTTGCGACAACCGAAGCCTTGCCTGATGTGTTTCAGGGGGGAGCCGTAAGTGCGCGCCTAGCATTTCGACGACGTCAGGATGGAGGCTATACGTTGGCTTCGGCAGGCTATCACGAGATTTTTGTTGGCCCAGACGCATTGCGTCATACACCCAAATACTTACGCCAAGCGCTACGTGATCCGCTTTCTCGCGCCTATCGTCCAGTGGCTCCAAAAGGGTTTCCTGATGGTTGGGGTACGGCGCGTCGCTGGGCTGGGGACGTGACGTCTCCTTTTGAGAAATTGCGTATTCTTGACCCAGCGCCGCATACCGGCAAGGTCGAAGAGATACGCAAGGCCTTTGCTTCGTTGTTGCCCATCGTCGGAGAGGTCAAAATCGCCGCCAGTTGGGCGGGGATGATCGACACTATGCCCGATGTCGTTCCAGTGGTGGATCAGGCCCCGATTGAAGGCCTGAGCGTCTGCACCGGCATGTGTGGTCATGGTTTTGGTATCGGTCCAGCCTTTGGGCGGATCATGTCGGATATGGTAAGTGGCGGTGACATTGGTCACAATTTATCGCGCTTTCGGTTTTCGCGATTTTCGGATGGGTCAAAGCTTGAATTGGGGCCAGACCTATAGGTTTTGAAATTCTTGAGGGATAAGAAATGCCAACCAAAAACAGCTTTGCAGAAATGCACGATGAGATCACCGGATGGCGTCGCCACCTACACGAAAACCCGGAACTTCAATTTGACGTTCACGAAACCGCTGCGTTTGTACAAAAGCGCCTGAAAGAGTTCGGCGTTGACGAAATCACACCCGGCATAGGCCGGACCGGAGTTGTGGCCGTTATCAAAGGTCGTCAGGACACCAAAGGGCGTGTCATAGGACTGCGCGCAGATATGGACGCGTTGCCAATCCATGAGGCAACGGGGCTGGACTACGCGTCGAAAACAGATGGAAAGATGCATGCCTGCGGCCACGATGGCCACACGGCCATGTTGCTTGGCGCGGCCAAATATCTGTCAGAGACCCGCAACTTTGATGGCACCGCTGTGTTGATCTTTCAGCCGGCCGAAGAAGGCGGTGGTGGCGGCAAAGAGATGTGCGACGACGGTATGATGGATCGTTGGAACATTCAGGAAGTCTATGGCCTGCACAATATGCCGGGGTTTCCGGTGGGCCAGTTCGCCATTCGCTCTGGTGCCTTGCTGGCATCTGCCGATGAGTTTGAGATCGTCGTGACTGGCAAAGGTGGCCATGCCGCAGCCCCTCACGAGGCCGTGGATGCGACGTTGGCTGCCTCTCAGATTGTGGTAACACTGCAGTCGGTTGTGGCACGTAGTGTGAACCCGATCCACCGGGTTGTGGTAACGGTTGGGACGTTTGAGACAGACAGTGCCGCGTCCAATATCATCGCGCATACGGTTCGGATGAAGGGCACGGTGCGTACGCTGGATCCCGAAAACCGAGAGCTGGCAGAGGAACGTATCCGCCGTGTCGCCGAAGATACAGCATCGGCATTTGGCGCAAAAGCCGAGATGACCTGGACGGTAGGATATCCGGCGACAATCAACCACGAGGCCGAGACAGTCTATGCTGCTGAAGCTGCGCGCGCTGTGTCAGGGGATGTGATCGACAATGTCGATCCGATTATGCCTGCCGAGGATTTCTCGTTCATGCTTGAAGAGCGCCCCGGAGCCTATATCTTTCTTGGAAATGGCGACACAATGATGTGTCACCATCCCGAATACAACTTTGATGATGATGCGATCCCTGCTGGGTGTAGCTGGTTTGCAGAGATGGTCGAACGCCGCATGGCGCTGGACTGAAAATTATTCCTTTGAGGAGCGAGACGAGATGCCCGTAAAGAACCGATTTGCCGAGTTGCAGTCCGAAATCACCGAATGGCGCCGCGATATTCACGCCCATCCTGAAATTCTGTTTGAAACCCATCGTACCAGTGCTTTGGTCGCTGAAAAGCTAGGGGAATTTGGCTGCGACGAAGTGGTGACAGGCATTGGTCGGACCGGTGTTGTGGGCGTGATTAAGGGTAAATCCACCGGTTCAGGAAAAGTGATCGCATTGCGCGCCGACATGGATGCGCTGCCGATCCATGAAGCCACCGGATTGGGCTATGCGTCAAAAACCGATGGAGCCATGCACGCCTGTGGTCACGACGGACACACAGCGATGTTGTTGGGAGCGGCGAAATACTTGTCCGAAACCCGCAATTTCGACGGTACGGTTGTGCTGATCTTTCAGCCCGCCGAAGAAGGCGGCGGCGGCGGCAAGGAAATGTGCGATGACGGCATGATGGATCGCTGGGGCATTCAGGAAGTTTACGGAATGCACAACTGGCCGGGCAGGCCTGTGGGATCATTCTCGATCCGTCCAGGCGCGTTTTTTGCCGCGACCGATACGTTCGAGATCGAATTCGAAGGCAAGGGTGGCCACGCTGCCAAGCCCAATGAAACTGTCGATACCACTGTGATGGCGTCGCAAGCTGTGATCGCGATGCAGTCGATTGTCAGCCGCAACGCCGACCCAGTCGATCAGATCGTAGTATCGGTTACGTCTTTTGAAACCTCTTCCAACGCGTTCAATGTGATCCCGCAAAAAGTGCAGCTGAAAGGCACCGTGCGGACCATGAGCCACGCCATGCGAGATCTTGCAGAGACACGCATCAAAGAGGTTTGCACCGGCATTGCCTCAACTTTTGGCGGCTCCGTGGCAGTGAACTATCTCCGCGGCTATCCGGTCATGGTGAATTCGGACCAGCAAACCGAATTTGCCGCAGAAGTGGCCAAATCAGTGAGCGGAGCTTGTGATGACGCCCCATTGGTCATGGGGGGCGAGGATTTCGCCTTTATGCTTGAAGAGCGCCCCGGCGCCTACATCCTTGTGGGCAATGGTGACACTGCGATGGTCCACCATCCCGAGTACAACTTTAATGACGAAGCCATCCCGGCGGGGTGCAGCTGGTGGGCGGAAATTGCCGAACAACGGATGCCTGCGGGCTAATCCGAGCGCTATTGAGAGGCGTTGTCCCTCAAGCTGGCTTTGCAATATGGCAACGCTTATTTCAGGATGATTTAGGCCAGATGACGGCTTGAGACTTTACCCTGCAATAGGATAGGGCGGGTGCAAGCAAGGGAGCATATCGATGACGGATGAAATTCTGGCAACAGTGAGCGCCTCTGCTCCGCGCCGCTGGCTTGGGGTCGGAGTCATGGCGCTTTTGGGGGCGTTATTGCTTTATGTGGCGTTTGCAATCCCACCCGGTAAATTCTTGTGGCAAGCCTTTCTTGTGGTGTTGGGGCTGGCTGCTCTAGCTTTGGCTGAGAAAACGCGCAGGGCTACTGAACGTGTTATTGAACTCACTGCCGAAGGCTTGCGCGATAGTGCTGGCGAAATGGTGGCCTCGATTGAACAGATTGACCGGATAGAACGCGGCACCTTTGCGATGAAGCCGTCAAACGGATTTTTGGTCCGCCTAAAAACGCCAAGGGCCCGGCGCTGGTTGCCGGGCCTCTGGTGGGCCACGGGGCGCCGGGTTGGGATTGGCGGTGTGACGCCAGGATCTCAGACCAAATTCATGGCGCAGATGTTGGAAGCGATGCTTGCTGAAAGAAACTAAGAATTTCCCAACTCTCTATCCCACACCAATTGGGATGCAAAGCGAGGACGGGTAAATACAAAAGTCGTCAAGTTCTGGTCACCGAGACCAACGTTTAGACTTGGTTCGTAAGTGGATTTTGTTTCCACCAAAATAAGCGTTTCTCCATCCACCATTTCCGGCAGCTTCGCAACGATCTCAGGCAATTCGGATTCATTTAGTGGTTCAATATTGCCCTGCGCATTCGACCACTCCATTTCGTATTGCTCTCTTACGCGGCTGTACGAAATAACTGTTGTGCGAAGGCCAGATGCCGAATCTGATTCCGCGAGCAGATCAAAAAGACTTTTGGCACTCGCCATGTAGGTCTCTGTTATTGCGCCAGTTTCCCTGGAAAACATATCCGATACTACAAAGGCGGCTTTTTCGGTCAAAGCACGTGTCCGGTAGGCATCAAAGAACACCCACATCGCAATAAAAGACCACAGCAATAAAGGTAGGATTATGGCGGCTTCGACGGAAACGGAACCCGACACATCACGAGAGAATCTGCGGCGAAATTTCAGGAGTTTCTTGAACATAACTACGAGGGCTCCTGTACAAATGCAGAAATTGCAACGATCGCAACGTCGCCGGAACTGTCACGCTGCATCAACGAGCTCATTCCAATATTTTCGAACAAAGTTTCATACTTAGCGCAAATCCGTACAACCATCAGATCGTTATCCATACCATTGTGGAACGTTGTAACGGGATCAACTTCTTCGGCACGGTTGGTACATGTCGTCGTTTCTGCAATATCGTACCAAGCCCGAGGGTCGATGTTGTAAAGCTCGATTGCGATGTTGTTTTGGCAGCCTGGGATTGCACCGGTTTCATCGCAGATCATGGTTTTGAGTTCTTCGTGTGTCGGAGAGTTACCCGTTGACAGACGTACGTCTCGGACTACGACATCCAAAGCGCGCTCTACCAATGCTGATTTAATTGTGAACACGCCAAGCTCGATCGAAGATAACATAATGAAAATGAAAACCGGGAAAAGGATCACAAACTCAATCGTGGCATTTCCTGTCTCGGATTTACGAAGGCTTTTCAGCCAATGTTTGATCGTTGTTTTCATTGTGTCAGCTTCAATTGTCTGATGGATACAGAGATTGCGTCAAACGCATCCCCAATTTCAGCGCCATCCGCCTCAAAGAAATGGTTCGGCGTGCTGGCACATCTTTCCAGAACCCTTTTCCCCTGTCTCGGAGCCTCAAAACCGATAGAATAGACAAATATTCCTTCGTCTTTTGCTGCGTCGCAAATGTGATTTGTAAACTGGTTCTTTGCTGCGGTTTCGAGTTTTGAGAAAGCCGACGTTACCCAGTCGGCCCACGCGCTGGAGGTGAACTCGTAATTGTATTCTGCGTTCCACTTCAGCGAGACTTGATTGAAAAGCTCTGGATAGGTTAGTCGAACTGCTGTTCCATCTTCAGTTTGTGTTGCACAGTTTTCAATTCCGTTACTATCAGTGCTGCAAGCCTGATGTGTTCCATTCCCATAGGGATGGTCATTCCATGAGTCGTCGTGGGGCCAATAGTACATAGGCGTACCATTTGAATGGTAGACGGAATACTTGCCTTCTTCGGCGTTGTACCAGACGTCTGAGTTGCCTTCGCGCAACGATGGATTCAGCATATATTGATCCGTGTTGTAGCCATCGGACATCACAATAGCGATCTTGAGTACGTCAGTATTGCTGTACTCGACGGGCCTATTGCTGAAATCTCCGCTGACCAATCCCTGGTCTATCAATCCGCCAATCGCAATACGGCTGCTCGGATCAAGTAACGCGACGCCCCACTTCATACCCATATCAATGGAAGTGTTGCCTCCGGCGCTCATACCATTGATGTAAGCTTGCAGGGTACTAATGTTGTTCTGAAATGGCAGGATCGCACTGCTTGCACGCACTGGGCATACCGGACTTGAGATAGTGCCTTCGCTATACGACCAAGGATCAAAATGCCCGGTTCTATCTAGTGGATCTGTCAGGTCGATATCCGATTTGCTGAACTGATCTGCAACAAAATCAACACAATGAGAGTAATTGTGTTCCGTTGAAATGTTGTACTGGTCCAGCAGTTCTTCTCCTGCGTTCACCTGAGTAGCGTAAGGAATGATCGAAATAGACACCGATCCTAAATCAGCCTCGCTAAGCACGTCAGAAACAAACTGATTGGCCGCTGTCTTAAGGTGACCCAAGCGGCCATATGATCCCATCGACCCAGAAATATCCAAAATGAGGGAGATCTCCACAGCACCAATGCTTTCTTCCGCGATGCCGCTGGCTGATACTGACAGGGTGTCAATGCCAAACATTTTCATGAAATTAGTTGAAACCGGGCGAGAAGCGCTGGCTTGTACACGCCTCATGTTGATGCCGTCTTCAATTTCAACAGAAGCAAGGTACTCTTCCATTTGTGATTTGTTGAAGTAGTCTTGTACGACATCCCGGGGCGCGCGCTCCTGTTCCAAATCAGCCGCTGCCAAAATGGAACGGTCAATTGTGTGCTGCAAACGGGTGCGTTTCATTTCGGAACGCATGATGTCGATGCCGATGCCACCGATCATAACAATGATTAGGAACAGGAAGACCGCGAAACCGACAATGGCGCCGCTTTCGTCACTCGCGAAATTCCGCAACCAACCGCGACGATATGCTCGCAAGGATTGCTGCATTTTTCCTGTCAGGTCTTTTCTAAACAGAGGCATTTTTTTTCACCTTTTAGCTCAAAGCGACTTTGGGAAATGCTTTTGCCAAACCCACTGCGCCACGATCTTTATGACTCTGAAATACGGCGAAACTAGGGCGGAAAATGTCCTGAAGTGGGGGGTTTTTGGATAATTAACAGTGACTTGTGAACAATAAGGTTGTGCAGAACGGAACTGTTTACAAATTGGAAAATCAGTAAAAAGGGAAGCCGTGCGGGCAAAAAATTACTCGCCAGTTAAAGAAAACCCGTCATAGTGTGCCTAATAATTGTGCAAACATGATGAGTCGCAATTGATCCATTGAGAGGAACAAAATGAACATCCCTAAAGAGCCGAGTTTTCGTGAAAGTGTTGATCTGATGTTCAACCGTGCGGTCGCTTTGATGGACTTGCCGCCAGGGCTCGAAGAAAAAATTCGCGTTTGTAATGCGACCTATACCGTACGCTTTGGCGTGCGATTGCGTGGGCAAATGCAAACGTTCACGGGCTATCGTTCTGTCCACTCGGAACACAAAGAGCCGGTCAAGGGTGGCATTCGCTTTGCGATGGGGGTCAATCAGGATGAGGTTGAGGCGCTGGCTGCCCTGATGACCTATAAATGTGCCTTGGTTGAAGCGCCCTTTGGTGGCTCAAAAGGTGGGTTGCGCATTGACCCGCGCCAATATGATGAACATGAGCTTGAGAGGATCACGCGGCGGTTTACCTATGAGTTGGCCAAACGCGACCTGATTCACCCTTCGCAAAACGTTCCGGCGCCAGACATGGGGACCGGCGAGCGCGAGATGGCCTGGATTGCGGACCAATACGCCCGAATGAACACCACAGATATCAACGCCACCGCCTGCGTCACTGGAAAGCCGCTGAATGCGGGTGGCATCTCGGGGCGGGTCGAAGCGACCGGGCGTGGGGTGCAATATGCGCTGCGCGAATTCTTCCGAGACGAGCGCGATATGGCAAAGGCTGGTCTGACTGGATCGCTGGATGGCAAACGTGTGATTGTACAGGGCTTGGGCAATGTAGGCTATCACGCTGCCAAATTCCTAAGCCAGGAAGATGGAGCGATCATCACAGGCATCATCGAATGGGATGGGGCGCTTTTCAACGAAAAAGGCCTCGACGTGGATGCTGTGCGCGCGTGGATCGTCAAGAACGGTGGTGTCACCGGCTTTCCTGACGCGGTTCACACCTCTGATGGTGGTGCTGTTCTTGAAGAAGAGTGCGACATTCTTATTCCTGCAGCACTTGAAGCTGTGATCAACCTGACCAATGCGGACAAGATCAAAGCGCCTTTGATCATTGAAGCTGCCAATGGACCAATTACGGCAGGGGCAGATGACATACTGCGCGAAAAAGGCACAGTCATTATTCCGGACATGTACGCCAACGCTGGTGGTGTGACGGTGTCGTATTTTGAATGGGTCAAAAACCTGAGCCATATTCGCTTTGGTCGGATGCAACGCCGCCAGGAAGAAGCACGTCACCAATTGGTTGTGGATGAACTCGAACGTCTTGATCGATACCTCGGTGATGCATGGACCATGTCACCGGATTTCAAAAAGAAATACCTGCGCGGTGCGGACGAGTTGGAACTGGTTCGCTCGGGTCTCGATGACACAATGCGTATTGCTTATCAGTCGATGCGAGATGTCTGGCATGAACGCGCCGACGTGGAAGACTTGCGCACTGCGGCCTATCTTGTGGCGATTGAAAAGGTTGCTGCCAGCTATCGCGCTAAAGGCCTGTAACGGGTGACAGACGTCATTCTTTCTTGCAAATGCGGCACCCTTACGGGGGTGCTGCACGACGTTTCGGCGCAGGCAGGAACTCAGGTTGGGTGCTACTGTAAGGACTGCCAGGCAAACGCCCGGTTTCTCGACGCACGTCACGTTTTGGATGCGCGCGGCGGCACATTTCTTTTTCAGACATTGCCTTCAAAGTTGGAACTGCGCACCGGTCAAGAGCATTTGGCGTGCTTGCGTTTGTCTCCAAAAGGGTTGCTGCGCTGGTACGCAGATTGCTGTGATACCCCTATGTTTAATACGCTGACAAAACCGTCTTTGCCGTTTGTCGGAGTGCTTTGTTCTGCAATGGTGGACCCGAAGTCCGACGCTGCAATCGGCCCAGTGGTGGCTATGAACGCAGTGGAATGCGCGGCGCCCGGACCAGAAGCTCTTACATCTTTTGGAATTTCGAAAGCGATTTGGCGGTTCTTAACGCGTGCTGTTTTTGCAAAGTTGCGGCGCGATCGGGCGACGCCGTTCTTCCAGCCTGATGGTTCGCCGGCTGTCACGCCCAAAATCCTGACGCTTGAAGAGCGTCGCATAGCGACGCCAGATTAAAAAAACATTTCTTGTGACTTTGTGCGACGGAAACATAAGTTGTCATCGTACAAGTGAAAATGGGCTTCATAGAGCCTGTCTCAAAAAAATTCGAGGGCGAGATGTCTGCAAACCACAAACGGCTGCTGTTGCAGGCTGCCATACCACTATTGTTGACCGCTGGAACCACAGTTCAAGCTCAACAACAACGTACCGGATGGGCAACCGTTGTTGATGGCTTGGCACTCTATCAATTAGACGCAGATCTGAGCGGTGGGGGGGAGTTTTCGGTGAATCGCAGCTTTTTGCGCGCAGGGAAGCTGTATCGCAGCGAAGACGGCGTCTCTTACGGATTATTCCTTAGTTACGGCGAATTGTCTTATGATTTTGACACAAGCACCGCCGCGCCTTGGGGTGACATACGTGATGTGCGCATCTCGGTGCCGATCCGTTTCCCGGTCAGTGATACGGCGACGGTATTTCTTTCACCGCAAGTCCGGTGGGACTATGAAAAGGGTGTAAGTGCGTCGGACGGTCGAACTTATGGCGTGTTTGCAGGCGTCACCTGGCAATTGGGAAACGACCTTCAGATCGGACCGGCCTTTGGAGCTTTCACCGAATTGGGTTCGGATGACATAGAACTGTTCCCGGCGCTTTTGGTGAACTGGGAGATCTCTGAAAAATGGAGCCTGAGCACAGGCGGCGGTCTGGGCGCCTCTCAGGGCCCCGGTGTTTCCCTGACTTACGATCACAGCCGCGCCACAAGCTTTTCGCTGTCTACACGTGCTGAGAAAACCCGGTTTCGTCTCGACAATTCGGGACTTGCCCCGGGTGGCATCGGCGAAGACACCAGCCTTCCGGTGGTGTTCTCGTTTAATTATCACCCCAACCCGCGAATGTCTTTTGGTGCCTATATCGGCGCCGAGTTTGATGGGGAGCTAACTTTGGAAGATACCAGTGGTGCGACCGTCAGCACTCAGTCCTATGGGACGGCTCCGATTGCGGGCTTGATATTCCGAGTTCGTTTCTGACTAAGACTGCTCCAGGATTGCGTAGAGCACGAATAACAAATCAATAGCATCCTTCGACAGGCAACCAAAGTTAGAGCAAATTCGGCATCGCCTGTCGCAAAACACCAAGTAGATCCTGTTCGCGCATTGCACTTTGCCATCAAGCCGGGTTTCAATGGCGGTGATCTGACGGGAGTGAATCATGCGCTTTTCTGGGTGGAAAGTTATCAAAGAGGGATTGTCTGGCAACAAAGGGTGGGGGGCACATTGGCGTGATGCCCAGCCTAAACCGGAATATGACGCGATTATTATCGGTGGTGGTGGTCATGGTTTGTCGACGGCTTATTATCTGGCCAAGAACCACGGCTTGACCAATATTGCGGTTGTTGAAAAAGGCTATCTTGGTGGCGGAAATGTTGGACGCAATACCACCATTGTTCGGGCCAATTATTTTCTTCAAGGCAACTCAGAATTCTATTCGCACTCGCTGAAACTGTGGGAAGGGCTGGAAGAAGACCTGAACTACAACGTCATGCATTCCCAGCGCGGCCTAATCAATCTTTTCCATTCGGACGGTCAGCGTGACGCCTTTGCACGCCGAGGCAATATGATGGTTAATCAAGGCGATGACGCGATCCTGCTGGACCGCGAAGGGGTGCGCAAACATCTGCCGTATCTGGACTTTGAACAAACCCGGTTTCCGATCTTTGGCGGGCTTTATCATCCTCGCGGCGGTACAGCACGTCATGATGCCGTGGCATGGGGTTATGCACGCGGCGCGTCGGATCGCGGTGTGGACCTGATCCAGAACTGCGAAGTCACCGACATTGATATCGAAGGCGGTGTTGTCAAAGGTGTGCAGACCACGCGTGGCCCCATCAAGGCCAAGAAAGTTGGCATCGTTGTGGCGGGCCGTTCGGGGCAGGTGGCCGCCATGGCCGGACGCCGTCTGCCGATCGAAAGTCACGTGCTGCAGGCCTTTGTGACCGAAGGCCTAAAACCTGTGATCGATCATGTTGTCAGCTTTGGTATGGGTCACTTTTATATCAGTCAATCTGACAAGGGTGGTCTGGTTTTCGGTGGTGACCTTGATTTTTATGCCTCATATGCGCAACGCGGCAATCTGCCGATGAAAGAGCATGTGATGGATGCGGGCATGACCCTGATGCCGATGATCGGCAAAGCTAAGGTGCTGCGCTCCTGGGGTGGGATCATGGATATGACGCCTGATGGATCTCCCTTTATTGACAAGATGGACGGAGTCGATGGGCTATTTATTGATTGCGGCTGGAATTACGGCGGCTTCAAAGCGGTTCCCGCGTCAGGTTGGTGCATGGCGCATCTGATGGCCACAGACACACATCACGAGGCTGCGGCCAAATTCCGACTCGACCGGACGCGAACCGGCGTGAACATTCTTGACGAAGAGGGCACGGGCTCTCAACACAACCTGCACTGAGGAGGAACCACAATGCGTATTAAATGTCCTCATTGCGGCGAACGGGATCGACGCGAGTTTTATTATGTTGGCGATGCCGTGGCGCTGGATCGCCCAGACCCCGACGCAGGCGACGTGGTCTGGGACGACTATGTGCATAACCGCGACAACCCCGCCGGAGTGACCCGCGATCTTTGGTATCACGAGAGTGGATGTTCTACATGGATTGTCGTGACCCGAAATACGGTCACCCATGAAATCTTAAAAACCGAGCTGGCCTCGAAAGTGAAGGAGGCGATGGCATGAGGATCAATGGTAAGGGTCTGGTCGACCGATCTACTCCGCTGACATTCACCTTTGATGGCCATTCTGTGGATGCTTATGCAGGGGACACCGTAGCATCGGCGCTTTTGGCTGCCGAAGTTAAACTGGTTGCGCGTTCGTTCAAATATCACCGCCCGCGTGGCGTGATGGGAGCGGGCAGCGAAGAAGCTGGTGCGCTGATCACAGTGGGCAATGGGGCCGGACAAGACCCCAACGTGCGTGCGACAATGCAAGAGGTTTACAGCGGTCTGGAAACCCGCTCGCAAAACCGCTGGCCATCTTTGAATTTCGATGTACTGAGCCTCAACGATCTGGCTTCGCCTTTCCTGAGTGCGGGGTTTTATTACAAGACCTTCATGTGGCCCAAAGCGTTTTGGGAAAAGCTGTACGAGCCGGTGATCCGGCGCGCGGCTGGTATTGGTGGGTTGAGTGGAGAGCACAACCCGGACAGCTATGAAAAGGCCTATGCGTTCTGCGATTTTCTGGTGATTGGAGCAGGGTCTGCCGGTTTGATGGCGGCCTTGACTGCCGGCCGCGCTGGAGCTGACGTGATCCTGTGTGATGAAGACAGCATCATGGGTGGACGCCTGAATGGTGAAACCTATGATGTTGGCGGCGCGACGGGCCAGGATTGGGCCGCTTCCACGGTGGCGGAACTGGCGTCGATGGACAACGTACGCCTGATGACACGCACCACCGTGACCGGGGCGTATGACCAGGGCACATTTGGCGCCTTGGAGCGCGTATCGCACCATTTAGAGGATCGCGGTGGTCGTCCGGTGGAATGCTTCTGGCGTATCGCCGCCAAGCGGTCCGTTTTGGCGGCAGGTTCGATCGAACGTCCGGTGGCATTTCGCAACAATGATCGTCCCGGCATTATGACCGCAAGTGCGGTGCGGACTTACCTCAATCGCTATGGTGTGGCGCCGGGCAAGGCGGTGACAGTTTTCGCCAACAATGATGACGCCCATCGTACAGCGCGTGATCTTGTGGAGGCTGGCGTGCATGTGGCCGGTGTGATCGACACCCGTCGTGATGCACCTGACGGCGATGGCTATGAGGTTTATAAAGGGGCTGAGATTTGCAACAGCGAGGGTCGCAAGGCGCTTGAGGCTGTGACGTTCCGCTATCCCGATGGCCGCGAAGACAAACTGCAAACCGACTGTCTGGCGATGTCAGGAGGGTGGAATCCATCTGTGCATATGACTTGCCACATGAATGGGCGACCTGTCTGGAATGAAGGTATTCAATCCTTTGTTCCGGTCGATGGCACTGTCCCGGGCATGTTGACGGCCGGGGCCTGTAACGGCGTGTTTTCAACCCATGGCGCGTTGACCCAAGGCATCGCCGCTGCCCAAGAGGCGCTGAGCGACCTGGGGGTCAAAACGGCAAAAGCAGATGTCCCTAAAGCCGAAGATGCGCCTTATCGCTTGAAGCCACTTTGGGCTGTTGAGGGCAAAGGCCGCGCGTGGCTTGATTTTCAGAACGACGTCACGGTCAAGGACGTGAAACTGGCCGCTGCGGAAAACTTTCGCTCGGTCGAGCATATGAAACGCTATACCACGCAAGGCATGGCGCCAGATCAGGGTAAGAACTCGAATGTGGCGGCGCTGGCGGTGCTGGCAGACGCCACGGGTCGCGGTATTCCTGAAACCGGGACAACCACTTTTCGCCCGCCTTATGTGCCAGTTTCCATTGCAGCGATGGGTGCGGGATCGCAGGGCATCGGGTTTGCGCCACAACGGTTCACCACCAGTCATAAGGCGAGTGTTGAAGCTGGCGCGCCCATGGTCGAAGTGGGCATGTGGTATCGCCCCAGTTTCTTCCCCGCACCGGGTGAAAAGACATGGCGACAATCCTGTGACCGTGAAGTTAACAATGTGCGCAATGCGGTAGGCGTGTGTGACGTGTCAACCCTTGGCAAGATCGACTTGCAGGGCCCGGATGTGGGAGAATTTCTGGATTTCGTCTACACCAACATGTTCTCAACGCTCAAAGTGGGGCGTACCCGTTATGGGCTGATGTTGCGCGAAGATGGTACGGTGATGGATGACGGAACCACGGCACGGATGGGGGAAAATCACTATGTGATGACCACCACCACTGCAGCGGCAGGCCCCGTGATGCGCCACCTTGAGTATGTGCACCAGTGCTTGCGGCCTGATCTGGATGTCTCGATGATTTCGGTCACAGAGCAATGGGCCCAGTTTGCTGTTGCCGGGCCAAAATCGCGTGAATTGCTGAACGGATTATTGGCAGAAGAGATCAACAGTGACAGCTGGCCATTCATGGCCTGCGGTGAGGCCTTGATCCAAGGTGTGAAGGGCCGCTTGTTCCGCATCTCTTTCTCGGGAGAACATGCTTATGAGGTTGCGGTGCCGTCACGCTATGGTGACAGCCTGTTCCGATTGCTGGTCTCGCGCGCCGAGTCTATGGGCGGTGGTGCCTACGGCATGGAGGCGCTGAATGTGCTGCGTATCGAGAAAGGCCACATCACCCATTCAGAAATCCATGGCCGCACCAATGCGTTCGACATTGGCTTCGCTCGTATGGTCAGCGCCAAGAAAGACTGTATCGGTAAAACAATGAGTGAGCGTCCCGGCTTAGTGGGCGACACACGCGAGCAACTTGTCGGTCTCAAACCCATTGGGGTGGTGAAACAACTGACCGCCGGGGCGCATCTGTTTGAGAAGGGCGCTGATCCGGTTCGTGTGAACGAGCAGGGCTATACCACGTCAGTCGGGTTTTCGCCCACGCTAGAAACCTATCTTGGGCTTGGGTTTTTGAGAAACGGGCGTGCTCGCCATGGTGAAGAGATCCAGATGGTGGATCACTTGCGTGGCATCACAACCCAATGTGTGGTCTGTGATCCGGTATTTATTGATCCTGAAGGAGGACGTGTTCGTGGTTGATTTGATGGCAAAATCGCCCTGTGACGGGCTGCTTCCGGTTGAGCATGGTGGCGTTTCGCTGAGTGAGATTGACATGACCGTGCTGACCTCAGTCTCCCCATACAAAGGTCAGGACAAGGCTTTGTCGGCTGCGCTGAAAGAAGCACATGGAATGGCGTTTCCCGGGATCAACCGGGCCACGGGCAAAGAAGGGGCGCGTGCGATCTGGTTTGGACAAGGTCAGGCAATGCTCATCGGGCCGGATCCGGCCTCTTCGCTTTGCGTGCATGCTGCGGTGACGGATCAATCTGATGCCTGGGTTTTGGTGCGGCTTGAAGGAGGCAGAGCCGAAGATGTGCTGGCCCGTTTGGTGCCGGTTGATCTGCGGCAGGCAGCTTTTAAACGTGGACACACGGCGCGCACCCAATTGCAGCACATGATGATCTCAGTCACCCGCACGGGGGACAGCAGTTTTTTGATAATGGCCTTCCGATCCATGGCCAAAACCCTTGTGCATGATCTGGAAACTGCCATGCGGGGGGTTGCGGCAAGGCACGCGGGCTGACATCTATAGAGGGTCTGCCTGTTGCTGCCAAAAGGTGTATCCAATGCGTAATCTTACCATCGCTTCTTGCCTGAGCCTTGTTGTTTTATCGTCGCCCGTTTTTGCGGACAAAGCTGAAGAGTGCCAGTTGCAGGCTGATATTGTGACCCGCGCAACAGAATTGCGCATCGAACGCAACAGCCAGAAAAAGACACTTGAGATCATGACCTCTGGCGAAGATGAAGCCGTTGCGGAAGCATATATCGGGGCTGTTCCGGCGATTGTGGACTGGATTTACACGCTGAAGCGCAAAGAACTGAAGCAAGAGGTCGGCCCGGGTGAGTCCTACTATAGCTCCTGCGTTGCACAATAACTGGAAAGAGGCGCCTCTTGCGCCCATATTTGATCGATGAGCCTGCCACCCGGATTTCTGGATGAATTGCGCACCCGCACCAGCCTGACACAGGTGGTGGGGCGTAAAGTCATGTGGGATGCACGCAAATCCAATCAAGGCAAGGGCGACATGTGGTCTCCGTGCCCATTTCATCAGGAAAAAACTGCATCCTTTCACGTCGATGACCGCAAGGGTTTCTATTATTGTTTTGGGTGTCACGCTAAAGGGGATGCAATTTCCTTTGTGCAGGAAACCGAAAATGTCGGTTTCATGGAGGCAATCCGTATTCTTGCTGATGAAGCCGGAATGCAGATGCCAGCGCGTGATCCCCGAGCGCAGGAAAAGTCCGACCGACGTACGCTGTTGGTTGAGGTTATGGAACAAGCGGCCCAGTTTTTCCGTCTGCAGTTGAAAACCGGCGCTGGAACGACGGCGCGGGACTATTTAGATGGTCGCGGGCTGGGTGAAGCCGCCCGGGACCGCTGGGAAGTTGGCTTTGCACCCGATGGATGGCAGGCGCTGTGGGATCACCTGACGGCAAAGGGCGTTGAGGCTGATCTGATTATAGGCTGCGGATTGGCGAAACCGTCGACCAAAGGCGGCAAACCTTATGACACGTTCCGCAACCGCATAATGTTCCCGATCCGCGACGCCCGAGGGCGCTGTATCGCTTTTGGCGGCCGCGCGATGGACCCAAATGACAACGCCAAATATCTGAACAGCCCTGAGACGGAATTGTTCGACAAGGGTCGCAGCCTATACAATCACGCCCCCGCCCGCGAGGCGGCTGGTAGAGGTCAGCAATTGCTGGTCGCCGAAGGTTACATGGACGTGATTGCCCTTGGCGAAGCGGGATTTGGCGCGTCCGTCGCGCCTTTGGGTACAGCGATTACCGAAAACCAGCTGGAGCTTTTGTGGCGCATCGCGCCCGAACCGGTGATTGCGCTGGATGGCGACAAGGCGGGTCTGCGCGCCGCTATGCGGTTGATTGATCTGGCGCTTCCTCTTCTTGAAGCCGGAAAATCTCTTCGCTTTGCCTTGATGCCCGAAGGGCAGGACCCGGACGATGTGATCCGTGCCAAAGGGGCAAGAGCCGTTCAAAAGGTGCTTGAAGCCGCAATCCCTATGGTGGACTTGCTTTGGCAACGCGAAATTGAGGGCAAGATTTTCGACAGCCCTGAACGCAAAGCGGCGTTGGACAAGGCGCTGCGCGAAAAGATCATGCTAATCCGCGACCCGTCCATTCGCCGGCACTATGGCGACGCGATCAAAGACATGCGGTGGCAATTGTTTCGGCCCCAGCGAGGTGGAGGGGGATTTCGCGGCAAAGGCAAATGGAACGCCCAACCCAAGGTGCAGACCGACACGCGCGCCTCGATGTTGGCAGCATCTCATGGGGCCGTTGAGCAGCGCCTGCGTGAAGCGGTTATTCTGGCGGTTGCACTTTGCACTCCCGAGGTTCTCGACGATTTTGAACATGAGATTGAGCGGTTGGAGTGTCAGGATCCGGAAAACGCACGCCTGCGAGATGCTTTGTTGCGTTATGCCAACAGTCCCGATCCGCGCGCCGCGATAGAACAAGCTTTGGGGCCTGAGGCTGTTGAAAAGCTGCTGCGCCACCCCCATGTGGCGATTGCGCCCGCCGTGCGTCGCCCTGGTGATGTGGAAATGGCACGCCTGACCCTGAGCGAAGAGCTGGCCAAACTCACAACCGAACACGGGCTAACGGTCGAGATTGCCGAAGCAGAAGAAGACTTGCGAGGGGTTGCAGACGAAGCTGTCACCTGGAGACTTGGGCAGGCGGCCCAAGCCCGTAACCGCGCTTTGCAAAGCAGGCAAGAAGACAGCGGAGATTTTGACGTTGGCCCAAACGGGGCACCGATCGACAAAGAAGAGCGTGCCGCACTGGACGCATTGATGGAACGAATTGGCTCTCCGAAGAAATCCAGCTAGGCGTTTGCTGGGCTTTCCGTTGAGGAGCAGGTAAAGGAATCAGGGTAAACGGGTTGCGAATCACTCAATCTAACGATTGATTCGTTTTAGCGAATCACCCACGAGCCCTTTTTGCAGGAGCACCGCATGGCCGCCAAAGATACCGACGACCGTAAGTCCACTGACCAAGAGGCCGAATCCTCGCTGGATATGAGCCAGACAGCCGTCAAAAAGATGATCGCTGAGGCTCGGGAGAAGGGCTACATCACCTATGATCAGCTGAATCAGGTTTTGCCCCCCGATCAGGTGAGTTCCGAACAGATTGAAGACGTGATGTCGATGCTGTCGGAAATGGGCATCAACATCATTGAAGATGAAGAAGCCGAAGAAGAAGATCAAAAATCTACCGCAGTGGTCGACACATCGTCGGCCAACCGTGAGGTCACTCTGGGCTCTGGCACCGCTGAAAAGCTGGACCGCACAGATGATCCGGTGCGCATGTACCTGCGCGAAATGGGCTCAGTTGAACTGTTGAGTCGCGAGGGCGAAATCGCCATCGCCAAGCGTATCGAAGCTGGCCGTAACACGATGATTGCCGGGCTTTGCGAAAGCCCGCTGACATTTCAGGCGATCACCATCTGGCGCGACGAACTTTTGTCTGAAGACATTCTGTTGCGCGATGTGATCGACCTTGAGACCACATTTGGCAATCAGATGGGAGAAGAGGAAGAAGAACCCGTAGTTGATACCTCGAACGTCAATGCCGCTCCCAAGAAAGAAGGCGAAGACAGCCCCGAGCTGGACGCCGATGGCAACCCGATTGCCAAGGACGACGACGACGACGAAGACGAACAGGCCAACATGTCGCTCGCGGCAATGGAAGCGGCACTGAAGCCACGGGTTCTCGAAACTCTGGACCTGATTGCGCGTGATTTTGCCTTGTTGTCGGAAATGCAGGACGCCCGGATCAGCGCGACCTTGAATGAAGATGATACGTTCTCGAAAAAAGCTGAGGACAAGTATCAAAAACTGCGCGCCGAGATCGTTCTTTTGGTAAATGAACTGCACCTGCACAACAACCGCATCGAAGCATTGATTGACCAGCTCTACGGCATCAATCGCCGCGTGATGCAGATCGATGGCGCGATGGTCAAGCTTGCCGACCAAGCCCGGATCAACCGCCGCGAATTCATTGAAGCCTACCGCGGTCGCGAGCTGGACCCGACTTGGCTCGAGGACATGAGCCAAAAGACAGGCCGTGGCTGGCAGATGTTTATGGAACGCTCAAAAGACAAAGTGCTGGAACTGCGCGCTGACATGGCTCAGGTCGGTACTTATGTGGGTCTGGATGTTTCTGAATTTCGCCGGATTGTGCAGCAAGTTCAAAAAGGTGAAAAAGAGGCGCGTCAAGCCAAGAAAGAAATGGTCGAAGCCAACCTGCGTCTGGTGATTTCGATTGCCAAAAAATACACCAACCGTGGGCTGCAATTCCTTGATCTTATTCAGGAAGGTAACATTGGCCTGATGAAGGCGGTGGACAAGTTCGAATACCGTCGCGGGTACAAATTCTCGACCTATGCGACTTGGTGGATCCGTCAGGCAATCACCCGTTCGATTGCCGATCAGGCCCGCACCATCCGTATTCCGGTTCACATGATTGAAACGATCAACAAACTGGTTCGCACCGGTCGTCAGATGCTGCACGAGATTGGCCGCGAGCCGACGCCGGAAGAGCTGGCCGAGAAACTGCAAATGCCGCTTGAGAAAGTGCGCAAGGTGATGAAAATTGCCAAAGAGCCAATCAGCCTCGAAACCCCGATTGGCGACGAAGAAGACAGCCAACTGGGTGATTTCATCGAGGACAAGAATGCCGTTTTGCCATTGGACAGCGCCATTCAGGAAAACCTCAAGGAAACCACCACGCGGGTTCTGGCGTCGCTTACTCCACGCGAAGAACGGGTTTTGCGAATGCGGTTTGGTATCGGTATGAACACCGACCATACGCTGGAGGAAGTTGGCCAACAGTTCAGCGTGACCCGCGAACGCATTCGTCAGATTGAAGCGAAAGCCTTGCGGAAACTGAAACACCCCAGCCGGTCGCGAAAACTGCGCAGCTTCCTGGATCAGTGATTAGAGCGGCGCCTTCGGGCGCCGTTTTCTTTGTAATGCCTGCACCCGATTTTGAATGCGCGAATATGATGCAGGAAGAATTCAAGTCAGGAGGCCCCCATGTCATTTCTTAAAAAACTCTTCGGTGGAAGTGGTGAAAGCACGCCTGCGCCCAAGGCCGAACCGGTCGAATACAACGGCTTTTCAATCTACGCAGAGCCCATAAATGAAGGCTCCATTTTTCGGATTGCGGCGCGGATCGAAAAAGAAGTCGACGGTGAACGACGCACCCAACAACTTGTGCGGGCAGATACGCTGAACAACTCCGACATGGCCGCCGAGATTTCGTTGACTAAGGCCAAGCAAGTCATTGACGAGCGCGGTGAGCGACTTTTTGACGGGCCAAATGCCTGACGGAACATGCCTAATTTTCCGATCGGTGTCGTAAACAGGCCAGCCCTACCAGCGAGCCAAATGCCTTCTTCGCGTTAGGTAGGAGGACGAAATGGCTAATCCAAGTAAATATAGCCCTGACACACGCCGGGTTTCGGTGTCAGCACGGGATGCGCATAAGATCATCACCGGGCTAATGGCCCATCACGGATGCGCCCCGGAAGTTTGCAAAGACGTGGCCGATCATTTGATGGATTCAGAGTTCAGTGGTGTTGAATCCCATGGCGTGTGGCGTATCCACCAATATGCGAAATATTACGAAACCGGCTATTTGCGCGCCAACACGCAGGCGCGTCTCTATCAAAATGACAAGGGTGCCTGGTTGGTGGATGGAGGCGGCAGCATCGGAATTCCCGCCATGTCCATAGCTGTAAAGAATGTTGTGGCGCGGGCGAAGGACACTGGGATTGCGGCGATTGCGCTGCATGATGTTGGGCACACCGGCAGGCTTGGGCGATTTGCCGAGGAGGCGGCAGATCAGGGCATGTTGTTGATCATTATCGGCGGAGGTGGGCGCGAGAACTGGAGATTGGTGGCCCCCTACGGTGGAGCCAAACCCCTGATGTCGACCAACCCTTATGCAATTGGTATTCCCGGCGGTGATCACGGTCCGGTTGTGATGGACTTTGCCACGTCTGCCGCTGCGGCAGGGTGGGTTTACGGCGCGCAAATTGCCGGAGCGTCGCTGCCGGATGGCGTTCTGATCGACAAAGAAGGGGCACCGACCAACAACCCGGACGACTATTTTGATGGGGGCGCTATTCTGACGGCAGGCGGGCCCAAAGGTTATGCTATGGCAGTGGCTGCTGAGATGATTGCAGAGGCGATGCTCGGCCCGGTCACAACCGAATGCAACTGGCTGATGATCGCGGTGGACTGTGGTCTTTACCGCGAAGCGTCTGCAATGCAGAAAACTGCCGAAAGCATTTTAGCCGAGTTGCGCCACTGCCCTCCGGCACAGGGTTTTGATCGCGTTGAGGTGCCGGGAGAACGGGAGCGTGCCGCACGTGATCGCAATCAGGACCAACCAATTGAACTACCTGTCGCGACCTGGTTGGAAATACTTGAGCTTGCACGCGAGGCCGGCGTCTCTTTGCCGATGGAGTGATGGCGCAAGCACTTTTACCGAACTGCTATTGAACAAGCCGTTGAACGCACATTAGATTATTGGTAGTCCAGCTAACAGAGGTCCCATGTTCTTACGTCGTTTTATCCCCGCTTTTGTTGCAACGACTATGATTGCCACGACGGCCATTGCATTTGGGATTGTTCCCTGGCGCGTGAACTTGCTGCCGGGAAAGGGAAACTTCGAAGTCATTGAAGGAGCTGGTTCCGGCAATCAGAGATTTTGGTGCGAGGCCGGGAAATTCGCGGCCGGTCCTTTACGAGCGCGCGGGAATACGCGGATGTATATTCTGACACCAACTGGCCCGGCCAAAACACAAGCGAACTCTTTTGGCGTTGGTTTCACGATTGCTCCAACTCAGGAAATTCTGGATGCCGCCAATCGACCCGGTGATGGGGGGAATTATTCAGTGTCCATCACTAAGGTCGGCTACAATCTGACGGTCAGCCATGCGCGTGGGTTTTGCGGTCGAAATATCCTGTTCTAAACAACGTTTGTTAGAAGCTCAGCAGATTTGACAGGGGGGCACGAACCGGAGGAGATGTTTGTGGAAAAGCAATTCGTTGACGTGAATGGTCAGAAAATGGCCTATGTCGAGATCGGATCCGGGCGGCCGATTGTGTTTCTGCACGGCAATCCTACGTCCTCCTATCTGTGGCGCAACGTGATGCCAGAATTGGCGCATCTTGGACGATGTATCGCGCCTGACCTGATCGGTATGGGCGACAGCGCCAAATTGCCAGATGCAGAACAAGACACTTATACGTTTCAAACGCACCGAGCTTATCTGGATGGTTTCTTTAAAGCTCTGGACTTGCGTGAAGACGTGCTTTTTATCATCCATGACTGGGGATCGGCCTTGGGGTTCGATTGGGCCAATCGACATCGAGGGTCCGTGTCAGGTATCGCCTATATGGAGGGGATCGTGACACCGCTGGCAGGCTGGGATCAATTCAATCCCCGAGCCGCACCAGTGTTTCAGGCCTTTCGTACCGAAGCGGGTGAAGACATGATCCTGGATAAAAACATGTTCATCGAGCGTGTTTTGCCGGGGTCGATTTTGCGTGATCTGACCCCGGAGGAAATGGATGAATATCGCCGTCCGTTTCTGAACCGAGAGGATCGTTGGCCGACCTTGACCTGGCCTCGTCAAATCCCGGTTGGTAATGACCCTGTAGATGTAACCGAAATCGTGCGGGCCTATAGTGAATGGCTTGCAGTTAGTGAGATGCCTAAATTGTTTGTCAACGCTGAACCAGGGGCTATTCTGGTAGGGGCTGTGCGCGAGATATGCCGAGGTTGGCCGAATCAAAGTGAAGTCACGGTCGCAGGCAGTCATTTCATTCAGGAAGACAGCGGCCCTGAGATTGGGCGCGCCGTTGCGGAATGGATCACGATTAATGGGATATAGGGGCGTTGCCCCTCGCGTTTTTAGCGCTCACCCCAGAGTAATTCTGAAAAAGTAAAAGCCGGGTTGATGATGCAGCGAGAATTTTCACTCCAGACCCATGGACAGGGGCTTTATGAGTTTACACGGGGTGTTGTCGCGTGGGTGGAAGACTGCGAAGTGGATACTGGGCTATTGACCTTGTTTGTACGGCACACATCCTGCAGCTTGTTGATCCAGGAAAATGCGGACCCGGAAGTCCAAACTGATCTGCAAAATTTTTTTCACCGATTGGTGCCTCCGAGCACGGACCCATCGATGTCTTACCTGACCCATACTTATGAGGGTCCCGACGACATGCCGGCCCATATCAAGGCGGCGATGATGCCGGTGTCTTTGTCGATTCCGATTTCGGCAGGCAACGCGGTGTTGGGCACATGGCAGGGGATTTACCTGTTCGAGCATAGAAATACGCCGCACACGCGGAGCGTGGCGGCGCATATTCTTGCATGAATAGGAAGTCTTGGAGGAACTTCTTAGACCCTAGATGGGGATAAAAACCGGTTTGCAACAGGGGGAATGAAAAAAATAATTCCCCGTGACGGCGAAAATTCATCATGTTGCGGTTGAAATTGCCCCCTACCCAAACCCTAGCGGCTGACCTATAGTGCCTGTGGATAAGTTGGGATTGCACCCAACTGCCAGAGGCAGAGACAAAACTGAAGGGGAAGGCCTATGCGCTGCCCGTTTTGCGGAAATATCGACACTCAAGTCAAAGATTCACGTCCAGCCGAGGATCATGTTTCGATCCGGAGGCGCCGGTTTTGTCCGGCGTGCGGTGGACGGTTCACCACCTATGAACGCGTGCAACTGCGCGATCTGGTGGTTGTGAAAACCAATGGCCGTCGGGAAGACTTTGATCGTGACAAACTGGAGCGCTCAATTCGTATTTCAATGCAGAAACGACCGGTAGACCCAGAGCGCATCGATCAGATGATTTCGGGTATTGTGCGGCGGCTTGAGAGTATGGGCGAGACCGATATTCCATCAAAAACGATCGGTGAGATCGTGATGGAGGCGCTGGCCCGGATCGACACTGTGGCCTATGTGCGGTTTGCCAGTGTTTACAAGAACTTCCAGGCAGCAGATGACTTTGACAAATTTGTCTCTGAGCTGCGTCCTGATACGCCGCCGGAAGAGTAACCCTGTCTGACAGACGCTATATGGCGCTGGCCCTGACGCTTGGTCGTCGGGGGCAAGGCAACACGTGGCCCAACCCTGCG
Organism: Shimia gijangensis; assembly: GCF_900142085.1. Lineage (GTDB taxonomy): Bacteria > Pseudomonadota > Alphaproteobacteria > Rhodobacterales > Rhodobacteraceae > Shimia > Shimia gijangensis. The sequence continues at coordinate 71,470 of NZ_FQZQ01000008.1, forward strand.
GTGGGCTGCGTTCTTGTGCGTGATGGTCGCATTGTGGGGCGAGGCTGGACCCAGCCCGGAGGCCGTCCGCATGCGGAAACCGAGGCCCTGAAGCAGGCCGGCGATCTTGCACGTGGAGCAACGGCTTATGTGACGCTTGAACCTTGTGCGCATCATGGGCAAACGCCTCCTTGCGCCGAAGCTTTGGTCGCAGCCGGTATCGTGCGAGTTGTTGTGGCCGTCGAAGACAGTGATAGCCGTGTAGCAGGCAAAGGTCTGGCGCTCTTGCGGGGCGCCGGAATTGAGATTGAAATCGGGGTGATGGCAGATGAAGCCGCCCACGATTTGCAAGGCTTTTTCCTAAAGACCGATCTGGGGCGACCATTTTTGACATTAAAGCTCGCTGAGAGCCTTGATGGGCGCATTGCCACGGCAACAGGGGAAAGCCAGTGGATCACGGGCCCCCAGTCGCGGCGGTTGGTGCATGCAATGCGCGCGAGCCATGATGCGGTGATGGTTGGCGGCGGTACAGCGCGGGTTGATGATCCGTCATTGACCGTGCGCGAATTGGGTGTGGATCATCAACCGGTCAGGGTTGTTGTGTCACGCCGGTTAGATATTCCGCTTTTGGGGAATCTGGCGCGAACGGCGCGGGATGTGCCCGTCTGGATCGCACATGGCCGCGACGCGGATTCGTTGTTGATAGATACATGGCGCGATCTGGGGGCTGTCATGTTGCCTTGTGATTTGCAGGGTGCGCATCTGTCACCTGCGTCTGTGCTGCAGGCTTTGGGCGGGCAAGGCATGACCCGCGTCTTTTGTGAAGGCGGCGGCGCGTTGGCGGCGTCCTTGCTTGTCGCCGATTTGGTAGATGAGTTGGTTACCTTTCACGCCGGGCTCGCGCTTGGGGCCGAGGGGTTTGCGGCAATTGGGCCCATGGGGATTGAAAAACTAAGCAATGCACCTCGATATCGTCTGGCCGAAAGCCAAAAGGTCGGCGCCGATCTGATGACGGTTTGGCGGCGTTAACCGCGACGCCAAAGCGCGCTATAGCTGGCGAACACACCTTGAAGTTTTGACAGCATGCGGTTGACCCGGCCGGGATGCGGGATGTCTGCACACGCTAGGCGTTCGATGGCCACCTCAGCAGGGCAGGGCAGACTGGTCACTGGGTCAAAATAGCGTGGATAGTCGATCAAAACAGCATGTACGAGACCCTCAAGCGATGGCGTCGCAGTGCGTCGATCAGGTGTCTGTCCGCGGTCATCAGTCAGCCCCCAACCCGCATAGAAGGGTGCGCCCATAGTGACGACTTTCGTGCCGCGAAGAAGGGCTTCGAAACCAGTGCCCGAGGTCATTGTCCAGACCTCATCAATCTGTTCCAGCAATGCAGCCATATCGGCGTGATCTATCACCACATCGGCCCATTGTTCCGGGTTTTTGACTGCACCAATGCGCAAATCTGCCACCACATCAGGGTGCGGTTTGTAAATCACCACAGCGTCAGGATTTTCCGTCCGCACCTGTTTTAACAGGGCGGCATTGGTATTGGTTTCTCCTGCGCCTCGCTGGATTGAGGCATCATCTTCGACCTGACCAGGCACCAGAATACGCCGGCCCTGTGGTAACTCGGGCAGGTCCCCTCCAAGGTTGTATTTGCTTACCCCTTGTTTGCGCAGGGCCATCATCAGTTTTTCTACCCGCAAGGCTTGATCCGGTCTGAGATCGGCGCGCTGACTGATGAATTGCTCCAGTCGGCTGGGTAGTGACGGGTCGTAGTAGATGCCAAGATCATCCAGCACCAAAGACAAGGGTGGCACCAATTCGGCGCCGAGACCACGCGAGCGAAGGAACCCGTCTTCAACTCGTACTGCGGTGTCGGGCGCATCGTTCAGCCCCCAAACCATATGGCGCCGGGTTGGATCGGATTTGCCGAACTTCATGGGGCGAAATGTGCCAAACATTTTCTGTAAATGGGCCCGCTTCCAAAGACTCATGGCATGGCCATTCCACCCCTGACGGTCATCGCGCCAGACCCGCGTGGCAGCCTCTAATGTGTCAATCGCCTGCTCTAACGTACAAAGTTTATCGCGAAATGGATCATACCAGCGCGGGTAAAGGATCATGGCAGCTGCAAACAGCTGGGCACGCGTCAGGATACGTTGGCGGCGTGGCACTGGTCTTTCGTCATTGGTAAGACCCCAGCCTGCATAAAACGGCTGACCAAAGACACGCGGTTTGTGGCCCGCAAAAATGGCCTCAAAACCCATTTGTGAAGAAACTGTGTAGACGCCAACCGCACCTTCGAACAAAATCCAGGGTGAGTGTGGATCGCTACAAAGCTTAACGCGATCGGTTTCATCTTTGGGTCCGAAGTATCCCTGTCGTTGACCCTGTGCTGTCTCGGGATGGGTTTTGATGATCACTCGGCAACCAGGGTGCTCTTCCTGCGCCATCACCAGCATTTCAACAAACTCGGCCCGGTCGGCTTTGCTGGCCGTGACCGAAGCATCGCCGCGGGTCTGGTCGATGACCAGAACATAGCCGGGATCAGGCGAGGGCAGGGACGGATCATTGCCAGAGTATTTTGACAGATGGGCCTCTTTCAAACGCTCCATGGCTGCGCGGGCGCGGTTTAACAATGCGCTGTCATCCAGCGGATGTTTGGTCAGGAGGTCTTCCAGATCAGAAGGAACTGAGGGGTCAAAATGCGGAGATTGATGATCAATCACCAATCCCAATGGGGGTTCGCTACCCGCGCGACCCGGCAGGACAGATCGCAAAGCCGCGTCTTCTACATAAACAATACCGGCGCCTGTGAAGTCTGAGACCGCTTCGCCGCGCGAAGATGTTGGGCTTTGCCCCCAGACCGCGACCAAATCCTCCTCTGAGGGTTTGCCGAAGGTCACCTGCAAGCCAGATAGACGCAAAATACGTTTCACCCGCGATTGCGTGAAAAAGCCGCCATTGAAAGCGAAAAGCCGCCGGAGAGAGGTCCCTTCGGCGGCTTTGTTATCGAAAGACGTCTGCGTCAATTATAGACCACCCAATGAACCGATCGTGTCAGCCGATGTAAGTGTGCCGGTAATTGAGGCAATAGTTTTGTCCCATGTGGTGATCGGTGCTTCGGTCACATACAGCGTGTCGCCATCACGAATCACAAAGTCACGGGCCACAAACATGCCGTTGGGTTGGGTCAGATCAAGCACATAGACCATGCGCTGAGAGCCTTCCAGTTCCTGACGCCCCAATACCTGTTCAGAAACCGCTTCGGCTTCGTTACGGAAAATGAAGACGCCTGTGGGGTCGCCTTGGTTGGCGTTAATACCACCAACTTGTGCAATGGCTTCAAGCGCGGACATATCTTTGGTTTCAAAGTTGACACGGCTCTGAGTACCCGTTGCGCCAAGAGCAGTGAAGGCGCGGGTGTCTTCCTCGACCAGAATGCGATCTCCACCACGCAACGCGATGTCCAGCTGTGGATTTTCATAAAGGTCCTGTAACCAGATTTGGCCGCGCATATTGCCGCGTAGAACTGTAACCTGAGCGATCTCGGGCGTGATCGTCACCCCACCGGCGTTAGCCAGCATGGCGGTCAACGTGCGTGTCGGGCGTTCAATAGGGTAAACACCCTGAGCCCCGATGGACCCAACCAGCGAAACAGTGGAGCCATCTCCTGCAACCCTGCGGACTTCAACCTGAGGGTCCGGGGTTTGTTCTTCGAGTTTTGTACTGATGATCCGGCGAATGGACTCGGGCGTATTGCCCGCGGCCCGGATGCGGCCGGCGTAAGGAACAAAGACAAAGCCCGCGCCGTCAACCTGAACTTCTTCTAGGACGGCTGCAACTTGACCTTCGGGTCCCAAAAGCGGTTTGTCCACGTTTTCCCAGATTGTCAGGGACAGGACATCACCCGGTCGAATGGTGTCTGAGCCTATCACACCGGCGTTCTGAAACTGACCGGTGAATCCCAACGCAGGCACAACGGCGGTGGCGCGCGTCACGCGGTCGTTTACGGCCACAACAAAAGCATCGCCTTCTTGTTGCACAGACCCAGCATAGATTTCTTTTTTGTTCGGACCTGCACGTGGAATCAGGCTACAGGACGAAACGACGGTCAGCGCCACAACAATTGCGACGCACTTCACCCAGCGTTTTTCTACGGGTTTCACTGCTCGGTCTCCTCGACCTATTATTATTCTGCCTCAGTCTTTTTTTGTTAAACTACCGGAATCCGAAACGAAAATCCAGCGCTAGACCTTGTGTTTATTACTTCACAACACGCAACTGTTGCCTTGGGGCCGCTGTCCCTGAGCGAAGCGCTTCATAAGGATCCTCTGCGGACAGCATCATATCAACCACATGTCGCAGCAATTGACGACGGCCACGCGCCGAATAAAAACCACCGCCAACCTGGCTGGTTTCAAGCAGATATCGTCGATAGGTTTTGTAGGCGCGATTGTCTGGGCGGGTGGCGCTTGCAAAAAACTCTGCCAGCGGCTGACCGCTGACAAATTCCGATTGTTCATAAACGGCTTTGCCAAAAATCTTAAGCGGAATGCCACGCCACAGGGCCTGCTGAGCTGCCGTTGAGTTCACCGTGACAGCGCTGCGTGCTTCGTTCAGAAGTTGGGCCAGCTTGCCGCCCCGCACATAGTGAACGCGATCTGAAATACCGTGTTCCACCGCCAAGCGACGTATTTCCTGACGCACCGGGACCCGCCCGTCTTCGAGTGGATGAGCTTTGAAGACAAGGTGGTGATGGGACGGAGCACCTTTGGTGAATTGAGCAATCACCAAATCCAGAAACTCGGTCATGGTAGAAAAAGGTGAATGCTCTTGAAAGGAGCTGTCGTGTTCAAGCTGCAAAAGCGCCAGATGATAGGGAAACCCGCCATAACGGATACGCAGTGTTGAAATGCGGCGCTCGATTGCCTGAACTGGCATCAGAACAAGGCGTTTCAGATAAAGTTGAAATTCGCGTGTGACCGGCAAGGATCTGTGGGGGGTGAAGTTTTTGTATTTGCCGTTTCGAAACATGACAAACCAATGATAGAGCGCGCCGTAAAACACATGATGGCGCATGTCCCCCCAATGCGCCGGTGGCATGGGCGTGTCCATATCCGTGCCCTCAAGGGCCCTTTCCATATCGGCGATTTTAAGGCTCATGAGGCGTGAGTGTCCGTTTGATCCACCCCGTTCATAAGTGACCCAAAACGGGCGCAGATAGCCTTCCTCAAAGACATGTACCCGAAGACCTGCAGCCTGAGCTCGTTTGACAGCAGCGGCGTGAGCGTGGCGTACATCGCCATAAAGAACAATGTCGGTAACACCTTTGTTTTGACAGATTTGATCGAAAACGTCGGGCCAGTTGTCCAAAGTGCCGTGAAAGGGAATGTAGCGGTCGCGATCCCACCAGAAGGCTTCGTCGCCCGCATTGAAGCCAACCCTCCAGACGATAGATCCCGAACGACGCAGCATCTTGCCAAGCGCGTTGAAGAAGGGCCCATGAGGACCCTGCAAGAATAGGAAAACCCGGTTATTGCCACTCGAAATGACCATGATGCCCTGTCTTTAACGCACAAGTGCTTATGTCAACGCTAGTCGTGTCATTTGGCGAAAGTAAGGCGACTTGCGCGCGCAGTCATGGCAGGTTAGGTCTTGAAAACCCCTAGTCAGACCAAGGATACTCCCATGTTCACAGGCATTATTACCGACATTGGCACTGTGCAGGAACTGGAAAAACGTGGTGATCTACGCGCGCGTATTGGCACATCTTACGACACTTCCGGGATTGACCTTGGGGCGTCTATTGCCAGCGACGGTGTGTGCTTGACGGTGATTGAATTGGGATCGGACTGGTACGATGTCGAAATCAGCGCCGAAACCGTTTCAAAGACGAACATTGGCGAATGGGAAGTTGGCAAACGCGTCAATCTGGAGAGAGCCCTGAAAGTCGGTGATGAACTGGGCGGTCATATTGTGTCCGGCCATGTCGATGGTGTGGCCGAGATAGTCGCAATGCAGGACGAGGGTGATTCAACGCGCGTGACTCTGCGCGCGCCCAAAGAGCTGGCCCGGTTTATTGCCCCCAAAGGCTCAGTCGCGCTGAATGGCACGTCATTGACAGTGAATGAGGTCGATGGGTGTGATTTTGGCATCAATTTCATCCCCCATACCAAAGAGGTTACCAACTGGGGCGACGCGGCCGTCGGTCGGCGCGTAAACCTTGAGATTGATACACTGGCGCGCTACGTGGCCCGGCTTGCTGAAATGAGCTGAAAGTCGGCATTTCTACCTTTTACCACATGTCACCAATCGTAAAACCTGTCTGGAATGGATCCGTTGGGTCCAATGTCCAGTTTGAGGTGCCATAAATCCACCCCTGACCGGACAGGCTTGGGACAATCGCGGGATAGGGGCCAACCTGCGTAATTTCTTCGATGCGGCCGGTAAAGGTCGTGCCCATTGGGCCTGCGTTTATGTAATCTTGGCCGATATCCAACAGACCGCGCGCATGTAGAACCGCCATCTTGGCGCAAGTTCCCGTGCCACAGGGGGACCGATCGAGAATGCCGCTGGCTTCATTTGGATGAGAGGGAGCAAACCCGCCGGTCGAAATGGTGATCGCACCACGTCCATGAGTGCTTGGGGATATTGCGGCTCCCCAGAGGTTAGTGATTGTCGGGCCGGTAATGGCCGGATTGTCGGGATGCGCGACAGGAAGCTGTTCGACTGCGGCATGTCGGATGGCTTCGGACAAGCATACGATTTCACGACCATTGTCTGGCGAGAGTGAAATGCCAAGTGAGTCAGCGTCCGCCAGAACGAAGAACATTCCACCCCAGGCCACATCAACCTTGGTTTTCCCCAAGCCCGGAACTTCAATTGTTCTGTCCAGATGCACCGCAAAGGCGGGCACGTTGCGAAAGGTCACTCGGGTGACCTTGCCGTCTTTGCAATCGGCGCGCACCCGGATCAGCCCAGCAGGGGCCTCAAGGGTCAGCTCTGTTACAGGCTCCATCATAGGAATGATGCCGGTTTCCAGCAGCACAGTGGTCACGCAGATTGTGTTTGATCCACTCATGGGTGGGTATTCCATCTGCTCCATGATGATAAACCCGGCGTCGGCCTCCGGATGTGACGGCGGAACCAACACATTACAGCATAGCGCCGGATGACCACGTGGTTCCTGAAGCATCAGTGTGCGAACCTCGTCGTGGTTGGACTGCATCCACTGCATTTTCTCAAACACGCTGTTGCCGGGCAAATGCGGCATGCCGCCCGTGATGACGCGCCCCGGTTCGCCTTCGGCGTGGGCTTCGACAGCGGTGAGCATTCGACTGAGGCGCATGAGCAGTTTCCTTGAGGCGTTGAGAAAAGCGTAGTGTGCCATGTGCCTTCGGGAAAGAGCGAAGTTTTCCAAGCCACAATTCTGGCCTGTGTTAGGTGGAGGCCCTGCAACGTCACGTCAGGATTCGCATAATGGGTGACGCAACCTCATTCGTTCCTCTAACATCTCAAAAAGCTCATCGGCTCAAAGGTCCACGAATGCAAATTGATTCTTTCGATGACATTTTGGAACACAAGATTCGCGCGCGACTGGCTGAGTTTGAGCCTGTGAGCGTGACACGTCCAGATTTGCGCCAGGCAGCCGTGGCGATCATCGTGATGCAGAACCCGGACACAGGGGCGCCCAGTATCGTGCTGACTTTGCGGCCTGCGACCATGAACCGTCATGCAGGGCAGTATGCTTTGCCTGGTGGGCGGCTGGACGCTGGTGAAACGCAGGCGGGCGCAGCGCTGCGCGAGGTGCGCGAAGAGGTTGGGTTGAGTTTGCAAGAGGCAGATATTCTTGGGCAATTGGATGATTTTGAAACGTGCTCAGGGTTTCGGATCACACCTTTCGTCCTCTGGGGAGGCAGCGGGCAGGTTCTGGATCCCGATCCAACCGAGGTTGAAGCGGTGTTCTTTGTCCCTTTCACAGAGTTGAATAGCCCGGATATCCCGCAGATGCACGCCTGGCAGACAGGTGAAAAGCCTGTCCCATCAGCCTATATCCCGACACTTGGCCATAACATTTTTGCGCCCACCGCGGCCATGCTGTTCCAATTTCGCGAAATCGCACTTCGGGGTAAGGCCACGCGCGTTTCGGATTTTGAACAACCCAGCTTTACGTGGTCTTAAACGGGTACCCGAGAGGTCTTCTGCAAAACCCTGAACGGTGCGCTTGCATCGGGAAATTGTTGTATGTTTCTTCACGTATCATACGTTTTGCGGGGCTGGCGGCTCTGGCATTTGGTTGCGCCATGGGCTATCTCGGCCATAATCCACCGCTCAAAGGTAAACCCATGACGTTTGAAACACCCGGTCCGGTCGAAAAAGGCCTGCGTGACGCGATCAGCCCGATCGAAGAGATTATCGAAGAGGCGCGCCAAGGGCGCATTTATATTCTTGTGGATCACGAAGACCGCGAGAATGAAGGCGACTTTATTATCCCAGCTGAGTTTGCCGATGCAGCAGCGGTAAATTTCATGGCTACCCATGGGCGCGGATTGATCTGTTTGCCGATGACCGCCCAGCGAGTGGACCATCTGGGATTGCCTATGATGGCCGTGAACAATTCTTCACGCCACGAGACAGCTTTTACGGTTTCGATTGAGGCTCGCGAAGGGGTTTCGACCGGAATTTCCGCAGGGGATCGGGCGCTGACCATCGCCACGGCCATCAATGAGCAAAACACCATGGCGCATATCGCAACCCCGGGCCATGTGTTTCCATTGCGTGCTAAGCGCGGTGGCGTGTTGGTCCGCGCTGGTCATACCGAAGCTTCGGTGGATATTTCGCGTCTGGCGGGACTGAACCCCTCGGCCGTAATTTGCGAGATCATGAACGAAGATGGCACTATGTCCCGTTTGCCCGAGTTGGTTGAGATCGCGAAGAAGCACGGGCTAAAAATCGGCACAATTTCCGACCTGATCGCCTATCGATCGCGCAACGATAACCTCGTTGTCGAGTCGTCACGCGAAACCGTTCAATCCGAGTTCGGGGGTGAATGGGATATGCGTATCTTTACCGACCAAATTCACGGTGTTGAGCATGTCGCGCTGGTGAAGGGCGATATTTCAACTCCTGAACCTGTTCTGGTCCGTACTCATGCCTTGCACGAAGCAGGCGATGTCTTGGGATTGGGTCCAAAATCTGCTGATGAACTGCCAAGCGCGATGCGCCAGATCGCAGCCGAAGGGCGCGGTGTGGTCTGTCTGTTTCGTGAACCGCGTCACAGCCTTTACGCCAACGAAGACGAAGGCCCGCGCACGGTTAAACATACAGGTTTAGGGGCCCAGATGTTATCCAACATGGGGCTCAGCGAATTGGTTCTGCTGACCGACAGCCCGGACACTGTTTATCTGGGCATTGATGCCTACGGGCTTTCGATTGTGGGTACACGCCCCATCACCAAGGAGTAAACCATGGCTGGAGCAGAACAACATTACATCATGCCGCGTGCGGAATTCGACAAACCGGTCAAGCTCGCCATTGTGATGTCGCCTTACTACAAGGACATCGCCGGCAACATGCTGGCGGGCGCCACGGCCGAGATTGAGGCCGCCGGCGGCACATTTGAAGTGATTGAAGTACCGGGGGCATTGGAAATTCCCACGGCCATTGGCATTTCGGAGCGGTTGAGCAATTTTGATGGCTATGTCGCGCTGGGCTGTGTGATCCGGGGCGAGACGACGCATTATGAAACGGTCTGCAACGACTCGAGCCGCGCCATTCAACTGCTTGGTCTTCAGGGCCTGTGCATTGGCAACGGTATCCTGACGGTTGAGAACCGCAAGCAAGCTGAAGTCCGCGCTGATCCCATGGATCAAAATAAAGGCGGTGGGGCTGCTGCTGCGGCCTTGCATCTGATCGCATTGACTCGTAAATGGGGCGCCCAGCGTAAAGGCGTCGGATTTGTACCGGACGCCGAAGAATACAAAGTTGCTGGCGAACTCAAGGACAACCCCTCGGCATGACCAAATCGGCAGACCAGAAACGTTTGATGAAATCCGCAGCCCGGCTTTATGCTGTGCAGGCGCTCTATCAGATGGAACTATCCGGCCAGACGGTCGATCAGGTGCGGATTGAGTTTCTGGACCATCGCTTTGGCGAGCAGTTCGAAGACTACGAGATGGTCGAAGGCCACACAGGGTTGTTTACCTCGACAATCGAAGACGCAGTCAACAATCAGGCGCTGATTGACCAGATGACAGACCGCGGTCTTGTCGCCAAATGGCCAATTTCTCGCATTGATCCTACCTTGCGAGCACTGTTTCGGGCCGCAGGCGCGGAGTTGACCCAAACGACAACGCCACCCAAAGTGGTGATCAGTGAATATGTTGGTGTGGCCGCAGCGTTTTTCCCGGATGGAAAAGAATCCAAGTTTGTAAATGCGGTGCTGGATCACATGGCCCGCGAAGCACGTCCCGAAGCTTTTTAAGTCGGCCACAGATTTACGACCCTTGCCGAAAGGTACAAGAGAGACTACGTAGAGCCTTGGCGGGTTCTGCCCTTCTCGTGATCCGGTTGCATTCCAGTGGCCTTAAGCAATTCTGAGGGAGCTGGCTCTGTTCTGGCCCTGGCCTGATTATCTGGCGCCCACCTGTACATACAGGTCCTCAGGAATGAGATAACCCCACGGCTGCGTTTGCGGGCCCGCCACTTTCCCCACAGCACATCGATAATGCGACCATACCTCATCGCAAACCTCGACGATGGCCACTCTTCCAAAGTGGGTAATCTGGTTCTAAATCGCTATGGTTAAAGGGCGGAATTTCTCAAAGAGGGGTTTGTAAATGACTGATACGGGCGAGTATTTTGGTAACGCTGATCAAATTCCCTTGATGCACCGAGGGCGAAACCTTTGGGAGTTGATGCAGGATAACCCAGCATATTCCTTCTATGGCCGCATGGTTTCTCTATGTGATCCAGAAGATGATGCCATCAACAAAATGCTCTCATTGGCGCGCCTTCAGGGGGCGGCAAGCTGTCAGTATTATCCAATTGATCAGGCGGACGGTTTCTGTTCTGAACTTGAAGCTTTGGGTATGAATGCTGGTCGTTACGAACAGTGCCGGGGTGAAAAGGCGGCGATAGAGTCCAGCCGGAGGATTCTGGACGAATATCAACTGCCCGAGGATATCTCTGTCGTTGTCCTAGACCAAAGTTCATCCACAAAACTGGTTCGCGAGGTTGCTGATGTTTCGCTGGCCTGCGGCGTGATGCCGGTTCCGGGTTCCGTCATGCGCGGGACCGGTCGCAAGGGCGTTTGTCTCGCAGCGGTTGACGATGCTGGCAAAGTTGTCGCAACCGCATCTTCCTATCTTAGCAATCACCCCGATGGTACGAGGGCCAAAGATGCATTCTGGGGCATGTTGGCCACAGGAGAGGCTCGCCGGGGTGAGCGGATCGGTTTGATTCTTGGGGCACAATCGATTGTATGGATGTCGGAAAATCTAGGAGCCCGGTCTTTCAATACCGGTATCACCGCTGACAATGCTTCATCCATGGCGTTGTGTGAAAAACTTGGCGTCATACCATCCAAATGGACTTTTATTGCCTGTATCGATCCAGAGGCGATGAAAAATGGGTCAGTCACCCGCTAAAATTCTAAGTCTTAAATGCGCTCTAAGACATGTCAGCAGGTTTTAGGGCGTTGTTTGGCCAAACGTATCGTTCAACGCATCTGAGCAGCAGCTACCTAATTTCTCACTTGACATGATACCATTTGGTATCGCATATAGAGATACCAAATGGTATCACTTAGGGAAGCTGTTATGACCCCTGATCTACAACCGGCCTTTCGAGCTCTCGCTGATCCGACCCGTCGAGATATCCTGCGTATGTTGGGTGATCGTGAAATGACCATCGCTGAAGTCTCTGAAAACTTCGACATGACTCGTGCTGCGGTGAAAAAGCATCTGGTGATGCTGTCCGATGGTGGGTTGATCAACGTGCGTGCCGAGGGACGTGAGAAACTGAATTCTCTGAATGCCGACGCGTTAAGGCCGGTGATGCACTGGTTGGGTTGGTTTGACCAATTCTGGGATACGCGTTTGGATGCTTTGAAAAATGTCATTGAACAGGAGGAAACCAATGACTGATACGACAATTCGAAAATCTGTGTTTCTTGCCGCCGACAAGCCGCGGGTGTGGGAGTTTTTGACCAAGGCCGACATGTTGGGCAAGTGGTTCCACCCTGCAAAGGAAGATCTTGTTGAAGGGCAGGAGTATACGCTGACCAGCCAGAAAGACGGGGATCGTATGTGCTGGGGATCGGTTGAGGCCGCAACGCCGCATGATTACATGAAATGGTCATTTACCGTGGGGCCCCTAGCAGGTGCGATGACCGTGGTGGAATGGCTCTTGGAAGAGGCCCCGGGCGGCACCCGATTGACCTTAACCCACAGCGGCCTGCCGGACAGCGGTGAAGGTTATGGCCTTGTTATGGCGTTGGACAAGGGCTGGCACGGCTTTCTGTCAAACCTGCACGACATGGAGTAAGGGCAGGGTGCTCCCGCCCAATGATGCACCACGCTGGCGCGTGACACGGTATTGGTTGGGCCCGGCAGCGCGCGGGCAAAGCCCGAGCGCCGCCCCCCGCTCCCCGCAGGGGGCGAAGAGAAAAAGCCGCGCAATTGAGCGGTTTCACGTGACCCGGAAGTGACCTAGGCTGGTATTTAAACCAACAGGAAGCCCGTCATGTTTGCCCGAGAGAATCTGAACTACGATCCGTTATTGTTGCCTGATCGCATGGATTATGATGACGCTATGGTGCGGGCCGAAGCCGTCACATTTTTTGAACGGATGCGTGGCCGTCACACCGTGCGCGACTTTTCAAATCGCGATGTGGAGCGCGACGTGATTGAAACCTGCATTCGCACCGCGGGTCGTGCGCCCAGTGGCGCAAATCATCAACCCTGGCATTTCGTGGCGATCTCAAACCCCGCGTTGAAATCACGCATCCGTGCCGAGGCCGAAGAGGAGGAACGCCGTTTTTACGCAGGCGGTGCAGGGGACGAATGGATCAAAGCGCTTGAGCCGATTGGCACCAACGACAGCAAGCCCCACCTTGAGGTGGCCCCTTGGCTGATTGTAGTGTTTGCGCAGCGCTACGGAGAATTTGAAGACGGTACGCGGTACAAAAACTACTACGTGCCAGAAAGCGTCGGCATTGCCAGTGGTTTCTTGATTGCCGCTTTGCATCATGCAGGCCTGAGCATTTTAACCCACACACCAAACCCGATGAAGTTTCTGAATGACGCATTGGGGCGGCCGGCTTCGGAAAAACCGGTTATGATCCTTGCCGTGGGCCATGCTGCAGAAGACGCCCAAGTTCCCTCGGTGGCGATGATGAAAAAGCCACTCGAGGAAATCCTTACTGTGTTAGATTGACCGCAGTACGGGGGAAGCCAGATGCCGGATGTCGTCTCAAGCGCACATGACATGATTTCGTCAATGTCGCCGTTTTTGCGGCGCGAACGATATGTATTTGTCTCGCTTCCAGAAGGCGAAATCGGGACATCTTTGCTTCAAGAGGCTTTGGCGACGTACCGGGAGGATGAAGGTATGTCTCTCATTCTAAGCGTGGATGTGGCGCGGCAGGCTGGTCTGCCTGTGGATCAGCCGATGCGGTGCATCACGCTCAAGGTTTTCTCATCGCTCGAAGGAGTGGGGCTCACGGCGGCTGTCTCCAGAGTGCTGGCCGAAAATGGGATCGCCTGTAATATGGTCTCCGCATTTCATCATGATCACGTGTTCGTACCAGAAGCAGACGCGGAACAGGCGGTAAATCTTCTCAAAGACCTTCAGTCAGCCGGAATTGTCAGTTAACCGTCGGAAACTCTGATGAGGCAGATCGCGGTCATTGATTTTTTTGAGGGGAACGCGCCTTTGCTTCGACTGGAGCAAGGCGGGGTGGACCCACAGGCAGATCGTCCTTTTTTCCGCCGCCCGGACGATCGTCGCCCGCCATGCGCATGATCACGATCGAAAACTGCACCCCGGCAAACACAATCCCATTGAAAATGAAAAGCATAACAACTGCGACCACGCCGCCAGATGTTGCGTTCACCAGATGCCACAGGTTTGCGACGTTCATCCACAACAACAGGCCAACAAATATTGCGGAGAGACCAAATCCAGTCAGGACCTGACGGATATACAATCGAACGAGTTTGGGCATGATCGGCTCCTTTGCTGGGTCCTATGATATTCTATTCTTTGCATGTGGCAAGGGATGGTTTCCACAAAGGCCAAGATTGGCCCGTCCGCGACAGTTTGGCGGCGCAATCACGCTTGCCGATGTTCTGTTTGACCCCATAGGGTGTGGCAAATTGCTCAGGAGAGGCTCATGGATCAGGCCAAGACAACCGCACGCGACACCGTTAAATCCCGGATGGGAGAGATTTCTGACTGGACCCGAACAATCTGGGACTATGGCGAAACCGCCTGGCGCGAATACAAAAGCTGCGCGTTTTACGTTGATCTTCTGCGCCGCGAGGGCTTCGAGGTCGAAGAAGGTTCGGCCGGAATGCCCACAGCGTTTTGCGCGACGTGGTCGAACGGCGAAGGCCCAACCATCGGCGGCTATGCCGAATACGACGGCATCCCCGGAAACTGTCAGGCGGCGGAACCCGTCAAAAAACCGCGCCCCGGATTGGGTCCACATGCCGGTGGTCACACTGACCCGCATTCGGCCTTGGGAACTGGCGCATTAGGAGGCTTTTTGGCGGCCAAGGCGGCGATGGAAAAGCATGACATCAAAGGTACACTCAAGTTCTTTGGCGAGCCCGCCGAAAAGGTGCGTGCGTCCAAGCCAATCCATGCCGCCGCCGGATACTACGACGATCTGGATGCCGCGATCTCGTTCCATCCGTTTTACATGGCCCCTTTGTGCAACACGGTCCGCTGGGACACCCACTGCGGGGTTGGCTATGGCGTGATTTATGAATTTACTTGTGATGAACCCGAAACATGGATGGCAGCGGGCGAGGGCTCTCCGATCCCGGCAAGTCATGCGGCAGCCCGTGCACCTGGCGCCACTGATGCGCTGAACATGATGTACACGTCTGCCAAGGCGCTGCGCGAACACGTGATGGCGCCCGGCCAAAGCTGGTCAATGAACGAGACTATTATCAGCCACGGGCAGGCCACCGCCGACAACATCCCAGCGCAGATTGCGCAAATTCAATATTTCATCCGCATTTCCGAAGTAAAAGACGCCGAACATGTCATTCGGGGGCTGGATCACTTTGCCGAGAATGCCGCGCGCATGAACCATTGCTCGTGGCGACGTCACTGGGTCGCCAAATCGCGCCCCGGATTGCCCAACCACACAATTTCGGCAGCAACCTATGCCAATCTTGAAACCGTTGGCGCACCGGTTTGGGGCGATGAGGCCAAGGGTTTTGCCCGGGCCATCCAGTCAGAACTGGGGCTCGAGCCTATGGACGAGCCGTTTTTGAAAATGACGACCGAGTTGAAAGACCCGAAAATTGCCGAGGCTGAGATGCGCGAAATCCTTCCGCCGTCGCAGCGGCATTTCACTTCGGACGACTATACTGAATATTGCTGGCATGCGCCGACGGTGCGTCTCTACATTGGGCGCCCCGCGCTCGAAGCTCCTGCGGGCTATGCCTATCCGGCGTGGACCATGAACGCGATGGGCGGTTATGCGGCATGTATTGACCCTATGGTCGAAGTCGCAGCGCAAGTCGTGGCCATGACCGCGCTTGATTTCCTCACCGACGCTGATCTGCTTGAGACGGCACAGGCCGAGTTCCGCGAACGCACAGGCGGCGGTGTGGGGGGGGACAAGTATCTGGCGCCGCTTTGCGACTATGAACCGCCTCTGAACTTCCGCTGGCCGGAATATGTGACCACGGCGCGTGGAGAAGATTGGGTGATCCCAACTATGCCGGGATAACAACGGTCCGCCGATCTAATCCATGATCGGCGCGCCCCCTGCGGCGGTGTGATCCGCAATATAGGCCTCAAGGCTGGCCCGACGGTCTGCGCCCCCTTCGGGCGGAGTGAACTCTGACAGGACCTGTTGCCAGATGCCTGTTGCACGGGAGTCCGCTGTGACGGCGCCATTAAGTTCCCATGTGCCAAAGTTATTCAAGTCCGCCACCAGTGGTTTATAAAACGCGGTCTCGTAACGCTGCATGGTTTGGTCGGTGGCAAAGAAATGACCGCCGGGGTCAACCTGTTCAAGCGCACTCCACCCAAAGGCATCTTCGCTGGCGTCGGGCGCGGTGCATAGATCAGCAATAGTTTGCAATGCCTCAACATCATTGATGAATTTTTCAAACCCAAAGGTCAGCCCCCCTTCGAGCCAGCCTGCGGAATGAAACACCATCCCGGCATTGGCCATCAGATTGCCCCACAGTGAATGATGGGTTTCGCCGGCGGCCTGCATGTCGGGGGCATTGGACGCCGCTCCGGCGGCACCGCGCCAAGGCAGGCCAACGTGGCGGCACAATTGCCCGGTGCCAATACTCATTTGGACATGAACCGGCGTGCCAAAAGCAGGTGCGCCCGATTTCATGTCCACGTTTGATCCAAACCCACCAATGCAGACCGGTGTTCCGGGGCGAACCAGCTGAGTCAACACAAGCGCGCCCAAGGCTTCGGCGTGTTGCAGGATCAAAGCGCCAGCGACCGTGACCGGGGCCATCGCACCCGACAGGCAAAACGGCGTGATGATCGTCAACTGCCCCGCGCGGGCAAAATCCATCAGGGCCTGTCCCATGGGGCGGTCAATCTGGCGAGGCGAATTGGTGTTGACCACGGTCGAGCACCACGCGGATTGGAGAAATTCCTCATCACTCAATCCCAACGCAAGGCACATCATCTCAAAACACTCTGCGACTTGTTGTGGACCACGCCCATAGACGAAGGGGAATTTGTCAGACAGCGACAGCTGAGAGCGCATCATGTCGTAATGGCGCAAGTGCACGGGCACATCCTGCGGCTCGCAGCAGGGCCCAAGTTTGTGAATAACATCAAAACTTTGGCAAAGCCTCAGCGCATTGTCAAAATCGCGCAACGAGCCGGGTCTGCGCCCGTTGATCAGGTCGGTGGCATTCGGACAGCCTGCTCCGGGACCAAAGACCAAGGCGCCATTTTCAAGCACCAAATCTCGTTCTTTTGAGGAGGCCCGCAACTGGATCGAAGCAGGGGCCGAGGCAATCGCGGCGGTCACCATATCCCGACCAATGAAAACCATGTCTTCGTTCACACGCGCACCACCCTTGGCGTAAACGTCGCGCGCGTCGTTCAATAATACCTTGAGGCCCAATTCTTCCAACAGTTTCAGCGCCATCTCATGCATGGCTTCGATTTTGTCGGTGCTAAACACCTCTTGCGGTTGAAACGGGTGGCGCAGCCTACGCCACTCGGGGCGGTGTTCGATCAGACGTGTCGGGGCGCGTTTGTTGCGACGGACCATGGTGTCTCCTGTGGCTGCTTACGAGTGAGCGTAGGGCAGGCCACAATCCTGTCTGACTTGTTTGCGACATGGCAAGGGTTGATTTTTGTTCACGGATTGTTCACATTTGACACATGAGCGATTTACTTCAACCCGGCCAGCTTTTAGCTCGTGGCGTCAGCCGCCACTTGCGCAGTCATGGGTTTGTTTCTGTGGAGGAATTTGTGCCAGCCCGCGGCCTGCGCGTGGACGTCATGGGGTTGGGACCCAAGGGTGAGCTGTGGATTGTGGAATGCAAATCCAGCCGTGCAGATTTTCTAAGCGACAGTAAATGGCAGGGGTATCTGGAATGGTGTGATCGCTATTTCTGGGCGGTGGATACGGATTTTCCCACTGATCTATTGCCTGAGGAAACCGGTTTGATCATGGCCGACGCCTATGACGCGGAAATCATCCGCATGTCTCCAGAAGAAAAACTGGCTCCAGCACGGCGAAAAAAGATGATCCAGAAGTTTGCCACGGATGCTGCGCGCCGCTTGCACCGGTTTCGCGACCCGGGGGTAGCGGGGCTGATCGACAAAGATGCCGAGGATTAAGATATGATGGTTAAGTTTTATTACCCGGATGGAGACTGGTGTTACCGCACCATTCAAACCGTACACGCAGTGATTCACAAAGAGGGTAAGCTGATTGCACGCGCTGAACGTGGTGAACGAAGCGGGTATTATGAGTTCGAAATCAGTGCGTTTGAACTTAAGGGGCCGGGAGAGGTTCTAACTTAAGAGTAGCGCACTATTTTGCGACTTTGCGTGCGGCGGCGGCAGCGGCTTTGATTTCTTCCGCGATCTCTTCGGCCTCTTCCGGGCTGAAATCCATAGGAACCTCTAATTCGCCAGCTTCAATGAACAGGCGCACGAACCCATGATCGGTTGGCCCAATCTGAAGATTTGCTTCGACGTCGCGTTCGGTATTGATGCCCATAATGGTTCTCCTGTGATCAGATTTCGCGTAGCGTGAATCTGAGCGATTGGCAAGGTGCGTGCATATGCAGGACGATGTGGTTTTCAGGAGATTCGATGCTGATGACGCGGCGTGGTCAGTGGCGCAGCATCGCAAACTTTACGACGACGCCGAAGGGTTTGATGACAGTTTTGGCGATTTGGTTGAGCAGATCATCACGGACTTTCTGAACGATCATGATCCCTTACAAGAGCGGGGTTGGATCGCCGAACTTAATGGCGTCCGCCTGGGGCAGATTTTTTGCGTCAAACTGGATGATAGAACCGCCAAATTGCGCTTGTTTTTAACGGTTCCTGACGCGCGTGGGCTGGGTTTGGGTAAGGCGCTTCTTGGGGCTTGCATGGATTTTGCACGGGACAAAGGCTATGCCAAAATGCAGCTTTGGACCCATGAAAGCCATGAGGCCGCCTGTGCACTTTATCGCAAATTTGGTTGGGAACTGACCAACTCAAAACCGGTTCACAGCTTTGGTGTTGATCTGGTTGAACAAAGCTGGGAAATTGAACTTTAGGTGCTTGCATTCATCTGCAAGTCTCGCTAAATCGCTTTTGCGTGCCGCCTTAGCTCAGTTGGTTAGAGCACTGGTTTGTGGAACCAGGGGTCCCCCGTTCAAGCCGGGGAGGCGGTACCATCCCCCCCTTTCAGTTTTCCGGCAATTTTTTGGCAAATGACCGTTTTGTACAAAAGTTTTCGACCTATTGTCCGATTTGTACATTTTGGCGGAGTGCGCCTGTTAACTGATCGTAAATCAGAATTTGGTTGTCATCAGTGACAACAGCCCACCAGCCCTGACCAATGGTCAACGCGGTTGCCGACACCCCATCGGGCAAAACGATCTGATCGGGCATTGTTGGGCCGTCTGCATTCAGGCGGATGACAATCAGCGCGACAACCACTACAAGCCCGACCATCATGACGCTGGTGAGCGCTGTTACCAGCAAACGCAAAAATCGCAGATTGGCCGGTTCCACCGGTTCAGGAGTCTCTTCCATGGCCACAAGCCTTGTCACATTTGAAATCGCGGAAAACCCGCCGTCGCGTCTTGATAAGGCGCTTTCGCGAGATGTGCCAGAAGAAGCCACCTTGTCGCGCACAAGGCTGGCCAAGCTGATGGCCGCCGGGCATGTGATGGTCAACGGAGTTGAAGCCCGTGATCCCAAGGCCAAAGTGGCCGAAGGCGACACCGTGGAAATCCAAGTTCCGGTCGCCGAGGACACACATATTGGCCCCGAAGACATTCCGCTGGATGTGGTGTTCGAAGACGAAGACCTGATTGTCATCAACAAGCCTACGGGCATGGTCGTGCATCCGGCGCCGGGTACGCCGAACGGCACTTTGGTCAACGCTTTATTGCATCACTGTGGCGATACGTTGTCCGGAGTGGGGGGGGTGCAGCGACCGGGTATTGTGCACCGGATCGACAAGGATACATCCGGTCTTTTGGTGGTCGCCAAATCTGATCGCGCGCATCAGGGGCTGGCGGCGCAGTTCGAAAAGCACACGGTCGAGCGGTATTACAACGCCGTTGTCTACAGCGCCCCGGATGCCAACGATCCGCGCCTGCGCGGGGTGAAGGGTGTGAGCTTTGAAAAAGGCAATATCATGCGCATCACCACCCATCTGGCGCGCCATAAAACAGATCGCCAACGGCAGGCTGTGCTGTTTGAAGGTGGGCGCCATGCGGTGACCCGTTCACGTATTGTCGAGACCTTTGGGACGCCTGAAGTGGCCTCATTGGTGGAATGCTGGCTGGAAACCGGCCGCACTCACCAAATTCGCGTGCATATGGCGCATGCAGGTCACGGATTGATCGGAGACCCGGTTTACGGCGGACGTCGCAAGCTTGCAGAAAAGGCTATCGGCATTGCTGGAATCAACGCGGTCAAAGATTTTTCCCGCCAGGCACTGCACGCGGCTGTTTTGGGTTTCAAACACCCGGTGAGCGGGGAAATGGTGCGCTTTGAGGCCCCAATTCCACAGGATATGGCAGATCTGATCGCAATTTTGCGGGCAGGACCGAAACAATAGAGCCTGTATGATGACATGCGCGTGACAACGCTGATACAATTGTGGCAACGGGCGCGCGCAGGGCTAATCTTTTAGAAAGAAATTTGCGCTAGGGGTCCTTGAAAGGCCGTTAGCGCTCACCTAAATGAATGTTAAGGCTAATAACATTGAGCGGAGGGGGCAATACTATGGGCAACTATGCAAATCTGCCGGCACCAACACCGGAAGGCGGTCTAAACCGCTATATGCAGGAAATCCGAAAATTCCCGCTTTTGGAAGCGGAAGAAGAATACATGCTGGGCAAGGCCTGGGCCGAAAAGGGTGACACCAACGCGGCGCATAAAATGGTCACGTCGCACTTGCGACTGGCGGCCAAAATTGCCATGGGATATCGCGGCTATGGGTTGCCGCAAGCCGAGGTCATTTCTGAGGCCAATGTGGGCCTGATGCAGGCGGTCAAGAAATTTGACCCCGAAAAAGGCTTCCGTTTGTCGACCTATGCCATGTGGTGGATTCGCGCCTCGATTCAGGAATATGTCCTGCGGTCCTGGTCGATGGTCAAGCTGGGCACAACGTCGGCACAGAAAAAGCTGTTCTTTAACCTGCGCAAAGCCAAAGCCCGTATCGGTGCGTTAGAAGAAGGTGATTTGCGGGCCGAGAACGTCGCTCGAATTGCCAATGATCTGGGGGTCACCGAGAAAGAAGTGATCTCGATGAACCGCCGGATGAGCGGCGGTGATGCATCCTTGAATGCGCAGGTCGGCTCTGAGGGCGAAGGCACCATGGAGTGGCAGGATTGGCTTGAGGATGAAGACGCCGATCAGGCGGGCGATTACGAAGCCAAAGATGAATTGGCTGCACGTCGCGAGTTGCTGGCCCAGTCACTGGAAGTTTTGAATGACCGCGAAAAGGACATTCTGACCCAACGCCGTCTGAGCGAAAGCACTGTGACGCTGGAGGATCTGAGTGCGCAATACGGCGTGAGCCGCGAGCGGATTCGTCAGATTGAAGTGCGCGCTTTTGAAAAACTGCAAAAACGCATGCGGGGTCTGGCATCGGAAAAAGGTATGCTGCCTGCCGGTTAACACTTGGTCAATTTCGGGAAACACCGTAGCCTCGCTCTGGATACAGGGCGGGGTTTTTCTTTGGGGCAGGGCGCAAAAAAAGGTTTGGTGTTTCACTTGCCTGCCAGTTGGCTGACACAAGATGGCAAAGAAATCCCACCATTTTACCAGAAAGCCTTTGAGGGGCTGGATGGTCTGGGCGTTCCTTATAAAACGATCGTGCTGGATCGCGAGCGCGTACTGCAAAGGATTGATGCGGATGAATGCTTTCATCTGATCAATCACGGCAATACCCCACACCCAAGGGCCCTGATGGTTGGTTTGGCCTATCTCTATCCGTTCTGGCATGTCGATCCAAAGGGCATACGCGCCTTTTCTTCGATTGGTGAAACACGGTTTCGGCCTGGACAAATCGATGGCGATACAGCGCGCGAATTCCTGACTGGGTTGCGACACAAATGGGTTGAGCCACGTAAATCCCGGTACGAGCAACAAAGACAAATAGCCGAAGATCTCCCCGAAGGGGCGACAGCGGTTTTTCTGCAATCCGAAAAATATCGGCTGGTAGAAGAAACCTGTTTTATGGATTGCTGGCAGATGATTGAAGCCTGCCTGGAGGCTGATCAGGGCCCTGTCGTGGTCAAACCACACCCTTTGGATCTGGATCAGGACACATACGAGAGGCTGGTTGAGATGCAAAACCAACATACCGATTTGCATATCAGCCTCGACAATATTCACGATATTCTGGACAGCTGTGAACGTGTTGTGACGATTAACTCTGCGGTCGGGATCGAGGCCTATATGCACCGCAAACCGGTTATCCTTTGTGGGCAGTCCGACTTTCATCATATTGCCGATGTTGCCCGCTCTCCGGCGGCGCTGACAGAGTTGCTAAAGCAAGAGCCGTCTGGGCGGGTTCATGCAAAATTCCTGTATTGGTATTTCGCTCAGAATTGTGTGAATGCAGGTCGGGGAAATGTGGCGCGCCAAATCCTCAGGAAAGTGCGGGCCGCGGGGTATTCTCTTGAATAGGGTTTTCAGGTTTTGAAGCTCTGACAACGATCCCGCACTTTTCAGAAAGGATTGAATGCGCTAGTTTAATTGCGTTGCGAAAGGATATTCCATGGCAGGCGGATGGGCGCATGATGGCGCGGTGAATGAACAGATCGAAGCGTCGATCAACGATGAATTGGCCCGTATGAAAGCTGCCAAAAGGCCGGTTGGCGAAAGCCTGAAGTTCTGTGCCGAGTGCGAAGAGGAAATCCCCGAGGCACGACGCGAGGCTTTGCCGGGAGTGAAGCTGTGCATCGACTGTATGCAGGACCGCGATGCGGCATTCAAAGGGCGTGGCGGGATCAATCGACGTGGATCGAAAGACAGTCAATTGAAGTAGGTCAGTTGCGTGTAAGCGTCGATGCCTCATGTGTAGAGTCATCGAATAAGAATAATGAAATCAACAAATTAAGGACATAATATGATCGAACGTATCGACACTGGCGCCAGATCGTCAAAAGTCGTGAAGCACAATGGTGTGGCTTATCTTTCGGGACAGGTGGGCGAAGGTCCCACCATTCAGGCACAGGCCGAAGATTGTCTTGGGCGCGTGGATGCGGCGCTTAAAAAGGCCGGATCATCGAGAGAACAGATGTTGCGCGCGACGATCTGGTTGTCAGACATGAAGTACTTTGCCGAATTTAACGAGGTCTGGAACGCTTGGGTGCCAGAAGGTCACGCACCAGCCCGCGCCTGCGGAGAAGCCAAGCTGGCACGTGAGGTTCTGATGGTCGAGGTGATCGTGGACGCGGCCTACGACTGATCCGCCGAAAAAAATGTAGTGGCGGGGTGAACCCCGCCCTACGTCATTTTGAAAGAGGCTAGTCCTCCATCGCTTCCAACTCATCAATCATCGATGAAATCATCGACAGGCCCTTGTCCCAGAATTTGGGATCAGAGGCGTCCAGACCAAAGGGTGCCAACAACTCTTTGTGGTGCTTTGATCCACCGGCTTTCAACATGTCAAAATACTTGTCTTCAAAGCCTGCGTCGCCCTCGGCGTAGACTGCATACAACGCGTTCACGAGGCCGTCACCGAATGCGTAGGCATAGACATAGAACGGTGAATGCACAAAGTGTGGGATATAGGCCCAGAAGGTCTCATATCCATCCATGAAATCAAAGGCTTCGCCAAGGCTCTCGGCCTGCACGGACATCCACAATGCGTTGATATCGTCCGGGGTCAGTTCGCTTTCGCGCCGGGCAGCGTGGAGTTTGCATTCAAAGTCATAAAACGCGATCTGGCGCACCACGGTGTTGATCATGTCCTCAACCTTGCCCGCCAGCAGGATCTTGCGTTGTTCCTGGGTCTCGGCATTGTCGAGCATTTTGCGGAACGTGAGCATCTCGCCAAACACTGACGCGGTTTCGGCCAGTGTCAGGGGGGTTGAGGAGAGCATTTCGCCCTGATCTGCGGCCAGCACCTGATGCACGCCGTGGCCCAGCTCGTGTGCCAGTGTCATCACATCACGCGGTTTGCCCAAGTAGTTCAGCATCACGTAAGGGTGCACGTCAGTAACGGTTGGGTGCGCAAAGGCGCCCGGGGCCTTGCCCGGCTTCACCTCGGCATCGATCCAGCCCTTGTCAAAGAACGGCGCGGCCAGATCGCCCATGCGCGGATCAAAGGCGGTGTAAGCGTCCATCACCATTTTACGGGCGTCTTCCCAGCCCACGGTCTTGGTGTCTTCCATTGGCAGGGGCGCGTTGCGGTCCCAAACCTGCATACGGTCCAGACCCAGCCATTTGCGCTTCAATTCGTAATAGCGGTGCGACAGTTTGGGGTAGGCGGCAACAACTGCATCGCGCAATGCCTCGACCACTTCGGGCTCAACGTCATTGGACAGGTGGCGGCCAGTTTGCGCGGTCGGCATATTGCGCCAGCGGTCCACAACCTCTTTTTCTTTGGCCGAGGTATTGTGCACGCGGGCAAAGATTTTGATGTTTTCGGCAAACACACGGGCCAGTTCGCGTGACGCCATTTCGCGTTTGGCGCGATCCTGTTCGGTCAGGTAGTTCAAGGTGGCCTCGATGTTCAGCTCCTGACCTTCGATGTCGAATGTCAGGCCTGCGATGGTCTCATCAAACAGACGTTCCCACGCGTCACCCACCACACCAAGGTCATGCAGAAACTTCTCAAGCTCATCAGAAAGCTGGTGCGGTTTCATTGCACGAATGCGGTCAAACACTGGTTTGTAGCGGGCAAGCTCGGCATTTTGTGCAAAGGCCGTTTCCAAAGCGTTATCTTCCAGGCGGTTCAGTTCGAGTGTGAAAAATACCAGTGGAGTGGTGAAATCTGTCAGCTTTTCCTGACAGTTAGACATAAACTGTGCGCGTTCAGCGTCGGTGGTCATCTGGTAATAACGCAAACCGGCATAGGACATGATACGCCCGGACACGGATGAGATTTTTTCGTTTCGCTGCACGCATTCCAACAGGCCTTTGGCGTCGAGATCGCCCAGTTTGCCCTGATAATCAGCGGCAAAGGCGGCGCATTCTTTTTCCAGAAAAGCCATATCGGCCTCAAGCTCTGGGGCGTCTTCGCCTGTGTAGAGATCGCTCAGGTCCCATTCAGGCAGATTGCCAAGGCCTTCGGTGCCGTGGCTGGAGTTTGCATCAAAAACGGGAAAGGGCAGGTCGCGCATTTTCTAAACCTTTGCGTGAGTGTCGAATTGAGTGACAGATAGGCAGAGGGGCAGGGCAGGTGCAAGAGGCGGGCGGTAAAATCGCGCGTACCGCCCCGGTTTTACGGATTAGGCGCGGTCGAGATATTTGTCGAAAAAGGCTGCCGTCTGATCATGGATCGCCTCGCGGGTCGCGGGCAACTCCATCAAGACCTCATGTTCAGCATTTTCCACCAAGACCAGTTCGCCCTTGGGCCAGTTGGCCATGCGGGAGTGGATCGCAGAGGGGTCAACAATTTGTTCCTGATCGCCAAGAAAGGTCAGACAGGGCATGTCAGGTGAAGCCATGCCAGCCAATTCTCGGGTGTCTTTAAGTGCTTCATGCAGCCAATGCATGCTGGGACCACCCAAAGCCATGTCCGGATAGGTTTGCATCTGCTTTTGCATATATCTGAACATGTCTTCGTCATGCGTCAGAGTGTTGTCTTTGAAAGGCTCGGCCAGAACATAGGTTTCCGCCTTGGTGCCCGGGGTATGTTTGTGACCAAAGCCCGCGCGCTTGCTGGTCCAACTCATTGCCCAGGCCGCCGGGCGCATCACGGCGGACATCAGAATGCCCCACATCGGGGCGCTGAACATCGCTGCATTGACCGGCAGGCCTGCCATTAGGGCCCGCAACCCAATCGCGCCGCCCATCGAGTGGGCGACTAGGAAATAGGGTTTGGGCAGATCAAGGGCTTCTAATGCAGACAACACCGCGGCGATGTCTGTTTGATAGTCATCAAAGTTTTCGACGAACCCGGAACTGCGGTCTTCCAGCAATCGGTCGGCCAACCCCTGACCACGCCAGTCAATGGCCACCATCGCATAACCGCGTTTGGCAAAGGCCTCCGCCGTGCGGCCGTATTTCTCAACGTATTCCGTGCGCCCCGGGAACAGCAGAACGGTTCCTTTCTCAGAGGGCGCACGCCAGTGGCTTATGCGAATGCGCACCCCATCCGTTGTTGTCAGCCAGTGCGCGGTGCCGTTTTCAGGCCCCTCGGCAACATCGTGATGAAACGGGGCAGGGTGCATTTCCATCAGGCGAGAACCGCACCAAGTTTCATGGCCATGCCCATGTCGCCGTCCACAGACAGCTTGCCGGTCATAAAGGCAGCGGTTGGGTTCAATTCGCCTTCGAGGATCGACTGAAACGTTTCGGAATCGGCTGTCATGGTCACATCGGTTTCGTCGTCGCCGGCGCGCACACCGTCGCCGTCAATCACAACAGAACCTTCGTCTTCGATGACAAATTTGGCCGAACCGTCAAATGCGTCGCCACCCAGTTTGTCGCTGAGAGCTGCAACAGCAGCCGTTATAATATCGCTCATTTGTTATGTCCTTCACATGAGGCGCATCTGGTAATCTGTTCTGCGCACGCTAATATTGAGAGTGTTATGGGCACGTTAAAGTCAATTCTCAAACCTATCGTTGCGGCAATTGCGCTGGCAATGGCGATTTTTTGCTCTTCGGGTGCGATGGCCGACGAAGCAAAGCTTGATGAATTGGTGGGACAGCTGCGCGATGCAGATCCGGCGACGGCTCATCGTTTGGATGGCGAAATCCAACTGGAATGGAGCAAATCAGGCTCAGCCAGCGCGGATTTCCTGTTGAAGCGCGGGCAAGATGCGATAGAGCGCGGCGACATTGACGCCGCAATCGGTCATTTTACCGCCCTTGTGGATCATGCACCGGATTTCGCCGAAGGCTGGGTGTCACGGGCTGGGGCCTATTATCTGGCAGACCTTTTGGGGCCAGCGGTTCTGGATTTGGAATCCGCACTGGCGATCAATCCTCAGCACTATGAGGCCATTTTCGGACTTGGGGCCATTTTTGAAGCGATAGAGAAACCTGTTGAGGCCTACGCCGCCTATTCTCAGGTCAAGGCTATACATCCGCACCATCCGGACGTAACAGAAGCTTTGCAACGGCTCGAACCTCTGGCCAAGGGTCAGGAACTATAATCCAAAAGGCGCGGACATGTCTTTAGACAGGCGGATTACGGCGGTTCTCGGACCGACGAACACCGGTAAAACGCACTATGCGATTGAACGCATGCTGGGCTATCGGACCGGCGTGATTGGCCTGCCGTTGCGGCTATTGGCGCGCGAAGTCTATGACCGGATTGTGGCTGTGCGCGGGCCGTCTGTTGTGGCGCTGGTGACGGGCGAAGAACGCATTGTACCGCCACGCGCGCAGTATTGGGTTTGCACGGTCGAGTCGATGCCCGAGGGCATGGGCACAGATTTTCTGGCCATCGATGAAGTTCAGCTATGTGCCGATCCGGAACGAGGCCATGTGTTCACGGACCGTCTGTTGCGGGCCCGCGGCACACAGGAAACACTATTTCTTGGCAGTGACACCATGCGTGGCGCCATTCGCGAATTGGTGCCCGAAGCTGATTTTGTTCAACGCGCGCGCATGTCGACGCTGAGCTATTCCGGGTCGCGCAAGATCAGCCGGATGCAACCGCGCTCGGCCATCGTTGGGTTTTCGGTCGATAACGTCTATGCCATCGCCGAACTGTTGCGCCGCCAAAAGGGCGGGGCGGCGGTGGTGATGGGCGCGCTTAGTCCGCGGACCCGTAATGCGCAGGTGGAGCTGTATCAAAACGGGGATGTGGATTACCTCGTCGCTACGGACGCGATTGGTATGGGGTTGAACCTTGATATTGACCACGTGGCATTTTCTTCCCTGAGCAAATTTGACGGTCGCCGCATGCGGGCACTGGCACCAAATGAGCTGGCTCAGATTGCCGGGCGGGCAGGCCGGGGTATGAGCCATGGCACTTTTGGGGTGACTGGTGAGGCGCCTGTGCTGTCCAATGAGGTGGCCGAGGCGATCATGGATCACCGGTTCACCCCCATTCGCAAACTGAACTGGCGCAGCCCGCGTCTGGAATTCGGCTCTGTTCAGGCGCTTATCCGCTCATTGGAAGAGGCGCCTGATGACGAATGGTTGCTGAAGGCCCGTGAGGCAGACGATTTGATGTCCTTGAAGACCATGCAGCAATCAACCGAGGTGACGGCGCGTGCCAGCGACGCAAAATCCGTGCGTTTGCTATGGGATGTGTGCCGAATCCCTGATTTCCGCGGCATTAGCCACGCAGAACACGCTGGCATGATTGAGAGTATTTTCAGCGATTTGCACCAAAGTGGACAAGTTCCAGACGATTGGATGGCGCGGCAGGTGAAAAGGCTGGATCGGACAGATGGCGACATTGACACATTGTCGAAACGGTTGGCTTATATTCGCACGTGGACATATGTCGCGCAGCGCAAAGGCTGGGTCCGTGACGAAAACCATTGGCGCGGCGAGACTCGCGCTGTAGAAGACCGATTATCAGACGCTCTGCACGAACGTTTGACCCAAAGATTTGTGGATCGGCGCACATCAGTGCTATTGCGCCGACTCAAGCAGAAGGAGGCCCTTTTGGCCGAAGTGAATGACAAGGGTGAAGTGACCGTCGAAGGAGAATTCGTTGGTCGCCTCGAAGGGTTCCGTTTTATTGCGGACAAAGAAGCAACCGGACAAGAAGCCAAGACGCTAAAGCAGGCCAGCCTGCAAGCACTTGCGCCGCAGTTCCATCTGCGCGCGGATCGTTTCTATAACGCGCCGGACACCGAGATCGACTATACCGATCAGGGTGGTCTGATGTGGGGTGAATACGCCGTAGGTAAGCTGGTGGCTGGCGCGGAGGCGATGAAGCCCGGCGTTGAGGTGTTTGTCGACGACGAAGCCGGTGACGAAGTGGCCCAGAAAGTGCAGCGCCGACTGCAACATTTTGTCGACCGCAAGATTGCCGCGCTGTTCGAACCTTTGCTGAACCTCAGCCGCGATGAAGAGCTGACAGGCTTGGCGCGTGGGTTTGCGTTCCGCATGGTCGAAGCGCTGGGTATTATCCCACGCGGCGAAGTGGCCACCGAGGTTAAAGATCTGGATCAGGACGCTCGTGGTGCTTTGCGTAAACATGGTATCCGGTTTGGTCAATTTACCATCTTCATGCCTTTGCTGCTCAAACCTGCACCGACCCGGTTGCGTTTGTTGTTGTGGGCGCTGGCCAATGGTCTGGACGAATTCCCCGAGTCACCGCCCCCCGGTCTGGTGACCGTGCCAGCGGGCAAAGGCGTGCCGCAAGGCTTTCACTATATGTCGGGGTATCGCGCTGCCGGTGAACGTGCGATCCGCATTGATATGCTGGAACGTCTGGCAGATATGCTGCGCACCGAAAACAGCCGTGAAGGTTTTGAAGCCAAGGCCGATATGCTGTCGATCACTGGTATGACACTCGAGCAGTTTGCCGATCTGATGCAAGGGCTGGGCTATAAGGCCGACAAAGGCGAACGTGAGAAGGTAAAGCAAGTGGCGGAAACGCCCGCTACCGAAGCACCCGCCGCCGAAGCGCCTGCCGCCGAAGCCGACGCCCCGGCCGAGGAGACTGCGCCCGCACGCGAAGAAGCACCAGCCACAGAAACCGAAACAGTTGCTGAACCTGCTGATACGGCAGGCGAACCCGCTGAAGACGCGGCTCCGGAAGTGGAAGTGTTTTACACGTTCACCTGGGCCGGAAACCGTGGCAACCGTGGCCCCCGCCGGGACCGTGGCCAATCGCAAGGCGGTGGCCGTCAGGGGCAGGGTGAAAAACCGCGCGGCAAAGGCAAACCCAAAGGCAAAGGCGGCCCACGCCAGAACCAGGGTGCCAATCAGTTTCAGGCACGCCCTCCGAAAAAAGAAAAAGCGATTGATCCAGACAACCCCTTTGCGGCCGCATTGATGGGTTTGAAAGACAAAGGCTGATTGAAGCTGCGCGGCCTGCATTTTAATGCGGGCCGCGCTGTTTTTGTTCGCGAGTGATATTTCAACGTGACTGATCCCACCCCCAAAGAACGTCTGGACAAGTGGTTGTACCACGCGCGTTTTTTTAAAACGCGTACGCTGGCGGCCAAGGTGGTCACGGGTGGGCATGTGCGGGTCAACAAAGCCAAAGTTGCCAAAGCCAGCTATGGGGTGTCGGTCGGGGACGTTTTGACCTTTCCGCAGGCCAAGGCCATCCGGGTTGTGCGCGTTGAGGGGTTTGCAGAACGGCGTGGACCTGCGTCCGAGGCACAGGTGCTGTACTCAGATTTGAGCGAAGTCAAAGACAATGTTCCGTGTGCGCCTAGATACGAAGGAAATGGTCGCCCGACCAAGCGCGATCGACGCAAACTCGATCTAAAACGCGGACAAGAACTTGAATGACCGGCCTTGCTGAATTAGCTAGGGCCCCAAAGAACGTGTAGAGAAGATTCATCAATGACCTATATCGTCACCGAAAACTGCGTGGCCTGTAAATACACCGACTGTGTCGAAGTGTGCCCCGTGGACTGTTTTTACGAGGGTGAGAATTTTCTCGTGATCCACCCGGACGAATGCATCGATTGCGGTGTGTGTGAGCCAGAATGCCCTGCGGATGCGATCCGCCCGGACACTGAGCCTGACATGGAAAAATGGGTTGAGTTCAACCGCAAGTATTCGGAAATGTGGCCGGTGATTATCACCAAAAAAGACCCTCTGCCCGAAGCTGATGATCGCGATGGCGAGTCCGGCAAAATGGAGAAATACTTCTCGGAAGCACCTGGTGAAGGTGGCTGAGATGTGATTCGGCGGGTGTTTTCGGGGTCAAACTCGCAAAAACCCGCTTAAAACGCTGAAATTCAACGGGAAACGGGGCGATTTGCGGCCCGCTGCTTTGATTCGGGTGTTTTTTGTGCTATATTGTTTTTAGAAATGAAATAATGCCTGTAAGCCATCCGCGTCGTGACGCATCGGATGGCTTTTTGTACCAGAGAGCCTCCCACAAACGGGGAACATCGTTTCCCGCGTGTGTGTATTTGTCTGGTTCGTCTGGGCGCACCTTGGAAAGGGTAACATGAGCAAGTCGAAGAGAAACGAATTTCGCCCGAACGAATACGTGGTTTATCCTGCACATGGCGTGGGGCAGATCGTGTCGATTGAAGAGCAGGAAGTGGCCGGCATGGAGCTTGAGCTGTTCGTGATCTCGTTTGAAAAAGACAAGATGACGTTGCGGGTGCCTACCAATAAGGCAACCGAAATCGGCATGCGCTCACTCAGCTCGCCGGATGTTGTGAATCAGGCGATGACCACGCTGAAGGGTAAGGCCAAAGTGAAGCGCGCCATGTGGTCGCGCCGCGCTCAGGAATACGAGCAAAAGATCAACTCGGGCGATTTGATCGCCATCGCGGAAGTGGTGCGCGATTTGCACCGCACTGACGATCAGCGCGAGCAGAGCTATTCTGAGCGTCAGCTGTATGAAGCCGCCCTTGAGCGTCTGACGCGCGAAGTTTCGGCTGTGGCTGGCGGCGATGAAGTGGCGGCGTCGAACCGCATTGGCGAAGTTCTGTTGTCCAGAGCTCCGGCTGCTGCCTAAGATTTTTGAAAAATTAGAGAAAAGGCTGCGCTCGATGTGAGCGCAGCCTTTTTTCATGGAAGATCGCCCGGCAAGACAGCACCGGAGTCTCCGGTAGGGACATTTGACCCCATTTGGAAGACAGTCCGTTTAGAGTGTCAGGGTGATCAGCAGGGCAATTTCCACCAATTGCTGGGTCGCCCCAAGAATATCCCCGGTTTGCCCACCAATTTTGGACTTGGCTATGCTTGCGGTGGCGAGCGAAACCGCCAATGCGACCACAATCAAAGACATCGCATGGCTGCCTGTTAACAGGACGCTGGCCACGATGGCGAGAAAGACTGCAGCGCCTGCGGTCTGCTTGGAGGGCCGTCCCTGGGCGTGCGACAAGCCGGTGTCGCGAGCATGGGGCAGGGCGGCCATAAGAACAGGCATTGCCGCACGTGACAGCATATCGACCGCCACCAGCGCCCAGAACCACTGAGGGCTTTGCAGGATCATGCCCACGGCCACCCAGCGCGCCGCCAGGGACAGGCACAGGGCAATCACCCCATAGCTGCCGATATGGCTGTCTTTCATGATCTCCAGACGCCGGGACCGGTCCCAGCCGCCCCAAAGACCGTCTGCACTGTCGGCAAGGCCGTCTTCGTGCATGGCACCGGTGACGATCACATGGGTGGCAATCCAGATTAAGGCGGCCAAAAGCGGAGGCACGCCAAAGGCCAATGCCGCACCGGTCGGTAATGCCGCCAATACTGCAGTTGCGACTCCGGCTAGCGGATAGGCCCAGGCCGCGGCAGCACCACGGGTAAAATTTGCGCGGATGGGGAGGCGTGTCAGCAGGGCCAGTGCAGTGGCAATGTCACCAACCCGTAGCATGGCTGTGTCGTCCTTAGGCATTGCGACGCCTTTTCCTGTCTTGTGGGTCTGAGGCATTCAGGTAAACAACTCCTGACAAAAAGATTCAACAGGAGCGACCCCATGTCTGCTGATTTTTCCACTCTGGCCGAGTTTCGTGCGCTTTTGGCAGATGCACCGTCCACGGATGCCAAAGCAAAAGGCGAGGCCGAGGACCGCAATGGTCAACTCACCAAGCCTCCGGGCGCTTTGGGCCGGCTGGAAGATATGGCGATCTGGTATGCAGGCTGGCGCGGCAACGGTCGCCCGTCAATCGATGCGCCACAGGTGATTGTCTTTGCTGGCAATCATGGGGTTACAGCACAGGGTGTTTCTGCTTTTCCGGCAGAAGTGACCGAGCAGATGGTCTTGAACTTTCAGCACGGAGGGGCGGCGATCAATCAGTTGTCCAAAGCTGCGGGGGCAACGATGGATGTCTATGCTTTATCTCTGGACACACCAACAGCAGATTTCACGCAAGAACCGGCCATGGATGATGCGGGTTTTCTTGAGGCGCTGAAAACTGGTTGGGATGCCGTCAGTCCAGATGCGGATTTGCTGGTCGTTGGCGAAATGGGCATTGGCAACACCACGTCGGCGGCGGCAATTGCCAACGCGTTGTTTGGTGGCGATGCAGAAGATTGGGTTGGTCGCGGAACGGGTGTGGATGATGCGGGTCTCGCGATCAAAGCGCGTGTGGTGCGCGAAGGCGTGGCACTGCATGGCGGTGGTGACGGTCTCGACGCGTTGCAAAAACTGGGTGGCCGCGAATTGGCGGCGATGGTTGGCGCGATTGTCAGGGCCCGTTCGTTGCGTATTCCGGTGATTATGGACGGATTTATCTGTACCGCTGCGGCCGCGACGCTGGCGTCTACACAAGACGGCGCGTTGGATCACGTGATCTCCGGGCATGTGAGCGCCGAAGCCGCGCATCACGCGTTATTGGGTAAGTTGGGCAAAGAGCCGATCCTGAGCCTTGGAATGCGTCTGGGCGAAGCGTCGGGGGGGGCTTTGGCGATCAATATTCTGAAATCGGCGGTGGCCTGTCATTCCGGCATGGCGACCTTTGCCGAAGCCGGCGTTTCGGACGGCTGATCTGCGCGATCTGATTGGTTTGAAAGGGCGCCTGAACGACAGGCGCCCTTTTTTATTTGCTGTCTTCGCCAGAATCCAGGGCCGCCAGCAAAGCAACTTCCAGTTCGGCCTGTAGTTCTTTGGCGCGGGCGACGTATTCCGGATTGTTTTCAAGCCGCATGTCAGGGCGCCAGAGGGTGGCCAGCTCGCGAACGGAATATCGATCATGCTGATAAAAGGCCTCTTCGGCCTTGGCAGCCTCATATTCGTTCATTCCAATATTTTCGAGAACATAGCGTCCGGCCCGCAAAGACGAGTCAAACAATTCACGCACAATGTCGTCTGCCCCGGCCTGATACAGCTGAAAGACGTGTTGACGATCATGCGCGCGCACAACGATGTGCAAGTCAGGACGTTCGCGGCGGGCGTGACGCACCAGATTTAGTGAGGCGTCAATGTCGTTGATGGTGATCACCAGAACGCGGGCCTTGCTCAGTCCAGCAGCATGCAACAGTTCGGGGCGGGTGGGATCACCGAAAAATCCTTTGACCCCGAATTTGCGCATCAGTTCGATGGCGCGAATGTCATGGTCCAGAACCACTGTGTTGAACCCTGCAGAACGCACCAGCCGGTTCACGATTTGGCCAAAACGGCCAATGCCCACAATGATCACCGGACCTTCTTCGTCGATCTCATCATGCTCGTGGGTTGGATCGTCGTCTTCAATGAAACGGCGTAGCAACAGATCATGCACAATAAACAGCAAGGGTGTGATCAGCATCGACAAGGCCACGATCAGCATCAGGTTTTCAGCCAGTGCCGGTGGTAACACATGTTGTTGCAGCGAGAATGAGATTAACACAAAGCCAAATTCACCCGCCTGCGCCATGGCCAGCGTGAACAAAATCTGATCGCGGCCGCGAAGGCCAAAGACGCGGCCCAATAAGTAAAGGATCAGGCCTTTGGCAAACATGATTGCCAGTGTGATCGACAGGATCGGCCAAGGGTCGGCAAAGAATCCGACAAAGTCGATCTGCGCGCCCACCGTGATGAAAAACAGACCTAACAGCAGGCCTTTGAAGGGCTGAATGTCGCTTTCCAGTTCATGGCGAAATTCGCTGTTGGCCAATAGGACACCCGCTAGGAAAGTTCCCAGAGCAGGGGACAGCCCCACAAGCATCATCAACAAAGCAATGCCGACCACGATCAGCAAAGCAAAGGCCGTGTACATCTCGCGCAGGCGCGCGCCGTGGATGAACCGAAAGATGGGCCGCACAAGGTACATGCCTGCCAGAACCACAAGGCCCACAGCGCCAAGCGTGACCAGCGTCACGCCCCAACCTGGCAGGCCATCGACCAGCGACATGGTGCTGTGGCTGGTCTCGTGGGACGGACGTTGGATTGATCCGTCCTGCGAGAGCTGCATTTCCGGGGCCATCGCCAGCAAGGGCAGGATCGCAAGCATCGGGATAACAGCGATATCCTGCGCCAGCAGAACCGAAAAGGACGAACGCCCGCCTCCGGTCTGCATCAGTTTTTTCTCTGAAAGGGTTTGCAGCACAATCGCCGTGGATGAGAGCGCAAAAATCATTCCCAGAGCGATCGACATTTTCAAAGGATACCCGAGGAATATTGAGGCCGTCATGACCGTCGCCCCGGTAATGCTGATCTGCATGCCACCCAAGCCCAGCAGCTTGTCTCGCATCGCCCACAAGGCACGCGGGTCCAGTTCGAGGCCGATCAGGAACAGCATCATCACCACGCCAAACTCGGCATAGTGCAAAAGATCTTCGGGCTGTTCGATCAATCCCAAAACCGGGCCAATCGCCACGCCTGCCAGCAAATAGCCAAGCACAGATCCCATACCCAACCGCGAAGCGATGGGGACGGCGATCACAGCTGCCAGCAAAAAGATCGTGGCCTGATACAGAACACCTTCCATGAAACTTCCTCTTCCTTCAGGTCGGCAGCGGTGCGTCGCGTTTGAACTGGTCCATAACGATCTGGCTTTGCACCCGGCTCACGGCAGGATGTGGCAGCAAAAGTTCGTGAATCAAGGTGTTGAGCGCGCCTAAGTCTTCACAATAGACGCGAAGCAAATAATCCGCATCCCCTGTCAGCGTCCAGGCGCTGGTGACTTCAGGGCGGGTGTTGACCATCGACACAAAGCCGCGACCATGTTCGGGGCCATGCACGCCCAATGTGACCTGCACAAAGGCCTGAACCCCCAGACCTACTTTGTTGGGGTCCAATCGGGCGGAATAGCCCTGAATGTAGCCGTCGGTCTCAAGCCGCTGCCGGCGACGACCAGCCTGACTGGGTGACAAGTTGAGAATCTCTCCCAACTCCTGCGCCGTCAGGTGGGCGTTTTTTTGCAGCGCGGCCAAAAGCCGTTTGTCCATGTCATCCAGCATGTGCGCAGTTTCCGCGTTTTTTGTAACAGATGTGCGTAAGGTACGCATTTTTTGTGCTGAATGCACCCATCTTTGCGCAATAACTGTGCCGATGCCGATCTATATTGAGGACAAGCGAACACTTAACACATTCACCAGCAATGGAGACGCGAAATGGGTCCTTTCCCGCATGATGCCCCCCGAGCCGAAATTTCTGACTATAACCCTGCCGGAACCGATGGCTTTGAATTCGTAGAATTTGCCCACCCAGAGCCGCAAGAACTGCGTGATCTTTTTGTACGTATGGGATTTGCCCATGTGGCCAACCATAAAACCCGCGCCGTTGAACTGTGGCAGCAGGGGGATGTGACCTATATCCTGAACAACGACCCGGACAGCTTTGCCCTGCGCTTTGTCGAAGAGCACGGACCTTGCGCGCCGTCGATGGGCTGGCGTGTTGTGGATGCGCAAAAGGCGTATGAGCATGCGATTGCCCAAGGTGCCGAAGCTTATGATGACGGCGATAAAACGCTGGACTGGCCTGCAATTAAAGGCATCGGTGGCAGCTTGCTCTATTTTACTGACCAGTATTATGACACGTCGCCCTACAATGAAGAGTTCGACTGGACGGATACATCAAAGCCAGAAGGCGACGGGTTCTATTACCTTGATCACCTGACGCACAATGTCTTCAAAGGCAATATGGACAAGTGGTTCAAGTTCTATTGTGATTTGTTCAATTTCCGCGAAATCAGGTTCTTTGACATCGAAGGCAAGTTCACCGGGTTGTTCAGCCGCGCGCTGACCTCGCCTTGCAACAAAATCCGTATTCCGATCAACGAAGATCGTGGTGAGACCGGCCAGATCGTCAGCTATCTGAGAAAGTACAATGGCGAAGGCATTCAGCACATCGCTGTGGGCACGGATGATATCTATGCGTCAACCGACAAGATTGCGGACAAGGGCCTGAAGTTCATGCCCGGCCCAAATGAGGCCTACTACGATCTGAGCTATACCCGCGTTGTAGATCATGGCGAGCCAAAAGACCGGATGATGAAACACGGTATTCTGATCGACGGAGAAGGTGTTGTAGACGGCGGAGAGACCCGCATCTTGTTGCAGATTTTCTCAAAAACAGTGATCGGCCCGATCTTTTTCGAATTCATCCAGCGCAAGGGCGACGACGGCTTTGGTGAGGGTAACTTCAAAGCCCTGTTTGAATCCATTGAACGCGAACAAATCGAGAGCGGCGAAATCGAAGCCGCCGAATAACCCGGTCCAACACAGGGAAGAAGAGCCGCCCGGTTGCAAGTCCGGGCGGTTTTTTCTTTGGCCGGGCGGTGTTATCCTTTTTTGTGTATTGCCTTAGCGTTGTTCGAGTTGATTTGAGGAGGGACCTCGTCATGGTGGTGAAGCGCATCGTTTCAAACATCGCCTGTCTGTCGACGGAAGAGGTGCAAAAGTTTTATTGCGACCTGTTTGACCTAAAAGTTGCGATGGATTTTGGGTGGATCGCAACCCTGACATCCGAAGAAAACGCACCAGCTCAAATCAGTATTGCCCAGCACGGGGGCTCAGGCACTGACGTTCCTGACTTGTCTATCGAAGTTGACGATGTTGATGCGGCCTATCTGCGGGCCCAACAAATGGGCCTTGAGGTCAACTATGACCTGACAGACGAGCCATGGGGCGTACGACGGTTTTATGTCACGGACCCGACAGGTAAGTTGCTGAATATATTGGCTCATTCAGATAAATAAAGGCCGGGCACCAATCCCTCGGCGGTAGATTTTAGTGTGGCAGAATCCGTGCCAGGAGCTTTGGGCGGAGCATAATGAACATCGTAAGTCCCCCCCAGTTTTTCCAGCAATTCGGCAGCATAACGGAGCGAGCCAATCTGTGCCCCAATGTTGTCATTTCGCATACTGAAATATCGGGAAAATTTGCGTAAGGTATAATAATACTGCGAATTTTTGGCATCTAGCGCGGCAGGAACAATCGGTGCGTCGCAACGCTTTGATATCTTTGAGGTTCCGTTGCGCCAGGCCGGCTCAACCAATTTGTCTTGGGTACGGTAGGGAACCCGACCGGATCCGAATATCAGCAACGCACCACCCGATTTGAGATGGTTTTGCATCGCCTCGTGGGTGCTGCGGGCCGACAAAGCCTGATTTTTCTTGCTGATCCGAACCGGAACAATGTTGTCTTTCCCCAGAAAATCCTGCGCCTCCAGATTGGCGACGACTTTGATGTCCGATCGTTGCCGTTGAAGGGCGGTGATATGCGCCAGAAACTCGAACAGGCCAGTTGGGTGGGTTGAGGCGATGATAACAGCCCCTTGGGCAGGGACGTAGCCAAGGCCGTGGGGAATGATTTTTGTGCCGCCTCGACGGCTC
The DNA here is from genome assembly GCF_900142085.1 of Shimia gijangensis. Taxonomy (GTDB): domain Bacteria; phylum Pseudomonadota; class Alphaproteobacteria; order Rhodobacterales; family Rhodobacteraceae; genus Shimia; species Shimia gijangensis. Next base: position 109,904 of record NZ_FQZQ01000008.1, read on the forward strand.
AAAAGATCCTCAACAAGGGCAAGTCCGGTTTTATCCCCAATCTCATCCAGCAGGGCCTCGGCAGCACGTAACGAGAAAAAGGTCTGTCCCAAAAACAGTTGGCTGACCGCATCTGTCGTATGCAGTGCCGCACGTACCAGCCCCAGCCGGAAAAGGGACGTTTCAGGCAGATGCAGGCGGGAGCGCAGCGCTCCGTCTAACGGATGGCCTTGTCTAGTGCTGGTCACCTTGGCCTCTTTTGTTGGTTTAGAACTCTCATGCCGTGCTTAGCATAATGGGCAGAGTTGTTCTGGTGCTGAATTCCATACCTTGCGGTATCTTTTTTTACAAAGGTGGAACACAATGCGTGCCGCTACATGTGTATCAAGTGTCGCGCTTTTCAAGGTGAACTGGGACGATCAATGAGGTTTGATCGACTGGGACAGGCTGCTTTCAATTTTGCTGAAGGCCTGCGAGCAGGGAAGAGTCGAAGGGTGACGTCCCTTAAGGGTCAACGCGCCTCATAGAGATCGGGGATCAGACCTTCGGCGGCCTTTTGAATGTGTTCAGGTGCGGTACCGGCGGGCAGCGGCGCTGTGTAATGCACATCGTAAGAGCCGCCAAGTTGATCCAGCATTTCGGCCACATACCGCAGTGAAGCCACCATCAGGGCGGTATCCGGGTTCCCGCTGAGACGCATGGCCAGATTGCGCAGGCCATAATAGTAAGACGAGTTTTGCGCATTCACGGCGGCAGGAATGATCTCAACATTACAGTCCTGTGACACGCGGGTCGCGCCCGAACGCCAGTTGCGTTCTACAAGTTTGCCATCCTTGCGATCCGGCACGCGCCCGGAGCCAAAGATCAACAATGCCCCACCGTCCTCAAGATGCTGATGCATCCGGCTGGTGGTGTAATTCTTGGAGGACAGATGCGTCTGTTTCGTGATCCGCACCGGGATAATGGTTTCATGCCCCAGAAATTGCGCCATGTCTTCATTGGCAACAACCTTCAGATCCGGGCGTCGGTTCAACAGCGCGCCGGTATGGGCAAAATAGTCAAACGCACCCGTGGGGTGGGTGGACGCAATAAGGGCAGGCCCGGTTTTGGGGACGTGCTCTGCGCCATAAGCGGTGATTTTTGTGCCACCTTTGAGATCCAGAATACCGTGCACAAGCTCGGCGCCCATCGCAAAATCCATGTCGGTGCGCAGAGCCTCGGCTTCGCGCAGACCAAAAAATGGCTTTCGGGCTATCACGCGGCTTATGCTGTCTGCCGTGTGAATCACGCCGCGTAGCAGATTTAGCCGAAATCGGGCGTCTTCGGGCAGGCGCAGCCGATCCAAAAGAGCGCCGTCCAGGGGTCTGTTACGATACTTACTGATAACGATGCTCCTGAACGTCTGGACCCAAGTGTGCCTGATGCAAGGCAACTGCGATGCTATTGATACCCGAAATTAGCCTTTGGGCAGCTTCAATACGACATTTTTGCCGGATTTCACATAGCGCAGCTCGGTGTCGCTAATGGCCGCGACCTTGCCTCCGTCAATACGATCCCCAACCTGTACTTTCTTGTACCGACCATTTGACATACGCACCAAGGCACGGCGGCTTGACGCAGTGCCGTAGACGCCAATCAAGTTGATCTTTTTCAGGTTGATTGCATTTTGAATAGTTGCCTGCCGCGCCACCGATGCGCTGGAAGGGATTTTCGGACTGACAATGGCCGCAACCGGGGTTGCCACAACCGGATCAGCAGGTGTCGCACGCGCTGCGATCTGTGCAATGTTGGCCGGACGCTGGCGCGGGCGTAATGACGCGACCACGGCGGCCTCGGTAGGGGTGGTGTCCTGTTCGTCCGTGGCCTTGGCAAGAGCCGGACGTAAACGCGGCCGTTTGAGCGCCAGTTCATTTAGGGTACGCCCCCCGTAGGAGGCGCGCTCATTTTTTTCGATCAGGTCACCCGGGCGTAGCTTTGGGCGAAGTTTGCCCAGTTTGATAACCATTTGCGGAGTAACGGTTTCTCCGGGCGCGGGTTTGCGTTCCGGGAAAGCCCCGGGCAATACCGAAGGCTTGCCCAAATACACCATCACACCTTCCGGCGACATTGCGCCCTTGACGGTGGCACGCACCAGTCCGTTTTCATCCAGATCAAAGGTGGTTCCCTGGGGCGGTGGAGTCGTCTGTCGCGCCATCGCCCAATCGCGCGTGTTCTGAATTTCCTGCGGCAAAGCAACGGCATCTCGGACCGCGAGAAGCCGGTCAATTGAAGTGACATACAGGGTTTCTGTGCTACCTGCTGCCGGGGTGTCTGGCTGTTGCGGCGCGCGTTCCCAAATACCAGTCACTGCATAGCGCGCTTCGGCTTCATTCTCGCTCAGGGTTGTGGGGTGCCCCGCATCTGTCATGGCCTCAACAGCCGCGCTGTCAGTAAGGTCCAAGGGATCTTCGCTCAGCAGCGCATCTGCAACGGCATCATTTGTAAGGGCTTCGATTTCCGCACTATCGGTCAGGCTGTCTATCCCAACAGGCGAAAGCGCATTGGTTTCCATCGGGTCAGCAGCCGGGGCCACGGTTTCGGTTGGCGTGCTCTCAACCTCCAGTTCGGCGATCTGCGGAACAGGATTGCGGCGCAGCAAACCAGCGATGCCGTCGTCTACGAACAATGACGCCCAAAGCGCAACACCTGCCAGGAACAGCAATAGTACAATTGTCAGGATCAGACCCAGATGGCGCGGCTTGCCACCGATTTCGCCGTCACGGGCGCCAAAAATGGCCATGTTGCGCCGTTCGGACGCTGGCTGGTTTCGGGATTGCGACGGGGGTGTTTCCTCGGCTGTTACATCCTCTGCAACCAGAATGGGAACAGGCGAAGACACGACCGCAGGAGAAGCCCCTTTCGAGGCGGCCTTGCGATCGGCGCGACGGCTGAGGAACGATCCACTTTTGGAGTCTGAACCGGTTTCGTCTTCGGCCCCGGTGGAAGATTTCAAACCTTCGATGATTTTTGTGGGGTCAAACCGCAATGGCGCTTCGGAATGCGCACTGGCTTCATGCGCCGATGGCAACCCCGGCGCATTTGTTCCGGTCACGTCGCCGGGTAAGGCCGCGCCAAGCTCTGGCGCGCCAGGCGATGGCGCATCTTTGCGATGGGCCCGGATACTGGAAAAGGCAGACGGCGATGGATCTGAATTCTCATCTTTGTTTGCCGCCAGAGCCGGCACGTCTTCTGCGGAAGGTTCATCCCTTGCCACAGGCATGAATTTGATCGTTGGACCATCGGCAACCTGATCGCCTGGCGTGACTGAAGGATCAGGCAAAGTGTCGCCTGTGTTGCTGAGCGTTGGCGTAACTTCGGGCGCGGGCGCAGTCTCTGCAATGGGCTCGACGGTGGCTGGATCAGGGGCCGGTTCAACTCCATGACCTGTTATTCTGATCGGGTCAGTGTCGGCCTCGTGCTTTTGCCCGCCCAACAGGGCCACAGCCACAGTGGTCTCGCCAAACTGCGGCTCTTGCGGATAAGTGCCTTCAGAGGGGATCGCCACGAAACACACCGGATTAAAGCGGTGTTCAACGGCAAATGCCTCGGCCTCGGCCAGAGTATCGCGTGCCACAGCCGCGACATGGGTGTGCCGCCCGTCTGCAATTATGTCGATGGCCAGTTCATGGGATGAATAAGGCGTTTCAGCTTCCAGAGCCAGATGGACGGCGGTCATCCGTTTGGTCTGAGATCCACGGCCGGTGTCTACCGTAAGATATTTGATCTGATCATTTGGCAGAATCAGTTTCGTGCAGAAATCTGGCCCTTTCAGGTCTTCTGCCAACGCCCGCATGGCTTCAAGATCAGTCGCCAAATCCTCAGCGCCAAGGTCGACTTCACCCAGCACACGCCAACCATCCTGCGCACGGCAGAGAAGGCTGATGCCCTCAAACGACAGGGACAGTGCAAAATCTGGCTTCATACGGTGGCTCTAACACTCGTTCTCTGAGAAACGGAGTCTCTCCTCAATTCGGCGATTTTACAGCAGGTTATTGCCGAAAGGAAGAAAAAGACACAGCCGGGCGCGCATCTGTCACGGAGGACTGCTAAACAGGCGTCAACAGGCGTTCCACAAAGGAGATTAAAAATGCGAATTGCGAGGCTTTGGATGCTGGTTGTGGCGCTGGCCAGCCCAGTAGGGGCCATGGCAGGCGAGATCACTGTGACTGGGTATGGTCGGGTCGATCGTGTGCCGGACATGGCGACAATCACTCTGGGGGTGACACATCAGGCCGACAATGCCCGAGAAGCCGTGTCAAATGTTGCACAGACTTCGGGAGCCGTCCTGACAACGCTGCGCGAGATGGGCATCGATGCCCGTGACATGCGCACGTCGGATTTGTCCTTGCAGCCAGTGTGGCAACATAGCAGCTCGTCCGTACATCCGCCGAAGGTTACTGGATATTCTGCTTCAAACCGGGTCAGCGTCCGGGTGCGGGACCTGGAGATCCTTGGAGATATTCTGGGGAGGGTTACGACGGATGGTGCCAATCTGTTTCAAGGATTGACGTTCGGCCTGCAAGACGCAAAGCCTGCGCAGGATGAAGCACGCCGCACGGCGGTGGCAGATGCCAAGGCTCGCGCAACTCTTTATGCCGAGGCGGCAGGGGTCTCGCTTGGGTCTGTCATCAGCCTGTCAGAAGCGGGCGTGTCTGCACCACGTCCTATGATGATGCGTGAAGCCTTGGCTTCAGATATGGCAATGCCTGTCGCCGAAGGAGAACTCAGCCTGTCTGCGACCGTCACACTGGTTTTTGAAATCGCCGAGTAGTCCAATTCATCTTGCCAGAAATACTCAAAACAAAAAAAGCCGCGCCAGAAGCGCGGCTTTTCCAGTTTCATTCAGACCCAATCAGGCGTGCGCTTTGACCAGCGCCTGATCCAGATCCGCCGTCAAATCAGCCGCATCTTCGATGCCAATGGAAATTCGTACCACATTGGGACCTGCGCCTGCCGCTTCCTGTTGTTCGGGGCTCAGTTGACGGTGCGTGGTTGAGGCCGAGTGGATCACCAGACTGCGGGTGTCGCCGAGGTTGGCCACGTGGCTGAACACCTCAAGGCTATCAACAAACTTGACGCAAGCGTCGTAACCGCCTTTCAGAGCCACGGTGAACAGGCCACCAGCCCCTTTTGGGCACACGGTCGCAACACGTCCGTTATAGGGCGACGAGGCCAGACCGGCGTAAGTTACATAGTCCACAAGGTCATGCCCCTCGAGCCAACCGGCAACTTTCTCGGCGTTCTCTACATGGCGTTGCATCCGCAAGGACAGGGTTTCAATGCCCATCAGTGTGTAGTGGGCAGCTTGTGGGTTCATGGTCATGCCCAGATCACGCAGACCAATCGCGATGCCATGGAAGGTGAAGGCCAGCGGACCAAAGGTCTCGGCGAATTTCAATCCGTGGTAGGCAGGTTCGGGCTGGGAAAGGGACGGGAATTTGTCAGACGCGGTCCAGTCGAATTTGCCCGAGTCCACGATGCACCCACCAGTCACCGTGCCGTTGCCGGTCAGGTATTTGGTGGTCGAGTGCACAACCAGCGTGGCCCCCAAAGCAATCGGGTTGCACAGGTACGGCGTGGCCGATGTGTTGTCGACGATCAGTGGTACGCCAGCCTTGTCGGAAATTGCAGCAATTGCCGGGATGTCGGTGATGTAGCCACCTGGGTTGGCGATGGATTCACAGAACACCGCACGGGTGTTGTCGTCGATGGCCTCTGCCACAGCGGCTTCGTCATCAAAGTCCACGAACTTGGCCGACCAGCCAAAGCGTTTGATGGTCTGGCTAAATTGCGTGATGGTGCCGCCATAAAGACGGGTCGAGGCAACAACATTGGTGCCGGGGCCCATCAGGGGGAATAGCGCCATGATTTGGGCCGCGTGGCCGGACGAACAGCAGACAGCGCCGACACCACCTTCAAGCGTCGCAATGCGTTCTTGCAGAACGGCGACGGTCGGGTTGGTCAGGCGTGAATAGATGTAACCGACTTCCTGCAGGTTAAACAACGCAGCCGCGTGGTCCGCGTCACGGAACACATACGCCGTGGTCTGGTAAATCGGCGTCTGGCGCGCACCAGTGGCCGGGTCCGGGCGTGCGCCCGCGTGAATTTGCAATGTATCAAAGCCGTGTGTCGGGCCGTCAGTCATGATGTTTCCTCCCAGAGAAATATGTTTGGACAAATGTTTAGGGGCAGGTGGCACGGTGTGCAACGCGTTTGGCCTTGAAAGAACAGGGTTCCGGTTTGGCGAAGTTTTGAGGGAAAATGGCCTGCGCATTTTTGGGCGGATGACAGCGAAACGTGTCGGAAGGCGTATCAAACTCGGCCAACGTCTGCTGTGCGGAACGAAGCGGGCGTTGACTTATGGGCTTGACCGAACCCCTGATATAAGTTCAACAGTCTGCATCTGTGCCGCTTGAGGATCTAAAATCCGTGAACGGCAGCACGACGAACGAGCTGATGATGCCCTAAGCTTCATGCCCGGGCTCCACCATGAGGCGGTAGGCTTCCGAGTTGTTTCTCTTTGCGGATGCGGTCAAATGGACAATTACTTTGAAAGCCCGTTTCGGGGTGTAACCCTCGACAAACAGGTAACGAATCCAAACATTATCGTTGATCGATACAGCTACTACTCAGGTTATTACCACGGCCACAGCTTCGATGGCTGCGCCCGCTATCTCTCGCCCGACGATGGCGCGGACCAGCTTCATATTGGCAGTTTCTGCTCCATCGGCTCAGGCGCGGCCTTCATTATGGCAGGCAATCAAGGACATCGGAACGATTGGACCAGCACCTTCCCCTTCCACTATTGGATGGATGAGGAGCCCGCATTCGCAGACGCTACAAACGGTTATCAACCGGCGGGCAATACTGTCATTGGAAATGATGTCTGGATTGGCAGCGAGGCGATCATTTTGCCCGGGGTCGGAATCGGAGATGGCGCAGTAATCGGAACCCGTGCTCTGGTATCGCGCGATGTGGAGCCATACACGATTGTCGGCGGCAACCCCGCGAAGACGATCCGCAAGCGTTTCGATGACAGGTTAATCGGCCTCCTCCTCGAAATGAAATGGTGGGATTGGCCCGAAGATCAACTGACGGCGGCAATGCCCCTGTTAACCAGCGGTCAAATCGAAGAGCTACACGGACTTTGGATCGCGAATATCAAGACATGCTGATTGAAGTGCACTCACCTCCGCTCCGCGCGGAGGGCACATCATTGACCGCTAAGGGCTCTTTTCTGCCATTTACTTCAATCTTCGCTAATCTCCGATAATGTCTGTAATAGGTGAAATCCGCATATCGTATTGCAGTCAATCCAAAGCAATAATCCACCGACAAAAAACCTTACCGCATCCAGAACCCGTTGCGTTTGATTGTGTTGCGGATGGCCTGTTCTTTGCGAGGCAGATTGTTGCGATCGAAAAGATCACGCACTTTGTGGCCGCGTTTTTGAAAGATCATTCGCTTCATCGGGTCGTATTGTTTGAGCACCTTCTTGATTTTGTTGGGGGCTGTGACGTCTTCCAGCACTTCGACCACGCGGTCTCTTTCGCGGGCATAAAGCAAAGGCAGAAGTCGGTAATGGCAGGTCACGTCGCCATCCAGAAGGCCGGAGGGCAAGGCATCGCGTGTTCCGCCAAATGAGTGGATCACAAGAGGTAGTGTGACCTGATCAAGCCAAGGGTCCAGTTTCTGGCACACCAGCTCGCGGGGAGGGGTGTCGCGGATCGCGACAGCGTACTCAAGGAAACGCTGACCAAATTCATGCGGGCATTTGTAATAGAAATAACCTGCATTGAAATATAGGTAACGTCGCCAGTATTCATCCGGCCAGCTGGTATCCAGTGAGCTTTCAAAATCCAGATCGAACATATCGTAGAGCGATTTCCAGGTCTTAGTGTATCCGGGGCCATAAAGTTCGATTGTGGGCCAGGTGCCTTCAACCTTGCGCGAGGCGCTGGGCACATCAAAATCAAACGGCACAGTCATCAGATCACCCAAAATCAACGTGTCGGTGTCAAAAAACACAAAAGGCTCGCCTTTGGGAAGGGCCTTTAAAGCCTCGATTTTATTGCCATAAGGATAGGTGCTGCCAAACTCAACGCTCTCAAAGGGGATGATTTCTGCCCCGAGAGCTCCAAGTGTTTCGCGCACATCAGCCTGTTGGATGCTGGGGTCGCTCCGCCAGTTGGTGCCGGGTTGAGGTTCGGCCACAAACAGCCGCCCGTTGAAATCTGGTGAATTGGCGCGCAGGGATGCGACAAACACAATGGCTTCGTACTGAAGGCGGCCAGATTGCCCGACAATCATAATGTTGAAACTTGACGTTTCTGGCTTTTTTGACGCTTTTCTTGCCATTTTTTGTTCTGCCCTGCACCATACTATGACCTCAAGTATAGGCGGCAAGTCTTATTCACAAAAGGTGGATTGTCGGTTTTGACCTTGGGAATTGGATTTTTAAACAAGGAGTTTCAGGGATGACACGATTAACAGCATTGGTGGTTACCGTGAGTTTGGCGGCCCCTGTTTTGGCCGAAAGCCAGCGCGAGGCCGAAGATCAAACCCCGACGGGCAAGTTTCTGACCGCCACCGAAGTGCGCCCGATCCTTGGCGCGACCAAAGGAAACTGGATCGCGGTGCGCGAGTTTGGCGAAAAGGATTTGCTGTATTTCACCCATCTTCTGGCATGGCGCTGCGGTCTGTACGAAATCAACTTTGCGGTCAACGGCGGCGAAAAACAGGCTTTCCCGATGGCCGAATGCAATCCGGATTCACCCAATGCCATACCGGATGGCGCGACGATCTATCTGCAGTATCCGCTGAACAGTATCGAAACGATTGATGTCGATCTGCTGTATGATGATCTGGCAACGCAAAGTGAGCGTTTTGAACGCAAAAACGTGATGACGCCGTAAGCGATGGGGCTTTCCTAGGTATTGAGACCCAGTCTCTCATATTGCTCGGCGGGGGCGTCCACGTCCTGCATCAACGCGACCATGCGGCGTTTAAGATGGCCTTCCAATGCGGGGGCCTTCAGGGGGACGTCCTGTCCAGGATCATTTTTGGTGTCCCAGAGCATGGTTTCAAACTGTTTGTCCCGAGCCACCCATGTGACATTTTCAATTTTCATTGTTTTGGCCCCTTTCTGGAACGAAAAGGGCTCGGCAATTTGCAAATCGGCAAAGTCTTCGACTGCGAAAGGTGATCGCATGTGCGTTGGCATCAACGTGTACTGATAGAGCGGTTTGTTTTCGGGATTTTGCGGCGCCCGCATATAGACGTAACGCCCGTCTGTGACATTCACATGGGCCCCATGCATGCCAAAAATTGCCGCGTCCCGTACCGGTGTGTCATCGGCAATGACGCCCGAAAGGTTGTGTCCGGTCATGTCTTTGCTGGGCCTTTGGCCAAAGAAATTTAACAATGTGGGAGCGATATCAATGGAAGGTTGCACCAAGGAGTGCCGCCTTTGCTCTTGGACGCCCACTCTTGGGTTCCAGATGAAGAACGGGGTGTTGGCAATTTCCTGATACATGGGCATCGACATTTTGCCCCACCAGTCATGTTCACCCAAAAGAAAGCCATGGTCTGTCCAGACGATCAGCATGGTGTCGTCCCACAGATCTTTGTCATCCATCATATCCATGACTTTACCCAAGTATTCGTCACACATGCTGACAAGGGCCGCATATTCGACCCTCAGGTGTTTGGATGCCTCCGGGTGATCCGAGGTTTTTGCGTAGAAAGGCCAATCAAAGAAGGGGCCCTTGTAGCTATCATAATGCGCGGCATAGAGCTCTTTGTAGCGATCCAGCGTGTAGAAGGGTTCGTGGGGATCAAAGGTCTCGATATGCAGCATCCAGTTGTCTTGGGTGGCGTTCCTGTTAATGAAATCTAGCCCCGCCTGAAAGGTGCGGGCCTGTGGCAGGTTCTCTTCAACATTCATAAAGCCCCGGTTGACCCAATCTTGCCGGGTCAAATAGCGCAACCTCTGCATTGAGGCCTCGCTTTCTTCGGGGAACGCCCGAAGGTAGTCCTCAAATACCTTTTGTTCCGAATAAATTCCATTCTTCCCAAAAGCCCCTTTTGGAATGTCAGGCTCATTCAAATCGCCGATCCAGGGGTCGCCTTCTTGGCCGCGCCAGTATTGCCAGGTGGTATAATACGTGTGGTAGTTCAGCCCGCCGTCTTCGAAATAGTGGTTGTGATCGGTTGTCAGATGGGTGTGGACGCCAGCATCGCTCAGCATCTTTGGCATGCTGTCATCAAAAGGTTCCAGCGGTCCCCAGCTGCGGTGCAGGAAATTCGGGCGACCGGTGTGAAAGTCACGACGCGCAGGCATGCAGGGCATGGAGCACACGTAAGACGTGTCAAAAGTCACCGACCTGTTAGCCAGACGTTTGAAGTTTGGCGCATGGACCCAGTCATTGCCATAACACGGCAGGAAATGGCGACTGAGCGTGTCGAACATGACAACGATGGCTTTCATCGGGCGTTTCCTCACTTTGATGATCGTCGAGTCGCGAGCGTAGGGCTTCGTCACCACCTTTCAGGTCTTAGCGCGTCAAATCCAGAGAAAACCTTTTGGAGTTCGCGTGTCGGCCCGTGCGTACGCCTCAAAGCGAAGAAGGCGTGCGTGCACAGGCATCTATTCCAGCGGCACAGAAACTGACCAATTCATCCAAATGGCTGGCGACGTCTGGCCTTGGGTCACCCAGAGAATGCACCCGCCAGCGCGATGTGATCAGCGCCAGCATGGCTGAAACAGAATATACGAACCCCGCGGCAATGGTCTGGCGCGGAGTGTTTGGGTAAAGAGCGCAAATTGCGTCGATGAAGTGCCCCGCGGTCGGATCAAAGCATTGTGTTGCAAGATCATTCCAACGCTGATCTGCCGACACAAAAGCGACCAGCCGGGCATAGGCCAGCCATTGGGCACCTCCGGTTTCGGCTTTGCTGAGGTAGGGGGCAAAGAAACAGTCCAAAATCGCTGTGAGGCTCAGCGGCCCAAGGTCACGTCGTTTGTCCAGCGCCCTCAGGCGGGACTGTGATAACTCATCGGCACGGCGGGCGATGATGCGGGCAAACAAGTCTTCCTTGCTGCCCCCATGGTGTGTGACCAATCCCACATGAACGCCTGCCAGTTTAGCGATGTCGCGCATTGAGGCCCCATCGAATCCCCTTTTGGCAAAAACCTGTTCCGCGGCGTCCCAAATACGCGCACGCGTCGCCAGTGACCGTTGCGACGGTGCCCTTTGGCGTTGTTTTTCTTGAAGAATACCAGACGTCATAAAAACATCTTGCCTTATTTTGTACGGATGTACAATCTAATTAGAGGTGCCGGGGGAGTGTGCATGACGGAAGGAAACGCGAAGTACGCCTTGATCGGGGCGGGTCCGATGGGGCTTGCTGCGGCGAAGGTGCTGAAAGAGCAGGGCATCGCCTTTCAGGGGTTCGAATTGCACTCAGACGTGGGCGGGTTGTGGGACATCGATGCGCCCCTGTCGACCATGTATGAAACTGCGCATCTGATTTCATCCAAGACGATGACCGAGTTTGCTGCTTTCCCAATGGACGATGACGTTGCGGAATACCCGTCTCACCGGGATCTGACCGGGTACTTCCGCGACTTTGCTGACCACTTTGACCTGCGAGATCAGTATAAGTTCAATGCCGAAGTGACCAAGCTGGATGCGCTTGGTGCATCTGGCGACGGTTGGCGTGTCAGTTGGAAAGACAAGGAAGGCATACATGACGGCATCTATGCCGGTGTTCTGATCGCCAATGGTACCTTGTCCGAGCCCAATATGCCCAGCTTCAAAGGTGATTTTGCAGGGGAACTGATCCACGCCTGTCAGTATCGTTACCCCTCGCAATTTGATGGCAAGCGTGTGTTGGTGATCGGCGCGGGCAATTCAGGCTGCGACATTGCCGTGGATGCCATCCATCACGGGGTGTCTTGTGATCTGTCGATGCGGCGGGGGTATTACTTTGTGCCCAAATACGTTTTTGGCAAACCCGCAGACACTATGGGCGGGGCGATCAAAATGCCGATGTGGCTCAAACGCAAAGTCGATGGGTTTTTGCTGAAGTGGTTTGTGGGCAGGCCCGAGAAATATGGTTTCCCCAAGCCAGATTACAAACTCTACGAAAGCCATCCAGTGGTGAATTCGCTGGTTCTGTATCACGCGGGCCATGGCGATCTGAAAATTCAGCCGGATGTTGATCGCTTTGACGGTCAAACTGTGCATTTTGTCGATGGCACGCAGGCGGATTACGACATGATCCTCGCGGCAACCGGATACAAACTGAACTATCCCTTTATTGATCAAGGAGAGCTGAACTGGCAGGGGGATGCCCCACATCTCTTTCTGAACGCCATGCATCCTGATCGAGACGATGTGTTTGTGTTGGGGATGATTGAGGCCACAGGTCTGGGCTGGCAAGGTCGCCATGAACAAGCCGAATTGGTGGCGCGCTATATCGCGGGGCTTCGTGATGGCAACCCTGAGGCAGCAGCACTAAGGGCTGAAAAATCGCGGGGGTTTGCACGTGCAACTGGTGGCATGAACTACCTTAACCTTGCGCGGATGGCATATTACGTCGACAAAGTTACCTATCGCGGCGCGGTCACCAAATGGATCTCGCGCCTGCAAAAAGGAGCGCGCAGATGAACAGCCTTGATGATGTTGTCCTGAATTTCAGCCCTGGATCGTTGCATATTCTGAATGCAATCCTGGCCGTTGTGATGTTTTCCATCGCCATTGATCTGAAGCCGGACGACTTTCGCCGGCTGACCAAAGCGCCCAAACCCTTGCTGACGGGCCTGTTTTCGCAATTTCTGGTTTTGCCAGCCATGACATTTGGCTTTGTGTTGCTGGTTCAGCCGCAACCTTCAATTGCCATGGGACTGATGCTAGTGGCAGCGTGTCCCGGTGGCAATATTTCCAACTTCATCACCCACCGGGCCGGGGGAAATGCGGCGCTGTCTGTGTCGATGACTGCGATCGCTACGGTGGGTGCGATCCTGCTGACCCCTCTTAACATCGGGTTTTGGGGCAGCATGTACGGCCCCACGCGTGAGATTTTGCGCAGCACGCATATTGATCCGGTGTCGGTCGCCATCACAGTTGGCTTCATGCTGGTTCTGCCTCTGTTGCTTGGCATTACATTGAACGTGAAGCGCCCGGATATCACCGCGCGATGGCGCACCCGCCTGCAATGGTTGTCTATGGGCATTTTCTTTGCCTTCATCATCATTGCTCTGGCGGCAAATTGGGGCCTGTTCCAAAGTTACGCCGCTATGGTTGCGGGACTGGTCATTGCCCATAATGCGCTGGCGTTAAGCGCGGGCTATACCACCGCTACTTTGGCGGGGCTTTCCCCGTTCAACCGCCGTGCTATCACCATTGAAACCGGCATCCAGAACTCGGGCCTTGGTCTCGTGTTGATATTCGGGTTTTTCCACGGGCTGGGTGGAATGGCTGTCGTTGCAGCGTTCTGGGGGATCTGGCACGCGCTTTCCGGAATTGTTTTGGCTGCAATCCTGAACCGAACCAAGGCTGAACGGTGACGCGTATCCTGATCACCGGGGCGGCGGGGATGATCGGCAGCGCATTGCTGCAAGAGCTTGCTGGCAGCGATCATGAGGTCATTGCAACCAGCCTGCACACCCCGGCGTCCTTGGCTGAAGGCGTTCAGTTTCATCACATGGATGTCACAGGGGATGATCCAATGCGGGTGATCTCTGAGTTGAGGCCCGAGGTGATTGTGCATCTCGCCTCAATCGTCACGCCGCCCAAAGGATCCACCCGCTCGTTGGAGTATGATGTTGATGTGGGGGGCACCCAAAAGGTGCTGCGCGCTGCTTTGGCTGCTGGAACCCGGCGGATTGTGGTGACGTCCTCGGGGGCCGCCTATGGCTATCACGCAGATAATCCTGTGCCTTTGAAAGAGGCCGACCCCCTACGAGGCAACACTGAGTTTGCCTATAGCCACCCCAAGCGTCTGGTCGAAGACATGCTGTCCGAAGCCCGTCAGACCGCACCACAACTGGAACAGGTCATTCTGCGCGTTGGCACAGTTTTGGGGCAGGGCACTGAAAATCAGATCACCGCCCTGTTTCACCGGCCACGGATGTTGGCTGTGCGGGGAAGCGAAAGCCCGTTTGTCTTCATTTGGACGCGTGACCTTGCGCGCATTCTGAAACGCGCGGCCACCGATGGTCCGGCGGGGATATTTAATGTTGCGGGCGACGGTGCGCTGGGCGTGAGTGACCTCGCCAAACTTCTGGGCAAACCAGTGTTACGCCTGCCAGCGTGGGCGCTAAAGGCAGCCCTTGGCATTGCCAGGCCTTTGGGTCTCAGTCGCTATGGACCCGAACAGGTCCGGTTCCTGCAATATCGCCCGGTGCTGGCCAATGACGCACTGAAACAGGAATTTGGATATACGCCATCAAAAACCAGCGCCGAAGTGTTTGATGTCTGGCGGCGCGGGGCAGGGTTATGAAAACCGCCGTGATCTCCGGGGGAAATGGGGGGCTTGGACGTGCCCTTGCGTCCGGTTTGCAAGCGGACGGCTGGCATACGGTGCTTTTAGACCTTAGCATTGAGGGGCTGCAGGCCTCGGATCAGCAAACGCCGATCGCCTGTGATCTGACTGATCCAGACCAGCATAGTGCGGCATTGACACAAATCCTGTCCGAGCGTCCCACTGTGGACCTGGTGATCTACAATGCCGGTATCACCCAGATTGGCGCGACCGCCGAGCTCACGGAAGCCACGTTGCGCAAGGTTTTTGAGGTCAACTTCTTTGCCGCAACCAATATGGCGCGGGCCTTTATCGCCCCTCTGCGGGCCTCCAAAGGCACCCATCTGGCGATGTCTTCTGTGGCCGGATTTTCGCCGCTTTATCAACGTGCAGCCTATGCCGCCTCAAAACACGCGCTTGAGGGGTATTTTTCGTCCCTGCGCTCGGAAGAGGCTGAATATGGCGTCAAAACCCTGATCGCCGCTCCTTCGTTTGTCGCCACAAACACGGATGAGACGTGGCAGCCTGACGGAACCGGCCGGCCGGGTGCAGCCAAAGACGGTATTGATCACATGTCACCTGACGAGGCCGCCACCATTATCCTGCAAGGCGTTCAGCGCGAAACGCCCTTTATTCCAGTTGGTCGGATCGCGCGTCTAAGCCATCTGATCCACCGGGTCAGCCCGCGTTTGTTCCAACGTCTTATGGAAAAGAACATCAAGGGCCACTGACACCCGACTTCCAAATGGCGGCAAGTATTGCGGGGTGAGCGTTGAAAATCTTCGCATTTTCAACGTGAGGGGTAGCGTCCCTTATTTTGCTTTGGGCAGAACCGGGGCTGATCGTTCCAAAGACAGTTCAGCATCCGAAAACTTCCACGGTCCCCGCACACCCGGCACCCCTTCGGGATCAATGCGCATGCCACGGGCAATCACTTGCGGATCCTCAAATACCTGACCAACCGAGTTGATTGGTCCTGCAGGCACGGTCGCGGCCTCAAGCGCGGCAAGCAGATCGTCAGAAGTCCATTCCTTCAACGACCTTTCCAGCTCCTTGGTCAGAGCCTCCCGGTTCTCGACCCGCAATTGATTGCTGGCATATCCCGGTTCCACAGCCAGATCCGGTCTTTTCAGAACCCCGCAGAACCGCTGGAACTGTCCGTCATTGCCTACCGCAACAATGATATGCCCATCGGCGGTTGCAATGACCTGATAAGGGGTGATGTTGGGATGCGCGTTGCCCTTGCGATTGGGGCTGTCGCCTGTCGCCAGATAATTCATTGCCTGATTGGCCAACATTGCCGTGGCACAATCCAAAAGGGACATGTCGATATGCTGGCCACGCCCGGTTTGGTGACGCTGTTGGACAGCTGCCAGAATGCCAATGGTGCCATAAAGCCCGGTCACGATATCTGTCACTGCAACACCAACTTTTTGCGGCTGGCGCTCAGGTTCTCCGGTGATCGACATCAAACCGGCCATGCCTTGAATCAAGAAATCATAGCCCGCACGTTTGGCATAGGGCCCATCCTGCCCAAACCCTGTGATCGAGCAGTAGATCAGACGTTCGTTCACAGCGCTTAGGCTGGCGTAATCCAACCCGTATTTCGCGAGACCACCCACTTTGAAGTTTTCGATCAGAATGTCGGCCTCTGCCACCAGCTCACGCACCCGCGCCTGACCTTCGTCTGTACGGAAATCAACGGTTTCGCAGGTCTTCCCGCGATTGGCGGAATAGTAATACGCCGCAGTTTTGTCGCCATCACGCTCAATGAACGGAGGGCCCCATTTGCGTGTATCATCGCCATCATGACTTTCGAGTTTAATCACCTCGGCACCCAAATCCGCCAGCGATTGCCCAATCCAAGGGCCGGCCAGAATGCGGGCCATTTCAACAACTTTCAAACCTTCAAGCGGCTTCATGGGAAATCCTTACAAATAGGGAGGGGTACAGGCAGACACCACGATAGTGTCCGCACCTGAGAGGTTGCGAAACCGATGAGGCAGGCGGCTGTCGAACAGATAGGCCTCACCTTCGGTTAGAATGCGCGACTGATCGCCAACAGTGACTTCCAGCGCGCCGGAAATCACGATGCCACCTTCGCTGGCGTCATGTTCCAAAAGAGTTTCTCCAGTATCCGCGCCGGGGGCATAGTGTTCATGCAGCAATTGCAGCCCATGTTGTCGCGCGTCCCCCACTTGTCTGAGGTGCATACGCTTTGCGTCTGATCCATAGAGTGCAGACGTCAGATCATGCAGCTCGTCACAGGAAAAAAACACGCGATTTGCCTCGGCTTCGTCAGGTTCAAAAAACTCGGACATGGTGATGCTCAGACCTCCTAGAATCCTGCGCAAAGACGCCACGGAAGGGTTGGAGCGATTGGTTTCAATGTTGGAAATTTGACCATGGGGGACCGCCGCGGCTTCGGCCAGCTGTCGTTGCGACAAGCCTGATTTACCGCGTAGAAAACGGAGTCGCGCACCGACATCAAACTCTTCACTCATGGTTTCACCTGATCTTACGTTTCTGCTGGTCTAGGTGGAATCAAGGCGATGCACAACATTTTGTTCACATTGCTCAGGAAATTGCGCGCCCCTAAAGCGCGTTCTTCTCGCAGTGCGCGCACAGGACGAACGTGATTGGGCAAGGTGACCTTGGGTTTTTGGCTCGGGAAACGCTGATAACAGTTGCCGCGGACTTTGCCTGTGCTAGCTTTCTCTCAACAGTGAATGGAGGCCGATTTGGACGGGTTGATGATATTTGCCTGGGTGGTGTTGATCATGATGATTGCACTGGCTCTTGGCCTTTTTGTTTTTCTGGCGATGTTGCCCGGAAAAATTGCCAAATCCCGAAATCATCCTCAGCAAGAGGCCGTGAATGTGGCGGGTTGGCTTGGAGCCTTAGCGCTTGGTGTATTCTGGCCGCTGGCTCTGGTGTGGGCCTTTTTCCTAGCGCCGGGGCAAGAGTTGCCGGATGCAGAAGGCGAGGAGGTATAAGATGATTATCATCCTCACCCTGCCTTATGTGGCCTTGCTGTTTGTTTTGACCCGCATGAAAATACTGCCCAGTTCACCGGCGGTCTGGGGATCAATCGGTGGCTGGGTCACGCTGTTGCTGATCTTTCTGTTCATACCCATGCAGTGGGGCGCGCCTTCGGGCGCGGCGCGGATCATGACACGCGTGGTTTCGGTTGTCCCGAATGTGTCAGGGCAGGTCGTAGAAGTCGCGGCCCAACCCAACGCGCCGATGCAACAGGGCGACGTGTTGTTTCGCATCGATCCCTTGCCTTTCCAGCATTCGGTTGATCAGGCAGAGGCCACATTGGTGCGGGTTCAGACCCAAGCCAAGCAAGACGTCGAAGCGCTGGAAGATGCCAAAGCCAACTTCCGTCGCGCCGTTGCCGCCGAAGAGTTGGCGCAATCACGCTTTGATGACGACAAACAGTTGGTGGAAAGCGAAGTGTATTCGGCCAATCGTTTGGAAAAGCGCCAAAGCGATTTGGATCAGGCCACTGCTGTTGTAGATTCCGCCCGGGCGGCGGTGTCGCGGGCTGATGCCGAACTGGGTGCTGTGATGCCAAACGGCGTGCCGGCCAAAGTGGCCGAAGCCGAAGCCCAGCTGGAGCAGGCACGCTGGAATCTGGATCAAACCGTGGTGCGTGCGCCGGGTGAAGGCTTTGTGACCAACCTTGCGCTTGCTGTCGGGCAACGGGCCGTGAACCTGCCTTTGGCACCGTCTATGGCCTTTGTCGACACGTCAGAGTCGACTTTGTTCACTCAGATCCACCAGATATACCTGAGGCACATTGCACCGGGTCAAGGTGTTGAATTTACGATGAAAAAGATGCCAGGATTGGTGTATACAGGGACCGTTGACACCGTTATTCCAGCAGCCTCCTCAGGGCAGGCGCAGGTGAGTGGCATGGTCGCCCCGTCGTCACAGGTGTTTTCAGAGCCATTTCAGGTGCGCATCACGGTGGATGATCCCGAGCTGTTAGCAATGTTCGATCCTGGCTCGGTCGGGACCGTGGCGATCTATACTGACAGCGCGGGCGCCACGCATATCATCCGAAAGGTGATGCTGCGACTCGAGGCAATCCTGAACTACATCAATCCGGTTCTTTAAGAATTTTTACGGTGCGACGAATCTGTTGATCTTGGCACTGGGCTTGCTTACGTCTTGTGTCGTTGGGCCTTGGTCTGACAAAACGCATATTTTCAGGTGCCTCTGATCCGCCGTCCGGTGGTTAGAGGAGAATCGGGAAGGCAGTGAAAACCTGCCACGTGCCCAACGCTGTAAGGGGGATTGGCCGCGCACAACCCACTGAGGGAAACCTTGGGAAGGGGTGCGGCCGGGATGAGCCCAAGTCAGAAGACCGGCCTGAAAAGTTGGCTGCGCGGCGTGGAAGGTCGGGCAGATGGTTTCCATGAAGGGGAATAACATGGACCAGTCTGTTTCAAACACCTATGCCGATAGCGGTTTTGCGGATGCAGAACGCGAAGCACTTTATAAGACAATATTCACCCGCCGCGATGTCCGCGGGCAGTTCACCCCCGATCCAGTGTCCGAAGAGGCTCTGAGCCGGGTTTTGATGGCGGCGCATTATGCACCCTCGGTCGGTTTTATGCAGCCATGGAACTTTGTGGTGGTGCGCGCCAAAGAGACCAAACAAAAGGTGCGTGATCTGTTTCAGACTGCCCATGACGAGGCCGCCAACATGTTCGAAGAGGCGCGGCGCGATACTTATCACAACCTTAAACTGGAAGGGATCATGGAATCCCCGATCAATATCTGCATCACCTGTGACCGGGATCGGGCCGGTCCGGTTGTTATTGGGCGCACCCATGCACCGGTGATGGACGTTTATAGCAGCGTCTGCGCGGTGCAAAACCTGTGGCTGGCCGCACGCGCTGAAGGTTTGGGGCTGGGTTGGGTCAGCATCTTTAACCACAAGCACCTGAAATCAATTTTGAATCTCCCTGATCGGGTGATTCCGGTGGCCTATGTGTGTCTTGGGCATGTGTCGCATTTCAAAGACAAACCTGAATTGCAAACGGCAGGGTGGCGTCGCCGCCTGCCACTTGGGGATGTCGTGAATTTCGAAGGCTATGACCAAGGATCGGACGATCCCTATGCCGCCAGACTTTTGGCGCAAATTCGAGAAGATCAGGAGAAAATCGAGACACAGGGCTACCGAGGCGATTTTGCCTCTGATCCGTCTGCGTTCTGAGTGAAAGTGGTGGTGGTCGCAGCCTCCAGCGAACTGGTCTTGGCCTGAAAATCTTTGTTAACAGGGAAAATACAGGAATAATTCGCGATTTCGGCGTTTCCTGTACAGTTTTCGAGATCGTTTACAGAAGGTTAAGAGGCATTTTCCGGATCATTCAGTAACAGGGAAATTTGCTTGGGATCACAGGGAAGAGAGGTCGCGGAACAGGGAAGCGCGTGTTTTGCAAAATTTGCGACAACGTTGGGTACGTAACCTCTAAACCGAAAGGCTACTTGGGCACTTTGAGCGGTCATCAATGTTAAGCGCAGCGATAGCTCACTTCGAGCCCAATTTGACCGATGCTGCGATTGGCGCGAACCGGATGTAAGGGCGGAGAACTGACATCCGTTTCTCCCCAAATGGACGACGGCTCTTGAAGTTGGTCAATCAAAAAAAGCGACAGGCGGTTTCACTTGTCGATCCACAGACAAGCTGAAAACATCCGGGCGCGCATAGTGACCAGAGGCGTCAAACTTGCGACGTGATGCGCGGGCTTCCTCCACATTTATCTCTGCCGTTAAGAAACCCTTTTCACGACGCATCGGCCCCGCACAGATTCCACCGAAGGGTTTGTAGATGACGGCGTCACCGGGATTGATCCATTCGTCCTTGTTGGGAAAGAGTTCGTCAAAATATGGGATATCGGTCGGAATATCAGAGGCTTCCAGCGCGGTGGCGCAACCTATCACCCAACAACCGCCTTCCCGTGCAACATGTTGCATCGTTGCCTGCCAAGTGTCGCCATAATCCCAAGTCGGCGCGACATAAATGTCAATGTTCTGCGCATAGAGTGCATATCGCGCCAACGGCATGTAGCTTTCCCAGCAGATAAGCGAACCGATCCGCCCCACGGCTGTGTCAACGACTTTCAGTCCGGACGCGTCCCCAAATCCCCAAACCATGCGCTCCGGGTTGGTTGGCATCAGCTTGCGATGGTTGTTCACGATCCGCCCATCTGCGTCGATGATCGTGCAGGAATTGTAAAGAGTAGAGCCGGAGATCGCACCATCAAGTTCTTGATACCCTACCACCAGTACCATCTCGTGCTCGCGAGCCGCTTCTTGCAGGGGCATCATTTGTTTCTTGCTCAAGTCGATCGAGTTGGCTTGTAGCCGCGTAAACAATTCGTCCGTTTTTCCCATTCCTGCCCCGGGTGAGAGACGCCACAGGAATGTCGGATATCCCGGAAACCAGGCTTCGGGAAAGACAAGAAGGTTGGCACCCTCCCGAGCGGCCTTTCCGACAAGCTCAATGGCACGCTCCATGCTGGCAGAAAGATTAAGATAGACGGGCGGTTCCTGAACGATTGCAGTTTTCATGGCGTTTCCTTTCAATTGCGACCCGAAGTGACAACCATCTCGCAAGGGCCCTCAAACCCATCCGCGGTTTCATATTTTGTCAGCGCGACGGCGATCTCCTCCCAAACGGTGTTCTGGTCTTTGGCGGTTAGGCCGGACAGCATCTGATGCAGGGCTCCAAAGCTCTCGCGTTCGAACCGCAGACAGTCCGCAGCCGACGGCAATCGCAAGGGAGAGTGGATTACGGTTTCTTTTATCTCGGTAAATCCAGCACGCTCCAGAAGCTCGGACAGAACCCCGAGGCCGCCCAGGCTGAACGGACCAGGCTGCCCTGGCAAGGGTGGCGGAAGCGCGGCACGATCCCGAATAATCGACACCGGTACAGAGAAAAAACCGTTGTTCTGAGGCGTGGAATAGACCATCGCTGCAAATCGCGAACCTAGCTTCAAAGCAGCGCGAATTCGCGCAAGCGCGGCCATTTGATCAGGAAAATAGATCAACCCCACACGGGAAATGGCGGCGTCAAATGAGGCTGGCGCAACGTCCAGCGCCTCAGCATCAACGACCATGGTGTCCAGATTTTCATACCCTTCCGCGCGTGCATTTTCTGCTGCGAACTCCAGTATGTTTTCAGAAATATCTGTGGCCAGCACCCGACCTGTCGGGCCAATTCGGGCAGCCGCGCTTAGCGATTGCTCGCCGGCTCCGGCCGCCACATCCAACACATGGGACCCGGTGGTAACGCCCGCCATGTCAAGCATCGTTTGGGTTGCCGGTCCTAGCCATTGGTTAAGCACCTGCCCCCAATCGTTCCAAGCTTTTGCCGCATCTTGCCATTGGGCGTGTGTCGTCGTCTTGTAACCTTTCGGATCAAATACTGTCATGACATGTCCTATCATTTAATCTGCTCAAAGCCTGATGAACACGACGAAAAAAGTCCCAACGGTTTTCCAACGATTTTCCAATTTTTGCGGTATGATGAGGAAACTAGCCTCGAAAAGAAAACTCTTAAATGTGCTCCGCTGCTTCCTCTGACAGATACCTAGTGCATGGCCATACAGTGACCCCGGCAACCTGTGAAATTGCCAGTGGAGATACTGTCACTCGTATCGAACCCAAATCCATGGAGGTGCTGGTGTACCTATTTGCCCATCAGGGCAGCGTAGTGTCACGAGAGCAGATTCATGACGCCATCTGGGGCGACGTTGTCGTGGGTGACGACTCATTGACCAACGCCATAATAAAAATCCGCAAGGCTTTTGGAGACAATGCGCGAAATCCCAACGTGATCGAGACAATCCCAAAGCGTGGGTATCGGTTGATCGCCGAAGTCACGACCCCAAAACCACCCGTGGCAAAGCAAAGTTTCGGCTGGGTCTGGGTGTCGGTTGTTTTGGTTCTGTTGCTTCTTGGAAGTGTTGCCATAACCCTATTCCCACGAACCGAAGCTGCAGCGCCTCAAATCAAATTGCAATCCGACGCCCAAACGCGAATTGTAGTGTCTCCCTTTGTGAACCTGTCCGGTGACGCCTCGCAGGATTATCTCGTACTTGGTATGGAGCAGACAGTTGTCACCGGATTGGCTGCTATTCCCCATGTTTCAGCTATGCAGTCTCATCCACGCATCAATCAGGCTGACTATCGCCTTGAAGGAAGTGTATGGCCCACCGAAAACCGCATCCTGATCCATACGCGACTGCTAGATGGTGAGGATGGAACTGTGTTGGCCATCCACCGCCATGACCGGGCATACTCCGATCTGCTCACTGTGATGACAGAAATTGAGACGACCATTACTTCGGACCTTTCTCTTGAAATCGAACAAGCCAATCTCAGCGCTCAGGCACGAGGGTATACCGACAGCGTGGAAGCATTCGATTTGTTCCTGCAGGCTCAGGCAGCCCTTTTGCCTCGCGACCGCTCGGGAACTTCGTTGGCGCGAACCCTGTATGAACGCGCCATTGCCCGCGATCCGCGTTTTGCTCGAGCTTATGGAGGGTTGGCTTTGGTTCACGCTGCCGAATACCGAAACGATTGGGCCGAAGATAATAACCTAGCACTTAACCGGGCTCTGTCCATGGCAGGTACAGCCCTAAGTATTCAGCCCAATTTGCCGGAACAGTATTGGGTGATCGGATATGTTCACACCCAAAGACGCCAGCTGGAAGATGCGGAGACCGCATTACACAAGGCTTTGGCGCTGGACCCGAGCCACGCGGATGCGTTGGCCTTGCTTGGTGGCATCCGGACTTATGCGGGGCAGCCCGGTAAATCGATACCTCTATTACGGAAGGCAATGCGGCGGAATCCGGGTGCAGGTTACCTCTATTTCATGCTGTTGGGACGGGCCTACTATTATCTTGGCGACTGCGGTCAAGCTCAGATCAATCTCCACGAGGCCGCTCGCCGTAATCCATCCAATTTGGAAACCCGATTGTACATGGCGGCCTGCCAAGTACAGTTTGGCGAACCAGACGAAGCAGCCTGGGAGGTCGAGGAAATCCTGGGACAGGAACCTGAATTCTCCCTGACTGGTTTTCTGCGCACCTATCCGATGGAGGATGACGGACAGATAACAATGCTGACCCGAGATCTGAAATTGGCAGGGCTACCCTGATCTGTTCAATATCGGACCAATCGTTTTCAAGTTGGTAAAATATTGTGATTTATTCTGAAAAGGTTATCCGGATCATATTTGCCCTTGATCAGAGACAATTTATCTCCGTTTTCACCATAAGCACCCGCCATGTGATCCGCTTCATCTTCGGGCATGAAATTCACATAAGCGCTGCCAGTTGAATAGGGCTTCATCCGATCATAAAGGGTGCGCGCCCACGCGATACACTCATCGTCCTTTGCGGGATCTTCCCAGCGAGTGTGCACATTCATGATGAAATGCGATGACCGCTCTGGGTATGCGGTCTCACCTGCACCAACCCGTGCCATTTCACCGCCCACATGAGCAATGAACACTTCACAAGCCGGATCCGGCAATGTGGCGATTCCTTCCAGAAGTGTTGCAATCGCGTCTGAAGAAAGAGCCGCGAAGTCGTGGCTCTTCCAATAATTGCGGGCACCGGCGGCCAGAAGTGGATCAAAGGCGGCCTGCCAACCAACGAATGGATGCGGGGAAATGACATCAACGATCGGGTTTCCAAGGCCACGCAAACCTGCCATTGCCGCTTCGCCTTCATCCATGGGCCCGGCATAGCAAGCGGCGAGAATGAGAACCTCACGTCCGTGCCAATCCTCGGTAAGAAATGGCAAAGGCGGGGCTTTGCGCATCACGCTCCATACTGTCAATTCATCCGGCGCACTATCAGCAATTTTTGTGACTTCTGCCAACAGACCAGATGCCTCTTCGATCGGATGAACGATCAATCCAGACAAGACCTCGGGCCCCAGAGAGTGCAATTGGAATTCAAAAGAGGTAATCACCCCGAAATTGCCGCCGCCCCCCCGTATGGCCCAAAAAAGGTCAGGGTGACTGGTCGCTGACGCTGTGACGATAGATCCATCCGCTGTCACCACTTCGACTGACAAAAGATTGTCGATTGTCATTCCAAATTTCCGGGTGGTCCAGCCAAAGCCACCACCCAGCGTGAGGCCTGCAATACCAGTGGTCGAGTTTATACCCGATGGAACGATAAGCGCGTGCGCTTGGGTTTCGCGATCCACATCGCCCAGAAGTGCGCCGGGTTTCACACGGGCAGTTTTGTTCACTGGGTCCACATCCACAGAACGCATTTGCGACAGATCAAGTAGAACCGTTCCGTCGGCAACAGCATGCCCGGCGATCTGGTGGCCACCGGACTTCACTGACATAACCAGCCCGCCGTCCCGAACAAAATTTACCGCTTTTTGTACATCGTGGGACCCTAGCGCTCGGATCACAAAGCCTGGATGACGGTCAACCATTCCATTCCATATCGTTCGGGCGTCGTCGTATTCCGCACTGCCCTTAAGATGCACCGCCCCCTTGAGCGAAGCATCAAGTGCGTTCAAAGTTTCTTGATCTACGGCAACTGCGCCGCCATCGAGTGTAAGTAATTCAAGCATAAGAATTGGCCTTCCTTTTTCAGGTAAGGCTTCTTGCGAGGCTGCCTCGACTGGAAAAAAGCCTCTTCTCACCTGTTCTCGGTGACGGGGCAGAACTTGTAAGTAAAAACTTAGGCGGCCCAGACCTTCAGGCAAAAATGCCGGGGTCGATCCGATCAACAGATGTTATGACATCCGCTGGAATATTCAGGCGCTCAGCAGCCTTTCGCAGGCTGTCTTCGTCGGGCGCTTCGTAGAGGCAATATGTTTTGCGTTTATCAGCGCTCAGAAACGAAAAAATCCATTCGACACCCTCTTCATCATTGATCTCTTTAATCTGAATTTTGGCTTCGTTGTCTATTTCGAGCTGTTCCGCAAAGTTTCTTTCAATAATAAATCTAGGCATATTTCACCCCCAAAAGTGTTCGCAGAATTCCTAAGTCATTTGTCCTTGGAGCTTTGATATAAGTGTTACCATACCCAGATCCCGGGCCGTTGCCAACGCTTCTGCTTCCAGATGAATAGCACGTTCCGCATCTTTGAGGCGACCTCGGCGTCGCAAGGCGAACGCATATGCCGCCTTGCTATGCGCAATCCACGGTGGTGCGGCCATGCTCGTGTCAATTTTGATTGCCTTATCAAACATTTTGTCCGAAACTTCCCAATACCCCATCAATCCGGCAAGGCTGCCAAGCCGACGAGCAGCGGCACCAATACAGGCCGTGGTCGCACCCGCAGTGATTGTAAGGTTTTCGTAAGGAACCAGCATGTCAAAAATGGTTTTGGCATGGTTTTTGTTTTCCACCGCCACACAAATGTCGGCCAGATACGAAAGCGTTGTCGAATACATGGCGTCTGGCGATATCGAAAACCCAGTTTCCGCCAGTTCGTTCAGTATGCGTTCAGCCGGTTCTAAATAGCCCAATTCAGCAGCGATTACACCGAAACCCGGTTTCCAACTCGCATCACCCGGACTCTCTGTCATCAAACGTTTAATGACTGGCGCGACCTCTTGCAATCGACCTTGCTCCCGGCGAATGGTAAACATCTGAACGCCATAAACACCCTCAACATGTTTGCCATGAGTCTGGCGTCCAATCTTTACAGCTTCGTTGGCATAGCTCTCGGCGCGCTCAAAGTCCCCTTCCAGAATAGCAACCATCGCCCGGGCATGTGTTTGCACCCAATAAAGCTGACGGTGATTATCTTTGGTCGATATCTCTGTCAAAAGCTCAAGCGAATTATCCATCAACTGGCGATCCGCCATTTCCGCTCCGACAAACAGACTCAGCGTTCGGTCCCGCCCCTGATCAATAGTGCCCAATTTCTCCGCAACCTTGTGCATGGCCTCAAGGTTTTTGCGCCAATCGCGCACTTCGTCTTTCTGTCTTGCAACAAATGACGCGGCAAATCGCGCCATCATAACGTGGAATTGGGATTTGAGGTCGCCCAGTTTCGCAGCCAACTTCAGACATTGTTGACTGTACTCTGCACTTGCCGAAAATTGACCAGTGAACATGTAAGTGCGCGCCAGCTGGCTCATTAATTTGCATCGTCGGACCTCATCATGCTCTGGCAAGTCGTTCAGAGCCTTCAAGCAAACCTTGATGGCTTGTTCATGCAATTCACCGGCCATCATGCTTGAATCAGCGAAATGGTGTGCGGCATCTGCCGCGATTTCGACATCTCCGATTTCACACGCGGCTTCTGACGCTTCTTTGAGAGTGGCGATACCTTCCGGCAATCGACCGACGCTATCATAGCCTCTTCCGACAAGAATTTTGCCAACAATCACTTCCCGGCTGGATTCATCTCCTAGTTTGTGCGCGGCTTTGAGGGCTTCCTTTGCATTTGCCATCGCCTCATGACTGGCCGAACGTGCAAGGGCCATTTCAGTTGCAGATTGCCAGCGTTGAAAAGCTGCTGCCCAATCTTCTGCGGCGGTCAAATGGTGTGCTACCAGTTCAGGACGACGCTCAATTTCGGCAGATCGAAGCAGAGTCAGAGCGCCGGCAACTTTCGCGTGCAACTCCCTGCGGGTCGAGGCCAGCATAGATTGAAAGGCTGTGTCTCGGATCAGAGCGTGCCGGAAAACAAAGTAGCCGCGGTTATGGCCGCTTTCGAATATCAGGCCCGATTTGCAAAGATCATCGAGGCAGTTTCGGATTTCCGCCTCGCCTTTATCCATTGTAGCGCGCAGTAACGCTGGTTCAAATTCGCGGCCTATAACCGAGCCAGCTAGTGCCACTTGCTTGGCTTCCAGTGAAACAGCATCGAGTCGTGCCATCAAAGTGCCCTTCAATGACGAGGGCACTTTGAATTTTCCTTTTTCTCCTGACGTGACTATGGCGCGCGTCAATTCCTCGACAAACAGCGGAATGCCATCCGTCCTCTCAACAACCGTCTGAACGAGATCTCGATCTGGTTCGCTTCCGGAAATACTTCGGACCAAATTAGCAACATGATCAAAATCAAATCGGCGCAGTTGTAGCGTTTGAACATGGGCGTCACCATCGTCCTGGTCCAACTCCCAACCGGGTCTGTGGGTTATCAAGAGCATCAGCGGAAGATCCGCACAAATTGCTTTAAAACGATCCAGAAGAGCATTGGTCGACGGGTCGATCCAGTGGGCATCTTCAATGAACAGAATGACTGGACGCACATTTGCACGCGCTTTGACGGTGTCTATCAGTGTCTGAATTGTAAGGTCGCGTTGTTCTTGGGGGGACAAATCGAGTATTTGCTGGGCAATCTTACTGCGTGGCGCCACCAGAGCGGCAAAAACTGGAAGCACCTGATCAATGTCCAAACCCTGCCTTGCTTCAAGCATTGCCTGTACTTGTTCCAAAACACGATCATCGTCAAAACCCGGTTCGACACCCGCGTCCCGAGAAATGCGTTCGGTAACTGGGTGGAACGGGCTACTGGTTAGATAAGGTGAACAATTCAACCTTATTATATCTGCATTGCCTGCGATAGCTTCGTCGGCCAGGAACTCTTCGGTCAAACGGGATTTCCCGATGCCTGCCTCACCTGCAAGCAACACGACCTCGCCCTTACCGGTATTGGCGCCTTTCCAAGCCTGACGAAGGATGCCGTTTTCAAGATTTCTCCCGACCAGTGCGCTGTTTGAATCCCCCCGATGTGTAGCGCGAAATCGGCTTTCGGCACTGTGCTCAGCAACGACCTGTAAAAGCGTGCGTTGGCTGTCAAACCCTTTTAGCTCAACCTGCCCAAGTGAAGAAAATTCGAAAATTCGGCGCAGCGCCGCCTCTGTTTCTTCTTCAGGGAGGACGATCGTGTTAGGTGGAGCGTACTCTTGTATTCGCGCAGCAAGATTGAGGATCGGGCCTGTCATCGCTCCTTCTTCGTATGTGTTTTCTCCGATTGCGTCACCGACGACGACCTCACCACTTGCGACGCCCATCCGAACCGCCAAAGGCTCACCGTCCGGTGTTTCTAACTCTTTCACACGGTCCACCGCGTCCAGCCCAGCTTTTACGGCGCGAACTGCGTGGTCTTCGTAGGCGCTTGGCCATCCAAAAAACACCAAAAGCCCATCACCGAGATACTTGGCAACGTAACCTCCATAACGGCTGACAGCACCAGCAACGGCATCCTGATATCGCTGCAACAGGATGCGCATATCTTCGGGGTCCAAACGGTTGGTGAGTTTGGTCGACCCGACGAGGTCGGCGAATAGAACTGTTAGGTGGCGACGTTCCGCAATCGTGTTTGCATTTGGCTTTGACGAAACCACCGTATCAGGTGCGGAGTGGCCGGAAATTTGAGAGGGTTCATTTTGAAGGGTTTGCTCGTTTAAAGATGGCGCCAGCTCGGGCTTTGAAAAACTTGCTAAGCTGTTTTGGGGGTCTTTGATAGCAGCCAAAATAATCTTGCGATGGCCCAAGCTTACGCCCAATTCTTTTAAGTCATCACCAGTAAGCAACGGCAAGACTCTGTCATCTACATCATTATTGATGAATGAATCAGTGTACTGATCCAAACCTAGTTCAAAGAGCCATGCGTCGATGTTAAGGGCCATACTGTTAACAATGCTTGTTTATGAGATTTCGATCAAGATATTGATCTCAGTGCGGAACCCGCCCCACCAAACACTAAACGGCCATCGGCTAGATTTGGGAGTTAGCCAATTGATGTTGCATCACGCATGACACGCGACTGAATTGGCCGGTGTAACCACGGCCTACACGGCCGTTGCATCAAGCATGTTCCACAGCCATTCGTTCCTTTGAGGGGGATTTTTTCACTTCCAAAACCGACGACACTTTCGTTTCAGCAAAGTCGACGATCTTCCGTGTCAATAAATTTGGGCTTTGACCGCATCCCCACACTCGACAAAGTGGGCAAGTTTAGATTGGCTTCAAAGCTGACCTTTGCGCGAATATCCGACAAAGGCAAGTTTGGGCCGAAGCAGAAATTGCATGACTGCAATGGAACGGCAAGTTTGTCCTGCGGTTTCAACGGGTCGCTGCAACACAGGCCTCGAATTTCTCTGTTGGGGTTTGATATTGCAAGGTCTTTCGAGGCCTCTCGTTGAGCTGGCGAGCGACTGCGCTCAGCTCTGCTTGGCTAAAGCCCGATATATCAAGGCCTTTGGGGAAGTATTGACGAAGAAGCCGGTTGGTATTTTCGTTACTCCCTCTTTGCCAAGGGGATTGAGGATCGCAGAAGTAGACGTCGATCTTTGTGGCCATTGTGAACTTGCGGTGCCCCGCCATCTCAGATCCACGGTCCCAGGTCAGCGACCGATACAGATCCTTCGGTAGCTTGCGCGCTTGCTTGATGAGGGCTGTAATGACGCTTTGGGTGTCCTTGTTCTCCACTTTTGCCAGCATCACAAAGCGGGAATGGCGCTCGACGAGCGTGACGATGTAACTGTTGTTTGACCCTACGATCAAGTCGCCTTCCCAGTGGCCTGGGATAGCCCGGTCCTCGACCTCAGGTGGGCGCTCGCTGATCGGAATTGCATCCTTGATCTTGCGCAGCTTGAGACCCTTTTGGGTGGCATGGCGAGACCGCCGAATGGCACGGGGACTGCGTAGACATTCCTGCAATTCCTTCTTCAAAACACCACGGGTCTGCACATAAAGGCTGCGGTAGATCGTTTCGTGTGACACACGCTCTCGCTCTTCGTCGGGGTGCCTGCGCATCAACCATCCCGCAATCTGTTGTGGGGACCACTTCAGACGCAGCTTTCGGGCAATGAACCGGCACAGAGGTTCGTTGAATGAGAGCTTACAGGCTTTGGGACGTTTTGCGCAGTCCCAGGCACGCTGATCTGAGCGCGCCGCGCGATAGGTCTGACGTCCGCCATTCCGGCCAACCTCGCGGCTGATTGTCGAAGGTGACCGGTTCAGGCTTTGTACGATTGATCGAAACGACTGCTGTGCGACAAGCCCACGGAAAATCTCCTCGCGTTCCGTCAGGCTCAAAGCCCATCGCGACCGCCTGCGTTGCGGTGGGCGGATCCCACCAAATTGCGCCAAATGAGGGAAGATCGAAGACGACGCGCGATTGAAGTGACGCCCAATCGAACTCAGTGATTCACCGCGTTGCCAGCGGTCCCACATCTCTGACTTCTGTTTGTCCGTATAAAACGTTCGCGTCCGGTACTTCATGATCAACACTCCATCTCTCCCAAAAGATTAAAGTGTTGCGTCGACCCGTTGAAACCGCCGGACGAAGTTGTCATTCGCGTCGCTGGTCCTAACGGCAGCAAATGGTGCCACTACGACCATAGCCAATATGGGGGAGTGGGCCGCAGGCATGCGCAGCAGGTTCAGCGTTTTGTCCACAGAAGATTGCCGGTCCCGGCACGCTAGGCTTTTAGCAAGGGTTTCCAGACATCATTCACCATTTTTCTTGTAGTGCTCTGATCTCAGTCTGCGACCAATTTAGGGTGGTGGAAGAATTCTTGCATCTAACCGTCCATCCAAATTGGGTTGGACCATGCACGTTTTCCCGCCTCATCAATAATCGTAACCCGTACCCACGGAGAACCTTTCAGACGTTCCAAAGAGAGACACTCACCGGTCATGGCGTGACCATGCAGGGTTGCTGTCGATGTGCTATTGCCTTGAATCACGATGGTCTTCGCAGCAGAACAATCGACTTTGATACCATCACTGGTGAGGCGGATGTTGTGAATTTCTGGTCCAGTGCTGGAGTAATAGGCGCCAGCTTTCAGCGCCGCCAAAAGGGCGCCGGGGGTGTTTTCCGTTGTCTTGACCATCACCCAGCCACCAAAATGGTTCGGTGAGTTGAAATGCGCGTCATCGGTTGCGATCAGGTTCAGGCGGCGCCCGCGGTTCAACAGATGTTCCAAAATCAGGAAACCCTCGCCGCGATCATTGTCGACAACGCAACCGTGATTGTAAGTTTCCACAGCATGCGCCGCCGTGATGGACCGGGCATCGGTCTCGGACATTCCGGACCAATGCGGATGTGCAATGGCCACGAAGGCGCCCGCATCGCGCGCCCGCTGGGCAAGGCTTGTCGCGGATTCCGAACCCGCGACAGATTGCAATGTCGGCGCATGTGGAGGCGTAAAGTCAAGAGGAAGGCCAACGCTGACAAGATGCCACAAATTGCCATTCTCCATGTGCCCTGTATGCAATTCCGCCCCAAGAAGTGTGGTGAAATTCGGGTTGCGAAAATCCGTTGTATCGGTGATCGGATAGTCGAATAGCCCGACAAAATGGTCCGTGAGGGCGATGAAATCATAGCCTTGGGCCTGATACCTTTGGCAGACCTCCTGAGGTGAAAAAACTCCGTCTGATTGGGTGGAATGGGTGTGTAGGTTTCCGCGATGGAAACGACCGGGTGCAGTGAAAAAGTTGGGGAGCATGGGTCGGGCTTTCAACTGATTATTCAATAGGTGCGAAAAACGCCTCGGTCCGGTTGGTCACTTCGGCCCATATGTATGTACCGGCTGCTGTTCGCAAATGATTTCTTGCACGCTTTCGGAAGTCGCTCATATGTATCCGGCCTGTTGATCGACACGCGGGTCGTGG
>NZ_FQZQ01000009.1 GCF_900142085.1 Shimia gijangensis
CTGTCTCATGTCCCACTCCTTGGTGGTTACGATGAGCCAGAAACACTCCCTTATCAAATCACCCTATTTGGACCCATAAGCGCTGACGTCAGACAGGCCCGAGGTAGAGCAAGGACGGAAGTCACTGAAGAAGACAGCATTGGTGTTTGCAAGTTCATCGGTGACTAAAAACGTCTTACAGGAGCTCACGGGGGCATTGAGAAGGTTCGAAATTCAGGCCAAATAGACTTGGCGATTTGGGGAAGTCCGATTGGTGACCTTGCACGTTCCTAGTGCTCATTGGCACCGCCCGTAAGGGTCGGACTCCCAAGGCCCTGCTAGCTTCACGTCCGGAAGAGGCTAAGCCCGATGTTGTACCAGCTTAACCTCACCTTTCGAAATCATCAAACCCTTGCGCCACTGATTGCCCTTCATCACTGTTGGGTATTCTGGCGCATAATCGCGGAATAGATCGTTTGTCACAGCAAATGAAATTGGTAGGTGTTTCAAGCTCTCCAGAATAAATTTGTCCGCCTGTACTCCGCTAGGCACCACATAGATTTCATCTGTCTTCAGCCCAAAAATGTCCTCAAGCTCCGCCAATGAATGCAGTTGACCACTTGGGAATGCTCCGTGATCGTTGAGCGTGTAAAAAATATTGGCATCAAAGAAACAAACGATACGATAGCCTTGTGTTCGAAGTTGATGCACGATCTCTCCGAGTGGTTGCGCATCTTTTCCATTGTCGTGGCCAAAGTGGTAAATATTGCTACCATCAAATATGGCTGTTTTCGCATCCAACCGCAGATTGCGCATAAATCCCTGACGATCATTTGCCAGCAATGAATGTATCTGGGGGTGCGCGTTTATTATTTCGGCCTTGCTGACTTGAAGTCGATGATAAACGATCAACCATAATGCAATCAGCACTGCCAAAAGGACCACCATGATATTCCCCCCGATTTCGGGGCGCATCAAAAGCCACCATAAAAGCAAAGCTGAAATTGCCGTCAGCAGGGAAAAATTAAGCAGCGTAAGCACTGTGTTTCGCAACCACGCGCCAAATTCGAATCGAGGATTCTTGGATTCCACAGGCGCTAGCTTCTCGCCCAGTGTAATTGGGTTGTGCTTCATAATGTGGCTCTGTCAAATACCTTTCGCAGGAACGTATCTCAGGATTTCAAAGAAAACCATAAGCTCTCAACCGCCGTTCGCAGAGGCGCTCACGTAGGTCGGCCAATGACTGAAAATCCTAGGCGTTTACTCGGCTTTTGTGAACATGATGGCATGTGAATAAATGTCGCCCAATTGCTGCATCCTGCACATTTAGACAAAAATTGCGAAATCTCTAGCTCTCACTGTGACTGAACGATTTTGAAACCTTAATAGTGCAATATTTTCTTCTACAATTTGGAGAAAAAAATGAGGCTATCGACAAAGAAATACAATTTTGCTTGGAAAGTACTGGAGTTGATTTCGAGTTCAAATCAGGTGGAGAAATCCCGGATTGCCAATCTTGGTTGGTTTGGGATCAAGTTATCATGGAAAAATGACGTCGAGCTTGCTTGCGGTGAACTGGACGTTCAGCTGTGGTCTGGTAGCGAGGTAGATCCCGGTGCACGGGAGATCGTTCTGGCTCCCTACAGGTCGCGGTTAGAAGACGAAGATCTGGTCGCCGAAATTGCAGACGATATTGAGCGGCACTGGGACCGAACTGCCGGAGTTCGAGAACTAGAGACATAAAGAAAAGATCGGAAGCCCTTCCGCTCATTCTACGGGAGCGACAAAGGCAGAACTTTGCTGGGCACATTCCTAGTTCTTCAACTTATCCATTTTCAATTCCAAGGCAGGAATTTCAAGTTTGAACTTTTGGATTACTCTTTGAAAAAGAACCACATTCTGGCATGAGAAGAATTCTAAAGGCGGCAACCAGTCTATTGGACCGGATGCCCCTTTATCTCGATTGACGCGAACCGCGATTGAGGTACTGACAGGAGCGACGCCCTTCATCGCTGCGGAGCCATAGTTTCAACTTTCTGACTTCGCCCGTTTGTTTCGGTTGCGCCAACCGGAACCGTTGAAGAGCCCGTTTTGATAAGCTCCCGACCAGTCTTGTCCCTTGCATCGGCTTACCCATTTACGGGTGAAAAGGAGCCCGAAATGAGCGCAAATTGCAGACTTAGACTTTACAAAGACAAGGCCCTGAGCGAGCCCAATCGGCCAATTTGGTCCGCCATAAAAAAAATCGGCAAACATCGCTTTCTCGTTCTTGGGCAATTCGAACTTTATTCCAAGTCAGATGGTGGCCTCTTTCTTGAATTCTTTCGAATTGGCAAGGGCAACAATGATTACAATCGTGGAAAGCTGGAGACACTAAAGCGCAGAAAGAAAGCAACCGATCCACATTTGTTCGGGTGTCTAAAAATCTTGGATAAAACCTTCACTGCGGCGGCTTGGATATGTCGTGACGAAAACCAGAAATACTTTCACCTTACACTTCTCAAAATAAAGGAAGCCGCTCATGCTGAAGGCGGCGCCTTCAAATCTTCAAAGTGAGCTTGCACACAGGCTAAAAGTGCCGGACCTTAGAATGGGGCAGCGGTTATCTGAAACAACAAAGCCCGCTTGTCCAAATGCGCGGAGTGTCTGTAAGCGCTCGTGAACGAGCTTTTTAACCTAACAGAAATGTCAGTTAAAATGAGATCAAATGGTACAGCGATGGTACAGAAGCATTTTTTGCAAAATTTTATCGCAATCCATCTCACGTATTTTTCAATAATATCAAGGTGTTAAATGGTGCCCAGGGGCGGAATCGAACCACCGACACGAGGATTTTCAATCCACTGCTCTACCCCTGAGCTACCCGGGCACCGGGGAATGGAAAAACCATTCGGGTTGCGGCGTTCTATGTCAGGTCTCGGGAGCTGTCCAGAGGGTTTTCGCAAAAAAGTCAGTGCAGGTGCGAGGAATTTCTGGTCAATTCTTCCAGGGCTTCCTGCTGCTCTTCAGGATCTTGCGATGGCACCGAATATTCGCCGTTGAACCAGCGCCCCAGATCGACATCTGCACAACGCTTTGAACAGAAGGGGCGAAAGACTTCGACGGTATCCTTTTTGCAGGTCGGGCAGCTCATTGTAGAACTTCCGTGATCGGCAGGCGGGCGCGTTTGCGTTGAAGTTCGAAGTGGCCCAGAGGCGTCCACCCAACCGAAGTCGTCTCAATGGAATCAGCCCGGAACGCAGCCCTAAGCGCGCTTTCAAATGCACGGCGGTCTTTCTTGGGCATTGGTGCAACATCCAGTGTGATCTGCCCCCCCAGCCCACGCAACCGCAGTTGGCGCGGCAATTCGCGAGCGGTTGCCATATTGGCCTTGAGCCCTGCGGCTGGAGATGTGTCCGCACCCGTGTTCACATCCACTGCGACGAGCGCGCGTGTGGGTTCTATGAACAAGGACGCGCCGCCGCCCAAGGACACGGAAATGTCTTTGACATGTTCCAGGGCATCCAGCACGCCATGAGTATCAAAACTGCCTTCGTCCGTGACCACTTCGGCATCCACGGCCCATTCACGCCACGCCTCAAGGTGCGGTCCGTCACCGTCGGTCAGTTTCTCCATCGGCCCTTGGGCGTCTCCTGCCACTTGTTCGGCCAGAGAGAGCATGGCAGCGATATCCTCCGCAATCTCATCTGCATCACCTTCCACGCAGGAAGAGCGCAGGATGAGCCCCATAGAATTGTCTTCGTCCATCACCTCGTGAACAAGCCCGCGAAGCATGTCTCGCACGTCGTCATCTCGGATAGAGCGGCTGATGTTACGACCCGGTGCGCCGGGAGTGGCAATCGCATAGCGGCTTTTGAACAGGATTTTTTGGGTGACCGGAATGGCCTTGCCATCTTCGGCATAGCCGGTGACCTGCACCAAAATAGTTTGGCCGGGCGACAGGCCTTTGACCTGACGCAGAAAGGCCGGGCCATCAGGGGTCTTGAGAAACATGCCGCCCTGACCTTTGACCGGTCGATCTGCAATCGCGCGATAAATCGTGCCGGGGCGCGGGGCGTCGGCATCTACCAAAAGGTCTTCGAGCTTGCCATCCACCATGAGGGCGGCAGCCTCGCGTCCGTTCAGGTGGTCGAGAATGATCTGACTGCCCTTCATGATCTGTCCTTATAAAGAGGGTATCCAGCGGCTTGCAAAAGCGTCGCTGTCTCAGCGACAGGCAAGCCCATTATGGCTGAAAATGAGCCACTGATCCACGGGATGAAAGCACCGGCAGGGCCTTGGATGGCATAGCCACCTGCCTTGCCGCGCCAATCGTCGGAGGCCAGATAAGCGTTCAGTTCATCATTCGAGAGGCGTTTCATTTTGACGTCACTGACCACGGCGCGTTCCCACATCTGATCGCCACGTCTCACGGCAACTGCCGTGATCACACGGTGACGTCTCCCGCCAAGAGAAATCAAAAACTCGGCTGCCTGACCCGCGTCGCGGGGTTTGCCAAGAATGCGGCGTCCCAAAGCAACCGTCGTGTCTGCACAAAGCACGATATCACCGCGATCCGCCTGCACAGCCAGCGCCTTTTCATGCGCGATGCGCGCGCAATAGGGGCGTGGCAATTCACCTTTGAGGGGGTCTTCGTCAATATCGGGGGGGCGGATGTCATCTGCCACCACACCGATCTGAGCGAGCAATTCCTTGCGGCGCGGGCTGCCGGAGCCGAGGATAAGCTTCATGCCTTCGGTCCTGTCTGTTGCCGCGCCACCAGGGCTTTGGCGCTTATTTAAAGCGATAGTTGATCCGACCCTTGGTCAGATCATAGGGGGTCATTTCCACCTGTACTTTGTCGCCTGCCAGAACCCGAATGCGGTTCTTGCGCATCTTACCTGCCGTATGTGCGATAATCTCATGGCCGTTCTCAAGCTCGACCCGAAATGTCGCATTGGGCAGGAGTTCCTTTACGACGCCGGGAAATTCGAGCAGTTCTTCCTTGGCCATGTTTTCTCCTTCACAAAACACCCGCCAATCGCGGGCTGCCCTTAAATGGGCCGAAACGCTCTGATTTTCAAGGGCGATTCTCAGGTGAGTGGGGAATATGTGACCTCTTGGTGACGTGGCTCTTGTTCGCCCCAATGATGCCGGTTCAGAACCCGGCCATCTGCCCGCACATTGGCAATCGCATCAAGGTCGGCTTCGCCATAGGTCCAACCCGGCGTATTCATCCGGCCCTCGGCGATCACGCCTGTTTGAGGAAAGCCTACATCGGGAGGAGCAAAGATGCCGCCCATGCCGGTTGTGACCCCTACGGCCTCGGACCAGCCGGTGGTGCCACACAAGGATGCCATGGCCGTCACGCATTGGTTTTCAAGCGCACGGGCCATCGATCCAAGCCGCACCCGCCAATAGCCGGACAGGGCTTCGGTACAGGAGGGCGACAGGATCACATCGCAGTCTGACAAGGCCCGGCCAAGCAGGGGAAATTCACTGTCATAACAGATCAACACGCCGATTTTACCCAACGTCGTCTCAAATATCTTGAGCGACCCGCCAGAGACCACATTCCAAGGATCGCGTTCGAACTGCGTCATGATCTGCTTGTCCTGAAAATCGACCTTGCCATCTGGCGTGAAGAAATAGGCGCGGTTGACCGGGCGGGTACCGCCATCAAAAATCGGGGCGGATCCACCAAGGATATGGACGCCCGCTTCGGACGCGAGCCGTTCATGCAGAGCATTGGCCTCATCCATCTTCTCGGACACCGAAAACAAGGATTTCTCAAGATCATCTGCCACGTCAAATCCATCAAGCGTGGCCAATTCCATGGCAGCGTACTCTGGAAACACCAACAGTTCCGCTCCCTGCCCGGCGGCATCTGACACCCACCGGGCAATTTTTTCTTCATAGTGCGCCCAATTGTCCAAAGTGCTGAGCGGATAGGCGGCGGTGGCGATTTTCATGAGAACTCCGGGACGTGGTTGGTGGGTTTATCGGAACGTGCCCTATTTCCATGCGCCTGTCACATGTTTCGAAACGGGTTTACCCCCACGCGAAGGGCAAAGGTTTTCCGATGTCGACACCTTCGGGCGAAATCACGCAATCATAGGCCATCACATCGACCCCGGCGGCGCGGGCTCCGGCAAAGGCGGCGGCGTAAGTGGGATCAATATCGTCCGCAAGCGTGACACTGTCGATGTCGGTGCGCTGCACCAGATAGAACATCATCGCGTGATGTCCTTCGGCGACCATCTGTTGCAATTCCCGCAAGTGTTTGGTGCCGCGCGCTGTGACGCTGTCGGGAAACTCGCCCAAACCCTTTTGCCGTGAAAGGGTCACGCATTTCACCTCGACATAAAGGTCCGGGCCGTTGCCG
The DNA here is from genome assembly GCF_900142085.1 of Shimia gijangensis. GTDB lineage: Bacteria > Pseudomonadota > Alphaproteobacteria > Rhodobacterales > Rhodobacteraceae > Shimia > Shimia gijangensis. The sequence goes on from NZ_FQZQ01000009.1 coordinate 6,344, forward strand.
GACAAAAGGAAGTCGACCCGGCTGTTTTCACCATATTTCACTTCTGCGCGCACGACTGGATGCGCGGCCAGCTCGGGGATTTGCCGGGCCAGAAGCGCGGATTTCAGGGCGCGATTGGGCACCGAGGTATCCACCCCGGTGAAATGGCCGTTTTCATGGTCAACCAACCGCCAGCCGTATTTTAGCTTTTTCTTGGGATCATCGTTCGGCTCCAGCCAGATCCGAAGTCCTGAATCCTTTAGACCCAACATGCTGCCGGGATTGGCACAATGAGCGGTAACCTCGCGGCCATCTTCGAGCCGAACATCAGCCAGAAAGCGTTTGTAGCGGCGGATCAGCACTGCGGGCACAAGAGGGGTTTGAAAGCGCATGTGCCAGCCCTATACCTGCGGATAAGATCTGACAAGGAGAGCGCAATGCCCAACCCCACCGCAGCCATGCTGGTTATCGGAGATGAAATTCTCTCGGGGCGCACACGCGATGCCAATATGTATTTTTTGGCCGGTGAGCTGACCAAGCAGGGGATCACACTGGCTGAAGTGCGTGTGGTCGGTGACGAAAGCGACGACATCATCTCGGCGGTTCGGGCGTTATCGAAACGTTATGATACGGTGTTCACCAGTGGAGGTATTGGCCCGACACACGATGACATCACAGCCGATTGCATCGCTGCGGCCTTTGACCGGCACATTGATGTGCGTGACGATGCGCGTGCGTTGCTGGCAGCGCATTACGAAAATACAGGATCTGAATTGAACGAGGCGCGTCTGCGCATGGCGCGCATTCCAGACGGAGCAGGCCTGATTGAAAACCCGGTTTCGGTGGCTCCGGGATTCACGGTTGATAATGTGCATGTCATGGCCGGAGTGCCTTCGGTATTCCAAGCCATGGTCGCGTCTGTTTTGCCAAATCTGACAGGGGGCGCACCGCTGTTATCGCAATCCTTGCGGATTGATCACGGGGAAGGTGATATTGCAGGGCCTTTAGCGGCACTGGCGCGTAAGTATGACGACCTGTCTATCGGGTCCTACCCGTTTCAGAAAAATGGCGCTTATGGATCAAATATCGTCATCCGTGGCACAGATGGTTCTCGCATTGATGCTGCGATGACCCAACTTGCAGGGATGTTTCCATGAGTTTGCCAGATGCAAAAAAACTCTACGATGTTATCGACGCCACTTGGCCGTCAGCAAGTAAACTTACCTGTGGACCGTTTATTATAGGCGATGGTCAGGATGGCGGTAAACGCGTGTCCTCGGCCACAGCAACGGGCCCGTTTCAGGACACTGACATTGATGCCGCCGAAGTTGCGATGCGTAAAATCGACCAGACGCCGCTGTTTCAAATTCGCGAGGGCGACGAAGCTCTGGATGCCGCGTTGTCGGCACGCGGTTACGAGATCATCGACCCGGTCACGATGTACGCCATTGAGGCGGAAAAGCTGACCAGCGAACGCCCCCCACGCACAGCGGCTATTGAGACCACCGGACCGCTAAACATTATGCGCGAAATCTGGGCCTCGGGGGGGCTTGGCCCCGGTCGGGTTGAGGTTATGAACCGTGCCTGCAGGCCCAAGGCCGGTTTCGTGTCGCGGTGGAATGACAAACCCGCCGGATCAAGCTTTGTCGCGATGCACGATGGAGTTTCCATGGTGCATGCAATTGAGATTGTGCCCTTTCAGCGTCGTCAGGGCGTGGCCCGCTGGCTGATGATCCGCGCCGCTTTTTGGACGCTGGACAATGGCGGAGACACGCTCACGGTGATTTGCACCTCAGCAAACACTGCGGCAAACAGCTTATATTCTTCCCTCGGCATGTTTGTTGTGGGACAATACCACTATCGTATTCTACCTGACTGAGAGGACTTCTGATGAGCAAACCCACCGCCCTTGATCTGCCGATGGTGGACCCTCTGCCCGAGGCCACTCAAAAGTATTTTGACATCTGTCAGGACAAACTGGGCATGATCCCCAATGTCCTGCAGGCCTATGCGTTTGATATCGACAAGCTGAACGCCTTTACGGCGATGTACAACGACATGATGCTGGGTGACAGCGGCTTGACCAAGCTTGAACGTGAGATGATCGCTGTGGCCGTGTCTTCTATCAACAAGTGTTTTTATTGCCTGACAGCCCATGGCGCCGCCGTGCGTCAATTGTCCGGCGATCCCGTTTTGGGTGAGCTGATGGTGATGAACTATAAAGCCGCAGACCTTGAACCACGCCAGCGCGCGATGTTGGATTTCGCCGAGAAGATCACCAAGGAAAGCAGCTCTATCGAGGAAGCAGACCGTCAAGCTTTGCGCGATGTCGGCTTTAACGACCGGGACATCTTTGACATCTCCAGCGTCGCGGCGTTCTACAACATGACCAACCGGGTGGCCTCTGCCATCGATATGCAACCCAACCCAGAGTATCACGCGCAATTTAGATGATCTTTCGCACAGCCATAGCGCTTGCGGTTTTACCGCAACTGGCCCTGGCCTTTGAACCTGCCCTACCCACAGGGGCACGGCAGGTTGCACTCGAAGATCGCCCTCGCACAGCTTATGAGCTGCCAATAGGTCCGTTTCGCAATGGCGCGCTCCCGAGCGAACGATATTTGGGACTGGTACAGCTTCGATCCTGGCGCATGGAAGAAAAAACCAGCGCACTCACCGAAATTAGCGCCGAGCTTGCTAGGCAACTGGTCAGTGAAGGCTACGAAATCGTGTTTCGATGTGAAACCGAAGACTGCGGTGGGTTTGACTTTCGCTTCAACACGCTTGTCCTCCCTCCACCCGAAATGTTTGTGGATCTGTCGAGCTTTCGTTTTCTTTCTGCGCGCCGAGAAACCGACCAAGGCACTGAGGCGGTGAGCCTTTTTCTCAGCAGAACCTCAAGAGCTGCTATCCTTCAAGCGGTCTGTGTGACACCGATGGAACGGGTGACCCTTACGATTGACCCGGAACCGAAAACAGATGCACTGCTTGTCCCTACTTTGGTGACGCCGCCCTCCAACTCGGGTGCGCTTTCGGCCGACACCATTGGAGATTTGTTGATCGCGCAAGGCCACCTCATTCTGGAAGACCTAACGTTTGACACGGGATCAGCAAACCTGACTGACGGCAATTACAAAACCCTCAACGCCCTTGCAGACTGGTTGTTGCAAGACGAAAATCGCAAGGTTGCGTTGGTTGGACATACTGATAGTCAGGGGGCCCTCGACAGCAATGTTGAACTGTCTCGTAACAGGGCTAAATCGGTTCAGGCCCATTTGACTGACACCTACAAAGTACCTCAGGCCCAATTAGACGCACAGGGGATCGGCTATTTATCTCCGATCGCCAGTAACGCTGGCAAAGAAGGGCGCGACGCCAACCGCCGGGTCGAAGTCGTGCTTTTGTCAGGTTCCTGAACAAGAAAAAGCCCGGGAGCCTTAGCACCCGGGCGAGTTTATGCTTTCACTATGAAAGCCAGGGGAAGTCTTTCCTTTGCGGAATTACCAGTCAGATGGGCCTTTGTCGGCAAAGGCATGCACGAGAAAATCAATAAACGCGCGGACCTTAGGCTGTGTAAACCGGCCGGGTGGGTAAACGGCATAAATGCCTTGCGTTTCAATGGGCAGGTCCGGGATTGCATCTACAACCAGGCCTTCTTCCATGGCTTCTGCGTACAGAAAACTTGGCAAATAAGCGATCCCAAGGCCAGCAATGGCCGCGTTCAACAAGGATTGCCCGTCATTGACGCTCAGCCAGCCCGCCGTGCGAACTTGTCTCTTTTCGCCTGAGGGTGCTGTCAGTTTCCAAACCGCACCTGTGGATTGGCTGGAATAGTGCAACAGCTTGTGATCATTCAGATCGTCGATCTTTGGTGGGCGGCCATATTTTTCAAGGTATTCTGGGCTCGCAATCATGCGTTTGGTGGTTTCCGTCAGCTTTCTTGCCCGAAGACTGCTGTCCTCAAGTTCACCAATACGGATCGCCATATCAAAGCCTTCGCTGATCAACTCAACGTAGCGATTGTTCAGTACCATGTTCACCGTGATATCCGGGAATTCGACAAGGAAGTCTCCCAGAACCGGACTGAGGTGGTTGACTCCAAAGTCCGTGGCCACGCTGATCCGTAAAAGTCCCGAAGGCGCCGATTGCATGGACGTGACCAAAGCGTCGGCCTCGCCTGCATCATTCAGAACCCGGCGGGCACGGTCATAATATGCCAGGCCAATCTCGGTTGGGCTTACGCGTCGTGTGGTGCGGTTCAAAAGTCGCGCACCCAGACGGGCTTCCAATGAGGAAACATGTTTCGACACAGCAGATTTCGAGATGCCCATCTTTTTTGCGGCATCTGTGAAACCACCTTGATCCACAACCGTGGCAAAGGCTTCCATTTCCGTCAGGCGATCCATATTTTTCCTACCTCAATCTCATATTCGAGGATCAGTTATCCCGTCGAAATTGGGCAGAAGCAGGGCAGTGCTCAGACAATATCAGGGTTTTGTCGCGGATCGTTTGCGGCATGGAAACAGCGAAACAATTGGTTTCGATGTTTAAAAAGCCAGTTCAATCGCAGTGACCCAGAACGGCAAAGTTGCCGCCGCAAGCAGTGTTGATTGCGCAACAAGCGTTGCCGCCAGTTCACGATCAGCCCCAAAGCCAGCGGCCAAAACATGCGCGGCTGAGGCGGTGGGCATCGCTGCGAACAATGTCAGTGTCTGAGCAATCGCCGTGTCCACACCCAATATTACGCATGCACACAATGTCACGACCGGCAGAACCAGCAATTTGGTGGACACAAGAATACCGCTGAACCTGTTTAGGCGCGCCAAAGCGCCCCAGTTCATCGTTGCACCAACCGAAATCAGCGCCACGGGGATGGCTGCCTGAGCGACCATTTCCAACGGCGCCATCAACGGTGCGGGAATGGTCAGGCCGCTTAACCCCACAAGCACGCCTGAAACACTGGCAATCAAAAAGGGGTTCGTCGCCACTTTGATCAGTGTTTGCTTCAGGCTTCCACTGCCGCGCGACAACGCACTGACCGCAAAGACATTGGCCAACGGAATGGCCAGACCAACCGCCACCGCCAATTCTCCAAGCGGTGGTTCCGAAAGCGTGGCCACCGCAACAAAGGCCATGGCGGTGTTAAACCGCCACGCCGTTTGCCAGGCCCCGGCAAAATCCACAAATTTTCCGGGCCCAAAAGGGCGCGCCAAATACCCGGCCCCCAAGCCAAGTAATAGAATAGCCCAGACAGCCGGGCCAATGCTGACGATATCTCCAACCGCGATGGGCCGGCCCGACGCCGCGACAAAGATCAAAGTGGGAAACAGGATTTCAAAATTCAGCTTGTCCAAACCCTGCCAGGCATTCGCTGACAGACGGTTGCGAACCAACCCACCCAGAATCACCATAAGAAAACTGGGCAGCAGTCCCAGAAGGATCGTGACAAACACCATCGCGCGCATTCCTTTGCATCGCGATCATCTAGTCCCGGCAACACCAAAGACGCAATGGAAACCTGTGCGCATCTTTTGGCCGAAAATATCCCGGGGGAAGCATGAAAGGCCTACTGGCCTTTCATGGTGGGGGCAGAGTCCCTAAAATGTAGCTGCCAGACGCGTGCCTTGATTGATTGCCCGCTTGGCATCCAGTTCAGCCGCCACATCCGCCCCGCCGATCACATGACAGGTGACGCCTTTGGCTTCGAGCGCGTCTGCAAGCGAACGCTCCGGCACCTGCCCAGTACACAGCACAACATTATCTACTTCGATCACCTGAGGGTTCTCACGTGTCTCGCCAAACGAGATGTGCAACCCTGCGTCATCAATCTTTTCGTAGTTCACGCCGCCCATCATATTGACGTTTCTCATCTTGAGTGCGGCCCGGTGAATCCAGCCTGTGGTTTTACCCAGACCTTTGCCCAGCGCTTTGGCTTTTCGCTGCATCAATGTGACGTCACGCGCTGGCGCATCAGGCTGCGGGCCTTCAGGTGCCAGACCGCCGCGAGTTTTCTCTGGGTCGCCGACCCCCCATTCTTCCATCCAGTCGGGCAAGCTCTCGGTGATGCTCTCTCCCTCGTGCACGAGGAATTCGGACACATCAAACCCAATGCCCCCAGCCCCGATGACTGCAACGCGTTTGCCAACTGGTTTTTTGTCACGCAACACATCCAGATAGCTCAGAACTTCGGCGCGATCCTGACCCGGAATGCCTGGATCCCGCGCCACAACACCTGTGGCGATGACGACTTCGTCAAAGCCCGCCAGATCACCTGCCGATACATCGCGACCCAGTTGCAGGTCGATATCCGAAGCCTCCACCATGGCTTCGTACCAGTCAACCAATCCCCAGAACTCTTCTTTGCCGGGGATTTGCTTGGCCACGTTCAGCTGACCACCCACTTTGTCGGACCGGTCAAACAAACTCACTTTGTGCCCGCGTTGAGCAGCCGTCAGCGCCGTCGACAAACCAGCAGGGCCTGCACCAACGACGGCGATGGTTTTGGGTGTCTCAACCGATGAGATCGAAAGTTCAGTTTCATGGCAGGCTTGCGGGTTCACCAGACAAGAGGTCAATTTACCGCCAAATGTATGATCAAGGCAGGCTTGGTTACAGCCAATGCAGGGCGCAATCAAAGCCGCCTGACCGTTGGCCGCTTTGTTCACAAAATCCGCGTCAGCCAGAAACGGGCGCGCCATCGACACCATATCAGCGCAGCCTTCAGCCAACACATCTTCGGCCACTTCAGGCGTGTTGATGCGGTTCGATGTAATCACCGGGATGCCTACTTTGCCCATCAACTTTTTCGTCACCCAGGCGAAAGCCCGACGCGGAACAGATGTGGCAATCGTAGGAATGCGCGCCTCGTGCCAGCCAATGCCCGTGTTGATGATTGTCGCCCCTGCGTCCTCGACGGCCTTGGCCAGCAGGACCACTTCTTCATGGGTTGATCCTTCGGGAAGGAGATCAATCATCGACAGGCGGTAGATGATGATGAAATCCTCACCCACAGCCTCGCGGCACCGACGCACCACTTCAACCGGCAAACGCATGCGGTTCTCATAAGACCCGCCCCAGCGATCCGTGCGCTTGTTCACGTGGGTGACAAGGAACTGATTGAGGAAATAGCCTTCAGAGCCCATAATCTCGACCCCGTCATAGCCTGCCTCGCGGGCGCGCACGGTGGCGGTGACAAAATCCTGAATCTGCTTTTCGATGCCGTCTTCATCCAATTCCTTAGGTGGGAAAGGTGAGATTGGCGATTTTATCGGAGATGCGGACACACATTCAGGTCCATAGGCATACCGACCCGCGTGCAGGATTTGCATGGCGATCTTGCCGCCAGCCTCATGCACGCGATCCGTCACAACCTTGTGGTTGGCAATATCCTGATCGTTGAACAGCCCTGCTGCACCTGGAAACACACCACCTTCTTTGGATGGAGCCATACCACCGGTGACAATCAACGCCACGCCGCCTCGGGCGCGTTCGGCGTAAAACTCGGCCACGCGGTTCCAATCCTTGGTCTCTTCCAGGCCGGTGTGCATGGATCCCATCAACACGCGATTTTTCAGCGTGGTAAAACCCAGATCAAGAGGTGCCAGTAGGTGCGGGTAATCAGTCATGGATGTCTCCTAAAAATCTGCTTTACCAAAACGTAAAGCAAAGGTGTTGTCACCCAAAACGCGGCGTCAAAGTCTGGACTTCCCAAGGGCAAAATCGGTTTCTTGTGGCAGAAGGTGGATTGCCTTGGCACTATAATCGCGCAAATGAGGAGCCCGCCATGTCAGACTATGGAGTATTTTCCCTGAACGGCCAAATCGCGCTGGTGACTGGCTCAAACAGCGGGCTGGGGTATGAAGCGGCCCTTTTGCTGGCCCGCGCAGGCGCAACGGTTTGGGTCAATGGACGCAACGAAGCCACAACCGAGGCTGCCGCAGAGGCAATCCGCGCTGAAGGGGGGATCGCTCTCCCGTTGCCTTTTGACGTGGCGGATGATGCGGCGGTTTCAAAAGCCTTTGGCCAGATTGATGACGCAGGTAACGGGCTGCACATCCTCGTCAATAATGTTGGAATGCGCGACCGACGCAGTTTACCTGAATTCTCTCGCGAAGACGTCATGCGGCTGTTGGACGTAGATTTGGTTGCGCCCTTCATGCTGTGCCAACGCGCAGCGGCGTTGATGGGTCAGGGTGGGCGCATCGTAAACATCTCGTCTATTGCAGGGCTGATCGCCCAGGCAGGCGACGCAGCCTATACCACGGCCAAAGCAGGTATTAACGGAATGACCCGCGCTTTAGCCGCCGAACTGGGACCGCAAGGTATCAATGTGAATGCTATCGCTCCGGGTTTTTTTGAAACAGAACCCAACCGGGCGGCGGCTGCTGACCCAGCCGTGAACCAGCGGTTGCAGACATCCACCGCTTTGGGGCGTTGGGGTAAGCCAGCCGAGCTGGCCCCAGCCATCCTGTTTCTGGCATCACCCGCTGCCAGCTATGTCACGGGACAGGTGCTGGCAGTTGATGGGGGATATACCGCGCACTACTGAGTTTAAGTATCGCCACCCTAATATACGCAATCTCCGGATGAACTTACGCCGTCTCAAGACAGTGACGACGGAACGCGCGCTTGAGCATGTCCAACTCGGCGCGCAGCAAATCCATTTCGGCGCGAATGTCATCCGAAAGCACTTCGCCCGAAATCATAGTGATTTTTTCAAGCAAAACGCCGGTTCTACTGTCTGTTATCAGAAATGTCTGAACGCCATCCGCCACGGCCTCTTGCGGAATAGGAATGCGCAGAACCCACCTGTTTTGCGGTGCATCTTCGGTCAATTGAACCCCATGGACCGGCTTGCCCAGCAAGGTGACTTTTACGTCTGGCTGCGCGCCCTCGTTGCCTTCGCAGGTGAGTACCCCTTCCCAAACACCCTCAAAAAGCCGGGTTTTTGTCAGCATCCAGTCACTCATGGTTTGCTCTCCTGTAAGGCACTCTAAAACTCTGCGCGTGGTCGACGGCTAAAGGTCACGTCGCGCAGTGTCACTTGGTTCATTTCCGGGCCCTCAAAAATCAGATCGATCCAAGCCTTCTCTACCCGCTTTTCGTTCAGCTTCGAATAAGCAAGGTCAAACTCGACCATAATCTCTTCTTCGTTCAGGGGAAGTTCCCGCACGATCTGTTCTGTGTTGGGCCCGTGCTTGATGTTCAATCGGGCGAAAATCTCCAGCGGTTTTTCCAATTCAACAATTGAATCAAGCCGGATGAGGTGATTGCGTTTCAGACCATCCACAGCTTCGAACGGCAGATCGATCACCAGCGACAAAAACGATCCATCAAACCGAAACACGTCCATACGCAAACCGTAAGGTGCCAGATCTGCTTCGCGGGTGTTGCGCAATTGGCGTAGCGTCAGCTCTGACACCCGGCAATCATGAAACAGTGTCACCTCTTCGCCCAGCATTTCGCGGTTCGGTGCCGAAGACATACCGACCTGTGCCAATGGTTCACGCCAAAGCGCCGGACGCCAGTACCAATCCGTACCGTGGGGGCGGAAAAAAGCGGTCGAACCAACCAAAGGTAGCGCCAGCCGCCCTTCGGAAATCGAGATGAGTGTATTGAGGTGTTGGCGTAGTTTGCGCGCACGCAACCGCTGTTTTCTCAGCGCTGGTAATTCCGTTGTGGATGCAGCACGCGCACTGCGCGCCCAATAGCGCGCAAGCCCTTTTTGGTAAAACCGCTGAATAATTCCGGTCTTGCCCTGCCTCATGCTTACCCTACTCCGAACCCTAACGATGTTTCCGAACGAGAAACAATACTCACCCGACTCTTTAATTATGTACCGAATTGGTTTGCAGGAAACAAACCTGCAATGGCTTGTAACTACGTTTTTATTCAAAACGTTGCCCAGGGTCGCGCAACTCTGGCGACCTCTCTTGCCTGAACCCGTAAAAACAGGCAAAGCAAACACATGAGTGCTTATCGGTTACATGAAGTGTTGGTGTCACAGGCGCGCCCCTCAGCAAGCCTCGGAAAGCTGTTTGGGGGACTGGCACTTATTGTTGTTGGGTTCTTGATTCTGAACGTCATCTATTTTCAAGCCCTGCAAAACCTGCCCAACTGGCCCGTTATCCGGGCTGAATTTATGGGGGGTACAACCGCCCGCGCCCTGTGGTTGATGTTGCTGAACTTCGCGCCTTTGCTGATTGCTTTGGGCCTCGTTGTTCATATGTTGCATAATCGATCTCTGGCCAACCTTGCCGGACCACGTGTCATGCTGTTTATGGATTTTCGCCGGGTGCTGCGCGCCACGATTGTTCTGTTTGCCGTTGTCTTGCTAATTCCGGGCCCTGAAAACATAGAACCCGTTCGCAATATGTCCTTCAACAGCTGGCTTTTGCTGGTCCCCATATCCCTGCCATTGATCTTTCTTCAGGTGTCGACGGAAGAATTGCTGTTTCGGGGCTATCTGCAAAGCCAGTTGGCAGCGCGGTTTTCTTCGCCTTTGGTATGGATGGTTCTGCCATCGCTGTTATTCGGGTTATTGCACTATGATCCCGGCACTTATGGTCCAAATGCGCTTTTGCTTGCAGGCTGGTCTGTTCTATTTGGGCTGGCGGCTGCTGACCTGACAGCGCGGGCTGGCAATCTCGGACCCGCTCTCGCGCTGCACTTCGCCAACAATGTCAGTGCAATGATGTTTTCATCCATGCAGGACTATTGGGATGGCCTGTCGCTATATGTCTTGCCATTTGGCCCCGATGCTGTTGAAACATTGCGTATGCTCATGCCCATTGAGGTCATGGTGATCCTGTGCAGCTGGCTGGTTGCCAGAACTGCGATACGGCGCTGATTGCATTTTCTGACGTAGCGTCTTATCTGACAGAAGCACAAAATATCAGCATCCCCCGAAAAGGATTGCAGCCTATGAACTGGATCACCAACTACGTCCGCCCAAGGATCAACTCGATCTTTTCCCGTCGCGAGACCCCGGACAATCTGTGGTCGAAATGCACCGAGTGCGGCACGATGCTGTTTCACCGTGAACTGACTGAGAACCTGAATGTTTGTACTCAGTGCGATCACCACATGGCCATCACGCCTCGCGACCGTTTCATCGCATTGTTCGATGGTGGCATTTTTACTGATGTCGAGGTTCCGGCCCCAATAGCCGACCCGCTGCAATTCCGTGATCAAAAGAAATACCCGGACCGCATGAAAGCCGCCCAAAAAGTCACAGGCGAAAAAGAGGCCATGCTGGTTGCCGAGGGCGAGATTGGCCGGACACCTATTGTGGCTGCCTGTCAGGACTTTTCCTTTATGGCCGGCTCCATGGGCATGTATGTAGGCAACGCCATTATTGCTGCCGCAGAACGGGCCGTCGCGCTAAAACGTCCGCTTGTCCTGTTCTCGGCCGCTGGTGGCGCGCGTATGCAAGAGGGCATCTTATCTCTGATGCAAATGCCGCGTACAACAGTCGCCGTTCAGATGCTGAAAGAGGCCGGTCTGCCCTATATTGTTGTGCTGACGCACCCCACGACCGGTGGTGTGACCGCATCCTATGCGATGCTGGGGGACGTCCACATTTCTGAACCCAATGCGCTGATCTGCTTTGCGGGCCCCCGCGTGATCGAACAAACCATCCGTGAAAAATTGCCCGAAGGGTTCCAGAGGGCCGAGTATCTGTTGGATCACGGTATGCTGGACCGGGTCACCCCGCGCACCAAAATGCGCGCCGAGTTGATCACCATCACCCGTATGCTTTTGGGATTGTCTCCTGCGGTCGCTGGGGACTTGCCGTCGCCTGAAGCAGTTGAAAAGGCTGACAGGGCAGCCCAAGCCGCCCAAACAAAAGGTGATGCAAAAGAAAAACTGGCCGAAACCAAAGCGGACAACAAAAAGTGACCCTGCAATCCTCGGATGCGGTATTGGCCCGCATGATGGCGTTGCACCCGAAGATCATTGATCTGACGCTGGACCGTGTCTGGCGGTTGCTGGACGCTTTGGACAACCCGCAAAAGAATTTGCCGCCGGTGATCCATCTGGCCGGAACCAATGGCAAAGGTTCGACCCAGTCGATGATCCGTGCCGGACTTGAGGGCATGGGCAAATCCGTACACGCCTATACCTCGCCACATCTGGCCCGGTTTCACGAACGCATCCGGCTGGCGGGTACTTTGATCACCGAAGATTACCTGACCGAGATTCTGGATGAGTGTTATGCCAAGAACGGCAACATCGATATCACCTATTTCGAGATCACGACCTGCGCGGCTCTGCTGGCTTTTGCCCACACCCCTGCAGACTACACCTTGCTCGAAGTTGGGTTGGGAGGGCGGCTTGATGCCACTAATGTTCTCGACACCCCTGAGCTGACCGTCATCACACCGGTCTCGATCGATCACGAACAGTTTCTGGGTAATACTCTTACCAAAATCGCGACCGAAAAAGCCGGGATCATCAAACGCGGCGTGCCATGTGTTGTCGGCCCGCAGCCGGACGAGGCGATGGACGTGATCGAAGCCACAGCCGCAAAGCTGGGCGCACCTTTGTTAGCGCACGGTCAGCATTGGCATGTCTGGGAAGAACGTGGACGCTTGGTGTATCAGGACGAACGCGGTCTTTTGGATCTGCCCTTGCCTGCCCTGATCGGCGATCATCAAATCCAGAATGCCGGGGCGGCGCTGGCCGCTTTGCGCTTCTTGGGTGCGGATGACAACGCTTGCGAAGCCGCGATGAAAAACGCTGAGTGGTTTGCACGAATGCAGCGTCTGCGAACTGGTCCTCTGGTGGAAAGTGCGCCCGAGATCGAACTGTGGCTCGACGGTGGCCATAACGCTGCGGCCGGCGTTGCTCTGGCCAAGGTGCTATCTGATCTACCCAAACGCCCAACGCACCTGATTTGCGGCATGCTCAACACCAAAGATATCTCGGGCTATCTGTCGCCGTTGGCGGCTGAGGCCGCCAGTCTTACGGCCGTGTCCATTCCCGGTGAAGCCAACACTCTGCCAGCGCATGAGACCGAGGCCGCAGCACGTTCTGTTGGCATGAAAGCTGGCAGTGCTGACACCACGGCCAGTGCCCTAGCTGCAATTGCGGCCGCAGATGCCAATGCACGTGTGCTGATTTGCGGATCACTCTATCTGGCCGGTGCAATTTTGCGCGAAAACGGCTGAACACCCGCGTGACGCGAAAAAAAAGCGAATCAAAACAAGCGCCTTCCCGGAAAGCGAATCAGGGGCCATTGACTGATTCGAATCACCGCGCTTATAGTCAAGAAAATTCAGATTTCCCTGCGAAGCAGAAGTAAACAAACGGGAAATCATTACGGGCTTTATGGGACAGGCAGGCAGGCAAACAGGGGGGTGCATCGGCGCCCCCCTAATAATTTGGACAGAGGTTATTCAGATATCTGCCAAAATGGGTTGGGCTTACCCTTCGTCCGCGCCCCAGTTTTCATCCTGCATCTCGCGCAAACGGCTGGCCGTGCGTTCAAACTCAAAAGTTCCTTCACCCTCAACGTAAAGCATCTCCGGCTGCGCCGCGGCGGAACAAATCAGACGCACTTTGGCCTCGTACAAGGCATCAATGAGGATCACAAAGCGTTTGGCTTCGTTAAAATTTGAGCGCGACAAACGGGGAATATCTTCTAGGATCAAAACTTTGACCGCATCCGCGATCGCCAGATAGTCACCCGGCCCCAGCATCGCACCACAAAGATCAAAAAACCGTGCCCGCGCAATTCCGTTCCTAAAGGAGGGTAATACGACATCTCGTCCTTTGACGTTCAACACCAAGGGTGTTGCTTCTCCACCAGTGAGATCTTCCCAGATCCCCCGAATGTCAGCGCGGGCCTCGGTTCCGGCCTGTACGAAATAGACCTGACTGCCTCTGAGCCGGTTTTGACGATAGTCATTCGGGCTGATCAATTCGCGCACATTCAGATTTTGCTCAATGAGATCAATAAAAGGCAGGAACAGTTGCCGATTCAGTCCGTCTTTGTACAAGTCACCCGGAACACGGTTCGATGTGGTGATCACCACCACGCCCGCCTCAAACAGCTGCTCGAACAGGCGTCCGACAATCATCGCGTCAGTGATATCTGTGATCTGCATTTCGTCAAAGGCGAGAACCCGAACAGACTCCGCCACCGAACTCGCCACGGGTTGAATTGCGTCTTCAACGCCGCGTTGACGAGCCTCGTGCATGGCTGTGTGAATTTCCTGCATGAATGCATGAAAGTGCACTCGGCGCACGGGCACCTCAAGCGAGTCGACAAATAGGTCCATCAACATCGACTTGCCGCGGCCAACACCGCCCCAAAGATACAAGCCCTGCACATGCTCGGGAGTTGCCTTGCGAAACCAACCCTTTTTCACAGGTTGAGCAACGGCCTCGCGAATCCGTTCGAATTCAGGCAAGATCGCCTCTTGGGCATCGTCAGGATGCAATTCGCCGCGCGCGACCTTGTCGGCATAGATGTCTGGCAAGGTGTCCATAGTTCTCCCTTAGCGAATGGTGACGCAGCTGAAAAGACAGTGCATACGATGAAGTGATGAATTCGTTCACAATTCCTGATTTGACCTACCCTGTTCACAACACCATCCTGCCATCGCGATCAGGAGAGAGACATGGAACAACGCACCCCCTTATTTACGCCGGTACTGCTTGTTGGTTGTGCGATCATTCTGGTGTCCTTTGCGATCCGCGCCAGCTTTGGGGTGTTTCAAATTCCGATCGCGAATGAATTTGGCTGGCTACGCTCCGAATTCTCTATGGCGATTGCGATCCAAAACCTGGCCTGGGGCTTTGGTCAGCCAATCTTTGGTGCGATTGCCGAAAAGATCGGAGACCGGCGTGCGATTATTATGGGCGCGTTAGTCTATGCCGCCGGGCTTGTTCTGTCGTCCTTTGCCATCACACCCGAAGCCCATCAGTTGTATGAAGTTTTGGTTGGTTTTGGCATTGCAGGCACCGGTTTTGGGGTGATCCTTGCAGTGGTTGGCCGCGCCAGCTCGGACGAAAATCGCTCGATGTCATTGGCCATAGTCACCGTTGCCGGGTCGGGTGGTCAGGTATTTGGCGCACCGATTGCTGACTGGATGCTGGGGTTCATGACCTGGCAGTCCACCTTTGTCATCTTTGCAGCGGCGATCCTGGCGACCTTGTTGCTGTTGCCGATGATGCGGGCCCCTGCGGCCAGCAAAGCCGAGCTTGAAGAAAGCATGGGGCAAATCCTGCGCAAAGCCTTTCGCGATCCGTCTTACACACTGATCTTTCTGGGTTTCTTTTCTTGTGGCTATCAGCTGTCATTTGTGACTGCGCATTTTCCAGCGATGATAACTGAGATGTGCGGGGCGATTGACCCCTCGGGCATGCTGGCCTCTGCGGGCTTATCCACCACATCGCGGCTCGGGGCGCTGGCGATTTCACTGATTGGTCTGGCCAATATTGCAGGTACGTTGGCCGCCGGCTGGTTGGGCAACAGGTATCCCAAGAAATACTTGCTGGCTGGAATTTACACAGCCAGGACGTTGATCGGCGCCATGTTCATCCTGATGCCCATCACCCCGACCAGCGTTGTTGTTTTCTCATTGGCCATGGGCAGTCTGTGGCTGGCCACAGTGCCGCTGACCAGCGGTTTGGTGGCCCATATTTACAGCTTGCGTTACATGGGCACGCTTTATGGCATCGTGTTTTTCAGCCATCAGCTGGGCAGCTTTCTGGGTGTCTGGCTGGGTGGGCGCATGTATGACGCCTATGGTGACTACACTTTGGTGTGGTGGGTCGGCGTTGGTGTTGGCGCGTTCAGCGCTATTGTGCATCTGCCGATCCGGGAACGCCCCTTGTCTGAAGTGGCCGCCTGACGCTCAGCCCTCTTGCCATCGATCCAGAATGAAGCGGCTGGTAATCAAATCCAGATGTGCCCCGCCGCCGTTTTTGAACAAGGTAATTTCATCATCAGACCGGCGTTGGAATGCCTCGATATTGTAGTAATCCGCCACCACATCCGCGACTGATATCACCCCCTCTTCGATTGGGGTTTTCAACTCTCCGATATGGCCTATCGTGGTGTCAAAGCTGTCCACAAAGATGCGTGACCGAAGCAAGGCGGCATCATCAACCTCACGCATATCCGGGCGATAGGCACCAATCAGGTCGATGTGCTGACCCGGCTGAAACCATTCGCCGCGCAAGGTGGGCTCGGTCGACATGGTGGCCGAGGTGACAATATCTGCCTGCCCGACCGCCGCTTCAAGGTCATCGACAACTGTCAGGCCCGCAATTTCAGCCGCCATCTTGTCTGCATTTGCCCGGGTGCGATTCCACACGGAAAACTGTGCATCCGGAAAGGCCGAGGCATAGGCTGCGTGCAGGTTTCGCCCTACTGTTCCGGCACCGACGATCAGAATGTTGCGGCTGTCTGGGCGCGCAAGCTTGCGTGCCGCCAAAAGGCTGTCCCCAGCGGTTTTCCATTTCGTGACAAGATGAAAATCTATCAGCGCTGACAGAATGCCATGCGCATCGTCAAACAGTGTAACTGCCCCGTGGATCATGGGCACACCCTGCGCTGGGTTCTCGGGAAACACAGTAGCAGATTTCACCGCTATGCCCAGCCCGTCAATCCACGCCTGACGCTGCAACAGAGTGTCTTTACCGCGATACAAAAAGCTGTCGGAAATTTCGGCCTTGGGCAACCTGTGGCCCGCCTCGATCGCCTCGGTCAGGCCCCGCCAGTCGAGATTTTCCTGCCCTTTATCAAACGGAATTATCGTGGTCATTCTGCGTCCTTTGCACTCAATAGCCCTTCGGCGACAAGGCGATCCGCCCATCCCATTGGACCGGTGAAATGATGGGTTTGCCAACCGCGCGCTGAAGCCGTGGCAATATTGTCTTCCCGGTCATCTGTGAATAACAACGCCTCAGGAGTGATGCCGCAGTCTTGCTCAACATGGGCATAAATCGCCGGATCGGGTTTAATGAGGTTCAGACGCCCCGAGACATATTCGCGATCAAAGCACTTTAGGAAGCCGAACTTTTCTTGCGAGATTGGAAAATTATCGTGGCCAAAGTTGGTCAGCGTAAACACCGGAACACCGCGGAGTTTCAAGGCATTTAGCAAGCGCACAGAATGCGGGATTTCCGGAGCCGCTAGATCGTTCCAATTGTCGTGCCACATGCGCAGCTCGTCTGCCCATTCCGGCGTTTGATCTGCCAGATTGTAAAACACGTCGCGCAAGGATGCGCCTTCGTCCACTTTCTGGTGTTCTTCATGCAAAGGCACATCAGCAAAAAATGCCTTTCGCCGTTCAGGGCCAATGACGCGGTCATAGTAACTTTCTGGCTGCCACTTGATCAGCACATTGCCGATATCGAAAATCACTGCTTCGATTGTCATTCACGCCCCCAGCTTTGCAACAAAGATTAGCGACGTGTGCGCGGCCTCGCCACCCCTTTGGGGCGCCCGACACGACTTTCGCGCCAGAAAATAAACAACCCTGCTCCGATAATCAGCGACATGCCAAGCCAGGACGCAGGCTCGGGCCATTCGCCAAAGATAACCACTCCAAAGACAATTGCCATCGGCATGGCTGTGTATTCCAGTGGCGCAATCACGCTGGCTTCGGCCAACCGATAGGCTTGGGAAATGAAAAAGCCACCAAGGGCGCTGGAAAAACCCAACAGGAACAAAATCCACAGATCACTTTGCGCGGGCCAAACCCAGCCACGCAGCAGGAACTCTAACATCGGACCACCCTGCCCGGCATATTGACCATGACCCAGCATCAAACCGATGACACCACTGACAACAATGAACGTGATTTGAATATACACCGACATTGTTGCCGCGCTTTCGGTGGCGCCAATCTTACGAGTCAGAATATGCAGCGACGCATAGGCAAACGCGGACACGAACGGCAGCATCAACGCGACCTGAAAATCACCTGACCCCGGGCGCACCATGATCAAGACACCAAGCAAGCCAGCCCCAACAGCAATCCAGCGCCGTGGACCGACCTGTTCACCAAGAACCAGAACCGAAAGGGCCGTAATGATCAGCGGCGAGATAAAAAATACCGCGACGGTATCCGCCAAGGGCAGCACTGACAGGCCTAGAAAGAATGTCATATTGGCAAAAACCACGCAGAAACCACGCATCAGATGCATGCCCAATCGCTTGGTCTTTAGAACGCCAAAGCCTCCATCAAACGGCACAATGACCAGCAACAAGAAGATTAGCGCCAAAACCGAACGAACCAGGACGATCTGATGCAAAGCATAGCCACCCGATAGAAACTTGATCGAGCTGTCGTTCAACGAAAAACAGAATGTCGCCACAAGAGCAGAGATTGCTCCTAAGGTGCCGACGTTAAGTGTGCTTTGCTTGGTCATTCGCTAAATGCACCACGTCCAAGCCTTGGGGTCTGGCCCGGAAACGACCCCGGCGTCGTAAAGCGGCATTGATCACTAACCACGTTTGGCGGCGCGTAGTTCCCGCTCAAGCGCTTCCAAAAACCGCGACCGGTCCGCTTTGGTAAAGCCTTTGCCACCACCCTGACGAAACGGGTCCGCCGCGCGTAAATCCGTCATCAGATCACGTGTGGCCAAAACGTTACCTATATTGGCAGCCGTCAGAGCCTCGCCATTGTGCTTCAAAACCCGCGCGCCAGCCTCAACGCATTTGGCTGCCAATGGAATGTCGCCAGTGATCACCACGTCCCCCGGTCCGGCCCGGTCTGCAATCCACATATCTGCGATATCTGGCCCCTCGGGCACAATCACATTATCGACCAGCGGATTTTGCGACGGGCGCAAACCGCCGTTACTGACAACATGCATTTTCACGCCGTGCCGGGTTCCCACTCGTTCGACCTCGGCCTTGACCGGGCAGGCATCGGCATCGACGTAAATCTGGCTCACTTCAGGTTCAATCCGCGTACAGTGCCTCGGCATGGAAGGCGACGTGATCTTCCATAAAGGTCGAGACAAAGAAATAGCTGTGGTCATAACCTTTTTGCATTCGATGCGTCATTTCCTGACGGCTTTCGGCAGAGGCCGCGACAAGCGTTTCGGGACGCAACAGGTCGATAAACTGGTCATCAGCACCCTGATCCACCAAGATAGGCCCGTCGAAGCCGCGTTCACGGATTAGAAGCGATGCGTCCTGCGCGGCCCACTGCCCCGTGTCGTCGCCCAAATAGGCCTGCAATTGTTTGCGGCCCCAATCGGCACCTGTGGGATTACAGATCGGTGCAAAAGCCGACACCGACCGGAACCGGCCGGGCAAAGACATTGCAAGTGTCAGGGCACCATGTCCGCCCATTGAATGGCCAGTGATGGCCTGACGTGACATGTCCAACGGGAACTCTTCCTGCAACATTGAAGGCAGATCCTCGGCGATGTAGTCCCACATGCGGAAATGTGGTGCCCAAGGTTTTTGGGTGGCATTCACATAAAACCCCGCCCCTTGTCCCAGATCATAGGCGTCATCATCCGCCACACCTTCGCCGCGCGGACTGGTGTCCGGGAACACAACCGCGATACCCTGTTCGGCAGCCCAGGCTTGCGCGCCAGCCTTAACCATGGCGTTTTCATGCGTACAGGTAAGACCAGACAGATACCAAAGAACCGGCACAGGGCCATCCCGCGCCTCTTCCGGCAAAAACAGACCAAAGGTCATTTCGCAACGGGTTGTGTGAGACTGATGCGAATACACGCCCTGCACACCACCAAAGGCCTTGTTTTCGGAAATCGTTTCCATCCTGTCCTCCCGGAAAATTCTTGTCTGACATGGCTAACGCACGGGCGCAGGTGCAGACAAGGAAAACCGCACTCAAGAGATGTTTAAAGCGCGCTCACCCAAGCGATCACAATCGAAACCGTTGCCACGCTTACCAGTGTTGAAAACAAAATCGCCGCCGACACCCGATGCGGCGCCACGCCATAATGCTGCGCCAGAATGTAGACATTGCCCGCTACAGGCAGGGCAGCAGCCGAGATGATGACACCTGCAGAATAGGTATCAACCGGAAACAGCCACAGCGCACCGATTGCGACAAACAAGGGATGCAATACCAATTTGCAGAACGACAGCCACGCCGCGACCTGAATACGCTCGGCTGATTTCGACGCCAGAGACGCACCGATTGCAAAGAGGGCACCCGGAGTGGCCGCCCCGCCTAGGATGGCCAGAAATTCATTCACTGGAGCCGGGAGCGGAAAACCCATCGCCGCCCAAAACAAACCGGTCGACATCGCCACAATCATCGGATTTTTCACCAGCCCAAGACCGACGGTCTGTAGGATCTTCCAACTTAGGCGACCCTCACGAGAGCCCGTAATCAGGATGACGATCAAAGACGAAAAGACAATGAGATCCACCGCCAGAACCAACATCACGGGTCCAATGGCCTTTTCACCCAAAAGCAAAACCAGCATAGGAACGCCCAGAAATCCGGTATTGCCAATGGCTGCACATTGCGCCTCAATCGCCGCGGTTGCGACATCCAGCTTTCTGAGAAAGGCCACCGCGGTTGCAATCCCGTAGACCACCAACGTGCCCCATAGATATGCACCAACCAACGTCCAGTCGAGAACCTCGCCCAACGACAAGTTGGCGGCAAAACGAAATAGCATCGCGGACAGGGCAAAGTAGAAAACGAATTTTGTAAGATAGGCTGTGGCTTCTTCAGTGAAGAACCGGGTTCGACCAGCCCAATACCCGACGCCGATCAACGCAAAAAAGGGTATGGTTTTTAGAAAAATCGCTAACATGTGAGTGTGTTAACACCTCAGCGCGTGGCGTCAAAATAATTCACGAGTTGTGCTTTATCCGCTGCCAATCAAAACGCCTGCGGCAAAAACCAGTGCACCGCCCAAAACAACTTGAAACGCGGCCCGGAAAAAGGGTGTTTCCATAAACTTGTTCTGAATCCACGCAATGGCCCATAGCTCTACAAACACGACGATGATCGCGATCACTGTGGCGGTCCAGAAATCCGTGATCAGATAGGGCAATGCATGGCCAAGTCCGCCAACAGTGGTCATGACGCCCGACGCGACCCCGCGCTTGATTGGCGATCCACGGCCAGAAAGCTCTCCGTCATCGGACGCAGCTTCGGTGAAGCCCATCGAGATACCCGCACCAATAGAGGCCGCCAACCCAACCAGAAATGTCGTCCATGTGTTGTGCGTGGCAAAAGCCGTGGCAAAAATGGGCGCAAGTGTTGAGACAGAGCCATCCATTAACCCGGCCAGACCCGGTTGTACCCACGTCAGAATGAACTGGCGTTTGGCCACATCACTTTCTGACGCTTCTGCATCGCCATCCACATGGGTGGCCTCCAGCTCATAAGCTGCATTCTGATGGCCCGCTTCGGCCGCAGCCAGATCACCCAACAATTTGCGTGTGGCGGCATCGCCGGATTTGGCTGCAGCAGCAAGATAGAACCGCTCCGCGTCGTGTTCCATTGCGGCAGCTTCGGTGCGCATACGATCGATCCCAAGGTTTTCAATCAACCAAATTGGGCGGCGCGCATAAAATCCAGCCACGTGTTCACGACGGATCAGGGGAATCACACTGCCAAAACGCGACTCGTGTAAGTCGATCAAGAGCCGGCGGTGTTCGTCTTCTTCTGTCGCCATGCCTTCGAAAATTTTTGCTGTGGCAGGGAAATCTGTCCGAAGCATTTCGGCATAACTGCGGTAAATACGAGCGTCATCCTCTTCCGAAGAAATCGCAAGCGCAATCACTTCCTGTTCACTTAGATCGCGAAAATGGCGGCGTTGTGAAAAAAAGCGCATGACAGCCTCATATTAGAATTATTCTAATCTAGCGGGTTCTCCTCCATGAGCAAGTGCCTTTGGCTTGTGAAAACTGAACTGACCAGTTTATATTCCAAGACACAAACATCAGGGGCATAAATGAACACGCAGAGGCCAGAAATCCGCAAGGGGCGGAAATATGATCAAGTGCTGGCCGGTGCGCGCGAAGTGTTTCTGCGTGACGGATTTGAAGGCGCAAGCGTGGACGACATTGCACGGGCCGCCAAAGTCTCCAAGGCGACTTTGTACAGCTATTTTCCGGACAAGCGTCACATGTTCATGGAAATGGCCCGTGAACAATGCGCCCGGCAGGCCGAAGTTATGTTGCAGGAAATAGATCGCACTGCCCCTGCTACCAAGATTTTGGCCCAGACCGCACGGGGGGTACTGCAACTAATCCTCTCGGAATTTGGTCTCAAGGTCTTTCGCATATGTGTAGCCGAAGCAGACAGATTCCCGGAGTTAGGACGCCGTTTTTACGAAACGGGCCCTGCAATGGGACGTCAGCATCTGGCAGCATATCTTCGAGAAGCCACAAGCCGTAATGAATTGAAAATCGACAATTTCGAATTGGCTGCAGCCCAGTTTCAGGAGCTTTGCAAGGCCGATCTTTATTTGCGGTTGGTTTTTGGCATCAACGTTTCATTTACCGAGGATGAAATCGAAACCGTCGTTCAGGAAGCTGTCTCAACCTTCATGGCCCGGTATGGGGCTTAGGTACAGTTTACTACATCAAAATCCGGCGTACCGCGTATCGATACGCCGGAATTGAGATCTAGAATTCGACGACGGCGCGGATCGATTTACCGGCATGCATCAATTCAAATCCTTCGTTGATGTCTTCAAGGCTCAGCTTGTGCGTGATCATTGAATCAATCTCGATTTTGCCATCCATGTACCAATCGACGAACTTAGGCACATCTGTGCGCCCTTTGGCGCCACCAAATGCGGTGCCTTTCCAGACGCGGCCTGTGACCAGCTGGAAGGGTCGTGTCGAAATCTCGGCACCCGCCGGTGCCACGCCGATAATAACCGAAACGCCCCAGCCACGGTGTGAGCATTCCAACGCGTCACGCATCACCTGCACGTTGCCCGTCGCATCAAACGAATAGTCCACACCTCCAAAGGCATCTTGCTCAGTCTTGGTCAATTCGACGATTGCATCCGTGACTGAGCCATCAATTTTGGAAGGATTCACAAAATGCGTCATGCCGAATTTCTTCGCCATTTCCGCTTTGTCGTCATTCAGATCGACCCCGATGATCACGTCTGCCCCAGCCATGCGCAGGCCTTGGATCACGTTCAGACCAATGCCGCCAAGGCCAAAAACCGCAGCCGTTGAACCGATCTCGACACCGGCCGTATTGATGACCGAGCCAATGCCTGTTGTGACACCGCAACCGATGTAACAAATCTTGTCAAAAGGCGCATCGTCACGCACTTTGGCCAGTGCAATTTCGGGCATGACAGTGTGATTGGCAAAGGTCGAACAGCCCATGTAGTGATAGATCGGCGTACCATCCAGCATCGAAAAGCGGGTTGTCCCGTCAGGCATAAGGCCTTGGCCTTGGGTGCCGCGAATGGCCGTGCAAAGGTTGGTTTTACCGGAAAGGCAGGAATGACACTCGCGGCATTCCGGGGTGTAAAGCGGGATCACGTGATCGCCGGGTTTCAGAGTGGTGACGCCTTCTCCCACCTCCATAACGATACCGGCACCTTCGTGGCCAAGAATCGATGGAAACAGGCCCTCGGGATCGGCACCGGATCGGGTAAATTCATCCGTATGGCAAATTCCGGTTGCCTTTATCTCAATCAAAACCTCGCCAGCCTTTGGGCCTTCAAGGTTCACTTCCATAATCTCAAGCGGTTTACCGGCTTCTAAGGCCACCGCAGCTTTTGTGCGCATCATTTTCGCATCCTCCCTAAAACTTTGACCCGACCGTGAGCGAAACTGCGCCGCTTTTCAATAGAGGTTGCGACGTCGCCTTGTGTCCAAACGACGCCAACCCCAAATTTGTACAACAAGCAAAATTGGAGTTTTCAATGAAGTGGTTGGGTCTGACGACTTTGATTCTATTGGCAGCCTGTATTGGTGAAGACGAAACGGAAACTGTAATGCCGGGTAGTAAGACATGTGATCCCGCAGCGTTTGAATTCCTGATTGGCCAACCCAAGGAATCGCTCAATGGAGTTCTCACGCCAAAAACTCTGCGGGTTCTTGGTGAAAACGCAGCAATGACGATGGATCATCAACCAGAACGATTGAATGTCTTTCACGACGAAAGCGGCAAGATTACAAAGGTAAGCTGTGGTTGAGACTGCAGTTCTCATCTTCTGACACAGCCCCCATTCTGGACTTAAAGTTGAATTACGCTGGCGCTATTCTTAAAGCCGGATTTCGAGTGAACATACGCTTCTGAGTTTGGCTGGATTCTCCGGCCCCTGATTCCAACACCTGCGCCAGAGTTTGCCCTGCGGGCGGCGCCCAACCTATGCGAGGAGTCCCCATGGACGGCAATTTCAATGACAATGACCTGGAAAAGGTTGTTTCCGCTGATAAAGCGCACGTTTGGCATCATCTGACGCAACACAAACCCTTTGAGACCGGCGATCCACGGATCATCATCGAAGGTAAAGGCATGCGTGTCTGGGACCAGAACGGCAAGGAATACCTAGATGCTGTTTCGGGTGCCGTGTGGACCGTCAATGTCGGCTATGGCCGCAAAGCAATTGCAGACGCCGTGCACGAGCAAATGATGAAAATTTGCTATTTTGCTCAGACTGCGGGCTCAATTCCCGGCTCTTTGTTTGCGGAAAAGCTGATTGAAAAAATGCCTGGCATGAGCCGTGTGTACTACACCAACTCGGGCTCCGAAGCGAATGAGAAAGCCTTTAAACTGGTTCGCCAAATTGCCCACAAAAAGTATGGTGGCAAGAAAACCAAAATCCTGTACCGCGATCGCGATTACCACGGCTCCACTCTAGCAACGATGTCAGCAGGTGGTCAGGACGAGCGCACCGCGCAGTATGGCCCCTTTGCACCTGACTTCGTGCGCGTTCCGCACTGCATGGAATATCGCAAGCACGAGCTGGGCCTTGAGCACCTTTCCGGTGCCGAATTTGGACGCGCCGCCGCAGACGCCATCGAGGAGGTAATCCTGCGCGAAGGCCCTGAAACGGTTGGAGCCCTGTGCCTTGAGCCTGTCACTGCGGGCGGTGGCGTGATCGAAGCCCCCGAAGGTTATTGGGAGCGCGTTGAAGAAATCTGCAAAAAGTACGAAGTACTGCTGCACATCGACGAAGTTGTCTGTGGTGTTGGCCGAACCGGCACTTGGTTTGGCTACCAGCACTATGGCATCAAGCCTGATTTCGTAACCATGGCCAAAGGTGTGGCGTCTGGTTACGCAGCGATTGCCTGCATGGTCACCACCGAAGAAGTTTTTGACATGTTCAAAGACGATTCATCTGACCACCTGAATTACTTCCGCGATATCTCGACCTTTGGTGGCTGTACTGCAGGTCCGGCTGCTGCGCTGGAAAACATGCGCATCATCGAAGAAGAAGGTCTTCTTGAAAACTGTACCGCCATGGGGACCCGCATGATGGCCAACCTGGAGGTGCTGAAAGAGAAGCATTCTGTCATTGGCGATGTGCGCGGCAAGGGGTTGTTCATCGGGGCAGAACTGGTTGTCGATCGCGACACCAAAGAGCCCGTGGATGAGAAAATCTGTGCTCAAGTTGTTGCAGATTGTGGTGCGCAGGGTGTCATCATTGGCATGACCAACCGGTCCATTCCGGGGCGCAACAACACATTGTGTTTCTCGCCTGCTCTGATTGCAACAGCGGATGACATCGATGCGATTACAGATGCGGTGGACAACGCGCTGACCAAAGTGTTTGGCTAAGTCGACCAGCATACTAGCAATGAAAGGCCGGGGTATTGCTCCGGCCTTTTTTCTTGAAAGGACAACTCATGTGGCCAGCGCCCGTCACCCTAACCGGCACGCATGTGTCTGTTGTTCCGCTTAATCAAAGCCATGCCAGAGATCTGGCCGAAGCCACGGCCGATGGTGACCTGCACAAGCTTTGGTACACGATGGTGCCACCCCCAGAAGGAATTTCCGCCGAAATTGAACGGCGTCTCGCCCTGCAAGAGGCTGGCTCGATGCTGCCTTTTGCCATTCTGGACGCATCCGGCAAAGCGGTGGGCATGACCACCTACATGAACATTGATGCGCCCAATCGCCGGGTCGAGGTTGGCTCGACGTGGTATCGCGAATCTGTTCAGCGCGGGCCGATGAATACCGAATGCAAACTATTGCTGTTGCGCCATGCTTTCGAAGAGCTGGATTGCATTGTTGTTGAGTTTCGCACGCATTTTATGAATGTACCTTCCCGCCGTGCCATCGAACGGTTGGGGGCAAAACTGGATGGGGTTTTGCGGAGCAATATGATTATGGCAAACGGTTCTTTGCGAGATACGGCGGTGTATTCGATCCTGGCGCATGAATGGCCGGCGGTTCGAGCAAACCTTGAGCTGATGATCGAACGCCCTCGTTGAAATCAGGCGTACCAAATAGATAATACCAGATTGCACCACCTTTAAGTCCAGACTATGGTGCCGCCATGAGCATCTCCGTCGAAACCTTTTTCTTGAATCCGCAATTTCAGGGCACACTGCAATCGCAGATCCAGCAGATGATAGCCGAGGGAATATTGTCTGGGCGCTTTCGCAAAGCCGAACGTCTTCCCTCCACCCGTAAGTTGGCCTCGCATCTTGGGATCAGCAGGATCACGGTCACGCTCGCCTATACCGAGCTGTTGGCCAATGACTATCTCACGTCGCGGGGACGGTCTGGTTATTACGTATCCGAAAATGCCCCTGTTCCTCCGAACTACAAGCCGGTGCAACGTCAGGAAGACAAGGTTGATTGGTCACGTGTGATTGGTCGCCGATTTAGCGACGGCAACACGCCTGAAAAACCGCAGGATTGGGCCAGCTACCGTTTTCCGTTTGTTTACGGACAGGCGGATCCAAAACTGTTCGATCATGCCAATTGGCGCTTATGTGCGCTGCAGGCGCTGGGGCAAAAGGACTTTGCTTCGCTTGCAACGGATTATTACGATCAGGACGATCCTCGCTTGGTCGAGTTCATCGCCCGTAACACGCTTCCGCGACGAGGCATTGTTGCGCGACCCGAAGAAATCCTGATTACAATGGGCGCACAAAACGCCTTGTGGCTTTCAGCCCAAGTTCTGCTGACACAACGGCGCATGGCAGCTATTGAAGACCCTTGTTACCACGCGTTGTTTGACATCCTGAACCAATCACGATGCCATCTGGCCCCCATAACGGTTGATCGAGACGGTTTGCCACCCGACAGCATTCCACCGGAAACAGATGTCATTTTCACCACCCCCAGTCACCAGTGCCCGACCACAGCCACCATGCCGATGGCGCGCCGTCAGGCGCTGTTGGAGAGGGCCCGAGAGTTGGATGCGGTAATTGTGGAAGACGACTATGAATTTGAAATGTCGTTTCTGGATGCCCCGTCTCCTGCGCTCAAGTCATTGGATGCAGACGGGCGCGTTATTTACGTCGGCAGTTTCTCCAAATCAATCTTTCCCGGCTTGCGTCTTGGCTATCTTGTTGGTTCAGAAAGCTTCATCCGCGAAGCGCGTGCCCTGCGGGCATCGGTACTGCGACACCCGCCGGGACACATACAACGCACCGCCGCCTATTTTCTAAGCCTTGGCCACTATGACGCCCTGATCCGCCGCATTCGCGAAGCCTTTCGGGAGCGACGCGAAGTCATGCAGGAAGCGCTGGATAAGCACGGCCTGAAAATCGCCGGTCAGGGCATGCACGGAGGCTCATCGTTTTGGATGGAAGCGCCCGATCATATCGATACAGAAAAGCTGGCCGAAAAACTACGACCACAAGGTGTGTTGATTGAACCGGGTCATACTTTCTTCAATGGTTCTGGCCGCCCACGCAACTACTACCGTCTGGCCTATTCCTCAATTCCGGCAAACCGGATCACCGAGGGCGTGTCAAGAATTGCTCAGGCTATTCGGGACTGAGCATTCACACCACAATCTGGACCTACGCCAACGTCAATACTGGCCCTAACCCGGTTTGCCGCTGGTTCGTAAATTCTTAAAAGAAATGGCCTGCGCGCCCAAGGAGTGATTCACCAATGAAAATGACCACAGAAGAAGCCTTTGTCAAAACCCTGCAAATGCATGGGATAGAACATGCATTTGGGATTATTGGCTCGGCTATGATGCCCATTTCGGACATCTTTCCAAAGGCTGGAATTAGCTTCTGGGACTGCGCCCACGAAGGCTCCGGCGGCATGATGGCCGACGGATACACACGCGCCACTGGCAAGATGTCAATGATGATCGCGCAAAACGGTCCCGGCATCACAAACTTTGTGACCGCTGTGAAAACCGCTTACTGGAACCACACTCCGGTTCTACTGATCACGCCACAAGCTGCCAACAAGACCATTGGTCAGGGCGGGTTCCAGGAAATGGAACAGATGCGCATGTTCTCGGACTGTGTCGCTTATCAGGAAGAGCTGCGTGACCCAT
The DNA here is from genome assembly GCF_900142085.1 of Shimia gijangensis. GTDB lineage: Bacteria > Pseudomonadota > Alphaproteobacteria > Rhodobacterales > Rhodobacteraceae > Shimia > Shimia gijangensis. The sequence goes on from NZ_FQZQ01000009.1 coordinate 34,745, forward strand.
CTCGTGTCGCCGAAGTTCTGAACCGCGTGATCCTGCAGGCCAAGCGTGCCTCAGCCCCTGCTCAAATGAACATCCCGCGCGACATGTGGACTCAAGTGGTCGACATCGAACTACCGAAAATCGTTGAGTTCGCCCGAACTGCTGGCGGTGACGAAGCTCTGCAAGAAGCAGCTGACCTGTTGTCTGGTGCAGAATTCCCCGTGATCCTGAACGGCGCAGGCGTTGTTCTGGCTGGCGCCATCCCTGCGTCTGCTGATCTGGCTGAGCGTCTGTCGGCACCGGTTTGCGTTGGCTATCAGCACAACGATGCCTTCCCCGGTTCGCACCCACTGTTTGCTGGCCCTCTGGGCTACAACGGCTCAAAAGCTGGCATGGAACTGATCTCAAAGGCCGACGTTGTTCTGGCTTTGGGCACGCGTCTGAACCCATTCTCAACCTTGCCCGGCTATGGGATCGATTACTGGCCAACCGACGCCAAAATCATTCAGGTTGACCTGAACCCAGATCGCATCGGCCTGACCAAAGATGTCACTGTTGGTATCGTTGGTGACGCCAAGAAAGTCGCCGAAAGCCTGCTGGCCCGTTTGGGTGATACTGCTGGCGACGCTGGCCGTGATGATCGCAGAAATCTGATCTCGACAACCAAATCGGCATGGGCGCAAGAACTGAGCTCGATGACATCCGAGAACGACGATCCCGGCACCAACTGGAACGAACGCGCCCGCGCGGACAAACCAGAATGGATGAGCCCACGCATGGCATGGCGTGCCATTCAGGCCGCTCTGCCAACCGAGGCGATCATCTCGTCCGACATCGGTAACAACTGCGCCATCGGTAACGCCTACCCCGCCTTTGAAGAAGGTCGCAAATATCTGGCTCCGGGCCTATTTGGCCCCTGTGGCTATGGCCTGCCGGCTGTCGTTGGCGCCAAAATCGGCTGCCCGGACGTGCCGGTCGTTGGCTTCTCGGGCGATGGTGCCTTTGGGATCGCTGTGAACGAACTGACCGCGATTGGTCGCGAAGAATGGCCTGCCGTCACTCAGATCGTTTTCCGCAACTACCAGTGGGGCGCGGAAAAGCGTAACTCGACTCTGTGGTTTGACGACAACTTTGTTGGCACCGAACTGGACCAGCAAGTGTCCTATGCCGGCATCGCGAACGCCTGTGGTCTGAAAGGCGTTGTTGCCCGCACTCAGGACGAATTGACTGCCGCTTTGGATCAGGCTGTGAAAGATCAGAAGAACGGTATCACCACCCTGATCGAAGCCATGATCAACCAGGAACTGGGTGATCCGTTCCGTCGTGATGCGATGAAAAAGCCTGTTGAAGTTGCTGGCATCAGCGCCGACGACATGCGCCCGCAGATCGTCGACTAAGCGACACCTTCAAAACGAAAAGAAAAGGCGGGGTCAAAACCCCGCCTTTTTTCATTTCCTTGGTTTGGATTTCCAACTGTTCAACCATCGGCTGAACCGACCGCGTTTTTCTGCAATCCGATCTCCGGCAACATTAAAACTATCGCCCATATCCTCAAGTACGGGATCAATCCGCGCCTGACGGAATCTGCGCCAGCGCACATAGATGGCCCAGACAATGGCAAAGAACACGATCAGGATCGCGATATTGAGCCACGGAATGATCCGCACGTCCGGCCCTTCCACCGACTTTACCCCAACAGCATTGGGGTAGATCGACAAAAACTCATTGCGCCAGCCATAGTGTTTGACGGCCACCCAGTTCGGTGACTCTTTGACAGATTTCAGATCGGTTGCTTCAGCCTGCAAATTTGAGGTGTCGAATTTGAAATAAGGTGGCCAACCCCAGCTGGTGTCCTCATTGCGAAACACCATTGGGCGGTCATTTTCATAAAACGTCTGTATGAAAAAGACGTCGCGGTTGGCACCGCCAACGGCACTACCTGCATCTTCTTTCGCCCAAAAGATTGAGTTCTCGCCGAAATCAATCCGCTTTTCATAGGTATCGGCAACCCGCACGATATCGTTCTGTGGCAGCGTATAATGAAAGAACGCCGCCACAAGCACCCAGAACGTGCCCCAGAATACCCATTTTACATAGACCATTTCGGCCCCCTTAACTGAAGTTCGTCAGATAAATGATGGTGATCATCAGGATCACCGGAATGATATAGACACCCAGGATCAGTTTGCGACGCAACGAGCCGTCGTAATCCTTAAGCCCCTCTTGCACCCACGCATCCTTGTCGCCGGTCATGCCCTCTTCGTCCCACTTCGCGTTGAGTTTTCCTCGCCGAACCGCGCGCGAATAGAACGACAGGCAAACATAGACGATGGTCAGCACCACAAAGCCAATCACCATCAAACGTGCCATTGCAAACATATCTCTACCTCCTCAACGCGCCCCAGGGACCAACCCGGGCAATCAGATCGTCCTGCCGGGCGGGTTCTGGTTCTTCCATGGGGGCATCATGCCCGAAAAGCGCGGCCCGTGCACCGGTCTTGTCGGCCTGATACTCACGGTCCAGAAAATCCGCCACATAAGACTTCTTTGTCTCAGTCCAGCCTGCATAGGCGCGATAGAACGCTTCCTTGTGACAGATGAACAATTGCCGCACATCCTTTGGGGCCAGTTCCGCGAGCAGCATATTGACCAAATCCTTGTCCGGCGTATCTGCCGCGCGCAGCGTATAGAAATAGGCTGGATGATCGCTGGTGATACGCGGCCAGCGGCCTTCGCTTTCGGCCCAGCTCACCAGTTTTTGCAATGCATGGTATTCTTCGGGCAAATGATCCGCATTGTTACGGGCCAGAGCGCGGATATCGCGCCTGGTCGCCCCGGTCAGATCCAAGCCCGCATCCTGCGCCGCATCCACGACAATGAAATCCATCTTCTGGCGCAGAATGGCGCTGGCATCGATGCCGCGCGCTTTGACAATGGGTTCAACCAGATCATTGTATTCAAAGAACTTTGCGATCTGGTTTTTGTCTCGGAAGTCGAAGGTGTACTTGATCGGTAGTTTGCCCAGATCTGCCTTGTTTTCCTTTGAAATTACCGCCGGGTGATCGGCCCCGCGAAACACATACATGCCACCAAAATGTGCCGTCCAAAAATTATCTTGCTGGAAAGACATATGTTTGAGCCGCACCGGATTACGCGTCACATCACCGGTGCGTTTGGCCAACGTGATCATGTCGGCGATCAACACGTCGTCAAACCACGCGTCCTCTTCACCTTTGAAGGTGTCGACCATGCCCCCAAGCTTGTCCGCATCGCGCAGGGTGCCTTCTGTGGTGTCGGCCTCGACCTCGACTTTTCGAATGTCGAACAGGCGGGTGGGATCCGAGACGCTGAACACGGAATTTACCAACTCACCCGCCACGCAATCGCGGGCGGTCAGGGCAAAAAGCTGCGGTTCATTTTCGATGATGAATTGTTTCAGAATGCCCCGGCTGGTTGAGAACTGCGCATTCAAGAGCGGCGCGGTCTTTTGCTCGGTCGTGAGCAGGATGAACTGCCGGTTACAGCCACCTTGGTTAAGGTACAGATCATCCCCCAACTCATCACCGATCTCAGGGGAATAGCCCGAGATATCGATATGAAAATCAGATAGTTGCGTGGTCTTGCCTGTCAGATGCCTGAGCGCGCGGTTATAGCGCTCGACCAATACCGGCGAGGCCACCTCAATCAGATTGCCAAACATCAGGCCGCGTTCGATGAGGCGTTTCAATTTGCGTCCTCCTCCAAGAGAAGTGCTTCACGGATATCCGTTTTTAGGCGGCGCCATTCATTTCGAAGAAACTTGTTTCCCGCCTCTGTCGCATCAACAATTGCTTGTGAATGCTCATCTTCGGTTTGCTCTTCATCTGGAGTGAGATCGCCGAGAGCGTCAACAAGTTCCGAAGCCAATTCCTCTTGTTCATTAAGGCGCAGCTTAATCTTTCGATCTAAATAAAACATTCGGGCAATTTGTTCTGTAGTTTCGCGATGAAAAGCCAACTGCAAGAACTCAGCAACTTCGTTTCTAGTCTCATCTATCCAAGCTTGGCGAAACCGGGAAATCTGCAGTTCCGCTTGAACCCTTTGGTTCAGCGCCTCTCTTCGATCAGTTGCCTCCGCAACTAACTCTTCTCTCCTTTCGGCAGCTTGCTCAGCAAGACGGTTCCGGCTATCCGCAGATTGATCTGCCATGCGAGACGTGAGTAGAGCGAGAAATGAAATTAGGGCTAGAGTTCCTAACGATATTATCGTTCCGCTGTACTTTCGAACAAATCTTTCGAACTCCTCAAGGGGAAGCCCTCCGAAGTAGATTACCAATACCAATAGAAAAACGGGCAAACCGACTATTGCCGCAAAGTCTTTGTATAATTTAAGAATCACCCCTTCCCCTCCAAATACCGCCGCTTGGCCTCTTCCTGACGGCCATAATCCCGCACCATGTTTTCAATCGCCACCTCGTCGGATTTGTCGGCATAGCGGAACTCGGAATCGGCGTAGCGGTTGATTTCCTGCACCACCATCTCGACCGTGATCGGCACGCGCAGGGCGCTGATCATATCCTTTTTCCGTTCATAGGTTTGGAACAGGAACAGCTCGGGGTTTTCCATCCATTCGTCGGGCAGTTCAAAGTCCATCGCGCGGACCTTGACCGCGTCAGTGATGTTCTTGATCGCACGGCCGGTAAAGCGCGGGTCGGCCTCTTGGATGGCTTTGAGGTAGGTGCCGAGTTTGGCAATCGTGTCGAGCCCGCCGATCTGATCGTGGACCTTGTCGAACACGTTCATCAACCCGGCCTCATGTGGGCGGGAGTGGGATTCGAACGATGCGGCCACGGCCTTCTGAATGGCTTGTGCCTCAAATAAATCGTGATTTCCCAAAGGGATATCGTGGTTCTTGCCCATCAACAGCGCGAGGATGTCGATATAGTCGTCGCGGGTCTTGGGGCCATCGACAAGGAACCGTGCCCCGGCGCGTTGGCGCAGGGCATCGTCCACGTTCTCAGGGTAGTTTGAGAACATGCCAAAGGTACAGTTACCGCGCACCACGGTGTTGGCGCCGGCAAAGCTCTCCATCAGGACGGCGGTGATCTCTAACTGCCCTGCCGAGGACTGCCGGTCGCCGCGTTTGCCTGCCAATTGGTCGATGTCGTCGATGGTGCCAAAGCCAATCGCCATCGGGTCTAAGATATTGTCGATAAACGCTTTTGCGTTTTGGCCGGACTTGCCCTGATAGCTGTCTATGTTGTCGGTCGACAGGTTTTGATAGCGAAACGGATAGCCCGCAACCTGACAGTAATCGTTGATCAAACCGGCCATCATCTGGATCAAAGTGGTCTTGCCAGTGCCCGGCATACCATCGCCCATGAAAGTGAAAATGAACCCGCCCAAATCGGCGAAGGGGTTGAGTTTCCTATCAAAATCATAGGCCATCAGCATTTTGGCCAGCTTCATCGCCTGATACTTGGCGATGTGGTTGCCGACGACCTCGTTCGGTTTCTTAAAGGTCATCGTCAACGTCGTGCCTTTGGCGGCGCGAGCGGGTGTAAACCCTTGAATTGTAAGGTCATCTGCCTCGACCTTCCAACTGGCACCGGTAAAGGCGCCGAGCCGCGCGGCGGACTGTGCACGCAAGGCGACCTTTTCCATCACCTGCTCGGCAAAGGCGAGGATGCAAGGGATCAGCCGGTCTTCGCCTGAGACCAAGGCGGCGATGTCCTGATCCAATTCCCATAAGGCGCCGTGCAGGGCCAGGGGGGCATTGTCAGTGAGGATTTCTTCGACTTGCCCGACCTCGACCTGAACCTCACCGGAAAATGACGAAAGCAGGAAAGATGTTGTATTTGCAAAGACATAGAGAACAGACAGCGCCTCGGCCGCCAAGAGTTCTGAGAACTCAGACTTGCGATCTGCCCCCAAAGACCCGGCCAGATTGTCCCGCTTGAGATCGGCCAGACCCGAGGCTTCAGCAAAGTTTTCACCTACTGCAAGCGCGATGGCTATCGCCCGGCGCAAGCTGTTCAGGACATTGGCCTGCGCAGGGCTAATCAGAGGATCATCACCATCCGCACCTTCGATCCGTTCCACCAGATGCACACCTTCGGGACGGGCTGTGGAGCGGGTGACAAGCCCCGGTGTGGTTGATCGAAACCGACGGCGTGTTCCGATGCCCGAAGACCGTTCAGGAACCGCCGCAGCCTCGCGTCCTTTGGCGATCCGGGGGGTGTGATCAAAGCCATCCAGAAACCCATAAGCCGCATCATAGTGCTTTTGGATATCTTCTTCGCGCAGTTCCATCTGATCAGCTGTCAAACTCATGTTTCAGCATCCATTTTGCCGCCATTCAATTCGAATTCTTCGCGTGTTACCCAGCCCTTCGTTCGCTTCAACCAGGCCCGATTGGCCAATCCCAATCCAATCAACGTGCCGGATGTGAAGATAGTGCCACCAAATGGAGCAGAAAAAGGAAAAATATCCGGCAGGCTTTCGATCACGCCACTTGGAAGAAAGGGAATCAGATAAAGAACTACGCCCAAAGAAATGGGGTGCCAGGGTGACTCGAGAACCGATTTCAGTTTTTTCACACCAATTTCCTTTTCTTCTTAACACTCTTCAAAACCGCGACGTCCGTGGGGCTCTCTCCCACTTACTTTTCAATCAATAGCTCAGCACTCGCCCCTGTGGACTAACCACATACTTCCGCACCGCAGCGAACCCCGGCGGGTTCAGCTCTTCGAGCACCTGATATGGGCGCTGCGGCAAGATAATGGCGCGTTCGGTCGTTGTGGCGCCGGTGTCGACGCCGCGCCCCGAAAATGGATCGAGCGCAAAAACCTCGCGTTCAACAGTCGAAAACCAGCCGGATTTTTCCTCTGTGACGCGTTCGCTTTCCAGCGTCTCGACAGTCCACGCCAATGCCCAGTCTTCACCCTCGGGTGAGCGGGCGTTTTCCAGAACTTGACGGATCGGCCCGGCCTGTTGCGTAAAGGCCGAGGAATACATCGGGCCCACATGATAACGCCGCAGACGCTTGGGGTGCAGATCATCAAAGCTTTCGTCAAAGCCGCGGGCAATCGTCACCAGTTTCAATCCACCCAGCGCCTGACCCATCAGATGCATCTGCACCTCAGGCCAGCGGCGTTCATCCTTGGGCAGGGCGGTGCGCCCGGAATCCTCGACCTCCATCATATAGATCGTCGGCAGGTTCACCTGACTGTCATAGACCGCCCAATGGATCATAAATCCGCGACGGTCGTCTTCCAGATTTCTGACCCATTGGATTTCCGGGTGGTTCTGCGCCCAGAACATTTCGCCTTTCAGAAGTTCTTCGTAATACAGCCGTTGTGACAGGGCGAATTGCAGTTTGGTCGGCACATCGCGATCACCAATAATGACGCGCAGCATCTGGTCCTTGAGGTCTTCGACCGGGGGCATGTTGCGCAGATGGCTTTGCGCCTGTTGTGCATCATTGGCCATGACCAACAATTCGTTGAATACCGGAAAGCCGCTTTCGACCGCATCCATTGACAGAGAGCCAAAGAACTGGCCCGTCTCGCGCCCCACCAGAAGGTACTTCATGGATAGAGCGCGAAATGTGTAGGAAATCCTGGCCAAATAGCGGGTCAGGATACGCACGTCTTCATTGCTGAGCGCGCCATCTGCGGCCCGCGCGCCCGCCACCCGCGTCAGATGGTCGGTGATCGCCTCGAATTTTTTGAAGTAGCGGCGTGAGGCATAGGTGTCGCGCAGCGCTTTGTGGTCGGCGGTGGTGTCAGTCATTTGGCAGCTAACTTTTGCTCAACGCGGAACTCTGCAACGAAGAAACCGGTGATTGCCAAGGCCAAGAAGCATCCGGACACAAGCACCCAGAACTGAGGAAGGAACCAAAGCAAGATGGGCCAAGTCCATATTGTTGGAAGAATCTCCTTAGCCCAAGCGGCCCAAACAGAACTAGAGCGAATTGCGGTCCGGATTCGCAAATCAGCCACCATACAGGTTCTTATCGTGCTTCTCGACGATCTTCTCGAACCGGCGGGCAAAGCGTTCATCCGCTTTGGCCTTGGCCTCGAGCACGTCGCGGGCAAACACCATGTGGTCTTCGTGGGCTTCCAGCATGTCGGCCATACGTTGGTTGGTGGCGGTGCCGATCGCGGCCATAGAAGCTTGTGCCTCTTTGTCGGTCTCAACACCAATTTCGTTGATCCGGTGGGCGACGTCCTGTTGCTGTGCGGTTTTCAGCGATTTTGACAGGGCATCATACAGCACAACCCGTTGTTTGGTGTCGGTCTGTAACTTGTTGATCAGCACCATCTGGGTCGCGGCCTGATTTTGCAGGGAATCGATCCAGGTTTTGCCCTTTTCAATATACCGCTCCAGCGTCTGGGATTTGGCCACTTTGACCTGCTCGTCCTGCACCAGAGCGTTGTATTGATTGTTGAGCGCGGCCAGTTCGGTCTCCAGCTGTGTGCGGGCGGCGGCATCCTGTTCGACGGAAATCTTGTTTTCCAATTCGATGATCCTGGGATCCATGCCCTTGATCTCGGTCTTAACGGCCTCCAGCGCGCCAACCGTCGCTTCGCGTTCATCCAGCGTTTCAGAAAGGTTGCTCTCAACCTTGTCCTTTTGCTCGTTCAGCACGGTCAACTGACCTTCAAGCAACTGGGTGATCACATCAGATTTGGCGATCAGGTCCTGCAGTTTGTCATCAATGTTGGCGGTTTTAATGCGTTCCTGACGCATGGTCTCGGCCTTGCCACGGCTGAACACGCCAACAAAGCTTTCCCAGCCGGTTTTATCGCGCATCTCATCAAAGTCTTTTGAGAAGGCAGCCGTCACATCGTCCAGCCCCATAATCAGTTCGGCGATATTGGCGTTCATCACGTCCGTATGGGCATGAACATCATCAAGCGTCGCGTTTTCGATATCGATGGAAATATCATCGCCAGTCTTCATTTTGGCGCGCGCAGCATCTATCCGTCCGGTCAATTCGGCAATTTTGGATTGCGCTTGTTCGACCTGCGCCTGGGATTCGCGCACCTGCGCATCAAAATTGGACATAAACTCTCCCCTTACTTTCAATACCTTGGCCCTGATATGGGTAATGTAAATTTAGTTTACATCAGGGCGTCTTTCATTGTTGTCCCAAGTGTTGCAAATGAGCACGCACAAAAAAAGACCCAAGCGCGTCAGTTGTTTGGCAAATCGTCTCAGGTGCTTGCGCTGCTGACCCGAACTCTGTCAAAGGAACGCCAACAGAAACTGACAATTCCAGAGGCTATCATGTCTGACTTGCTGCAATCCGTTTCACCAAATGTCGAACCCGAGTACGACACCCCTGCTGCGGATCGCCTGATTGAGGGTGATCCAAAGTTCACAACCTGGAACCTCGAAGAAACCGATGGTCTTTATGCCGGCATCTGGCAATCCACGCCGGGCAAATGGCGGGTCGTCTATGATGAGTGGGAATACTTTCGCATCCTCAGCGGCGTGTCGATCCTCACCGACGCTGACGGCAATGCCACAACCCTCAATGCCGGCGATGCCTTTATCCTGCGCCCCGGTTTCAAAGGCACATGGGAAGTGATCGAGACCACACGCAAAGACTATGTCATTCGTCTTTGATCTTCACCTTGTCAAAAATACTCTCGCCGAAGGCAAACGACCTCCCCAATTCGGGGAGGCCGTAAAAAACTGCCGCGCCGCAAGGCGCGACAATGAGATACCGGGCTACCCGACAATGTTGAATTCGGGGCCATAAGGATAGCCCGTGATGTTTTTGTTGCCGTCTTCGCCAATCACCAGAATATCATGCTCTCGGTAGCCACCAGCGCCGGGTTGGCCGTCCGCCACCGTCAACATCGGTTCCATTGAGATCACCATGCCGGGTTCTAACACCGTATCGATGTCTTCGCGCAATTCCAGACCAGCCTCACGACCGTAATAATGCGACAAAACCCCGAACGAGTGCCCATAGCCAAAGGTTCGGTATTGCAAGAGATCACGCTCGGCAAAGAAATCGTTGATCTGATGGGTAACCTCGGCGCAGGACGCGCCGGGTTGCAACAATGAAATCCCCAGTTCATGCGCACCGACGTTGGCCTCCCACAGCTTCAGGCTGGCCTCATCGACTTCACCCACAAACAGCGTGCGCTCAAGCGCGGTGTAATAGCCCGAGATCATCGGAAAGGTATTCAGCGACAGAATATCGCCGCGCTCAAGCCGCCGTCCGGTGACGGGGTTATGCGCGCCATCAGTGTTGATCCCGGACTGGAACCACACCCACGTGTCGCGGTACTCGGCATCCGGGAACCGTTTGGCAATTTCCGCCTCCATCGCGTCGCGACCCGCCATGGCCACATCAATCTCGCGCACGCCCTCTTTGATGGCATCGCGAATGGCATAGCCACCCACATCAGCCACCGCCGCTCCGGCGCGGATCATTTCGATCTCAGCGGCACTTTTGTGCATGCGCTGGTGCATCGTCGCATCATAAAGGTCGATCATCTGGCTTGGTTTCAGAAAGGCTTCGAGCTTGCCCATCTGCAACAACGACAGGTGATCACTTTCAAAGCCAATGATTTTGCCCGGTCCTGCCACTGACAGGATCGCCCGCCAATAGTTGTCACGCTGCCAGTCGGTGTAGGTGATGTTATCACCATAACAGCGCCGCCATGGCTGGCCCGCGTCAATGCCTGCCGAAATGGTCACGCATTCGGTCGCTGTGACCACCAGCCCGTAGGGCCGGCCAAACGAACAATAGGTAAACCCCGAGTAGTAAGAGATGTTGTGCATCGACGTGAACACAGCGGCATCCACGCCTTTGTCAGCAAGGATCTTGCGCAGGCCTTCGACACGCGATGCGTATTCGTCATCTGCAAATTGCAAACCGGCCTTTTGGCCATTGTGGAAACGATAAAATTCTGGACGTGCAGTCATTTTTGACCTCCCGTAAAAGAGGTCCCGGCGTTCAGGACTGTTGAAAAAGCGCATCCCTTTGGGGATGTGGCGACGCCATCGCCATTTGCCTGAACCCGATCTTGGCGGGTTTTAATGCCGGCTTCAAGCCTGTTCCCGGCGTGAAACACGTCGGATTTAGACTTTTACTCAGGCCCGAGCTCTTGCACCGCCCGGACAAGCCGCTAGGCTCATGGCAAAACAACAGGAGCAGACATGCAGGCTGGCAAACGGAACCTGATAACCGACGTTGAGGGGCTTGTCGTTGGTAATGCAAGCGACGCCACGATCAAGACCGGTGTAACGGTGCTTACTTCTAACATGGCCTTTACCGCAGGCCTGCAGGTGATGGGTGGCGCACCGGGCACGCGAGAAAGCGATTTGCTGGCGCCGGACAAAACAGTGCAACAAGTTGATGCTTTGGTCTTGTCGGGTGGCTCGGCCTTTGGCCTGGATGCGCCATCCGGGGTGGCGGATGCCATGCGATTACAGGGGCGCGGGTTTCCGGTTGGCGATCAGATTGTGCCGATTGTACCCGGAGCGATCCTGTTTGATTTGTTGAATGGTGGCGACAAAAGCTGGTCTGAGAACCCTTATAAACAACTGGGTGCCGAAGCTTTGGCTGACGCGTCAGACTTGTTTGACCTTGGGACTGTTGGGGCCGGAACCGGCGCAACGCTGGCGTCTTTGAAAGGTGGGTTGGGTTCGGCAAGTGTGGTTTTGCCTTCGGGACACACGGTTGGGGCTTTGGTGGCGGTGAACGCCTTGGGGGACGCAACCGTAGACGATAGCCATTTTTGGGCGGCCCCGTTTGAAACGGACAATGAATTTGGTGGACTGGGTGTCGCACAGAGCTATCCCAGGGGCTTGCCGCGAACCAAAATGGCCAGTCACGCTGCCAACACCACGATCGCGATAGTGGCCACCGATGCGGCGCTGGACCAAAGCCAGTGTACGCGGCTGGCCACTGCCGCTCATGACGGCATGGCGCGTGCGCTGGTGCCATCGCACACGCCAATGGACGGGGATCTGATCTATGGTGTGTCAACCGGTGCCAAGCCGCTGGACAATCCGGCGTTGGATACATTGTGGCTGGGTCATGCGGCGGCAACGTGTTTGGCGCGGGCGATTGCGCGCGGCGTGTTCCACGCCACCCCTGCGGACAAGGACACAGTGCCAAGCTATGCCTATCGGTAGAGGCTAAACCGGCAGCGCAGTGGTTTTGAACACAGTACGCAGCGCAAAGGACGACTGCATTTGGGCGACACCGGGCAGGCGCGCCAGATATTGCCGGTGAATACGGGCAAAGTCGTCGGTGTTTTCAGCCACCACTTTGAGAAGGTAATCCGCCGATCCCGCCATAAGGTGACATTCCAACACGTCGGGAATACGCGACACGGCCTTTTCAAACGCCTCAAGCACTTCATCCGCCTGCGCGGACAAAGTAATCTCGACGAACACCGTTGTCGGAACGCTCATTTTGCGCGCGTCCAACAGGGCAACATAGTCGCGAATGTACCCGTCTGCCTCGAGCCGCTGAACCCGTCGATGACAGGCGGATTGGGACAGGTTCACCTGATCCGAGAGGTCCGAGTTCGAGATTCGGCCTTTCTTCTGCAATACCTTCAAAATCCGACGATCCGTTTGGTCCAAACTCATCTGACAGCATCCTCTTGCGTATTTTGCCAGAATAATCGAAGATTCTTCGAATTGCATGTTTTTATTTCGCGTAAAAATGCAGCACTTTCACAACAACCTCCCTCAGTTTGTGCGCAGACAAATTCAGGGAAGGAAACCTAACATGAAAATCGGATGCCCCACCGAAATCAAACCACAAGAGTTCCGCGTAGGTGTCACACCAAACGCAGCTTATGAAGCCATCGTAAACGGCCATGACGTTGTTATTCAGGCCGGCGCTGGTATCGGATCTGGTTTTACGGACGAAGATTACTCTGCCGTTGGTGCCGTGATCATCGACACCGCAGAAGAAATTTTTGCCACTGCCGACATGATCGTCAAAGTGAAAGAGCCTCAGCCCGGCGAGCGTAAAATGCTGCGCGAAGGTCAGCTGTTGTTCACCTACCTGCACCTGGCACCCGATCCCGCTCAGACCAAAGACCTGCTGGACTCGGGCTGTACTGCGATTGCTTATGAAACCGTGACAGACCGTTCTGGCGGCCTGCCCTTGCTGGCACCGATGTCGGAAGTTGCCGGTCGTCTGGCTCCACAGGTTGGCGCATGGACCCTGCAAAAGGCCAACGGTGGCCGCGGCGTTCTGATGGGCGGCGTTCCCGGTGTTGGCCCGGCCAAAGTTGTCGTCATCGGCGGCGGTGTTGTTGGTACTCATGCGGCGCGCATCGCCGCTGGCATGGGCGCAGACGTCACCGTACTGGACCGTTCGCTGCCACGTATGCGTTACCTTGACGACGTCTACGGCGGCGTATTCAAAACCGGTTTCTCGTCAGCAGGCCACACAGCCGAGTTGCTGACCACGGCTGACATGGTCATTGGCGCGGTTCTGATCCCCGGTGCCGCAGCCCCGAAACTGGTGCGTCGCGAGCAGTTCGCCACAATGAAGCCCGGTGCTGCATTGGTAGACGTTGCTATCGACCAAGGCGGTTGCTTTGAAACGTCCAAAGCCACCACACACGCTGATCCGATCTACGACGTAGACGGCATCATGCACTATTGTGTGGCCAACATGCCGGGTGCGGTTGCACGTACCTCGACCATCGCGCTTGGCAACGCCACTCTGCCGTTCATGCTGGCCCTGGCCAACAAAGGCTGGCGCAAAGCCTGTGCCGACGACGTTCACCTGCTGAACGGTCTGAACGTTCATGCCGGTCAGCTGACTTACGAAGCCGTTGGAACGGCTTTGGGTCTGGACTCGGTTGCACCAGAGTCGGTTCTCTAAGGCATCTCGACTCTCGCTGTTTTAGCGATGACAGAAACACCCCCGGCGGCCCTTGGTCGCCGGGTTTTTTTGTTCTGTCGCCAGAGGGAACTTGGCCCTATCTTGGGCCTCAAATCCATGGGATGGCAAATGCATATAGGTGAAAGAGTTGTATAGTTTTCTAAGATTTCTGGTTCTCGGACTGATCTCAATTGTCATTCTGCTGGGGTACGGGCTTGCCGGCGGGGCACTGTGGTTTCACTTACCCCAAGGTCTCAATCGTTTTGCCGCGCTCGCCTTAGGAGCGGTTGGCGTTGGGCTGGTTATAAGCGCGCTGGTGTCCCGGTCGCAGTGCATCCGAATGCTGGGGCTGGCTTTGATGCCTCTGGTGGCCGTTTTTGCCTGGTGGGTTCAGATTTCCCCGCGCAATGATCGCGTCTGGGCGCCGGAACTGGCGCAAAGTGTGACGGCCGAGATCGACGGGTCAGACGTCACATTGCGTAATATCCGCAATTTCAACTGGCGCAGTGCCACAGATTTTGACGCCAATTGGGACACTCAGACCTATGACCTCAACAAACTGGATAGTGTTGAGGCGGCGTTGTCTTACTGGGGGCTCGAAAAAATCGCTCATGTCCTTATCAGTTTTGGCTTTGATGACGGCGAGCAAATCGTCTTTTCCGTCGAAATTCGCAAAGAACTGGGCGAGGAGTTTTCCGAACTGGGCGGGTTGTTCAAGCAATTTGAGTTGTCGCTGATCGCCGCAAAAGAACAAGACATTCTGTACTTGCGAACCAATGCGCGGGACCCTCTGGAGGACGTCTATCTTTATCCACTAAAAGTGGACGCCGAGGCGCGGCACGCGCTGTTCCTGTCTTATGCGCAACTGGGAAATCGGCTCGCTGAAAAGCCGCTTTGGTACAACACCATTACCGCCAACTGCACGACTGTGATCTACCGGCTGGTGCGCAGTTTTGCGCCTGATCGCGGGTTTGACCTTCGGTTTGTGCTGTCGGGAGGGTTGCCAGAGTACTTTGCAGAAACCGGCATGCTCGACTGGCCAGAACCGTTTGGGGATATTCGGACGCGTGCGGCAGTCTCGGCCCTAGCACAGGCCATGGAGCCCGGACAAAACTATTCCCGCGTGATCCGGGGCGAATAAGGAAAGGCCCGAACCGCTCATGGGTTCGGGCCCTGGGCGTTCTTACGGCTTCACCATGACGGTGTGCGGGTACGGAATAGAAATGCCGTCACGATCAAAGGCTTCTTTGACGTCTTTGGTCAGGGTGAATTTCAGATCCCAGTAATCGTCAGCTTTGCACCAAAGGCGGGCAGTGATATCGACCGAGCTGTCGCCGAGATTGGTCACCCGAGTCCAAGGCTCAGGGTCGCTCAGAATGCGCCCGTCTGCAGCGGCTGCGGCCAAAATGATCTCCATCGCCTTGTTGGCGTCGTCGCCATAATCAATCCCAAATGTCAGATCGACGCGACGTGTATCATGTGCTGAATAGTTGGTGATCACAGCGCCCCAGGCCTGACCATTGGGCACGATGATTTGCACGTTGTCCGGTGTCACCAATTCCGTGATGAACAGATTCAGATCCTTAACCGTCCCGGCAGTGCCGCCAATATCTACATATTGGCCGAGCTTGTAGGGGCGAAACAGGATCAGCATGAAACCGGCGGCCAGATCGCTGAGCGTGCCCTGAAGTGCCAGACCAATGGCCAGCGTCGCGGCCCCCATCATCGCCACGAGCGATGTCGCTTCGATGCCAAAAATCGACAGAACCGCAATCAGCACCATCAGCAGAATCACCCAGCGAACGATCGAGGCCGCAAAATTACCCAACGTATTATCGATCTCTTCGCTGGCGTTGACCTTGCGGCGCACGGTACGGGCGACCACACCGGCCACTGTCCAACCGACAATCAGGACGATAAACGCCTTAATCGTTGCTATTATGAGCGGGCCCAACGTACCCGCGTATTCAAGTATTTGATCCATCGTTCTGCTCCAAGAATCTTTGTACTGTTCTCATAGAAACAGCCCTCGTGTTTCCACAAGAGCTGTTCTAGCGCCAATTGGCGAAATTGCTATTTTTTAAGCGAGTCGCGGATTTCCAGAAGCACATCCAGCTCGCTTGGACCGGCCGGTTCTTCTTCGACCGGTGCGGCCTCTTCTTCTGCGGCGGCAGCTTCTTTCACTTTGTTCACATAGCGCACCAGCATGAACACCACGAAGGCGATGATCAGGAAGTTGATGATCGCCATAATGAAGGCACCATAAGCAAACACAGCGGCGCCTGCTTCGCGGGCAGCTTCCAAGCTTGTACCATCTGCCACTTCGCCGGAAATGACAAAATAGAGGTTGTTGAAATCAACACCGCCCATAAACAATCCAACAATGGGGTTGATCAGATCACCCACCATGGATTTGACAATGGCGGTAAAGGCAGCACCGATAATAATACCGACGGCCATGTCCATCACATTGCCCTTGGCAATAAAGTCTTTGAACTCTTTAAGCATAATGTCCCTCTCTATCCTGTTCGCGCGGTTGATTGTTCTCTCTGCGTATTTGCAGAGTACCATGTTGTCCTTCGCACGGAAACGGCTCTGGTTTGATGGGAAAAACTGCATATCTTCCCCGTAACGCACAACAGGAGAACGCAGATGCCTTTCATTATCGACCACCCGATCAATGCCAAATGGCCCGCAGAAACCCCAGACGTTCTGCAATTGTATTCGTTTCCGACACCCAATGGTGTGAAGGTGTCGATCATGTTGGAAGAAATTGGCCTGCCTTATGAGGCGCATCTGGTGACGCTTGCGGATGCGGATGTGAAAAGCCCGGAATTTCTGAGCCTGAACCCGAACAACAAAATCCCGGCAATCATTGATCCGAACGGGCCGGATGGCGAACCTGTGACAGTGTTTGAAAGCGGTGCGATCCTGATCTATCTGGCCGAGAAAACCGGCAAGCTGATCGGTAAGACAGCTGCCGAAAAGGCGACCATAATCCAGTGGCTGATGTTCCAGATGGGTGGCCTCGGACCAATGTTGGGCCAGCTTGGGTATTTCTACAAATTCGCCGGATCCGAGATCGAAGACCCGCGTCCACGTGAACGCTATATCAACGAAGCCAAACGGTTGCTGGCGGTTGTCGACAAACAGTTGGAAGGCCAGGAGTGGATTGCCGGTGATTATTCCATCGCTGATATCGCCATTGCCCCATGGCTGAGCGCCTTGGCGTTTTATGAGGCGGAAGAGATCGTTGGCCTGAACGACCTGGCCAATGTTGTGGCCTATATTGAACGGTTCCACGCACGGCCTGCGGTTCAAAAAGGGATCAACATCCCACCCCGCCCGTAAACCAAAAGGGGGCCGCAATGGCCCCCGATTTCCTCGAACTCGTCACGATCAGCCGGGCAATGCGCCAGTGAGAACATAGCGCAGGATTTCGACAACCTGGCGGGGTTCTTCGGCCACGGCGAGGGCGGCGGCGTCGACCTCTTTCAGTGCATGCTGATGATCTGCGCCGTGCAGAACGATGACAGATTTGCCAAGGGCGGCGGCGTAGCCTGCATCAAAGGCCGCGTTCCACTGTTTGTATTTATCGCCAAAGCGCACGACGACCACGTCCGCATCTGCAATGCCTTTGCGGGTGCGGATCGCGTTTACTTTGGCACCTTTGTTGTCATGCCAGAACTTGTTTGGCTCGGCCCCAAGGATCGCAACGCCGCAATCATCGCTGGCGTCATGGTCGGTGACAGCGCTGTTGAAAGAGATATCCAGCCCCTTGGAGCCATCGATAATCTGTTCGCGCCAATCGGTGTGAATTTCGCCTGACAGGTAAACATTGAGGCTCATGGGTGGGCTCCTTTAAATCTGTTTGGCCTTGGGTAGCGCGTGGGCGCTGAAAATTGAACCCCGCAGGGACCGAAAGCGTTTCAGGGAAATGTTGAAGACCGTTCAGAGGGTGGTCAGGCGTTTGGTCATTCGCACGCGTGATACGCCCGTGTCGGTGGTCTCCCAACCAAGATGCGTATAGAGCGCGATGTTCTCACAGAGGTCTGCATGCGTGGCCAGATCGAGGGTTTCACAGCCCGCATCTGTGGCCAGCCGCACGGCAAACCGGATCAAAGCTCCGCCGACACCCTGCCCTTTGGCCACAGGTGACACGGCGACATTGATGAGATGGGCTGCGGGAAGGGACAAGCTGAGGTTCAAAAGACCGAAAAGGCCTGTGGGGGCCATTGCGACCCAGACACGGCCTGCGGCAATCTCGTCCGCCAGCCCGTTGGTCACATCCGGCAGGGCAACGCCGCGATCGCGATACGGTTGATAGGCGGCTTCCAGCAAACCGCAAAGAGCCGCGCCCTGTTCGGGAACGGCTCTTTGGATTTCAAAACCGGGCATCGACGTTATCCGCGCAGGGTGCCGCCAGTGGCCTTGGTTACCTTTTCGACGATCTTGGCAGAAACTGCTTCTATATCAGCTTCTTTCAACGTCTTTTCGGTCGGCTGCAAACGCACCGTGACCGCAATGGATTTCTTGTCATCGCCAAGGCTGCCGCCGATGAATTCATCAAACACGCGCACGCTCTCGATCAGCACCTTGTCGGCACCGCCAGCGGCATTCACGAGGTTCAGCGCTTCGACCTCTTTGTCGACAACAAAGGCAAAGTCACGCTCAACCGCTTGCAGATCGTTCATGGTGACAGCGCCCCGGCTGGCCGACTTTTTGCGCGGCAGGGGGATGTCCTCGGGATAAAGCGTAAAGGCCACGGCTGGACCTTTGACGTCCATCTCAGCAAGCACTTTTGGGTGCAGTTCACCGAAAATACCCAGAACCTTTTTCGGGCCAAGGCAGATTTTGCCGTGGCGACCGGGATGCCACCATGCGTCCGCACCGCGCAGGATTTGCACTTTGGCAGGGGCGCCGATGGCAGACAGGATCGCTTCGGCGTCGGCTTTGGCGTCATAGAGGTCAACGCCGCGGCTTTCGCCATGCACGTCTTTGGCCACTGTTTTGCCCACCAACAGACCGGTCACCTGCAAGCTCTGCTCGCCGGGTTCGCCACCCTGAAAGGCTGAGCCACATTCAAACAAAGCCATATCCGCAAAGCCACGCGCCTGATTGCGGGCTGCGGCCTGCAACAGACCCGGCAAAAGGTCGGGACGCATGTGGGACATTTCCGAAGAAATCGGGTTTTCCAGCATGGTCGCATCCGACCCGCCGCCAAACAGGTCAGCAGATTTGCGGTCGATAAAGCTGTAGGTGACGCATTCATTATAGCCCAGCGCCGCCGTGGTGCGCCGCGCGATCTGCTCGCGTTTTTGCATTGGCGACAGGATCATTTCCGGCAGACCAGCCTGTACGCGGGCCATTGGTTTGCCGATTAGCTTGGTCAGAGAGGCCACACGGGCGACCTCTTCGACCAGATCAGCCTCGCCTTTGACGTCGGGGCGCCAGCTGGGCACATGGGCCATGTCGCCTTTGATGACAAACCCCAAATCGGTCAGCGTTTTTACCTGTTGTTCGGCTGGAATTTCCATGCCGACCAGAGATTGCACACGATCTGTATCCAGCTTGTAGGCGCGGCTCACGTCGGGCACTTCGCCTGCGACAACCACATCGGACGGCTCACCACCGCACATGTCGATAATCATCTGCGTGGCCAGATCAACGGCTTCCATGTTGAAGGCCGGGTCGATGCCGCGTTCGTTGCGGTAACGCGCGTCTGAATTGATCTTAAGCGCGCGGCCAGTATAGGCGATCTGGATGGTGTCCCAGACAGCGGCTTCGACAAATACGTTGGTCGTGGTTTCGGTGCAGCCTGTGGCCAGCCCCCCCATGATGCCCGCGATGGATTCGATGTTCTTGTCGTCCGAAATCACCACCTGACCTTCGGAGAAGGTGTATTCCTTCTCGTCCAGACCCACGAGAGTTTCACCACCCTTGGCGCGGTGTACGCGCAGATTGCCGTTGACCTTGTCAGCGTCAAACACGTGCAGCGGGCGATTGCGATCATAGGTGAAAAAGTTGGTCACATCGACAAGCGCAGAAATCGGACGCAGACCGATGGCGCGCAGGCGGTCCTGCAACCATTCGGGGCTGGGGCCGTTTTTCACATTCTTAATCAAACGACCCGCAAAGACTTCACAGCCTTTTTCGCGAGTGTCGTCGTCAATGCTGATGCCAATCGGGCTTGGGTAGCCCCCTTTGATATCGGCGGTTTTGGCAGGTTTCATGGTGCCAAGGCCCCGCGCGGCGAGGTCCAATGCGATGCCACGCACGCCCAGCGCATCGGGGCGGTTGGGTGTGATGGCGATATCGATCACCGCGTCGACTTTGGCAGGGTCATTTTCGGCCAGCCAATCAACAAAACGGTCGCCGACTTCGCCTGAGGGCAGTTCAATAATGCCATCGTGCTCGTCTGACAGCTCCATCTCGCGTTCAGAGGCCATCATACCATAGCTTTCGATGCCACGGATTTTGCCAACACCAATGGTGGTGTCGATGCCCGGCACATAAACGCCCGGTTTGGCCACAACCACGGTGATCCCGGTGCGCGCATTCGGAGCGCCACAGATGATCTGCAATTCGCCTTCGTCGGTGGCGACCTTACATACCCGAAGCTTGTCCGCATCGGGGTGCTTTTCGGCATGCAGCACCTTGCCGATGGTAAAGTCCTTGAGCCGCTCGGCGGGATTGATGACCTCTTCGACCTCGAGACCCAGATCGGTCAGGGCATAAAGGATTTCATCAATGCTTGCCTCGGTGTCGAGGTGATCTTTCAGCCAGGAAAGTGTGAATTTCATCGGTCGGTTCCGCCAGTAAATCTTGGGTCAGAAGGGCTTTAGCGGATATGGCGCACAGGGGAAAGGGTGCAATAGAGTTTGAACATGCGTTTGGTGATTGTGGGACGCTGACCTGTGGTCTAGCGTCAGGCAAACCAAACCCGAGGCACGCCCATGTCCACAACCGTCTTTTTTGCCGTGATCGGTGCCGCCATATTGCACGCGTCATGGAACGCCTTGGTCAAGGGTGGGGCAGACAAATATGTCGGCATCGCAGCGGTGGCGATTGGGCATGTGCCCTTTGCAGTGGTGGCGTTGATGTTTGTGCCCACCCCTGCCGCCGAGAGTTTTGGCTATCTCGCAGCCGGCATTCTGTTGCATGTGGGGTATCAGCTATTTTTGCTGCAATCGTACAAGGTTGGCGACCTCACACAGGTCTACCCTATTGCGCGCGGATCGGCGCCATTGATCGTCGCGCTGGTGTCGGTGACAGTGCTGGGCGTCGTTTTGGTTCCGATGGAAATTGCGGCCATCTTGATCATTGGCGTGGGCATCCTGAGCCTGTCGCTCACCCGGCACGCTGATGGGATGCGCAACAACAAGGCGGCCTTGTTTGCTTTGGGTACCGGTGTGTTCATCGCCTCATATTCGTTGATCGACGGCATCGGCGCGCGGCTTGCCGGAACTTCGGTGGGGTACTACGCGTGGCTGTCCATCGGCAACGCGGCCATCATGGTTGTGTATTTTCTGATCCTTCGCCCGGTGACCTTGACCGATATGGCCCGCCATGGACGCAAAGTGTTCTTTATCGGCGGGGGGGCATCATTTGTGGCCTATGCCCTGGTCACCTGGGCCTTTACCCAAGCCCCTATCGCATTGGTCACAGCCCTGCGTGAAACCAGCATTGTTTTTGCCCTGCTGATTGGCGTATTTTTCCTCAAGGAAAGACTGAACCTCGCCAAACTATTGTCGACCTTCGTAACTTTGCTGGGGGCCGCGTTGTTGCGGTTTGCCAGAACTTAACATCTATTTCCCAATCACCTTTTTCCTGTGTTTTCCCCCGCGCCTGACGCATAGTGATTGGGAGAGAGCTTCAGGGGTGACAAAAATGACGACGCAAGACGGCGGTGTTAAGACCGCATTTTTCGTGATTGCTGATATATCCGGCTACACGAAGTTCATGGCCGAAACCGCCATCGAACACGCCAAGGGCATACTTGAATCTTTGTTTGGCGATCTGGTGCCTGCGGTGCGATCTCCATTGATGATCTCTGGTTTGCAGGGTGACGCCATATTTGCCTATGCTTTTGAAACCGATGTGATGACCAAACAGTTCATCCTTGATTTTTCAGAGCAGCTGTACTGCGTTTTTGCCCGCAGCAAAGAAAAGATGATCCTGAACACCAGCTGCCCCTGCGATGCGTGCTCGACTGTGGACGGGTTGGAGTTGAAAATTGTTGTGCATCACGGCGACTGTGTGATCCAGAAAACCGGGGACCGCGAGGAATTGGCCGGCCAGGATGTGATCACCGCCTTTCGCCTGCTCAAGAACAAGGTCAAAGAACGTACCGGTATGAATGCCTATACGCTGATTTCCTGTGATGCGCTGCGCGCGATGGAGATGAAGGAATACTTTAGCGACTCCGAGTTTCACACCGAAGAGATCGAACACATTGGCGAAGTCGAGTACGTGGTGCGTGATATGCGCGCCGCTTGGGACCGCCGCCGCACCACGCAACGCACGTTTGTGGAACCCGGCGATGATCTGTTGATGGACGAATGGATAATCCCCCTGCCGGTGTCACCAGAGGTGGCCTTTACCATCTGCACCCGGCCCGACCTGCGTGGCGAATGGCTTGGCTCGGACAAGGTGGAATTGATTGAGACCAACAATGGAAAAATCGAACCGGGCACGACCTATCACTGTTACCATGGAGATGCGATTTTCCCGTTTGAAATTGTGGATTGGTACCCCGGTGAATACGCAACGGGCCGCTATAACATGGCCAAGGGTCTGAGCATGCTGGAAACCAACGAGCTGGTCGAAATGGGCGATGGCACGCTGGTCAAAATCCGCTTTACTTCCCCCACATCAAGCACGTTCATCGGCAAGTTCAGTGTGGGAAAAACCAAAAAAATGCTTCTAAGCATCATCGAACCGGACAAAGAAAACCGCATCAATCGGATGAAAGCGTTGGGCGAGAAAATGGCGGCCGAGGCCAAGGCATTTGCGGCCGAGTAACTGACCTTAGGCCCGCGCTTTGACGTGTTCCAGCCAGTTAGACAATTCACGGGTGCGGTCTGGCAAGCCCATCGCGTCTGGCGTCGTGCCCAATCTGGCGGCTGCATCCGGGTCAGTGGATGCGGCCATCAAATCAGCGATTTTTTCTGCATGTTTGTCCGCATCGACCCGTGCCAAAGCGCCTGCGATATCTTCCGGGGTCAGTTCGGGATGATACTGCGTGCCCCAAAAATCGATCCCATCCACTTTATAGGCCACCGCCTGCACCGGTGAATGCGCATTTCCGGCCATCAGGACAGCGCCCTTAGGCAGCGTTTGAATTTCATCGCGGTGAATACAAGGTGAAGCAAAGCCATCCTGTCGTCCTGCCATCATCGGGTGGGATTTGCCCGCCTCTGTCAGTCGGATATCGCGCGCCAGACCAGATTCATGCCCGTTTGGCGACGCCCCAACTGTGCCCCCCAGAACCGTTGCCAGCAATTGCAGCCCGTTGCACGATCCCCAACAAGGCAGTTTTTCTGCAAACGCAGCCTTCATGGCGTCAGCCTGCGGTTTGCCCCTTGGATCCGAGGTGTTCCATTCCACCGCTGAACCGGTAAACACCACCCCGTCGACACCTGTGAAATCGTCCGCTGTAACCGGCCTGAGATTGGGGTTCTGCACCCTGATCCGCAGCCCCGGATCAATCGCCATCAGAACCGACAGAAAAGACGCCGCATAAGAGCGCCCCTGTTGAACGGTTTCAGGCGAATGGCCTTCGATAATGAGAATGGTGGTCATGGGCGCGCTCCTTCTTGGGGAAGAAGGGTAGCGCAGGGGTCATCATAGTCCCAGACATCCGCGACATTAGAAGGTTGGAAGGCGGCGTTGAGGTGGTCGGACAAATTGGCCCGATCCAAGGCTAGCGCGACAACCCACCATGCAGCGTCGGCTGATCCAGAGACGCAAAGCCATAGTGGCGCAGCCAGCGCAGGTCGCTGTCAAAGAACGCGCGCAGATCGGGGATGCCGTATTTCAACATCGCCAGACGGTCGATGCCGATCCCAAAGGCAAAGCCCTGGTATTCATTGGGATCAATGCCACCGGCCTCGAGCACCTTGGGGTGCACCATGCCGGATCCAAGAACCTCAAGCCAGTCATCGCCTTCGCCCACTTTCACGGTGCCATCCTGCCACGAACACTGGATATCAACCTCGGCCGAGGGCTCAGTAAACGGGAAGTGCGAGGCGCGGAAACGGGTTTCCACATGGGTGCCAAAGAACGCTGAGAAGAACTCTTCCAGCACCCATTTGAGGTTCGCCATGGAAATGTCTTTGCCCAGCGCAAGCCCTTCGACCTGATGGAACATCGGCGTGTGGGTCTGGTCGTAATCGGCGCGGTATACACGACCCGGACAAATGATGCGGATCGGCGCTCCGGTCTTTTCCATGGTGCGGATCTGCACGGGCGAGGTATGGGTGCGCAACACATGCGGCGGGCGATCGTCGCCCTCGGCACGGTGCGTATAGAACGTGTCCATCTCGGCCCGCGCGGGGTGGTGACCGGGAATGTTCAGCGCATCAAAGTTGTACCAGTCGGTTTCGATCTGCGGGCCCTCGGCCACGGCAAACCCCATGTCGGCAAAAATCGCGGTGACCTCTTCCATGACCTGGCTGACCGGGTGAATCGTCCCCTGACGACGGCCTCGTCCGGGCAAGGTCACATCCAGCCATTCGGTCTTCAGGCGCGCATCAAGTGCCGCATCGGCGAGCGCCGCTTTCTTCGCAGCCAGTGCCGAATTGATCTCGTCTTTCAGCGCATTCAGCGCCGGGCCCGCGACTTGGCGTTCTTCCGGGGTCATCTTGCCCAGTTCGCGCATCTTCAACGACACTTCGCCCTTTTTACCCACGGCCTGCACCCGAAGATCCTCAAGTGAGGCTTCGTCAGCGGCGTCTGAGATCGCCTCGATATACTTTTTGCGCAGTTCTTCCATGTCCCGGGCCCTTAGAAACTTCGTGCCCCTGCTAGCGAGACCAGCGCATGATTGCAAGCCAATGGGCTTCACCTTGGCCCAAATACTCCCGCCGGAGGCACATCCGAGGGTCCCGCGGACCCGAGACACCCTGCGCGCCTTCAGGCGCACATTTGGATTGCGCCCCCCCAAAGCCGCAGGTACCCCTATGAAGAAACGCAAGGGTCACATGACAACAACTTCCGCCTCACAGCCAAACCATCCATGGCTCGTCCTCATTGGTCTCGCTCTTGGCGTGACCGTGACCAACGGCTTTGCCCGCTTTGCCTATGGTCTTCTGCTGCCCGCCATGAAGTCCGAGATGGGATGGAACTATGCGCAGGCCGGGTGGCTGAATACGGCCAATGCCATTGGCTATATCGTGGGTGCGGTGGCGACCATGATATTGATCCACCGCGCCTCTCCCTCCCGGTTGTTTGCCTTTGGTCTTTTGGCGACCACTCTGTCTCTGCTGGCCACGGGGCTTTACGCCGCCTTGTGGTGGCAAACCCTGTGGCGGGTGTTGGCCGGTGTTTTCGGGGCGATGTCTTTCTCAACCGCAGGCGCTCTCACAGCCCAGTTGTTTCGCGACGATCCCAAACGCAACGCTCTGGCCATTGCCATTCTGTTTGGCTCGGGTGGCGGGTTTGGCATCGTTCTGGCAGGTGCCGCGTTGCCCCTGATGCTCGGCACCTTTGGGTATGGGTCGTGGCCGTTCGGCTGGGTCATGATCGGCGCGACCAGCCTTTTGTTCCTGCCTTTGGGGCTTTGGGCAGCACGGCAGCTACATGCCCCCCGTCAGGCCGACAGTAAGGCCCCGCCCCTCCCGATCCGCCGCATACTGCCAGAACTGGCGGGCTACGCGGGCTTTGGGTTGGGCTACATCGTCTATCTGACTTTCCTGTCGGCATGGATGACTGAACAATCTGCCAGTGCCGGGTTCATAGCCTTGGTCTGGGTCATTCTTGGGCTGTGCATTTCGGCCTCGCCCATTGTCTGGAGGCCCATTCTCGCGCGCTACGCCTCTGGCCTGCCGCTTGCGATGATCCTCACAGGGATTGCCATCGGGTCAGCCCTGCCGGTGATCTTGCCAAACGGCCCTGCGTTGCTGATCTCAGCTGTGGTCTTTGGGCTTTCGGTCTTTATGGCGCCGGGGGCTGTTACCAATTTCTCCCGGCAAAACCTGCCGCCAGAAAGCTGGGGGACTGCAATCAGCTTTTTCACTGTCGTATTCGCCGTGGCCCAGACTATCGGGCCTTATGCGGCGGGATGGGTCGGGGATCTGTCAGGCAATATCGGCACCAGCCTGTTGGTTGCGGCGGGCATCCTGTTGATCGGAGCCGCATTTGCCTTGCTGCAAAAGCCGCTTGAACAGTGAGACATCACAAGGACCCGACAAAAGAAAAACCCCGCCAGCGGAACTGACGGGGTTTCTCAAATCTGTTGAACGTTGGCTTAGGCTGCCAATGCGTCCTGTGCTTGCTTCACGATTGCACCAAAAGCATCAGGCTCGTGTACAGCCAGATCGGCCAGTACCTTGCGGTCCACTTCGATGCCGGCCAGGTTCAGGCCGTTGATGAAACGCGAATATGTCAGCGCTTCGTCGTGCGAACGCACAGCCGCGTTGATCCGCTGGATCCACAACGCGCGGAAATTGCGCTTGCGATTCTTGCGGTCACGGGTTGCGTATTGGTTCGCCTTGTCGACGGCTTGCGACGCGACCTTGAAGGTGTTCTTGCGACGACCATAATAGCCTTTTGCGGCTTTGATGATCTTCTTGTGACGGGCGTGGGTGACTGTACCACCTTTTACTCGGGACATATCAGCTCTCCTTAGCGGTCGTAGGGCATAAAGCCCTTGATGATCTTGGCATCGGGTGTCGACAAAGTAGTTGTCCCCCGAGCGTTACGGATAAATTTGCGGGTCCGCTTGATCATGCCGTGGCGTTTGCCAGCCTGTCCGCCGATGACTTTGCCTGTGGCTGTCACCTTAAAGCGCTTTTTAGCGCTCGACTTTGTCTTCATCTTGGGCATTTCCGTCTCCTTAAGTAGTCGGTTTCAAACACGACTCGGCATGCCACTCAGGCCGGTCGCGCGGATAGAAGCGCCCATATACGTCCCAAACCCCAAAGGGGCAAGGGGTTATTTGATGATATCGGCGATCACGGTGAACACCACATTGGGCACATCTGCTACCGCGTATCCACCCGGATGCCTTGCATAGGCCAGAGCGAGAATGGCAACCGACAGAATGAACGCCGCCATCGACGTTCGTGGCGTGCGCCGGTCCGCATAGGCCGACAGCATTGCAGGAATTGAAAACAGCCCCAGAACAAGTCCAATCGTCAACAAATAGTCAGTAAACATTCTGCCTGCCTTATCTTCTGCAGGCGAAGTTACTCTTATTCCATGTTGAAAATCAAACGTTCATCACAGGGCGCAACCCTAAGGATATTTGTAGTTCCGGGCACATTGAACGGCAGACCAGCGGTCACCACGATCTGGTCTTCGGGTCCGGCAAAGCCACCTTGGGTGGCGGCACGTGCCGCGGATACCACGGCCATCTTAAAGCGGCTGACGTCCTCGGCGATGACACAGTTTGTGCCCCAACTCAGAGCCAGACGGCGTGCGGTCCCGCGCAAGGATGTCAGAGCGATGATCGGAACACGAGGCCGTTCGCGCGCGGTCAAAAGCGCAGTGGTGCCTGATTCTGTAAAACAGCAGATGGCCTTGATCGGTGTGGTTTCTGCCACTTCCCGAGCGGCGGCCACTATCGCGTCAGCCACGCTGGAACGTGGTGCACTCCGCGAGGCTTCGATCACCTGACGATATGTTGAA
Organism: Shimia gijangensis; assembly: GCF_900142085.1. Classification (GTDB taxonomy): domain Bacteria; phylum Pseudomonadota; class Alphaproteobacteria; order Rhodobacterales; family Rhodobacteraceae; genus Shimia; species Shimia gijangensis. The sequence goes on from NZ_FQZQ01000009.1 coordinate 62,435, forward strand.
TCGCGCTCTACTTCGACGGCCACGTCGTTCATTGTGGTGACCGCTTCGATGGGATAGCTCCCGGCCGCAGATTCCGCAGACAACATGATGGCATCTGCACCTTCGTAAATGGCGGTGGCCACATCCGAGACTTCTGCCCGCGTGGGCATCGGGCTTTCGATCATGCTTTCGAGCATTTGGGTGGCCACAATCACCGGTTTGGCCGCAAACCGACATTTGCGCACAAGGCGTTTCTGGATGGGCGGCACGCTACTGACGGGCAGTTCCACACCCAAATCACCGCGAGCCACCATAATGCCATCCGACGCCGCGAGAATGGCGTCAAAGTGTTCAACGGCGGCGGGTTTCTCAATTTTGGAAAGGATCGAAGCACGCCCTTGCGCCAATTCACGCGCTTCATTGACGTCTTCGGCGCGCTGCACAAAACTCAGCGCGAGCCAATCCACGCCCAAACCGCAAACAAATTCCAGATCGTCCCGGTCTTTTTCCGAAAGCGCCGCAAGAGGCAGGACCACATCCGGCACGTTCACGCCCTTGCGATCGGAAATAGTGCCTCCGGCAACAACCACACAATCCGCAAAATCGGGTCCGCAATCTTCAACCTTCAACCGAATTTTGCCGTCATTGACCAATAAAGACGATCCAACTTTCAAAGCCTGAAAAATCTCGGCATGTGGCAGGCAAACCCGGCTTGCATCGCCTTCGGCAGAATTCAGGTCCAGCCGGAACTTGGCGCCTTCTTCAAGCTCTTCGCTGTCATTGGCAAAAACACCGACACGAAGTTTTGGCCCCTGAAGGTCCGCAAGAATGGCAATCGGGCTTGCCAGATCTTTCTCGATCTGACGAATAATCCGGTGCTTTTCACGAATCTCGTCATGGCTGCCGTGGCTCATGTTCAGACGAAACACGTCCGCGCCGGCCTCGTGCAACGCGCGGATCATGTCGTAGGTTTCACTTGCCGGGCCCAAAGTGGCCACGATTTTCACATTTCTTAAACGTCTCATCAGTTTTTGCGCCCCTGCGCCAAATTGTTATCGCTAACATTGCTCGCGTCGCTTATCGGCTATTTCCATTTCCTAAGCAACTGGCCTAAGTCTTTTGCTGAAGGATACGACACGAATATGACTTACCACCCTTTTTACATCCACGGCGCCGAACGTAAATCACGTTGGTTGATTACCGTGGATCACGCATCAAACCATGTGCCTGTCGAAATCAACGGCGGCGATCTGGGCTTGAACCCCGCAGACATGAACCGCCACATCGCCTATGATGTCGGTGCTTTGGGCTGTTCGTTGCGTTTGGGGGAATTGCTGGATGCTCCGGTGATTGCGTCAAACTTTTCGCGTTTGGTGATTGATCCCAACCGGGGCGAAGATGATCCGACTTTGGTGATGCATCTTTATGATGGCACTATTATTCCAGCCAACCGGCACATTGACGATGTTGAAATCGAACGCCGTAAAAATGCGTATTACCGCCCCTACCACAAGGCGTTAAGCGCCTTGGCCGGCGCCCGCGACGATGTCATCATCATCGCCATGCACAGCTTTTCACCCAAGTTGAATGGCCGGTCGCCACGACCTTGGGAAATTGGCATTCTGCACGCCCCTCAGAATGAACGCTTTGGCGTGCCACTGGTTGAACGCCTGATGCAGGAAAGTGACCTGACGGTCGGTGACAATGAGCCCTACGCAGGCCATTTGCCGGGTGACTCAGTGGATCAGCATGCATTTCAGGACGGGCGGCTGAACGCACTGATCGAATTGCGACAGGACGTGATTGCAACACAAGAGGGCCAGATATCCTGGGCCGAGCGCCTTGCGCCCATTTTCACGGACGTACTTGAGACCACAGGACTATGAACGATGCCCCATCTGATCCTTGAGCATTCCGCCGAGCTGGCGACTTCACATGACCTGCAGGCACTCGTCGATGATCTGTTTGAGACCGCCTGCGCGCACCCCGCCATCTCGGCCAACCCCAGTGCGGTGAAGGTGCGCAGCAATGCCTGTCAGCATCTGCGCAGTGGCGTGTCGCCCGAGACCTTTGCCCACCTTGAATTGCGCCTATTGCCTGGTCGCTCATCCGAGACCAAAGCAGACTTGGCGGGTGCTTTGCTGAAAGCTCTGGAACGTCACCTCCCGAAGGTCGGCAGCCTGAGCGTTGAACCTGTGGAAATGGACGCGGCGACTTATGTAAAGCGCACGCTCTGAACGCCCTTGAGGGACGTAACGCGGCGTCATCGGCATGGCGAACAAAGCTGCAAATTCTTGCAGCATCGCCTACGAGCCCCCATATTTCAGGCAAGCAAGACACGCTGTTTCTCAAGAAAGGAGACCGCTATGACATATGAAATCCTAACCGCCTTTTTCGGCTGGATGACCGTTATCAACTTTGCTCTGCTGGCGGTCTCCGGCATCGCTGTGCTGGCAATGCGCGACTGGATAACGTCCATTCATATGCGGATGTTCAAGATGGATGAAAAGGACGTGCACAACGCCTATTTCAACTATCTCGCACAGTACAAAGTGGCGACAATCGTGTTGTCACTGGCACCCTATCTGGCGCTGCGTTTCGCAGGATAGCCATAGGAATATACCGACTACAAAGGCCCCCCGGGGGCCTTTGTCTTGTGGCGAATGGCTCGTCCGCACAAAACTTGGCAAAACCCATTTACCGGAGCTGACCTGATGAACATCGACAAACAAACCCAGATCGAAATAGAAGCTGCGGCCTTTCGCACGTTGCGCGCCCACCTGATGGAAAAGCGCACGGACGTGCAAAACATCGACATGATGAACCTAGCCGGGTTTTGCCGCAACTGCTTGTCGCGTTGGTACCAAGAGGCCGCCAATGAACGCGGCATCGAAATGGACAAAACCCAAGCCCGCGAAATCTACTACGGCATGACCATGGACGAATGGAAGGCCACCTACCAGACCGACGCCAGTGCCGAAAAGCAGGCCGAATTCAAAGTGGCCTTTGCCGAGAACGTGGGCGAAGACAAAGGCTAAGTCGGAGCGCTCGGAAGTATCTGCCTTTCGAGCTTTCCGGATCTTCGCTTCGATTTTCCAAACGACTATTTTCTCACATCGTGAGAGCGGTTTTGCATACCCGTCTCAAAATGGATGCGCCCCCGGTTTGACCGAGGGCGTTTGGTGTGCATGCCAAAGGCGTCAGTGGCAGTTTGGACGCGCCCCAGGGATCAGCACCTTATCAATCACATGGATCACGCCATTGTCAGCTTGGATATCAGCGATGATGACATTGGCGACATCGCCCGTGCCGTCCGCAATCGTGACACCGTCAGACGATTTGGTGATACACAGACGCTTGTCGGCCAGAACCGGTTTGAAGTAGGTCGAGCCAGACGGGATCTGTGCAGCGGGCAGGTTTCGGTCATCGACGTGGTATAGCAAGATGTTGGTGAGCTGGCCCTTGTTTTCCGGCTTGAGCAGCGTTTCGACGGTGCCTGCTGGCAGTGCGGCGAAGGCATCATTGACAGGCGCATACACTGTAAATGGGCCCGGGCCCGACAGGGTTTCGGCCAGCCCGGCTGCGCTAACTGCGGCAACAAGAGTCGAGAAGCGTTCATCTCCGGCGGCAATTTCAACGATGTTGCTGGCGTTCGCAAAGGTACCAGCAACAGAGAAAGCGGCGGCGGCGAGAGTTGTGGCGAGAGGGGTGCGGTTAAACATGTTTCGTCCTTTTCATGGCTATTGCATGCAGCGCATTTGCTGCTGTAATACTGTCATGAGGTGAAAAAGTTGTTCCCACAATGCAATTTTGCGCATTATGAACTATTTTTTCTTTGGGTGAAAATGCAAGCCCCGATGTTGAACCAAAAGTAAAAGTGAGGTCGAAATGTTGAGTGATGTGCTTTCAGAAGGGCTGGGAATCTACCAAATCGGCCCAAAGATTCGATTCTTACGGACTGCCAAATCGCTTGGACTGGCCCAATTAGGAGACCACACCGGGCTTTCAGCAGGCATGCTGTCAAAAATTGAAAGAGGCCAGGTTACTCCGACGCTTCCGACATTGATGAAAATCGCGTTGGTTTTTGGGGTGGGTTTGGAACATTTCTTCCAGGAAAGCGAAGAACCAACGCTTGCAGTCATCCGAGCCAAGAAGCGGATCAAGCTTCCAAACACAACTGAAGTCATGCCAAGCTACTATTTCGAGAGTTTGGATTTTGCTGTGAACGATCGACCAATCGACGCCTATCTTGTCGAGTTTATGCCCAGAACCGCCGCGACGGTTCCGCACGAGCATAGCGGCATAGAATTGGTCTACGTTTTGTCCGGCGAAGTCAAAATCACCATTCACAACGAAGTGCATGAACTGGGGGCCAGTGACTCGATGTATTTCGATTCCCAATATCCCCACACATACAAATGCGGTGGCCAAGACAGAGCCAGCGCAATCGTCGTCGCTGCCAAAGAATGCGGTTAGCAGGATGCCACAATGCCAATACGAAACGGATATCCATAGGTCAGCAGAATGTAGACGTTAATCTGGCCAGCTTCAGATCGCGGCCTGAAGACTCTCTTCCAGATAAATCTCGCGTAGGCGCTTTGCGATTCGGCCCGGTGTGCCGTCACCCAGTTGCACCCCGTCGATCGAGACCACCGGCATGACAAAAGCGCTGGCCGAGGTCACGAAGGCTTCGTCTGCCTCTTTTGCCTCGTCGATGGTGAACAGGCGCTCAACGATTTCCATCTGCGCCTCTTCGGCCATGCGCATGACGGCCTTACGGGTGATGCCATGCAGGATATCGTTCGACAGCGGGCGGGTGACGATCTTGCCGTCTTTCACGAAATAAGCGTTGTTTGATGTGCCTTCGGTCACATAACCATCTTCGATCAGCCAGGCGTCATCGGCACCGGCCTTTTTGGCCATCATCTTACCCATCGATGGGTAAAGAAGTTGCGTGGTTTTGATGTCACGGCGATGCCAGCGAATGTCGGGAATCGCGATCACCGAAATGCCTTTTTGCGCTGCCGGGCTGTTGGCGAGGCCAGGTTTGTTTTGTGTGAACAATACGATGGTCGGCTTAGTCGTTTCCGGATCGGGAAATACAAAATCACGGTCACCGTCGGACCCACGCGACACCTGCAAATACACCAGACCTTCGACAATGCCATTAACTTCAACCAGCTTGCGGTGAATCTCCAGCAGCTCGTCCTTGGTGCAGGGTGCGGCCATGTCCAGCTCGTCCAGAGAGCGTTTCAAACGCACGGCGTGGCCATCAAAGTCAATCAGCTTGCCATCCAGAACCGAAGTCACTTCGTAGACAGCATCCGCCATCAAAAATCCACGGTCAAAAATGGAAACCTTGGCTTCAGTCTCGGGCAGGTATTCGCCATTTACGTAAACGGTGCGTGTCATGTTGGTCTCCTTAGCCCCAAAGTGCGGCCACGGGCGGGTGCACTCCGGAATCGTCAAAAGTCAAAGGTTGGTCGCGGTCTTCGGCCAACAGAAGCGGCCCGTCAAGGTCTGTTACCATCGCACCCTGCGCAACCAATGTCGCCGGGGCCATAGCAAGCGATGAGCCAACCATGCAGCCGACCATCACTTTGTAGCCTTCGACAAGTGCTGCATCACGCAAGGCAAGTGCCTCGGTCAACCCGCCGGTTTTGTCGAGTTTGATGTTCACCACATCGTATTTGCCCTTGAGGTTCGGCAGGCTGGTACGGTCATGACAGCTTTCGTCAGCGCAGACAGGCACCGGACGATCCATCCCAATCAATGCCTCGTCTTCACCGGCAGGCAAAGGTTGCTCGACCAAGGCCACGCCCAGACGCACAAGATGCGGCGCAAGGTCAGCGTAAACCTCGGCGCTCCAGCCTTCGTTGGCGTCCACAATGATGGTCGATTTTGGCGCACCCGCACGCACCGCCTCAAGCCGCGGCATATCATCCGGCGTGCCCAGCTTGATCTTGAGCAGCGGACGGAACGCATTTTTGGCGGCCTGTGCCTGCATCGCCTCAGGCGTATCAAGTGACAGGGTATAGGCGGTGATTTCCGGCCCCGGCGCGGGCAGACCGGCCAGTTCCCAAACCCGTTTGCCAGTTTTCTTGGCCTCAAGATCCCACAAGGCACAATCCAGTGCATTGCGCGCGGCCCCGGCGGGCAAGGTGTACAACCCGGCGCGTGACACCGGACCTTTGACACCTTCAATCAGCGCCGTCACATTCTCTAACGTCTCTCCATATCGCGCATAGGGCACACATTCGCCCCAACCGGTCACACCGTCTTCGGTGACGCGCACAGTCAGAACCTTAGATTCGGTCCGTGAGCCTCGTGAAATGGTAAAGACCTGTGCCAGCTTAAACACATCGCGCGATACTGAAATTTCCAAACCTCAAACCCTCATCATCTGGTCAAAAATATCCCGGGGGTCCGGGGGCAGCGCCCCCGGCCTTCCCGGCTACTTACATCGCCGCCAAGGCGTCGACCAGCTTGCCTGCGCCAAACCGATAAGGATCGGTGGCAGGCAGCCCCAAGCTTTCTTCCAGCCCCGCCAGATAGGATTTCGCATCCGCTTCACCCATGTGCTGGGTGTTGACGGAAATGCCCACCACTTGCGCATCCGGGTTGGCCACTTTGGCCAAGGTCAGCGCCACGTCGCGCAACTCTGCCAGAGATGGCTGTGTATAGGTCGGCAGGCCACGCATGTGTTCGCGGGTGGGCTCGTGGCTGAGGATCAATGCATCCGGCTGGCCACCGTGGATCAACGCCATGGTCACGCCGGAATAGGACACGTGAAACAATGATCCTTGCCCCTCGATCAGGTCCCAGTGGTCGTCATCGTTGTCCGGGGTCAGCCATTCCACCGATCCGGCCATGAAATCGGCAATCACGGCATCCAAGGGCACGCCGTCGCCGGTGATCAGAATGCCGGTCTGGCCAGTGGCGCGGAAGGTTGATTTCAGACCGCGCTCGCGCATCTCGGCGTCCATGGCCAGCGCGGTGTACATTTTGCCCACGGAACAATCGGTCCCTACTGCCAGACAACGTTTGCCCTTGCGCTTAATGCCATTGGCGATTGGGTAATCAACTTCGGGAACACGCACGTCGTGCAGGCTGCGACCACAGGCTTCGGCGACGGCAACCAGATCAGGCTCATCGCGCAGCAGGTTATGCAAACCGGAGGCAAGATCAAAGCCCTCTTCCAGCGCCATGACCAGCTCTTTTTTCCATTCTTTGGAAATCAAACCGCCCCGGTTGGCCACACCAATCACCAGCGTTTTGGCACCTGCCGCTTTGGCGTCTTCCAAGGACATATCCGTCAACCCCAGGTCTGCTTTGCAGCCGTCCATGCGAAATTGACCCACAGCGTTTTCAGGACGCCAGTCTTTAATTCCCTGGGCGACCTTTGCGGCCAGTTGGTCAGGCGCATCGCCCAAAAACAGCAAATACGGTGTTTCAATCATCGACATCGCGCATCATCCCCTTGAAGTGAAAATTCTGCGATAGTTTCCACTTCTTTTTGGGCAAATGCATACGAAAGGCGACGGATTCTCCATCACTGGGGGGATTTTCTTGCTCTATTTCCGAAATATTTCGAAGAATTTCCCAACACGTCAGTCAAGGTTACCTTCTTCTTCCTCGGCCAACCGGGATTCGGTCTGCAGGACCCCGGATTGCGGGGCCCCAAGCACGGGCATGGCCTGCCAGCTGCCGGTATCCTCTGGGGCAACCTCCTGGGCACGACGTACCAGAGCGACCACAGTCACCATAAAACAAAGGACCAACAGGAACATCACGAACCCTCTTCCGTCAGCAATGCTGACCATATTTGGCCCAATCAGAATGCCGATGAACTGTCCGACGTTCAGAATGAACAACATGGTGCCGCTCGCGGCCACAATCTGAGAGGACTTTAAGTGATCATTCGCATGCGCCGTGCAGACCGCATACATCGGCAGGCTGGCGCCTGCGAGGATGCTAAATCCAACGATCATACTGGTTGGCGATGCATCCAGAAACATCCACAGACAGGTGACGCCGCCAATCACGCCGAGCCCCGCAAGGACAAGTCTTCGGTCCGTCTTGTCAGAAATCCAGCCCACGGGGTACTGCACCAGTGCCCCAACAATCATGGCAATCACCAAAACCCCAGAAGCCTGCGCGGTTGTCATGCCACGCGCCAGGGCAAAAAGCGGCAAGGCAATAAACCACGCGGCCACCGCCGTGGCGCTGACGAAATTGCCGACAACGGCGGTTGGAGAAATTCCATAGAGCCGCCTGACGGACATGCGATCTGGCACTTCGTAGTCCGGGGCTTTGTTGCCCGACAAAAGAAGCGGCACGATCGATAGGGATATGAGAATAGACACCAACCCGAACAGCATATTGCCAGAAGGGTCGGGGGCGGCCACAAGTGCGGTTCCAATTGCGGGCCCCGCCATCCAGATCATAAAGTAGAGCGACAGGATCTGTGCCCGGTTCTTGTTTTCGGATTTTGCGCTTAGCCAGCTTTCGGTAATCACATAAAGCCCCGGATAACACACGCCCGCCAGAAACCGCATTGCCGACCAGGTCGCAGGATCTGAGGTCAACAAGTGCAGGATTGCCGCGATTGAAACCAAGGATGCAAGCGCTGAAAAGGCACGAATATGGCCAACCTTTTCCACCAAACGTGGCGCTATCGCCGTGCCCGCCAAAGCCCCCAGGGGATAGGCTGCCTGCATGATTGAAATGGTCAAATCTGAGAACCCGAGGCCAGCGCCACGAATTGTCAGCAAAGTGACCAACAATCCATTGGCCACCATCAGCATGATCATGCCCAGAAACAGGGCCCAGTTGTCATAAAGCGCGTTTTTCATTCCATCGCCTTGCACTGTGTCGAAATCCTGTGCGCGTCTGTTTGCGGCAACAAAAACGCCGCCGCACTGCGGCACAGAATGCTGCAGTGCAAAATCTGCTTGCGCGCCGGGGCGCAATTTAATAACGCTTCACCCAACCAGAACGTAATTTCCTTACCAAGAGGACCAATTCATATGAGCTTTCGCACGCAACCTGCCGCCCCTGCCCGTCCAAACCGCTGCCAGTTGTTTGGCCCCGGGTCGCGCACTGAATTGTTCGAAAAAATGGCCAAGTCGGCTGCGGACGTGATCAACCTTGATCTGGAAGACAGTGTTGCACCCGGTGACAAGGATATTGCGCGTAAGAACATCATTCAGGCCACCCACGACGTAGACTGGGGCAATAAGACCCTGTCGGTGCGGATCAACGGTCTGGACACGGAACACTGGTACAAGGATGTTGTCGAGCTGTTGGAAAACGCCTCGGACCGTCTGGACCTGATCATGCTGCCAATGGCGGGCTGCGCAGAAGACGTTTATGCGCTTGAAGCACTGGTCGCTGCGGTTGAAAAAGCCAAAGGCCGCAAAAAACCCGTCGGTTTTGAAGCGATCATCGAAACCGCCGCTGGTATCGCCCACGTCGAAGAGATTGCCGCTGCCAGTCCACGCATGCAGGCGATCAGCCTTGGCTATGCCGACTATGCCGCGTCGATGGGCATGCAAACCACTGGCATCGGTGGCACGCAGTCCAACTATTACATGCTGAACGAAGGCGAAAAGCATTACACCAACCCATGGCACTGGGCACAGACCGCGATTGTCGCAGCGTGTCGCACGCATGGCGTGTTGCCGGTTGATGGCCCGTTTGGTGATTTCTCGGACGACGAAGCCTTTGTGGCACAGGCACGCCGCTCGGCCACGCTTGGCATGGTTGGCAAATGGGCGATCCACCCAAAGCAAGTCAAGCTGTCGAATGAGGTCTTCACACCTTCTGCAGAAGCCGTCGCCGAAGCCCGCGAAATTCTCGCCGAGATGGACAAGGCCAATGCGGCAGGCATGGGTGCCGTGACCTATAAGGGCAAGCTGATCGATCAGGCGTCGATGAAACAGGCGCAGGTGATCGTGGATCAAGCCGAGTTGGCTGCCCAGGACTAAATCTCCTCTTTATGAGTTTCGAAGGGGCGGAGCCATTGGCTCTGCCCTTTTCCTTTGTCATAACGCTGGCATGACAACGATCACTCTGCTTCACACCTCGGACGCACATGTACCAACGTTCCAAGCACTACAAACACGGTTGGCGCCGGACTGCACATTGGTACAGATCGTGCGTAGTGACTGGTTGGCTCAGGCCCAACATCACGGGCTCAGCGATCCCTTACGACAGGAAATTGCAGACATCGTCAAAGAAGCACGCGGCACAGTGATCTGCACTTGTACAACTATCGGGCCTGCTGCCGTTGACGCAGGCGCCATTCGCGTAGACGCCCCGATGATGGAAAGGGCCGCAATAACAGGTGGAACCGTGTTGCTGGCCTATGCCTTGGAAAGTACCAAGGACACGTCCACAGAGCTGTTGAAGAGCGCTCTGGCGGCTCAGGGGCAGGATCAGGACATCCGACATCTGTTTTGTGGAACACTTTGGCCGCTGTTTACGGCTGGTGAATTCGCGGCCTTTGTTAATGGCATTGCGAAAGCTGTGGAACGGGCAATATTAGAAAACGATGTGGACTGCGTGGTTCTGGCCCAAGCCAGTATGGCCGACGCGGCGCCTTTGCTATCTCATCTGAATGTGCCCGTTTTTGCCTCACCGGAAAGCGCGATGTTGTTTGCGCTGGAGCGAAAAACAATATGACGTTCGATGTGTTGTCCGCGCTGGCGGCTTTCTCCTTTGTGTCCTCGATTACGCCGGGGCCGAACAACCTGATGCTGATGGCGTCCGGCGCGAATTTCGGCTTTCGCCGCACCATCCCGCATATGTTGGGCATTGGTATTGGGTTCACGATTATGGTGGTTCTGGTGGGCATCGGTCTGATGCAGGTGTTTGATCAACTGCCTGCCACCTATCTGATCCTCAAAGTGTTTAGTGTAACCTATCTTTTGTGGCTCGCCTGGAAGATTGGCAACGCGGGTGCGCCGGATCGGGCGGGTCAGGTTGGAACTCCGATGACCTTTGTTCAGGCCGCTCTGTTTCAATGGGTCAATCCCAAGGCCTGGACCATGGCGCTGACTGCGATCACGCTGTATGCGCCAGATCGTTCCTTGACGGCGGTTCTGTTGGTGGCGGGTATTTTTGGTGCAATCAACCTGCCAAGCGTCAGCGTTTGGACACTGCTGGGGCAGCAAATGCGGCGTTTGCTCAAACGTCCCCGGCTGTTGATTGCCTTTAACTGGACCATGGCGACTTTGCTGGTTGCCTCGCTCTATCCTGTGCTTTTCACTGGCTGATTAACCGGGGGGTCTGTTGAACATGCCAGCCTCTTGGCAAAACTCCCTGCTGCACGCATTATTGCAATTACCGAACGTCACCGTCATATAGCAAAACGCAGACCTGCTCCGGAGAGAGACATGACCAACTACCTCGATTTTGAAAAACCCTTGGCGGAAATTGAAGGCAAAGCCGAAGAGTTGCGCGCATTGGCGCGACAGAATGAGGAAATGGATATCTCTGACGAAGCCGCGGCGCTGGATCGCAAGGCCGCTGAGATGCTGGAAGATCTTTACAAAGATTTGACTCCCTGGCGGAAATGTCAGGTCGCGCGGCATCCCGAACGACCACACTGCAAAGACTACATCGACGCCTTGTTCACTGAATATACGCCCCTAGCAGGGGACCGGAACTTTGCCGATGACCATGCCGTCATGGGCGGGTTGGCACGGTTCAACGACACGCCTGTGATGGTGATTGGCCATGAGAAAGGCAACGACACCAAATCCCGGATCGAACGCAACTTTGGCATGGCACGCCCGGAAGGCTATCGCAAAGCGATCCGCCTGATGGAAATGGCTGACAAGTTTGGCTTGCCGGTCATCACGCTGGTCGACACCCCCGGCGCCTATCCCGGTAAAGGCGCCGAAGAGCGCGGCCAGTCCGAAGCGATTGCACGGGCAACCGAAAAATGCCTGCAGATCGGCGTTCCGCTGATTTCAGTGGTGATTGGCGAAGGTGGATCCGGCGGGGCGGTGGCCTTTGCCACGGCCAACCGTGTCGCGATGCTCGAACACTCGGTTTATTCGGTGATTTCCCCCGAAGGCTGTGCGTCGATCCTTTGGAAAGACGCCGAAAAAATGCGCGAGGCAGCCGAAGCGCTGCGTCTGACTGCACAGGATTTGACCAAGCTCGGCGTGGCCGACCAGATCATCGACGAACCCAAAGGTGGTGCGCACCGCAATGCCAAGGCAGCGATCGAGTCGGTTGGCAAAGCCATCAGCAGCATGCTGAAGGAAATGGACAATCAGGGGCCTCAACAATTGGTCAAAGCACGCCGTGATAAGTTTCTGGGGCTAGGCTCCAAAGGCTTGGCTGCCTGATCTTTCCCTGCCCGACGGATCGCATTAGTCTGCGGCCATGTCGGGTATTCTGAGCAACACCACTTTTCGCCGTCTGTTTGCGGCACAGGTCGTGGCCCTGACGGGCACGGGCCTGCTGACGGTGGCGTTGGGCCTGCTTGCCTATGATCTCGCGGGTCAATCGGCGGGCGCGGTTCTGGGCACGGCCTATACGATCAAGATGATTGCCTATGTCGGCCTGTCGCCAGTGGCCGGGGCCATCGCGGCCCGGCTGCCGCGCAAGCAATTGCTGATCGTCATGGACCTTGTGCGGGCGGGTGTGGCCTTGTGTTTGCCGTTTGTGGATGCGGTCTGGCAGGTCTATGTCCTGATCTTCCTGCTGCAATCCGCTTCGGCAACTTTCACGCCTGCCTTTCAGGCGGTGATTCCCGATGTTTTGCCGCACGAGGCTGACTATACGCGGGCCCTTTCGCTGTCGCGACTGGCTTATGATCTGGAAAATCTTGTGTCCCCGGCGCTTGCGGGGCTGTTGTTGTTGGTGATGGATTTTCATTGGCTGTTTGCAGGCACAGTCGTCGGCTTCTTGTGGTCCACTTTGTTGATCCAGATCGCCGACGTACCCCCGTTAAAAACAGACATTCAAAGACCGTTCTTTGAACGGGTGACACGTGGCAGCTGGATTTACCTCGCGACGCCACGATTGCGCGGACTTCTGGCGTTCAACTTTGCGGCGGCTTCGGCAGGCGCGTTTGTGTTGGTCAATACAGTTGTTATGGTGCGTGTGATCTATGATCTGGGAGAAAGCCATCTGGCCTATGCGATGGCCGCTTTTGGGGCGGGTTCAATGCTGGCCGCTTTGAGCATTCCGCGCCTTCTGGACTACGTTTCCGACCGCAAAGTCATGAGCCTGTCGGCTTTTGCGCTGTCGGTTCTGACATTGTCACACGCCATGTGGTTCCTGGTTAACGGTGCCTTGCCGTGGCACTTGTTTCTGCTGGCATGGTTGGCAGTTGGCGTTTTCTATTCGGCGATCCTGACGCCGTCAGGGCGGCTGTTACGGCGATCTGCACATTCCGAAGACCGCCCCGCAGTGTTCACTGCGCAATTTGCCCTAAGCCATGCCTGTTGGCTGGTGACCTATCCGATGGCTGGCTGGGTCGCAAAACTGGCCTCTTTGCCAGTGGCCATGGGCGTTCTTGGCATAATGGCCCTGATCGCCACTGTGACGGGGTTACGGCTGTGGCCTCAGTCCGGGGAAAAGAATGTCGCCCATTCACACCCAGACCTGCCAGAAGACCATCCGCATCTAAAAGCCCACAACGGAGCGCGGCACCACCTACATGAGTTCGTGATTGACGATGCGCATCGGGTTTGGCCCACACAGGGTTAATTTCAAACGGCTTTAGCGCGCCAACATCCGAAGACCCTGGGTCACATCAGAACGTACGGCAAGCCGCAGTCCCGGCTCATCCCCAGCTTTAAGAGCTGCGATGATCAGGCGGTGGAAGTGCGGTGGGTCGCTTTTGCGCAAACGTCCATACAGTGCGCGCATGGTCGGGCCCAACTGAAGCCAGACAGTTTCTGCCATAGCCAGCATCGCCGGGGCCTGAGCCCGCAAATAAAGGGTGCGATGAAATTCGAGATTGGTTCGGATATAGGCCACGGCATCGCGGTTCTCGACGGCTTGGGTGACATTGCCATTGATCGTCTGCAACCGATCAATCAGCGCCATATGGGCCCGAGGCAAGGCCCGACTGGACAGTTCAACCTCAAGCAAAGCCCGCAAGGCTGCCAGTTCTTCCATGCGCTCGCTGGTCAGCTCTGGTGTCGATACCCGGCCCGAGTTGGACAGGAACAGTGCCCCCTCTGCCACCAACCGCCGCACGGCTTCGCGCGCGGGCGTCATGGACACTTCAAATTCCTTGCCAATGCCGCGCAGGGTCAAGGCCTGCCCCGGCGCAATCTCACCGTGCATAATGCGGGTCCGCAAGCGTCGGTAAACCCGGTCATGGGCGGAACTGGACAGGTCATGAGGGCGGTTTTGTGACAGCATGCATCATTTGTGATCACAAATGATGTTCCCGTCAATCTTCAAATCGGTAACGATGTAATTCCTCGCCGCTTTTCCGAAGCCAGCGACGTTGTTCGAGGTAAGGGCCATGTATGTCTTCAACCCGCGCCCAAAAGGCGGGTGAATGGTTCATTTCTGCTAAATGAGCGACCTCGTGGGCGGCGACATACTCCAGCACACCGGCCGGTGCCATCACCAACCGCCAACTGTACATCAACGCCCCGGCCGAAGAGCACGATCCCCACCGAGACCGCGTATCGCGCAACGTGATTCGAGTGTACTTCCGACCGAGCCTTTCTGCGTATCGATCCGAAGCTGCCGCCAGTCTTTCGCGAGCGATCTGTTTCAAAAATCCCTGAACCCTTGCCGCCGTGCGATCCGCAGCACCCGGCACAAGCATTTCCCCGTCCTGAACACGAATCGAACGTCCGGTGCCGTCACGCAGGCGCAACAGGCGACCTTCAACCGGCAGATCAATGCCAAGAGCAACGCGTACCCGGTCAGGCCGCTGGTCCAGCTGGCCACGTACCCAGGCTTCTTTTTCGCGCACAAATGCGAGCCCTTCCCGCTCGGGCACGCCTTTGGGAAGCGTCAGAGACACCCGCCCGTCAAGCCGCGACACCCGCAAGCTGATCCGACGCGCACGCGCCGATCGGCGCAATGTGATCGAAATCGGCGGATTACCGGGTAGGAAATGTTGCGTCATGCACGCTCCAGACTGTGAATAGGCGTTATACCCTTTGACACGCCGCAACTCTTATGGCAGTTGGCCCGAACCGTCGACAAGACTTGAAAAGAATTTGAAGGGGATTTCTAATGCCCAAGGAAGAATGGGGCGTCAAACGCATGTGCCCGACCACCGGCAAGCGTTTCTACGACCTGAACAAGAATCCAATCGTCAGCCCGTACACCGGCGAAGCGGTTGAAATCGAAAACGGCAAAAGCCGTATGATCGCAGCTGACGCAGAGGATGCGGCAACGCTGAAAGCCAAGGCTGCTGAAGCAACTGATGGCGATGATCTGCTGGACGATGACTCGGTTGATATCGAGCTGGAAGACGACGTTCTGGATGACGACGATGATGGAAATGTCTCGTTGGACGAAATCGCAGACGTCGCGTCGGAAGACGACGACAATTAATCTTTCCGGGGCTGGATTTTTTCACTTGATCCCGCCCCGGCAAGCGCCTAAGTAAGCGCGCACAAGCAGAGATGCTTGTTGGTTTGGGGCCTTAGCTCAGCTGGGAGAGCGCTTCGCTGGCAGCGAAGAGGTCAGGAGTTCGATCCTCCTAGGCTCCACCAAATCCTTTCAACCTTGATATAAAAATAGTGCGAATTCGACGCACGGGGTTGCTCTGCGATTTTCTGCGTTTGCGAAGGCCACCTTTTTGACGGAGCCGGTGTCGCCAAACGCGCTGGCCGTCTGTCATTTTGCGAATTGTTTTGGACAGCGCATTGCCACCAACGCAGCCATGGAGATTTCGCTAGCTGCCCATAGCTTTACTGGTATCCTGTTCCAAACTGAAAAGGATACCCGTTATGAAGCGCTTGACCCTCACCTTAGTTCTATGTGCCGCCTTGCCTTGCGCAGCTGTTGCAGAAGGCCTGTGGAGTAAGGTCAAGAAAGGTGCGTCAGACACCGGTCAGGCAATTGGCAACACCGCCGGGGATGTGGGAGACGCCGTTGGTGACGCGGCCAGCAAGACAGGGGATGCAATCAGCGGAGCGGCCAAAGCCGTTGACGATGCGGTCAGTTCGACTGCCGAAATGGTCACAGATGAAGAAACCCCGGAAATGACTCGTCAGAGAATTGATGGTGTGGCGACCGAGTCTCTTGAGTTGCTGTTTACATCAAACCCCGAGGCCAGGGCGCTCTATGAAGTCAGCTTTGGCTATGCGGTGTTTGATGCACGCCAAGTGACTTTGATCGGCGCCACAGCTGGATATGGGCGGGGTGTTGCTGTGGTCAAAGAGACCGACGCCAGAACCTATATGAGCATGGGAACCGGCGGTGTTGGCTTGTCCCTTGGTATCGGTGGATTCGATCGAAAGATCGTGGTGCTTTTTGAACATGAAGACCTATTCAGGCAATTTGTTGACAATGGGTACGACGCCACGGCCGAAACCGGTGCGATGTTTGGGGACGACAAAGAAAGCCAGGCTGTTCGGTTCGTGAATGGGAGGTCGATTTTTGTGCTGACAAAGAAGGGCTGGAAAGTATCGGCCTCGGCTGCTGGCACCAAGTATTGGAAAGACGCCGATCTGAACTAGATAGAGCGCAACAAACACCCCTTTGCCCGTCACGGTGAAGTGCTGTAAGGAGGGGCCTTCTTAGTCTGGAAGCGCGAAAAATGACTGAACACAGATCCGAATTGCTGATGCCTGCGGGCAATCTGCGCAAACTGAAAATGGCCGTTTTGTACGGGGCGGATGCCGTCTATCTGGGCACGCCGGACCTGTCACTGCGCACCAAGTCCGAATTTTCGCTGGAAGAGGTCATTGAGGGCGTCGAGTTCTGTCATGCCCACGGTAAACGCGCTTATCTGACACTGAACCTGTTTTCGCATAACAAGGATATTCCCAAGCTTTATGAATACCTTGAGACCGTTCGCAAGGTGAAACCAGACGGGCTTATTATCTCAGATCCCGGTGTGTTTCAGTTCGTGCGCGAACGTGCGTCCGAGATCCCTTTGCACGTGTCGACACAAGCCAATATCGCCTCGTGGCTGACGGTGAAATTCTGGGAAGGCCAAGGTGCTGATCTGGTGGTTTTGGCGCGCGAAGTCTCCTTTCCTGAACTGGAAGAGATTCGCGCCGAATGTCCGGATATTAAGCTCGAGGCCTTTGTGCATGGTGCGATGTGCATGACCTATTCAGGCCGCTGTTTGCTGTCCAACTTCATGGCGGAACGCGGTGCCAATCAGGGCAACTGCGCCAATTCCTGCCGGTGGAATTACAAGTTCCACATGCGGCTCAAGGATGGCACGGTTCAGGAGCTGATTGTTGATGAAGACAACGCCAACATGTTCGAATTCCTGCTGGAAGAAGGTGTGCGCCCCGGTGAATTCCTGCCCATTCAGGAAGATGAGCGTGGCAGCTATATATTGAATTCCAAAGACCTTTGCCTGATGCCGAAGCTGGATGATTATTTGCGCATTGGAGTCGATAGCCTCAAGGTCGAAGGCCGTGGCAAATCCGAATACTACGCCGCCGTGGTGGCGCGGGCTTATCGCATGGCGATTGACGACTATTACGCCGATCCAGAAAGCTGGAACGCCGCGGACTACATGGAAGAATTGGAAACCGTGGGCAACCGGGGTTACACGCTGGCCTTCCACAAGGGACGGCTAACCAATCTGGCACATGGATACGAACAGACCCAAGCGATTGCCCATTGGGAGTACGCAGGGTTCGTGACCGAGTTGAAAGACGATGCATTCTTGGTTGAGGTGAAAAACAAACTTGAGCCCGGCGATGTGATCGAGATCGTCTCGCCCGTGGCGCGCAACACAATTCTGTTGCGCGGTTATGACTATGAGATCGCCGCAACAGGTGAACGTCGGGATGTGATCCACGGGTCGACCAAGTCGGTCATTCGCTTGCCGTTTGCATTGTTTGAACACGAAGACATCAACGATCTGCGCACCAACTTCCCGCCTTTCACTGTGCTGCGCAAAGAACGCGCGCTGTCAGAAGAGCAATGGAAGCGCCTTCAGCTGGACAAGACTGCGCTGGCGATGGAAGTCAAAGACACCACCAATGAGACGGCCTATATCCGCCGTCGCGATGCATTGGTTGAGGCGATTGATGCCGACACCAACACCAAACGATTCAAAACCAATCGTGTGGGCACCGAAGGGTGTTGTGGCAAAGGCTGTAACGGCTGTCTGATCTTCTGGCAGGACGACATCTATGCCAAAGCGCGCGAAATTCTGCTCGAGCGCAAACAAGGCGCGATGTTGACCCGGGCCGAAGCCCTTGAGTTCAAACTGCCCGCCGCCGAGTAATCACGACCGGTAAAAACAATAGCGATCCGGGGCGACGGTTTCCGGGCCGCGCACCTGTTCAAAGCCCGCCAGTGGCTGACCCGAGATCAGAACACCACCGGGTGCCATACAGTCGGCGATCATCGGAGAAAGACGCGCAGCTTCAGCCACGTCTTTTTCTTTCTCACCAAATCCAAAATCATAATGTGCAAGCACGATTTTAGCACCGGAAGCGGCCAACTTTTTCAACATTTCCTCGGCTTCACCCTGTAGGAAATCCTGTTCAGGCGGCACGCAGGACGGGTGGCACTGAAGAATGCGGTCAATCACCCAGATACGGCGATCCGGGGCAATTTCGCGCAAGTGATCATAGGTGCGACCATTGCCAAGCCCCATATCAACATAGTCACCAGCCACATCGGCAACCAGTGCATGACCCCACTCCAACCCATCCCGTTGGGCCGCAAGGCGGCGCATAATGCTGTTCAGTCGGCTCATGCCGTGTCCTTTCTGTCATGGCGATAGAGGCGCGTTGGCCCGTCGCACATCTCATTTAAGAATTGCCGTGAGAACTCCCAGATATCGGCATCATGCACAAGGTGGTGCGTGAGGTATCCAAAGGGTTCTGTGTTGTCGGTGATGCCGCGCCTGCGATCTTTGAGGAAAGCAACGACCTTTGCGACAAGGAGTTCGGGGTCAACCAATCCGCGCGTGCCGCGCCAAAAGATCGGGTCAATGTGGGTGTTGATCTGCGTCAGCCCTGGAACCGGTGTCGCTTCGCGGCGGGGCAAAAAGGTTGAAACCGCATCATAGCCTTGCTCGACCAGTGTCACCATCAGAGCAGGATCAATCCGGTTCCACGGAGGCACAAACATTGCCGCCAATCCGTCCCCAAACATGTCTTGCAAACGAGCGTGCGCATGTCTCATGTCATCAGCGCATTCAGATGCAGATCGAGAGGCCCCAAACTCGGCCTTTTTAACATCCGCAGGCGCATGGTTCTGGTGGGACCAGCCATGCACGACAGGGATCAGCATATCGGTAGTGGTAATCACGCTGGCCAAAGTACTGATCGCATCGCGGGGGATCACAGCAAGATGCACGGGCACGCCGGTTTCAATGGCGAGTGCAATCAATTGATCCAACGCCGGAGTGGGCTCAATCGCATCGTCATCGCGCCACCAGAATGAAAGCTCCAGATTGTTCTCACGCCACTTTGTGAACTCGGAACGCAACGGGGACCAGTCGATGTTCATGCCTTCCCCTCCCCTAATTGTTGCGTGAGGTGAACAGCCTTTACCGCCCCGTTCATTTGCAGGTTAACGTCCTGACGGTGGCCTTCTGCCATCACCTGATCCACCAGCGCGGCCATTCGGCTTGGGGTCATATCGGCGGCCATCAGCACATCCATTGCAGGTTGCTGCGCCAGGGAACGTGCGCGCAAGGTCTGTTCGACCTCGCCACCATCGTCAAAAGGCACCAACACAGCCGGGATGCCGGTTTGCAGCAGATCCAACGCCGTGTTGTAGCCACACATGCTGACCGAGCACGCGGCCCCATGCAGCATTTGGCGAAAGTCAGGGCGCACGGATTCAATGGTAATGTCCAGATCGTCAGCGCGCGCTTTGAGTGCCGCAATGCGCGCATCACGATCCTTGCCACCGATCAAAAGACGCCAGTGCAGATCGCTTTGCCGCGCCGCTTCGATTGCGCATTCAAACAGAGCCTGCCCGACTGAGCCGCCGCCTGCACTGACCAGGACGTCCCCTTGCCCAACGCCATCGGGATGCGGAGTGGCCGATGGTGGAGCGACATAACCCGTGTAGCGCAGCAAGTTTTCCAGCGCAGGGCTGACCGGCCAGCTGTCTGACAGTGTGGTGATATGCGGGTCGGAATGCACCAGAACGCCATCATAATATGACTCCAAAATTGTCTGTGCCTTCTCCGCTTTTGAGGGCTTGGATGGCGGTGCAAGAATGTCCCGGATCGAACACAGAATACGCGGGCGCGGCGTCAGGGCTTTGGCCCCTTCCAGCAGGGCCAGAAATTCCTCCGACAAAGACCGGCGGCCAAATGGGAATAGTTCGGTAATCACCACATCCGGCTGCATGTCTTGCAGCGTGGCTAACGCCATATCGACGCGGGACTGCATATAAGCTTCATCCACAACCTGGCCGTCTGCTGTCAAAAGGCGGGTGAAATTGGTGCCATCCGAGGCGATCGCTGGCAACTGGGTCAAATGCACACCATCGTAGTCCATATGCGGTGCGGGCTGGCCGCCGGACAGAACGGTCACTTCATGCCCTTCAAAGGCAAAAGCCCGACCCAGCGTCAAAGCCCGTGACAGATGGCCTGCTCCCAAGAGATGCGTGACGGCGATCAGAACCTTCACGTAGTGCTCTCCAATCGCACGATATCGGGATCAGCAACACGCACGTGGCCGTCCTCTAACTCAACAACAAACAGGCGATTGCGCTTGATCGCAAAGGGTGCGGGCCCAAGGAAATCCCAGCCATGCGCCTTGGCCAGAACCATACGCATCGTGCCAATATGACAGACCGCGATACTGTCCTGTGTCAGACTGAACAACCAGGGCGACAATCTCGCCCAGACATCCGCCGGGCTTTCGCCTTCGGGAGGCCGATAATCCCAGCCCCAATATTCAATGTCGCGAAAGCCACTGTCTGGCTGGGCCTTAAGGTCAGCGCCTTTCAGGCCTTCCCATTTGCCCCAGTCCATTTCGATCAGGGGATCAACGGTTTGCGGGTCGCGCCCCGACACAATTTCAGCCGTTTCGCGGGCCCGTTTCAGGGGGCTCGCATAGAGGTCCGCATCCCGCCAACCTGAGGGTAGCCGATAGGCCTTAAGACTTGCGCGGGCTTCGTCGTCCAAAGGAATATCGGTGCGGCCCTGAATGCGGCCAGCCCGGTTCCAGTCTGTGTGGCCGTGGCGGATCATGGCAAAGCGGATCATGTGGCGCCTTTCAAAAGCGGATCGAGAACCGACCATAGGGTTTCGCGGGCAGCCCCCAAAAGGTGGCGTTGTTTCACCAGATCGCGCGCTTGCGCAGATCGCTCCGCATTGTAGTCGGCGTCATTCAACAACCGGGACAGCGATTGTGCAAGGTGGGCTGTATCTGCAACCGAGGACAAAGCTGGCGGTGGCAACACATCACGCACACCGGGGCGGTTCTCGGCGACAACCGGAACTCCGGCGGCCTGAGCCTCAAGGTACACCATGCCAAAGGCTTCGTTCACCCCCGGCCACAAAAAGGCGCGTGCGTGGCCATAGGCCTTTTGCAAGTTCTGCTTATCCAACTGCCCCAGAAACCGAACCTTGCTGCCAAAGGGCGCAAACAACGCTTCAACCTCGGCACGAGCCGGACCATCACCGGCAATTTCATAGGTCCAGTCACCGGTGAGATGAGTCAGAATCTCGGCAATGATCTGATAGGAAGCCAGTTTGTCGCCCTGACGCATCATGCCAACACTCAGAAAAGCCGGAGCAGCAGGGCGATGACCGGTGGAAACATCTTCCTGCGTAAGGAAAGGGTGAAGTCGGACCTGAGGCTGGTCATCGCGTCGATACGGAGCGAGCCCTTCACCGTCCTGTTCGGTCAAATAAAAGATCGCAGATGCCGCATCACACGAGGCGTCCGCCGCACGCGCAAATCGGTCCCATGGGCCGCCCAACCGTTTGGCTGCGCGGGTGGCTTCAATCTGAATATAGGGAATGCCCATTGCCTGACTGACCACAGGGCCCAACAGGTCTGGCGCTTTGTAATAACTGTGATACGTCACCCAAGCCGACCAGCCGCCAAGCGCAATCAGGCGGGACGCTTCGGCACTGGCCTCTTGAAACAACGCATCCTGAACCGCAACGTCGCCTTTGCCATCGTAGCAGCGGAACTCGGACACCAAAGTGACGTCATATCCACGGGTGTCGTCGGACAAGGCCGTCATCACATTGCGTGCCATTTCGCGGTCACCCGACGGAACCGGGTGATTGGGGGATTTCATCGGAGCAAAAAAAGCGATGCGGGCCATCTGATCAGCCCTTGTGCAAAGTGGCAATACGGCGGTCCAGTTGCGCAATTCCCGGCGCCATCAGAAAATGGGAGGTGAGCCGGTCATACGCGGCCTCGGACAGCAACCGACGTTTCTCAGGGCCCTGAGCAAGGTCGGACATCGCAGCGGCCAGGGCCTCCGGCGCATCGTCCGACAAAATGCCTTGGGCGCCTGATGTGATGAATTCCGGTATCGCTGAGACCGGTGTCGACAAGATGCAAAGTTTTTGCGATGCCGCCTCCATCAGAACGTTGGGCAGCCCGTCGCGATCGCCATCGCTGGCAATCCGGCTGGGGAGTACAAACACATCTGAACGCCGCATGGCCTCGATCACCTCGGGCTGATCGCAAGCGCCATGCCAGGTGATGCGATCTGTTAATCTCAGCGCTTCTGCACGTGTTTTGAACTGATCGCCCAATCCACCGCCGCCAATATGATCCCAATGCCAGTCCAGAGAATCTGGTAACAGCGCCAGAGCTTCGATCAGATTGTCGAAGCCTTTCTTCTCAACCAATCGCCCAACTGACAGAAACCGAACAACACCTGTTTCTGTGCGGCTGTCAGGAGGGGCGGGAAAGCGCGCGAGATCCAAACCGTGATAAATCAGCTCAACCCGATCCGGAGTATCCGCCAGCCCTTGCAAATGTTCGGCGCCAAACCCGGTGCATGTCGCCAAGAAGGTCGCCCCGGCCGTGCTGGCCTGCAGTTTCTCGCGTTTCTCCCACTCAGGAGAGGTCCAGATATCTTTGGCGTGGGCAGACACCCCCCAATTTAATCGCCTCATTGCAGCCGCATACCGCGTGACCGATGCAGGGGTATGCATGAAATGGGCGTAAAGCGCACCCGTATCGTTCGGCATCTCAGCTGCCAAAACGCAAGCTTGTCCAAAACGGCGCGCACGATTGCGCGTGAAATCCCGGCGCAGGTCTTTTGCCCAAAGTCCTAACGCAGTCCAGAACCCTTTACGGCCCAGATTGCACAAAAGGCCTTTAACAACGCGCCACGGTTCCTGGTGCAGATATTCAGGCAGGTAGCGGACAGGTGCCCTTAGACGTTCATGCAAAGGATGGGTTTTTTTATCGGTGGGAAAGCGCAGCGACCAGATTTCAAGGTCGTGCCCTGCTTCTTCCAGCGCGACAAGTTCCTGCGCGATGAAAGTCTCAGACAGGCGCGGCCAGCCTTTGACCACCACGGCCAGCTTTGAACGGGCAATGGTCATGCGACCCCTTGTGCATCCTGTCGAAGTCCAAGCAATTCCAGTGACCGGCTTGACACAAAATCCAAACCGTCCAGCAGACCCGGCACAAAGGCGTGCGAGGGTTTATTCTGGCTGGGCAAGCTGCGAATGGCGTCGATCATAGCCGTAACGGTCAGCCCGTCACGATATTCGTCCAAAACGCGCACCAGCCCCAGTTCCTCGGCGCGATGCGCGCGGATATATTGTTCCAGCCGTGGTTTCGTGCGTGGGACGATCACTGCGGGTTTGTCAAAAGACAGCACTTCGCAAAACGTGTTGTACCCACCCATCGACACAATGCCCTTCGCCCCGGCAATCAGGTTCTCAATGCGGCTTTCGAACCCAATGGATTCCACGCGTCCATTGAGCGCCGCGACTCTTGTTTCGAATTCGGCCCGCTTTTCACCCGACAGAAACGGTCCATAGACCAGTTTGGCATTGGGTTGCAGAGTGGGGTCTTGTTCGTAGGCGGACAGAACAAGGTTCACCATGCTTTCGCCATCACCGCCACCACCGGGGGTGATCAGTATATAATTCTCGTGAGGCACGATGCCTTCATTCAGCTCTTCGCGGTGCAGATAGCCCGTGTATTTCATCCGGCTGCGGAAGGACGGGGATAAATCCAGACCAGCAGTAGGGTCATAGATCGAACGCAGGCCATAGACCCATGCTTCGTCATAATATTTCTCTGCGGCCTCAACCGCACCCTTGCGGGCCCATTCTGTGGCCAGAACTTCCGGTTCATCCAGGACGTCACGCAATCCCAGCACGATGCGCGCCTGGCTTTGGCTGCGCAGCCAGTCCAGGGCCGGGATCAACTCACCGCGAAAGCCCGTAGGCTCTTTGTCGACGATCAGAATGTCGGGCTTGAAATGCATGGCCGCCGATTTGATCAGGCCGGCCCGCAGATCAGTGGTCTCGTCAATATCCAGACCCAGAGTCTCTGACGCATAAGACCCGTCGGGATTCTTGGTCACACCGGGCAGGCGGATATGGTCCACATGCCGGGGAAAGGTAAAGCGCCCGGCCACTGGAGAACCGGTCAGGATGATCGCAGAAATCCGCTCGTCCGCGCCAGTGATCGCGCTGGCGAGGGCCCTGGAGCGGCGCAAATGGCCAAGACCAAAGGTATCGTGACTGTAAAACAGAACACGAGGCGAGGCCGATGCTGCCCCTTGTCCCGGATTGTGTGTCACGTCAGGCAACTCCCCGCCCCCTTTGATGCGACTCTACAAATGCAAATCCGACTCGGATCTAGCCAGCACATCCTTGATATCGTAAAGCAAAAAGTCTGGCTTTCCGAGTGCTCTTATTGCGCCACTTCTTACTGAGGTAAACTGCGAATGCGTCATGGCAAGAAGAATCCCGGCAAGAAAACCCTCAAAGTATGAGATAACCGTTAGAAAGGGCCCCAACTCTCGGCTGATCCAACACTCCCGGGTTTGCTATTCCAAACCATTGCGCCACATGTCCTCAGCAACATCGACGACTTGTGAGTTGCGTGTGCTGGTGATCTCTGTGCACAATTTGATCGCAATGTTGTGCATTTGCCCGCCCAATTGCGTTGGTCTAAACCTGTAAAGAATGATTTTTCCGAAAGAATCTCCATGTACCTGACCCGCCTGATCGCCACGCTCGTTTTTGTTACGACTCTGTTTCTGTCTCCTTTACAAGGAATTGCGCAAGACGACGGTGCGGCATCAACCGAGACCTTCGCGGAGATAATGAAAGAAGCCGCACAAAGCGGTGTAAGCGTCATCGTTATGGACCCCGGTGGAAACGTGCTTGGAGCAGCGCAGGGCAACCAGCCACCCGAAGAGATTTTGGAACCAGAGGCCGCCAGCGAACGCATGTCGTCCCTGATGAAAGTGCAAACCAAGATCGACGGCTTTCGCCAAATCCTGCAACAGCGGCTGGATGCGCTTCCCGCGGCCATTAATGAAGTAGAATTCATCCTGAGGGCGTCCAGTCCGACAGGTCAGATCAGCGCCTTTTTCAAAACATTGCTGTGGACGCTTGGGCTGCTAGCTGTGGGGCATTTGTTCGAGCGTGAAATTTTTGGCAAACGATTTGCGCGCAACTACGTCGTCTCGAGGGTCAAGGAAAACCCACAAGGGTATTCGGAAAAACTACCATTTCTGGCGTTTCGGTTTGTCGCTGGCACCGTTGGCATTTGCATATCGATCCTGGTGGCGATCATCATCAGTGCCATGCTGTTTGGCATCTCGGATGATACAGCAATCGAATTCACCTATTACACGATCACAACGGCCTATTTTGCGGTCAGAATGGTGTCGCTTGTCTGGCGTATGATCCTGTCGCCATATCTTGAACAATACCGTATCCCTGCATTTTCAACCCCAGATGCCAAGCGGCTGCACAACTGGCTATTCTTTGTGGCCACCCTTGATGTCTGCACCGCCATGTTCGGCACATGGCTGAACGAACTTGGCCTGAATTACGATGTCTATGCAGTTATGGTCGTGGCTCTGACGACTTTGTTTGCCATGCTCAATATTGCCATGGTTCTTGTAAATCGTCGGTCAATCTCTGCGGCTATTCGCAAAGGCAGAGAAGTTACACAAGTCACTTTGGCAACCCGTCTGGCCAGCCAGCTTTGGGCGCCCGTCATGATCGTTTACATGATCTTTGGCTGGATGCAGATGAGTTATCAGTTGATGATGAACGTGCCCGCCACCATTCCGCTGATTGCCGGTGCATATATCATCTTCACATCAATCATCGTGGTGTACGCGACAATCAACTTTGGCATCGAAAGATACTTTGACCGGGCGCGTTCAATCCAGGAAATGAATGACGCCGCCGAGGAGGCCGCGCAGGCTTTGGCCGCCGGGCATGAGATCACAGATGAAGAAGCCAGTGTTTTGGGTGAGGTTCTGGACGAAAGCTCGGCAAGACGCTTGAACACCTTCGAAGATCTTGCGCGGCGTATCTCCGGTATTCTGGCAATGGTGGCAGGTCTGTTCGCTTGCATGCGCATCTGGGGTGGCGAAGGTATGCTAACCAGCGATGGCTTCATCGGCCGGGGTCAGGATGTCATTGTGATCATGTTCATCGGATACATTTTCTACAATGCTTTCCGCATCTGGATTGACAGTAAAATCCGCGAAGAACAGGGTGAGATGTCCGGGGAAGAAGGCGAGTTGGGCGATGAAGGCGGGGCCAATGGGGCCAGTCGTCTGGCGACACTATTGCCGTTGTTCCGCAATTTTATCCTGATCATTATTCTGGTCACCATTGGGCTGATTGTCCTGTTGGAAATGGGTGTCAACGTGAGCCCCTTGTTTGCCGGTGCCGGTGTTGTTGGTCTGGCCATTGGCTTTGGTGCGCAAACGTTGGTGCGTGATATTTTCTCCGGAGCGTTCTTTTTGTTCGATGATGCATTCCGCAAAGGCGAATACATCGACATTGGCGGGGTTAAAGGAACCGTTGAGAAAATCTCGGTTCGGTCATTTCAGCTGCGTCACCATCTTGGGCCACTTCACACGGTTCCATTTGGGGAAATTCAGTTCCTGACCAACTATTCACGCGACTGGGTGATCATGAAACTGCCCTTGCGGGTGACCTATGACACCGATGTCGAAAAGGTACGCAAGCTGATCAAAAAGCTGGGCGTGGAACTATTGGATGATCCGGTGATCGGTGACAACTTTATCCAGCCTTTAAAATCACAGGGTGTCATCCAGATGGAAGATTCTGCGATGATCATTCGGGTGAAGTTCATGACCAAGCCCGGCGATCAATGGCTGGTGCGTAAAAAGGTCTTCGAAGAAATCCGATCGTTGTTTGAACGTGAAGACATCCACTTTGCACACCGCCAGGTCACTGTACGGCTGGCTGATGAGGACTCTGACAAACTGACACCGAAACAACGAGAAGCCGTCGCTGGGGCCGTTCTGGGGGCCATCGAAGAAGAGATGGAAGACGAAGGCGGTGGCGACGACCGATAGGTCGGCAAGGGGCGCTGCCCCCCACGCCGTCTTTGAAATGCAAAGACACTGCTCACCCCGGGATATTATTATCCATTTGGTAGACGATCAGGCCCGGTTGGGGTCTAGTGCATCGCGCAACCCATCGCCAAAAAAGTTAAAAGCCAAAACCACAATTACGATGGGCAGCATGGGGATGGCCGTCCACGGGTAAATTTCAATTGAGGCCAGATTCTGGGCATCATTCAGCATCACGCCCCAGCTGACGGCAGGGGCACGTAGACCAAGGCCCAAGAACGACAATGCCGTTTCACCAAGGATCATCGCCGGGATAGACAAGGTCGCGCTGGCAATCAGATGGCTGAGAAAGTTCGGCAACAAATGCTTGCGGATCACACGAGAGGGCTTGGCCCCCATCATTTCAGCCGCACGCACAAATTCCTCTTCGCGCAACGACAGGAATTTGGATCGCACCGCCCGGGCGAGTCCGGGCCAGTCGAGTATCCCCAAAATTATCGATATGATGAAAAACACCGACACGGGCCCCCAATGTGAGGGCACTGCCGCCGAGAGCGCAAGCCAAAGAGGCAGTTCAGGCAGGCTGCGCAAAATTTCAATCACCCGGTTGATGATCCAATCCAGGAAGCCCCCGAAATACCCTGCGATACTGCCTAAAACGATGCCGATCAGGAAAGAAACCGAGATGCCGACAAGTCCAACTGTCAAAGACAGTTGTGCGCCATAAAGGATGCGCGAGAACACGTCGCGCCCAAGTCGATCTGCCCCGAGCAGGAAGATCGTGGCGCCTTCGGGGGCGCACACCAAGTGGCGATTGGTTTTGATGAAACCTGCGAGCTTGTAGTACGAGCCCTCGCAGAAGAAATTCAGCCTGGCCGGATTTTCGTAATCCGGTGTGTATTCCCAGCTGAAGGTTTCCAGATTCACTTCCGCCGAAATCGGGTACACATATGGCCCGATCAGCTTGCCTTCGTGGAACATGTGAATGCCCTGAGGTGACGCATAAAGGTGATCCGGTGCGCGTTCATTGGCGGTATAGGGCGAAATGAATCCAGCAAAAGGCAGCATTACATAAGATATCAGCAAGAACAGGCCAGAGATCAGGCCAAGTTTGTGTTCCCTGAACCGCCGCCAGACCAGCATCCAGTTGGGCATGTCCAGTTCGGCATGGCGCGCCTCGGCCCCTGTATCGGGTTCGTAGGGTTTTGGATCGATGTAGCGTCCGTCAGGTAAGGTCGTCATGCAGAACGTCCTCCAAAGCGGATGCGCGGATCAAGCAGCGCCAGTAACAGGTCAGAGATTAGCGTACCAACCAAGGTCAGCATGGCCACAAACATCAGAACGAAAGCCGACAGGAACAAATCCTGCGATTTGAGCGCGGTGAGAAGGAACGGGCCAATGGTTTGCAGGCCCAGTACAACCGACACCAGAACCGAGCCGGAGACCATCGCAGGCAATAGCGTTCCTATGTCGGCGACAAAGGGGTTGAAGGCTACACGCAAAGGGTATTTGACCAGCATACGTGTCTCGCTCATGCCTTTGGCGCGGGCGGTCTCCACATAAGGTTTACCCAACTCATCCAGCAAATTGGCACGAAGGCGTTGCATCATCGCGGCGGCACCTGAGGTGCCAATGACAAATGTCGGGATAATCAGGTGCACCAGAACCGACTTCATCTTTTCATAACTCATCGGTTCGCCTTCGAATTTCGGATCCATAAGGCCGCCGATGGGCAGGTTCAGATAGCGATTGCCATAGTAAAACAAAATCAACGCCAGCAAAAAGTTTGGTGTTGCGAGACCTAAGTAACCGACAAAGGCCGATGTGTAATCGATCCATGTTTTGGACCGCGCCGCGGCGATCACCCCCAGCGGTAAGGCGACCATATAGACGAACAAAATGGCTGCCATATTGACCAGAACCGTGAGCCACAAAGCCCCGCCCACAATGTCCGCGACAGGGCGGTCAAATTCGAATGACCAGCCAAATTCGCCTTGGATCATGCCGGAAAACCCATGTGGGCCCGGGGCAAAGCCCATCCAGATCAGGTATTGTTCCCACAAAGGCCGGTCCAATGCATATTCCGTGCGCAGGAATTCCGCCTTGGCGACGCCAGAAGATTGCCCGGTGGCCCGCAGTTCGTTGATTTGGTTGGACAGGTAGTCGCCCGGGGGCAGGTTGATGATGGCGAAAATCATCACTGATACCACCACCAAAGTGGCGAGCATTGTAATAAACCTGAAGACTGCAAATCGCAGTATTGCCATGAGGTCTGCTCCTTACCGGTCGAACCAGAATTCGTCGGGGCGATGGATTCCGAAATGCGCACCCGGCGACCAGGCCCAGATGCCGGTCTCTGGTACATTCATAAGATCGTTGTTCACCACCACAGGCTGACGCGCGCCGGACAAAAGCCCAATTGCAAAGACCTGATCTGCGTGAATATCCACTATTTCCTGCCAGATGGTGGCGCGTTCCCGATCGGATGACGACCGGCGCCAAGCCTCCGCCAACTCAATCAATCGCATGGCTTCGGGCATGTCCGGGGCTTCGCCAGCGTCCCCATGGGTCTGGTAATATTGCCCCCATTTGGGCCAGGCAAAAAACTCTTGCTGCTGCGGGGTAGCGTAGGTGGGAGGTGTAAACGGTTGCGCCAATCCATTGTCCCAACCAAACCAGACCGCCGCCTGAGTTTGCCCGGAATAAACCCGGTTGCGCAGGATATCCCTCTCCAGCGGACGCATAATCAGCTTCACGCCCACGGCCCGCCAATTGTCGACGATGATTTGCAGGGCATTTTCGACTTCTTGGCGTTCTCCGGCAGTTTCAACAACAACCCAAAGAGGGCGCCCATCCGGCAACAGGCGGTGCCCGTCCTTGTTGCGTTCTGTCAGGCCGATCTCGTCCAGAAGAGCATTGGCAGCATCCACGTCATACTGTGACCAAGCCCTAAGGTTCTCCTCTTTGAAAAACGGGCTTTCCGGAAGCATTGTCATCGCGCCTTCGTCAGCGAGACCAAAGTAAAGCACCTTATTTATGATCTCACGATCAATCGCCATTGAAAGCGCACGTCGAAACCGAACGTCACGCATCAAGTTGCGCCAACCTTCGTCATTATAGTTAAGATTCAGATAGATAGCGATCTGAGATGCGGTCCCATTTCCCCACAACAGAGTGTGGTAGCCACCCTGTTTCTCACCCTTTTTCAAGATGGCTATATCTTTGAAATCAAGTCCGCGTGCTTGAAGGTCTACTTCGCCTGCATTGGCCTTGGCGGCGACAAGCCCACCGCTCACCACATTCATTTCAACAATATCGAGATAGGGAAGTTGAGTGCCCGCCGTGTCGACGCGATGAAAGAAGGGATTGCGCACAAACAGGAACCGGCTTTTGCCATCTTTGGTTGCCAGCATCCATGGCTGAAGCGTCGGCAGAGACGCATTATCGAATTTATACAGATTGTCTGACTTGTTGTGTAACGCGGCCCAACTGCGCACCCGTTTTTCACGTAATGCCGCCCGAAGCGATTCTTCGTCTGCGTACTTATTATGCAGAGGTTTCAGGAAATGGGCCGGACGGTAGATAAACGGCGGGCGCGCTTCGGCGAGTTCCTGAATGAACTGCGGATTAGGCTTGGACCACTCATAGATCACCGTGGTCTCATTGGGGAAGGTCACCTTGGGCAGTTCGCCTTCAACACGTAAGAATTCCAGCGGGCCTGACGGAGACAGCTGTTCATTGTTGGCCACGTCTTCCCACCAGTAGCGGAAATCTTCGGACGTGAAGGGCGCGCCATCTGACCATTTGTGGCCCGGACGCAAACGCAGCGTGAACTTCCGGCTTTCTTCATTCTCCAGCGCCAACAAAAGATCAGGAACAATTTCGTATTCGTGGTTGTACCCCACCAGCCGGGTGTACCCATAAACCACCATCTGGCGCACATCTTTGGTGCGGGTCACCAAGGTGCGCAGTGTTCCGCCCTGTTTGCCGGTTGCGCGATCCTTGGCCTCAAGATCAACAACCAGCGGTGCGAACGGCATGCGTTCGGCTACAGGTGGCAAGTTTCCGGCGTCTACTTCCGCCTTCCAGAAACTGCTTTCACCCAATTCCGCAAGGGCAGAGGTGGCCAGAATCAAGGCCGAAAAGGTTACGGCAACACGCTTAAACATGGCAGCGTACCTTGTGACCGGGGCTGGTTTCCAACAAGGGTGGGATCGTCACGTCATCAAACCGAAACGCCTCGGGCCATGTTGTGGGCTTGCCAGCGCCCTGGCTGACGGTCTGGAGGTCAATCGGGCGATTGATATCCGGTTCCGGCTGCGCGGCAAGCAGGGCCTTTGTGTAAGGGTGCTGCGGTGAATAGAACAATGCCTCGGGCGGGCCTTGCTCGATTACCAGACCTTCGCGCATCACGGCGACTTCATCAGCAATCCGGGCAACAACGGCAAGATCGTGACTGATGAACATGTAAGACAGGTTCAAACGGTCGCGGATTTCTTCGAGCAATTGCAAAACCTGCTCTTGCACGGACACATCCAGCGCTGAGGTCGGTTCATCACACACAAGAAACATTGGTCCCAACATCAAGGCCCGCGCGATTGACAAACGTTGGCGTTGGCCCCCAGAAAACGCATGCGGATACCGGGTCAGCATATTTTCACTTAACCCCACCCAACGCAACATCTCTGTGGCGCGTTCTATTCGTTCGCCGTGGGTTCCCAGCCCGTGAATCTCCATAGGTTCGCACAATGCATCTTTGACCCTCATGCGCGGGTTCAGCGTGGAATACGGGTCTTGAAACACCATTTGCGCTTTGCGCTGAAAGGCGAGGCGGTCGGCAGAGCCCAACTCCTGAAGGTTCACTGCCTCAGCGCCTTTTTCCGGCTTGAACAGGATTTCCGCACCGGGGTCCGCCCATTCTGCACCCAGCGCCATATGGGCACAGGTGGTTTTGCCCGAACCCGACTCGCCCACAACCGCAAGCGTTTTGCCGCGTTCCACTCCAAATTCAATGCCGCGCACCGCATAAACATGTTCTTTAGGGTGCCAGGGCGCTTTGCCCTTCAATGTGTAGGTCTTGGAGACATTGCGCATCTCAAGAATATAATCGCGCCCGTCGTCCTTGGCCTTTTGCTCACTGGATTCTGGAATCATTGGTGCGGCGGCGAAAAGTTCTTTGGTGTAGCCATGTTGTGGACTGCCCAAAACCAACGGTGCTGGCCCGGCCTCCATCACACGGCCCCGGTTCATCACAGTCACACTGTCGGCCATGTTCGCAACGACGCCAAGATCGTGAGTCACCAGGATCATCGCCATGCCAGTTTCGTGCTGAATCTCTTTGATCAGCCCAAGAACCTGCGCCTGAGTAGTCACATCCAGAGCTGTGGTCGGCTCGTCCGCGATCAGCAAATCAGGCTTGCCGACAATGGCCATTGCAATCATTGCCCGCTGGCGCATGCCACCCGAAAGCTCAAACGGATATGAACCATAGATACGTTCCGGGTCTTTAAACCCGACACGTTCAAAGGTTTCCAAAACACGTTTGCGAGCGCCCTGCCCTTTGGCTGTGCCATGCAAGCGCAGCACCTCGATCACCTGATTGCCGATGCGATGCAGCGGCGACAGTGACCGCATAGGCTCCTGAAAAATCATCGAAACACGGTTGCCGCGAACATAACACATCTGGCGCTCTGTGAGCCCCATCAGATCACAGGGTCCATCCGGGCCATCAAGCATAACCGCGCCGCCACGGACCTGCGCCACGGCTGGCAAAATGCGCAATGCAGCCCGACAGCTTAGAGTTTTTCCTGAGCCACTTTCGCCGACCAAAGCCAGAGTTTCCCCCGGATCCACCGAAAAACTGACGTCATCCACGACAGGAGCGGCATTGCCGAAACCAATGGTTAGCCCCTCAACCTTCAATAGTGCCGTCACGCGATCTCCCCTGGCTCTGTTTTTTTTGCATTCGCGGTACTTGAGTAATTATGTTCCGGCGACGCCACATGAGCTCTGTCCGAGTGAAGCACGTTTTGTCGCAATCGGGCAAGCCGGTTCACAGGAAGTTTTGCAGTCAGACGCCCAACCGGCTCACAATCTTATGGCAGGGTTGTATTTGGTGCGATAATTCGTCTAGGACGAAGACGGATTTACCCACTGCGAGGACACCCAATGAGCCGTCTGGACGTTTTCATAAACCGCATGGTTTCCCAGCGCGCCTGTCTGGATTATGCCATTGACGCAACCACAGGCATGGGCGGACCCGTGTTTGAACTTGGATTGGGCAACGGCCGTACATTTGACCACCTGCGTGAAAGAATGCCCGAGCGCGAAATCTACGTCTTTGAACGCAAGGTCGAATCAAACCCTGCATCGACCCCTGATGAAGACATGACCATTCTGGGCGATGTCCGCGAAACGCTCCCGCAGGCTTTGAAACGGTTTGGCCCCACGGCGCAGCTCGTCCATGCAGATCTGGGGGGACACAATCTGGAAAAGAATGTTCTTTTTGCCAAAACCATTTCACCACTCATTGAACCAATGTTGGCAGTTGGCGGGTTGATGGTCTCAAGCGATCGAATGTTTTTTGAAAACTTGACCGAACAGCCTATCCCGGACACGGCCATTCAAGGACGTTGCTTCATCTACCGGCGAGACATTTAAGGTTCCGCAACCAGATTTGCACCGGAGACCCCGCAACAGTTTGGAAATTCACAAAAAAGCTCCCCGATGGCCAAACTTTGCGGTAACATCGGAACATTGCAAAACTCACCCTATTCTGACTGAATATTGATCGGAGAAATTCATGCCGCCGGAAAACAAAAGTTTCCTGACCTATGCTGAGCGGAGATTCCGGCTGAGCGGCAAAGCTCTCATTGAAAATGGGCATCCGTATTTTGTACCAACAGATACGTTAGAAGACTCGTCTGCTCAATGGCCGGACGGCTATCTCAGCATGTCGCACTACGACTATCTTGGCTTGATGCAAGACCCTGAAACAACCGGAGCCGCAAAGCTGGCTATTGATCGCCATGGCACAGGTGTTGGCGGGTCTCGCTTGGTGGGCGGCGAGCGTTCAGAGCACCGGGCTTTCGAAAATGCGATGGCTGAATTTCTGGGCGTGGGTGGCGTCTTAACCATTATTTCCGGGTATTTGACCAATTTCTCTCTGATTGGCCATGTGTTGGGTTCAAAGGATTTGGTGATCGCGGATGAGCTTTCACACAACTCGATCATCATGGGCTGCAAAGCAGGTCGCTTCGATTTTCAGACCTATCCGCACAATGATCTTGACACGCTGGATGCCTTTTTGACCGAAAATCGGGAAAAATATGCCCGAGTTCTGATCGCGACAGATGGCTTGTTTTCGATGGATGGCGATCTGACGGATCTTCCGCGTTTGCTGGAAGTAAAAGAACGCCACGATGCCTGGCTTTTGTTGGACGAAGCGCATTCTTATGGTGTTCTGGGACCTACCGGCAGAGGATTGTGTGAACATTTTGACCTGGACCCAAAACGCGTAGAGCTGACCGTGGGCACGCTGTCAAAAAGTTTTGCGTCGTCAGGTGGTTTCATCGCCGCCGAAGGTGAAGTGATTGAATGGTTGCGGTTCACTCTGCCCGGATTCGTATTCTCGGTTGGATTGCCACCGGCAACAATCGCAAGCGCCCATACGGCGCTGGACAAGCTACAATCTGAACCATGGCGTGTGACCAGATTGCGCAACAACTCGCGTCACTTCATGCAAGCCGCTCAGGCCGCTGGTCTCGACACCGGTACCGCCATTGGCGAAGCCGTAGTGCCCATTCTGTTTGAAACTCCGGAAGAATGCGTTTTTGTCGCCGAATCTCTGATGGACTCCGGAATTTACGCACCGCCAGTCGTTCACGTCGGAATTCCCAAAGATCAGCCTCGAATTAGGTTTTTCATTTCGGCATCTCATACAGAAAACGATCTGAATCGTGTTGTTGCGGCAGTCACTGAGGCTTTGGAAACGTGCCGTTCAGGCGTAGCTCGGATCAGTGCCGAGTAATGACGTCACCGCAAATACCGAAACGTCGCGCCCTGATCGGTGCCATTTTGGCTGCGTGTCTTGCATGTATTTTGCCAAACTCGTCTCCCGCCGACCCAAGTCTGAATCTGACTCGGTCAGAGACCTCTGCCAGCTTGCCCAAAATTCAGCCAACCTGGAAGACGCCAAGCGATCAGAACATGGTGTTTTATCTTCAGCGGTCGATGAACCGGAACACAGTTGTCTATACCACACAGTACGACCCGAAAGGGGCGCTGAAAAAAGTCCCCATCAAAGCGTATTGGCGACGCTACGCCGAACAGGGTCAAACACGCGCGCTGAAGTGGATCGAACGCAAGTTCGCCTATGGTGTAAAATCCCGGCAAAACCAAAATGATAAGATCTGGGCTGTTCGCTTCGCGGCTTTGTCGAATCTGCCATTGGAATTGCGTCATACCGGGCCAAATTCAGCTGCATTGTGGGCACGCATAAACAACCGTGACTATAGGCTGATTTATGGCTATCTAGACCTTGACGAAAGTGGATTGATTACACGAGTTGTGCAACTGCGCCTCGTCACGTTTGATCCAACTTTGAATAAATACGTAACACATCTAATTTCTGTTTCCGATGGGGACATCCGCGAATGACAAACAACAATAAAATCCGCACGGCGATTGTAGGTGTTGGCAACTGTGCCAGCTCTTTGATCCAAGGAGTTTCTTACTGCCGTGCTCTTGGTGCCAATGCGATTGGCGTTAGCTTTCCAGAATTGGATGGCTATACGCCAGCTGATGTTGAGCTGGTGGCTGGCTTTGATGTCGATGCCCGCAAAGTTGGCTTAACCTTGGGGGAAGCCGCTTTTGCAGCGCCAAATTGCACCGAGCAGTTTCACACTGACCTGGCCGAGCAATCAGCGATCGTCCACCGCGGACCTGATCTGGACGGAGTTGCGGCTCATATGCTGACAAAACCCGAGGATCGCAGTTTTAGGCTCTCCAAAACACCGGCACTCAACAAAGAGGGTGTGGTTCGGGTTCTGCGTGAAAGCGGCGCAGAAGTGATGATCATCTTCCTGCCTGTTGGGTCTCAGAAGGCTTGCGAATTTTACACAGAATGTGCGATCGAGGCTGGCGTTGCCTTGGTCAATGGCATTCCAGTGTTCATTGCGTCAAACCCGGTTTGGGCTGCCAAGTTCGAAGCGGCTGGCCTCCCGGTTCTTGGGGATGATTTCAAGGCACAGCTGGGCGCAACCATTGTTCACCGTACATTGGCAAATCTGGCGGATATGCGCGGCGTTGAGATTGACCGCACATATCAGTTGAACGTCGGTGGCAACACAGATTTTCTGAACATGTCCGAACATGGCCGTCTGGAACTCAAACGTGAATCCAAGACCGAAGCGGTTCAGGCCGCCATGGAAGAACGGCTTGAAGAAACAGACATTCGCATTGGCCCATCGGATTATGTGCCATGGTTGAACGACCGAAAAGTCGCTTATGTCCGCCTTGAAGGGCGTTTGTTTGGTGGCGCACGCACCAATATCGAAGTGCGGCTGGACGTCGAAGACAGCCCCAATGCGGCCGCAGAAGCGCTGACCGCGATTCGATGCGCAAGAATTGCCCGCGACCGTGGCCTTTCCGGACCTGTGAACGCAGCAAGTGCGTTTTTGTTCAAGCATCCTCCGGCGCAGGTTGAAGACACAGACGCGCACGATCTGTTGCTCGGCTTTGCCAACGGATCCTAAGCAGATGAAGCCGGGGTTTGTCACCGGCGGCTCTAGCGGTATCGGCTTAGCCGCCGCACGTCTGATGGCGGAGTCAGGACGCGACATCGCGCTGTTTGCGCGGGACGAAAAACGGCTTGCGGACGCCAAACAGGACATCCTGTTTGCCTCGCCCGGCGTAACTGTCTGCACCTATCCTGTGGATGTCAGTGATCGAGTAGCCATTTTTCAGGCGGTAGACGCGGCCATCGCAGAACTGGGAACGCCCGGACTGGCCATCGCCAGCGCAGGTATTGCCACGCCGGGGCTTTTTACCGAACAGCCTTTGGATTTGCATGAAGAACATATGGCCATCAATTATTTTGGAGCGCTGTATTTCACACATGCGGTCACCGGGCCCATGAAGACAGCTGAGGCCGGGCAGATCGGATTGATTTCTTCCGGCGCGGCATTTTTTGGAATCTATGGTTACGGTGCTTACGCGCCGTCAAAATTTGCCCTGCGCGGTTTGGCCGAAGTCTTGCAGGTTGAGCTGGATCCCATGGGCATTGGCATTACGCTTTGCTATCCGCCAGACACGGACACGCCACAGTTTGTAGCTGAAAAACGCACCAAGCCCAGAGCGACACAAAAAATCACCGAGGGTGGCGGGCTTTGGAGTGCTGATGGCGTGGCCAAGGCTTTGTTGGATGGCATGGAAAGAAATCAATTCATTGTCGCCCCGGGTGTCCAGATGAAGGCACTAAACCGTCTGACCAGCCTGATTGCCCCCGTGTTGCGATGGCATCAGCGACGGATCATCCGCAAGGAAGCACTATGAACGCTCTTTCCGTCAACGACGTCGTGCTAACCACCGCCATTTTGCTGGTGATTGGTGTAGGAATGGTGTCTTCACTGCTGCTCGTTCCGGGTAAGCGCGAAGCGGCGCGCGATACGTTTCAGGCCATGCTAAGCATGCTGATTGTTGCGGGCACCATTCTGATGATGTTTTGGGGCGGAGCCCTAACGCTTGTGCCATTTCTGCTGATTTTGGCTTTTCGGACAGGATATGAGGCAACCCATGTCCGGCTGGGTGCCCCCGCAGCGGTCAAAGTTGGTGTTGGCGCCGCAGTGGCGGCAGCAATGGCAATGTTATCGCCTATCCTGACAATTGGACTGGCCGGTCTGTGGCTTTTGATTTTTTCCCGACGGGTGTTTGTGCCAAACCCTTCGACTGGCAGGTTGCACGCATTGGCCGAAGTGGCCCTGTTTCCCGTAATCCCGATGGCAATTCTAGCATTCTCCGCCCTGAACCCTGACCTGCGGCCGCTGGTCCTGATCATCTATGTTCTGGTCGAGCTGTTTGACAGCTGCGCCTATGCAGTGGGTAAGTTTCTTGGTCGCACTCCGGCCTTTCCTGTGCTCAGCCCACGCAAAACTGTTGAAGGGCTGATCGGAGGGGCATTGTGCCTGATGGTTGTGGTCGCGGGTGTCACCTTTTGGGCAAATCTGCCGGTTTGGCCCGCGATCTTGCTGACCGCTGCGGCCTGCGGCTTTGGGGTCGCCGGAGATTTGGGAGGATCGCGGCTGAAACGGGCCGGCGGGGTCAAGGATTTCCCGGCCGTTCTGAAAAAACAAGGCGGGGCTTTGGATATTTTTGATTCCTGGATTGCCGCCGGTGCCGCAATTTCATTGCTTATCACCCTGCAGAACCTGCTTTGAAGCTCTTGCCACAGCGGTCCGGCAATAGGAAACTCTGGGCATGATCCGTTTTGGCCCTGTCTTTCGCATTCTTGCTATTCCGACGCTGGCACGTCTGGCATTGCTTCTGGCACTTGTCGTCGCAGTGTTTATGGCCGAAAGCTTTACCTCGCTTTTAGAAGAAGCGCTGCGCAACGACGCTGAGAGCAGCGATGTGCTGTGGCTGCTAACTCTGGAAGCACCTGAGATCATGGACCTGGCGCTGGCGTTGGGCGTTCTGATTGCCGTCTATTTTGCAGTTCTGGACTCGCGGAACCGTGGCGAATTAGTCATTCTGTCAGTCGCTGGAGTTCGCTGGACCAAAGTGGTGAGTTTTGCCCTGCTTTTTGGGCTGGTTGGCGGGGTCTTATCGATCTGCATCGCGGGATATCTCGTGCCCCAAGCCCGTTACATCGAACGGATTTCGATGACGAAGCTCAAGGCCGACTTCATACTTCGCCAAATCACCACTCCCGAAGGACACAGCTCACGGCTGACCATTCTGGACACCACATTCATTGCAACGTCTCCGACCTCTGACAAACAAGAGCGTGGCCAGCTTTTCGTGTTTCAACCGGGCATCGCCGACACTTGGAGAGTGAGCCAATCTCATGACTGGACCGTCGTCGGACCCGATCTGAATGGAAGCCACAATATCAGACTGGAGTCTTTGCGCGCCTATGATGGCAGCTTTGGAGCAGACCCGCCCCGTGCGGTCAGTGCTTTTGGGGTTAACAGTGGCGAAATGGCGTTTCGCCTAAGCGATGTGGTTCACGACCCGGATTATTCGATCCAAGAGGATGAGAGGCTATTAAATTTCTCGCCAGAAGAGATGAAACATGCCGCCAGTGTTGGAGCGCGGGCGCTTTTGGTGCCTATGGCCGCATTGCTGGCTTTGGTGGCCGTACTGGCAGGTGGGGCGGGTTTCGCGCGGTTTCTAACTCTGCCCCTTGCCTCGATCATTTTGCTGTTCTGCGATGTTGCCGGGCGCAGTTTGATTGCTGAAGCCAGTCTGTCCCTGTCGCCATGGGTGCTTTCGGTTTTGGCGGTGTTTGCGTATCTTGGCCCCCCGCTTGGCTATGTTCTGTGGCGCGGAGAGGCCATCATGAAACCCGTAAAGGCAAGCACATGAACGCCCGTGTTTTCACCGGCATAGCCTCTCGCAATATTGCGGCCACCCACCTCAAATCAATTGCTTTTGTGACATTTGTGCTGCTGACAGTGGCTATTGCTATCGATCTTGCACAAACTATCGAAGACATCCGTACTAAGGCCGCTGATGAAAACATCTCATTGCTGCCACTGATGCTGGAGTATTTGCTTTACCGATCGGCCGATATTCTGGCGCGCCTTCTGCCGATGGCCTGTCTCGCAGGGAGTTTCATCGCAGAGCTGCTGCGTCACCAACGTATGGAAAACGTCATCCTGGGCGCGGCAGGAGCACCTCCGACATTGATCTTTGCGGCTCTTGTGGGTGTTGGCGCGGTAACAGGAACTTTGCAGGCCACATTAGAAGGCTGGGTACGTCCTGCCGCTGTCTTTGCTCAAGTGGATTTGCAGATTGGGACCTATGCCAAACGCTTTCGACAAGGCGAGCTTGGAACCCAGTGGATCCTGGAGGGTGACCGCGCGATACAAGCGCGCATTCTACGCAGTGACGATCCGAAATTACACGATCTGCGCGTGTTCGAAGGTGTGGGAGATGTAGACCTTCGCCGGATCATATCAGCTTCGCGCGCAGAGCCTGCTGAGGCCGACGGGCAGTGGACTTTGTTTGATGTAACCGTCTGGCAAGGGTCAGAAGGAAACACCATGTTCCCGACGCAATATGAACAGTTGTCGTTGCCTCTGGCGCTCACAAAAACACACCTGCAGTATTTTGGAATTCTGGGATTTTATCTGCCCAACGCACCATTGCACCAGATTGCCGCCGTGAAAGGCGCAGAACAAACTCCAGATGCAGAGACAGCCGTCATGCGCCGTTTGGTGGCCTGGATATTACCCGGTGTGTTTGCCTTTCTTGGTGCAAGCCTTGCGCAAGCCGGGCACAATGGCCGTTTCTTTGCTTGGTGGCGCCTGCTGTCGCTTGGGGCGTTTGGATACATCTGCCTGGTGTCTGTGAAATCCTTCTGGGCGCTGGGGGAGTTCGGAGTTCTATCGCCGCTCGCCGCGACAACGACGCCGCTGATTTTTGCAATGCTCGCGGGCATCCTGATCCAGCTGAGATTGAATGGCGCGCCCCGTCGGCAGAAGCCTTAGCACC
The DNA here is from genome assembly GCF_900142085.1 of Shimia gijangensis. Lineage (GTDB taxonomy): Bacteria > Pseudomonadota > Alphaproteobacteria > Rhodobacterales > Rhodobacteraceae > Shimia > Shimia gijangensis. The sequence continues at coordinate 103,799 of NZ_FQZQ01000009.1, forward strand.
GACCATCACGCTTTTGAATAAGCGGCCAGATATCATCGGTTGCATGGGCATACATCACTTCGTCATCAATCTCGGTCCACACCAGATCCGGAATGAGGTGGCAATCCACGTCATGATCTTTAGACAACCGGATCATAGCCAATTCATATTCAGATTTGGGATTGGCCGACAGGCAAGCTTCGGCAATGCTTTTTAGCGCCTCGGTTCCTTCAGGAGAATAGCAGCTCAGCCCCACAAATTCGCCATAGTGGTCCCGATCGTGCGCCGCGGCGTCTTTGGACATCGTATCGAGTACGGGGTTGCCTGCCTCTGAAGAGCGGGCCCAAGTATAATATTCGTCCCCTGTATCGGTTGGGCCGGAAACCCAAATGCGCGAATGATGTGCTACCACGGGATCAAGCGCCGCGCGCTCATAGATCAAATCAGATTCCAGAAGAAGAAAAGGTCCTTGCAAGTCTTCCAGCCCCGTCATCAGAGATCGCAAACTACCCGTGGTCGCGTACAGCGGATTATGCACCAGCTCAACGCCGTCAACATCTTCAAAGGCAGCGTTGTACTGGTCGGCTAAATGGCCTGTCACAATTCGTACTGACTGAATGCCGCGCTCCTGCAATAATCGCACTGATCTTTGTACAAGTGGCGTACCAGCAACGCTGATGAGCCCCTTGGGCGTAAGTTCGCCTCGGGGCCCCATACGGATGCCGCGCCCGGCGGCGATAATCAGGGCTTTCAACTCAGTCATTTGATGAACTTATCCAAATCTGCTCGAATACGAGGGCGAGCCTATGGTAGGGCTTGGTTAACCTCAAGCTTCACGCAACTCAATTCGTATATGAAGATAGTTCAGATCAGCCCCTATGCCATGGACCGCCCCGGTGGGGTTCAAACGCATGTGCGTGATTTGTCGTCCTGGCTGCGCCGACAGGGTCATGAAGTGCGTATTATCGCACCCTCCGGTCATTGCGAAGAAGATGACATAACGCAGCTTGGATCCTTCCGGTCCATGGCTCTTCATGGCACGGCCTTTGAGATTAGCCGAGCCTCGCGTGCAGAGCTGAAGGATTGCACCCGCTCTTTGCAGGATTGGGGCGCCGAGGTCGTGCATTTGCATACGCCGTGGACACCTATGATGGCCTGGCAACTGTGGCGCCAGCTAAAGCTACCTTCGATTGCAATGTTTCATGCCACCCTGCCAGACGACACGGGTTTTGATCCATTCACATGGTATATTCGCCGGGCCGCCCGCTATTTCCACAAGCGGCTCGATTGTGTGACTGTGCCCTCGCTCGCTCCACAAGCGCAATGGCAGCAACTACAGGTGCCCACAGTCCCGGAAATCCTGCCACCTACAATCGATTTGTCCCGGTGGCACGCTGCGCGCACACCTCGATCCGGCCCTCTGCATGTTCTCTATATGGGCCGACTGGAAGAGCGCAAAGGTGTGCGCGTTCTGCTAGAAGCCTGGCCGAAGATCGCTGCAGTCTTGGAAGGTGCCCGATTGACGATTGCAGGGGGAGGGGAACAGGAAGCCCAATTGCGCGCTCTTGTAAGTTCTCAGGCGATACCCCGCGTGACTTTCTTGCCTCCGCCATCAAACGCCCAGGCCCCTGCCCTGATGGCCAGCGCCGACGTGTTCGCCGCACCGGCAACGGAAGGCGAGAGCTTTGGCTTGGTTCTGATCGAAGCGATGGCGGCAGGGGCGTTGCCGATTGCCGCTGCCAATGCCGGGTTCACTACTGTGCTGACGGGCGCAGGAAGTGATCTTTTGGTGCCTCCGGGCGATGCAGGCGCTTTTGCCAAAAAGATATTGTCCATCGCGAGTGACAAAGAACGTCGTAAGGGATTGCAATTCTGGGCAAAAACTCACGCCAGTGCCTTTGATGTCGGCACCTGTGGCCCCGCATTCCTCAGCCTGTACCAAACCGCTCGGCAAAGGGCCCTGACCCACCGCTAGTTTCGGTTTTTAAACCGCCTGATTGGTTGCGCTCGCGGCCATTATTGTGCCAGCTTGCAGCGAGCCAACAAAGGGGACTGGCGTGCAACACGGCGATCTTGTGATCACTGCTGATTTTGGCACTTCGGCTGTAAAAGTCGGGGTGGTTGATGGCGATCTGACGCTGCTTTCCAAGGCAACTGAAGCCTATCCACTAAATCTTGCTCCCGGAGGCATTGCCGAGCAAAATCCGGCTGATCTTTGGGCTGCGCTGGCGCGCGCATTGTCGCACCTTCGACACGACATCCCGAACCTTAAAGAGCGGGCAACGACTCTGGTGTTCAGCAGCCAGATATGCGGGCTGATTTGCGCGGATGTTAATGGGCGACCTTTGATGCCCTGCATGACGTGGTTGGACAAAAGAGCAGCCCAAACCGGGCGCGACCTGATAGGGGGGTTCCCTTCTGCCCATGGATACCAGATTGGCAAACTGCTGCGCTGGTTGCGGATTGCCAATGGCGCCCCGGCGAAAAATGGGATGGACCCAATTGCCAAGATACTGTGGGTCGCCAAACACAAACCTGATATTTCCGCTCAGACCCGTTGGTTTCTGGATGTCAAAGACTGGTTGGTGCACCGCGCCACTGGGCGTTTCACGTCATCAGCCGAAAGCGCGAATGTAACATGGCTGTTGGATTCGCGCCCCGGCCGCGAGGGATGGTCTAAAACTCTGTCGAAAATGACGGGGATTCCTTTCGAAAAACTACCCGAGATTGTTGATGCAACGGACGTTGTTGAAACTCTCACGGCTGAGGCCGCGGGTGAGTTGGGGTTGAGCAAAGACGCCATTGTTTTGGGTGGCACATCTGACGTGACCGCAGCGGCCTTAGGATCGGGAGAGGTTGACGACGGTGCTTTGCATATCTGCGCGTCAACAAGCTGTTGGATATCCGGCTTTATGAGCGGTCGGCGGCTGAACGTGCCCAATTCTTACGCCACGATTTCAAGCAGCCTGAGCTTTCGTCCTCTTTTGGTGGCCTCTCAGGAAAACGCGGGCTCTGCGATGGAATGGGCCGTTCGGATCAGCGGAGGGCAAACTGAAGGTGAGAACCTGGCCAATGCGTTTGACGACATGGGCACTCCATTGCCGGATGACCCCTACTTTGTGCCCTGGCTTGCCGGAGAGCGCGTTCCGATCGACAACGATCTTGTGCGCGGAGCATTTCATGGGCTGGCGCTGCACCACGATCCGCGCGCGATGCGGCGGGCAACGGTAGAAGGCGTGGCGCTCAACATGCTGTGGTCCTACTCAAAGGTGACGCGTGAAAAGGGTATTCGCATGGACGGACCTTTGTCGATGGTGGGCGGCGTTGCCGCAAACCCCGATTTTGCGCAGACCGTTGCGGACGCTTTTGATCGCGAGATCCGTGTTGGAGAAGCCCGTCATGCCGGTGTTTTGGGCACAGCAACTCTTGCCGCGAAAGTGCAAGGCTGGGCGGCTGACCCGTTTGAGGCCGCAGCCCGTTTGCGCACACACACGACTGCGCACTATGTTCCAAATCCTGACCGTGTCGAAGCGCTGGCAATGCGAAACACACGGCTTGAAAAAATCCGGCGGGACCTGATCCGCAGTTATCGCCCTTAAAGGAGAGCGCTATGATCGACGGTCTAATCAAGGACAAGATTGACCCTCTGTGGGAAGCCATGGCAACCCCGTTGGTCAAGGCCGGATGGTCCCCAAATCAGGTCACTTTTGCAGGCTTGGTTTTAGTCGTCTTGGTCTCTTTGGGTTATGTTTGGCACGGTTCACCGTTGATATATGGGCTCGCTTTGGGGGTCGCTTTTGCCTTTGACGCTCTGGACGGCGCGGTGGCACGTCGGCGCGACATGCGATCCCTGTCGGGTGGTTATTTCGATGCAGTGGTGGACCGGTATCAAGAGCTTGCTGTGCTGGGAACACTTGCATACGTCCACGATGTCTGGATTTTGGCGTTGCTGGCCTTTTCTGGCAGTGTTCTGACCAGCTATGCCAAGGCGCGTGCAGCCATCGAAATGCCCGTCAGCAACGAAAACTGGCCGGATTTCTTTGAACGCATGGAACGCGTGATCTATCTGTGTCTGGTGTTGGTTTTGGCGGGTCTGCTGCCTGCGTACAAAGACGGAATTGTGGTTGCTGGGCTTGCTGGATTTGCTTTGCTCTCACATGCCACCGCTTTGCAACGGGCAAGGCGTGCCTGGGGAATGCTGAAAGTCGAAGATCAATCGCGCAAATAGCTGCGAAGACCGCTCCAAAGATCAAAGTGATAGGCCAGAACATACCCTAGAAACGATGAAATAAGCAGAGGCTCTGTGATTGTATAGGCAATGTAGAGACCTTCGTTGATCGCACCCAAGTCAAAGCCTTTCAGGACAAAAAGCGCAAGATAGGCCACACCAAGTATGATCGGCACCCAAACGTATAGCCTTCTGAACCGGGCCATCCGGGCTGTAACCAGCGACCATTGCCGGGGTTGAGCCGCAAGTCTGCGCCCCAGAAGCTCACCGAAGACCACCACAAAAGCCTGCGAAAAAAAGAACAGATAGCTGCCTGCCATATGCATTTCGTCAAAATCCGGAAACCGATAATGGCTAAGGAGAACCATTCCAATTGAGGCAAGCCCCTGCAAACTTACAATAATCAGGCATAAAGCTGTGACGATCCGGTAGTCTCTGCGCGGAATGGCTTGACCGCCTCGTCGCAGTTCCCGCCATGCAACAATGGCCAATGCTGCAACTCCAACAAATAGGACAGGCGCGCATATCGCCATCCATTCAGCAAAAGGCTCTCCAACGATCGGATCAGAAATGGCGCGACTAATGGTTGGAGGTTCCACCGCAATGTAGTCGGGGTTGTTCTGTCCAAAGACAATCCGTGCGCGATAAATAAGGATGTTTACAGCCACGATGACGAAGCCCGTGAATGCCAAACACAGGGTCATCAATGCGGCACTTGAGCGGGTTGGAACAAACCTGGTGGTCATGGCGTTTTCGCAAGTGTTCCGCGGGATTGCGGTTCATCAGAAACGATTTTTCCGGCTTCCATTTTGATCAGGCGGTCGCATTTTCCAAACTGGTGGTCATCATGGGTTACGGCAATCACCAATTGTCCGCTTGCTGCCAATTCCGGTACCAGAACGTCGTAAAAATACGCTCTGTTGGCCGGATCCTGATCTGCCGCGAACTCATCCAGAATAATAATAGGTCGGCTCTCAGCCAGCGCGACAGCGAGCGCCAAACGCCGCCTTTGCCCGGCAGACAAGGTCAGTGTCGAAAACCGATCCTCGTGCAGGCTTACTCGGTCCGACAGTTTGAGTTCAGCAATGCGTTCCTTGAGCAGAGACACCTCTTGGTCGGTCATGCCAAACGTGCGGTCAAACAGGTGAAAACCACTGAATACTCCGGAGAACAGCTCGCGAAAACCCGCCTTGGTTTCTGGGTCCATCGATGCGCCGTCCAACAGAATTTCACCACTGTCAGGATTGCGCAGCCCTGTGATCAACCCCAAAAGCGTGGTCTTACCAGACCCGTTGCCCCCACAAATGAAAATTGTTTCCCCGGGTTTGAAAGTCAAATTGACCGGCCCCAAAACAAAGGGATCTGAATCACGGTTGCCAGCCTCGGAAACGGTGGCCATCACGTTGCGCAACTCCAGACTTTGGAAGCTTCCTCGCGGCACAATTTCACCTTGAAGGCCAGGAGATTGCATGCGCAACAATTCGGCTTCGACAACCTGGATCCGGAAATAGGCATTTTCGGCCCGCGACATACGAGGAAATGCGTTGAACAAAAGCTCGATCGGCCCACTGGTCAGGAACAGCACAGTCAAAATCTGAAACATGACTGCAGTGTTTCCTCCGGGTAAGAGCGGAACCACAACAACAACAAAGCACAGCATAAGAACAACAGCCGCCTGACCAAAAGCTGTACTCATAGAATACAGTTCTTCAGCGCGGTTGGCGCTCGCACCAAATTTTTGGATCACGCGCTGGGTTTCAACTTCGATGGCGTGGCGGCGCGTGTCACGTAGGCGGACTTCTTTCCAACCCGCCAGCATATCACTCACCCGGTCACAGAATTCTGCTCGGGCACGCGAGGTTATCACCATCTCTTTTCGGGCCGGGCGATCAAAGATCAAGTATCCCAACCCGCCAAGAACCATGGCGCCAGAGGTGACGAGCGCAGCACTTGGAGAAATCCAGAACAGATATGGAACCGCGATACACACGATCACAACCGCCTCAATGGATTCAATGACATTGATGATCGCGCCGGAAACTTCGTCAACTTCCGAGGTCATTGCTGAAAAAACCTGCCCGTGCGAACTGGACAAAAGAAAATCAATGTTGGCGCGCAAAAGGGCCCGGGACATACGCAAGCGCATGGCTTCTTTGACACGAACAATCAAACGGTGCACCCGGACCCGGGTTAGATATCCACAAGCCAGCATCGTAATCGCCGACACCACCAACAAAACAACTGACCATCCCATACCATCGCTGGCTGTGCGCGCTGTTTCGTTTATCGCAAACATCATAGCCGCGCGGCTAAGGCTGTTTAGAAACGTCAGAATGATGACCGGATCCCGCACAACTCCGCTCGTGACAAGCAAAGCCCGCAGGACAATCATTCGCCGGTTAATTAACTTGCGAAATCCAGCCTCATCGGGGCTGATAGCTGCATTGGAATTGTTCAATTTTGCTCACTCGTCTTGGTCGGCATACGCTAGTGGCTTTACCCAAAGTATGCGAGTCATTGCAAGTTGTTCCCGCCAACCCGCCATAGGTCACGGAAGTGTTGGATGGCTTTGGTATTGTTACGGCTTTCCAAGTCTCCGTCACCCCGGTTCAAATGTGCCAGTGCAGACTCTGTGTATTGACGGCGCCGCCTGAGCGGCAAGAAGCTCAGGCATCGTATGGGGACCACGAATTTGGCAACACGGCACAGCGCGCTGGTTCGAACATCATCCACCAGAAATGCAGCTCTTGGAGTGTCAGAAAAATCGGTCAACCTGCCGAGGTCGAAAAATCGGGGGCGCAGTGCATAGCCGAACACCCCCAGAAGCACATCAATCTCAACAGGCTTGCGCGTACGGTGGCCTCGAATTGGCGCCGGAGGCTGCTTTAGCAAGTTGGAAAGTATCGTTGTTGGGCGATCCAAGAAGTCTTTTGGAACCACCCAACCCGCACATCCCAGCGCCTTGTCAGGATGCGACGCGGCCTGCTGTTCAATCGCTGCAAGAGTGTTGCGTGGATAAATTCTGTCGTCATCCACCACCATAATCAACTGATCCGCATCTTCGGCCAAAAGTGTCGGAATGACCTTGGTGGCAGGCCCCCAATCTTCGCAACGCCGAACCACAAGGCTTGACAGATTGGTCAGGTGCTCTGGCACTTCGTAAACGCAATTCTCACGTTTAGACCATTCCGGCACATTGAGATAAATTCGTTTTGGTGGCCGGGATTGATCCATTAATCCCTTGAGCGCTGTATCGACAACCCCCATTCGACTGGGAATTGTCGTCAGGCTGACAACAACATCGGATTTGCTGGTGCTGTGCTGCCACTCCCGATCCCACTCGTTAAGAGATCTCCGCCCAAGGCGCCATTCACGCCATAGGTTTCGCAAAAGGCTTTCACCCTCGAACGTATAATGAATCCAAAGCGCAAGGCCGACGCCAATTGCGACCAGAGCAAGCAACCAGTTCATTTGCGTTCCTTTTAATGTCAGCCAAAAAGTACCAGTACGCATTGGCAAGGGCTACAATTGAGTTGCTGGGCTGATAAACAAATTCGACTTAAGAGCCTCACTCAGGGCAAAGGGTTCGTGCGAAACAATTTCACTTTGAGCCCACCGTGCGCGACTACCGGTCCCGGCGGCAGCAGGGGTAAACCCGTGGCACGCGCAAGCCCCGCATCCGTCGTAATAATCCCGACCCGCCATCCGCTGAAACGCTCTTTTAACGTCTTTCCTAACGCTCCATACAGACCAAACAACGCCTTTTTGTCGCCGATCCGAGCCCCATAAGGCGGATTCACAATGACCAGCCCCTTGGGTCCCTTTGGTGGGTGGAGATCGCTTAGCGCCTGATTGGTGAATTCGGTCAGATCGCTGACCCCTGCCCGTGTGGCGTTTGCAACCGCTCCCTGAATGGCACCTGCATCGCGATCAAATCCTCTGAAAACCTGATCCACAGGTTCACGGACTACGGGCCGCCGCATTCCTGAAAAAGCCTCGGCATCAAAAGTTGCTAGCTGTTCAAAAGCAAAACTGCGATCCCGTCCCGGCTGAAACCCGGCAGCAATCTCGGCAGCCTCAATTATGAATGTACCGGAGCCACACATCGGATCAATCACCGGCTCGGTACCATCAAAGTCGCTTTCCCGCAGGAACAATGCCGCCAGCGTTTCGCGCATCGGCGCCTTGCCGGTGAATGTCTTGTGACCGCGTTTGTGCAAGGACTCGCCGGAGGTATCGATACTCAAAACACAGCGGTTCTCTTCGATGCGTGCTTTTATACCAACCTCTGCATCCTTGGATATCGGCGCGCCCAGTTCTTCGGTTATGGCCGTTTCAATACGTTGGGCGGCGGCCCCTGCGTGATAAATCTTGGATTTTCGGCAGGTCACATCAACCTTCACTGCAATATCCGGGCGCAAAACCTTTGCCCACTGGAATTCACGGGCACGTTTGTCCAGCTGCGCAAGGTGGGAGACACTAAAGGCACCGATACGCGCCAAAACACGGGTCGCGCCGCGCAGTTCGAGATTTGCACGCCACACGTCTGACCAATCCCCGCGAAACGAAACGCCACCGACCAGATTGCTGGATTTTTCAAAACCCTTTTCACGGACTTCCTGGCCCAGGAACTTTTCCATCCCCGGAGCTGCAACAAGAAAGATTTCGAATGTGTTTTTCCGTCTCATGCGGCCTGCATAGCGAGAATGCCGCGATGCTGCGAGCCTAAAACGTGCGCGGACTCAGGCTGCTTTGGCAGAGGCCAATTCACTAAGAGCCCATTGCAAGAGGCGATCAGGTTCCGCCGGGAGAGGCTCGGCAATGCCACCACAGAATTCGACCAAGGCATCAACATTCAATTTGTTGGCACCAACCAGCACTGGCACGCCCAGCTCTAAGGCTCGCGCAATCGTGTTGCGAAATCCGCGGCCATCTGCTTCGTGTTTGCCAAATTTGTTAACAATCAGAAGGTCTGTGCCTTCATCCAGAGCCTTTTCAGCCAAGGCAACGGCCTGCTCCAAAGCATCCGGATCCAAACGGCACCCGCGCGCGTTTTTGCCCAGTGACTGAGAAATGCGGATCGTTGGGCCGTCTGGCAGAACTCGGACGTCCATGTCGCATTTTTCGTTCACATCCCGGTCGATATCGATCTGTACTGTGCCGCACAACCGCACACCTTGCGCCTGCAGTGTCTGCACCAGATCTGCGACCAAAATGTTGGTTTCGCCGCGTCCGGAAGCCAAAGTATATGCAATTCTCATGGTCAGCTCCGGATTGTGAGAAGTGTCAAAAAAGTAAGAATTTCAAGCCCCGTCAAAGGGGCTTGAAACGTAGTGCTTGGAAGCAACAGGCAACCTTAATGGTCGTCCGAAACTTTCTTGTAGGCGTCCAGATATCCTTCGGGCAGTTTGTGCGCGATGCCCTGGTGACAGTCGATACAGGTTTTACCTGTGTCCAGTGCCTTCTGGTGGTTCTCGGCCGCGCGATTTTCCTGCTGTGTAAAGTCCATATAGTCGAACTTATGGCAGTTGCGGCATTCACGCGAGTCGGTTTCCTTCATCGCGGTCCAGACACGTGATGCTAAATACAGACGATGATCCTCGAACTTTTCAGGTGTGTCGATCACGCCGGTAATGAAGTGACCGTAAAGCTCTTTGGAAGCCTGGATCTTGCGGATCACTTTAGGACCCCATTCTTTGGGCACGTGGCAATCCGGGCAGGTCGCGCGCACACCGGACGAGTTGTTCTGGTGAACGGTGCCTTGGTATTCGGCGTAGACGTTGTCCTTCATCTCGTGACACGAGACGCAGAACTTTTCTGTATTGGTCATTTCCATGGCCCAGTGGAAACCGCCCCAAAAGACGACGCCGACCACAAATGACACCACCAAAGCGAAGCCAAGGCTGACAGCGCCAATTGGGGTGCGGAACCACTTGAACAGGCGACGAATGGCGCCGGGACGTGGTTCTTGAGAGTTGTTATCTGTCATATTCCCATTCCTCGTTTTCAGTCAGCCACAGCTTAGTTGCCCGAGGACTTGAACGTGTTATCGACCAATGCTGGTGCATCGGCTTGCGGTACGTGGCACTGGTTACAGAACCAACGGGTGCCGGCGACGCGGTCCAACTGATTGCCGTCGCGATCCATATAGTGGGTCATCGACAGGGTCGGCGCGTTGCGCTCGCCTGCGGTTGTCCAGTCATGGCAGCTTAGACAACGGTTGGCCTTGAGGTCGATCTGATACTGCTCAATTGTGTGCGGGATCAATGGCGGTTGCTGGCGATAGTTCCGCGTGAACCGCTGTTTATCCTGGTGAAAGACATCTTCCACACCAATTGGTTCATCAACGTCGGCACCGCGCAAGGTTTGGACGTCAGACGCCGATTGCGCGATGGCAAAGCTGGCGACAGCGATCATGGCCGATGCGGCGATGGCGCTGATAAGGGCTTGCTTCTTCATGGGTTTATACTCCGTTGCTTGCTCAGGCGGCTTTGCTGGCCCCGGTTGCAGGTTGAGTTCTGGTTCGTTGGACACGTCCAGGAGCGGGCGTATCATCGAAACGGTGAGTGAATTTGAAGACGTCCATGGCACAGACGTCGATGCATCGACCACAATTGGTGCAGTCGGGTGAAAGGATCAGGGCTGTGTCTTCGTCCTTGCCGCGAAGCGCGGGCGAAATCACGTGCATTTCGGGGCAGACTGCAAAACAGTCCATACAGTCATCGCATTCCGACCGTTTCACGGCAGAAATACGCACAACCGATTTCGTTCCCAAAAGGCCATAGAAAGTGCCAACTGGGCAGAGATGTCCACACCAGCCACGGCGCGAAACAAAAATATCAAACAGGAACACGGCGACTACAAAGGCCCAGGCAAAGCCCATGCCAAAGATCAGGCCACGGTGCAGCATTGAGATCGGGTTCACAAACTCCCACGCGATGGTGCCGGTGGCGGCAGAAACCGCGACCACCATAGCCAGGATCCAGTAGCGGGTGTTGTGTTTGGGCTGCCAGCCTTTTTGCATGCCCAGCTTTTCGTGAATCCAATGGGCGCCATCCGTCACAGGGTTGATCGGGCACACCCAAGAGCAATACACCCGCCCACCGATCAGGGCATAGATCACGCCCACAATCACAGCGCCAATCAAAGCGGTGGTTTCCGGCCAATGCAGAGCGGCAAAGGATTGAACCGTGATGAAGGGGTCATTCAGCGGCAGGAAGTTAAAAGTCATCGACCCGGACAGGTTGCCCTTGAACCACCAGATGCCGAACCAAGGTCCTAGTAGGAAAATGGCAAGGAAGAAAAATTGTGTCGCGCGCCGCAACAGCAAGAACCGATGCGCATACATCCAGCCGAATTCTTCAATCGCCTCTTGGCCGACGGGGAGTTTGGTCTTGTTACTCATCAGTTCGACCCTCCCGTTCCAGGCAATTTCAGGCCCGGATTAAACCCGCCGTCCATGCTGGCCTCAGGAATGCCTTCGGTAGCGGGCAAATACCCACCGGGGGCCACAAGATTGTCGGTTCCGGGTCCGGGAAGACGGTCGGGCAGATCGATCAAATCATCCACCAATGGGTTTCGATCTTCCCAGCCAAGTTTATAGTGATCGGCAGCGTCTGCCCGCGCAATCCGGCGCGGCAAAACTTTGATGGCCGCCTCATTCGGCAACACGCAGGATTTCTCGCATTTGCCACAACCGGTGCATTTATCCGCATGCACGGTAGGCATGAAAATCGCGTGGTGGCCCGAGCGTTCGTTGTGACTGCGTTCCAGTGTGATGGCTTCGTCAATCACTGGGCAAACGCGGTAACAAACATCACACCGCAGGCCCAGCGCATTCAGACAGGTTTCTTCGTCAATCAAAACCGCAACACCCATATCGGCGTCGTCAATATTGGTCAGGTCTTTGTCGAGCGCACCTGTCGGGCAGGCGGCGACACAAGGAATGTCTTCACACATCTCGCAGGGGATATCGCGGGCGGTGAAATACGGCGTGCCCGTGGCAGCACCATCTTCGCCAAGCTCAGCCAATACCAGAGTGTCATAGGGACAATCTCGCACGCAAAGGCCACAGCGAATACAGGCAGCAAGAAAATCGGGCTCGGATAAGGCTCCGGGCGGGCGCAGCGCCTGCGCAGGCAACGCGCGGGCATCTGAGATAAAATAGGCAAGTCCCATGCCCGCCACCGCGCACCCCGTCAGGCCGCGCGCCGAATCCTGTAGGAAACGGCGTCGATCCATCGACGAAGTGTTGCGGATATGGGCGGACATGGTTTTTTCTTTCCTTACAGCAAGTTAAGCGCGTTCAATCTTCACTGCACATTTCTTGAAGTCGGTCTCTTTCGAGATCGGGCAGGTCGCATCCAAGGTCAACTTGTTGGTCAGTTGGCCTTCATCGAACCATGGCATGAACACTACGCCGCGAGGCATTTTGTTCCGGCCACGAGTTTCGACACGGCTGAGGACAGAGCCCCGGCGCGACGAGACTTCGATTTCCTGACCACGACGCAGACCACGATCCTTGGCATCGTCAGGGTGCATATAGACCACTGCCGATGGGAACGACCGGTGCAGCTCGGGCACACGACGGGTCATCGACCCCGAGTGCCAGTGCTCAAGCACACGACCCGTTACGAACCACAGGTCATATTCTGCATCAGGCTCTTCTGCGGCGGGCTCATAGGGGGCGAAAATGATGTTCGCCTTGCCATCGGGCTTGCCGTAGAACTGAACGCCTTTGCCTTTTTCGACATAGGGGTCATAGCCTTCGCGGAAGCGATAGAGGGTTTCTTTGCCGTCCACGACGGGCCAACGCAGGCCACGTGCTTTGTGGTAGACATCGAACTCGGCCAGATCGTGGGCCTTGCCGCGACCAAAGTCAGCGTACTCTTCGAACAGACCTTTTTGAACGTAGTAGCCAAAGTGATTGGATTCTTCGTTGTTAAAGCCTTCTGCAGTTTCCGACAGTGGGTATTTGTTAACCTTACCGTTTTCATACAGAATTTCGTACAGGGTCTTACCGCGATACTCTGGCTTCTGCGCGATCAGCTCTTCTGGCCACACATCTTCGACCTTAAAGCGTTTCGAAAACTCCATGACCTGCCAGACGTCAGACTTGGACACACCAGGTGCATCGACCTGCTGACGCCAGAACTGTGTACGACGCTCCGCGTTACCATAGGCACCTTCTTTTTCCACCCACATTGCAGTGGGCAAGATCAGGTCAGCAGCCATGGCTGTCACTGTTGGATAGGGATCCGACACCGTGATGAAGTTTTCCGGGTTACGATAACCGGGATAACCTTCTTCGTTAATGTTCGGAGCCGCCTGAAGGTTGTTTGTACACTGAACCCAGTGACAATTCAGGTCGCCGTCTTTCAGTTTGCGGTGCTGAAGCACAGCGTGGAAGCCGGGTTTGCCAGGAATAGTGCCTTTTGGCAGGCCCCATTTGTCTTCGGCAAAATCACGGTGCGCTTCTTTCATGACCACCATGTCGGCAGGCAGACGGTGCGCAAAGGTGCCCACTTCGCGAGCGGTACCACAAGCAGATGGCTGACCTGTCAGCGAGAAAGGCGAGTTGCCCGGCTCAGCGATTTTGCCAACCAGAAGGTGCACGTTGTACATCAGCGAGTTAACCCAGGACCCACGTGTGTGCTGGTTAAAGCCCATGGTCCAGAGAGACATCACCTTGCGATCTGGGTGCGCATATTGCTTGGCCAGGCGTTCAAGTTGCGCCGCTGGAACACCAGAGATTTCCGAAGCTTTTTCAACAGTATATTCCGCAACCGCTGCCGCATACTCTTCAAAGGTAATCTTGGTGAGTTTACCGTGCTTACCCTCGTGTGATGGATTTTCGGCAGCTTGCTCAAGCTCATGCGTTGGGCGCAGACCATAACCAATATCGGTGGCGGTTTTCGTAATGTTGACGTGGTTGTTCACGAACTCTTCGTTCACAGCACCAGTTTGAATGATGTAGTTCGCGATGTAGTTCAGGATCGCCAAATCTGTTTGTGGCGCAAAGATCATACCGTTGTCAGCCAATTCAAACGAGCGATGCTCGAATGTCGACAGAACGTGCACTTCGCAGCCCGGCTTGGTCAGGCGGGTGTCGGTCAGACGCGACCACAAGATCGGGTGCATCTCGGCCATGTTTGATCCCCAGAGCACAAAGGTGTCCGCGTGCTCAAGATCGTCATAACAGCCCATTGGTTCGTCGATACCGAATGTCCGGATGAACGATGCCACAGCCGACGCCATACAGTGACGGGCGTTGGGGTCGATGTTGTTGGAACGCAGGCCGGCCTTCATGAATTTGGCGGCGGCGTAGCCTTCCCAGATGGTCCATTGGCCAGAGCCGAACATGGACACGGCTGTCGGGCCTTTTTTCTTGATGGTCTCTTTCCACTTGTCGGCCATCACGTCAAAGGCTTCGTCCCAGGACACAGCCTCGAACTCGCCTTCTTTGTCATAGACGCCATTGGTTTTACGCAGCAGCGGTGTTGTCAGACGGTCCTGTCCGTACATGATCTTGGACAGGAAATAGCCTTTGATGCAGTTCAAACCGCGGTTCACAGGGGCTTCTGGATCGCCTTGTGTGGCGACCACTTTTCCGTCTTTAACGCCGACCAGAACCGAGCAGCCTGTTCCGCAGAAGCGGCAGGCGGCTTTGTCCCAGCGAATGTCGGAACCGTTAAGCTGCGCCGCGGCAGCATTAGGAAGCGTGATCCCAGCAGCCGACGCTGTTGCAGCAGCGGCGGTTGCTTTCAGGAACGTGCGGCGGGAAGTTGGCAAAGTCATGGGCTATCTCCCGTTCAGTGTGTTGGTTGGTCGAGGTTTGGGGCAGATGCGCCCATCTCCTCGAAATGGTGGTAGGTAAGGGTTACGGTCAAAACGCCCGGGATCTGGTGCATGTCCATGATCTGTTCCGAAGCGCGCTGGGTTTCAGTGTCTTCGACGGTCACGACAATGCGTCCGTCTTCCTGAGCGTGAACCTCGCCGCCCTCGATCTCGTTGATCGCGGCAATCACGCTGTCCGTCATTTCGGGCATCGTGTGAACAAGGCATCCGCAAATATTCAGCATCGGCTGGCCTCCGTTGAAGGGGTGAATTGGGTAAGTGAAATCGCATTGACCGGACAAGGCGCGACGCAATAGCCGCAACCGGTACAAAGCGAGGAATTGAGTTCTAGTTTTTCGCGCCCACCGGGCACGAGTTGAAAGCGTATGGCGCGTTCGTCACAGTGATCCTGGCAGGTGCGGCACTGCACGCCTTTTTCGGACAAGCAGGTGCTGGCAATTGACGCAGACCACAACCACGGTTGATCGGCAACCAAAGCACCTGTCTCGCAGGCCTCAATGCAGTCGCCGCAGAAGGTACACCCATCTTGCGAAAAATTGACGTAAGGCAGCCCACCTTCACCTTTGAACAGAATCGATTCCGGGCAAGCCGACACGCAATCCCCGCAGCTGGTGCAGGTATTGTGAAATGTCTGCTCTGCGATGGCACCAAACGGGCGCATCACAGCAGGCGCTTCAAAGCGTCCTCTGAGAAAGGCTCGTCTTGATGGCACTGAAGTCATTTTCGCGTCTCCGGAACTCGGTATTCGAATTCTCTGTTCGACGCGTATCTTAGCCATTTCGGCGAGAAAAATTCTTGATCTAGATCATGGTTTTGCTGGATTTCCGCAAATGCCGATCCAACGTAAGCATCTGTAATTTTGAATACTTTTTGAGAAATCCACGTAAAACAGGCCCTTCCACTCAAAAAGGTAACTCTAAAATGCTTATTTTTGACGAGCCATGGCCTCGCCAGTATTTTTGCACCTATCCAAGATTTGACATGAGTTGGTCCTAAAAGCCGGGCCAGAAATTGGCGTTTAGCTCTCCCGTCATTTTGCCTTTGGTTCGCTAAGCTGACATCTATGGATGCCATTTTGCCCAGATCCTATCCAAATGGCTCCGTGAATGCGGGGGCCGTAAACGCAGCACGCAAGTGCGCCTTATCCACGCGGTCGTGGTTGCGGCTATTGTGCGTGTTTTCATATAGCGGTAATCAACAAAACCAAGTTTGCGCTTTCACAAAGTTCGTAGGTTTTTGGTGAACAAGCTGGACAAATCATTGCTGAATTCTTTGTCGTCATTTCGACGGCTGGAGGATGACCAGCTCAGAGAAGTGCTGGACCTTGCCAGATTGCGTCGGGTCCCCACCGGTAAGCCAATCTTTGAAGAGGCTGAGGACGCCAAGCAATTCTTCCTTTTGCTGGACGGGCATGTACGTGTTGAGCGTTTGAACGCGGAAGGAGACAAGGTCATTTCCCTACATATCCCTCCGGGTCAGCTTTTTGGAATCGCCCGGGCTTTGGGGCGCGACACCTACCCGGCAAGCGCGATGGCGGCAGTTGAATGCATCGTTCTGATTTGGCCAATGTCGCTGTGGGATGACTTTGCCGGGCGCTACGAAGGTTTCGCGGCAGAGGCGTATAAAACAGTCGGTCAACGTGTCTCAGAAATGAATAACCAGATCATGGAACTGGCCACGCAACACGTTGAACAACGCGTTGCCCGAGCCGTTCTGCGGTTGATGAAGCAGCATGGCCGCAACACCGACTCGGGTGTGCAAATTGCTTTTCCCGTCACCCGCAAAATCATATCGGAAATGACCGGGAGCACCCTACACACTGTCAGCCGTCTTTTATCACGTTGGGAACGGCAACGAATTCTGCGCAGTGCCCATCGTCATATTCACGTGCTGGACGCATCCCGCCTCGAGGAATTAACCCGACAGGATGCCTGACATTCAGGTATTTGACCCGGGCTATCTGGTGAAAGTCACTTCGCCACCGCAGATCGTAGTGATTGCCTGCGCGTTGGCCAGTTGCTCCGCTGACGTATTCATCAAGTCACGATCCATTATCGCTATGTCAGCCATGTAGCCCTGTTTCAGCAGACCTTTGCGATGCTCATTGAACTCTACCCAAGCGTTATCGCGCGTGTAAGACGACAATGTGGCCTCCAGGTTCTGCCGGTTATCCGCCCAAGGCGCCGGCAATTGGGTTCCTTGCACTGCCCCCGCAACAGTCATCATGACATCCACCGGCACGACGGGCCAATCTGTTGAAAAACAGGTCTTTGCCCCACTTTCGCGAATCTTACGCCAAGCAAATGCAAAAGGGATTTGAGACTCTGTCAGAATGTCGTCGACGTCATATGGCTCGAACAACCCGCCCTCAGGAGAGTGCAATGGCTGCAACGAGGCTACCGCTCCCAGCGCTGCAAGACGTGGAATATCCTGAGGGTCGATCAGTTCAATGTGCTCGACCCGGTGACGCGAGTCGCGCACGCCATTGACCTTGCGCGCAGCCTCATAGCCATCCAGCGTCCGCCGCACAGCGCCATCACCAATTGCATGCACACTGATTTGCAACCCCATCGCATCGGCCCGAATACAGGCCTCGTTGAAATGGTCTGCTTCGAATACGGCGTCGCCAGTGCTTTTGGGTTTGCCGGGGTATGGTTTCAGCATCAGTGCAGTGTAGCTATCCAGAACACCATCCATGAACATCTTGACCCGGCCCGACCACACCTTGTCCGATTTGAATTGGCGGCGCATTTCGTCGGCTTCAGCAAGCCGGTCCAGCGGGTCATAGTTTTTCAGATGCATTGGCACCTGAACCCGCGCAGGCAAGCGACCTTCGCCCTCAAGTTCACTCAGCAGGTCCAGCTGGTAAAAGTTGCCATCCATATTATGCAGCCCGGTGATGCCATGGCTGGCACAGTGGTTCAGCCCCCGCAGGAGCACTTCTTTGTCAAACTCTCGTTCCTTGGCGGTGGCTGGGGGTTCAGGGTCCGCCCCCGTCACATACCCCAAAAGGTCGCGCCCCCCTAAAATGGACAGACTCAACACCGGACCAAAAGCGCCGGTCTCATTCAGTTGACCCTGCGCTGTACCATCTTTGGCCATGACAATTTCGGACCCTTCGGGCACATAACCGCCGTGCAAGATACCTGCCTGTTCCAGGGCAATTGTGTTGGCCCAAACCGTGTGGTGATCCGCTGCCATCAGGGCAACAGGGCGATCCGGCAATATCCGATCTAAATCGTGCCGTGTAGTGACATGCCCCGCTCCGATAATGTCATAGTCCGCGGATACGCCCATAATAAGCGGATCATCTGGCCGGCCCGCTGCATAGGCCCGAATAGCAGCATTCAATGCATCAAACCCACGCACATCCCGCAAATCCAGCATATCCAGTTCTGCGGCGCCCCCGAATAGGTGTACATGGCTGTCGATAAATCCCGGTAGAACAGTACCGCCCGCAGCATCGATAATCTTTGTCTTAGAACTTGCCAATGCGCGGATATCAGCCGTTGTGCCAACTGCGGTTATCACACCTCCCGACGCTGCAAGTGCTTGCGCCGCAGGTTTACTTTTGTCGAAGGTTAGCAAATTGCCGTTTACGACAATCAAATCAGGAATTGGAGACATCAACGTTTGTCCTTTGGCAGCTCATGTTCATCCGCAGTCATGAGGGCCGACAAATTTGAAATGCCCACATGCGATGCTTGCAGGCACTCTGACTCTGCAAGCAGACATTGGCAACATACCCAAGCATGGGGCCACGTGAGTTTTAGCTAAGCCAAAAGCTCAAATGTCAGATCTTTCCAAGCTGAGAGGCGGCTTTGGCCAATGCTTCAATGTCGCCCCAGCGTCCGGCCTTGACCATTTCTTTTGGTGCGACCCAACTTCCACCAGCACAAAGCACATTATTGAGCTTTAGATAGGTTTCAGCGTTTTGCGGGCTAACTCCGCCCGTTGGGCAGAACGTGATCTGAGGCAACGGCGCGCCAATAGCTTTGAGCGCAGGCGCGCCACCTGAAGCTTCGGCCGGAAAGAATTTTATCATGTCAAAGCCCTGCGCCAAGAGACGCATGGCTTCGCTGGCTGTGGCCGCACCTGGCAACAGCGGTAGATTTTCCTTAGCGCAGGCCGCCAGCAATTCGTCCGTTGCACCCGGAGAGACACCAAAGGTTGCGCCTGCCGCTTTGGCCGCGCGCACGTCTTCCGGTGTCACAAGTGTTCCAGCTCCGACATAGCCACCCGGTACAGTGCTCATCTCGCGAATGGCATCCAAAGCGGTAGGCGTGCGCAGTGTCACTTCAAGAACCGGCAGGCCACCAGCAACAAGGGCCTCGGCCAAGGGTCTGGCAGAAGCCACATCGTCGACAACCAAAACCGGAACAATCGGCGCCAGTGCACAAAGTTCACGCGTTCGGCGACTGGCCTCGATAGGAGCAAGTGTCATGAGTTATCCCTCAAAAATAGTCGCGCCGGTATTGGCGGTGCCGACAGTATTGCGAAACGCCGAGAAAAGCTCGCGGCCCATACCAAACTGATTTTCAGACAGGTCTGAAACCGCGGCGGGCCGCTCAAATACACCTGCCGTGAGAATATCAAGCGTTCCTTTGACGGCATCGACCCGCAGAATATCGCCGTCCATTAAGCGTGCAATTGGGCCTGCATCGACAGCTTCGGGACAAACATGAATGGCTGCAGGTACTTTGCCCGAGGCCCCGGACATACGCCCATCAGTGACCAGCGCAACTTTTTGCCCCCGGCCCTGAAGAATTGACAACAAGGGTGTTAGGCTATGCAACTCTGGCATTCCGTTCGCTTTGGGACCTTGAAAGCGCACGACAACCACAAGGTCACCGGTCAACTCACCTGCCTTGAACGCGGTTTTAACATCGTCCTGCGTATGAAAAACCCGTACCGGCGCTTCGACAATGCGATGTTCTGGTGCCACGGCGGACACCTTCATTACGGCGGTGCCCAATGATCCCGTGAGCTTGGACAATCCACCCGTTGACTGAAAAGGATCAGACGCCGGGCGCAATATTTTTTCATTTAGGCTTTGGGGAGCTCCGTCTTGCCAAACCAATTCATCATCCTGCAAAAGCGGCTCTTGCGTGTAACTCTGCAACCCAACGCCTGCGACGGTCTTGGTATCCGGGTGCAATAGGCCATTTTCAAGAAGGCTTCCGATCATATAGCCCAATCCACCTGCTGCGTGAAAATGGTTCACGTCGGCCAATCCATTGGGGTAGACACGCGCCATCAGCGGAGTCACTTCGGACAGGTCCGAGAAGTCCTGCCAATCCAGAATGATCCCACCTGCACGCGCCATCGCAACAAGATGGATAAGCAAATTGGTTGACCCACCCGTTGCATTCAATCCGACAATCCCGTTTACAAATGCTTTCTCATCAAGAATGTCGCAAACCGGTGTATAGCTGTTGCCCAGATTGCTCAACGAAAGTGCCCGTTTTGCGCCTTCGCGGGTCAGGGCATCACGTAACGGAGTGTTTGGGCTGACAAAGCTGGAGCCGGGCAGGTGCAGCCCCATGAACTCCATCAACATCTGGTTGGTGTTGGCAGTGCCATAAAAGGTGCATGTTCCGGGCCCGTGATAGGCGGCCATTTCTGCCTGCATCAAGGCATCGCGACCCACCTCACCCAGTGCAAATTTTTGGCGCACTTTGGCTTTTTCATCGTTCGCTAGACCACTTGTCATGGGTCCGGCAGGCAAGAACACCGCTGGCAAATGGCCAAAGGCTTGTGCGGCGATCACCAAGCCGGGCACGATCTTGTCGCAAACACCCAGAAAAACAGCAGCATCAAATGTGTTGTGGCTAAGGCCGACGGACGCGGCCAGCGCAATAACATCACGAGAAAAGAGGCTAAGTTCCATGCCAGCTTCGCCCTGGGTCACACCATCACACATGGCGGGAACGCCGCCCGCGACCTGCGCCGTGCCACCAGCCTGACGCGCTGCATCCCTGATCAGATTTGGGTAATGCTCGAACGGTTGGTGGGCGGACAGCATATCATTGTAGGTCGTGATGATGCCAAGGTTGCCGGCATCCCCCTGACACAGCAAAGCCTTGTCAGACCCAGACGCAGCATAGGCATGGGCCTGTCCACTGCAGGATAGATGCGCACGCGCCGGGCCTTTGGAGCGGGCAGCCCTCATGCGCTCTAGATGCGCCGAACGGGTGGGCGCGCTGCGCTCAATGATGGCTTGGGTCACGCGTTCCAGTTTGGGGTTCAAAGTCATGTTCTGGTCAATCCTTCAAATTTCCTGTGCGTCGTCATTCGATTTCACGCCAGCGACGTCCGTCGCGGTGCAACAACATCAGGGCGTCTTCTGGCCCTGAACTACCAGCGTCGTAAGGCGCAGGCCTCAAGGCGGCGCCTTCCCAGCCAGCGATCATCGGGTCCGCCCATTCCCAGGCGGCCTCGACTTCGTCACCGCGCATAAACAGTGTCTGGTCGCCGCGGATTACATCCATAATCAGTCGCTCATAGGCATCCTGCGCCTGGGCCTGTTCACCCAAGGCTTCTGCAAAGGTCATATCCAGCGTTACTTCGGCCAACCGCATGCCTCCCGGGCCTGGTTCCTTGATCGTGGTGCGCAGGGTGATGCCTTCGTCAGGCTGCAATCGGATAATCAGTGCATTCCCGCGCCGACCTTCCATTTTGGGGAAAATCATGTGGGGTGGATCACGAAACACAATCGCAATTTCCGAGCTGCGGGCTCTCAATTTCTTGCCCGTGCGCAGATAAAAAGGCGTCCCGGCCCAGCGCCAGTTGCCGATATTGATCTTCATCGCAATGAAGCTTTCGGTCAGGCTGTTGGGATCACCTGCATGCTCGACATAACTGTCTTTGCCACTCACTGCGCGGTACTGGCCCCGAACAATGTCACTCTGAGGCACTGGTTCCAGTGCTTCAATGACTTTAACCTTTTCATCGCGCACGGCGTTTGATGCCAGCTTTGACGGGGGCTCCATCGCGGTCAGGCACAGAAGTTGTACAAGGTGATTTTGCACCATGTCGCGCATTGCACCTGAGCGATTGTAGTACTCACCGCGCCCTTCAACCCCAAGACTTTCGGACACGGTGATTTGTACGTGATCCACATGAGTAGAGTTCCACAAAGGTTCCCACAGAGAATTGGCAAAGCGTAGCGCCATCAGGTTCTGAACGGTTTCTTTACCCAGATAGTGATCGATCCGGTAAATCTGATGCTCATCAAAGCAACGACGCAGTTCAGCATTCAAGGCCTTTGAAGTCTCCAGATCGCGGCCAAAAGGTTTCTCAACAACGATCCGCGAGTCCGGTGTCGCAATACCATGTTCGCTCAGATTAGCCGCAATTGGCCCGAACAGAGATGGCGTGACTGACAGGTAAAACGCGCGCACAACATCGGGCCGCAAAGTTTCAACCAGTTCCGACCATCCTTTGTCCCCCGTGGCATCGACTTTGACGTAATCAAGCCTGTCCAAAAAAGCACTCAGGGCCTCGTTGCTTTTTGCGGTTTCCGGTGCAAATTCAAGTAAGCTTGTGCGAACCAGATTCTGAAACCCAGCCCGATCCATATCCGTGCGCGCCGATCCAATCACGCGCGCATCTTCAGGCATTTGGCCGACGATAAAGCGGTGAAACAAACCGGGGAGGATTTTGCGGCGTGCCAAATCACCCGTGACACCAAACAGCACAAGATCAAATGAATCGACCGGAATAACGCGAGAAACCATGGTTTAACTCCGAGGGTTGAGTGTTAGATGACGCATCAGTCCACCACTAATCGGCCACTTTGCGGTGAACAGGCAGAACATGTTAAACCTTTAGGATTCCCCCAAGGACTGGCTACTTTATCGAGTGTCATGTTTTGCCTATCTGCCGCTGCGTTGGTGCCTTTTATCATAACACATACACAAAATGATAGCGCTAACATTTTGATGTGGGAATTTTCCCCCGATACCGTGGGGAAACAAAGTGTTGCGGAGCAGAAGGCAGTGCTCGGATGAAGTCGAGAGCACCTTTCTTGTCAGACTTTGCGGGTTTTCTGCGGCGCCGGAAGGGTCTTGGTGAGTTTGCGGAGATTTTGAGAGATTGCAGCGAGGAGGAATTCATCAGTTGCGCGGCATAGACCACACAATCGCAGCCTTCCCAGCATGATCCCTGACCCAAAAGCGCCGTCCACCTAGCGGACTCTCCAAAGGAAATCGCTTCTGCCCCTATTGGACATTGGTTAGTTTGAGGACAAGCTGCGGAGAGGGCAAACATGCCAATTCAATCATTGGGCTATCTTGGCGTTCGGTCTGACCGGACCGACGACTGGAAACAATTTGCAGGCAAAGTGCTGGCCATGCAGCTTGCGGATCATGGTGGACGACAGCTGTCGTTTCGGATGGATGATCTTGTGCAGCGCTTGGTTGTCTCTGACGAACCCGGGGAAACACTGGCCTTTATTGGCTGGGAGGTATCGCAGAAATCCGACCTACAGGAGTTTGCTGCGCGGTTGGACAATGCCGGACACAAGGTTGTTCAAGGGGATCCCGCGCTGGCTGACAGGCGCTTTGTTGAGGATCTGATTGTCACCCATGATCCGGCAGGCAATCGGATTGAACTGGTTTGGAATCCGCAGAAATCGCCCGAGCCGTTTACCCCTGGTCGCCCAATTGACGGGTTCAAAACAGGGCCACTTGGCATGGGTCACGCGGTGTTGCATGTGCCAGACGCCACAGCTTTGTTGCCGTTTTACTGTGATGTGCTGGGCTTTGCCGTCAGCGATTACGGGCTGACGCCAGTGCCGCTCTATTTCTTTCATGTCAACGGGCGTCACCACAGTTTTGCTATCGTGGGGTCCGGCAATTCCGGGTTTCATCATTTCATGGTTGAATATCATAACCTTGATGACGTGGGGCAAGGGTATGACCTGGCCAGTCTTCAGGACAATGGCATCGCCTACACTCTTGGCCGCCACACAAACGATTACATGACCAGCTTTTACGCTAACTCGCCTTCCGGGTTCTTTGTGGAAAACGGCTGGGGTGGACGTGTGATTGATCCGACCACCTGGGAGCCGCATGAAACAACTGTGGGGCCCAGCTTTTGGGGGCATGACCGCCTGTATCTGCCCGAGGCTGACCGACAACCCTTTGTTGACTTGCGGCTCAAGGCGGCCGCCGACGGGCGGCGCGCGCCACCGGTTGTTGATTGCCCATGGCTTTACGAGATGCGCGGGCGTCGTTGAGAGGGCAGATGAATATGCAAACCATCCAGACTGACGTTGCGATTGTTGGCTATGGACCGACCGGCGCAACGCTGGCCAACTTGCTGGCCAAATGTGGTGTCCGAGTGACGGTGATTGAGCGCGAGTCAGCGATGTATCACCTGCCCCGTGCGGTGCATTTTGATGACGAAACGATGCGCGTGTTTCAAGCCGCTGGAATTGCGGATGATCTGAATCGCAAGGTGCGGGTCAATCCGGGCATGAAGTTCGTCGACCCTGACGGTACGCTACTGCTGGACTGGCCGCGCCCGCAGGAAATTGGACCGCAAGGCTGGCATGCAAGTTACCGGTTGCACCAGCCTGATCTGGAACAGTTGCTGCGCGACAGGCTTGCTAGTCGTGCGGGGGTTGAAGTGTTGACCCACACCGAAGTCCTGTCTGTCCAGCAAAGCGAAAACAGTGTCATGCTAAGCTGCCGCAGTTCTGCTGATGGCCGCGTGTTGAACGTACGGTCCAAATTTGTCGTTGGTTGTGACGGTGCACAGTCACAGGTGCGTGGTGCCATTGGCGAAGGCATGGATGATTTTGGGTTTGACGAACGCTGGCTTGTTGTTGATCTGCTACTCAAACGCGACCGGCCCGATCTAGGGAACTATTCGGTGCAGTTTTGTAACCCGGAGCGCCCGATGACCTATTGCCGCAGCCCGGGTATCCGGCGGCGGTGGGAAATCACCGTTCTGAAAGACGAAACCGATGCAGAGGTTACGCAGGAAGCGAAGATATGGCAGTTTCTCGCGCCGTGGATCGAGCCAAAAGAGGCGGAGCTGGAGCGCAGTGCAGTTTATACTTTCCGCTCGGCAGTGGCACAGCATTGGCGCAAGGGTCGGCTGATGATTGCAGGAGATGCGGCACATCTGACGCCACCGTTCATGGGGCAAGGCATGTGTGCAGGCATTCGCGATGCGTCCAACTTGGCGTGGAAACTGGCATTGGTTGTCAAAGGTCAGGCAAGTGCCGACCTGCTGAATAGCTATCAGGCAGAACGCGCACCAAATGCGCGTGCATTTATTGAAACGGCGATGCGTTTGGGTGGGTTGATAAATTCCCTAGACCGCGAGAGCGCGCTGAAACAGGCAGAGCGAAATCCGACAGGTGGTGCGCGCATGGCCTCGATTGCGCCCCCGCTTGGACCCAGCAGCCTGCCGAGCCTGGTTGACAGTGGCGCACCGCACCAAGGGCAATTGTTCGGACAGCCAGTGCTGCGTGAC
Source organism: Shimia gijangensis (assembly GCF_900142085.1). Lineage (GTDB taxonomy): Bacteria > Pseudomonadota > Alphaproteobacteria > Rhodobacterales > Rhodobacteraceae > Shimia > Shimia gijangensis. The sequence goes on from NZ_FQZQ01000009.1 coordinate 129,351, forward strand.
GGAACGCTGCTGGATGATGTTGTCGGCTACAGGCCCGTGCTGATCCTGCGTCAGCCATTGCCCAAAGACGTCTTTGCCGCTGTTCCTGTGCTGGATGGGGAAGCCCACCCAAAATTGAACGATACGCTGGATGAGTTGGGGACAAATGCGGTGTTGATCCGCCCTGACAAATACATTGCCGCCAGCGCCATAACACCGAAAGACATCGCGGTACTGGCCGCATTGCCCTTTCCGTCTCCCCTGTCCGATCCAAGAATGAAAGAACCCGCAATATGAAACTTGCATCCCTGAAATCCGGTGGCCGTGACGGAACGCCCGTTGTTGTGTCGCGCGACCTAAGCAGGATGGCTCTGGCCACCTCGGTTGTTCCGACGTTGCGCGACGCGATTGAAAACTGGGGGCAGGTTGCACCTGAGTTGCAGACTCTCTCTGCGCAGTTAGAGGCTGGGAAACTGGACTCTTTGCCCTATGATCCAACAACCCTTGCCTCACCTTTGCCCCGTGCGTTTCAATGGGCCGATGGAAGTGCGTATCTCAGCCATATGCGGCTGGTGCGCAAAGCGCGCGGGGTTGAAATGCCCGCGAATTCACAAACTGATCCGATGCTTTATCAGGGAGGCAGCGATGCCTTTCTGGGGCCGGTTGATCCGATCCCTTGTGTTGATACCGATTGGGGGCTGGATTTTGAGGGTGAAATCGCGGTGATTACCGATGATGTGCCCATGGGGTGCAGTACTGAACAAGCCAAATCGCATATCAAGCTGATCCTGCTGTGTAATGACATCAGCCTGCGCCATGTTATGCGGCCTGAACTGATCAAAGGCTTTGGGTTCTTTCAGTCCAAGCCAGCCAGCGCGTTTTCTCCTATTTGCGTTACGCCCGACGAACTGGGCAAAGCTTGGACCGGCGGGCGGGTCAACCTGCCATTGCTGACAACTTACAACGGCGAGGACTATGGCCGCGTGCATGCAGGCAAAGACCTGACCTTTGAATTTCCCGATCTGATTGCCCATGCGGCGCGCACCCGCGATCTTGCGGCGGGCACGATCATCGGATCTGGCACAGTGAGTAACGAAGACCATGACGTCGTCGGCTCAAACTGTCTGGCCGAAAAGCGCATGATTGAGACCATTCGCGACGGCAATGCTGCGACAAGATTCATGCAACCTGGTGATACGATCCGTTTTGAAATGCTGGGCGAGGATGGCGTAAGCATCTTTGGTGCTATTGACCAGACGGTCGTAGCCGGATGACACTACGGCTTGTGTGCGGATCGGCTCCCGCCACGAGAGGGGACGTCGATGGCAGAGAATACGGATACAGTGCGAGCACTGGCGCGTGGGTTGAGCATTCTGCGGTTCCTGAACCGATCCGGTGCAGCCCGCGTGACCGAGATTGCAGCTGAACTGAACCTGCCACGTCCGACCGTCTATCGCCTTTTGCACACATTAGAAGTCGAGGGGTATATCCTTTACTCAAGCAGCGACAATCGTGCGCGCGTGTCGCCTCTCGCGGCAGCATTGGGTGACAATGGGTCGTTGCGTTCGCGTCTTTGCCATGTTGCAGCCCCCATTTTGGTGCAGTTCACAAACACCCACGCCTGGCCGGTTGATCTATCGATTTACGAAGACTCCCATATGATTGTTCAGGAATCGACCCACAGTCGGAGCCCTTTGTCGGTCGATCCCGGCATGATCGGTTATTGTCTTCCAATTCTGCGCTCGTCTGCTGGACGGGCCTATCTGTCGGTTTGCGACCCAAAGGAGCGCAACCTCATCATCGATTTGCTGCGTGCCGAGGCTGTACCCGAAGACATCCCTTTTCTGAAGTCAGATTGGTTAGACCAGAACCTGACGGCCTATTTTCAGCAGGGCTATGCCACACGTGACCCACGCACGTTCCGGCCAAAAACCTCGAGCCTTGCTGTCCCAATCCTTGCCAATGACCGCGCCATCGGTTGCCTATCGATTATCTGGGTCACCAAAGCGATGACAATGCAACAGGCAATCGAAAGATATGCCGTAGCTTTACAGGCATCCTCAGCAGATATTGCGGCCGAATTTCAAATGTTGGAAGACGCGGGGTCAGACGAGCGTCGCTGAGCAATTGCCAGCGCTCTGGCCACCATGCAGTCAACATCGGCTAACTTGGTATCGTCGTATACGCCGAAAGCTGTAATCCGGCCAGTCAACGGCAGGGAACGCTCACTGTGAAACACAAATGACTACAAATCTGGATTCCGCCGCATTGTCGATGGCATCGCTAAAAACCCAAGCCGACTCTGACGATCTTGGCTTGGGCATTCGCACACTGCGCGGTATTCCGGGGCTTGGGCGCGCCACCCATTCCTGCAATAGCTCCAATTTTTTTCCAATTTCGCTTTTGTACTTAGGTCATCTCCGCCAGCTTCAGCCTTTGCACCTTACCAGAGGGTCCTTTGGGCAGTTCGTCCATCAAGTGCACCTTGTCGGGGGCCTTGAATTTGCCAACCACCGAGATGCAAATCTCGGTCAAGGCCTCCTCGTTTAGCGAAGACCCCTCCTTGAGGGCGACTGCCGCTTCGACACGTTCTCCGTAGACCTTACAAGGGCGCGCAAAGGCGGCGGCCTCAATAACGTCGGGGTGTGAATAAAGCGCATCGTCAATTTCTCTGGGCGCAATGTTTTCACCACCCTTGATAATCAACTCCTTGAGTCGCCCCGTGATAAAGACGTACCCGTCCTCATCCTGACGCGCGAGGTCTCCGGTGCGCATCCATCCATCTGGTGTGAAGGTTGAGGATGTGGCCTCTTCGTTTTTCAAATACTCAAGCAAAACATTGGGGCCGCGCACCGCCAGCTCACCCTCTTGGCCTCGGGCGGCCTCTGCCAGATCCGTATTCAATACAGAGACTTCATTGCCAAACGAAATTCCAGGAGAGCCGATCTTGCGTTCGCCCGGAGGCATCGGATTGGACAAAATCTGAGCCGCCGTTTCGGTGAGGCCCATGGTTTCGATGATCGGGACGTCAAAGCGGGCTTCAAAAGCACGGTGCACATCGGGAGATAGTGGCGCCGAGGCCGAGCGGCCAAACCGCAAACGGGATCGGGTTTCGTTATCAGGTTCGGTATCTGAATGCAGAAGGTGCGAGATAATGGTCGGAACAACCGAGAACCACGTCGCCTGTGATTGCCCAACATTAGCCCAAAAGGTGGACGCCGAAAACTTGGAACACATCGCCAGGGATCCACCCGAGACGAGCGAGCTCATGACGCTGACACAAAGCCCGTTGATGTGGTAGATCGGCAAAACACAAAAGCCCCGGTCCTGATTGCTAAGCTGATGCGCAACGGCTGTTGTCCAGCCTCCGGCCAACAGGCTGGACTGCGTGTGAACAACGCCTTTCGGTCTACCTGTGGTGCCGGAGGTGTACATCAACAAAGCATGACTTTGCTGTGTCACCTTGTGCAGATCAACCGCTGCACCAGCCCGTTGGTTGGGATCGACAACCTGAATGTTTTCAGACCCTGCGGCTCCGTCAAACAGCGCCTGTTGCGCCGCCCCCACAAAAGCAAAGCGAGCGTCGCTGTGGTCCAGCGCATAGGAAATCGCATCTGTCCCGGCGACGAGGTTGATCATCGTTGCGCGAAACCCACCGTAGAGAACGCCAAACAGGCAATTCAAAGCGTCGCGACCATTGGGCATGACAATGGCCACGCTTTCGCCGGCTTTGACACCCCGTGACGTCAGGTTTTCGGCGATCGCCTTTGCCGTGTCGCGCAGTTCTTCCCATGTGAGGTCCGGCGCACCTTCGGGAAAGGTGAACCCCGCCCCCCCCGCAATGGCACGCATTTCAACCCAATCGCGCAAGGTTCCCTGAGGCGGCGTTTTAGGATCAATCATCATTTCCCTGTTTCCGCCCAGTACGCGCCAAAGATATCCTCGACAGCGGGTTCATTGGCCGGGATCTCCCGAATGATTTTAGCCGTTTGCGTGAAATGTCGCCAATGCACGTTGGTATCTATCGAATTGCCGCCCCAACTGCCGCACCCCATCGACAACGAAAAAGGCATGCCATTGGTAAAGGCGCCTCCGGTGGCAAAGGTATGCGCCTGATTGACGATCACCCGACAGGTTGGCAGGACCTGCCCAAGAAACACCGCTCGCTTGTCATCTGTTGTGTGTAAACCAACAGAATGGCCCGCGCCCTGATAGTCCAGAATACGCTCAACCGTAACTGCGGCATCGTCAAAATCACGGGCACGGTACAACGCAAGAACACGGCTGAGTTTCTCCCCCGAAAGTGGGTGATCGGGACCGATCCCATCTGTTTCCACGGCGACAAATTCAGTGCCGCTGGGGACCTGATCCGTCAACTCAAGCGCCTTGATCATAACGCGTGCATCCTGTGCGATGACCGACCTGTTCAGATGCCCGTCAGGCCACAGTTTGGCGATGATGCTGTCCGCACCTTCTGCCGGAATTAGGGCCCCGCGCGCCTTGGCCATTTCGGCGACAAAGGCGTCATAGACTTCGTCCAGGACGATGACGGCATTTTCCGACGAGCAGGACGTGGCATTGTCAAAGGTCTTGGATGCCGCGATTTTCTGCGCTGCGGCCGTGAGGTCAGCCGTTTCGTCGACAATTACGGTTACATTTCCCGCCCCGACGGCAACCGCTGGTGTGCCGCTGGAATAGGCCCGGCGCACATTGTCCTGAGAACCGGTGACAACCAACAGATCTGCTTTCTCCAGCATGCGCTGAGTTTTGTCTTTGGAGCCCGGTGCCGGGACCATCTGGACGAGGTCCGGGTCGATGCCGCACTTGGCGAACTCTGCATGGATGTATCCCAAAAGGGTTTCACAAGACGGAATCCCCTTGGGCGACGGTGACAAGACGATGGCATTGCCACACTTCAGCGCATTAATGATATTATTTGCGGGAGTCGCCGCCGGGTTGGTTGACGGCACGACCGCCCCAACCACACCAATTGGGCGGGCGATTTCGGTAATTCCTGTGGCCGGATCGTCGCCAATGATGCCGTGCGTTTTCACGCCAGCAATATCGCGCATCAGCCCAAGCGTTTTGCGATGGTTCTTTATTATCTTGTCTTCGACATTTCCCAGCCCGGTCGTGCTGACCGCCAGCTCTGCCAGTGTACGATTGCGAGATGGCTCCATGATAGCCCACCCGGCCGCCTGTGCCGCCCGGTCAAAAAGCTCTTGCGACCCATCTGTTTCAAAGCGGTGCTGTGCGCGGCGCGCGCGCTCCATAATCTGGTCAACAATTTCAAGGTCGTTTGCCACGTCCGGTATCCTTCTAGGTTAGGCCGGCAGGGCAAACGCTTGCCCTGCCTTGATTTGGTTTGAAACGCTCAGAGGCCTTTCAGAAGCTCTTCGAGCGTGGCCTGGCGCGCAGCCCACATTTCCTGAACTTCGGCGCGTGTCATGATGTGCATGGGCGATCCGCCTGCGCTCATCTTTGATGCAACGCGCTTATTCTCGAACATTTTCGGAACATCGGCGGCAAGTTTGTCGATGACCTCCTGCGGTGTGCCCTTGGGCACCATGATGCCACGGAAGTTGACGCTCGAATTATCCACGTCCAACCCTTGTTCCATCATTGTGGGAACGTCAGGCAGAAATTCACTCCGCTCAAGGTCGGCCACTCCGAGGATTTTCACGCTGCCGTTTGAGGCCGCGCGGTAAGCATCAGACAGGTTGTTCACGCCGCCCAAGACCTCGCCCGCAACGACGGCTTTCATGGCGGCTGACCCACCGCCCTTGGTCGGGATATAGGCCATTTTTACACCAGCAGCTTTTTCGATTTGAAGCGCTGCGATGTGGTGCCCCACGAACAGACCCGCACCCGAGAACGTCAGTTTTCCGGGGTTGGCCTTGGCGTAGTCGATGACATCCGCCATTGAGTTGAACGGGCTGTCGGCGCCGACCACAAACACCGCAGGATCTGCACCCCAGTTGGCGATGGGTTCAAAGCTGTCAGTGCTGTATTGCACGCCGCCCTTGATCGACTGAGCGATAAAGTGTGGCACATTGTAGGCTGCCAATGTGTAACCATCAGCGTCTGCCTGCGACGCAAACCAGTTCCAGCCTACGCGCCCACCAGCACCGGGTTTGTTGATGATTGCGATGGGCATTCCCAGTGCATCTTCGTTGCCTGCGGTCATGGTGACGATGCGGGCCTGAAAATCGGTGGCACCCCCGGCCCCGTACGAGACCATCATCATGATAGGACGTTCCGGATAGCTTTCGGCAGCAAGGCTGCTGGCGAGTCCCGTGAGGGCCAGCGCGGCCCCTAAGATCAGTTTCTTCATAGTGCGTTTCCTCCCTTGGATTTCGCCCGCTTGAATGCGGTTTAGAATAAGATTTCTCTTGGCGTGTAGACCTTGAGCAGCAGTGAAAAGAGCCCATACATCACGAGCATGAACACAGCCGTCGTGATGGCTCTGCGCACCCAGGTTTTGACCTCAGAATGCGGCGATGGATCGTAAAGCGAGAACAGGATGAAAAAGGCGGCGGTGCTGGCCGTGTAGAAGCCAAAGAATTTTGCCGCCCAGAACACGTAGATCCCGGCAATGAACAATCCCGGCGTGAGGTTGAGGATCATATGGCGGTTGATGCCGACACCCACGCGGGACTTTCCTAACAGGGCTTTGCCAAACGTCCAGCCAGAGAGCACGACAAACACGGATGCGATCAGACGTGGAAACAAAAAGGCTTCGGCGGGCTGTTGCGTGAAACTCACAAAGGCAATCCAACACCCAACTGCAAAGATCAGACCAGACGGGATGATATGCTGAAAACGGCTCATGACTTTGCCTCCCCTCTGGCGACAAGTTTCTGGACGCGAACTTCCATCCAGACCGAATAGGCAATCGACGCAACGACCACGGCTATCAGGAATAGGTTCAGCGTGCCGCCGAGGAAATAGACGCCCATGCCATCGGTGGCGTTGGCGATCATCGACCCTTGGATGAAGTTGGCCTCGGCGATAGGGCCGAGGATCAGGCCAAGCACCAAGGGTGCTGCCGAAAACCCAAACCGTTCAAGAAAGTACATCATGACACCCAGGCAGGCCATGACATAGACGTCGCCCATCGAGCTTTGAACCGAGTAGGCCCCAAAGACCGACAACACCAGAACCACTGCCGCCATAATCGATTGCGGAACCTGTGCGACCCGTGCGGCCATGCCAGCCACATACAGACCAAACACGCACATCAAAATCTGCCCGATCAGCATCGAGTTGATAAAGGTCCAGGCCACGTCCGGATGATTGTCAAACAGATCAGAACCGGGGAAAATTCCGTGGATCAGAAGGCCACCCAGCAGCACTGCCGCCGTTGGGCTGCCCGGAATGGACAGGGTGAGAAGCGGCACCAGCGACGGGCCAACCATTGCATTGTTAGCCGCCTCTGCCGCAATCACACCTTCTGGATGGCCAGTGCCAAATTTTTCGCGATGTTTGCTGAATTTCCGGGTCTGGTCATAGGCCACTAGCCCTGCAATCTGACCGCCGACACCGGGGATCAGACCGATGATGGAACCGGTAATCGTGCCAATCGTCAAAGCACGCGGCCAGCGCAGCATCTCTTTGGTGGCGTCAAGGACCGAGTGTTTTTTGACCTCGATGACTTCGGCTCCGGATGCCTGCCGACCTTTGGCAAACATGGTCAGAACCTGCGGTATGGCGAACAGCCCGATGAGCGCGGCAATGATGTTTATGCCACCCCCAAGTGAGGGGTGAAAGATAAACCGCTGTGCACCCATGATGTCGTCAAACCCGATCGTGGCGAGCCACAGGCCAATGCACCCCGACAAGAGACCTTTGACCACGGACGAACTGTCCAGCGAGCCGATTACGGTCACGCCAAGGATCGCCAGCCAGAAAAGATGCGAGGGACCAAAAGCCAGCGCCCATTTGGCCAAAAGTGGCGTGAGAAAGATCAGCAGTAAGACGCCAAACACGCCCCCGACCGCCGAAGACAGGAAGGACAGTTGCAGAGCCTTTGCGCCATCTCCCTTTTTGGCCATGGTGTGGCCGTCCAGCGTGGTTGCGATATTTGCCGGTGCGCCTGGAATTTTCAACAGAATGGCGCTTACGGCTCCACCGGCCACGGTCGACGTATAGGCCGCCCCCAACAGGATCAGACCCTGCGCCGCTTCCAGTTGGAAGGTGAACGGAATGAGCAGGGCCACCGCCATTGTTGGCGACAAACCGGGCGTAGCGCCGAGGATTAGCCCGCCAATTGTCCCCACCAGCAGCAAGGCAAAAGATACCGGGGAAAAGACATCGCCAAAGTAATAGATGAATTCCATTCAGGGGCCTCCCAACCCAGTGTCAGCGCCGCGTCAAAGCCAGACACAGCATCGTTGACAAATCAGGTTAGGGCATGAAAATAGTATTGCAAATGTTTTCATAAACTATGTAACAAATGGCAAATTTATGTATAAAAAGCAAAACGATAAGGTGGATATTGTTGCTGTAGCAAAGGCTGCAAAAGTGTCACCGTCAACAGTGTCTCGCAGCTATAATCACCCAGAGTTGGTCAACCCGGCGACTCGAAAAAAGATTGATCGAGCGGTGCGAAGGCTCGGATATATTCGAAACCGGGCTGCCCAGACAATGCACGGAAAACGGTCCGCCACAATCGGGTTGATTGTCCCTACCATCAATCACGCCATTTTCGCAGAAGTGATTCAGGCCTTCTCTGAAACAGTCGAGAAAGAAGGCTTCACGATCCTGATTGCATCTCACGGATATGACCTGGAAAAGGAGTATGCCGTGATGCGCAAGTTTCTGGAACACAGGGTCGACGGCGTAGCATTGATCGGGTTGGAGCACGCCGAAGAAACCTTTCAATTGCTCGAGCAGCAGGAAATTCCAACCATCGCTATGTGGAATTTCGACAATGACTCCCGGATTTCTTGTGTGGGGGCAAAGAACCTGGATGCAGGGGCGTTGGCTGCCCAGCATCTTGTTGACTACGGACACCGCGAAATTGGTTTGGTGTTCCCACCTGCCACCGGGAATGATCGTGCCCAAGGCAGGCTTGAGGGGGTGATGCAAGTCTTGCAAAAGGCCCAAATTTCCGTCCCGCAAGAATGGCAATCAGAAGCACCTTATAGTCTGACGCAAGCCAAGCAGGTTTGCGTAGACCTTCTTTCGCAAACCACGCGCCCCACGGCGTTGCTGTGTGGCAATGATATCCTTGCCCAAGGCGCCGTTTTCGCGTCGCAAAAGCTTGGGCTGAGCGTACCAGATGACATTTCGATCATTGGTATAGGGGACTTTAAGGGATCGGCAGATCTGGAACCGGGCCTCACGACCATACGCATCCCTGCGCAAGAGATTGGCCGGATTTCCGGAGAGACAATATGCCAATTGATTAGCAACGATCTGGTCAGCATCCGGCGCCATGAGTGTGACCTTACCAGAGTTTTACGACATACGACTAAACCAGCGATCTCCCTAAGATGACCTTAGTTTCTTAGTGACCAGGCGATTGAACCTCGCCTGGTTTGCCGGAGGCAGATTTGCCTTATTTACGCGGCCATGTCTGATCTTTCCAGAGCAGCGTAGAGGTTTGTTTCTGCTTCAGCTGGTGGGATGTTCCCGATGGGTTCGAGAAGACGGCGGTTATTGAACCAGTCGACCCATTCGAGGGTGGCATACCGGGGCCAAGCGACGTGATTGTGCGCGTACTCGCTGCTGGGGTGAACAATACCGACATCAACACCCGCACAGCCTGGTATTCCAAAGGTGATGCCGAGGACGCGGATGCGACATGGTCAGGCAAACCGCTGGAATTTCCCCGTATCCAAGGGGCGGATGTCTGCGGCGAAATCGTAGCAGTCGGGTCGGATATTGCTGCAAGCCGCGTCGGTGAACGTGTTTTGATTGAACCTTGCATTCGCTTCGCGGATGGCATCATGCAAACACCACCTTGGTATTTCGGCTCCGAGTGTGACGGCGGGTTTGCCCAATACACGCGGGTTGACTCCCGTCATGCCTACACCATCAATAGTGATCTGACGGATCCCGTGAACTTGAAAAACGTTCTTGGCCAGATCAACGCCGACTGTGGTAACTTGCATGGGGTGGCTCCTCTCAAAAGCAGATATCGACACCTGCATTATGGCGCATTGCGACGCAGGTTGGAGCAGGAGCCATCCACCCCATCAGGTTTGACAGGCCGCAGCGCAGCGATGATGGCCATGGTCGAGTGACCGCAAAGGGCCGAAAGCGTCCATGGTGAGTGATGGATGTCGTCCGATTGTTCCACCATGCACGTTCCGGCGTTATGGGTTGATTTCAGCCCATTTGAACACTGGCGCAAGTGAGCTGAGCGCATTTTTCTCTACGGAGAACTTTCCCCTGATATACTGGGTGGCTTCAGCCTGTCCGTCCATCGTATCCCTCCGCTATCTACACCAGTTCCCCGGTCGCCGCGGACAGCTCGTACGCCCGCAAATGTAGCGGACAGCCAGCCCTTCCGAGATCAGAATGCTCCCAACGTCAGCCCCATTCGTTTTGAGGACGCCACACTGCCGCCCATAATTGCATTTTCTGGTACCTTCTGTACCCGGACGACACGCGCAAGCCACGCGTTCAAATTCAATGTTTTTAGCATTCCGGATCAATCCGCGCAGTCGGGCCGTGGCCTGAAGGCCAACTTCACGCTCGGCACTGCATTGAGGCGATCTGGTTTCAGGCGTGTTGAATCCAACCAGACGCACATTCGCAGTCTGCCCCCGGATATCAACGGTATCGCCATCAATAACCCGTATGTCGGATGCGCGGAGTGAGCGTCTATTGCTTTGCTTTGAGGCAACAACGCGAGCCCCCTGAGGACGAAGATAGCGTGAAGACATCCAACCGGTTCCAAGGTTTGACGTGATTGTGTAGGACGGTGGTGCGTTAGATGCGATCTTATCTTCGCTCGTTAATCTGAGGAGTTGGTGCAGTTTTTTGTATTGGGCCGACGTGAGACGGGTGCGTATCCCATCTCTCTCAAATCTCTCAAACATGCTGGTGTAGAAAGATCGCTCCCAGTCATTTTGAATGCCGCTCTTCAGCCGCTTTCGCAACTTTGGACCTGTCACGCTTTAGTGCCGCCCCAAGTGCTCGTCTAGCTGCCAAGGCTGAGGCGCGATTGTTCCTTGATGTGAGCCAGCGTCACCAGATCAGATCGCTGCCTGCGACTGGCAGGACGGCTGCGGAAGGCACGCAATCCACGCGTGCTGACGACCATGACCCGACACATCAGTTCAATGGAAAATGCAGATCGGTGTTCTT
>NZ_FQZQ01000026.1 GCF_900142085.1 Shimia gijangensis
ACAGTCAACGTGCCGCATAATCAAACCAACCAGATGAGCCGAACACTCTCTTAGTTTACGCCGCTCTTGGTTCCAAAAACTCTGACGACGGACACTTCAAAAAAATTGTTTTTGTTAGTATTCCATGGGACCAGTATTTGTGGGAGTAGATAAAAACATAGCGCAAAAACCGCCGATGCACTAATTTGGCTACCCCTTATGCCAAACTCCTGTTGAGACAATGTAAGGCACGGAAACCGCTTAACGTCCTACCCTTTTTTGCACATTGCGCCTTAAGCGCCTTCTGGATTTGGATTTCTTACTACGTTGGATCACATACGAGGATGCTAGTTGATCCCTTGCCCGTCGATAACGCAGCGTAAGGACATAGTTCCGGCCCCTTGGTGACTTTGGCTCGTTCTCCAGTACTCCATTGGCTTTGAGAGAACGGAGCAAAACATATTGCGGGTCGCCCGGATAAGGCGCGATACGTTTGCAACATGCTAATCGAGTTAGAAGCGAGACTGCGCTGCGCGGGCTGGATGCAACCGCCTGCACACCGTCGCAATACATCCCTTTCGCTTTGAGCCCTGTAACACGTCTCACGGTCAGCGGCTGTTGAACTCTTCTCGCCATTGTTCTCCCCTCAATTTTTCAATCAACCAGCCCGAGATTAGGTGAGAAGAAAACTAACCATTCGCGCCACTCTATCAATATAACTCGCTGATATTAAAAGAATTTTATTTTACTTGAGATGAAGTAATATTGAGTGAGTGAAGCCCGTAAGGCTACTCACTCCCAACAGTTACCGAAACCGGTTCCCCAAAAAACCTCTCTACTTCACCTAGTCAAATTTTTAGGGTTTGGAGAATTACGCTAAGTGGGCCATAAATTGGCCACAAAACTTTTCGAAACTGCCTTTCAGACATTGGGACGATCTGGATTAGCTCCCCAAAAGGCAGCGCCCGACCAGATTCACCCGAAAAAGGAATGGCTCGTGGAAAAAATTTTGACGGTGCGAATAGCACAAATCGATTGTCCTGCTTTGTGGAAACTGTTTTGTTCGTTTCTGCTGGGGTTAATCTGCGCCACTCTACCTGAGAAATCCTTTGCTAGCAGCGATCTGGGCCCAGTTTTCTTACAGGCACAGAACTCGATTGCGCCACCTTCTGGGGCAAGGGGATTATGCCAAAAATACGATTGGGCATGCTCAAAATCCAGAAAACCAACCGACTTTTCTAAAAATGCCTTTAAAATAGTTAACTCTGTGAACAAGAAGGTTAATGCTCGAACTCGGAGCGTTTCTGACCAAGCGCAATACAAAAAAGTGGAAGTTTGGGCTTTGCCTACCACTCGAGGAGGAGATTGCGAAGATTTTGCCCTGTTGAAGAAACGTGAATTGATAAAGTATGGAATTGAACCTACCAGCTTGTTCCTAGCAACCGTACTAGACAAACAGCGCCGCTCTCACGCAGTTCTGGTCTATCGTTCTCCACAGGGAGACCTCGTGTTGGATAACCTGACCAATCAGATCAAACCGTGGAGAGAAACACAGTACATTTTCCTCAGAATGCAAAATCCTAAGAACCTAAAAGGATGGGTGGGTGGATTTAGCTAAGGTCAAGTCTACTTCCTGAAAAGAACAACGGCGCTCGTGTTGGACGGGCGCCGTCTTGTATTGGTGGATGCTAAGAAACTTACAACCGAATTATCCGCACCTACAGTTACTTTGTACCATTGTCGCCGCCACCGTTACCTTGGTTGCCACCGGAAGTGTTTCCACCATTTCCGTTAGAGCCACCGGAGCCGCCATTGGTGTTGCCAGAGTTGCCGTTTCCACCGCCGCCATTGTCGCCGCCGCCGTTACCTTGGTTGCCACCGGAAGTGTTTCCACCATTTCCGTTAGAGCCACCGGAGCCACCATTGGTGTTGCCAGAGTTGCCGTTTCCACCGCCGCCATTGTCGCCGCCGCCGTTACCTTGGTTGCCACCGGAAGTGTTTCCACCATTTCCGTTAGAGCCACCGGAGCCGCCATTGGTGTTGCCAGAGTTGCCGTTTCCACCGCCGCCATTGTCGCCGGTATCGCTTGCATCACCAAACCCGCCCATTTGGTAGCCGCTACTATCATCAATGGTAGCCGTCGGAAGGTCGCTCAAAACAGCCGCAACCTGCGGGCACATTTCCGATGTTTCGGAAAGTATATCGGCGAAATCAGATCTACGTTGAACATAACGGATCATTCTTTTCGTAACGATATCACAAGCACACAATTCGGCTGGGCTTTCAATTTGCCGCGCCGTCGATGCAGTACAACGAACTTTTGAAGAAGTTTCAGCGAATAGCAAATTGGCGTCAGAAATCCATAAGATTGAGGCACCGACCAAGCCAAGAAACTTCGAGAAGTCTACCATTCTGAACATTGGAAATTCTCTTTCTTTCACAATGCCCACACCCAAAGTGAATGTGTGACTTTGCTGGAATGATGTCAAGTTTTTGCCTTTATTTCGACTAGTTTGGCAAATTTTTGGACACAACCACAGGTGAACTCGTCATACTATTTCCGCTTACGCGACAATGCGTTGATAAATGCTGTCTTTTTTGAGGCGCCCACGAATCATTAGCGGGTTGTAGCCGAGCTCAAAGTTGAGGTGACCTAGTGGAAAGGGCAATTCGCTGTGGTACGCTACAAGGCCCGCAAGGTGTCTCTTTTGGGTCCTATTGTGGAAAGGAGCCACAGCGGTGAAGTTACAAATCGCAACTGGAAAGCCACTTGCAAGAAAACTATTAGGCCAATGCCCCTATCTGCTGCCAATGCGGTCGACAGAGCACGGGCTAAATCGGTGGCATGAAAGTTAACCGAAACATGAAACCCAACAACACTAACTATTAGCTCGGCAGTGCGCCAAGGCATTGTCAACTTCTCAAAACCTTAGAGCATTTTGAAGGCACGGCAGCGCATGCCGCCTAGAGGTGACGTAAGTCTGTCGGGATTCGCCTGCGATAGACGTGCTTACCCTTATTCATGATCACGTTTGGAAGTTTCATAAGCAGTGCCATTTTTCGATGTATCCCGAATGTATCCCGTAAAGTAACCCTCAGGGACACGTAAAGCCCTTATTTCTAAGGGTTTCAGTGAGATAGCTCGAAGAAAATGGCTCCGGCGGTAGGGATCGAACCTACGACCAATTGATTAACAGACAATTTTGGACTTGATCCGACGATCTTCAGTTTCTCCTTGAACAATAGTGGAAGGCCTTATCCTTTGATCGTTCTAAGCTCACCCGAATGCACACCTAATCTGTGGGAGTGGGAAGAGACGGAAAATGAGTCGCCAAAATAGAAAAGAGGTAGCGCCGCAGATAGGGGGCAGATGCAACGCTCACTTTCCGAAAACTTCCCACAAAACGAAATTTAGTTACCCTATATGTTACCCAGAGGCTTCAAATACGAGACAGGCAAAGCCACTTAAACCCAAGAAATCTTGTAACAATTTGATTTCAAAGGGAGTAAAGTGGTGAGCCGTGATGGGTTCGAACCATCGACCTACTGATTAAAAGTCAGTTGCTCTACCAACTGAGCTAACGGCCCACTCTGTGGCGCGGTTACTATGCTGATGGGATAGGGCGGTCAAGACAGAAATCGCAGAAATTTGCATTTCCGATCTCTTTATAGAATTGACCCGGCATTGTGACTGCAGCCGAGCTAGAGAAGTTCCAAATTGCGAGGTGAAATAATGAAAACTCTAGCGGCGTCTTTGCTTTGACAACCCGGGCGGAAATCTGGCGGAAGGGTTGCAGATATTTGATCTGTGAAGTGCCGACTTGCCAAATGTGACTCACAGTGCTTTGAGAAGGCTCACTGCACGGCCGTGACCTATTCAATTGAAGATGCATTTGCAGATTACCGAAGGATCCCTCGGCGCATTTCTCCCAAAATGGCTTTGAGGTGGGTACAAACTACAGTCCAACTAAGAGGCATATAGTCAAACCTTTTTAAAACACCTATATGCGACCCATGATTGCGCGGAAGAATACCGGTTTGCCCTTTGAAAAAATGCATGGGCTGGGAAACGACTTTGTCGTTGTGGATGCGCGCGCGCGTGACATCCCTTTGCCCGAGCGTTTGGTGCAAGCCATTGCAGACCGCCACCAAGGTGTTGGTTTTGATCAGCTAGCCGTGATTTCCAAAGGCAAGCATGATGCGCATCTGACATTTTATAATGCGGATGGTTCTGTGTCGGCGGCCTGTGGCAATGCCACACGCTGTATTGCGCGCAATCTGATGGACGAAACCGGATTGACTACGCTTCGATTGACCACTGACCGCGGCGTGTTGATTGCGCGGGACGCAGGGAACGGCTTAACGGCGGTGAACATGGGCCAGCCTCAGCTGGAATGGCAAGACATCCCGTTGGCCGAAGCCATGGATACGCTGGAACTGCCCATTGACGGTGCGCCCACCGCAACCGGCATGGGCAATCCGCACTGTACCTTTTTTGTCGAAGACGCTGAGGTTGTGGAACTTGAAGCCTTCGGAGCGTGCCACGAACATCATCCGCTTTACCCTGAGCGCACCAATGTGCAGGTCGCCCAAATCATTGGGCCGGATCACATTCGCATGCGAGTCTGGGAACGTGGCGTGGGCATCACGCTGGCTTCGGGGTCATCTTCCTGTGCGACAGCCGTTGCGGCCGCGCGCCGTGGTCTGACCGGACACAAGGTGCAGATCGATCTGGATGGTGGAACGCTTAGGATCAACTGGGCCGAAGATGGCGTCTGGATGACCGGGCCAACCATGCATGTCTTTAGTGGTGAGTTCACACGAGACTTTCTGGAGTCAGTCTGATGCCGGAAAAACAAAACACACCACCCAAGTTCACAACTCTGGGCTGCCGCCTGAATGCCTATGAAACTGAGGCAATGAAAGAGCTGTCTCAGCAGGTTGGGTTGGACAATGCGGTGATCGTGAACACATGCGCCGTGACATCCGAAGCGGTGCGCAAGGCGCGTCAGGAGATTCGCAAACTACGCCGGGAGAACCCCGAGGCGCGTATTATTGTCACCGGTTGCGCCGCCCAGACTGAACCCGAGACATTTGCCGCCATGGGAGAAGTCGACAAGGTGATCGGCAATTCTGAAAAGATGCAGCCCGAAACCTGGGCTGGCATGGCTGCGGATTTCATTGGCGAAACCGAAAAGGTACAGGTCGACGACATCATGTCGGTGACTGAAACCGCCGGCCACCTGATTGATGGGTTTGGCACCCGAAGCCGGGCCTATGTGCAGGTTCAAAACGGCTGTGACCATCGCTGCACGTTCTGCATAATTCCCTACGGCCGGGGAAACTCACGCTCAGTGCCTGCAGGTGTGGTCGTGGACCAAATCAAACGCTTGGTCGACAAAGGTTACAATGAAGTGGTGCTAACCGGGGTTGATCTGACGTCATGGGGTGCTGATCTACCGAAAGAGCCACAGTTGGGTGATCTGGTTTTGCGCATCCTGAAACTGGTGCCAGATTTGCCACGTCTGCGCATTTCCTCAATCGATTCGATTGAGGCCGATGATGCGCTGATGCAGGCGATAGCAACTGAGCCGCGCCTGATGCCGCATTTGCATCTTTCGCTTCAGGCGGGCGATGACATGATTCTGAAACGTATGAAACGCCGCCACTTGCGGGATGACGCTATCCGCTTTTGTGAAGACGCGCGCAAACTGCGCCCCGACATGACTTATGGCGCCGATATTATCGCCGGATTTCCAACCGAGACCGAATCGATGTTTGCCAATTCTCTGAAGCTAGTCACAGACTGCGATCTGACTTGGCTACATGTGTTTCCCTATTCGCAACGCCCCGGCACTCCGGCGGCCCGTATGCCTTTGGTTGATGGCAACGACATAAAATCCCGAGCGGCTCGTCTGCGCAATGCCGGGCAGGCTCAGGTCGAAATGCACCTGCGACAACAAGTTGGAAAGCCCCACCACATCCTGATGGAAAACACGCACATGGGAAGGACTGAGCAGTTTAGCGAAGTCCAATTCGAGGCGCCGCAAATGACTGGTCAAATCGTGACGACCAAAATCGCCGGAGTGCTTGGCAGGAAGCTAACTGCATGACAACTACACTCCCGCCATCTTCGGGGCCAGAGGGCCCCTGCCAGATGTTGGGCGCGGCCTCGCTTCGCTCGGAGTGTCGCGAATGACACAACCTGTACTATACAGTTTTCGGCGCTGCCCCTATGCGATCCGTGCACGGCTTGCGATTGCCAGTGCGAGGATCGAAGTGGAATTGCGCGAAGTGCTATTACGCGACAAAGCGCCGGAGTTTTTAGAGACCTCTCCAACCGGTACGGTGCCATGTTTAAAGGTATCCGATCATGTGATTGATGAGAGTTTTGATATTATGCTCTGGGCGTTAACGCAGCATGATCCAGAGAACTTTTTGGACAGGTCGGACGAAAGCAGGGCGTTGATCGACACAACTGATGGGCCGTTTAAAACTGCCTTGGATCGCTACAAATACCATACGCGATATGACGATTGTGTGCGCGAAACAGAGCGGGAAAAAGCCAAAGCTCATCTGGACGACCTTAACGCGCGATTATCCGGACAAGACTGGCTTTTTGGCGACGCACCGAAACTGGCGGACCTCGCCATTCTGCCCTTCATCCGTCAGTTCGCTTTGACGGACAAAGCTTGGTTTGACGCTCAAAACTGGCCGCATTTACAACGTTGGCTGGAAACGTTCCTAACATCGCAACGCTTCACTTCGATCATGACCAAATACCCAAAATGGCAATCAGGCGACCCCGTAACCTCATTTCCCAAATTTCCACTATTCTAAAAAATACTCCCGCGGGAGGCTTCTTATGGCCCAACCCCCAAAAGAGATTGGACCAAAGCGTAGAGCGCGCCAAAAGCGCGCAATAGAATTACGCAGCCTTCTGCACGGCAAGGCGGGTTTTCACAATGGCCAGAGCAGCCTCTGCCGCTTCGCGACCCTTTTCAACAAAATGGGCACGGTAAATCGCATCATGATGCGGTGTTGCATGATACTGATGCGGCGTGAGTGAAACCGACAGAACCGGCACCCCTGTATCCAGACTTGCGCGCATTAGGCCATCCACAACGGCCTGTGCCACAAAGTCATGCCGGTAAATTCCACCATCAACGACGAAAGCGGCCGTTGTCACGGCGCCATACCGCCCTGAGGCCGCCAAGTCGCGCGCCAAAAGTGGCATCTCAAACGCGCCAGGCGCATCAAACACGTCAACTTGTGCACCGGGAATTACTTCGCAGAACCCGGCCAAGGCCTGATCCACGATATCGCTGTGCCAGTTGGCTTTGATAAATGCGTATTGGGTGTGTGTCATAATGATCTCCTTTTTCTAAACGCGCCCCACGAATGGAGCAGACACGTCACCCAAGGCGATCACGAACCAAAGGGCACACCGTTGGCGGCCCCTTCGCACGTTCTCTTCCATCCGGACTATGACCGTCGGCTCTGGAATCACACCAGATCTGCTTGTCACTCCAACTTGCGCCGGAGCCGCTCGCGGGCTTGCAGGTTTCGGCCTGCTCACCGCCGGTGGGGAATTTCGCCCCGCCCTGAGAACAGTGTGACCTTGCCAATCGGAACGTAGGCTTGCAACATCCAACTTCGACAGGAGATACGACATGCACCCCAATCCCACTTTTCGTGAGAGCGCCTCAGAGGAAAACCTTGCCTTTGCCCGTGAGCGTGGTTTTGGTATGTTGGCTGTAAACGGTGCAGAGGTGCCGATGATCTCGCATGTTCCGTTTCTTTTGTCTGAAGACGGTCGGCATATTGATTTGCACCTTGTGCGTTCAAACCCGATTTCCCGCACCAGCAAAGATACAACACCCGCAACCATCGCGATCAGCGGCCCGGACAGCTATGTCTCGCCCGATTGGTACGGTGTCGAAGATCAGGTTCCGACATGGAACTATGTCGCTGTCCACCTGACCGGAACTCTAAAACCCTTGCCGGATTCAGAGTTGCTGCCCTTGCTCGAACGGCTCTCCCATGCTTTTGAAGAGCGCCTCGACCCAAAACCGATCTGGCACCATTCCAAGATGGACGCAGCGGTGCTGTCTCGCATGATTCGCATGATCCGCCCCTTTCGGATGGAGATCAGCGATGTGCAGGGCACTTGGAAACTTGGTCAAAACAATTCCGATACCGTTCGCTTGACCGCTGCTGACCATGTGGCAGCTTTTGGCATTGGTTCAGACAACCGACTGCTGGCGGCAATGATGCAAACCCCAACAGGAAAGAAGCCCCAATGAAACTAGTCTCGGCAAGCGCCTCTCCCTTCGTGCGCAAAGTACGTGTCCTTTTACACGAAACTGGTCAGACTGATGAGATTGAGCTGCTGGATGTGAAAACCACACCCGTCACTACGGCCGATGACGTCAAAGCAGCCAATCCTGTGGGGAAAATCCCCGCACTGATCCGTGAAAACGCGCCGGCACTTTATGATAGCCGGGTGATTTGCCGGTTTCTAGATGACCGCGCCAAAGCGAATCTCTATCCAGAGCCTATCCTCTGGGACGTTCTCACATTGGAGGCCACGGCGGACGGTATCATGGATGCGGCAGTTCTTGTGACCTACGAAGGTCGCTTGCGCGCACCTGAATTGCAGGATGATACATGGCGCGAAGGTCAATGGGCCAAGGTCGCGCGGTCGGTTGCAGCCCTGAACACACGCTGGATGAGCCATCTGGCCGGACCGCTGGACATGGGACAAATCTCCGCGGCCTGTGCGCTGGGGTATCTCGACTTCCGTCACGATGCGCGCAAGTGGCGACGTGGGAATGATGCTCTGGCAGCGTGGTATGAAGAGTTTGCCAAACGCGACAGCATGATCGGCACCGCTCCAACCGACTAGGCTAGCAGGATGGTGCTGTAACAAGTGAGGTTAGGTAACGGCAAACGGTGATATCTGGATCGCTAGGATTTTATGCAACTCCAGCATTGTGGTGGGCACGGAATGGGACGGGGAGTCTCCGTTATGGAAAGCACTCAGTGCGCGATAGGCTCCGGACCCTGAAGTGTTACCGCTTTGGCTTTATGCGGTCACGTGCGAGCAGACGTTCAAAAAAACTCCCGGATTTACTTAGAGGGTGCGGCGGAACCAAGATGTGGCCCAAACTGGCGGACGTGTTTCGCAAGTTTGACCTAGGCGAAGCGGCTATCCTTCCTGTGCAACTGTACCGGCATGATCGCGAAAAACCGATTGAGCGAACTGTAGGTCCTGTGACCGTTTACCAGAATCGAGCGCACGAAAACTGATGAGAGTCGATTCGCGGAACGACACGTGACGCGTCAGAACCCCAATCCCCGAGGCGAGATGGTTCATGCCATACGATTTGAAGGACGGAGAAATAGCGATCACGTTAGGGAAGGAAAAGCCAGATATCTGGACTGATTTTCGGATCAATGACTCCCTGTTTTTTGGTGACGGGTTGGCGCAGGCGCTGATCGATGCTGGGCATTCGAAAAAGTTCAAATTTAAAAAATGCCGGATCATCCGGCCAAATTGATTCCGGCCATGCAGATCAAAACCAGTGGCATTCGTTTTCCCAAATTCCAACCCCAGCCCCTGAAACCCAGTGCAGTTGCTTAAAATAATGGCTTTTGACTGCGTCACAAGCGCGACAGAAGGGCGCGAGGATGCTTAACATACGAAAGTTCGCTGGACGGGTCGCCCGAGCTTCGCTAAATAGCGCCCTTGAGTGGCTGCGCTTTTGCGCGGCCCTACTGATATTGGCCGGGTATTCGGCTGAAGAATGGAGAGAACCTCGTGTCCCACGCAGAAGATCACGAAGGCACCCGCAGAGACTTTCTCTACTACGCCACAGCAGGCGCAGGTGCAGTGACCGCAGGTGCAGCCGTTTGGCCGCTGGTCGATCAAATGAACCCCTCGGCAGACGTTAAAGCCTTGTCGTCAATCCGTGTTGATGTTTCGGGTCTCGAGCCCGGCACGCAATTGACCGTTAAATGGCTCGGTAAGCCGGTGTTCATCCGTCGCCGTACTCAGGATGAAATCGACGCCGCGCGCGACGTGGATCTGGGTGAGTTGATCGATGACAACGCGCAAAACCGCATGGACCCTGCCCTGGACGCATCGGATCAGAACCGTACGCTGGACGAAGCTGGCGAATGGCTGGTGATGATCGGTGTTTGTACGCACCTTGGCTGTGTGCCGATCGGTGACGGCTCTGGTGACTTTGGCGGCTGGTTCTGCCCTTGCCACGGTTCACACTACGACACCTCTGGTCGTATCCGCAAAGGCCCGGCGCCTGAGAACCTCTGGGTTCCCGTCGCTGCATTCGTCGATGATTCGACGATCAAACTGGGATAAGGAGCGCGAATATGTCCGGAATTCCTCACGATCATTACGAACCGAAGACCAACGCGGAAAAATGGCTGGATAGCCGCTTGCCGATTGTTGGCCTGATCTACAACACAATCATGATCCCCACTCCGAAGAACCTCAACTGGTGGTGGATCTGGGGCATCGTATTGGCATTCTGCCTGGTACTGCAACTTGCAACCGGCATCATTCTGGCGATGCACTACACCCCGCACGTGGATATGGCGTTCGCGTCAATCGAACACATCATGCGTGACGTGAACGGCGGCCACATGATCCGCTATGTGCACATGAATGGCGCTTCGTTGTTCTTCTTTGCGGTCTACATCCACATCTTCCGGGGTCTGTTTTACGGCTCTTACAAGGCACCACGTGAAATCACGTGGATTGTTGGTATGTTGATTTACCTCGCCATGATGGCCACTGGTTTCCTGGGCTACGTTCTGCCTTGGGGTCAGATGTCGTTCTGGGGTGCTACCGTGATTACCGGCCTATTTGGCGCGATCCCGTTCATCGGTGAGCCGTTGCAAACATGGTTATTGGGTGGGCCAGCCGTAGATAACGCCACACTGAACCGCTTTTTTTCGCTGCACTATCTTCTGCCCTTCGTGATCGCGGCCCTCGTGGTTGTGCATATCTGGGCCTTCCACACCACGGGCAACAACAACCCAACCGGTGTTGAGGTTCGTCGCGGATCAAAAGATGAAGTCAAAAAAGACACCCTGCCGTTCTGGCCGTACTTTGTCATCAAAGACCTTGTCGGGTTGGCAATTGTTCTGGTGATTTTCTTTGCAGTTGTCGGCTTTATGCCCAACTATTTTGGTCACCCGGACAACTACATCGAAGCCAACGCGTTGGCGACGCCTGCGCACATTGTGCCCGAATGGTACTACCTGCCGTTCTACGCCATCCTGCGTGCGTTCACTTCGGACGTCTGGGTTGTGATGTTTGCCAGCTGGATCACCGGCGGTATCGTTGACGCCAAGTTCTTTGGTGTGCTCGCGATGTTCGGTGCGATCTTTGTCATGGCTCTGGTGCCTTGGCTGGACACAAGCCGCGTGCGTTCGGGCCGTTTCCGTCCACAGTTTAAATGGTGGTTCTACCTGTTGGTCATCGACTTTGTCGTACTGATGTGGTGTGGCGCCATGCCAGCCGAGCCGCCCTACTCGATCATCTCACTGATCGGTGCGACGTACTGGTTCGCCTATTTTCTCGTGATCCTGCCGATCCTCGGCCTGATCGAAAAGCCGACAACTCCACCGGCCACGATCGAGGAAGACTTTAACGCTCACTACAGCAAACCTGCTGAATAAGAAGGAAACAGGATAATGCTTAAGAAACTTAGCATCGCCGCAATTGCTGCCCTGTCCTTGTCGGCAGGTAGCGCAATGGCCGCAGGTGGCGAAAGCCACATTCATGACGTGGACTTCTCGTTTGAAGGCCCGTTTGGCAAGTTCGACCAGATGCAGCTGCAACGCGGCCTTCAGGTCTATACCGAGGTTTGCTCGGCCTGCCACGGCATGCGCTATGTCCCTTTGCGGACTTTGGGTGACGCAGGTGGCCCACAGTTGCCAGAGGATCAGGTCATTGCTTACGCCGCGCAATTCGACATTTATGATGCCGAAAAGGACGAAGATGTTCCGCGCAGCCCAGCAAACTTTTTCCCAATGGGTGGTGATCCGGCAGCTCCGGATTTGTCCCTGATGGCCAAAGCTCGCGCTGGTTTTCACGGTCCGCAAGGCACCGGCATCAACCAGATGGTCAAAGGCATGGGTGGTCCTGAATACATCGTCTCGATCCTGACCGGATACACCGGCGAGGAAAAAGAAGAAGCAGGCACAACATTCTACGAAAACACTGCCTTCCCGGGTGGCTGGATCGCAATGGCCCCCCCCCTCTATGGTGAAGACGTGGAATATGCCGATGGTCACAGCACTGATCTGCACCACGAAGCCGAAGACGTCTCGGCCTTCCTGATGTGGGCCGCAGAACCCAAGATGATGGCGCGCAAGCAAGCTGGCTTTGTGGGCGTTCTGATGCTGACGCTGCTGGCCTCGCTTCTGTACCTGACCAACAAAAAGCTATGGGCCCCGATCAAAGGCAAAAAGTTCGAAGGCTAAGCCGACAACAAGCAATTTCAAAAGGCCTCGCCAGAGCAATCCGGCGGGGCCTTTTTTGTTGGCCAAGGTGTATTGGGAAGACAGCGCTCTTTACCCTGATTGCGCAACCCTGTTATCCAAAACCAAACCGCAGGAGACTCCGATGACCCAAGCCCTGATCGTAATCGATGTTCAAAATGACTTTTGCCCAGGAGGCGCGCTGGCTGTGCCCGGCGGAGATGCGATTGTGTCCGGTATCAATACCCTGATGGATGCATTTCCGGTGGTGATCCTGACCCAGGACTGGCATCCGACAGGCCATTCTTCCTTTGCAAGCAGCCACGCACGGAAGGATCCCTATGAGCTGGCCGAGATGCCCTATGGGCCCCAGGTTCTTTGGCCTGACCATTGTGTGCAAGGCAGCGACGGAGCTGCGTTTCACGCCGGGTTGAATACGGATCCCGCCGATATGATCATCCGCAAAGGCTACAACCCGGCGATCGACAGCTATTCAGCCTTTTATGAGAATGACCAGACCACCCCGACCGGGCTGGAAGGATATCTGCGCACGCGGGGTATCACGGCTCTGACGATGGTGGGACTGGCCACAGATTTCTGTGTCAGCTTTTCAGCACAGGACGCTGCGAAACTTGGGTTCAACGTCACTGTTCTCTCGGATCTTTGCCGGGCGATTGACCTTGATGGGTCGCTGACTGCGGCCATGCAATCAATGCAGGCCCAAAACGTGCATATCACCTAACGACTGCATCTTCCGGTTTCCTTAAGACCTTCGCTCCAAAATGCTGCCACACTCTATTGAGACTGCGCAGCACGTATGGACACAAACGTTTCAGAGATTGATCGCCGACTAGCGGCATTTGATCGGCGCCACGATCCGGTCGGGCGCCTCTCCCGCTATGCCAGCGGGAGGGTGAAGCATTTTGCAAGCCGGCAAATCCTGACGTTAAGTGGTGCTATCACCTTGCTGGTGCTGGTGTCTCCAACAGTCGGCGCCCTGGCAATTGCAATCGCCCTGTTGGGAGAGGTAGTGGATTGCGCCTATCTGCGCACTGTTCCAGCCCGCCTAAGACGTTCGCCAGAAAAGCTTAGGCAGATCTCGACCGTGACCACCATCAGCGGTATTTTTCAAGGCATGACAATTGCGTTTTGCGTGGCCATGGCGTGGATAACCGCTCCTGGTGATTCAGGTATGTTTTTTGCTCTTGCTTATGCCACGGGCGCGTCTATCAACGCCGGGATTATCCTGCCATTCCATCGCGGGGCAGCACTTGGGCGACTTGGCGTCTACCTTCTAACCGTCTGCGGGCTATTTGTCGGTGAGGTATTCCGATCTCAGGGCCTCCCAATAGACTATTATTACAACCTGCTCGGTGGCCTGATGATGGGTTACATGGTGGTGATTTTCATCTCATACGTCGTAGCCGGCCAGAAACGCGAATACGGCAATAGCCGGGATCTTTTGCGCAAAGGCCGACAATTGGCCCTGACAAACCGCTCGCTTCAGGATCAGGAGAGAGAAGCTCGAAATTTGGCTCTTGTGGCCAAGGGGGCCCATGACAGTGTGATCATGTCCAAACCGTCCGGAGAAATTATTTGGACGAACGAAGCCTTTACACGCATCACTGGCTATTCCCGCGAAGAAGCACGCGGCAAGCTCCCGGGCAAACTGCTCAACGGCCCCGAAACGGACCGCGAAACCAGCGAAGGAATCGCCCATGCCATTCAAGAAGGCCGGTCACACCGTACAGAGATCCTGAATTACACTAAGGACGGTCGCAAAATCTGGGTCGAAACCAATCTTGCGCCGGTCTTTGACCATACCGGTGAAATGGAAATCGTGATCGCAATCGAACGCGATATCACCGAAAGCAAAGCGCATGAAGCCGAGCTGGCCAAAGCCAAACTCGCCGCAGAACAGGGCGAAAAAGCTAAATCACGCTTTTTGGCAACCATGAGTCATGAAATCCGAACCCCCATGAATGGGATCATGGGCATGGCCGATCTTCTGAGCGAAGAGGATTTGTCACACGAGAGCCGACTTTATGTCGATACCATCCGCGAGTCAGCGGATTCTTTACTTACAATTATCAATGACGTTCTCGATTTTTCGAAGCTCGATGCCGGGCGAATGCCCATTCATCCGGTGGACTTTGCACTGCGGGATTGCATTCACGGTGTTTTGACGTTGCTGCGTCCCCAGGCTGCGACTCAACAATTGTACTTGGAACTTAACGAATTTGGCGATCTGCCAGAGTTTGTCTCAGGCGATGACACACGGATCAGGCAGATTCTGCTGAATGTCATCAGTAATGCGATCAAGTTTACCGAAACAGGTGGCATCACGGTCAATGTCAAATCCACTCAACAGGGCAGCAACAACCATCTGAAGATTGAGGTCGTCGACACAGGAATTGGCATTGCTGAAAACCGCCTGGATCACGTGTTTGATCAATTTTCCCAAGCCGACGCAGCCACCACACGCCGTTTCGGCGGCACCGGGTTGGGCCTTGCCATTGCCCGTCTGCTGGCCCGCAAAATGGGAGGAGATATAACCATTCAGTCTCAGCTTACCCAGGGATCGACGTTTCTGATCCAATTGATAGTCGCACAGGCAGAAGGCTCAACCACAAGCCCTGTCGAGCCAACATGCGACATCGATCTTACAGCAGTTTCCGGGCTTATCATTCTTCTCGCGGAAGACAATCGCACCAACCGTTTGTTGATCGAAAAATACCTAAAAGATCTGCCTGTAGAGTTGGTGATGGCACATGACGGGCTTCAGGCCGTTGAACTGGCCCGCCAATACCACCCGGATATTGTTCTCATGGATATGGCCATGCCGATCATGGATGGGCTCGAGGCGACTCGCCAGATTCGCAAGTTGGGTTTCACCCAACCCCATATTCTGGCTCTGACTGCAAATGCTTTTGCCAGCGACAGAGCCGCATGCCGGGAAGCTGGCATGAACGGGTTTTTATCCAAGCCAATCCGAAAGCAGATTCTGTTGAACGAATTGGCCATGGTGCGAACACCCGCAGCCCAAGTAACTCAAAAGGGTTGAAATCTCTAAGATTTCTTGGGTATCACGGGTGAAATGCACCAAGAGGCCCTGTCATGGTCGATATTGCTACCCGCGTCTGGAATCATAAGTGGAAGATTGACCCGATTGTTCGGTCAATGATCGACAATGATTTTTACAAACTCCTGATGTGCCAGTCGGTGTTTCACAATAAACCGGACACAACGGTGACGTTTAGCCTGATCAATCGAAGCAAGCACATTCGCCTCGCCGAGTTGATCGACGAAGGCGAATTGCGCGAACAGCTGGATCACATTAAGTCGCTTTCCTTGTCACGCGGCGAATCCACATTTCTGCGCGGCAACACGTTTTACGGCAAACGCCAGATGTTTCGCCCGGATTTCATGAAGTGGTTTGAAGGTCTGCGTCTGCCGGAGTACCATCTGGAAAAGCGCGACGGGCAATACGAGCTGACTTTTGAAGGCAAGTGGCATGAAGTCATGCTGTGGGAAATCCCTGCTTTAGCGGTTTTGATGGAGTTGCGTGGACGGGCCGTTCTGGACAATATGCGCAAGTTCGAGCTTCAGGTGCTCTATGCCCGCGCCATGACCAAACTTTGGGAAAAGATCGAACACTTGCGACGTATGCCTGACTTGCGCATTGCTGATTTTGGCACCCGACGCCGACATTCCTATCTGTGGCAGGATTGGTGTGTCCAAGCAATGACCGAAGGCCTGGGGCAACAGTTTGTCGGCACGTCGAATTGCCTGATCGCTATGAAGCGCGATCTTGAGGCGATTGGCACCAATGCCCATGAATTGCCAATGGTGTACTCAGCGCTGGCCAAAGATGACACTGAACTGGCTCAAGCTCCTTATCAGGTTCTGGCCGACTGGCAGCAAGAACATGACGGCAATCTGCGGATCATCCTACCCGACACCTATGGCACCGAAGGGTTTCTGAAACGCGCACCCGATTGGCTGGCTGGCTGGACTGGCATGCGCATCGATTCAGGAGATCCGGCAGCAGGTGCGGAAATTGCCATTCGTTGGTGGAAAGAACGCGGAGAAGATCCTCTGGAGAAACTGGTGATCTTTTCGGATGGTCTGGATGAGACAAAAATTCTAGAGCTTCAGCAACAATTTGCCGGGCGGTGCAAAGTATCGTTTGGTTGGGGCACATTATTGACCAATGATTTCCGTGGCCTGACCCGAAACGATGCCCTAGCGCCGTTTTCAATGGTCTGCAAAGCGGTTGCCGCAAACGGAAAGCCAACGGTAAAATTGTCCGACAATCCCAATAAGGCGATGGGCCCAACCGACCAGATCGAACGCTACAAGCGGGTGTTTGGAGTAGGTGAGCAGGAAAAGATGGACGTTATCGTCTAAGTCAGGCTACTGGCCGTTTTTCAAACCCACCGGCGTACCATCTCAACCGCCCGAGCGGCATAATTCCGGGTTGTGGCGGCATCCGGGGCATAACGCTCAATCACCCAGCCGCAACTGGCCAACCCGCGCATAACCGTGAACGCGTCAAGCAGGGTCTTGGCATCATCCGGCAACGCCCGTTTTGACGCATACCCCCTTAGCAACGCCTCTCGCAACGCCTTACGATTGGGTTGATCCCAGTTTTGCGACATAGCCACGCCAAGCTCGTACATGCGGAACCCGAATACGCCGTCGTCAAAATCGATCAGGCGTACTTGGTCGCCATCGACCATGACGTTTTCCCGCAGAGCGTCCGCGTGAATAAGCCCAAAGTCAGCCCCCACGGAAAGGTAGCGTTCAAAAACAACCAGCAATTTGATCCGTGCGTCTTGCAGCAATTCTACTTCTGTTGAAGTCAAACTTGGGTTTTCCCAAAAACGCCCCCAAGCAGGGTTCGGCCCCAACAAGGCATCACTATCCAGATGTGGGCGCTCAAAACTTTCGGGGAGCAGCGCCGCATCACTGGCCACGTGTAGACGGGCCAGTTCAACACCCAACGCGTGATGCAGTGCCTCTTGCCGCGCCTCAGAGCCGCCAAGCGGTACGTCACCCTCGCCCATGGGCTTGCCTTTGCACCATGTAACCAACGACGCCATCCGCCCAGCCTCAGGTACAAATGCCAGAACATCGTCTGCCAACGTGCGCACAGGAACAGGCACGTCCATGCCACCCGCGACCAAAGCTTCAGCCCACCACAGTTCAGACCTGATTGAATTGTCACTTTGATAGCCTGGACGGTGCAAGCGCAACGCTGCCTTGCCGCCATTTGGCGCAGCTGCCTCAAACACAGCGTTTTCGCGATTCTTGATCAGGCACGGCGCATCGTTTACACCCCAATGCGCCATTGCCGCTTGGGCAAACTGCAACGCCTCATGATCTTTCACTTTACCGCCCCCAGCGCATCGTCCATGACCTGCACCAACTGATCGGCATTTTCGTGACTAAACACGCAAGGTGGACGCACCTTGAGAGTTTGCGAGTATCGTCCAACCGAATGCAACAACACGCCACGTTCCCGCATTTCGTCGACCATGGCAGCACATAGGTCCGTCGCAGGTTTGCCGTCACGCCATAGTTCGGCTCCAAAGAACAACCCAGAACCACGCACGTTCGCAATCACGTCATGCCGAGTGGCCAATTCGCTTAGGAGTTCCACAGCATAGGCCCCGACGTCACGGGCATTGTCGGCCAGGTTTTCGTCGTCGATAACGTTCAACACAGCCATGGCGGCCGCCGCGCTAACCGGGTTGCCTCCGAAGGTGTTGAAGTATTTGAACGCCTCTTGAAAACTCGTCAGAATTTCGTGCCGGGTGACCACAGCGGCAACCGGGTGTCCATTGGCCATTGGTTTACCAAGCGTCACTATATCAGGAGAAAAACCTAGTTTGTCGTGACCCCACCAATGGCTGCCAATGCGCCCAAACCCGGGCTGCACTTCATCTGCGATGATCAGACCACCAGCTTTTCGCACAACGTCAATCACGCGGTCTAGAAAGCCAGTTTCCAGCGTCGGAAAGCCCTCGTTGGCAAAATACGGGCAGACAATCAGAGCCGAGACCCCATGCCCACTTTCTTCCAACTCGGCCACGGCTTGTTCGACGCCCTTGGCAAAGGCCTCGGCTTGTCCTTCGCGGCTCCCTCCGACCGGAACCATGGTGTCCGGCGAGGGCACCTGCCGCACATGCGTCTGATAGCCACCAACAGGAACCTTAGAGGAATTCAGCTGTGACACAGCTGTTGTGTTTCCGTGATAGGTGTTGTCCGTGCCGATAATGCCGATCTTGCCAGTCGCAGCTTGTGCCATTCGTAGAGCCACGTCATTGGCTTCCGACCCCGAGCAAACCATCAACATACTGGTTAGGTCGTGGCCAAATTTGGCGATCAATGCCTCACCATAGTCTAGGATCATGTCATGCACATAACGCGTGTGCGTGTTCAGCGTTCGGGCCTGCGTGCAGATTGCGTCAACCACTCGGGGATGGCAGTGGCCGACATGCGGCACGTTGTTATAGCAATCCAGATATTGCCGACCGTCGGTACCCCACAGCCACACGCCTTCGCCACGCGCCACATGCACAGGGTCACGATAGAATGTGGTCATATGCGGCCCAAGCAGGCGGGTGCGGCGTTCGATTGCAGTGGTCATTGGCATTTCCTCGCAGACTTGTGGCCCTTGATGCCACACCGCGCGGCGGGTGCAACCCCTAGCTATTGCCGGGCTCACCACGAAGCTTGTGAGGAGACATGCCATACCTTTGCCGGAATAACCGTGAGAAATGCGAGGCGGCATTGAACCCACAAGCGACGGCCACTTCGGTCACACTCATGTTGGTTTGCAACAAAAGGTGCTGAGCCCTCTGAAGGCGCATATCCATGTAATACTTCTTGGGCGTTGAGCTTAGATAGCGGCGGAACAAGCGCTCAAGCTGGCGGGTCGAGATATTCACCGTTTTTGCAAGATCACCGGGCCGGATCGGCTCTTCGAGGTTGGTTTCCATCAACGCCAGAATCTCCGACAGTTTGGGATGGCGCATACCGATGCGCTCAGCGACCTGAACGCGCGCGGAATGCTGCAACACGCGGATGTTGGTATAGAGCAGTTGGTCTGCCACCAAATTGGCCAGTTCGGGGCCTTCGGACTCGGTGACCAGATGCAAAATAAGGTCGATAACGGATGTCCCTCCGGCCGTAGAATACCGTCGGTTATCAACCACATAAGTGTATTCATTCAAAGGAACGTCTGGGAATTTCTCGGCAAAGCTCGACCGATGTTCCCAGTGCAAAGTCACCGGCAGTTCGTCCATCAAACCGGCTTCGGCCATGATCCATGCCCCGGTTGTCAGCCCGGCAATGGCACAGCCCTGACGCGCACCTCGTCGCACCCATTGCAAAACCGCAGGCGTGCATACCTCACGCACATTCGCACCGGAACATAAGAAAATGGTATCGTCGCGCCCGATGTCTTCCAATCCGTGGTCAATTGGGAATTCCGCTCCCAAAGAATCCCGCACCGGAACGCCGCCTTCGGCACAGACAACGGTTGGAATGACTTTGTGACCTGCCATAAGGTTGGTAACGCGAATTGTCTCCATCGCCATGGCGAACGTCATGGCAGAGTATCCCGGCGTGAGCAAAAATACGAAACGCTTAGGCGTGGAACGCCGAAAAAAATTCCCGTTGGTCATAAGTCTCTTCTATTGTTTTTCTGTATTTAGCCCCGACTGCTGGGGCTCGGCAAGGCGATTACTCGTCTCTGCCAATGCGGCCACGCAGGGCCTTTACCTCGCCACGCACCTTCTTGGCCTTTATCCGGCGTTGTTGGGAACCATAGGTCGGCTTGGTTTTGATACGCCGTTTGGGAGCCACAAGTGCCTTGCGAATCAGGTCTGCCAATCGGTCGCGGGCAATGTCGCGATTGCGGGACTGGCTACGGGTTTCATCGCATTGGATCACCAGTGCTCCGTCCTTGGTCCAGCGTCGCCCAGCCAGACGCCTGAGCCTTGTCTTTACCGAACCCTCTAGTGACGGTGACCGCTCGGCTTCAAAGCGAAGCTCTACGGCAGAGGACACTTTGTTGACGTTCTGCCCACCGGGGCCTGAGGCTCGCATGAAATGCTCGGTCATCTCCCAGTCCTGGAGGCTGATTTGGTCATTGATAACGAGCATGGTGTGGCTCTTTCGTTTCCATTTTCGGCACCGCTCTGAAACCGATGCATTACCGACGTAATACCAATGTTAATCCAGATCATCAAAAAGGGCCGTCCCACGCGTGGAACAGCCCTTCGAGAGTGTTGGAGGTGCGCCGGTTAGGTCTACACCAATTCGGATATTAACTCAGCCAAGGGCTGCCTCAGCTGGTTTCCTCCCAAACTGTTCCGACTCCGATCTCCATGGCTTCTCTAGACAATGGGCACCTCCCTTCAATTTGTTTCGCGTACCTACAGGTTGCCACAGCCTGTGGATAAGTCAAACAAAATCATGTGGTCGGTTGGAGCATTTTACCCACGATGATGCGGAAGGGCACAAGGGCTAGAAGCGCCAACGATAGTTTTACCATCCAATCCGCGATGCCCAAAGACACCCAAAGTGGCATCACAGGACCGGTACCCAATAGGGGTAGCATTTCGCCCGCCCAGCTGACATCGTTGGCAGGTTCAAGGAATGTCAGTGCGCCGGAAAAGGCAATTGTAAAGAACAGCGCGGTATCCACCGACGAACCGATCAGCGTGGACGCCAGCGGCGCACGCCACCACGCCCCTTCACGCAGACGATTGAAGACTGAAACGTCCAACAACTGGGCTGTCAGGAACGCGAGACCCGACCCTAATGCAATGCGCACGGTCACAGCCGGGTAGGTATAGCCATCGCCCTGAAGCATGATTTGCGTACCAAGTGCAGAACAGATCACACCGACGACGAAACCGGCCAGTACCACACGGCGAGCAGCAGAAACGCCATAAACGCGATTCATGACATCGGTCACGAGGAAAGCCAAAGGATACGTAAATGCACCCCAGGTCAGCCATTGGCCGAACAGGAATTGCACAAGAATATTTGAGGCCACAACGATGGCGGCCATGGCAAGAATGCCAGGAAGATAGTTCGTTTTCATTCTTTATTAGCCCGTTTTAACAAGGTTGCGGCGACTTGGCCCCGCAGAATGTCGGGACGAGCGGGGTCTAATCGCCCCTTTCAGACAAATCAAGTGTTTTCGGGAACCACGTATTCCACAATCTCAGTGCGCTGAACGAACCGGAAATTGCTGTCGGAAACCATCGTAAGTCGAATTTCTCCATCGTCATCTTTCCACACGGCCAGGCCCTCAAGGTTGTCATGTTTGCCGGTAAAAGTGCGAACCAAAGTGACTCCGTTCACAAATCCGGTTTTTGTGACATCAAACCTACGTACCTGACTGCGAAAACCCAAGCCGTTAAAGGCCCGCTCCAAAAGGTAGAAGCTGCCGTCGGGCCCAAAATCGGCCCCAACTGGGTGAAATATTGGATCTCGTGTTATCGGGAACGGCTGGGTCCATCTTTTTCCTTCAAATCGGAAAACAAGCGCTTGGTCCGGTCGGCCCAATGGGTTTTCAGGAAGGGCCACTAAGAATCCGGCGTCGTCGATCGCAAGCGCTTCAAAAGCACCGTTTGGCTTCATACCTTCAAAGGCAGGACTTCCGTTCAAAGTGAGACCAAGACTGCTCAACTTGCGAAATGACTCGACACGGTCCTTGCCTTCGAACGACACAAACAGCGTGCCATCCTTTGATTGAGCCAATCCTTCTGAATCCCGATCGCTGTTTTTGAAAAGCCCGCCGTCCGAGCCTCGCATTGCTGTGCGCTCCAACAATTCGACCTCAACGATCTTTCCGGATTCCCGCTCAAAACGGCCTTTGACCATTTGACTACGGTCAGAAATCATTACGAAAGATTGCCCGTCATCGGACACTTCCAACCCTGAGAACCCGCCGAACCACTGCTCAGAGATTTGCCAGGGCGTCGTCGACACCCATTTTGCGCGTGAATTGTCTTTTGCCCCAAACGCTGGCTGCAAAACCAGTATGATCAGGGCCGCACTTACTGCGACTGCAAGACGTCGATACATTGACCCGGCAAATCCGCCATTTCCAATTGTCTTCTTGGTTTCGGGGGTTTGGCATTTGGATCAGGTGGCGGTGGATTCAAGATATCCTGCACCCATTTTTCCGCGCCTTTGCACCCATCACCGGCAGGAGGTGGATCCTGATTGCGGCAGCCTGACGCCCCCTTGGGACAATTCATGCGCACGTGGAAATGGTAATGGTGCCCCCACCACGGCCGTATCTTGCGCAGCCATTTGCGGTCACCCTTTTCATCATTGCACATCCGCACCTTGGCACCGGGAAATACAAAAATTCTTGCCACGCGCGAGTCACTTGCCGCCGCCTTGAGCACTTCGTGATGTTGGTGGGTCCAGCTGGAGTTGACATAGGCCCCTTTGTCCCGACGCATGGAAATCGACGAAAGGCTTTCGCGTTCTGCTACGCTCAGGTTCAGGCGGTCTGGCGGTAACATCCAAATGTCGATGTCCAACCCCATCTGATGGGATCGGTGGCCTGACAACATCGGCCCGCCACGTGGTTGGCTGATATCTCCGACATACAAACCCTTCCATCCAGGTTGCTGTGCAGCCGTGGCAGACAGGTCTCGGATAAATGAAATCGTTTCGGGGTATCCCCAGTTACGGTTTCGCGACAGACGCATCGCTTGCCAGGTTGGGCCGGTTTCAGGCAGTTCTGCCCCACCCGCTAAACAGCCCTTATTATATGAGCCAAATGGCGCAGGATGTTGATGAGACCCATGCTCAGACGCGCCAAACAGTTTGCGCGCCTCAACCCCTTGCATTTCAGCGGGAACTTT
Organism: Shimia gijangensis; assembly: GCF_900142085.1. GTDB lineage: Bacteria > Pseudomonadota > Alphaproteobacteria > Rhodobacterales > Rhodobacteraceae > Shimia > Shimia gijangensis. The sequence continues at coordinate 23,397 of NZ_FQZQ01000026.1, forward strand.
TTGTTTGGTCGACACGGTGGCCGTAGGTGTTTGGGTCTGACACGCCGCCAGCCCCAAAAACGCGATCAGGATTGCGAGGGATCTGCCCATTCGCCTTGGTCTCCTTGTGGATTGACCCATCGTAACAGGATCAGCCCCAGAAGGAATAGTCCGATCAACGGAGATACGCCAATGCGCGTACTTCCGCTCCACGCCGTGACGGCCCCGATCAACATCGGCGCAATAAAGGCAGTGGCCCGCCCGGACAGTCCATAAAGCCCAAAACTCTCGGTTGGAGCCTCAGGGTCCGTGTGACGCACCATCAAGGTCCGGCTCGCCGCCTGAAGAATACCGCCCATACCGCCCAGCAACATACCACAGACAAAAAACATGATGTCCGGCAATTTGGATGTCTCCGCCAGGGTCACGCCAAAGAACGAGGTGCGCGACATATTTACGACCACCACGCAAACCAGCAGGAGAACCCAAATGGCCATGATAATCACCGGTTTTGGGCCGAATCGACGGTCTGCTTTGCCGCCAAGCCACGAAAACAGTGCTGACGCCAAACCACTGACGATCCCAAACACACCAATCAGAACAATGTTCCATTCGAGCACCAAGCCAGCATAAACGCCGCCAAAGCCGTACAGGCCATTCAAAGCGTCGCGATAAAACATCGATGATCCCAGATAGGCCGCAAGACTGGGCCGTTTGGTGACTTTGATCAGCGATCTCTTGAGCAACGCCATCGCATCAGAGAACCCTTTGTTTTTCTTAGGCACTTTTACTTCGCGCACCCACAGGAAATAGGGGATCATGAACACAATGTACCACAGGGCAGCAAACGGCCCAACGATGCGTGTGCCTTCACGTTCCTCAGCGTTCAGGCCGAACACCGGATCAAATCCGACCAACGTTTTACCGTTGGGTTGTTCCACAAAAAACACCAGCACAACCGCCAACGCGAGAAGCCCGCCAACATAGCCAAAGGCAAAACCTGATCCTGATACCTTGCCGACCTCTTCGTCATTCGTCAGACCGGGAAGCTGCGAGTTCACGAAAATCAACGCGTATTCGGCACCGACAAAGCCAAACCCAAAGGCGAAAAGCACCCACCACATGTTGCCGCCACTAGGGTCAGTCGTCCAAAGCATTGCAGCCCCAACCACGTACATGACAGAAAACCCGACAATCCACGGAATGCGACGTCCTGCTGTATCCGCCATGGCGCCCAAAACGGGTGCGCCAAAGGCAATCACCAAACCGATAAGAGTCAATCCAATTGACCACGTTGTCGATGCGGCGGCCTTAGCGGCCTCGGATTCCATGCCCGTGCTGAGATAGTGATTTGCAGCCACGCTTGCGAAGAAGGGGCCGAAAATGAACGTAAGCAGGACTGTATGGTACGGCTGGCTGGCCCAATCAAAGAACCACCACCCCCAAATGCGCTTGCGCGCGGATACTTCAGCCATACCTGTCCCCCGGTGTTTTTTTCCACTAAGACAGGGGTGTGGCCAACAGGCAAGTTAATCCTGCATTGGGGGCCAGGGGCGTTTGGCTTCGGCATCGATCCAACCTTGCACCCATTCGGGTGCTTGCAGGCGGGTATTGTCCGCACCCATAGCCTCAATGACTTGCGCTGGAGGAACGATGCCATCGCGGTCCGTTATGGCCGAGCGATACAACGCATGGTTGGCGCACTCCCCGTCTTGCTTCCACATCGTTTGCTCAAGATAGATGAACCGATCATCCCAATAAACTGCCCGGCTTCGCATCTCGAACTTTTCAAAAGTACGGATACGTCGGCGATAGCGTACGGACACGCCCGCCATGGTCATACTCCACCTTTTTTGGCGCATGACGCTAATCAGACCGATGCGATGCGCCAAAGGAATGCGCCCAAGATCAAGCAGTGTCAGCGTGCGCCCGTTGTTCAGCTCCATCCAAAGGTCGATATCCCATGGCCAGCATCGGTGGTGCGACACATGGGTTCCCATGGCTGACAACGGCGGGTCATTGCGATGCAGGATCATCTGTTTGACCATTCGAATGATAGGGTACATGCGTGAATCTCCTTTGAGCAATAAGCATTCAATGGTTTACCCGCACGTCAACTGTTACCTTGCGCCACTCTTGCCCTTTGCTGGCTTGGTGCTTAATTGGGTCTGGCAAGAAAACGGAGAGACCTGACGATGATGGCAATTTACGGACCGCTAAGGCTTATTCTGGATGTCGCGTTCTTTATTATGCTGATCCACATCATCATGAGTTGGCTGATCAGCTTTCAGGTGCTCAATATGGGCCAGCAGATGGTTGCCCAAATCTGGTACGGCCTGAACCGCTTGCTTGAGCCGATTTATACGCCGATCCGCCGTATTCTGCCTGACACACGTCCGCTTGATCTGGCGCCGCTTGTGGCATTCATCATCATCATTTCATTGCGCGACTATATCCTGCCCGTCGCTCTGGGATTGCGCTGACGCTCTTCGGGGCTTGTTCACCGAATCCGGTTATGGGAATGTCGGCTTTAACGAGCAGACAAACAACAAACTACGGGTTTACTCATGTGCGCCGCTGCCACGTTCCTGCGTGACGTTTTTGGATTCGACTCTTTCCGGCCAGGCCAGGAAGAGATCGTTGACGCCGTAACACGTGGCGAAAACGTGTTGGCGATTATGCCCACGGGCGGCGGAAAATCCTTGTGTTTCCAGCTCCCGGCTTTGGTCCGTGAAGGTGTGACCGTGGTGATTTCTCCGCTGATCGCCTTAATGCGGGATCAGGTGCGCGCATTGCGCGAAGTGGGTGTTGCGGCGGGGGCGCTCACATCCGGTAATACCGAAGAAGAAACCAATGAAGTTTGGGAGGCCTTGGATCACGGACGGCTCAAGCTGTTGTACATAGCGCCTGAACGACTTGCTTCCGGTGCAGCCCTTGGCATGTTGCGGCGAATCGGGGTTAGCCTGATTGCCGTGGACGAAGCCCACTGCGTTAGCCAATGGGGCCATGATTTCCGCCCGGACTATTTGCGGATCGGAGAATTGCGTCAAGCGCTGGATGTACCACTTGCAGCCTTTACAGCCACCGCAGACGCCGAAACCCGCGAAGAGATTGTTGCCCGCCTGTTTGATGGTCAGGCTCCAAGCACCTTTCTGCATGGGTTTGATCGTCCGAATATCCATCTTGCTTTTGCCGCCAAGGACAGCCCGCGTCGTCAAATCCTCGACTTCGCCGCCGCCCGCAAAGGCCAATCGGGTATTGTCTATTGCGGGACACGCGCAAAAACGGAGAACCTCGCCAAGGCGTTGCGGGATGCCGGGCATCTGGCCCTGCACTATCACGGTGGCATGGAAGCCGAAGATCGACGCGTCACCGAAACCCGGTTTCAACGCGAAGATGGGCTGATCGTGGTGGCCACGGTTGCCTTTGGCATGGGCGTCGACAAACCCGATATCCGTTGGGTGGCGCACGCCGACCTGCCTAAATCTATTGAGTCCTACTATCAGGAAATTGGCCGGTCAGGTCGCGATGGTGCACCCGCTGAAACCCTGACTTTGTTTGGTCCGGAAGACATCCGGTTGCGCCGCAGTCAGATCGACGAGGGGCTGGCACCACCAGAGCGGCGCTCGGCAGACCATGCACGGCTCAACGCTCTTTTAGGCCTCGCCGAAGCCCTGCATTGTCGACGAGAAACCCTGCTGGGCTATTTTGGAGAAACCAATGTCACCTGCGGCAGATGTGACTTGTGTGAAACGCCAGCCGACGTATTCGACGGCACCACTGCTGTGCGCAAAGCGTTATCCGCCGCTCTGCGCACGGGTGAATGGTTTGGTAGCGGTCATCTGATCGACATCTTGCTGGGCATTGAGACGGACAAGGTGCGCGAACGCGGGCACGATAGCCTGCCAACCTATGGGGTCGGCACTGAATACGACCGCCGCCAGTGGCAGGCCGTGTTTCGCCAGATGATGGGTCATGATTTATTGCGCCCGGACCCCGAACGCCATGGCGGGTTACGTATGACAGACGCTGCAATGCCAATCCTCAAAGGCGAAGCCTCAATCGAACTGCGCCGTGACACCATCCGCAAGGCCAACCACCGCCCTGCCGCCAAAGAACTGGTGAGCGAAGAGGACGCGCCACTTTTGAGTGCCCTCAAAGCCAAGCGCCGCGCTTTGGCCGAGGCTACACGCGCGCCCGCCTATATCATTTTCAACGACCGGACTTTGATCGAAATGGCCGAAACCCGCCCCACCAATTTGGATGAAATGGCGCGCGTCGGTGGGGTTGGGGCCAAAAAATTAGAGAGCTATGGCGATGCCTTTCTCGAAGTCATCAACGGTGAAGCCGCAAACCTGCATCCCAGCCGTCGGAAATTGGCAGGGCGCGATTCTGGCCCGCTTTATGACAAATTACTTGAAGTCCAAGCCGATCTTGCGCGCGGCCCCGAAGGTATCGACAAACCAATGAGCTGCTCAGCATCACTTTTGGCCAAGGTCGCCAGTGCCCGCCCCGACGATGAATGGGCGATGAGCCGCCTGCTGGGCGACAAACGCGCTGAACGGTTTGGAGCCGCTTTTCTGGACGTGCTGCGCGAGGCGGGCTAAGTCTGCGGATCTGGAACAAAGGAACCTATCATGCTTGTTGTTGTCTCACCTGCGAAACGTCTGAACTGGAACCCTGTCGAAGGCACCACAACCACGCCAGATTTTTCTGACGAGGCTTTGAAGCTGGTGAAAACGGCCCGCAATCTGACTTTGGGTGACTTGCAAAAACTGATGGCTCTTAGCCCTGACTTGGCTAAACTCAATCGCGATCGTTTTAAGGCTTATGAGGCTGAACCGGATACCTATGCCACCCGCCCGGCCGTGCGGGCCTTTGCCGGGGATACCTATATTGGCCTTGAAGCAGCGACACTGGACGCAGAGGAACTGACTTGGGCGCAGGAGCATCTGCGTATCCTGTCTGGCCTTTACGGTGTTCTGCGTCCAATGGATGCGATTCAACCTTATCGCCTTGAAATGGGCAGTCGCCTGAAAACTCGGCGCGGCAAGAACCTGTATGACTTTTGGCGCGACAGCCTCTCCAAATCTCTAAATTTGCAGGCGGCTGAGCTGGGCACTGACGTGTTGGTAAACTGTGCCAGTCAGGAGTATTTTGGAGCCGTTGATCCAAGGGCCTTGAAGCTGCGCATTATTACCCCAGTTTTCATGGAAGAGAAAAACGGCGAACCCAAGATTGTCAGTTTTTTCGCCAAAAAGGCACGTGGATCGATGGCCCGCTACATGATTCAGCGTAGGTTGACTGACCCGCAAAGCCTCAAAGATTTTGACCTCGGCGGTTATTCCTATCAGCCAGACATGTCTGATGCAGATCGGTTCGTGTTCTTACGGGCCTATCCAGAAACCTGATCGCGTTCAGGTGCCACTTTTACGATCTTCAGGTGGAAAAGGTGGCATTGCCTGCGCTGGAAGATACTGCGCAATCATTTCAAATATGGCGGCCTTTTTGAGAGGTTTGGTCAGGTAGTGGTCCAACCCCGCCGACAGGATTCCTTGCTCATCGCCATCGACAGCATGGGCCGTCAGCGCAATGATCGGAATCTTTTCTCCCCCCGGTAGATCGCGGATTTTTGCAGTGGCTTCTTTACCATCCATTTTGGGCATGGAGATGTCCATGAAAATCATGTCCGGTGTCATGCTTTGGAAAAGATCGACCGCTTCGATGCCATTGTTAGCAAATTGCAACTCAATCTCGAGTGACTTGAGAAGTTTTCCCAAAACCAACTGGTTGGTTTTATTGTCCTCAGCCGCCAACACTCGCATTTTTCGGATTTGACCCTCGACGCGAGGCTCTGATCGAGGTTCTGTACGGGGTGCCGCTTCTGTTGCTTCTACAATCTTGCGGAACAGATCCCGTCGCGACACCGGTTTTTTCAATACTGCCTGAGAGGGCTTATAGGTCGGATCGCTCAAGGCAAAGGTTGGGTCGGAACTTAGGATCACGACCGGAACGTTGTTGTTTTCTTTGCGTAAAATGTCGGTCAACTCGAACCCGTCCATATCGGGCATTTTGCGATCCGTCAGAATGAGATCAACTTCATTTACATGCCCAAGAGCCTTTTGACCATTTGCGCAAGAAACGACCGACGCCCCCATTTGTTCCATCTGTTTTTCGAGCAGTGTCCGGTTGATCTCGCGACCGCTAACAACCAGAACGCGTTTCACGTGACGCGGCAAGCAAGGCGGTTCAATGCTAAGGTCTTCTTCCACTGGCAAATTCAACCGGAAACCAAAGCATGACCCTTCTCCTTCTACCGAATCCACCCAGATTTCACCTTCCATAAACCCAATCAGCCTCTGTGTGATCGCCAGCCCCAAACCGGTGCCTTCAAACTTGCGATTGCGCTCGTCATCGACTTGATTGAATTCTCCAAAAATGTGGCTGACCTTTTCTGCAGGAATGCCGATGCCAGTATCTTCAATGGTGACGTGCAATTCGCATTGATTGCTAGCTTCATGTGTTTCCCCAACCACCCGAACCAAAACATGGCCGGTTGAGGTGAATTTCACTGCATTTCCAATTAGATTGGTCAGCACTTGCCGAACACGCCCCGGATCGCCAACCAACATGGTAGGCAAAAACAGATCATAATCGACAATCAACGCGATGCCTTTTTCCCGCGCACTGGGCTGCAGCAACGTCAAAACCTCGTGAATGCAACGCTCAAAGTCAAAGGGCTCAGGGTGGAGTGTCAGCTTTTCAGCTTCGATTTTGGAATAGTCCAGAACGTCATTGATAATGACCAAAAGCGCCTCGCCAGAGTTTTTGATGGTTGAAACAAACAGGCCTTGTTCTTCGCTAAGCTTAGTGTCCATCAGCAGATCGGCCATGCCGACCACGCCATTCATTGGGGTGCGAATCTCATGACTCATATTGGCAAGGAACGCCGATTTGGCGCGACTGGCTGCCTCTGCACGTTCTTGTTCTTTTTTTAATTTGGCTTCGTAGCGCACGGTATCGGTGATATTCAGCGCGAGACTCACCATATCACCGGCATGGCCCCGTTGATCAATAAGCTTAATGTACTCACCATTCCAAAGGCGCACGACAACAGCTTGCGGCAAGGGAGTATGCCAACGCTCTAGCATGGCCTTGCGCCAAGCCGCAGGGTCGGTATCGCCGATGTGAAAAATGCCTTCTTCGGTCACCAGCTGCAAAATTCGCGCATAGGTGATGCCCGGCCCAATCTCGCCCAGACCTTCAAATACCGCGAGGTATGATGGGTTGGCTGCAATCATGCGGCTATCTGCATCGAAATAGGCAAATCCATCCTGAATTGTTTCAATCGACAACCAAAGACGTCGTTCGGCAATTTCGATCTTTTGATTGGCTTCCTGAAGGTCGGATTTCACCCGCTTGTTTTCGGTTCGAACAGTGGCCACTTCGGCGCGGGTTTCCACGATTTCATGCGATAGTTGCTCTGCCTGCCGGCCCAGTTTTCGATTTGCCGCGAAAAGGTCGGCCTGTTTCAGCTCTAATAATCGTTCCGCTGCAAGCCGCGCACGGCGCTCTTCCGCCAGTTTTTGTGCCAGAGTCATCTCATACACCCAATTGCCTGATCTTGGTTTCGCACCACTCAAACGTAGTCGGGTGAATATCTACTTAAACCATTTGCAATCAGGTGAATCGTTGCCAGAGAGGGCCCCGCCGTGTCACCATATCAGCAATTCATTTTAGGAGGTTGTGATGCGTTGGATTTTGGCGGCGTTGGCCGGGGTATTCTTTGCTCAGACAGCAATTGCAGAAGACAGCCTGATTCCCGAGCGACGAATTGTGGTCAGCAGGGACGTGGATTTCTTCGGTTCTGACCTCACCAATGTTTTCGACACCACCTATGACGCATGCCGAAATACCTGTTTACAAGACAGTGAGTGCCAGGCTTTTACCTTCAACAAGCGCTCAAATTCATGCTTCCCCAAAAGCGCGATCAGCGAAACCCAACCCTATGAAGGTGCGGTATCAGGTGAGGTCTTTTTGGCTGACCCAAAAACCTTGCAACAAGTGGACCAACGCGCCGCTGAATTGTCATTCATCCCGACCTATCAACTGAAACGCGCTACGGAACAGGCCAAAAAAATCGGATCCCTGCATGCGGGTGGGCCCTGGAGCGTCTCTTCGATGCTGGATGCCGCTCAGTCCCGGCAATCAGAAGGCGACACCCTGAACGCAATGCGCTGGACGGGTGCTGCCGTTGGTAAAGAAGATCGCAGCGATATTTGGCTTGAGTATGCACGCTTAAATCAAGAGCTGGCTGCGACAAATTCAAATGACAAAGGCAAACACCGTAGTCGGGCCCTGTTGGCATCCATGAATGCGTATTTGCGGGCGATGAACGATCCGCAACGGGTCTCCAGCCTTGTAGTAATGGCCGAAATTTTCGAAGCAAATAAGCGAGGCAAAACCTCACTGCGCGCGCTTCGGTTAGCCGAATCGATCCAGCCACGCGCTGATGTAGTCTCGGCTCTGGATCGGGCGATAGCCAAATACGGCTTCAACATCGCCGAGCATGAGGTAGAGAGCAATTTGGCATCCCCTCGTATCTGCGCCAAGTTCAACGAACCCCTTATTAAGGTCGGGGAGGATTACGCGACTTTTCTGAAACTGCCGGATCAACGCCTGTCAGTTCAAGCCGAAGATCGCAGCATCTGCATCGAAGGGGTTGCCCATGGCTCCCGCCATACAATCACCTTCCGAAAAGGCTTGCCTGCGGCCAGCGGCGAAACATTGGCCCGCGACATCGATCTGACCTTTTATGTCCGTGACAGAGAGCCTGCGGTACGCTTTCCAGGACGCGCATATGTCCTGCCACGTACAGCAGATGCGGGTCTACCCATCGAAACAACGAACCTGAACGAAGTGGACCTCAGGTTACAACGCGTCAGTGATCGCAACCTGCTGCGCACCCTTCAGGATGGATACTTCGGACGGCCTCTGTCCTATTGGCAGTTCGAAACCTTCGACAGCGAAATTGCCGAGACTGTCTGGCAAGGCAATGGCGCGGTTAGCAATCAATTGAATGTGGACATGACAACACGCTTGCCGCTGGGCGATGTTGTGTCAGACCTACCTACCGGACTATATGCGCTGACTGCCGATCTGCCAGGCGCAGACAAATACGACGAAACATCGACAACACAATGGTTCGTCCTGTCAGACCTTGGGATCACCACGCTTTCGGGCGTTGATGGATTGCATGTATTCATGCGCTCGCTTGGTGATGCTTCAGCCCGCGAAGGGGCCACGGTCACGTTGTTGTCCCGCAGCAACCGGGTGCTTGGCATGACCACAACTGATGCCAAAGGCTATGCCCGGTTTGACCCCGGCCTGACACGTGGCTCAGGCGGGGCTGCACCAGCCATGGTGACGTTTGAATCCGGCAATGATTTCTCATTCCTGTCATTGACTGATCCTGCCTTTGATCTGTCTGACCGTGGCGTCGAGGGTCGCCCACCTGCACCGCCAGTTGATTTGTTTCTTGCAACCGATCGCGGTGCCTATCGCGCAGGCGAGGTTATCCACGCCACTGCTTTGGCACGCGGAGATGTAGCCGAAGCCTTGCCCGGATTGCCTGTAACGGCCATTCTGATGCGCCCAGATGGGGTGGAGTACAGCCGGTCCACGTCGGTGAGCGACACCGAAGGCGGACATGTATTTGCCATGCCGCTAGGACAGACGGTGCCGCGCGGCACTTGGAAACTGTCCATCAAATCCGACCCTGATGCGCCGTCTTTGGCCACTCGCAAAGTGCTGGTCGAGGATTTTCTGCCTGAGCGCATCGACTTTACACAGACCCTGCCGGATGGCCCGATCGTGTTGAACGATGACAAAGAGCCCACCGATTTGCGCATCGAAGCACGCTATTTGTTTGGCGCTCCGGGCGCTGGGTTGACCGTCGAAGGCCAGGTCACTTTGCGGGCACGCGCCCAGGTCGATGGCTACAAAGGTTACAGCTTTGGCCGCTACGACGAACGTTTTGATCCGCGCGCCGAATTTTTTGCCGGAGAAAAAACTGATGACAGTGGCATGACCATTCTGCCGCTCTATTTCCCGAACGTTGAGACTCTGGGCCAACCTTTCGAGGCCCGGGTGACCACCAGGGTTATGGAAGGCTCTGGCCGCCCGGTGGAACGTCGCATTACCCATCCCGTGTCGTCCAAAGGGCCGATGATCGGTATCAAGCCTCTGTTTGAAGAAGAAGTGGTTGCAGAAGGCACTGACGCAGGCTTCCTGCTGGTCGGTTTGGCACCGGACCTCTCTGGCCAGGACATGAAAGTTCGCTGGACCGTCAATCGCGTTCGCACGTCTTATCAATGGTACAATCTCTACGGGGATTGGAATTGGGAGCCTACATCGCGCCGCACAGCCGTTGCCAGTGGCGAAGTAACTCTTGGCGCAGAACCAATCAAAGTGTCTTCCCCGGTAGAATGGGGTCACTATGAGATCGTGGTTGAGCGTCTGGACGGCGACTATGTTGCCAGCTCCAGTGATTTCTATGCGGGGTGGTATGCTCCTGTGGATACGCTCGAAACTCCGGATACGTTGGACGTGTCCTTGGATCAGCCCGGTTATCATAGCGGCGAGATAGCAACATTGCGTGTTGTGCCACGGTTTGCAGGAACAGCGCTTGTCACTGTGATGTCCAATCGCCTGATCGCTATGAAAGCGGTTGAAGTTCAGGAAGGCGAGAACCTGATTCCGCTGGACGTCACGGATGAATGGGGCGCTGGAGCTTATGTGTCTGCCTCGGTGATCCGCCCTGCGAATGAACCTGCGGGTCTGAACCCGTCGCGGGCGCTTGGGCTCAGCTACGCCAAGATTGATCCCGGTGTTAAACAACTGAATGTGACTCTTGATGCCGGGGACAAAGTGGCGCCAAACGGCGCGCTGGAAGTTGGTATCAAAGTGGATGGTGTGACCAAAGACGAATCCGCCTATGTTACTCTTGCCGCTGTGGATGTCGGCATTTTGAACCTCACCGGTTTCAAAAGCCCCGACCCGTCAGACCACTACTTTGGCCAACGTCGTTTGGGCATAGAAATTCGCGACATCTATGGTCGGCTGATCGATGGGATGAACGGTGACATGGGTGCGTTGCGCCAGGGCGGTGATGCAAGCAGTGGCTCGTCTTTCCAATCACCCCCGCCAACAGAAGAACTGGTTGCTTACTTTGAAGGACCGGTAATAATCGGCGACGATGGCACAGCGCAAGTCAGCTTTGATCTGCCTGAATTCAACGGAACTGTGCGCCTAATGGCCGTTGCCTGGAGCAAAACGGCCGTTGGTCAGGCTGAACATGATGTTTTGGTGCGCAATCCGGTTGTGGTCACTGCGACTCTTCCGCGTTTCCTTGCACCAGGAGATACCAGCCGTCTACTTTTGGAGATTGTGCACGCCGAAGGGCCTTCTGGCCGGGTCGGTCTGGATGTCAGCGCTACGGGTGTCGGGTTGAATGCCAGTGATGTGCCTTCTGGGCTTACACTGGCCCACAAAGGTACGGAACGCCTGTCGATCCCGATCACTGCAGGGCAAGTGGGCGATCATTCGGTGCGCGTTGCCCTGACCACGCCGAACGGCAAGCAGATCGTGAAAACCCTGACTTTGCCAGTGCGCGCAAATGATCCTGAGATCAGCACAACACAGCGCATTGATCTTGCTGCTGGCTCTACTTTTACGCTGGACAGCAACCTGTTTGTGGACATGCGGAATGGCACGGGTTCTGCGGTGATTTCATCGGGTGCCTTGGCGCGATTTGATGCGCCCGGTCTGTTGCAAGCGCTGGATCGATATCCTTACGGCTGCACAGAGCAGGTGACTTCCAAAGCCCTGCCCTTATTGTATTTTGATACCATAACCTCTTCTCTTGGGCTGGGGGAACGCGGCAAAGTGCAGGAACGCATTGATCAGGCAATCGCTGTTGTTTTGACCCGTCAGGCCACAAACGGCGCCTTTGGATTGTGGTATGCGGATTCAGGTGATTTCTGGCTGGATTCCTATGTCAGCGATTTCCTGTCGCGCGCCAAAGCCAAAGGTTATTCAGTACCTGACATCGCCTTCCGGCAAGCCATGGATAATCTGCGCAATCGTATCAACTATGCGCCTGACTTTGATGACGGAGGCGAAGACGTTGCCTATGCGCTGATGGTGCTGGCGCGCGAAGGCGCCGCCAATATGGGGGACCTGCGTTATTATGCGGATGTCAAAGCCGATCATTTTGGAACGCCACTGGCCGCAGCCCAATTGGGTGCTGCATTGGCCTACTACGGGGATCAGACCCGCGCCGACCGTATGTTTGCCAAAGCGGCATGGCAGCTGGACAGACATTGGGACGAAGCGCCCTCCAACTTTTGGCGGGCGGATTATGGCACTCAACTAAGGGATGCCGCCGGAGCGCTCACTTTGGCGGTAGAAGCTGGCAGCGATGTGTTGGATCGCCAGATTTGGGCTACCCGAGTGGGCGGTGCCGCGCGCAACATGTCCACGCAGGAATCCGTCTGGTCGTTGATGGCCGCCCATGCGCTGATCGACGATGACGCTTCGCTTGGCCTTAGCGTGAACGGTGTACCGGTTGACGGCGCATTGGTTCGCACCTTAGCAGACGACGTCGCCGCAGACCCCGTGCAGGTAACCAACGAAAGCGCAAAGCCGACATCCCTAACGATAACCTCAATCGGAGTGCCAAACTATCCGATCGACAAAGGCGGCTATGGCTATGCCATTGAGCGCAGCTACTTCACCCTGGGTGGCGAAGCCACAGACCTTGCGAGCATCAAGATCGGAGACCGGCTTGTGACGGTTCTCAAGGTGTCACCTACCGATGGTGGTGGAGCCCGGCTGATGGTCAACGATCCTTTGCCTGCCGGCTTTGAGATCGACAATCCAAACCTTCTAGAAAGCGGTGATATCGCTGCTTTGAAGTGGTTGGATATCGCTGCAACGCAGAATGCTGAATTCCGCTCGGATCGTTTTCTGGCGGCAGTGGACTGGCGCAATTCCAAATCCTTCCATCTGGCCTATATCGTGCGTGCGGTCAGCCCCGGAGATTACCACCACCCTGCGGCCACGGTCGAGGATATGTATCGTCCCCAATACCGTGCCCGCACTTCAGCCAGTAGCGTGACAGTTACCGAGTGATGCGCGGTTGGGGCAAATATGCCTTGCCGGTGATCGCCCTGTGGGCGGCTGCTTTGGCACGTGACGGGTTTGATCGCTGGGTTGTGGACACTGATCTGCCCCCTTTGATCGCCGAAACCTCGGTCGAGGTGCGCGACCGCAATGGTGCTCTATTGCGAGCGTATGCGGTTGAGGATGGGCTGATGCGCCTTGGCGCTACATCGCAACAAGTAGATCAACACTTTTTGGACATGCTGATCGCCTATGAAGACAAACGGTTCCGGTCCCATTCTGGCGTAGACCTAATTGCTCTGATGCGGGCGGTGACGCAGGCTGTCCGAAATGGTGAGGTTGTGTCAGGCGGGTCGACCCTAACTATGCAGGTTGCACGCCTTTTGGAAGACAGCGGCACCGGGCGATGGCAAGGCAAGTTGCGTCAAATACGTGTGGCCTTGGCGCTGGAACATACTCTCACCAAAGACCAGATCCTTGGCCTGTATCTCACCCATGCGCCTTATGGCGGAAACCTTGAGGGCATACGTGCGGCGACATTGGCCTGGTTCGGAAAAGAACCAACACGGTTAACCCCGGCACAAGCGGCGCTTTTGATCGCACTACCACAAAGTCCAGAGGCCCGACGTCCCGATCGGGATCGTCTTCAGGCACAGTCGGCCCGTGATCGCGTCCTTGATCTCCTTTCGGGCTCTGGAACCCTGACAGCGGATGCCGCTAGGGCAGCCAAATCAGAGACTGTTTCGGCGCAAAGGCGTGCATTTCCTTCGGTGGCCGCTCACATGGCAGATCGCGCAATAAACGCCAATCCGGATCACTTGCGTCACGACTTAACGTTGGATCGAGATCTACAAAAATCGCTTGAAACGCTCGCTGCAAAATCACTGATCGGCCTCGAAGATCGGCTGTCGATTGCAATGCTGGTAGCAGATCATCAAACTGGCGAAATTCTGGCGTCCGTCGGATCCGCCGGATACGCGCTTGGGGATCACCGTCAGGGGTTTGTTGACATGACTCGGGCGTATCGTTCACCGGGTTCCACACTCAAGCCATTGGTTTATGCGATGGCCATGGACGAAGGTCTGGCGCATCCCGAAACGCTGATTGATGATCGCCCGGTCACGTTCGGCACCTACGCTCCACAGAATTTCGATGGCAAGTTCCGGGGTGAGCTCAAAGTGGCTGAGGCATTGCGTCAGTCGTTAAACATCCCTGTTGTGTTGTTGGCCGATCAGATTGGCCCGGCGCGCATCATGTCTGCAATTCACAAAACTGGGGCCACGCCTAAACTTCCTACGGGGCAAGCCGGACTAGCCATTGTTCTGGGTGGTATCGGCATGTCCATGGAAGATCTTGTACACCTTTACGCCATGCAAGCGCGTGGCGGCAATTCTATCGACCTCAGGTGGCAACTTGGTGCAACAAGCACCGCCGAAAGGCACGTGATTAGCCGCGCTGCCGCATGGCAGGTCAGCCACATCCTGTCATCCATCGCACCTCCAAAAGGGGCGCCACGCAACCGGCTGGCTTACAAAACCGGTACCAGCTATGGCCACCGCGATGCTTGGGCAGTTGGATATGACGGTCAACATGTGGCGGCTATTTGGATTGGCCGCCCCGATGGCACTCCGGTTCCCGGTGCTTTTGGAGGAGAGCTGGCCGCACCGGTTCTTTTTGAAGTCTTTCAGCGCCTGAAGCCAGCGCTTGATCCACCTGGCCCGCCACCGCCCGAAACCCTAACGGTTACTTCGGCTCAGCTTCCCCTGCCTTTGCAAAAATTCCGCGGGAGGAACGCAGTTTTCGAGGCCGCGCCGGACACGCCAAAACTGGCCTTTCCACCTCATGGTGCGCGTTTGGCGCATCTTGATGGTGGCCTAACGGTGAAAGTGCGTGATGGCACGTTGCCCTTTACTATTCTTGCCAATGGCACGCCTTTGGCTACCCGGTTGCACCAGCGGAATGTTGATCTGGTATTTGAAGAAAAAGGCGCATCAATCCTGACAGTCATCGACGCCAAAGGGCGGTCGGATCGGATTGAAATCTGGATTGACTAGGGCGTCCCGGTGCAAAACTTTTCGCACCGGAACCGATTTCTTTAGAGGCGTTCGATTGCAATTGCGATACCCTGACCGCCACCAATACACATGGTGATTAGCGCTTTGGAACCGCCGATACGCTCAAGCTCATAAAGCGCTTTCACGGTAATGATACAGCCTGTCGCACCAACTGGATGGCCCAGCGCAATGGCGCCACCATTCGGGTTGACCTTGGCGGCATCCAGCCCAAGTCCCTTGTTCACCGCCAGCGCTTGGGCAGCAAAGGCTTCGTTGGATTCAATCACATCAAAGTCGCTGATCGAAAGGCCGGTCTTGGCAAGCAGGTTCTCTACCGCTGGCACAGGGCCAATCCCCATAACTTCAGGGCGCACACCGGCATGAGCATAACCCAGCACGCGCGCTTTGGGCTTTAGACCCGCCTTTTCAGCAGCATCCGCACGGGCCAGAACAATTGCTGCGGCACCGTCATTGATACCCGACGCGTTCCCAGCTGTCACACGACCGTTCTTTTTGAACACTGTGCGAAGTTTGGCCAGCGACTCCTCAGTCGAGGGAGTGGGATGTTCATCGGTGTCAAACGGCACCATGTCGCGCCGCACTTTGATGCTGACTGGTACAATCTGGCTTTGGAAATACCCTGCTTCAATCGCAGCTGCGGCGCGATTTTGACTTGCCAACGCAAAGGCATCCATCTGCGCACGAGTAATGTCGTGCTCATCCGCGACATTCTCGGCTGTGATACCCATGTGGCCGGTGCCGAACGGGCAGTTCAACGCACCCAGCATCATATCAAGCGTTTTGACGTCACCCATTTTTTGGCCCCAACGCTGGGACTGCATAATGTAGGGCGACTTGCTCATGTTTTCGGCGCCACCCGCCAATGCAAAATCCGCATCGCCCAGCATTAGAGACTGCGTGGCCGAGACGATGGCTTGCGCACCTGAACCACACAGGCGGTTCACATTCATTGCAGGCGTGGTGTCTGGAATGCCCGCGTTCATGGCAGCGACACGACTTAGATACATGTCGCGCGGTTCGCTGTTGATGACATGGCCAAACACCACGTGCCCGATCTGCCCACCTTCGACGCCAGAACGCTCCATGGCCGCTTTGGCAGCTATGGCACCAAGATCAATCGGCGCAGTATTGGCCAGAGAGCCGCCAAACGTGCCAATGGCAGTGCGTGCGCCGTCCAGAATTACGATATCGGTCATATGAGTGTCTCCATAGTGAATCTGCAGTTGGCACTAAACTACAGTGCTGACCTTGGGCCACAAGGTTTCAATACCTTCATGACGCAGCGTGCATTGACATGGGCGCAACGGAACAGCAGGAATGGGAGCCATGAACACAGATACCCAGATCCTTGATCTCTTGCCCGCCCGCCTAAAAGAAGCCCGTCGTGAACAGGGCTTATCATTGGATGCAGTGGCAAAGCTATCTGGCGTGTCACGGTCAATGGTCAGCCAGATTGAACGCGGGGAATCCAGCCCAACTATTGCCACCCTATGGAACCTGACCCGTGCCTTACAGGTGGATTTTGCGGGGCTCTTGGAAGAGGGAAGCACCGAGGACAGGATCGAAACCATCCGTGACGCGCAGGTGCCCAGCATCGACAATATGGGACAAGGGTGCCGTATTCGCATCCTTTCACCGCCGGAAGAAGCCGGCAAACACGAAGTTTATGATCTGCGATTTGCCGAGGGCGGTATGCTCAACAGCCAGCCGCATACGCGTGGTACGCAAGAGCAATTGACGGTTGTCGAAGGTCAGATTTCAGTCACTTCAGGTAACGCACATGACACACTGAGCACTGGGGACACAGCGCGATATGCATCTGACGTCACTCACTGCATTCAAGCCGTCAACGGTCCGGCGCGCGCTTTCCTAATCGTGCAGAACGACTAGGACTGTTTTCATCTTTTCGTCAGAAGGCTCACAGATGTAGAATCCGTTATTGTGGATTTTTTCCAAAATAGTGCAATTCTCCTATTTCGGAAATCCATCCGCTATGCTAGAAACACCTCCAAAATCATGGAGGATGTCATGTCCAAGGACTTTCTGAACCACATCACGGACACTCTTGCGCAGATTGAGGCTGAAGGCCTGATGAAGCGCGAGCGAATGATCACCTCGCCTCAGGGCGGAGAGATCACAGTGGGTGGGCGAGAAGTTGTCAACCTCTGTGCCAACAATTATCTGGGACTGGCTAATCACCCTGCATTGATTGATGCCGCCCAAACCGCGCTGGAACCCAAAGGGTTCGGCATGGCCTCGGTCCGGTTCATTTGTGGAACGCAGGACATTCACCGCGAGCTGGAAAAGGAGTTGGCCATATTCCTCAAGAAGGACGACGCGATACTGTTTGCTGCTTGTTTTGATGCCAATGGAGGCCTGTTCGAACCGCTTTTGGGACCGGAAGACGCGATCATATCAGATAGCCTGAACCACGCTTCGATCATCGATGGCGTTCGTCTGTGCAAGGCGAAACGCTTTCGCTATATGAACAATGACATGGCCGATCTTGAAGCGATGCTGAAGCACGCCCGCGATGAAGGCGCGCGCCATATTATGGTCGCCACGGATGGCGTGTTTTCGATGGACGGTACTCTGGCCAATTTGCCGGAAATCACTCGGCTGGCAAAGGAATACGACGCACTGGTGATGGTGGATGACTGCCATGCCACCGGCTTTATGGGGCCAAATGGCGCTGGTACGCCGGATCATTTCGGCGTGAATGTGGACATCCTGACAGGGACTCTGGGCAAGGCACTTGGGGGGGCCATTGGCGGTTATATCGCTGGGCCGCAGCCAGTGATAGACCTGTTGCGGCAGCGCGCGCGGCCCTATCTTTTTTCAAACTCGCTGCCGCCAAGCATTGTCGCCGCCGGGATCGAGGCCTTGCGGTTGGTCAAAGAGGGTGCAGAGCAACGCGCCCAGCTGTTTGAAAATGCGCGCTACTGGCGCAAAGGACTGGAAAAGCTGGGCTTTGATACTCTACCCGGCGAACATCCCATCATTCCTGTCATGCTGGGCGAAGCGCAGCTGGCCCAGGACATGGCGGCCCGGCTGTTTGACGAAGGCGTTTATGTCAGCGGATTTTTTTTTCCGGTTGTTCCACGTGGACAGGCCCGCATTCGCACCCAGATGAACGCGGCCCTGACCCGCGATGAGCTGGACCGCGCGTTGATCGCCTTTGGTAAAGTCGGCAAAGAGTTGGGAGTGATCTGATGGGAAAACCCAACACCATGAAAGCGTTGGAAAAAACCTTTCCGCGCGAAGGGCTGTGGGCGGCGCGCGCACCTGTGCCCGAAATTGGCCCAGACGACGTTCTGATCCGCATCAACAAAACAGGCATCTGTGGCACAGATATCCATATCTGGAACTGGGATGATTGGGCCTCGGCCACGGTGCCAGTGCCGATGATCACCGGCCATGAATTCGCTGGTGAGATCGTGGAAATCGGCAAGGATGTGACTGGGTTGAAAATCGGACAACGTTGTTCCGGCGAAGGCCATCTGATTGAGCATGACAGCCGTCAAAGCCGGGCAGGTAAATTCCACCTTGATCCCGGCACCCGTGGGATTGGTGTAAACGAGCAAGGTGCCTTTGCCGAATACCTGCGTCTGCCTGCATTCAACGTGGTGCCTCTGCCTGATGACATTCCAGACGAAATAGGCGCGATCCTCGACCCACTGGGCAATGCCGTGCACACCGCTCTGAGTTTCGATCTTCTGGGTGAAGATGTGTTGATCACAGGGGCTGGACCAATCGGCATTATGGCAGCGGCCGTGGCCCGTCACGCAGGGGCCCGCAATGTGGTGATCACCGACCTCAATTCGGACAGGCTGCGGCTGGCTGAACATGTGGTGCCGACGTTGCGTGCCGTAGACGTCACGAAAGAGGATTTACAGGATGTCATCACAGAACTAGGTCTGACCCAAGGCTTTGATGTAGGCCTTGAAATGTCCGGCAGTCAGGCCGCGCTGGACCAGATGGTTGAAGCGTTGGTGATGGGTGGCAAAATTGCCTTGCTCGGAATCCCTCCGGGTAAATCGCCAGTCGACTGGAGTCGCATTGTGTTTAAGGCGATCACGATAAAAGGCGTCTATGGGCGTGAAATGTTCGAGACTTGGTACAAGATGATCGCCATGTTGCAGAACGGGCTTGATGTCAGCCGTGTCATCACGCACCAATTTGGCGTGGATGACTTTGAACAGGGTTTTGCAGCCATGAAGTCCGGAGCGTCGGGCAAAGTGGTGCTGAACTGGCGGTAAGAGGTTCTACCCTGAGCGCGCAACAAATTGGAACCAGCTGAAGAGGGTAATATGGCGGCAAACTCGCTTTTGGATGTGATTGGCAAAACGCCTTCGATCTGGCTGGACCGAATGGTGCAAGCGCGCGGGCTGGATGGCAGAATTCTGGCCAAACTGGATTATCTCAACCCCGGTTTTTCAAAAAAGGACCGCGCAGCCAAAGGGATTATCGAGGCTGCAGAAGCCAATGGTGATTTGGCACCGGGTCAGACAGTTGTGGAGTTGACCAGCGGTAATATGGGCACCGGGCTGGCAATTGTCTGTGGTCTAAAAGGCTATCCGTTTGTCGCGGTGATGAGCCGAGGCAACTCGGTGGAACGGGCCCGGATGATGGCGGCGTTGGGCGCCGAAGTGGTGCTGGTTGACCAATTGCTGGGCTCCGTAACCGGTCAGGTGTCGGGTGGCGATCTCGACGAGGTTGAGCGAGTTGCGCAGCGCATTGTAAAAGATCGTGCTGCGTTCCGCGCGGATCAGTTTAACCATCCGGGCAATCCACGCGCCCATTTCAACACAACCGCGCCTGAACTGTGGGAAAACAGCGATCAAAGCCTTTCTGCATTTGTGGACTTTGCGGGCTCGGCCGGGACCTTTGTTGGCACCATGTGTGGATTGAAACAGATTAACCCAGACATTCGGGGGTATGTGGTCGAACCAACAGGTGCCACAGTTCTTGCCGGTAACACAGCAAGCGATCCCAATCATCCCATTCAGGGCGGCGGATATGCCAAAGCAGATCTTGCGTTCATGGCGGACGTTCCGGTCGACGGATACCTGTCCATCTCAGGAGAGACTGCCCGCGCTACGACGCGGGCATTGGCACGCGAAGAAGGCATATTTGCTGGCTACTCTGCAGGTGCCAATGTGGCCGCCGCGCTTGCCCTGTTAGAGGATGAGATGCGCGGCGGGACAATTGGTGTCATAATTTGCGACAGCGGGCTTAAATATTTGTCGACAAATCTGTTTGATTAGGCTTCCTGCCAAAACTGAACTTAGTGCACTTGGGATTGGAACATGGACGTTTCCCCAATTTCGGACAACAACCGGATGAGACCACCCATTGCTGTTTCTTGCATCACGACATCTGGAATAGGTGCTCTGCGCAAAATGGATTCACGCGATGGACCTGTTTCGGTATTAAGCATCTTCTCACCCCTTATCATACAGGGCCCCCACAAAAGCAGGCTGGGTCTAAAGCTTTGCCAAGAAGTTAAGAAGTTGTCGTGAAATGATTCAGATTTGAGTGACTAGCCTGCCACAAGAGGATTGCGTCCTTGATCTGTCAGTATCCAACAGTCACGGCCCTCAAATACAGCGGCCGTCAATGGCCAGCCATAGCCAGCGCCGGAATCCAGGTTGATCCGATTGCCCTCGTGAACGGGATCTGAACCAGGCGTGTGGCCATGCACAACAAGCCAAGGATGGGGATCGGAATGCTCTAGAAACTCTTTGCGAATCCAGCACATGTCGTCTTCTGTTTGCTCTACTAAGGGAACGTTGGGGCGGATTCCGGCGTGCACAAACAGCAATTCGTGATGTTCGTAAAAAGCAGGCAACATGGCCATGAATTCGATATGGCTTTGCGGGATCACAGTGCGTGCAACAGGATGCACCTGATAATACCTTGAGGCTTCTGTGACTTCGATGCCGTAGGATTCCAGCGTCTGACGGCCGCCAATACGGTCGCTGAACCAATCCATGCCTAACAAAATCTGAGGGTCAGGCCGTGGCACGTCTTCGAGAAAGTGTGAGTACATCCGGTCGTGGTTGCCTCGCAAAACGATCCATCTGCGGCCAGCTGCCTGCCCCGTCAATAAGCGGTCGATCACACCCGCGCTTTTGGGGCCGCGATCCGTCAAATCACCCAGAAACACAACTTGTGCGTCTGGCCCTCCGTCACGTTCGATCCGTTCAAGCGCGTCGTCCAGCATATCGAGCTGACCGTGAATATCGCCAACAGCATAGATTGGTGTCGTCATGGGATCAGTTCAACCTCACTGGCAGATTCAAAGGGCCGCGAAACCCGAATCCGTGCCAGACAACCTGTTCCGGGTCTGCCAATTCCATATTTGGGAAACGACCAAACAGCAATGGCAGTACAATCTGAACCAGCATCATGCGCGACGCATGGGTGCCCTGAAAGAAGTGCGGCAATGCCGCAGCGGTCAATGCGGTATGGGCTATTTATTAGCGCGTCGATGGTTCTCGACTCGTCCACCTGTATTGGATTCGGCATGGTCCCTCACTTTTCAAAGAGATGTTAGCCGTGCATCACGTGGTCGCCAAATAAAACTTGGCATGTTAATGAAAAACGCCGCCCCGGTTTGGGACGGCGTGATCGTATTTCAGTAAGTCTCTGTCAGGCGACGTCAAACTGCAGAGGCTTGATCTGCCGGAACAGCCCCGTCTCAGCCAGCTTGGCGCGGGCTTCGGCAGGAACGGCCTCGTCCACATACAAAAGCGCAATGGCTTCGCCACCAACATCGGCACGGCCAAGCGTAAAGTTCGCGATGTTGACGCCGTTTTCGCCCATGGTCTGACCCAACGCACCAATGATGCCTGGTTCGTCTTCGTTGGTGGTGTAGAGCATATGCGCCCCGATTTCGGCATCGATGTTGATGCCTTTGATCTGGATAAAGCGTGGCTTACCGTCCGAGAAAACAGTGCCCGCAATCGAACGTTCGCGGTGCTCGGTCACAACGGTTACTTTGATGTAGCCATCAAATGTGCCGGATTTGTCCTGATTTGTGGTCGAGATTTTGATACCGCGTTCTTTGGCAACTACTGGCGCAGACACCATGTTCACATCTGGGTTCGACTTTTTCAGAATGCCCGCAACCACGGCGCAGTTTAGCGCGGCGAGGTTCATGTCGGACACCACACCATCATAAAGGATGTTGATGGCTTTGATCGGTTCATCGGTCATCTGACCACTGAACGCGCCAAGGTGACCCGCCAGCTTGACCCATGGCCCCATGACCTTGGCTTCTTCAGCAGTTACCGAAGGCATGTTCAGGGCGTTTTCAACGGCGCCGGTCAGCAAATAGTTCGACATCTGCTCGGCCACCTGCAGCGCCACGTTTTCCTGCGCTTCAGTGGTCGCGGCACCAAGATGCGGAGTGCAAACAACGTTCGGCAGGTTGAACAAGGCATTCTCTTTGGCGGGTTCAACCTTGAACACGTCAAACGCAGCCCCGGCAACATGGCCGGATTTCAGCATCTCAGCCAGCGCCTCTTCGTCGACAAGACCACCACGGGCACAGTTGACGATACGAACGCCTTTCTTGGTTTTGGCAAGGTTTTCGCGGCTCAAGATATTGGCCGTCGCCTCTGTGAACGGCACGTGCAGGGTGATAAAATCTGCGCGTTTCAACAGATCATCCAGTTCGACTTTTTCAACGCCCATTTTGTCGGCTTTTTCAGCGCCGAGGAAGGGATCATAAGCGATCACTTTCATCTTCAGGCCACGGGCGCGATCACACACGATTCCGCCAATGTTGCCCGCACCTATCACACCAAGCGTTTTATTGGTCAGTTCGGTGCCCATGAACTTGGACTTTTCCCATTTTCCGGCATGCGTAGACTCGCTGGCCTCGGGGATTTGACGCGCAACAGCAAACATCATCGCAATCGCGTGTTCGGCTGTTGTGATCATGTTGCCGAACGGCGTGTTCATGACGATCACACCCTTTTTCGAGGCCGCCTCTTTGTCGACATTGTCGGTGCCGATACCTGCCCGGGCGATCACCTTCAGGTTGGTCGCAGCGTTCAGGATTGTTGGCGTGACCCGGGTGGCCGAACGGATGGCAAGACCGTCATACTGACCGATCAGTTCGGCCAGCTTGTCTTTGTCTTTGCCGAGGTCCGGCATAAAATCGACGTCGATGCCACGGTCGCGAAAGATCTGAACGGCGGTTTCGGACAGTTTGTCAGATACGAGTACTTTGGGAGCCATGATGATGGTCCTTTTTTGAAGTTCTTTTGGAGAGAGCGGGGCGCTTACGCCTCCGCCATTTGTGCTTCGATCTCGGCTTCGAACGCCCATGCCAACCAAGGCAGCATGGCGTTGATATCCGGAGTTTCCACAGTTCCACCACACCAGATGCGAAGACCCGCAGGGGCATCGCGATAGGCGCCGATATCCAAAGCGATGTTTTCGGTTTCCAGACGCTTGGCAACAGCCTTGGCAAAGGCAGCACCGTCCTGAATGCGATCATCTGTGAACTTGAGGCACACGGACGTGTTCGAACGTGTCGCGTCATCCTCTGCCAGATTGGTAATCCAGTCATTGGCGTCGCAGAAATCAAACACGGCCTGTGCATTAGAATCCGCACGGGCAATCAGACCTTTCAGTCCTCCCTCGTCACGGGCCCAGTTCAAGGCAAATAGATAATCTTCTACAGCCAGCATTGACGGCGTGTTGATCGTAGCACCGGTAAAAATCCCTTCGATCAGCTTGCCACCTTTGGTCAGGCGGAAAATTTTGGGAAGAGGCCACACAGGTGTGTAGCTTTCCAGACGCGCAACTGCGGTCGGGCTGAGTACGATCACACCATGAGCGGCTTCGCCACCCAGAACTTTCTGCCAAGAGAATGTGGTCACATCCAATTTGCCCCACGGCAGGTCCATCGCAAAGGCGGCAGATGTCGCGTCACAGATGGTCAGACCTTCGCGGTTGTCCGCAATCCAGTCACCGTTTGGAACGCGCACACCCGAGGTGGTGCCGTTCCACGTAAATACAACGTCATTGGTGAAATCGACCGAGGCCAGATCAACCAACTGTCCATAATCAGCTGTTTTGACTTCGGCATCGATTTTCAGCTGCTTCACCACGTCGGTGACCCAGCCAGATCCAAAGCTTTCCCAGGCTAGCATCTCGACCTTGCGTTCGCCCAAGAGCGACCAAAGAGCCATTTCGACCGCGCCGGTGTCAGACGCAGGAACGATGCCGATTTTGTAATCAGCGGGGATGCCCAAAACTTCGCGCGTGCCTTCGATTGCGGCCTTCAGCTTGTCCTTGCCAATAGCGGCCCGGTGCGAACGGCCCAATGCGGCGTCGGCGAGTTTTGCAACATCAAATGTAGGGGGTTTGGCACAGGGGCCAGAAGAGAAACGCGGGTTAGCCGGCCGCGTTGCCGGTTGCTGAGTAGCCATCAATGCTATCCTTACAGATAAATGCCTCTCGTTGGGGAGAGGTGTCCCGCCGCGACACCTATGAAAACCCAAAGGAATCAGCAAGAGAAAAAGACGCTTTAAATGCGGAAAGCGACGCTCCAAACCAGAACGGAGCGGGAACGTGTGTTTCCGATTGGCACAAAATTGACACAACGGAAACTCGTTTTGTTCCCTCCGAAAAAGAAAACGCCGCGACCTCGGCAAAGGTCAACGGCGTTACTGGGGACGAAGAAACTACGAAAAATCTTCACAGCAGCAGTACACCAAAACACCCCGACTGTTCAATAGCGGGCAACATACCCGACGAAATTAAGCGCCTGAGCCGGGCGATTGGTTACGCCGCATGGTTGGACACATCAGACGCATGGTTGAGCCTGCGCCCGATCCTGCAAGCCCGCTTGGACCACCACCAACTTGCAGCGCTGGCCTTTGTGGCCCTGCGCTCGATGGGCGAGGCAGACGGCTATCGCACGGCCTCTGCGGCCCTGTTCAACACGATGGACGGGGAGGTGCTGGCATGAGTTACGCGACCCCCTCAGAGATCGAACGCTTGGTCTACTACATGCCCTCCATCGCAGCGAGGGCAGAGAACGATTGGTCGCGCAGCTTTGCGCAGTCCATCGTCAAGCAATGCCGTCGCCGCAACTGGCGACCATCCCCCAAACAACTGTCTGTCATGCGCGGCCTGGTCACTGACCTGTTCACGCAAGGCAGCAATGAGGGGGGCGAGTGTGACGTGATCGAGTAGTCGCGCCCTTCACAGGGTTTATGCGCGGCTTTCCCCGATCACTCATCGCAATAGCGAATGAGATCAAAAGAGCTGCGCCACGGTTTGCCGCCTTCCCGTGCCAAAGGCGGACACGTTCCGGGGACATCACCCGACCCGACAGGGAACCGGCTCCTTCTAGGCCCTGTCAGATACGCGACAACTATACACCCACCGGCTGGTGAAGGTCAGAACAGTGACCGTGACAGACCGGGGACCGCTCACCAAGGGCGGGGCAGGATCAAAGCCTGCGGGGCAGCGGCTGGCCACCGACAAAAGGCATCGCGTGGATATGGAACGGGAAGCGAAGGAACTGCCTCTGTTTATCGGGGGGCAGTAGCGGGTAGCGGAACTGTGTCCAATCGAAAGGCAGAAAACAAAATGAACAGACAGGCATCAACATTGGTCCCAATGCCCAGCATCTTGATTGGGGGGGTGGTCGCGGTAGGGGGTTACGCGTTCGCGCTGTGTGACTCCTACTTCCACTCCAAAAGCACGATGCATGATGCCCCAAGCCTAGCCGCGGGCGTTCCACTCAAGTCTTCTTGTTCTTCCGCTGATCGGGCTATGCATTTTACCAACTCGTTGGCTTTCTCTTTGATGCCAACGTCTCCCAGCGTCTCAAGTTCAACTTCGTTTGTGACCGCAGAGGTCCAATCCATTGCCGTGGCTAATCGGTTTTGGTCAGTCGCGGAGCTCCATTCTTCGAAGGAGGCTTCATGAAGAGTACCTCCTTCATTTTCTTCCAATTTTTCAACTTCAAGAGTTGCACTCTTGGGAGCTTCCTCAGTGGTCGAAGTGCTCTCAGTGGTATCGGTTTCTTCAATGTCAGGGACAATAACCCCAACCGCAAAAAGTGCCAGAATTGTCAGTGCGACCCACATGAAAACTTTCATTTCAACACTCCTATTTGGAGGAATGTCGCATGAAATCTTCCACCATAGCAATCCGGTTCCTCGAGACTCTGGCGATCCCAGAGGGCCCGAAGGCTGGCGAACCAATCAAGCTGGCACCGTTTCAAAAGCAATTTGTGAAAGGTGCACTTGACGATGGAATACAGGTCGCGGTTCTCTCGATTGGTCGGGGCAATGCTAAGACGGCGCTATCGGCTGGTATCGCCTTGGGCGCGGTCATGGGCAAATGGGATAGCCAGCCCCGGCGCGAAATCCTGATTGCAGCCCGGACTCGGGATCAGGCGCGCATTGCCTTCGATTTTGTTGTTGGCTTCATTCGCGGCCTGCCTGAATCTGAGCAAGAACAATTCACCATTCGCCGCTCCCCAAGGTTGGAAATTGAATACGGCGACGGCCATGTGATCAGAGCGATCGCAGCGGATGGCAAATCGGCGCTTGGATCTGCACCTAACCTAGTTTTGATGGACGAACGCGGGCACTGGGCTGCTGATCAGGGCGATACTCTGGAACATGCGCTGTTGTCTGGCATCGGCAAACGTGGCGGACGGGCTCTGATCATTTCCACCTCTGCGCCGGATGATGCACACCCGTTCTCAGTTTGGTTGGATGAGACCCAAGAGGGCGTCTATGTGCAGGAACACCGGCCTTCACCGGGCTTGCCAGCGGACGATCTGGCCAGCCTGAAAGAAGCCAACCCCGGCGCGGCTCATGGCATCGGCTCAAGTCTGGAATGGCTGCGAGGTCAGGCACGGCGGGCGATTGCTCGGGGCGGATCTACACTCACAAGCTTCAGACTCTACAACCGAAACGAACGAGTCTCGGGCGAAACCCGTGACGTGCTTCTGACCGTTGACGAATGGATGAACTGCGAAGTCTCTGAAGCGCCCGAGCGGCGCGGTCAGGTGGTGATCGGGATTGATCTTGGCGGATCTGCGTCCATGACCGCAGCGGCGTTCTACTGGCCAGAAACAGGGCGACTGGAATGCCTTGGCACTTTCCCTAGCAGGCCAACTCTTCTGGATCGTGGTCAAAATGACGGCGTGAATGACCGTTATGTCCAGATGCAGGATCGGGGCGAGCTCTCTGTTCTGGGCGATCAGACGGTTCCTGTGGCCCCTTGGCTGGTTCAAGTAATGCAGCATGTCGAAGGCGAAGCTGTCGCGGCGATAACGGCTGATCGGTACAAGCAGGCCGAACTTGGCGAGGCCATAGACAAGGCCGGGATTCGTGCGCCGGTTATCTGGCGTGGGCAAGGTTTCCGAGATGGAGGTGAGGACTGCGAGAGGCTCAGACGCGCCGCCTTCGATGGAAAGGTTCAAACGCCTCCATCGCTGTTGTTGCGCTCTGCCTTTGCGGATGCGGTTACGCTCCGAGATCCGGCAAACAATCTGAAGCTCGCCAAGGCGCGTTCAACGGGCCGGATTGATGCGGCGGCGGCAACCGTTCTAGCAGTCGCTGAAGGCGCCCGGATCATGGGCCGTCCAGAAGCCACCGGAGGACGCCTCCTATGGGTTTGAGAAAAGAATACAAACGCCACTCTGCAAAGGTCACACGTGGGCCACGCTGGAAGGCGCTACGGATGCTGGCCTTGGACCGTGACGGCTGGAAATGCGTCCAGTGTGGCGAGCGTCGGAGGTTGGAATGTGACCACGTTCTGCCCGTCCGTGACCGGCCTGACCTGTCCTACACCCTGTCAAATTTACAGATTCTTTGCGGGCGTTGTCATGCTCGAAAAACCCGAATTGAGGTTGGGCACAAGCCTTTGCCTCCTGAGCGCCAACAATGGCGCGATCTCCTGTCGAGCATGAAAGGAAAACAAAATGCTGACATCTAAGAAAATCGAGCTTCGCCGCTCGGAAATCCGTCTGAGGATGAAACCCGCAAGATGGGTGAACTAGATCTTGAGTATCGCACAGCGGAAACCCGTTATCGTGCGGCTCTGGTCTCTGAGGACACCGAACGCCGGGAAGCTGGTGAGGAACTCGAAACCCGCTCAGATCGTGAGTGGCCCGAGATCATGTCCGGTTTTGAACTGCGTCAGGTGGCACTTGCGCTGGATGAAGGCGCAGCCCTGACAGGACGCACACAGGAGATCGTGAGCGAACTGCGCAGCCAGGGCGGCTATCGCGGTGTGCCCGTACCCTGGGAAGCGCTGGAAATGCGCGCCGGTGAAGCCATCGCGGCAGATAACCCGGACCCGATCAGCACCCGACCGATCATTGAACGCCTGTTCCCGACTTCGGTTGCAGCTCAAATGGGCGGTTCGATGATCAATATCGGCACCGGTGAAACCGAATGGCCGGTGACGACTTCGGCGGTAACTGCCGGTTGGCAGGCTACGGAAACCGGCAACGTGCCCGGACCCTCTGCCTACACCACACTTGATCGCCCGATGGCCCCGGATCACACGCTTGGCATTCAGATGCGGATCACCCGCAAGGCGCTCAAACAATCCGGTGCGGCGCTGGAACAGGCTGTGCGTCGGGACATGAATGGGGCAATTCAGCAAGAGTTGGATCGGGCGGTCTTCCTTGGCTCTGGGGCCTCTGGTGAACCTACCGGCCTGTTTGACGCAAGCTGGGGTCTGACCTCGACGGCTATCAGTGCAGCCCCGACTTGGGACGCCTTCCGCACCGAGGTCACGGCCTTTATCACCGCCAACGCTGCCAACGGTCCTGGCTCGGTCAATCTGATGATCCGACCCGAGGTTTGGGATACGATGGATGGCGCTGTCTGGGATTCCGGCTCCGGCATTACTGAGTGGGATCGCTTGCAGAAAAACATCGGCAAGACAGTCATGACCCACAATGCGCTTGGCGATCCGGCGGGGGCACCTTTGGCAACCGATGCTTTGCTGACCACCAATGCGGGCGGGGTTCCACCATTCTTTGTCGGCACATGGGGCGCCGTGGATCTGATCCGGGATCCCTACAGCGATGCACAGTCCGGCGGGCTGCGTCTGACGGCTCTGACCACGATCGACAACACGATCAGCCGCACAGTGCAGATGCGCATTTTGACGGACATTCAGTAATGCTGTCCGGCTTTGCTGACGGCGGGCTTGAACTACGCCGCAAATCGGATGGATCGGCTCGCCTTGCGGGCCGGTTCCCCTACAACAAACGTGCGGTCCTCAGTGATGGGGGCCGTACAGGCAGACCAAAGAAAGAAGTGATTGCACCACGGGCTTTTGAATATCGCATTGAAACTCCGTCTGAACACGGTGGTAAAAAGGATATTCACCTGCTGTCTGGGCATGATTTTGGCAAACCTTTGGCCTCTGTTCGCTCCGGCACACTGGACATTCAAGACAGTGCGGAGGCGGTGACATTCACGGCGACGATCTCCGAGGAAATGCAGGAAGTCAGTTATGTGAAAGACGTGTTGGCGGCTGTGTCTACAGGCTTGGCAATCGGCATATCACCCGGCTTTAGATTGCCGCCCAAGCGGGCCGTGCCAGAACCTGAATTGATTGAGGATGAAGGCCACGATCCAGAGAACGGCGCACACAATGCGATCATTCGCACGGTGCTATCAGCGCTCTTGTATGAACTCAGCGTTGTTACCCGGCCTGCATATCCTGAAGCGCAGATCGAGGAACGGAACTGGGAGACCAAGCCGCGCAATCTTGTGCCCACGGTTCCCGGTGATGAACTTCTCTTTCCACATCTCAAAAGATGGAGGCTCTGATGCTGAACCCACTAACACTTGCGACAAGCGGTCTCTTGCAGGCCAATGGTGTGGATCTCGACCAGATCAACGCCATTCTGTCGAACTCGATCAACATGACCGGCTCGCCACTGGAATATGTGGCACCTACGGTTCACACAAATGAGGGCGACCCAGCGGCCTATGCCCCGGCTCCGACTGGTCTTTCGGTCAATGCAGCGGCACTCGACAAGGATTTTATCTGGCAACGGATCGAGGCTTACACCGCCTATCGGTTTGGATCGCGCCCGGTCGAGTTCTACGTTTGTGGCCCCGGCGTATGGGGTGAACCCCTCTGCCCATTCACCTTTGCGACAGCCCATATCTGGGATGCTGTAAATGAAGAATGGGTAGGACTGACCCCGAGTGGCGGGCCCATGGGCGGCAAGGTTCTGCCACAACCCGGCATGTACAAAATCACAGGCACCGTAGGCGAGGACACCTATCCGGCTGACATTGGCGAGGCGTTCCGGCGCTATGCCGAATACGTCGCTGAGGGGCAGAAACACATCGGCCCGAACAGCACTGAAGCCACCGACATAAGCGCTGTGACAGTCAGTCATACGCGATCCGTGAACTGGATGTCGCGGGCCATGCAACACAGCGGCGCAGGCGACTTGCTGCGCAGATACAGGAGGCTCGAATGATCTGGCCATTCAAACGCAAAGAACAAGAAATCGAGACCCGCGCATCCGCGTCTGGGTTTACATCTGAAATCATGGAGGCACGGTCTGCCTACATCCAAGGCAAGCAAGGGCTGGCTGAACTTACAGCCACCGTGCAATCCTGTGTAGGCCTATGGGAAGGGGGATTAAGTCTCGCTGATGTGGATGGCACAGACCTGCTCAACGTGCGCTCTCTGGGCCTTGCCGCGCGGTCTCTGGCCTTACGTGGTGAATCCCTGTTTCTGATCCGGGAAGAGGGCCTGATCCCTGTGTCAGATTGGGAACTAAAGACCCGGAACAGCAAGCCAACGGCTTACCGTATCAGCATTTCCGAAGCAGGGGGCGGACGCACACAGACGGCCCTGGCAGGCGAGGTTCTGCACTTTCGCATAGGCTGCGACGTGTCGGCCCCCTACTACGGTTCTGCGCCCTTGAAACGCGCCCAGATCAGCGCAGCATTGCTGACTGCAATCGAGGCGGGATTGGGGGATGTGTACGAGACCGCACCAATTGGTTCTCAGATCGTTCCGTTCCCAGAAGCGCAGAAGACAGACAGGGACGCGTTGGCCGGTGGATTCCGGGGCAACCGGGGAAAAATCCTATTGCGCGAAAGTGTGAACGTCACCGCAGCTGGTGGTCCCGGTCCACAACTGGATTGGAAGCCGCATGACCTAACGCCGGATTTGCAAGGCATGATGCCGATCGAAAGCCTCAAGGCGGCACAGGGGGCGATCTACAACGTGTTTGGCGTCTTGCCTGGTCTGGCCAACCCTAGCACAACAGGCCCCCTTGTCAGGGAAGCTCAAAGGCACCTGGCGCAGTGGCAACTTCAGCCTGTTGCCACTGCCATGGCTGAAGAGTGCAGCGAAAAACTGGGCGGGCCTGTTTCTCTGGACGTGATGCGGCCTTTGCAAGCCTATGACGCAGGCGGGCGGGCGCGGGCGTTCACGGCCATCATTCAGGCTCTGGCGTCTGCCAAGGAATCCGGCGTCGAGGTCACGGAAGCCCTTAAGCTGGTGGATTGGGAGTAGAAACAATGGAACCCAAAGCGCTGGAGATGAAAGTTTATGTCGAACCAAAGCCGCTTCGGAAAAATGGGGCGGTGCTTGCCGAGTTTCTGCTGCTTTGGGCACCATTCCGCATTCACGGATGCAGGCTCATATCGACGTCAAGGGGCCATGATGTGTGGATGCCCAACCCGGACACACGGATCACAAAAGAGGGTAAGGAAAAGGCCGTTCAGGCCGCCCTACAGGTTTTCGAGGAGTATTTCGGATGAATATTGCAGAACAACTAAACCAAACCCGAGCTGAACTTGCCGCCGTAGCTTTCTATGTCATAGCCCTGCACTTGTATTTGCGGGGTAAGGATGTGGAAATGCATGATAGTGATCGGGTAAATTTTATGGAGATTGCCAAGCTGGCAGCCGGCAAAGAAGCGCCAGGCTATGAAGATCATTTTATCCGCTCTGTTGAGCGGATGTGCGGGCTGCATCGTCAGGCAGGCGAGCAGGCATCAAATTAAGGGGAAAGAATCGCCTTAGTTCCCCCCAACTTATGCCCAATTCCGGTTGTAGTATTAAGGTGCCGGGCCGATGGGTTTAAGGCTCTGCTTACAT
>NZ_FQZQ01000016.1 GCF_900142085.1 Shimia gijangensis
CCCGTTTGGCGCCCCGTTAGTGCATCTCTGCGCTGCCGGTGAAGTGGGTTCTAGAGTTATCAAACCAAACCCGCAAGCGCTTTTTGCAGAAAAATGCGTTTTTTTTCATTTTTCCGATTTTCCCATGTTTTTTAGTAGCTTAGGTCAGTCTCATTTCAAAAATGCCCTGCCAAACGAAATAAAATTACCTACTGAACAGTGCTGAATGTGCAGTTGCAGCATTTTTCCACAGACATTCCCACATCTGGATTGGATTCTGTGGGTTTTCACCGCGTGATTTGGTGCGAATCCGGTTTCGGGCGTGAATTAGTTTGTCTGCAGATGACATTCCACGCCCGATCTACAAAGAATCAGATTCATCAAAGCCTGTCTTTTTCAGCGACCCGCACATCAATGGATCTGACGGCTGTTTAAGCCAAATCTCTCAGTCGCTTTTGGCGGTAGACCGCGCCAGGTGCATAAGAACCTTTCGATTGCAGCAATAGGATGGTGGTTGTTCGCTGTCTGCCGTTTGAGGTTGCGACAAGATCGAAACACAGTCAGCAGATTCTCCGCAGGCCGAACATTTCTCCATCATACGCTCAATCGTAAAAGGACTGATGCCCAGTTCGTCCTGACACTGAGTGAGGTCAATGCCCATATGCTCGGCCATTCGTTCCATGAGGCCAATATATCCCTTTGGCTTTTTCACATCTTTCATCATTCAGGGTCCACATTGCCGAAGGCCGTCAGGAGAATCCCGGACAGGCGTTGTACAATGTATAGATCGATTTCGTTAACGCCGCGTTCCCCCGTCGCCGCCAATCAGGCAACCTTTCGAAAGGCTCGGGGGCGGATACGAAGAGCCAGAACGCAAACAGTCACTCCCATGTATATGAGGGGCTCAATCTGAAACCCTTTCACCAGCATCACAAAATGCAACGCACCTAACAAGGTGGCGGCGTAAGTCAGCTTGTGCAGGCGGTGCCAAGTCCGCCCCAGACGCCGAATGGACAGGTTGTTGGACGTCACGGCCAATGGGATCAGTAACACGAACCCGGCCATTCCAATCGTCACATAGGGACGCTTAAGGATATCAGCCAGTATTTGGGAGGCGATCTGCACATCCAGAACAAGCCAAACCAAAAGATGCAGGCATATATATGTAAACGCCAGCAATCCGATTGCGCGGCGAAAGCGCAACAAGTTTACTCCTGCGTGTCGTCGCAAAGGTGTAATACAAAGACCAGCAATCAAGAGCTGCAAACCAGCCTCGCCCAGCGCGTGCTCCATCTCTTTGACCGGATCAACCCCAAGGCCGCCCGTCAGGCCCTGCCAAAGAAGCCAAGCCGGATACAGAGCGCCGACAACATACAGGGGCCATGTCGGCAGTTTCTTGGCAGCTTGGTTCAAATAGGCAATCACGAATTGTTAACCTTTAAGGCAGTCTCAAAAGCAATTCTTCCCTGTCCGGCCTGAATTCTGCCCAGAACCAAATCCATAGTCGGAGACCAGGAACACAATCTGTTCCATATTTTAAAACCGACCACTTTGGATTTGTTAGCATGATCATTGAACAATCTCTTTTTCCCCTTTTGGCTTCTGTTGGCTGCTCTGTTTTTTTGACCCATGGAATCGTGCGATGGCGCAACGCTAGGGAAGGCAGCACAAACCTTGCGCCAGAATTCAGTTTTCAGGATACAGGTCAGGATACGGGCCTGAGCGCGCTGGCGTCCCTGTTCAGCAATGCGCCCATTGATCTTGGTCACGGCAGAACCGAACTGCGCCCGGCATGGAGTCTTCGCCTGTTGGCGCCATTGGTGGCCTTCTTCATATTGGCTATCACTGACCTGAGCCCAATTTGGAATGCATTGGGGCTCCACTCGACAATGGTCCATCTCTGTATCTACACCGGGGTCGGGATGGTATTGGGACATATCTGGTTCACGCTGCTGTTCGTGCAGCGGGTTGTTTTTGACGACGCCTATGTAACATGCCAGGGGATTGGCTTGCGCAGACGCACACGACGGCTGGACGATTTGACTGGCGTTCACTGGCCCAATCGCCGCGCCGCATCTGTTTTGACCTTTGCTGAACAAGAAGATCTGCATATCCCGAGGTTTCTGTCTCACCAGGATTTCTTTGTTAAGGTAATGGAGGATATCGCCGAAACCAATATGAACAATGGCGCCATTCATCCCCTGCCCCGCTGGCAGGAAAGGCTGAGCGCCTAGGTCAACCACCTTAGCCACAACAGGCCTGTCCATCTTGTATCGGTGGGCAGGGCACCGTTCCGTAAGAGCAAAACACACAACAGTCACCCTTTTGAGGCTTGAGCACTTCGTGGCAGCCCGGACATTCCAGAAACCACTGGCAAGCATCGGTCGGCATCTCGAAAACTTCAGTGTGCTTGCAGTGAGGACAAGTCAGCGTGCTTTGTGTCTCAGCCATCAGAAATTCCTTTTCAAATCCATGCCCTCATACAGTTTTGCAACGTCGGCCTCATAGCCATTAAACAAAAGCGTTGGTTTACGCTTGGCGAACAAGCCGCCTCCAATGGTCCGCTCAGTTGCCTGCGACCAGCGTGGGTGATCCACGTTAGGATTCACATTGCTGTAAAATCCGTATTCCCGGCTAATGAGTTTGTTCCAGCTGGTGGGTGGCTCGCGATCGGTCAGGGTGACGCGCACGATCGATTTGATCGACTTAAAACCATATTTCCACGGCACCACAAGGCGGATCGGAGCCCCATTCTGGTTCGGAATCGGTTTGCCGTAGATACCGGTCGCCATAAGGGTCAGTGGATGCATGGCTTCATCCAGACGCAGGCCCTCGACATATGGCCAGTCAATCACTGGTCGTTTTTGCCCGGGCATTTCCTCCGGGCGCATCAGAGTTTCAAAGGCAACGTATTTTGCGCCCTCTTGGATGCCAGCCATTTGCAAAAGATCGGCCAACTCAAACCCGTTCCACGGAACGACCATTGACCAGGCTTCAACACAACGGAACCGATAGATGCGTTCTTCAGTGGTCATTTTCGACAGGATATCACCCAGCGCATACTCACCGGGATTATCGACCATGCCGTCAATCTTGATGGTCCAGGGATCTGTCGTCAGCTTGTGAGCGTGTTTTGCAGGGTCGTCTTTGGACGTGCCAAATTCATAGAAGTTGTTGTAGCGGGTAATCGTGTCCCAATCATTCGGCTTTAACTTGCCTGCCGCATTGGCTTCGCCACCCATCACTCCCGCCAGGCCCAATCCTGCAATTCCCGCCATAATTTGACGTCGATTAAGGTACTGCGACTGAGGTGTCACATCATCATGGGTCAGATCATTGGTCCAGCGTTTGGCCATCGGTGTCTCCTGCGTGTCCGTTCAGACCGATCTAACGCTTGAAGTATCACGGGCCAAACCACGAAACCTCACGATGACGTGGGTGGATTGTAACTTGGGAACGTCTTGTTCATCGGAACCGAGCGACCATTGGGCTGAACAATACGCACATGGCGGCGGCGCAAGAGGCGCGGTTCACTGACCCCGACGGAGTGGGCGATGGTCTCTACCTCTTTGACGATCCCTTGTGCGTAGCGTGCGACGCGCTTGTATTTGCTGTCCACCACCAGGCCTTTCTGAAAACGCGGATCATGTGTCGTGATCCCCGTTGGACAGGTGTTCTTGTTGCACTTCAGCGCCTGTATGCAACCCAAAGCAAACATGAATCCGCGCGCCGAAACCACGAAGTCAGCCCCAGCTGCCAAGGCCCAGGCAATGTCACCCGGATTGACCAGCTTACCCGAAGCAATCAGCCGGATACGGTCCCGCAATTCATATTCATCCCTTAGATCGACCACCATCGGCAAGGCTTCTCGCACTGGCATGCCCACCAGATCGATCAAGGGCATTGGCGCGGCACCGGTGCCGCCTTCGCCGCCGTCTACTGTGATGAAATCAGGAGCGGCGCCTGATCCACGTCGCCGAATGGTTTCAAACAATTCGCGGAGAGATTCCTCGGCCCCTACCACAGTCTTGATGCCGACAGGTTTGCCCGTCACTTCGCGGATGTGACACAACATGTCGAGCAGATGATCAAAGTTGTCGATCTCTCTGTGGCGGTTGGGCGAAATCCCGTCCTGCCCAATCTGAAGCCCACGAATTTCTGCAATCTCTTTGGTGACTTTCTCACCCGGAAGAATGCCACCTTTGCCCGGCTTGGCCCCTTGCGCCATCTTGAGTTCAAACATACGGATCTGCTCGTGCGCGGCGACATTGCGAAGCTTTTCATCGCTGAGGCCCCCATTTTCATCGCGGACTCCAAATTTGGCGGTCCCAATCTGAAACACCAGGTCGCATCCACCTTCTAAGTGGAACGGTGACACACCCCCCTCGCCTGTGTTCATCCAGATGCCTGCCTCTTTTGCACCCTTAGACAAGGCCTGCACTGCGGGCTTAGACAGGGCGCCATAGCTCATGCCCGAAATGTTAAAGATTGAGGGTGCCATGTATGGAGTCCGGGCTGTCGGGCCGATCAACAACGGCTTGATCGCGGCAAACTCATCGTCCAATGGCGGAAAAGGATCGTTAACAAAGATCGGTGTGCCGACCACGTTCAGATTGCGGGTCGATCCAAAAGCCACTGTGTTGCTCTTGCCTTCTCCGGCCCGATTCACCCATTCCCTTTGGGCACGGTTGAACGGCAGTTCTTCGCGATCCATCGCAAAGAAGTATTGGCGAAAAAATTCGCCTAGCTCACTGAAAATATGGCGAAACCGTCCGATCAGAGGATAGTTTCTTCTGATCGCATCGCCAGTTTGCAAACGGTCGGCGATAAACAAACCAATACCAACCAAAATCAGTATCCCGATAACGACGACAAAGAGAACGCTTACAACTTGTACGACGCCATAGGCGTCTTCCATTGACATATTCATATATTTGCCTCTCTGTTGACTTGTATCAATGCACCACGCGACCACCCCAATAATGTGTGTTCACTTGTGCCAAGCTGCAAGTCACATCGCAGCAAACTTTTCGGGAGGATTGAAATGAAGACGTTTTTGCTGGCCGCAGGCCTCGCGCTGACCACCTCGTTTGCCGCGGTGGCAGACACTGCTGTGACCTATTCGGTTGATCAGGATTTTGACGATGTCACTTTTGGTCTGGAAAGCGCCATTACAGACAAAGGCTTAGTCATCGATGCCGTGAGCCATGTCGGCGCGATGTTGGAACGCACCAAGGAAGACGTCGGATCGGACGTCACCATTTTTGAGCGCGCAGAAGTCTATAGCTTCTGTTCCGCCAGCATTTCCCGCAAGGTGATGGAAGCCGATCCAATGAACCTTCAGTTCTGCCCCTATGGCATTTTCGTGATGCAGAAACCGGGCGAAGACATGACCACCATCGGCTATCGGGTGATGCCCGAAGGTGTGATGAAAGAGGTCGAAGCGATGCTCGACGAGATCGTCCAAGAGGCGATTGGCGAATAAGCGGGCACCGGATGTGTGCGCTCGGACCAAAGGCCACCGACTTAGAGGCTGATTGAAAAACAGCCGACGAAATCAATTCGGATTTTTGGGTGGACGATCTTCTGGACCGGGCTGTCGAAGCAGTTCTTTTTGACAGAATAACACGGCTTCACTCACCCAATGCTCAAAACCATCGCAGAACGCTGACCTTGCAGAAGTTTCATAGCTGGCAATAATGGGGCGATAGTATCGGGCCATTTTGTATTCTGGCTAACACATTTGCATTGCGACGCGGGGCCCATTTGGATTGTCACTCTAACCACAGTGTTTTTCTGCGCGCGAATGGATCACTTGCTTGTTGGGATGACGCCGGCAGCAAGCTCACGCTCAAATCTTTCGACCCGGAAGTGGACATCTCCAAAGACATTGTTTTTGGAGATGTCTTCTCTGCGATTCGCGGCAGCCTAAAAGCAGGGGATATGCCTTTTCCTGACTATTGTCGGGACTGCATGATTCTGGCCAGCGGCGCCTGCTTTAATCCTCGATGGCAGGAGAATAAGGAGATTCTCATTTTTCAGGTCGAAGCGTCAATTGCCTGTACCCTGGAATGCCCTGGATGCATGACTTTTGCCGAGCGCAGGTCCCGACATGGAAAGCTCGGGCATCTCGATATCAAGATCTTCGAAAAGTACCTGGCAGACTTCAAGGCAGACGAGGTCACGATCCGAACGATTGACTTTCAGGGACATGGCGAACCGCTGTTGAACCGCGATGTTTGGAAGATGGCAAGTCTGGCAAAGTCATATTTCCCCGATGCAAATATTTCCATGTGTACTGCTGCTCATGGAAAATTCGACCAGAGCCAGGTCCATTCTGGGATCGACGAGATGATGTTCGCGATTGACGGTGTTGATCAGAAGAGTTTCGAGCCGAACCGAGTTCGAGGCGACTTTGGAAAAGCCTTTGGTTTCATGAAGTCTTTCTGCCAGGCCTCTACTAAAGAAGGCAGGAACATTAAGACTGTTTGGAAGTACATCCTTTTCGACTGCAACAGCAGCCCCGAACAGCTTGTCAAAGCCCAACATCTGGCGGCTGCAGCGGGTGTTCAGGAACTTATGTTCGTGAACACCCAGCTTGGACTAAAACTTTCAAAAATTTTCACTCTGAGCCAGATTCCGAAAGTCGATAATGGGGTGAAAATCCATGTGTCAGACTATCTGAGCAATTTCCACGACATCCAACACAGCATCGACAAGTCCCGCTTTGCGATGTTGCAAAACGATTCCGTCGCCGCTTGTGCGCATCTGGAGTTTGCCACCAACATGCTCCGGCGGCGATTTGAGTGTATTGAGCCTCGGGACACTCTTGCCGAAGATTATCAGGCACTTGTTTACGAAATACTGGATTTGCTCAGCAACGTGTTGATCGAATCCAAAACCAGAACAACAATAGAGGGCGGCCTGCATGCCATTCAAGGCAAGCTTGTCATGGGGGCTATTGCCGCCAAGAACTTTATCATCCACTGGAAAACAGAAGAAATTGCGCGCCTCAACGTTCGACTCGCCCAACAGTTCAACATTGGATTAACCGAGAGAGTACAGTCCAAGGTGAAACAGAAGATTCTCAAGCTTGAAGAAAGATTTCGCCTCGGCAACCTGTCACAGAAAAATCACGTTATTCGGCTGCAAACAGTTGAGGTTCATCGGCTGGCAAGCTTACTGAACCAGCAACCCAGCCGCGATGTCTCCATGATGAAAGACCCGGCGAAAACAGCACCACCATCGGGTGCCGTGTAATGCCCCAAGGCGTGATGAATGAGATCGAAGCAATGCTCGAGGAGATCGTCAAAGGGGCGATTAGTGAACACGCGCACTTTCCTGCCAAATCGGGAAAATGACCGGTTTGTACAAAAGTTTTTGGGCGAATAACCGGTTTGTACAAAATTCTCTGTTAAGGTTTTGGTAATAAACCAACCTCATGAGGGCGAGTTTTTTGGCGATTGCGTGGTGAGGCCATCGAAGTTTTTGGCGTCCGATTGGCGTTTTGGAATCATCTTGTATTGGAGATACCTTTGAGTGGTATCCAAGCGGGCGTGGTGGATTTTTGTTGCTCAGCAAAGTCCTTTTCAGCGGCTTTGCAAAAGTACTCACAACAACCCTTAACGTGGTATCGGTAGACGAGCGCGTATAGATTGGCTACTTTTTGTACCAATAATTCGAAGTACTACTGCAGATTTATGTAATTTTTGATTTGAGTATGAGATCCAAAATGACTGCTGAAACTGAACTCGCACAAGCGGACCCTAATTGGTTTGTTGCACCGGGAGACGGTGATTACTTTGCGCTCGTGGCCATAGCCTTTTTAATTGGGGCGCTTTACGGCTTGGTCGTTCTATATGCTGCATTCGACCGCTGGGCCGAGCATCAGGCTCATGGAACGCCTTTGGCAAAAACGATCCCAACGATGCTCGCCATTGCGCTTTTGTACGAAATTTTCCCTTTAAGTCATTTCCACATTCTGCTTCCACTCA
Organism: Shimia gijangensis; assembly: GCF_900142085.1. Classification (GTDB taxonomy): domain Bacteria; phylum Pseudomonadota; class Alphaproteobacteria; order Rhodobacterales; family Rhodobacteraceae; genus Shimia; species Shimia gijangensis. The sequence goes on from NZ_FQZQ01000016.1 coordinate 7,974, forward strand.
GCGCCTTGTTGATCGCATTGATGGCAGACTGGTCGCGATTTCACCTAAATACCAAAACGGCTGTGGTTCGTGTGGACGAGCCAATAAAAGCTGAACCGGAGCAAGATCCAAGTGTTTGAACTCCTATTTACATCGTTCCCGGCCATTATCCGATACTTCCAGCTTAAACGCCGCGGTGAAAAGATGACCGTCTGGAACATGAAAACCGCTGTTTTCCTTTGGGCAATTTTGGCTTTCTGCCTGTTCCTGACAATTTTCTACTACCACCCCAAAACATATGCAGGGGTCGTGCCATTTCGAACAGTGTCTGTTGTATCCCAGACAACCGGTCCGGTCACCGAGATCAACGTCATCAACGGACAGGAGGTCAAAGCGGGTGATCTGTTGTTTCGGATTGAGGACAGTGCCCAGCAAGCAGCGCTCAAGCAGGCTCAGGCTGATCTGGCTTTGCTGGATGCAGAGCAGGCCAAAGCCAAAGACAACGAAATTGTCGCGCAGTCCGCTGTAGATGAAGCCGAAGCACAGCTGGCTCAGTTTCGTGATGATTTAAAGGATGCTCAGACGCTTTTGCAACGCGGTGCAGGCCGTGCGGATGATGTGCTTACACTGCAAACCTCGGTGTCTGCGACAGAGGCTGAATTGCGGGCGGTTCAGGCCCAACTTGACTTAGCCCGGATCGACATGAACGAGACAATTCCGGCCCAGATTGAATCAGCCAAAACCGCGATCGCTTCTGCACAGGTCGCGCTGGATTTCACTGAGGTTCGAAGCCTAGCCAACGGTCACGTGACTCAACTATCGCTTAGTGTGGGCAGCCCGGCCACGACATTAGTGCTACGGCCGGCAATGATTATTATCCCCGACAGGCCAGAAGATGTTCCCGTGCGCATCACTGCCGGGTTTTCTCAGGTGGCACGCAACACTTTGTACGACGGCATGCCCGCAGAGATCGCCTGTGAAAGCAATGCCAACCTTGGGTTCAAAAACTCGGTGATGCCGGCGCACGTTCTCAGAGTTCAACCAGCAATTGCCACAGGTCAGGTCGTACCTGATCCCCAACTGTTGGATATGGCCGCCGCAACTGCACGCGGGACAGTGCTGGTGTTTCTGGAATTGGTTCACGAGGAACACGAAGCCATGCTGCTTGATGGATCAGGCTGCATTGTTCAGACCTACACGAACAACATTCACGGCACAGTCGGCCATATTATTGGCGCGACAGGCGTGATCAAAGCGGTCGGTCTTCGCCTGAAAGTGCTCGGCTCGATCATGACTGGTGTTGGGCTGTTGGGTGGCGGGCACTAGGCTGAATCTACTTATTTTCCATGAAAATCAGAAGTTTATGGCTTTGAAGTACGAGAAAGCGCCGCCCTGAAAGAGCGGCGCCTTCTTATTCAGTCAATGGATTGATTGGGTCAGTGCACAACGGCATCATCCGGTTTCGGGCGGTCCGATGTTCCAACCCGGTCTCCGATGATCAGACCATCGGCACCGGCGGTCACGGGGACGGTGTCGCCGTCTTTGATGTCACCGGCCAGCAGCCCTTCGGCCATTGGGTTTTGCAGGGCGCGTTGGATGACCCGTTTCAAAGGGCGAGCCCCGAACACTGGATCATAGCCTTCATCGGCCAGCCATTTTTTGGCGTCCTCATCCAGTTCCAGATCAATCTTGCGACCCGCCAGACGAGCGCGCAAAAGGCCAAGTTGGATGTCGACGATGCCGTCCATATCCGCCCGCGCCAGACGATCAAAGATGATGGTTTCATCCAGACGGTTGAGGAACTCGGGTCGGAAATGGGCGCGCACGGCGTCCATCACGTCGCGCCGCGCATCCGAGGCATCGGCCCCTTCGGGCAGTTGTGACAAGGCCTGCGCGCCAAGGTTCGACGTCAGGATGATCAGCGTCTGTTTAAAGTCCACGGTGCGGCCCTGACCATCGGTCAGCACGCCATCATCCAGCACTTGCAACAACACGTTAAAGACATCCGGGTGCGCCTTTTCAACCTCGTCAAACAGCACCACCTGATAAGGGCGACGACGCACAGCTTCGGTCAGAACACCGCCCTCGTCATAGCCCACATAGCCGGGAGGCGCGCCGATCAGACGCGCGACCGAGTGTTTCTCCATGAATTCGGACATATCCACGCGCACCATGGCGCTGTCGTCGTCAAACAGGAACTCGGCCACGGCTTTGGTCAGCTCGGTTTTACCTACACCCGTTGGCCCAAGGAACAGGAACGATCCCAATGGGCGGTTCTCGTCATTCAGGCCCGCGCGGGCACGGCGCACGGCGTTGGACACCGCGGTCACGGCGAGGTTCTGGCCGATCACACGCGCATGCAGATCATCTTCCATCCGCAATAGCTTCTCGCGTTCACCTTCGAGCATTTTCGAGGTGGGGATGCCGGTCCAGCGTTCGACGACCAAAGCGATCTGTTCAGGGCGCACGGCCTCTTCAATGACCATCTCGGCACCGGCCTTTTCGGCCTCTTCAAGTTTGGCTTCGAGACCGGGGATCACGCCATAAGACAACTCACCTGCTTTGGCGAGATTGCCCTCGCGCTTGGCGATATCCAGTTCGGCGCGGGCCTGATCCAGTTGTTCTTTCAGGTCACGCGCGGACGCGAGTTTATCGCGGCCTGCCTGCCACTGAGCAGTCATCTCCGATGACTTGTCTTGCAGGTCAGCAAGGTCCTTTTGCAGGGTTTCCAGGCGGTCCTTGGACGCCGCATCATCCTCGAGCTTCAGCGCCTCTTCTTCGATCTGCAATTGCAGGATCTGACGGTCGAGGGCATCCAGTTCTTCGGGTTTGCTGTCCACTTCCATGCGCAAACGGCTGGCCGCCTCATCGACAAGGTCGATGGCCTTATCGGGCAGAAAGCGGTCGGTAATATACCTGTGCGACAAGGTCGACGCCGCAACCAGCGCAGAGTCAGAGATACGCACCCCGTGGTGCAGCTCGTACTTTTCTTTGATGCCGCGCAGGATCGAAATGGTGTCTTCGACTGTGGGTTCTTCGATCACCACAGGCTGGAAACGACGCGCCAGAGCGGCATCTTTTTCAACGTATTTGCGATACTCATCCAAGGTGGTCGCACCAATACAGTGCAACTCGCCCCGGGCCAGCGCCGGTTTGATAAGGTTGGCCGCATCCATCGCGCCTTCGGACTTGCCTGCGCCCACAAGCGTGTGCATCTCATCAATGAACAACAGTATTTCACCAGCCGCTTCGGTCACTTCGGTTAGCACGGCCTTGAGACGCTCTTCGAACTCACCGCGGTATTTCGCGCCAGCGATCAGCGCGCCCATGTCCAGCGCCATCAGTTTCTTGTTGCGCAAGGATTCCGGCACGTCGCCGTTGATGATACGCAAGGCCATGCCCTCGGCGATGGCGGTTTTACCGACACCGGGTTCGCCAATCAGAACCGGGTTATTTTTTGTACGACGTGACAGAACCTGCATGGCGCGGCGAATTTCATCGTCACGGCCAATGATAGGGTCAATCTTGCCTTCGGCGGCCGCATCCGTCAGGTCGCGGGCGTATTTCTTCAGCGCGTCATAACCTTCTTCAGCCGATGCCGAGTCGGCGGTGCGGCCTTTGCGGATGTCGTTGATGGCTGCATTGAGCGCCTGAGCGTTCACGGCCCCGGCGATCAGCGCGTCCTTGGCTTTGGATTTCACCATGACCAGCGCCATCAGAATGCGCTCAACCGGCACAAAGCTGTCGCCCGCTTTCTTGGCGATGGTTTCGGCTTCGGCCAGAACTTTGCCTGTGGCGCTGTCCAAATAAACCTGACTGGCATCGCCGCTGACTTTGGGCAATTTGGCCACGGCAGCATCAACGGCCTCGCGCACACGCTCAGGCGCGCCACCGGCGCGTTTTATCAGGTTGGCGGCCAGCCCCTGATCGTCATCCATCAATGCCTTAAGAATATGTTCGGGTGCCATCCTCTGATGGCTTTCACGCATTGCAATGGTCTGAGCAGCCTGAACAAAGCCGCGCGACCGTTCCGTGAACTTGCTAAGGTCCATGGGTATTCTCCTTCTATAAGCGCCCGGATTGATCGACGCCCGCTATGCGGCGCGCCAGTGATTGGGCCTTGGCGTAAATGTGGCAATTACAGTTCGTTCGTTCAAGGACATGGATCAAAGAAAGCCCAAATACCGGTATCAAAAAGCCATATTCTTCACGCACCCTTAACACAGGAAAAGATAGAAAACGGTCGCGAGTGAGGCAAAGATGTACGTAACGGACATAGAAGTAATTGAACTCCCTGAGCCACAGGAACGTTCTGCACAAATGGGCAGCGTGGTGTTCACCTCATACGAACGTCAGATTCAGGTGATGTGCAGCCTTCAGGGTGACGAAAACAATAGCCCCGCCAAGAAACGGCTATCGTTTGTACGCGATGCGCTTCGCCAGCTGAGCCGAATGCCGGAATTTCGCGGCGGGCGCGCAAAGTTGGAATTTGCCCCGCAATTGCTGCCCGAAGGGATCGGCTGACAGCAGGCTGGACAACGGCCCTAACAGGTTCCAGACTGCGGGCATGTCGACTTTATCAGATATCCGGGCGCGCTCGACCTGGCGGGACATTCTTGAAGGTCAGCCCCAGCATCTGGGTCTGATCATTTTACTGGCCGCCGGTGCCTGCACGCTGATGCAACCCTCGCCAAACGACACCCGTCTTCTGGGCCTTGAGGGGCGTCAATGGGCGATGGTTTCGGTTTGGCTGGCGATCATCCATCAGGTGATCGTCGCCTTTGTCTTTCGTATGCAGCTGCACAGAAATTTGCTGAGCAGGATACGCGGCGAAAACGATATCAAAACATGGACCCTACTCTTTATCCCCTTGCTGGTGGCCCGGCCGATCACCGTCATCATGACAGGCTGGGCCGATGATGTGCCCATTGGCCTGCCCAGATCCGTTGAATGGGTGGTGGGCGCAGTTTTGGTGGCAGTGGCCATCATAACGATGCATTCGGTGATCAAACATTTCACCATCCGGCGCGCGGTGGGCGGCGATCACTTTCGTGACGAGATTGCGGCCATGCCCATGGTGCGGGAAGGCATGTTCAAATACACCGACAACGCGATGTATGGCGTGGTGTTTTTGGGGCTCTGGGGCATTGCCCTATTGTTTGACAGCTGGAATGCGCTGGTTCTGGCACTGTTCCAGAAAACCTATATCTGGGTGCATATGTATTGCACAGAAAAGCCGGATATGGAGTGGATTTACGGCAACCGCTAAGACTTGCGGGACCGCCTTAGGACCGGTAGAACGCCTAAGATTTCAGCCCCGGAGAATACCATGACAGCAGATGACCGCCTGATCGTCGCCCTTGACGTGCCCAATGCCCTTGAGGGGCTCAAGCTTGCCGAAACCATCGGTGATGCCGCATCCTTTTACAAAATTGGTCTGGGCATGCTGACAGGCGGCGGGCTGGCGTTGGCCAATGAGCTGAAGTCAGAACTGGGCAAACGGATTTTTCTGGATATGAAACTGTTTGATATCGGTGCCACGGTCGAAGCGGCTGTGCGTGGGCTGGCGCAGTTTGACCTGGATTTCCTGACCGTGCATGGCGATCCCTATGTGGTAAAAGCCGCCAAAGAAGGGGCCGCGGGCAAGGATTTGAAAATCCTTGGTGTGACCATCCTCACCTCGCTGGATCGGGCGGATCTGGATGGGGCCCTGATCAAACCGGGCGATATCAAGGATCTTGTACAGGAACGCGCAGGCAAAGCGTTTGAGGCCGGTGCCGACGGCGTGATCGCATCTCCCCAAGAAGCCGCAATGATCCGTGCCCTGCCCGAATCCAAAGGCCGTTTGATTGTGACGCCCGGCGTGCGTCCGGCAGGGGCCGCCTTGGGTGATCAGAAACGCGTTGCCACGCCGGCCAGCGCGATTTCGGACGGGGCCGACCACATTGTTGTGGGCCGCCCCATCTGGCAGGCCCAGAGCCCTCGTGCAGCGGCCGAGGCCATTGTCAGCGAGCTGGCGTCAGTTTAGGGGCCTTGCCCCCTGGGCCTGCGGCCCATTCCCCCAGAGTACTTCCGAGCGAGATGAAGCCCAACGCCAGGCTTCATCTTGCTCAAAATACTCCCGCTGGAGGCGGTCTTACGTCGCGGCCAGATAGTCGGCCAGCCGGGATTGAAATTGGGGAATGGCTTTGGGGTTTTTCAGATAGTGATGGGGGTCAACCAGCGCCCAGCGCTGGCCTTCGTCCCCAAGTTTGATGTCTTTTTCGGCAGTGGTTGGCAGGTGGGCAGCAAAGAACCAGAAAGCCAACCCTTTGCGCCAGTAGAGGCGACCCCAGCACAGTGAAGCCTGCGACACGACGAGGCCGAGTTCTTCGCGGGTTTCCCGCAAGGCGCAGGTGGGGCCGTTTTCAGAGCCTTCACGCCCGCCTCCGGGTAAATCCCAATGCGCAGGCCACGGAATGTCCACGCGATCATCACGCAGGATCGTTGCAAGCCGATCACCGATGAACAGCGCCAGTTTGGCGCCATGAAAGGCCGTGTCGTCATCTCCATCAATTGATATACTCATTGTCGAACCACCCTTCTTTGAGGCCATTATGCCTGCGTTATGCCGCGATTGCCTGACCCAATTTGACAGCACAGGACGTTGCCCGTCCTGTGGGTCGTTGCGCGTCACGCGCCATCCGGAGCTGTTTGATCTGACAATAGCGCATATGGATTGCGATGCCTTTTATGCCAGTGTGGAAAAGCGCGACAATCCTGAAGTCCGCGACAAGCCCGTCATCATTGGCGGCGGTAAACGCGGTGTGGTCTCTACCGCCTGTTATGTCGCGCGCATTCGGGGTGTGCGCTCGGCCATGCCGATGTTTCAGGCGTTAAAACTGTGCCCTGACGCAGTGGTGATCCGCCCGCGCATGTCGGTTTACGTCGAGGTTTCCCGCGAAATTCGCAAAATGATGGATGAGTTAACGCCGGATGTCGAACCCCTGTCGCTGGATGAGGCATTTATGGACTTAGGCGGCACGACCAAGCTACATGGTGCGCCGCCTGCTGTGATGTTGGCACGCTTGGTCAAGCGTATGAAGGATGAGCTGGGTCTCACCGGGTCAATTGGCCTGTCGCACAACAAGTTCCTGGCCAAGGTGGCATCGGACCTTGAAAAACCGCGTGGGTTTTCGGTGATTGGTAAAGCAGAAACAGCGGATTTCCTTCACGACAAACCTGTGCGGTTGATTTGGGGGATTGGACCCGTGGCGCAGGCGTCGCTGGACAAGGCTGGCATTCACACATTCAGCGACTTGTTGCGGTGGGAGCAGGACGATCTGACGGCCCGGTTTGGATCGATGGGATATCGGTTGTGGCATCTGGCGCGCGGTCAGGACCGGCGCAAGGTTTCGGCGAACGCACCGATGAAAAGCATCAGCAACGAGACCACGTTTTTTGAGGATACCGAAAGCATCGACATTCTGGATGGGCATATCTGGCGGTTGTCGGAAAAGGTTTCGGATCGCGCCAAGGCCAAGTCCAAGGCTGGCAGGGTCGTGACACTGAAACTCAAGCGCGCCAATCACAGCCTGATTTCCCGTCGCCTTGCATTGCGGGACGCCACACAGATGGCAGACACAATTTATCAGACAGCGCGTGGCTTATTCGATCAGGTGGGCAATCAGGGGCCTTATCGTCTCTTGGGTGTAGGGTTGGCTGATCTGGTGGCGGAAGACACCGGCGATTTGTCAGGAGATCTTTTAGACCCTCAGGCTGCTCAGCGGCGCAAGGCCGAGCGGGCGTCGGATACGATCCGGGGTAAATTTGGCGCTGATGCCATTCTGAAGGGCCGTGCGATGCGCTAGGCCTATTCGGCGGCCATCTCCTGGCGCGGTTTTCCGATCTCGATGATGTGTTTGATGACCCGGTCTATCAGCAATTGAAACGCCCCAAAATCGGCACGCGGTTCGATCCGGGCTTCATCCATGTACAGAGAACGATCGATCTCGATCTGGATCGCGTGCTGCTTGCGGACTGGCCGCCCGTAGTGCTGGGTGACATAAGCCCCGGCAAAGGGTGCATTTCGGGACACCCGCAAGCCTTCCAAAGCAAAGGCTGATTCAATTTCTTCAACAATGTAAGAGTCAGCAGACGCGCCGAAGCGATCCCCCAAAACCACATCGGGACGGGGCACTCCGGTTCTGACCAATGTATCCAATGCTTCGTGCGGCATTGAATGGCAATCGATCAGAATGGCCCGCCCAAAGGTCGCGCAGGTCTCATCCAGCAAAGATTGCAGCCGGTTATGGTAAGGACGCCAATAGGTTTCAATTCGATGATTCGCCTCTTCTTGGACCAGCTTGCCATTGTAAATCGCGCGACCGTTTGCGACCACCCGAGGGATCACACCAAGCCCCGAGGCGACCCGCGGGGTGATCGGGCGGCGGCGTAACCCCTGAATGAGTGCGGGATCCAATTCATCTGAAGATCGGTTGAAGTCTACAAAAGCCCGAGGTGCACCCGCCACAAGGAACGGCGAGCCGAATCGCGGCACTGACTGGAACAATCTGTCAACAAAAGCATCTTCGGAACTGCGAATCGTATGGGCGTTCAAAAGGGTGCGGCGCAAAAACCATTCAGGGTAATCACACCCGCTATGGGGTGAGGCAAAAACCACGGATGAGGTCTGGCTCGTGGGGCGTGACAAGGAATAGGCTTGCTTAGGCATATGGTCTCCTGAATACAGTAAATATAGTCTGAAAAATATCCTTGTCGAAAGCCCTTGAACCCAAAGCCGACTCCTTTTATAGACGCCGCTACCGGCGCGGTCATTCGCGCCCCCTTTTATTTGGGGGATGTGAGCTCGGGCTGGATATAGTGGGCGATTAGCTCAGCGGTAGAGCACTTCGTTGACATCGAAGGGGTCACAAGTTCGATCCTTGTATCGCCCACCATGAGATTCACTGTTCCCGGTTGGGAACATCCGTAACCCGGCGCAATGCGCGCCACGACAGATAGGATGGACGATGAAAGTTAAGAACTCGCTCCGCTCGCTGAAGAACCGGCACCGTGATTGCCGCGTGGTACGCCGCAAGGGCCGTGTCTACGTGATCAACAAGACGCAGCGCCGCTTTAAGGCACGTCAGGGTTAAGCCCCGACAATTGAAATTAAAAAAGGCCGCCTTTTCAGGCGGCTTTTTCTTTGGCATGTCTTTTCAACAGGATCAGAGACAAATCTTATTTGCTAAGCCTACGCACATTGTTCTTCGCCAGCGGGACATAACTGCTATGGGGATAATCCCTTAGGAACCGCTTGTATGCCTCTAACGTTCCGGTCTTGTGTGCTGCCTCCCAAGCCCGTTGATCCGCAGGTCGCGCATCACTTTGGGACGTATTTCTAAGTTCTCTCAGACGCCTGCGTGCATCTCGTTCAAAGCGGCCGTTGGGGAAACCATCAAGATAAGCGGCATAGCCGGATATCGAATCCTCTTCCTGAGCACGACGCCATGCTTTCATATCTTTTCGAGCAATCGCGTCACCACGAAGTTCCTCCAGACGTTTTCGAGCATCCGGCGCGCGCCGACTGTTAGGATAATCCCTCAGGAAAAGCGTGTATCCTGAGATTGTGTCGATCCGGCGCGCCTCTTTCCAGGCGACCTGATCGGCGGGCTGAGCGTCGTTCCTGGGCTTGTTGCGCTTTAACTCTTTGATCCGCTTTTGTGCATGGCGGACAAAATATCCCTCGGGAAAGCGGTCAATATAATCCCTGTAGGCTGCAATAGTGTCATCGGTCTGCGCCCGTCTCCACGCCCGCATTTCATGCGAGGTAACCGTGTCGTTCCGCAGTTCTTTCAGTCGCACACGGGCATCCCGTGCATGTTGGCTGTTCGGGAAGTTGCGCAGGTATTCTTCGTACCCTGCAATCGTGTCCCTTTGCCGTGCTTCGTTCCAAGCCACGATGTGAGCCGGTCGTGCATTGGGATTTGGTGTTTGCGGATCGATTTCGCGAAGCCGTGCATAAGCGTTGTTCGCATAGTGACCTCGGGGATATTCCTCGAGATACAGTCTGTAGGCGTGTGGAGTATCCACGTCGCGCACTTGTCGCCAAAATCTGCGCTCATCCGAACTGACTTGGGTATTCTGTGCCCGAATCTGATTTCGGGCGACGTCTGCGTGATATCCATTCGGGTATCGCTGAAGGTAACGGCGCATGCCCTCGATGTTCCCGTCGGCTGCGCCGGTTTCTGTCCAGAAATGCAGGTCTGCCACAAGATTGCTCGAAGACTGGCCACCACCGGGTTGGGCGCGAAGCGCAGCATCGTCGAGATCAAAAACCTGCTGGCGGGTCAGATACCCACTGACGGGATTCCCCGAACCGCGCTGCCAGGATGCAATTGCGTCACGTGTGCGCGCCCCAAACAGTCCATCTGCCGGGCCCGGATTGAACCCAAGTGATTGCAGGTTGCCCTGAATGGTGCGGCGGTCATTTCGACTTAGGCGCAGTGCGTCTTCTTGCCGGCGCGCTTCATAGGGGTTCACATATTGGGCCGGGATGGGGTGAAGCCCCACTTTGTCAAATCCTGCCCCACCAAAACTGGTGCCGACAGGAGCCGCGTTTGCGGTGTTTACGGCGGTCAATGAAAGACCCGCTGCGAGAATAAGACCTGTGTAGTGCATGTCGCCCTCTTACAAAGTTTGCGCTTGCTCGGAGATTGGAAGTCTATCGGCGTGTTATGCAATATCAAAGGGGAGTGATGCTCTATCACTCCCCTTTGTCAGGTTACGCAGGTCTTTGAATTATTTATACTTTATCGAAAATGGATTCGTTAAAGTATTTCGTTTCCAAGAAATTTCTGACCCTTGTTCAAGAAGGTATCTGAGCACACGGTGTCGAGTGGGAAATCTCCATTTCCTCATCACTCATGCCTTCGGGGATGCCTTCGAACAATGGGGTCGAAAGATATCGTTCGCCAGTGTCCGGCAGCATGACCAGAATATTGGACCCGTCCGGCGCGTCTTTGGCAACTTCCATGGCGGCTGCAAACGTCGCGCCCGCCGAAATACCGGTGAAAATTCCCTCTTCCGAGGCCAGACGGCGCGACCAAGTGATTCCATCTGGGCCGGGAACCTTAATCAGCGCGTCATTAAACCCTTTGTCCAAGGCTTCTTGCAGAACATGCGGAATGAAATCCGGGGTCCAGCCCTGTACGGGATGGGGTTCAAACGCCGGGTGACTTTCCGTGGCCTGATGGGCCTCGTTTCGGGTGTTGGTATAGCCGGAAGAGACAATCGCTGCATTTGCAGGCTCGGCCAGAATGATTTTAGTGTCCGGGCTTTCGGCGCGCAAAACACGCCCCACGCCCGACACCGTGCCGCCAGTGCCATAGCCGGTGACCCAATAGTCCAGTTTCTCGCCCTCAAAATCGCCAAGGATTTCGCGTGCGGTGGTGTGTTCATGCATGTCCGCATTGTCAGCAGTTTCAAATTGACTGGCGAGGAACCAACCGTTCTTTTCAGCCAGTTCGATGGCCTTGTTATACATGCCGAATCCTTTGAGACCTTTGGGTGTCAGCACCACTTTGGCCCCGAAAAACCGCATCAGGCGGCGGCGTTCGACCGAAAAGGCCTCGGACATGGTGATCACCAACGGATAGCCTTTGGCGGCGCAGACCATGGCCAGACCAATGCCGGTGTTGCCAGATGTTGCTTCAACCACGGTTTGACCGGGTTTCAGACGGCCATCACGTTCGGCAGCTTCGATGATGTTGAGCGCCAGGCGATCTTTGACGGACCCGGCGGGGTTGGCGGCTTCGAATTTGACGAAGACGTTCACATTTTCCGGCGCGATTCGGTTGATGCGGATTGTCGGCGTGTCACCCACCGTATCCAGAATGGAGTCATAGCGCTGGCCGCGCCCGTTGGTTTGTCTGATACCCATGGTTTGATCCTTTGTAATGCCGATAAATCAACTCGGAGCGCTGATTCTCGTCGTTCCCGCCAAGAGAGCAAAATTTCCCGGAAAACAAAAGCAAACAGACCCAAGCAAGGAAAAACTTCCGGGCTTGAGCAATCAGTTAGAACAATAACGCAAAAAAACCCGCCCTGCCGGAACAGAACGGGTTGGATAATTGCGAGCGCGCAAACCTAGTCGTAACTGCGTTGATCGTCGATTACGATGCCATCTTTGGGCAGGCTACCTGGGGCTACAATCTCAATCTTGCCACGCAGCTTCAGCGTCTCAGATATCGACCTGGCATAGGCTTCGGTGTCGCCGTCCGTGGCTTCGATCTGAACCGTCATCGCATCCATTTCACCGTCTCGGTCCACGATGACGCGTGCCTTGGCGATCTCGGCGTGTTTGGCCACCAGATCGGCCACTTGTTCGGGGCGCACAAACATGCCTTTGATCTTGGCGGTCTGATCGGCGCGACCCATCCAGCCTTTGATGCGCATATTGGTGCGCCCGCAGGGTGACGTGCCTTCCATCATGGCCGACAGATCGCCGGTGGCAAAGCGGATCAGCGGATAGTCGGGGTTGAGCGTGGTCACGACAACTTCACCAACTTCGCCCGGCGCAACAGGATTGCCGGTGCCGGGAGTGACGATTTCAACCAACACACCCTCGTCGATGATCATGCCTTCCATGGCAGAGCTTTCGTAGGCGATGATGCCAAGGTCTGCGGTGCCATAGCCCTGCAAACACTGCACGCCACGGTCCGCGTACTCCTGACGCAGAGAGGGGAACAAAGCACCGCCGCCGACATGGGCTTTGGTGATGTTCAGCTTGAGGCCCATCTCATCGGCCTTGTCGAGAATGATTTTGAGGTAATCCGGCGTACCAGCATAGGCGGTGACACCGATGTCGTGGGCCGCGCGGGCCTGAAGTTCGGTCTGACCCGTTCCCGCAGGCAGCACTTTGGCACCAACGGCACGCGCGCCGCTTTCGAACATCATGCCGGCGGGTGTCAGGTGATAAGAGAAACAGTTTTGAACGATGTCATCCGCGCCAATGCCAGCGGCAAACATCGCGCGACCCGAGCGCCACCAGTCACCCGCCTGTCCGCCGGGTTCATAGATCGGGCCCGGCGACTGGAACACATGAACAATGCCGGGGCGGGTGAGATCGGCAAACCCCCCAAAAGGGGCGTTCGCGCCTTGGGCCTTGCTGAGTTCAGATTTGCGCAGAACCGGTAAGGTCGCCAGATCAGCCAGCGTTTTGATGGCTGCCGGGTCAACGTCGCCCAAAGCCTCTGCATAGCCTGCAAGAGCCTTGGCGCGCGCAATTTGCCGGGGCAGAGAAACGGCGAGGTCGGCGTCGCGCTGCTCTGCCGAGCGGGTCTCCAGATCATCGTAAAACTGGCTCATCGGGCCATCCTCTTTATCTGTTTTCACATGCCGTCAGGCAAAGGAGTCCTGTGGACAGGGCGACAACGTCCTGTCCGATATTTGCGAAGGACTGTTTGGGTATCCGGCTGTCCTACCTGCCGGAAATCTCAGTCTAGCTGAGCCAACGTTTGCGGCGGCGGTACGAACGCACATCGCGGAAGGATTTGCGGCCTTCGTCAGACATTCCAAGGTAGAATTCCTTGACGTCCGGGTTTTCACGCAGTTCGTCTGCGGGCCCGTCCATCACAACGCGACCGGATTCAAGGATGTAGCCATAGTTGGCAAACCTAAGCGCCACGTTGGTATTCTGTTCCGCCAAAAGAAAGGTCACGCCTTCTTGTTCGTTGAGGTTTTTCACGATTGTAAAAATCTCTTCAACAAGCTGTGGGGCAAGACCCATTGACGGCTCATCCAGCAGGATCATTTCAGGTTTGCTCATCAGTCCACGGCCCATGGCCACCATCTGTTGTTCGCCACCCGAGGTATAACCCGCCTGACTTTTGCGGCGTTCCTTGAGACGCGGGAAATAGGCGTAGACCTTTTCCAGATCGGCCTGAATATTGGCTTTGCCATCGGTGCGCGTATAGGCCCCGGTCAGCAGATTTTCTTCGACAGTCAGGTGTTCAAAACAATGTCGTCCTTCCATGACCTGGATGACGCCATTCTTAACCAGATCCGCCGGATCAAGGTCCTGAATGTTATTTCCGCGATACTCGATCGAGCCCTTTGTCACGTCGCCGCGTTCTGAGCGCAGCAAGTTCGAAATGGCCTTGAGCGTCGTGGTTTTGCCAGCACCGTTCCCACCCAAGAGTGCGGTAATACCGCCTTTGGGGACCGACAGGCTAACGCCTTTCAGCACGAGGATCACGTGATTGTAGATCACCTCGATATTGTTGACCTCAAGAAGGGCCTCGTCTGTGTGACCAGCGTCGAGCATATGCCTAGTCTTTCCTAACGGTTGGAGTTTCCCCGGCCGAAGCCATGTCCGGCCGGGAAGAGAACTACGTCTTAGTTACAGTTAGACGCGATGTTGTTTTCCGAAGCATAGGCACCGGAATCTTCCGCGATCAGAGCACCGATCACGTCGATGTCTGTTGCCTTAAAGTCAGAAATCAACGACCAGGTTTTGCTGGATGCATCCCACTGGGTCACACCAACAAGGCCAGGACCACCGTGGTTTTCGCATGAAACAGAGAACGACGGACCGAAGTTCGGCATGCCGAGGGCGGCCATTTTCTCTTCGGTGATTTCCAACGCTTCCATGCCATCACGCATCATGGACGCAGTGATGTCCTTAGTGCCGTGGATTTCCTGAGCGGTTTTCGCGGCTTCGGCTGCAAGCATCGCGGCGTATAGGCCACGGTTGTACAGAACGTTACCAACCTGATCGCCAGCGCCAGCAGCTTTACCAGCATCTACGACATACTTTTGGATGTCAGCAAACACGGGGAAGTCACGACCCACATTGTGGAAGGTCAGAGCCTTGTAGCCATTGGCTTTGTCGCCCGCTGGCAGAACGTCATGTTCCGCGCCAGACCACCAGATGCCGATGAAGTTTTCCATTGGGAAGCGGATGTTGGCAGCTTCCTGAATGGCAACCTGGTTCATCACGCCCCAGCCCCACATCATGACATAGTCAGGCTTTTCACGACGGATTTGCAGCCACTGTGATTTCTGCTCCTGACCGGGGTGGTCAACGGGCAGAAGGCTCAGCTCAAAACCATGCTTTTTCTGCAGCTCTTCCAAGGTGCGGATAGGCTCTTTGCCGTAAGCAGAGTTGTGATAGACCAGAGCAATTTTCTTACCGCTGATGTCGCCACCGTTGGTTTCCAGCAGGTAGTTTACCCCACCAGAAGCACCGTTCCAGTACGAGCCTGGATAATTGAATGTGTGGCTGAATACGTCACCGTTGGCTGCAGACGTACGTCCGTAACCCATAGTGTGCATCGGGATGTCATCCGCAGTGGTTTTTGGGATCAACTGATAGGTGATACCTGTCGACAGTGGTTGATATACCAGAGCGCCTTCGCCTTTGGTTGACTCGTAGCATTCCACACCTTTTTCGGTGTTATAGCCGGTTTCACATTCCGGAACGCTGACCTTAACGCCACCAATACCACCGTCACGCTCGTTCAGCAGGGTGAAGTAGTCAGTGTAGCCATCCGCGAAAGGAATACCGCCAGCGGCATATGGGCCCGTGCGATAGGACAGCGACGGGAACACAAGGTCCGCCATCACTGGGCTCGCGGCCATCAGGCCAGCAATTGCTGTTACAAAAATCTTCTTCATCGGGTATTTCCTCCCATGGTTATTTCCGATGTGGTTCGGGTTTATTAAGTCCCCGAAATTAGGTTGGATATGGCCCCGCCTTAGTGCGGGAAGGGCCACAGCCGTAGTTTCTGTTTGGTCACGCGCCACAATTGCGCAAGGCCGTGTGGTTCGAGAATTAGGAACAGGATGATCAATCCACCGACAATCACAAGCTGCAAGTGTGCAACCATGTCAGTTGGCCAGCCCAGCATGTCCACGCCGACCACTTTCAGCACAACAGGCAGCAGCACAAGAAAGGCCGCACCCGCGAAAGAGCCAAAGATGGAACCCAAGCCGCCGATGATGATCATGAACAGCACGAGGAACGACTTGGTGATGCCAAAGGCCTCGCCCACTTCGACCGCGCCCAAATAGACTGCAAAGAACAGTGCGCCTGAGATGCCAACAAAGAAGCCAGAGACCGCAAAGGCGCTGATTTTGGCCTTGAGCGGGTTCACCCCGATGATTTCGGCGGCGATATCCATGTCGCGGATCGCCATCCATTTACGACCTGTCATACCGCGCGTCAGGTTGCGGGCAATCCAGGCGCTGGCCACCACAAACACCAGACAGAACAGGTAGGTTGCCCAGGCTTCGGTGTTCGCACCAGTCACTTCGATGCCAAACACGGTGCGTTCTGGCGCGTTGATCTGACCCGAGGCCGAGTAGTTGTAGAACCACGGTACCCGGTTGAACAACCAAACCAGAAAGAACTGCGCTGCCAGCGTCGCCACAGCGAGGTAGAAGCCTTTGATGCGCAGGGACGGAAGACCGAACACAACGCAGACCAGACCCGTGATGCCGCCCGCAATGATCACATGAAAGAAGATGTTGATGTCAGGGAAAGTCGTCATCAGCTTGTAACAGGCATAAGCCCCCACAGCCATGAAACCCCCGGTTCCCAGCGACACCTGCCCGCAATACCCGACCAGAATGTTCAGGCCGATCGCGGCGATCGAGTAGATCAGGAACGGCAGAAAGATTGCATTGACCCAATAATCATTGAGCATGAATGGTACGACCAGAAAGGCCACCAAAAGCACCAGATAGTATCCAACCCGGTCAATCTTGATCGGAAAGGTTTGGTTGTCTTTGGAGTAGGACGTTTTGAAATCGCCTGCTTCACGATAGAACATGTGTCTTAACTCCCTTGCACGCGCGCATCGTCACGTGCGGCCGAACAGATTTGATTGGTTTTCAGCATGGTCATCTCTACACCCTCTCGATGATCTTTTCGCCAAACAGCCCTTGCGGACGGAAGACGAGGAAGACGAGGGCGAGAACGTAAGCAAACCAGTTTTCGGTTGCGCCGCCGAGGTTGATGATACCGCCGAAACATTGGCCGGTGCCGAAACAGTATTCGAACATCTTTTCACCCACACCGATGATCAGGCCACCAACAATGGCGCCGGGGATCGATGTAAAGCCTCCGAGCATCAGAACCGGCAACGCCTTGAGCGCGATCAGCGACAGAGAGAACTGTACGCCCGATTTAGCGCCCCACATGATGCCTGCGACCAAGGCCACAAAACCTGCGACCGACCACACCAAAATCCAGATGAAGTTCAACGAAATCCCAACCGACAGGGCGGCCTGGTGATCGTCAGCCACGGCACGCATGGCGCGGCCTTGTTTGGTGTACTGGCTGAACGCCACAAGCGCGATCACGAGCATGACTGCGACAATCGCCGCGGAAATGTCCAGATTATCGATAAAAAAGCCCGTTCCAAACGCGTTGTACGCCGCTTCGTCGATCGCCATGTTCATACCCTGAGGCAGACAGGTCCCTTCGGCCACGCAGAACTTCAGTGTCTTGATTTCCGAGTTCCACATCAGGTCAGAAAACCCTTCGAGGAAGTAGGCAAGACCAATGGTGGCCATGAACAGAATAATGGGTTCCTGTCCGACAAGGTGACGGAACACAAACCGTTGAATTGCCACAGCCAAAAGGATCATCACACCAACCGTAAAGATCAGCGCCAGAACCGAGTGGATATGCCAGCCAAAGTGGTGGATGTGCGTGCCAAGAACAGCGTTAATGAGGTGCGCGAAAGGCACCTGACCGTTCTGGATACCTACAAGGGTCATCGCGGCAAACAGCGCCATCACACCCTGGGCAAAGTTGAAGATACCAGAGGCCTTGTAGATCAGCACAAAGCCCAATGCGACGAGAGCATAAAGAACACCCGACATGAGGCCGTTGGCAAAGACTTCCAATGCGTAGACGATTTGTTCAGACATTGCTCAGCCCTCCAGTTTTTGATTTTATTTCAATATGTTGATTAGTCATGTGCCACCCCCAGATAGGCGTCGATCACCGCCTGGTTCGAACGCACTTCGTCTGGAGTGCCATCACCGATCTTTTTGCCGTAATCCATCACGACAACACGATCAGAAAGGTCCATCACAACGCCCATGTCGTGTTCAATCAGGGCGATGGTGGTGCCAAATTCGTCATTCATGTCGAGGATAAAGCGGGACATGTCCTCTTTTTCTTCGACGTTCATGCCAGCCATCGGCTCGTCCAGCAGCAGGATTGACGGCTCGGCGGCCAAAGCACGGGCCAGCTCAACCCGCTTTTTCAAACCATATGGCAAGCGACCCACGGGGGTTTTGCGGATGGCTTGGATTTCCAAGAAGTCGATGATCTTTTCCACGGCTTCGCGGTTTGCAATCTCTTCTTTCTCGGCTTTGCCTTTCCAGATCGCCTGAGACAACAGCCCGGCGTTCATCTGGCGAATGCGTCCGGTCATGACGTTATCAAGAACGGTCATGCCTTCGAACAACGCGATGTTCTGAAAGGTCCGGGCGATGCCCTGTTCGGCCACCTGATAGGGTTTCATTGGCGGGCGCTTTTTACCCTTGTACCAAACTTCGCCCTCTTGCGGGACATAAAAGCCCGAGATCACGTTCAGCATCGACGATTTTCCAGCGCCGTTCGGGCCAATGATGGCACGAATTTCGCCTTCGCGGATGTCGAACGAAATGTCGGTGATTGCCTTCACACCGCCAAAACGCAATGTGATGTTTTTCATTTCCATCACGGTCGGGCCGATCGTGCGGCCGTCTTCGGTGACGTAGCTTTCCTGCGTGCTCATTCTGCGGCTACCTTTGCGGCGGTTGAGACTACAGCGGCGTCGCGCAGTTCCAGCGTAGCGCTGATGCTGCCCTTGCGGCCGTCTTCATAGGTGACTTCGGTTTCGGTTGAGACCTCGGGCGAGCCGTCATAAAGCGCCTCGACCAGATCCTTGAACTTGTCCGCAACCACGACACGGCGCACTTTGCGGGTCCGGGTCATTTCGCCGTCATCCGCGTCCAATTCTTTGTGCAGAACCAAGAAGCGGTGGATTTGACAGCCTGACAACATCGGATCAGCGGCGACGGATTTGTTCACCGTTTCCACGTGTTCCTGAATGGTGTCCAGAACGCGCGGGTGTCCGGCCAGTTCCTGATAGGACGCGTAGGCGATGTTGTTACGCTCGGCCCAGTTGCCGACCGCCGTCAGGTCAATGTTGATAAAGGCAACACAGCGGTCTTTGCCGTTGCCGAACAAAACAACCTCAAGAATATCGGGGTAGAACTTGAGTTTGTTTTCAACATATTTCGGCGCGAACATGCTGCCGTCGGCCATTTTGCCAACGTCCTTGGCACGGTCGATGATGCGCAGATGGCCAGAGCCTTCCTCAAAGAAACCAGCGTCGCCTGTGGCAACCCAGCCTTCGGGGTCTTTGGTATCGGCAGTCGATTCCGGGTTCTTGTAATACTCAACAAAAGTACCCGGCGAGCGATAGAAAATCTCGCCGTTGTCGGCGATTTTGATCTCTACATCTGGCGAAGGCACGCCCACAGTGTCGGCCCGCACTTCGCCGTCTGGCTGCGCGGTGATGAACACGGTGGCTTCGGTTTGACCATAAAGCTGTTTCAGGTTGATCCCAAGCGAGCGATAGAATTCAAAAATTTCCGGCCCGATGGCTTCACCCGCCGTATAGCCCACACGCACGCGGCCAAAGCCAAGCGTATCTTTCAGCGGGCCATACACCAGAACCGCGCCAGTGCGATATTTGAAGTAGTCCCGCAGGCTGCCGCGATAGAGGTTCAAACCAAGAGGATCGCGGGCCTTGAAGTGTTTGCGGGCATCTTTGCCGTGGCGCATTTTGGTAAAGAACATGCGGATGCCGTTCTCAACAATCGCCTCAACCGCAAAACCAATGCCCATGCCATAGCGCCATGCATTTTTGATCCGGCGCTTGAGATCCGGTGTGGCCAAGCTGCGCTTGGGCATGCCGTATTTCTCGCCAGTAGTTTTGGCGAAATCCATAAAGTGATGGAACAGCGCGTATTTCAGATCACCGCTGTCTTCCATGCGGATCATCACATTGGTCAACTGGGTTTCAAAGATACGTGGGGGCGCAAAGTAGTAAGTCGGCCCGATCTCGCGCAGGTCGGTCATCATCGTGTCCGGGCTTTCGGGGCAGTTCACGCAGAACCCACACCAGTACGCCTGACCCAGCGAGAAGATAAAGTCGCCAACCCATGCCATCGGCAGGTAGGACAGGATTTCCTCATCCGCACCAAGCCCGTCAAATTCAGACGAGTTCTTGGCCGATTCAATCACATTGCGGTTGGACAGAACCACGCCTTTGGGGCGACCAGTGGTGCCCGAGGTATAAAGCATCACGCAGGTGCTGTCATAATTCAGCTTTTCACGGCGCGCCTTGAGTTCATTGATAAACTCGTCATGGGCAGCACGGCCCTGATTTTGCACGTGGCTATATTCGTGCAGCGCGCTGTGGTCGTATTTGCGAAGCCCACGTGGATCAATGTAGATCATGTGTTCGAACTGATGCAGGTGTTCCTGAATCTCGATCACCTTGTCGACCTGCTCCTGATCTTCGACGATCGCATAGCGCGCGCCGCAGTGGCTCAGGATGTACTCCATCTCGTCCGCGGCACTGTCGTTGTAGACCGGCACGGGAATGGCACCCACAGATTGGGCAGCAGCCATTGCGAAATAGAAATAGGGGCGATTGCGACCGATAATGGCGATAAAGTCGCCTTCGTTCACACCCAGGTTGATCAAACCAAGCGCGAGAGCTTCAACCTCTTTTTCGGTCTCTGCCCAAGTCCAGTTTTGCCAGATGCCAAACTCTTTTTCGCGATACGCGGCCTTTTCGGCAAAAAGAGTAGCGTTACGCTGCAAAAGCGCCGGAATGGACGCGAGTCCCCCGGTCGCCTGTGACGACTGTGCCAAATTGTATTCCTCCGTTAAGCCCGCCTTCACGGGCCAAAACCGCCGAAACGATTCCCTCACCTTCAAAGGTGTTGGTTTCAGACTGTGCGTCAACTTTTTCCTGAACATTTCCCAATCCTTACGAATTGTAACAGTCATCAAATGCCCCTTTTCGCAGGGCCAGAGCGGTGCTAGCCATGAGGGGAGAGGACCGCAAATGGAGCCCAATTCCAGCACCGCACAAGCTATGACCACGGCCGGTTTGAACCTTATTCAACAGGCCCTGTCGATCTACGACAACGATCTGCGGCTGGTTGTGGCCAACTCGCGATTTAGTGAAATGTTCGATCTTCCCGCGCACCTGATGGCGCCCGGCGCATCGTTTGAAGAAACAATTCGCTATATTACTCAGCGCGGCGAATACGGCGAAGTTGGCGATGTCGAAGCCTTTGTGAAGGACCGAGTCGACCGCGCGCTGGCCTTCGAGCCACACTATGTAGAACGCCAGCGGGACAACGGGCGCTGGATTAGCGTTGAAGGCTCACCGCTGCCAGACGGGGGTTGGGTCGCGGTCTATACCGACATTACACGCACCAAACGCCAGGAAGATTTGTTGCGCGGGCGGTCCGAAGAGCTTTCGGATCAATTGCTGCAATACGCCGAGGAATTGTCCGCCACCAACCGCAAATTGGAATCCACGGTCATGGCGTTGGAGGAAACCAAACGGCAGCTGATCCAGTCCGAAGCACGTATGCGGCTGACCGCCGAAATGATGCCGGCGCATATTGCGCACGTCGGCCCGGATCGTCTGTACACCTATTCAAACCGACGCTTATCGTCGGTGATGCCCGGACGGCCCTCAAACATCATTGGCCAGCATATCCGGGACGCATTGGGAGATTCGTCCTATGTGGCGATTGAACCCCATTTAGAGACTGCTTTTGGTGGCAAACCGTCTGTGTTTGAGTTCACCGATCTTGGCAGCACGCGCCGCATTCGCGTGGCGTTTACCCCGGACAGCGAAGAGGGCGCTCGGCGCGGCGTTTACATCCTTTCGATGGATATCACCGAGGAAACCCAAACCCGGGTGGCATTGCAACACACCCGACGGCGCGAGATTGCAGCCCAGATGACCAGTGGGTTGGCGCATGATTTTTCCAACCTACTGACCATCATTCTGGGCATGCAAAGTAAGCTGCGCAAAATGCCATTGGATAAGGGCGCCGGTGAACTGGTTGACGCAACTCTGGGCGCCGCGCGGCGCGGAGGTACATTGCTGAACCGTATCGCAGACATGACCGGTCACCGTGCACCAGAAATGCAGGCCACAGCTATGGGACCGTTTTTGTCAGATCTGCAAACCCTCGCCAATCCAACCCTGACCGAAGACATGGCGTTGATCATCGAAAGCACCTTGCCCGAAGACCCATTGCTGGTCGATCCGGGCATGTTGCAGGATTCACTGGTGAACCTGATCTTGAATGCCCGCGATGCCTGTTCCGGTAAGGGTACAATCATAATCGAAGCAAAACAGGTCAAGGACACCTGGTTGCAGTTCAAAGTCTGCGACACTGGCACTGGGTTTTCCCAAAAGGCGCTTAAGCACGCGCTGGATCCGTTTTTCACCACCAAAGGGGGCGATGG
Organism: Shimia gijangensis; assembly: GCF_900142085.1. GTDB lineage: Bacteria > Pseudomonadota > Alphaproteobacteria > Rhodobacterales > Rhodobacteraceae > Shimia > Shimia gijangensis. The sequence continues at coordinate 30,508 of NZ_FQZQ01000016.1, forward strand.
GTCCGGCCTGGGGCTGGCGATGGTTTATGACATGACCAAGCTGGCCGGGGGCGAAGTGCGCATCGAAAACACGGATATTGGCGGCTGTGTCACGTTGCGCCTGCCATTGCGCCGCGCCGCCATCGACACGGCGCCGGGGCTGGTATTGCTGGTCGAAGACAACGCCGATCTTCGGGATGTGTTTCGCGACATGCTGATCGACATGGGGCATTCCGTGATCGAAGCCGCCAGCGTGGACGAGGCCCGGACTCTGCTGAAGGAAGTTCCGGGAATATCATTGCTGTTGTCGGACATTTCACTGGAAGGCAGCAGCACGGGCGTTGATCTGATCCGTTCGCTACCCAGCGACGCAGTGCCATCCTTTCTGATGACATCCTTGCCGCAATCCGACCCACTTTATATCCAAGGCGCAGCCCGGGCCCCGGTGCTGTCCAAACCATTCAGCGCAGAACAACTCAGCGCTTTTCTAAACCCGAGGTGACACTATGACTGCACCGCTTGTAACCATTCTGGACGACGAACCTGAAATCCGCTCGATGCTGGCAGATGCCTTAGAAGACGCCGGATTTCGCACCATGGGATTTGGCCGTGCCACTGAATTCGAAGCCGCGTTAAAATCTACCACGCCCGATGTTTGCCTTGTTGACCTTGGGTTGCCAGACAAAGACGGGCTGACGCTGGTGCATCGATTGGCGCTGGAACAGGGCGCGTCAGTGATCATCATCTCGGGTCGCGCGCAAGTGCAGGACAGGATAACCGGTCTTGAACTGGGGGCGGATGACTACATCATCAAGCCGTTTGACCCCACCGAGGTGGTCGCCCGTGTGCGCGCCCGTTTGCGCAAAGATCGGCCCGTGGCCCAAAGTGCCGGCAATACAGCTAAATTTAATGGCTGGACCGCGTATTTTGATCGCTACGTTCTGGAAGACGACGGCGGTGACGAAACCACCTTTAGCCACGCCGAAGGCGAGGTTCTGCGCCTGTTTCTGGAAAGCCCCAAACGCCTGATCAGCCGAGCGCATATGCAGGAGACCCTGGGAGGAGCCGCCGGAGAAAGCTTTGATCGAGCGATGGATGTGCGCATCTCGCGTCTTCGCACGAAACTGCGCGAAGACCCCAAAAACCCCCGCCTTATCAAAACGATATACGGGGCAGGCTATATCTTTCTGGGGGATGTGAGCTGGGCATAAAGCCTACCACATTTAGCGCTACAGCAACCAGAAATACAAAATATAGATTTAGTACCCATATTATGGTATTCTGCCCGAAACGGGAGGATATTGTATGAGCAGTCTTGAGCAGTACACAGCCCTGAGCGCCTTGTGGATCGCCATCGCCTGGGTGCCTTATATTCTGGACAGGATTAAAGTGCGCGGCCTGATGGATGCGCTTGCAAACTATGATCCAAACGCGATCCCACAATCGGCTTGGGCACAACGCGCGATGCGCGCCCACAACGTAGCTGTTCAAGCCTTTGTTGCCTTCGGGCCACTGGCCGCCATTGCCATGATCAAGATGCCTGACGACCCCTATCCCGGCACGTTGGCCATGGGGTTCTTCTTTGGGATCGTCGCTCACTACATCATCTATGCGATTGGCATTCCTGTTCTTCGGACACTGGCTTTTGCGCTGGCGTCCTTTTCGACCATTGGGTTGGCGTTGCGCGTTCTTGGCGTGATCTGACGGCCTCCCAGACGGGTTCACTCCCGCTGCCCCTGCAGACCAGAAATGGCTGTGGGGGCCTTTTTCGGCAAATCGATGCTTTCATCCGATGTTTCGAAATTCAAAAACCAGTCTCTGTTGCACCACGATTCGAGGTGCAATAGGGTCACGTTATGGCTGTCTGCATTCTTTACCGTCGCAAACGTGAAAGGCGCCCGCGCTATTACCGCGTGGAGATCGCCTATAATCTTTTCAACGAGATTTCTGTGATGCGCGAATGGGGCATCACGGGCGGCAAGGGCCGGGCCATGGTCAACATCTATGGCAATTTGCGGGATGCGTCGGATGCGGCAGATATCTTTCGAAACCGGGCCATGAAACGCGGCTATGCCCGCAATGATCGCGCGGTCATCCCAGCCTGATCGCTAGTTAGACAATCGCGCCACGGCGCCTGCCAGAACCTCAAGCCCTGTGACCAGATCAGCTTCATCCGTGTCTTCCGCAAAAGCATGACTGATACCATTGATAGATGGCACAAACAGCATCGCAACCGGCATATGCACCGCCACATTGGTGGCATCATGCAACGCGCCTGAGGGCATCTCGCGCCATTTACCGGGCGTGGCGACATTGGCGCTGTCACACAAGGCACTGCGCAAACGCATGTCCATCGCCACTGGCTCCAGCCCCAGTAACGGGCCATACTCCAACCCCATTCCGCGTCCCTCAGCAACCGAACTGGCCGCATCGCGAATGATGTTCTCCATCTGCGCCAGACGCTTTGAATCGCCATCGCGCCACTGCATCGAAAATGTCACTTTGCCCGGCACAATCGACGATGCATTTGGATGCAAGGACACATGTCCAATGGTCCAGACTGTGGACGGCGTCACAACATCGGCAAAACCCGCATTGATCCGACTCGCAAAGTCATTCAGAGCCTGAAACGCATCTTTGCGCAGATGCATCGGCGTGGTGCCCGCGTGGTTTTGCTCACCTGTGAAAGTGACCCGCATGTCGCGAATACCCACAATATCCGTGACCACCCCGATCGCATCACCCGATTTCTCGAGCCAGGGCCCCTGCTCGATATGCATCTCAATGAAGCCGGTGAATTGCTTGGGATCGACAAAATCCCCTGCCAGATATGCCATTTTGGCCCGCGCCTCGGCAAAGGTTACCCATGTCTTGTCCGTCAGCATGTCCGCTTCAGCCAACGACATCTTACCGGACCAAACCGTGCTGCCGGTGGTGACTCCAAAGCGGCCTTCTTCATCCTGGAATGACACAACAGACACCGCAGGCCCACCGTTTTCCCGCGCAGACCGCGCCACCTCAAGGGCTGCCATGGCGCCCAGCGCACCATCCAACCAACCGCCCTCCGGCTGGCTGTCGGTATGTGAGCCCAACAACAACGAGGGCCCTTCGGCCAGCCCCCAGACCGACCCGACCGGATCGACATGTGCCTGCAACCCGGCCTGTTCAATCTTTGCGATCAGCCATTCACGCGCGGCAATGTCTTCATCCGAATAGGCCGGGCGCACAACGCCCTTGCCCACACCCGAAGCGCCAAATGTACGCAACTCATGCAAGCTGTTGAGAAAACGATCAGAATTTACCATAGCGCGACTCCCGGCTTCATCTTGCCGGAAATACTCCCGCCGGAGGCATCCATCCTCAAGCCCAAAAGCGACCCGTGCGACGAATTTACTCCGCCGCGACTGATCCTTCGACCTTCTCAACCTTCACAGCCGAGAATTTAAACTCGGGAATTTTCCCGTAAGGGTCAATTGCAGGGTTGGTCAGAACGTTGGCTGCCGCCTCAACATAAGCAAAGGGCACGAACACCATATCTTCGGCAATCGCGCGATCCGCGCGCGCCATGATCTCAATTGAGCCACGGCGTGTTGTCAGGCGGATCATCTCACCGGGCTCAACACCCATCAATTTGAGCGTACGCGGGTTCAGAGAACAGTTGGCCTCAGGCTCAACCGCATCCAGAACCAGCGACCGACGCGTCATGGACCCTGTGTGCCAATGCTCCAGCTGACGACCGGTGGTCATGATCATCGGGTACTCTGCATCCGGCGCTTCATCGGGCGGGATCACGCTGGCCGGTGTGAACCGGGCGCGACCATCCGTGCGGGGGAATCCATCGCCAAACACAATCGCCTGACCGGGGTCAGTGGGTGTCAGGGACGGATAGGTGATGCTTTCGGTTTTCAGACGATCCCATGTAATGTTGTCCAGCGACTTCATGGTCTTTTTCATCTCGTCAAAGACCTGAGACACATCCGTGTAGCCCCAGTTCAGACCAACACGCTCGGCCAGTTCGGTGGTGATTTTCCAATCCTCGCGGGCGTCTCCCGGAGGCGTCACCGCAGGGCGCACACGTTGCACTTGACGGTTGGTATTCGACACGGTGCCGTTCTTTTCATAAAGCGTCGACGCCGGAAGAATAACGTCCGCATAGTTGGCGGTTTCGGTGAGGAAGATGTCCTGCACAACCAGCAATTCCAACTTGGCAAAAGCATCACGGGCGTGTTCGACGTCCGGGTCGGACATGGCCGGGTTTTCGCCCTGAATATACATGCCTTTGATGTTGCCCGCATAGACTTGATCGACAATCTCGGTGACGGTCAGACCCTTTTCGGCACTGAAATCATCCGAGTCCCAAACGTCGGTAAACTTCTCGCGGATCGCATCGTCGGTCACGGATTGGTAATCCGGCAGGAACATCGGAATGAGGCCCGCATCAGACGCGCCTTGCACGTTGTTTTGACCGCGCAACGGGTGCAGACCCGCACCGGGCTTGCCGACATTGCCGGTCATCAACGCCAATGAAATCAGGCAGCGTGAATTGTCCGTGCCGTGGATGTGCTGGCTGACGCCCATGCCCCAGAAAATCAGGCCCGCTTTGGCATTTGCAAAGGTGCGCGCCACGCGACGCAGCTGATCCGGGCTGACGCCGCAAATCTCGCTCATCGCTTCGGGCGAAAACTGCGCCAGGTGTTGTTTTTCGGCTTCCCAGTTTTCCGTGAACTGATCGATATAAGCTTGATCGTAAAGGCCTTCTTCGACGATCACATGCATAATCGCGTTCAGCATCGACACGTCCGCACCGGGGCGGAACTGAACCATTTCATCGGCAAAACGGCGCAGGCCGACGCCGCGCGGATCCATCACAATCATCTTGCCGCCGCGTTTGGCGAATTGTTTGAAATAGGTCGCGGCAACCGGGTGATTTTCAATCGGGTTACAGCCGATGACGATCGCCACATCCGCATTTTCAATTTCGTTGAAGGTGGCGGTGACGGCACCGGAACCAACATTTTCAATCAGCGCAGACACGGATGAGGCATGACACAGCCGCGTACAGTGGTCGACGTTGTTGTGTTTGAAACCCTGACGGATGAATTTCTGGAACAGATAGGCTTCTTCGTTGGTGCATTTGGCCGAGCCAAAGCCCGCAACCGAACGGCCGCCGTGATCTTCACGAAGCCCGACCAGACCTTTGGCGGCGACATCCATCGCCTCTTCCCACGTCGCCTCACGGAAGTGAGTCGACAGATCGCCGGGATCAACGTTCAGGCCCTTGGCGGGCGCATCTTTGCGGCGGATCAGGGGTTTGGTCAGGCGGTGTGGGTGGTGGATATAATCAAAGCCAAAACGACCTTTGACGCAAAGTCGATTTTCGTTGGCCGGGCCGTTCAGACCTTCAACATATTTGACCTTACCGTCTTTGACTTTCAGCGAAACTTTGCAGCCCACACCACAGAACGGGCAGACGGTTTCAGTCTCAGAATCAAAATCACCGCGGTCACCGACCTGATTGTCATCGACAATCGCGGCGGGCATCAAAGCGCCGGTTGGGCAGGCCTGTACGCATTCGCCACACGCCACACATGTCGAGGCACCCATTGGATCCATAATGTCAAAGGTCGGATAGGCGTCGTGCCCGCGACCGGCCATGCCAATCACATCGTTGACCTGGACTTCGCGGCAGGCACGCACGCAAAGACCGCAGGAAATACAGGCGTCCAGATTGACCGACATCGCCACATGCGAGTCGTCCAACAACGGAATGCGGCCTTCTTCGACTTTCGGAAAACGGCTCTCGGTGACACCGCTTAGGTCGGCCATGTCCCACAGATGCGAAGATTTGTCGTGGGCTTCTTCGCGGGCGGGCTGATCAGCGACCAGCATTTCCACAACCATCTTGCGAGCATTCTGGGCGCGGGCCGAGTTTGTTGTGACAACCATACCTTCGGCAGGTTCACGAATACAGGACGCCGCCAGCGTACGTTCGCCTTCGATTTCGACCATACAGGCACGACAATTGCCATCAGGGCGATATCCCGGTGCAGGCTTGTGGCACAAATGTGGAATCACCAAACCTCGGCCGTTGGAAACTTCCCAGATGGATTCTCCGGCTTGAGCGGTGACGGTTTCGCCGTCCAGCGTAAACGTGATGGTCTCGGACATAGATGTCTCCCTATTCCGGCGCACTCTAACCTGCCCTGCATAATTTACGAGTCGCCCATTCCGACAGAGCATCGCCGATTTGCGCCAAGCAGGGGCCGAATTCGACCCAACGTTTCCGGTGAATTACGGGCGATTACCCCTTTTCCGAGCGCGCATGCTGGCTTAGGCAGAGCGCAATTGTTTACGAGGGTCTCATGCCGCACATTACACTGGTTCGCCACGGTCAAGCCAATACCGAAGCCCGCGACGAAGAAAGCTATGACAAGCTGTCTGAACTTGGCCATCAACAGGCCCGATGGCTGGGCGCGCATATGCAGGCAACCGGTGATCGGTTTCAGCGCGTCTATAGCGGCACAATGGTGCGACATATCGAAACCGCCGACGGGATCGGCGTGGATTTGGAACCGTTGCGAGATGACCGTCTGAACGAAATTGCCTATTTTGATCTTTCACGTCTGATGGAAGAGCAACATGGGTTGCTTATTCCGACCGAGCGGGAAGGCTTTGTTGAGCATCTGCCTAAGGTTTTGGGCACCTGGCAAGAAGGCCGGATCGAAGGGGCGCCAGAAAGTTTTGAACAGTTCCACAGCCGCGTGCAGGATATCATGACCGAGATCGCAGCGGGCGACGGTCGGGCGTTGGTGGTGACGTCCGGTGGGCTGATCGGGATGGTGCTGCGCCAGACACTTAACTTGGATGTGTCAGGTTGGGCGCAGATGTGTCTGGCGATCATGAACACATCGGTGCACCGCTGGCATATGGTATTGGACCGTCCGTTGCTGACGCAATTCAACGGAGTGCCGCATCTGGAAACACCAGACCGGCACTATGCGCAAACGCATCTCTAATTGTTGGGTTTACGGAACAATCAAGCCGCTTTGTCAGCGTGATCCTTGTGCACGAACTTGCAATCGCAATAAGGGCATTCAACCCAACCGTGCTCGTTCGGCATTTGTAGCCAAACGCGGGGATGCCCGCCTTCGCCGCCGTCACAAGCCACTTTGTAGCTGTCCACAATCTTGGTTTCTGGCGCGTCGGTTGTCATCTGCCGGATCCTTATCAGTTTCGTACCGGTTGTCGTTTTGGGCCGGTTTCGATATGCGCAAATATGAGCGATCCAACGCCCGGGGGCAAGAGCAGCCATGACGCAGAACGCAATTGAAATTACAGCCTTGCAGAAAACCTATCGTGGTGGGCGTGGTGAGCCGGAAAAACACGCCCTGAACGGCGTTGATCTGTCCATTCCGGCAGGTTCAATTTTTGGCCTTCTCGGCCCGAACGGAGCCGGCAAATCAACGCTGATCAACATCCTTGCCGGATTGGTTATCAAGACATCAGGCAATGTGAAAATCTGGGGGTTTGACCAAGACCAGAACCCACGTCAGTCACGCGCCGCGATTGGGGTGATGCCGCAAGAGCTGAACCTCGATCCATTTTTCTCACCGCGAGGTGCTTTGGAAGTTCAGGCAGGTCTTTACGGTGTGCCCAGGGCCCAGCGCCGCAGTGATGAAATTCTTGAGATGGTTGGCCTTGCAGACAAGGCTGACGCTTATGCCCGCACCCTTTCTGGCGGTATGCGTCGACGGTTGTTGCTGGGCAAGGCGCTGGTGCATCAGCCCCAAGTTCTGGTGTTGGACGAACCCACAGCAGGCGTGGATATTGAGCTGCGCCAGATGTTGTGGAGCAACATTCGCAAGCTTAATCAGGACCGCGGCATGACCGTTATTCTGACCACGCACTATCTGGAAGAAGCCGAAGAGATGTGCGACGAGATTGCCATCATTAATCAGGGTAACCTGATCGCCCGGGATAGTACGTCGAATCTTTTGGGGCAGATGGATGCCAAAACGCTGGTGATTGATCCGGTTTCTATGCCTCAGACATTGCCTTCAGCTGACGGAATCACGGTTGAGCAACGCGCCAATGGCACCCTCGCATTTACGTATCAATCAACCAAAACCACCGCAGAAGAAGTTCTAAGTGTTGTGCAATCTGCGCAAATCCACATTCGCGATGTGAAAACCGAGCAAGCCGATCTTGAGGACGTTTTCCTGAAGCTGACCAGTAGCCGCTAGGGCCGATCTATTTTCAACCGATAACAATTGTTGGCGGCAGAGCGAACATGGACGTAGGCCACTTTGGGATGGTCCAAAATTCTTTCGGCGCGCAGTTCAACATCTGCGCAGGCCACGACCTCACCCGTGCCATAAACAATCCTGTCATCAGAATCATATCCACGCAGCAACAGATCGGCTGTGTTTTTCATAATCTCTGGCCGAATTGCCGGATTGTCCGGAGCAGAACAACGTGTGGCGCATAGGAAAACCGGCCCGGTTTCGGCATAAGGCTGTGTATGACCAAACGGGCGATGGGCAAACACCAGCATGTCCGCCCCTTTTGGAATGTAGCTCAAACAATGACGACATGGGTTACCACTTCCGTCCGAAGTTGACCGCTCGGGGCGGTGACCATAGGCGTCGCCCTCATCTGCTTGATACGCGCGCGCCTGTTCCGTGGGGATTGGGTGATAGTGCAGCATTGAACATCCTCTTGTGACCAAGGGTGTTGTGCACCGCAACCAACGCTAAAACGATCCGTTTCTTGCGCATTCAGTCTGCAAAAAGATGACCTGTGCTGGCAATCTTGTCTGCCGTGTCCTTATCGATCGACAAGAAATCCTGAAGAACGGCAATGTGCTGTTCTTTTGTGTCAACCTGCCGCATTCGCACGTGGTTTTCGAAATCTGCATCCCGAATGCGATCACTTTCCAGCACCATGTCCTGACGGATGGTTGGCAACAGTCGCTGAATCGTCTCGGCTGGCGTTTGCGGGCCCGCCAAGCCAATCCGCATCGCATGACCAATCAGATAGTCATCCGGAAAGGCACACTCAATTTCCAATAGTCGGGTTGCGGAACGATCCCCGAAAAAGTCGTGCAGCAGGTCCAGTGAAGACGGGTCCAGACATATCAAAAGACGATCCGTGTCATAGTAATCAAACAACATCCGGGCCAAAGCGCGACGGTGACGTGTGCGTTTGTTCAGCGTGGCCTGAATGCCGCCGAGATCAGGGAGCGGCGTGTTCTCTTCGTTGAACAGATAGGCAATCGACTGAATGTCTGTTTCGGTTCGAATTTTATCCAGAAGACGTTTGGCAACATGCCACTTTTTACAGACGATAATCATCAGTTCGCGATCACGCCCCAAGGTCGATTCCGTCTCCCAGAAGCGGCTGGCGAAACGGCGGCCTATACGTCCCCGGCCTGTCAGGAATTTGAACAGGCTTGGCCCTTCGGCAGAAATCTGAAAATTCACCCCGGTTTTCGCAAAAAGCTCACCTAAGCGATCTTTAAGCTCTTCCGCTTCCGCGCTGATTTTGCGCGCAAACAGATAATCCTGACTAAGCAGCAAGTCATAGTGGTCATTGTAAAACGTAAGCGGCATTCCGTAGTCGGTGAACATCAGGAACGTCAACGTACGGGTGCGGATTTCCTGTTCTGGAATGAAATGGCGCACAACGGTCTGAAAAAATGTCTCATCCGGAATCCAGGTTGTCCGGAAGAACCGCATGACGTCTCTGCGCTTGCGGGTAAATTCCAGCACTGTTTCGATTGTGCGGCGCCGCAGGCACCACCATTGCGAACCGATCTGCACCTGAATGTCTTCTGGGATTTTGCGAGTAAGGCCCAGTTTGCGTTGAATATTGAATGACAAATAGAACCGCCATTTGCGGGTGCGTTCATTAAAGAAATGCCGGTAGATCAGCCGCTCTTCTCTGAAACCGGTTTTGATCCAGTTGCTTTCGAAATAGTCGTAGCTCTCAATGAAATCGCAGTCATTGTTATCGAGGTAATCGTGAATAAAATCAGCGGTTTTGATCGGTTGGCAGTCTCCGGACAGCATGTAAAAATGGGTCGCTCTGGGAAACCGTTTGACCGCAGCCTCAACGGCATAAAGCGTGGCCTGCACCAAAGACCACTCGCCCCATCCACATTTGATACGTTTGCCCGCGAACACCACATTGGGATTATTAAAAAGTGCCTCGTGAATCACCTCAAAATCGGCGCGGTTGGCCCGCGCATCAAAGTGAATCGAGATATAATCACCCGCTGCAGTCAAACGTTTGGCTTGCTTGATGATCGCCTCTGGATCCTTGTGACACAGCAGAATGAAGGCGATTTTTGCCATATCGGAAACTGAAACCCTACTTTTGTATTGATTGTTTACCTAGATAGTGGTGAACGGACGTTGAATAAACAGACTTTTTTTGCTTTTTTGTCGGTAGGACAAACTGTGGCCGAATTGTTGAGCCTCAGAATTGATGGAGACATTGTTTCATGGGCTTTCCCGGCACCTGGATGACTGAAAGCGAAAGCGTCGTGTATCGGGTTGTACCGAAGTGCGCCTGCTCAACGATTGGTCAGATTATGTATTACTCTGATCACGGCGAATTTTTTGACGGTGACATTCACGACGCGAACAGTGGCTTGCACAAGTGGGCTATTGAAACGAGCCAGGCCGCAATCACCAAGAATGTACGATCGCATTCCTCTTACGCCTTCACATGTGTACGAAATCCTTACACGCGCATTCTGTCTTCATTTTTTGACAAAATCTGTGGAATTCAGCGCAACGGAAGACGGTATCGCGGTAACCTTGTGCCAACCCTGATCCAAAAATACGGCATCGAAGTTGGCGGCGATGACGGCAAACAGGAATTTGACCAGATTCAAAGCTTCCGCCGATTCCTGTTGTTTGCACGAGACACCATCCGTTGGCGTCGCCCGATGGATCCCGACATTCACTGGTCGGCCATGTCAGGCCACGTGTCGACTTTCATTGTCAATGGCGGCACCTACGACAAGATTTTCTTCACTGAGACATTCAACGAAGGCATGCAGCAGGTGCTTGATGGTATCGAAACGGCACATACAGTCGATCTGAAAACGATTCCGCGTTTCAACGAATCCGAAGGTCATGGCCCCAAGAGATTGCATCCGGTGGAAGACTATTTTGACGATCTGTCGATGCATCTTGTGTACGAGATTTTCAAACGGGACTTTGATTTGTTTAAATATGACTTCAAAGACCCTTCGAACAAATTCCCCATCGGCGAGATCGATCTGGACGAAGTACACGCCAAATTGGGCGATTGAGGAAATCTCCGTAACGGAACTCTCGACAAGTCGTGAATTGGCGATGAACCTAACCTGAATTCTTCAGGAGGACCGCGCCATGATATTTTATGATTGTTCAACTGCACCAAGCCCGCGCCGGGCGCGCATGCTGATTGCCGAAAAAGGCATAGATGTCGAAAAACACGACGTTTCTCTCGCCAAAGAAGAACAGCTTTCGGCAGAGTTTCTGGCCATCAATTCTGGCGCGACTGTGCCGGTTTTGATCACGGAAACTGGTGTCACACTAACCGAAAACCTTGGTATTGCGGCCTATCTTGAAGCCCGCTTTCCTGAACCTGCTTTGATGGGGAACACGCCCGACGACAAGGGTGCGATCCTGATGTGGACCGCAATCGCCGAAGGACAGTGCGGGCTTGCGGTGGCCGAAGCCCTTCGAAATTCCAATCCACATATGAAAGATCGGGCGATCCCCGGCCCCGAGAATTTTGAGCAAATCCCACAGCTGGCCGAGCGCGGGCTGCGTAGAATTGATTTGTTTTTCGACAAATTGGATCAAAGGTTGCAAGGTCGCGACTTTATCGCCACCCAGGACTTTAGCCTGGCAGATATCACCGCATTTGTGCTCGTCGATTTCGCGCGTGTTGTTCAAAAACGCGTTTCAGACACGCACCCAGACCTGAAACGCTGGTATGAGGCGGTTAAATCCCGGCCCTCTGCTCAGCTTTAACTCGCTAAAGAATTGGGAGGCCCCCAACAGACCTCCCAAACGGCATACTTCGCCATACTCGCCCAGCTTGGTGTACGGCGGCCCCAATTGTAAAAGATCAGGGTTGAGATGCCTCCGACAGTGAGGAATCTGGCACGTGATTGACTGCTTCAGAAGCCTTTTCACGTGAATTGCAGTCAATTATCGTGAGTTGCAGTGGAAAAAATTTGCTATGAACTGACGAAACGCCAACCCACCGGTTAACTGGTCGTGCAAGCAAAACCATAGTCTCGACAGGCACCGACCCTCCAAAAAAAGAGGCCCGGATCAAGTCCGGGCCTAGTCCAACAGGGAGGTGCATATCATTACCCGGACATGCACGGGATCTGTTAAAAACTATCTATGTGTCAGGCTAGCCCGACTCATTGATCCACATCAAAGCTACTGAAAGCTTGCCGGATAAGTGTTGCCAAATTGTTTCATTTTCCGTGGATAATTTACGCTACAAGCCGATATCCGCCGGATTCAGTGATCAAAAGGCGCGCGTTTGACGGGTCTGGTTCGATCTTTTGGCGCAAGCGATAGATGTGAGTTTCAAGCGTATGCGTGGTGACACCTGCGTTGTAACCCCAAACTTCATGCAACAATACATCACGGGCCACGACGCCCTCGGTGGACCGGTAGAGGAATTTCAGGATATTTGTTTCCTTCTCGGTCAGGCGTATTTTCTTCTCGTCTTCAGCGATCAAAATCTTCATCGCTGGTTTGAAGGTATACGGACCAAGCTGAAAAACAGCATCCTCAGATTGTTCGTGTTGGCGCAACTGAGCCCGAATCCGGGCCAGCAGAACCGGAAACTTGAATGGCTTGGTCACGTAATCATTGGCGCCCGCATCGAGCCCAAGAATAGTGTCCGCATCGGTATCATGGCCGGTCAACATCAACACCGGGCATTTAACGCCTTGTTTACGCATCAGACGACACAGCTCGCGGCCATCGGTATCCGGCAGACCCACATCAAGGATCATCAAGTCATAAAGACCCTCTTTGGCCTTAACCATCGCCTCGGCGCCATTGGCCGCTTCGAAAACATCAAAGTCCTCGGTCATCACCAGCTGTTCGGACAGCGCTTCGCGCAGATCGTCATCATCGTCTACCAAAAGGATCTTTTTGAGTTGGGCCATCCGGGCCTCCTGTTGTCGTTCTTCGGTCTCTGAACTATTCATTTGGTTCGGTTTCACGTTTGAGACAAGAATTGCTGCAATTCTCTCACGCGGTCGTGTAATCGCACGGTCAAATGTTTCATATTGCTACAAACAGGGCTACATCTGACTTTCCAGTCCCGAGGATGACATGAGTTTTGCACCCGACATCGTAGAACGCCTGGCCCGAGCACGCTCGGATTTGCGCATGGGCGTGCCGATCTTGCTGACCGGAAGGGGCAAAGCAGCGTTGGTCATGGCCGCCGAAACGCTGAACGAAGAACGTCTCAAGGACATGAAAGCTCTTGATGGGCAGCCAGTGCTGGCGATCACGTCACGGCGTGCAGAGACACTTAAGGCGCGTGCCTACGACGGTGACATCGCACGAATCGAACTGCCAACCGACGCAGATCAAGCCTGGGTTCAAGGTGTGGCGAACCCCTCTGACGATCTGAACAAGCCGATGAAGGGGCCACTGCCGTCGCAACGCGACGGAGACGCCGGCCTGCATCGATCCGCGATTCAAATTGCCAAATCCGCTCGATTGTTGCCCGCTGCACTTGTTTTAACCCTGAAAAATGCCGCGTCTTTTGCGCTTGAGAATGGTTTGACAGTGATTCCGGCTGATCTGGCCAAACCGCATCTTGGAGCAACAAGCCCGTTGCACCCGGTTGTCCATGCCCGCTTGCCTATGGATGCCGCAGAGGCAGGACGATTGCACATTTTCCGGCCCGAAGATGGCGCGGAAGAGCATTATGCAATTGAAATCGGCCGGCCCGCTCGGGACAAACCGGTTCTTGCCAGATTGCATTCCGCCTGTTTCACCGGCGATGTTTTAGGAAGCCTGAAATGCGATTGCGGGCCACAATTGCGCGGTGCTCTGGCGCAGATGGGGCACGAAGGTGCGGGCGTCTTGCTGTACCTTAATCAGGAAGGACGCGGCATCGGGTTGGCCAACAAAATGCGTGCCTATTCGCTTCAGGATCAAGGCTTTGATACGGTTCAGGCCAACCACCGACTTGGATTTGAAGACGATGAGCGAGATTTTCGAATTGGGGCTAACATCCTGAAAAAAATGGGTTTTGCATCGGTTCGCTTGATGACCAACAATCCTCGCAAAATCTCGATGATGGAAAATGCGGGTGTTGATGTGGCGGAACGGGTCGCTTTGAAAGTGGGCGAGAACGCACACAACCAAGCCTATCTCGCCACCAAGGCGAAGAAGTCTGGGCACCTGCTGTGAGCCCTTATGACATGGTCCTGACACCGACGGGACTTCGGTTTTGGGGACGCAAATTTCCCTGCACAATTGGTCGGGGTGGCCTGCGCGTGGACAAGTGCGAAGGCGACGGCGCGACCCCTGTTGGGACTCATATTGTGACCGGGCTTTTGTATCGTCCTGACCGAATGGCCATGCCGACACCCTGGGCGATGGCGATTGGCAAAGACGATCTATGGTCTGACGCCAGCGAAGATATTTTTTATAATCAAATGGTTAACGCACCATATGCCCCGAGTCACGAACGGCTATTTCGTTCTGATCCTCTGTATGATCTGGTTTTGATGACCGACTGGAACTGGCCTGTCTCAAAACCCGGTAAAGGGTCTGCCATTTTTCTTCACCAGTATCGCCGTCCGGGATTTCCGACCGAAGGCTGCATCGCGTTTCGACGGGATCACATGCGCTGGATCGCCGAACGCGCGGCGCCGGGAACCCGGCTGATCGTTCGGGATTTGGCTTGAATCAGCCGTAATCACGTTCGCCAAAGATGGCCGAGCCAACACGCACATGCGTGGCGCCCAAGGCGATGGCACGCTCAAAGTCGCTGCTCATTCCCATCGACAGGCCAGCCAATCCATTGCGTTCGGCAATTTTGGCCAGAAACGCAAAATGCAGCGACGGTTCTTCTTCGACAGGTGGAATACACATCAAGCCCTGTACGGGCAAATCCATGTCACGACATTCGGAAATGAAGGCGTCCGCATCTGCCGGAAGAATTCCCGCCTTTTGTGGCTCTTCCCCAGTGTTGACCTGAATAAACAGGTCCGGACAGGCCCCGATCTCTTGGGCCAGACGGGCCAGAGTATTTGCAAGCTTGGGGCGGTCCACCGAATGAATGGCCTCGAACAGTTGCATGGCCTGACGGGCCTTGTTGGTTTGGAGCGGGCCAATCAGATGCACGTTGACGTTGTCATATCGGTTACGAAAGTCCGGCCACTTGCCGGCCGCTTCCTGAACTTTGTTTTCTCCAAACAGCCGGTGTCCCTGATCCAGTACATCTGCCACGCGTTCATTTGGCTGCACTTTGGATACGGCAATCAAATGCGTCGAGCCCGCAAGGCGTCCAACCTGTTCTTCGGCTTTGTGGATACGTGCGGTGATTTCGGCAAGCGACATGGGTGGTCTCCGGAGGTCCTGATCTGTTTGCGCACTTGAACATGAAAGGCGCGCAAAAGAAAAGGGCAGGTCCGAAGACCTGCCCTCTCTATAGGTTGTTTCAGTTCTAAATTAGAACGAGAAACGAAGACCCAAGTCAGCGCGTGTGTTACCAGCCAAGCTAGCAATACCACCTTCGAGGAAGGTGCCGCCGCCCATACGGTGCTGGAAGCCCAGGCCGTAGTTTTCGTCGTTGATCGCGTCATCTGTGTTGATGTAGCCACGAACGAATGTCGAAGCACCGGCTTGGTAGTTACCAGCGATACCC
Organism: Shimia gijangensis; assembly: GCF_900142085.1. Lineage (GTDB taxonomy): Bacteria > Pseudomonadota > Alphaproteobacteria > Rhodobacterales > Rhodobacteraceae > Shimia > Shimia gijangensis. The sequence continues at coordinate 46,405 of NZ_FQZQ01000016.1, forward strand.
CATTTGGCGTTGCCGTCGTTGTCAGCATACTGGAGAGTACCGTCGAAGTTACCCCATGTGCCGCCGACTGTGGCTGCCCAGCTTGTGTCGCCAGCGATGTTCGAATCTTGGCCACCCAGAGCGAAGTTCCAGTTACCCATCGAGTAAGAAACGTGTGCAGCTACGCGGTCGTCAGTTTGTGTGTTGCCTTGGCCAGTCCAGGAGTACGAGAAGTGTACACCCCAGTTACCGGAAGACCACAGAACGTCGAGACCTTGTGCACCGGCACCACCAGAAGTGTATGCGTCTGCAGCAAAGTTATAAACAACGTTGGCATAGCCCAAACCAGTCAGACCAACCGAACCTGTGTACATGCCAGGCATGTTCTCGATCGCGCCCAATACTTGGCCAACCGAAACGGTGAAGCCTTGAGTGCTTACCCAGAAACGTGGAGTGTTGAAGCCAGCGCCGCCACCGGTGTAGCTTGAACGGTGCTCGTTAGACTGGTAGCGGATTTGCGCGCCAAACGACAGACCGTTGTCGGATTCTGCAGTTGCAGTTACGACGAGACGGAAGCGGCTTTCCAGCGTGGTTTCAGTTGCGGCGTTGTCTACATAGAGAACACCAAAACGGCCCAGGCCGCCAAAAGTTACGTCTGCAGCAGCAACACCAGCGGTTGCAACGAGAGCAGTCGTAGCGAAGAGAACTTTTTTCATAGTTTTTCCCTCGGATTTCCAATTCATGCGCCCAAACCGGTGAATCCAGAATGGGTATGAAGGGTGTCTCGCTCTTTTCGGGGTCTCATTGCAAGCATCCGAAGGCCCAACCGGTCAGAGTCGGTAAAAATGGTGCAGGGATGCCACAGTTTCCGGCTGCAATACGGACTTCGGCAAAAGTAAGCCTATGGAAACAGGTGCTTCACGCGCGTGCGATCTTGCTGAAAGTTGACCACATCACATTAGATCTGCAAGCGTCGAATTGATTGTGACGACCGGTATGACGACCGGTATAATGGCTCACTTTGGGCTGCCTCTCTATATATAGCCTTGCTCAAACGCACCAGCTTGGCTAGGACATATGCAAAGCGATGATCTGGGCAAGAGACATGAAGCAGCGTGGCGTTTTCGGAATACTAGCAATGTGTGCAGCGCTTGTGATGTTGTCGTCCTGTGGGCGAAACAAGTCAAACGACGGTGGCGCAGATGCCTATTTGAACCGTTCTGACGTTGGTAACCCTGTTGAAAGCATCCAGATCACCGGGTCGAAAAATGACTCGACCATTTGGGATGTCTTCGCTCCGGACAATTCAGATATTACTGTGCGGGTAAACAAGTACATTTGGAATGCCTCTCTGGAAGTCCTTGATTTTCTTCCGGTCCAGTCGGTCGATCCCTTCTCGGGTGTGATTGTAACCGGGTATGGCACACCTCCTGGTGGCGGGCGCTCTTATCGCGCGACTGTTTATGTTCGCGACCCATCTTTGGATGCGCGTGCTTTGCATGTTGCGATGCAGACCCGTGGTGGGTCAGCTGTCTCTCCTGCGACGGTTAAAGCCGTTGAGGATGCCATCCTGACACGCGCACGTCAGTTGCGTATTGCCGACGGCAAACTGTAGTTCAAACAGCTTTTCGCAGGTTTTCCTTATGAAAACTTGCCGGGCTGCATCTCGGCCAACCGATCAATCCACTCGAGTTGCTTAGGCAGACAGACGTCTTTCAGATCGTATCGCGATATCGCAACTTTGCGCGAGGATGTCGCCAGTGCGTCGCGCATGTCGGAATCAGAAAGAACGGTGCAAATTTCGTCCACCATCCTGTCCTGGTCAAAAAACGGGAACAATCGCCCGGTATCCCCGTGTGAAATCACCTCTGTGACCGGTGGCGTGTCACTGGCCACAATCGGCGCCCCGATTGCCATGGCTTCAATCAATGACCAGCTAAGGACAAATGGATAGGTCAGATACACGTGAGCCCGGCTGATCTGCATCATGCTCAAGTATGTTTCATAGGGTATGCGACCCAGAAAATGCACGCGCTGCCAGTCCTTTGTTGGAATACGGCCCCGTACCTCATCGATAAATATTTGTTTCCAGGTTTGGCCTTTGGCAGGTCGCGCACCGTAGCTCACCCCATCACCACCAACCATCAGAATGCGCGCATCTGGCCGTTCTTTTAACAACCGTGGCAACGCGCGCATGAACACATGATAGCCGCGGTACGGTTCAAAGTTGCGATTCACAAATGTTATTACTTCGTCTTCACGAGTCAGAACCTCGCCGGTTTCCAGTTTAATGCTGGCATCCGAATTGGGACAAAACACCTCTGTATCAATGCCATCGTGAATCACGCTGATCCGATCCCGCACCGAGGCTGGGTATGTGTTGGCCTGAAACTCTGTAGGAGAGATGCCAAGGTTGCCAACTTCCAGATGCATGAAATTGCTGAGGTTCTTCAACCGTAACCGGATTGGCTCTTCATCTGGCGCGTGCTGCGGGAACTCCGGATCAAAGCCGGCTTCTCCATTGATTGAATCGTAATACAATTCGCAAAACAACCCGATCCGGGCCTCTGGCCATAAATCGCGTAAAAACATCGATTCCCCCCAGCCAGGATGCGCCACAATGACATCCGGCGAGAACCCTCGTTTCTTCAATTTCATCGCGGCAGAATAACAAGATTCGGCGCGCAAAAGCTTGCTCTCAAAATCCACGAGCCATGGATGCAACCCTGTCGAGGGTTGGCGTTTGATCGTGTAGGGGATTAATTCGACCCCCTTCCACTTGGCAGGCTCTTTGACCCGCAGCGTCAATGAGACAACCTTATGTCCTTTGGTGGCCAGCGCTGGTGCCAGATGTTTGAATTGACCGGGGAAATTCTGATGGATGAAAAGAATATTCATAAGGTTTGCCTGCTGAAAAATGTCTTTTGTTTTGTATATCTCAAATTCTAGCCCGAAACAGGGCTGCATTTTTTTCATTTGAAACGCTCTGCCCCTAGACCGCAAGGCTCTGGGCGCATATCACCTCCTGCAAAATGCTCAAAAGCACGTTACGTTCGAAAGGTGACACACATGTCGCGCTACTCTGCCGCCGAGATCGAAGCCAAATGGCAAGAGGCCTGGTCCAAAACCGAGACTTTCAAAGCCGTTCGGGATGAATCCAAGCCCAAATACTATGTGCTGGAAATGTTTCCGTACCCTTCGGGTCGCATCCATATGGGGCATGTGCGCAACTATACGATGGGCGATGTGATCGCGCGCTATAAGATGTCGACCGGCCACAATGTGCTGCACCCAATGGGGTGGGATGCCTTTGGAATGCCTGCAGAAAACGCCGCTATGGCCATTGGGGGTCACCCCAAGGACTGGACCTATGGCAATATTGCAGACATGCGCGACCAGATGAAGCCGCTGGGCCTGTCGATTGATTGGAGCCGCGAATTCGCCACCTGTGATCCAGAGTACTATGGCCAACAGCAAGCGCTGTTCCTGGATTTCCTTGAAAAGGGTTTGGTTTATCGCAAGAACGCCGTGGTGAACTGGGATCCGGTCGACATGACGGTTCTGGCCAACGAACAGGTCGAAGGTGGCCGTGGCTGGCGTTCGGGTGCATTGGTCGAACGTCGCGAGCTGACCCAATGGTTCTTTAAAATCTCGGACATGTCCGAAGAATTGCTGTCAGCACTGGACGGGTTGGACAACTGGCCCGCCAAAGTGCGTCTGATGCAGGAAAACTGGATCGGCAAATCACGCGGTCTTCAGTTTGCATTTGAACGCACCGACGATGGCGACGCGATTGAGGTCTACACCACGCGTCCCGACACGCTGAACGGTGCGTCGTTCGTGGGTATTTCGCCAGACCATCCGCTGTCCAAAGAGCTTGAGAAATCCAACGCTGATCTGGCAGCCTTCAACGTCGAGGCCCGCAAAGGCGGCACGACGGAAGAAGCGATTGAGACCGCGCCCAAGCTTGGGTTTGATACAGGGCTCAAGGTCAAACATCCGCTGACCGGGGACGAGTTGCCGGTTTGGGTCGCTAACTTTATTCTGATGGGATACGGCACCGGCGCGATTTTTGCCTGTCCGGCCCATGACCAGCGCGATCTTGATTTCTGCCGCAAATACGATCTGCCCGTCATAGATACTTTCTATGCGCTGGAGGATCCCAAGCCTGTGGCAAATGAAGCCTTTGTGCCGCCCAAGTCGGACAAAGTGAAATGGGTCGACCATTTCGCAGGCCTTGATGAAGCCACCGGGCAGGAAGCCATCGACGCCACCATCGCGTTTGCCGAAAAGGGCGGATGGGGCAAAGGTGTTACCAAATACCGCCTGCGTGATTGGGGCCTGTCCCGTCAGCGTTATTGGGGTTGCCCGATTCCGGTTGTGCATTGTGACGACTGTGGCGTGGTGCCTGAGAAAAAAGAAAACCTGCCGATTGAGCTGCCCTATGATGTCACCCTGGACGTTCCCGGCAATCCGCTCGACCGTCACCCGACGTGGCGAAACTGTGCCTGCCCGTCATGCGGCAAGGACGCCCAGCGCGAGACAGATACGATGGATACCTTTGTGGATTCGTCATGGTATTTTGCGCGTTTCACCGCGCCACGCGCCGAAACGCCAACCAATCTGGACGATGCCACCTATTGGATGAACGTCGATCAGTACATCGGCGGTATCGAGCACGCGATTCTGCACCTGTTGTATTCACGGTTCTTTGCTCGTGCGATGCAGGTTTGTGGCCATCTGCCGGAATCGGCCAAAGAGCCCTTTGATGCCCTGTTCACCCAAGGCATGGTCACGCATGAGATTTATCAGACCCGCGATGAAAAAGGCCGGCCTGTCTATCACCTGCCCGAAGACGTGGCAGACGGCAAACTGATCGCAACCGGCGAAGCGGTTGAAATCATCCCTTCGGCCAAAATGTCGAAGTCGAAGAAAAACGTCGTCGATCCGGTCAGCATCATCTCATCCTTTGGTGCCGACACCGCGCGCTGGTTCGTTCTGTCCGATTCGCCCCCCGAGCGGGATGTGGAATGGACGGCGTCGGGCGCCGAAGCGTCGCACAAACACCTGAGCCGGGTTTGGAATCTGTGTGACAAGATCGGCGCGATGGACCCCGCAGCCACAGGTCAAGGCGACGAAGACCTCTTGCGCGAAATGCACAAAGCCATCCGCGATGTGACTCTTGGTGTCGAAAGCTTTGGCTTTAACGCCTCGATTGCGAAACTCTATGGCTTCACCAACACGCTGGCGAAATCCAAAGCAGGTGCGGTCGCCCAAAAACAAGCGATCAAAACGCTGGCGCAGCTGATGGCCCCAATGACGCCACATCTGGCCGAAGATATCTGGGCCCATCAGGGTGGCGAAGGTCTGGTGATTGACGCTCCTTGGCCGGTCGCGGATGAAGCCATGCTGGTTGAAGCCAACGTGACCTTGCCGATTCAGATCAACGGCAAACGCCGCGCGGAAATCAGCGTGCCTGCAGATATGTCGAAGGAAGAGGTTGAAAAAATCGCCCTCGCCAACGAAGCTGTGATCAAAGCGCTGGATGGGGCCCAGCCCAAGAAACTGATTGTTGTCCCCGGTCGGATTGTAAATGTCGTCATTTAGTCGCCGAAGCTTTCTAGTACTTGCTGCTGCCGGACCTTTGCTGGCGGGCTGCGGGTTCACGCCAACCTATGGGACCGACGGCAAGGCGAGCGGTCTGCTGGGTCAGGTGATCGTCGACGAACCGAATGACAACAACACCTATCTTCTGGGCCGCGAGCTGGAAGACAGGCTTGGGCGCGTGTCTTCTGGTAACTATGGCCTGTCCATTGCGGTCGTCACGGAAGAACGCAGTACCGGTAAAACCATCAGCGGCGTGACCTCGCGGTATGATGTTGTTGGGGACGCGACATTTGCGTTGCGCGATTTGTCGTCCGGTCAGGTTCTGACTTCGGGGAAAGCCCGCAACTATACTGGGTATTCGGCTACGGGCACCTCAGCGGCGACATTGGCCGCGCAAGACGATGCCTATGAGCGCCTTATGGTGATCCTGACCGATCAGATTATGGCCAGCCTGTGGGCATGGTCTGCCAAGAGCGCCACATGAAACTGATGGGGCGCGATGGCGCCCGCTATTTCACCAAACCCGAACCACACCGCACTGGTGTTTTAATCTATGGGCCTGACCCCATGCGAATCGCTCTGAAGCGGCAAGAGTTGATTGCTGCCCTGATCGGCCCGCAAGGCGAAGAAGAAATGCGCCTGACGCGCATCCCTGCCAGCGACCTGCGCAAAGACCCTGCCCTTTTGAATGACGCGATCAAGGCGGCAAGCTTTTTCCCCGGCCCGCGTGTGGCGTTTGTCGAAGACGCCAATGACACTGCCGCCCCTGCGGTTCTGGCAGCTTTGAAAGATTGGGGCGAAGGTGACGCACAGATTGTAGTGACGGCTGGATCGCTCAAAGCCTCATCCAAAATTCGTAAGGCGTTTGAAACCCACCCCAATGCCTATGCCGCTGCAATCTACAATGATCCTCCCAGCCGCGATGAAATCGAATCCGAACTGGCGAAATCCGGCCTGCGCGATATTGAACGTAACGCCATGACGGATCTGTCCAATCTGGCACGTGATCTGGATCCGGGCGATTTTCGTCAGACGCTGGAAAAACTGTCGCTGTATAAACGCGGCGACACCACCTCTGTTACCTCGGATGATATTGCCAACTGTGCTCCGACTTCGACCGAAGCCGGGTTGGACGACGTTCTGAACATCGTCGCCGAAGGCCGCGCGCCTGAATTGGGACCCATTCTGCGCAAACTGCAGGCCCAAGGGGTCAATCCTGTTTCGTTGTGCATTGGGGCCACCCGCCACTTCCGCGCGCTTTATACCGCCGCGTCTGATCCCGGTGGTGCGGCCGCTGGCATTGCCCGCATGCGCCCACCAATTTTCGGCCCACGCCGGGATCGTATGTTGCGACAGGCCCAGGGCTGGGGAGCATTTAAGCTTGAGCAGGCCCTGACCTATCTGACCGACACGGATCTGCTATTACGCTCGGCCGGTCAAAGCGCACCAGCCATGGCGCTGGTTGAACGCATGCTGTTACGGCTTGCCATGTTGGCACGCCGTTAACCTGATCTAGTCCTGAGGCGCAAACATCGCGAAAACCTCGGCGCCGGTCATCTTGGCCGTATCCCCCGCAAAGGCATACCCATCGGGCTTTTCATCGATGAAAATCTCTTGTTTCATGACCACGCCGTCGGCGTTGTCCAATGTCCCCAACCCCATATGATAGGTGCCCTGTTCCGGGCCCGGAGCCGTCACACGATAAAACAGGCTGCTACCGCATTTGGCGCAGGAAGCGCGCTCTGCCCATTCCGAGGATTTGAACATGTTCAGATTCTCTTCTCCTTCAATAGTGACCTCATGCGCGGCAGCCATAAAGGCAACAAACGCGCCGCCGCTCCATTTTCGGCACATAGAACAGTGACATGTTCCACAATCCGCCGGGGCCTTGGCCAATGTGTATTTTACGGCGCCACACAAACATGATCCGGTATTGGACATACGATTCTCTCCTATTTTGTGATGCCAGAATACGCGCCTTTCCTGCCAGTTTCTGTCAGCATTCCGGTGGCCAATGGATGAAATTTGAACCCTTGCCGAGCCGAGCACGAGTCGCCAATGTGGCAAAAATCAAAAAGGACACGCCATGTATGAACTTTTAGGAAGCCCAACCAGTCGCGCCTTTCGGGTGATGTGGATGCTCGAAGAGCTGGGCCAGCCTTACACCATGACCAAAGCCGCACCCCAGTCTGAGGAGGTCAGAGTCCTAAACCCATCAGGCAAAGTCCCGGTGTTTAAGGATGGTGAAGATGTTATCACGGATTCATCCGCCATCATCACCTATCTAGCGGACAAACATGGCGCTCTGACCGCTCCTGCCGGAACAGTGGCGCGTGGCCAGCAGGACGCCATGACCCAGTGCATCCTTGACGAGATTGACGCGGTTCTGTGGACGGCGGCACGACACGGTTTCATTTTGCCCGAGGACAAGCGTGTACCAGAGGTAAAAACTTCATTAAAATGGGAATACGAACGCAATCTTGACCGCATCATGAAACAGGCCAAAGGCCCGTATCTGATGGGCGATGAGTTCACTGTGCCTGATATCATTCTGGCCCACTGCGGAGCCTGGGCCAAGTCCGCGAAATTCCCGTCAGACAACGAGGATTTCAAAATCTACCTCAAGGCGTGTCGGTCTCGCGATGCTTTTCAGAAATTGACCGCTGGCTAAGCCGTCTGCGCCATGGCAAATTCGGCGGCGTACTGACCTGCCCAGCGCCCAGTGGCCAGACAGGCCGTCAACAAATAGCCACCTGTCGGAGCCTCCCAATCCAACATTTCCCCGGCAGCGAACACGCCGGGGCGATGTTGCAGCATCAGACCTTTGTCCAAAGCCTCCAACCGAATGCCTCCGGCAGTTGAGATCGCCTGATCCATTGGTCTGGGGCCGTCGTGACGGATTGGCAATGCCTTGAGAACGGGCGCAAGATCGGCGGGCAGTGGTCGGGCATATTCCATCAGCAACGCTTGTTTCACCGGATCAAGCCTCAGCGCCTTGCGCAAATGGTTGCTCAGGCTGGCCTTGCCGCGTGGTTTGGCAAGACGCTTGCGAATCTCGTCCTCGCTTAGGTCGGGCAGCAAATCCAGCGTCAGATCGTGCCCCTCACGCATCGGGCGCGACACCGCATAAATCCCGCCCCCTTCCAGTCCGGTTTGTGAGATCACAAACTCGCCGCGCACGCGCTGAACGCCAGCGCATAAGGCCACGTTTTTGACAGGCCCGCCAATGTGTTTGGCCATATGCTTGGACCAGTTCACCACAAAACCCATATTCGCCGGTTGAAACGGTGACAGCGGCGCGTCGATCCAATTGGCCCAAGCCCCATCAGAGCCTAACCTTGCCCAACTGGCCCCGCCACAGGCCAAAACAGCCACGTCTGCCGTAACTGTCTGACGTCCTTCAGGGGTCTCAAACACGAACCCATCTTCCTCGCCAATCCAGCGCCAGCGAGGTTTGATCTCAACGCCCAGATCATTCAGCCGCCCTAACCAGGCCCGCAGCAATGGTGAGGCCTTCATGGCGCGGGGAAACACACGGCCCGTTGAGCCTGTGAACACCTCCTGCCCCAGTTCTTCGGCCCAGACTCGGACCTGATCCGGCCCAAATGCCTCAAGCATCGGGCGCAGCGCGGGCGCGGCTTCTTCAAAGGCCGAAAGAAAGGCTTCAAACGGCTCATCCTTGGTCAGGTTCAGCCCGGATTTACCCGCCATCAGAAACTTGCGCGCGACGCTGGGTTTGGCGTCCGAGACAACCACAGACAGGCCGTGTTCGGCCAGAACATCCGCCGCCATTAAACCGGCCGGGCCAGCACCGATGACAAGTGCTGTTTTCATTCAGATTTCGTTGTCAAGCTGCCCGACACTTCGATCACGCGATGCGGGTATGGAATTTCGATGTCGTTGTCTTTCAGCGCATTCCAGATACGGAACAACACATCCGACGTGTATTTGTGACGCCCGTCATCGATACCGTTGACCCAGAATTCGACCGAGAAATCCACCCCGCTATCGCCAAATCCGCGCAACTCGCAATCAGGTGGAAAAGGATCGGACAGGACATCTGGATTCTTGGCCACAGCCGCCTCAACAATTGCGGGAACCTTATTGATATCAGTACCATAGCTGACCGAAAACGGTGCTTCGTACCGATTGGCCGATCCGCTATCAGAGTAATTCACCACACGTGTGGTGATAAAATCTTCGTTGGGAATAACGATCCATCTGCCGTCATAAGTTTCCAAAATAGTGGCGCGCGCGGTCATCTTGACGATGGTGCCGGCCTCGCCTCCATCCAGCTCCACATAATCGCCGACGGTCGCCTGGCCTTCGAGCAAAAGGATCACGCCCGAGATAAAGTTCGACGCGATCTTTTGCAGACCAAAACCAAGCCCAACACCGACCACACCACCAAGCACGGCAAGGGATGTGAGCGAAATGCCCATGATGTTCATCACCAAGAGGAAAGCGACGCCAAAGATAGCAATCTCGGCGGTTTTGGCCGTCAGCTGGCGCATCGCCGGGCGCATTTCTTGCTGGTTCTTGATAAAGGCGGCGGACTGGTCGTTCGACCACCGGCCCATCCAGAAAATCGCACCGCCAACCACGACAAACCGCAAAAGAAACAGCAATGAGAATGACAGATTGCCCAAGGGCACCACGGTCTCGTCCAGCTTGACCATGACCTCGTCAAGGATTCCCACGGCGTAAAGTGCTGCGATGGGCACTAACAGATAGCGCCCCAAAACCTTGAGCATTGGGTCCTGAATAACGTCCTTCACCAAAATGCGGGCGGCGAGGAACATGAAAAAACGTTTGCCAAAGGCAATCACAGCACCCGATCCAAAGATCGACTTGGTCACGCTTTCGCCGATGCCGGTGAAACCATAAGCCAGAAGAGGCAATAAAAGCGGCACAAACATCAACACAAAGCGGCGCGCCTTGGCGATGCTGTTGTCCTGTTCGGCCGGAGGCGTCAGGTACTTGTCAATTAAGGGCTTAAGCCTGCGCGAGGCATAGACAGCCGCAAAGTATGCGGCGAGCAACAGGGCAAATTGGGTCCAGGCAGCTGGGCTGAGCAGCCACTCTGCGGCGATGTCCCAAGCTTGCAGCGCATAGCCCTGCGCTTTGTCCAACAATTCTGTGCGATCCACCATAACACCCCTTGAGAACCCAAAACTTTACGCCATTCTCATGCCCGACCGTCGTGAAGGACTCAAGAGAAACCCTGTGTCAGACCCGATTTGCCCCTTGTGTGAACGCCCCATTCCCGCTGATGCAAGGCAAAGCCTGCATCACCTGATACCCAAGTTGAAAGGGGGTAAGAACGGCCCGACGGTGCTGTTACACCAGATTTGCCACTCCGAAATTCACGCGTCCCTGAGCGAAGCAGAGCTGGCGCGAAGCTATCACACGATCGCTGCCTTACGACTGCACCCAAGGTTGGAAAAGTTCATTCGCTGGATCGCAAAACGCCCGCCCGAGTTCCATTCAAAGACCCCGGGGCCACGCAGAAAGCGATAATGCGGAAAATCTGTGAACTGACCGTTTTGTACAAAGCTTTTTGGCCGAATACCCGTTTTGTACAAAAGTCTATGTACACAATTCCTTAATCCCCTGAGCGATCTCGGGCTTCGCAGAAAGCGTGTCGGCCGCGATCTCGCGGGCCGTGCCGAGGAGAACCTCAGGATCAACGAGACGATCCACCAGACCGAATTGCAGCGCCTCATCGGCCAGCACCTTTTGCCCGCCCATCAGGATCAGCTTGGCGCGGCTGGGCCCGATCAGCGCGGCCATTCGTTTGGGGTCAGAGGGCTGAGGCAGAAAGCCAAGTTTCATCACCGGATAGAAGAACTTTGCTGAGGGCACCGACAGGCGCAGGTCACAGGCCAGCGCCATGCCCATAGCCCCACCTGCAAGTGTGCCATTCAGCGCGGCAATGGTCAGGCCCGGCAAAGCGGCAATGTTGCCCGACAGGCGTTCCCAGACATCCGAGGTCGCAAGACCCGCGCGGGCCTCGTCCAGATCGGCGCCGGCGGAAAACACTTTGCCTGCCCCGGTCAGGACCAGCCCACGGGCGTCTTGTGCAGCTTCGGCGATATCAGCCAGCTCGGACAGCATCGCGTGAGTTAGAGAATTGGCTTTGTCCGGACGGTTGATGGTCACGACCCAAAGGCCGCTCTCCTCTTTCTGAAGGTCAATCATCAGATCAGGCCCACTTTGCGGCGGATGTCTTCGTCACGCAGGGAAATCTCATTACCAACCCAATCGTCGGCTTCGGGGCCACACATCCACAGCAAACACCGCGCCACCCATTCCGGAGGAATATGATCTGACCAGTCCATCTGCGACACCGGATTGATGCCTGATGCTTTGATCTCGCGCTGCATTTCGGTGGCCACGGTGCCCGGCGACAGGCCAATGGCGCGAATGCCCTGATGACGCGCCTCGGTGTCGACACAGCGAGTCAGCATATTCACTCCGGCCTTAGAGGCACAGTAATGGCTCCAGGCCTCAACCGGACCATGCGCGGCACCGGACGAGATTGTCAGGATCGATCCGCCGCCAGCCTTTTGCATGATCGGCATTGCAGCCCGCATGCCATAGTAAACCCCCTTGAGGTTTACATCGATGACCTTGTCCCAACCTGCGGGATCCGATGTGGCCAGATGTGAGATTGGTTCGACCAAGCCTGCGTTGTTGATCAATACATCCAAGCTCCCGAATTTTGCTACAGCGGTATCCACAGCAGCCTGAACGGAATCGTAGTCAGAAACATCGCATGTCACAGCGATCGCCTGATCGCCAATTTCACCGGCGATGCGTTCAATATCGCCCCGGCTGCGCGCAACAAGGACCACATTGGCTCCGGCCTCGGCAAAGAGGCGTGCAGCGCTTTCGCCAATGCCCCGGCTTGCTCCGGTGATCAGGACCGTTTTTCCGTTCAAATTCGCCAAAATTCTGCTCCTCGCGTCAACGCATTTTCACAGACGTAAACTGACCGTGACCCAAGGTCCAGAGTTTGGCTCTTGACCCTTCCGGTCAGGAGTCCGAAGCTATAGGCAAATTTGAAGGAGATATTCCAATGAATAGATGGTCCGCTTTTACCACAGCTGGCGCGATGGCAACATTGCTGAGCACAACTTCTGCATTCGCAGATGTCAGCAACCAAGACGTCTGGTCCACCTGGAAAGGCGTTCTGACTGGCGTAGGATACGACGTTGCCGGACAGGAAAGCCAGTCTGGTAATTCTTTGACGGTCAGCGATCTGGTTCTGAGCATTGATTTAGCGCCCGAAGAGGGCTCGGTCAGCATGAACTTCGGGGAAATGACTTTCGAAGAACAAGGTGACGGCACCGTGCGGATAGGGCTGCCTGCAACACTCCCGGTCAAGATCGTCTCGGACGTTGAAGGTGAGCAGACCGATGTGACTCTGACGGCCACAATGGACGGGCTGGATATGGTCGCTTCGGGTGATCCTGACGACATTACCTATACCTACAGCGCCAACAGCATGGCGATGGCTTTGACCGAGTTGTTGGTGAACGGGCAACCGATGGACGATTTCACCTTTGATATGATGATGTCAGCGATGTCTGGCGTGTCTTCTATAGGCGGTGGTGACATGGCGCGTTTTGCGCAGACCATGACAGCCAACAGCCTGACGATGAAGGTTAAGGGCGACGACCCGGACGACGGCAAAGTCGATATGAACATGGATATTCAGGGTCTTGCTTTTGAAAGTGAAGGCGTGGTTCCAATGGGCGTTGACCACGAGAATCCAGCAGAAATTTTCCGCAGCGGATTCAACATGCAGGGATCATTTTCTGCGGAAGGGTCGACCTTGGTTGTCGATGCTGAGGAAGATCAGGCGCCCACCAAGATCAACATGTCTACGGCTACAAGCAAGCTGGCGGTCACAATGGGCGATGGCCTGTTCGACTATGACGGCAGTGTCGTGGACGTAGCTTTTTCGATGGTGGGGGGGGGCTCACCACTGCCGATTGTCGTGAATATGGACGAGCTTTCCTACGGGCTGCTGATGCCGCTTTTGAAAGGCACCTCTCCACAGGACTTTGACTTTAGCTTCAAATTGGCGGGACTGACGATTTCGGACATGCTTTGGGGTATTTTCGATCCGGGTGGCATGTTGCCTCGTGATCCGGCGACCATCTCGGTTGCTTTGAACGGCACCACCACATTGTTCGAAGACCTTGTATCTGAGGAAATGGAAGACGCCGACGAATTTCCGGGTGAGGTCAATTCTTTGACGTTGACTGAGGTTCTCGTGGAAGCCGTTGGCGCACGCATCAGCGGCGATGGCGGCTTTGTCTTTGACAACACCGACTTGCAAACATTTGACGGCATACCGCGCCCCGAAGGCAGCGTCGCCCTGAACGTGAAAGGCGCCAATGCTTTGATGGATACGCTGGTTGCAATGGGTCTTTTGCCCGAAGAGCAGGTCATGGGTGCCCGTATGATGATGGCCATGTTCAGCGTGCCGGGCGACAGCGAAGACGAAGTGAATTCAGTGATTGAAATCAACGCTGAAGGGCATGTTTTGGCCAACGGACAGCGTATTCAGTAGGTCAAAACCAAATGAGAAAGGAACCGTGCCAGCCTTGGCGCGGTTCTTGTTTCATCGCGCTCTTGCGTGATGCGGTGCCACGGTCTACCTCAGAGGGTAGTTGAACGAGGGGCAAATGAGCGGAAATCTCGAAAAGCTGACAGAGGCAATGCTGACAGCGGCACGTGTCGCCGGGGCAGATGCCGCCGACGCCATGGCCGTTCAGGGCACATCCGTGTCGATTGATGTGCGGGGCGGGCTGCTGGAGCAGGCAGAGCGCTCTGAGGGCATCGATCTTGGCTTGCGGGTGTTTGTGGGCCAAAGGCAAGCCAATGTCTCGGTCTCGGATGCCAGCCCGGAAACGCTTGCCACCATGGCTGAGCGTGCGGTTGCGATGGCCCGCGAAGCGCCAGAGGACCCTTACATTGGGTTGGCCGACGCGGAACAACTCAGCACAGACTGGGATGTTGACGCGCTTGAGATGTCGGACCCGGCGGATGAACCTGCGCCAGCCGAGTTGCAACGTGACGCCTGCGAAGCAGAAGTGGCCGCCAGCAATGTTGCCGGTGTGTCCCAAGTCCAGTCCGCCACAGCGGGCTACAGCAATTCTCAGGTGCACCTGGCAGCCAGCAACGGATTTTCAGGCGGTTATGCCCGAACCAGCCGTGCGGTGTCCTGTGTGGCCATCGCTGGCGAAGGCGACGGCATGGAGCGGGACTTTGATGGTGACGGACGCACGTTTCAATCCGACATGCGCAGCGCACAGGATGTGGGTGTCACGGCCGGTGAACGCGCGGTAGAGCGGCTGAATGCGAAACAACCCCCGACAGGCACCTATCCGGTTCTGTTTGACGAACGCATTTCGTCCTCATTGGTGGGCCACCTGCTGGCCGCCGCCAATGGCGCCAGCATTGCACGCGGATCATCGTGGCTGCGCGGTGCCTTGGGCGAACAGGTTTTGCCCACACATTTGAATATTATCGAGGACCCACACCGCCCTCGTGTCAGTGGATCACGTCCCTTTGATGCCGAAGGCCTGCCCACCAGTCGTCGTGCCATTGTCGAAAACGGTGTGCTGACAGGCTGGACGCTGGATCTTGTGAATGGTCGCAAGTTGAACATGCCATCCACCGGTAATGCTGCGCGCGGCGTGTCCTCGCCGCCCTCGCCAGCGACATGGAATATCTTGATCACACAAAGCGATCAAAGCCGCGAAGACCTGATCCTGGATATGGGAACTGGCCTTTTGGTGACCTCATTGATTGGCTCAACCATCAACCCAACCACCGGTGACTACTCGCGTGGTGCCGCCGGGTTCTGGGTGGAAAATGGCGAGATCACGCATGCGGTCAACGAATGCACGATTGCGGGCAACCTGCGCGAAATGCTGTTGGGCATGACCCCGGCAAATGACGCGCGCGATCACCTGTCGCGCGTGATCCCATCGATCCTGATCGAAGGTCTTACCCTTGCCGGGAACTGATCTGGACCTGCTGATTGAGGCCGCAAGGGAAGCAGGCCGCATTGCCAGCCGCTTTGCGGGCACGGCGCAGGTTTGGGACAAGCCAGACGGTGCAGGCCCTGTGACCGAAGCTGATCTGGCGGTGAACGATATGCTCGAACGCGAATTGCGCGACGCCCGGCCCGACTATGGCTGGCTCAGCGAAGAATCCGCCGACAACGCGGATCGCCAATCCACCGACCGGGTTTTCATCATTGATCCGATTGATGGCACCCGAAGCTTTATCGAAGGATCGAACACCTGGGCACATTCGCTGGCGATTGCTGAACAGGGCAGGATCACCGCCGCAGTGGTTTTTCTGCCGATGCGTGACAAGCTGTATCATTCAGCTGAAGGCATGGGCGCCTTTTTGAACGGGAATGAGATATCTCCCTCCGAGCGCGGGGACCTAATCGGTGCCCATGTTCTGGCCGCCCGTCCGATTTTGGAATCACACCACTGGCAGAGTGACGTGCCAGATATGAAACGCAGCCACCGGCCCTCATTGGCGTATCGCACCGCCCTGGTGGCGGAAGGGCGGTATGATGCCATGCTGACATTGCGCCCGACCTGGGAATGGGACATCGCGGCGGGGGATCTGATCCTGCGCGAGGCGGGTGCAGCGACGTCTGATCGCTACGGCGATCCCTTGCGGTTCAACAACCCGGATCCACGCGTTCCGGGGATCGTGGCCGGCGGAAGCCGTGTTCACCGGGAATTGACTCAAGCGCTGGCCAACAAAGGTGATGCGCCACGATTATAGCCGTTAGGCCGTTGTGCGATACCGGCGCACAAAATTACGCAGTACGATTTCGGGCGCATGCACATCTGCTGCGCGGCACATTTCAACCAGTTTTTCGGCGTCTTCAGGCGGGAAATATCCGCGGTGTTTGTAAATGCCGATGCGCACTTCGAACCCGTCACTATCCGCTTCGGGGTGAAATTGGGTGGCATAGACGTTTTCACCAAAACGGATCATCTGAAATGGGCAGGTCGGGGAAGACACAAGGTGCGTACAGCCTTCGGGCAGACGTTGCACCGCCTCTTTATGCCCGACAAAAGCGTGAAAGCTTTCTGGCACGTCGGCCAGCAATGGATCGCTGCGACCTGCTTCGGTCAGGTGACAGTCTGCGGTGCCGACGTCTTCTGAGTAGTTTTCTTTCGACACCACCCGGCCCAGATGATGACCCAGAATACCAATGCCATAACAGCACCCCAGAAAGGGAAAATCCTGTTTGGTCACTTCGGGCATGAGCCCCATGACTGCCTCTTCGATGCGGGCCTCAATATCGGTCTTTTTGTCGGCAGGATCGCTGACACAACCGGGGCCACCGCCAACAATCACACCCGAGTAATCCCCAAGCGATAAATCAGCGGGCAGTTCCTGTTGATCCAGCCGAATCCGCTCTACTTCACCAACGCTCAACCCACTTTTGCGCAAAATGGCTTGAAATTCGTCATCCGAGGCTTCGGTTTCAGGACGCAGTTGCAAGATCAAAAAGGGTTTCATCAAAGAATCCATCGTCGTCAAAGGTGAAAAGGACCTGCCGTAATCATTGCCTCAGGTCAACCGTGGCATCCTGCGGCATCTGTCAGAATGTGCCGCAGGTCGCGCCCTTGTGGCGAGGTCGGCAAAGCCCTAGGTTGCCCACAACTTGTCAGGAGGACCCTTATGACCCAGCGCCTTCACCTTGTCTTTGGCGGCGAACTTGTCGATCCGAGCAACAACGTTTTCAAAGACGTCGACGATCTGCATATCGTTGGCATATTCCCCGACTACCAAAGCGCCTATGACGCGTGGAAATCCGAGGCCCAGCGCACCGTCGACAACGCCCATATGCGCTATTACATCGCGCATCTGCACCGCCTTCGCGACGAAGAAGCCGCGGCCTCTTCGACCGAGGAACTGGGTTAAATCCGGCCCATGGCGCGTTCGCTTGGATTATCGGCCTACCTGGCCTTTGCCCGCCGCGAAGCGCCGAGTCTTGATCGCATCACAGATCAACGCCCCGATGGGCAACTTTTGTGGTTGCACAGCTCTGATCCTGTGCGTGTCGACTGTCTGGCGCGACTGGCCCTGCGCCTTAAGGCACAACGGGGCAATCTGAACCTGATGGTGACCACCTCTCCGGGACAGCCACTGCCGCGCAATGCTCCCAAAGGTGTGAGCGTTCAGATCTGTGCTTCGGAAAATCCGCAGGACGTCAAAACCTTTCTGGATCATTGGAAACCGGACGCCTGCATGTGGCTGGGCCCATGGTTGCGCCCTGGTTTGATCAGCGCTGCATACCGTCAAAGCATTCCACTGTTTTTGCTGGACGCTGATGAGCCTGGACTTGAAAATCGTCGCTGGCGCTTGATGCCTGAACCTGTCAGGGCGACCCTAAATCAATTTGAACGGATCTTTGCACATTCCAAAGAGGCCGAATATCGGATGCGCCGTCTTACTCAGGAACCTCGCAGGGTTCTGGCAAGTGGGCCCCTATTAGAAGACAGCCCGGCGTTGCCCTGCAATGAAACCGATCTGGAAGAATTGGCCTCGGCGATTGGAGGGCGTCCGGTCTGGCTCGCGTCACAGGTTCAGATTCAGGAGTTGGGCACTATTCTTGATGCCCATCGATCAATATCGCGCTTGTCCCACCGCACTTTGCTTGTTCTGGTTCCGGATCAGGCCTCGGATGCTGCAGCAATGACGGCTTTGTGCCGGGACGAGGGCTGGCGGGTTGGGCATTGGGAAGACGGCGACATTCCGCAGAGCAACACTCAGATCCTGATCAGCGACGATAAGCAGGCCTTGGGACTTTGGTATCGTGTGGCCCCGGTGACATTGATGGGCAGTTCCCTGATTTCCGGCCATGGCGGGCGCAATCCGCTTGAACCAGCTGCGCTGGGCTCGGCGATCCTTTATGGGCCGGGCGTGCGGGATTACCTCGACAGCTATTCGCGGTTGGCGCAGGCGGGTGCGGCGCGTATTGTCAAAGATGCCTCCAGCCTGATATCCGCGCTCAGCCTCGTGACGGCTCCGGATCAGGCTGCAACCATGGCCCATGCGGGCTGGGAAGTGGTTTCAGAAGGCGCCGAAGTGTCAGACCAGATAATCGCGGTTGTTCAGGATGCTTTAGACCAACGGGAGGTGTCGTAATGCGCGCGCCGGGATTTTGGGATACCCCACCGGGCCGCTTTGGATTGCGGGCCAATCTGTTGGCGCCGCTGGGCGCGATCTATGCCCGAACGACTGCAAAACGGGTGGCGCGGGCGCCCAGCCATAAAGCCGGTGTTCCGGTGATCTGCGTTGGCAATCTCAATGCAGGTGGTACTGGCAAAACCCCAACCACAATCGCTTTGGTCCAGCGTCTTCAGGCGCGCGGCCTGACTCCGCATGTTGTGTCGCGGGGATATGGTGGGACGCTCGAGGGGCCGATCCGGGTCGATGAACGCGCGCATCGCGCAGAAGAGACCGGAGATGAACCTCTTTTGCTGGCGGCATTCACACCCACATGGGTGGCCAAAGACCGAGCCGAAGGCGCCAAAGCCGCCGAGGCCGCAGGGGCGGATGTGATTCTGATGGATGATGGGTTTCAAAACCCGGCACTGCACAAAGATATCTCGATCATCGTGGTGGATGCACACAAAGGTTTTGGCAACGGGCGGTGCATTCCTGCAGGGCCCTTGCGCGAACCGGTTGATATCGGACTCGCGCGAGCAGATTTGCTGTTGTCGATTGGCGATGCCCCAGCCCAAAGCCGTTTTGGTGATATCTGGGGGGGCTCTGTCAGCCTCCCGCATGCCAAAGGTGCCTTGCAACCGTTACTAATGGGCATGGATTGGTCCGAGACACCCTATCTGGCCTTTGCCGGGATCGGGCATCCGGAAAAGTTCTTTGCCACGTTACGCGGGCTTGGCGGCAAGGTCCTGCACGCAGAAGCCCTGAGCGATCATCAACCTTTCACCACGGCCCTGTTGGGCCGGTTGGAAGCAGATGCCAAGCGGCTTGGTGCACAGCTTGTCACCACGGAAAAAGACGCTGTGCGATTGCCGGCTGATTTCCGTTCCAAAGTGCTCACCTTGCCGGTGCGGTTAGAGCTGGACGACTGGTCGGTGGTGGATCAGGTTTTGCAACCAGTCCTCTAGGCAACCGCGCGGTGACATCCCACGATCCTGTGCTAGAGTTTCACCAACAACACAGATGAATGGCGAGGCGTGATGGATTTCTCTGGAAAAGTCGTATTGGTCACAGGTGGGTCGCGAGGCATTGGGGCCGAAACTGTCCGCAAAATTGTCTCACTCGGAGGCTCTGCCGTCATCCACTATGGGTCAAATCAGGCCGCCGCCCAAGGTCTGGCGGACGAGGTTGGTCGCGACAATTGCCACCTTGTCAAAGGTGAGCTTTCTCAAACGGGGGCAGCGACAGGGATCTGGCGCGAGGCGCTGGATTGGAAGGGCAGGATTGACGCTTTGGTCAACAATGCCGGTGTCTTTCTGGAAGAAGATCGCAAAGGCACAGATGACGTTTGGAGGGACACCTGGGCGCGCACGCTGCAGATCAATCTGATCTCAACTGCTGACCTGTGCCGCGAAGCGATAAACCATTGGATGGATGGGGCGCATGGTGGAGCAATTGTCAATGTCGCCAGCCGCGCCGCATTTCGCGGAGATTCACCCAATCACTGGTCTTATGCAGCCTCCAAAGGGGCGATGGTGTCGCTGACCAAGACACTGGCGCGGGCCTATAGCGGCAATGGAATTTACACGTACTGCGTTGCGCCCGGATTCGTGTCCACCGAAATGGCGCAGGCCGAATTTGACAAGGACCCGGCACTGCGCGCGCAGCTACTGAAAGAGGTTCCTTGCGGAGATATTGCACCAGCCTCGGAAATCGCCAACGCGATCTGCTTTTTCGCAGCAGGCATGGCGACCCACGCCTCCGGACAAACGCTGGACATCAATGGCGCGTCTTACGTTCGATAAAACCTTGGGAAATGGCGGGACATCTGGGAAATCTGCGCCCGGACAGGATGAACTGCCCGGGCCAGTCTGGTTGGATCAGCCGCCCAGTTTTGCGTCGAGAACCTTTTTCAGGTCTGCGTAGCTTTGGTTCGAGTATTTCTCACCGTTGATGATCAGCGACGGCGTGCCGGTGATTTCGTGCTTGGTCATATTGGCCTCTGACCAAGCCACCAACGATTTGGCTTTGTCTTCGTCCTTCATACAGGCTTTGAGTTGATCGTCGCCAAGACCCGCGAGACGGCCCACTTTGTTCAACTCACCCGCAATGGTCACGGGATCACCGGACTGAGTCCAGCTGCGCTGACCTTTCATCAACAGGTCGGTCATGCCCCAGAAACGCTCTTCGCCGCCACAACGCGCGACCATTGAGGCCCACAAGCCGATCTTGTCAAAATAGACATCGCGGAAGATCACTTTGACTTTGCCAGTGTCGACATAGTCGGCCTTAAGAGGCTTCAGCACGGCTTCGTGAAAGTTGGCACAATGCGGACAGGTGAAGGATGCATATTCAATCAGCGTGATCGGTGCATCGGGCGAACCCATCACCATTTCGGTCACACCAGATTCGGCAGCACCAGCGCCGTCATCAGCAGTTTGCTCGGTTTGTGTCTGACCGGGGGCAGGCGCTTCGTCGCCTTGGGTGAACCACCAGGCGCCACCAGCGACAATGGCCAGTACAACTACAATTACGGGAACGATACGGTTCATTCTGAAACCTTTCTCAGGGTGTCGTCTTTTTCAATACATTTCCGGCCAGACGTTCAATCGCCTGCCGCAAGTCGGGGTCATGCGCGGACTGCGCCACACGGGCAGCTTCGCGTTTGATTTCTGGTGTGGGCTCAGGATCAGTGTCTTTTGGTTTGTGACCAAACACCGCCTGACCTTCGGCAAATCCGGTGGCCGCAGTTTGCGTGATGCGCAGACGGGCGATGGCGTTATAGCCGTAAACCGCGTTGACCCGCGCGCGCAGGGTGTCTTTTTGCATTTCCAGCATCGGAGCCTGCGCACCGGTGGTCAGCACCGTCAGCGTCGCACCCAAACCCTGGCGGCCATATTTCACATCCACAGGCTGGCAAATCGCAGCAATATCTTCGCCGACAATCTCAGACCAATGGGTCAGCACTCGACCCACCGCAAAACCACGGCTCTCACCGGTCTTGCGGATGTTTTCCCGCAAGAGGCTCGAGGTTCGGGCAAAGCCTTTGGTGGTCGATCGGCGCATGTGGTGTCTTGCATCCTTCTGTCGCGCGCTATTTTAGTGTCCCAATGGCGCGACGCCAGCGAAACCAGACAATGCGGAGAATAAAACTTGCGTGATACTCCAGAGCCCGATGTCTTGTTGGATTGGTATGATCAACATGCACGCAAGCTGCCGTGGCGCATTTCACCGCAGGATCAACGCGCTGGCACGGTCCCGGATCCCTACCGGATCTGGCTGTCAGAGATCATGTTGCAGCAAACCACTGTCGCCGCCGTGAAAACTTATTTTGAGCGTTTCACTCATCTGTGGCCGACCATTCATGATCTGGCACAGGCCGAGGATGGGCGTGTCATGGGGGAATGGGCGGGCCTTGGGTATTATGCGCGCGCGCGAAATCTGTTGAAATGTGCCCGGGTTGTATCCGGGGAGCTGGGTGGTGTTTTTCCCGATACGGTCGAGGCGTTGCAAAAGCTTCCCGGCATTGGACCCTATACTGCGGGCGCCATCGCGGCGATTGCTTTCAACCAGCCTGCTGTGGTGGTGGACGGCAATGTCGAACGGGTGATGGCGCGCATGTTTGACATTCACACACCCCTGCCCGCTGCCAAGCCTGAGCTGACAGACTATGCCGCCGGATTGACGCCACACTCGCGCCCCGGCGATTATGCGCAGGCTGTGATGGATCTTGGAGCAACGATCTGCACGCCGCGCAATCCGGCTTGTGGGATTTGCCCGTGGCGGAAACCCTGCCTTGCACGCCAAGCCGGAACCGCCGCCGAGTTGCCCAAGAAAACGCCTAAGAAACCCAAGCCCGTGCGCTTTGGCACCGTCTATATCGCGCGTCGGGTTGATGGGGCATTATTGCTCGAACGGCGACCAGACAAGGGTCTGTTGGGCGGTATGCTGGGATGGCCGGGATCTGAGTGGGTTGAAGGTGAAACGCCGGATCACGCGACCCCGATCCGTGCCGAATGGAAGGTCCTGCCTGCTGAAGCCCGCCACACGTTCACACATTTTCATCTGAGGCTCGCGGTTCAAACCGCGCTGGTGCCCATGGACAGGACCCCCGATCAGGGCGAATTTATCGAGGCCAACGCATTTTCAAGCGGGGATTTGCCGACCGTGATGCGCAAGGCCTTTGATCTATATACCGGCGCATAAACCGCATTGCGCGCCAACGTCCTGCAAATCATATTGGGATGGTACGTTGTTTTCAGGAGGCTTTGATGATCCCGTCCTCACAAGTTGCCAAAATTCAGAATGCGTTGCCGTTCTGGATGTCTCTTGGCCTGATCCCGCTGTTGTGGGCCGTTGCCTGCGCAGGGTCGTGGTGGGTTTTGTTGGTGCCTGTGGCCACCTGGTATTTGTTCTCGGCTTTGGATGGGGTTTTTGGTCTCAACCTTGAGAACGCTGATCTGGAAACAACCGATGACGAGTTGTATTGGTATCGTCTTGTCACGCTGATCTGGCCCGTGGTGCAGTTTTTCACTCTGTTCGGGTTGATCTGGTATGCGACCAGCGCGGATCACCTGTCTGTGGGCGCCAAGATTGGCCTGTTCTTTGGTGTTGGCGTTGTTACCGGCACAGTGGGCATTAACTATTCCCACGAGCTGATGCACCAAAAGGACCGCCGCGAGCGGTGGCTGGGGGATATCCTGCTGGCCATGGTGCTGTACGGTCATTTCCGCAGCGAACATCTGTTGGTGCATCACCGCCATGTTGGCACGCCGCGCGATCCTGTGACCGCCCGCTACAACGAAGGTTTCTACCGGTTTTTCCCGCGCGTTCTGGTGGGTGTATGGCGATCGTCGTTCCGCGCAGAAAAAGAAATGCTGGCGCGCAAGGGCCTGCCGTGGACAGACCTGTCCAATCCGTTTTTCCGCTATTGGGCGCTGCAGGGTGCGATGTTGATCTTGGCACTGCTGATCGGCGGCTGGTCCGGGTTCTTTTTGTTCCTGTGGCAGGCCTATATCGCGGTCTGGCAGCTGGAGTTGGTCAACTACGTCGAGCACTATGGGCTGACCCGCAAACATCTGGGCGACGGGAAATACGAACACGTCATGCCGCATCATTCGTGGAATGCTGCCCACAAGGCGTCAAACTGGCTGCTCATCAACTTGCAGCGCCATTCTGATCATCATTACAAACCCAACCGCCGCTTTCCGCTATTGCAGAACTATGCCGATTCCGAAGCACCGCAATTGCCCTATGGCTATCCGGTGATGACCATGGCCGCGATGGTGCCTTCGGTGTGGAAACGTGTGATGAACCCGCGTGTGCGCAAATGGCGGGGAATGTACTACCCCGAAATCACCGAGTGGCATCCCTATAACAAGGCGCTGAACCCCGCGCCGAAGTAGGACAACAGCCAGACACCATCTAAACGACCCCACTTTCAGACCTGATCCTGATCATGGGTGACATCCCACTCTGCAGCTATAATTGGCGCGGAGGAGTGAGAGTTATGAGTCGTTTTATCAGTGCGTTTTTTACCGTTTTCCTGCTTGCACAACCGTTGGCCAGCCAACAGATAACGGATGTTGCAGGAGCAGCTGACCCCGAAGGATTGCCCCGGATTGAAGGGGCCGCGATCATCGGGTTTGATCACTCGGGCTTTGACGCGGTTGATTTGCCGATGGGCCCGGTGACCTTTGATGGGCCCGAGGCCAAGCGCAGTATCGAAGGCCCGCGGACCCGGATAATCTATGCCGTTCCGGGCGACCGATCACCGCTTGAGGTGATCCGCAATTATCAGGCCGAGCTGGACGAGCAGGGTTTCGAAAAAGACTACACTTGTGCAAAACAGGACTGCGGGCCTGTGTCCGCGATGGTGCGCCATTTCTATCCGCTGGACGGACGCCTTGAAAACATGGGTCGGATCACGCGAAATGCGTTTTCGTCACCCCGCGAGGATCAGCAGTATCATTTCGCCACCGACCCAGACACGGGTCGCGTCGTGTCGATATTCGCCGCGTTTGAAACCTTTGATCTGCACACGGAAACCGAGGGCAAAGTGCTGGTTCTTGTTGATGTGATTGAAGCCGCACCGCTGCAGCGGCGCATGGAAACGGTGACGGCCGATCAGATGGCCAGCGCGCTGGGCACCGACGGGCGTATTTCGCTTTATGGCATTCTGTTTGAGCATGACAGCGATCAGCTGACCCCTGCCTCGGACCCGACATTGGCCGAAATTGCGGCTCTAACACAGGGCAATCCGGCTTTGACGCTGTTTGTGGTTGGTCACACTGACATGACCGGCGGGTTTGACTATAACATCGGCCTGTCCCAGCGCCGGGCAACCGCAGTGGTCGCCGCACTGACCAGCCGATACGGAGTCGCGCCGGATCGTTTGCAGCCCGCAGGCGTTGGCCCATTGTCTCCAGTTGCAGACAACACAACGGATGAAGGGCGCACGCAAAACCGACGTGTCGAATTGGTGCAACGATGAGACAGTTATTTCACTTTTCTGCTCTAACTCTTGGCGCATTTCTGGTGGCCGGCATGGGCTCAACCCCTGCGCCGGAACCGATGCCTTTGGCCTGTGATGTTCTGACTTCCTTACCGGCTGATAAACTGGTCGCTCAGGATCTGACGTATCAAACAGTACAGGACCACGAAACCAACGGCATCCAGATGAGCATGTGCAGCGCATTGGGGGCAGATGATTTGCCGGTTGTGACCATGTTGCTGCGCCATGATGGCTCTGACGCCGAACCGCAACCTGTCGACGCACAGCGTGAGGCCATGATCAAAAGCCTGGCTGAAACTTTTGGTCAGGACCCGACTGCGAGCTTTCCAAATGTTGGCGAGGCAGCCTTATGGATCGCCGAGATCAAGCAACTGACTGTTTGGGATCAATCAGGTCATGTGATGTTCACGCTGACTGCGCCAGAGGATCTGGCCCTTCGGATTGCAAACGAGATTGTTGCGAACCTGCCTTGATAGAATCGTGAGGAAGCGCCCCGGGTTCGTTATGCCGTCAATTGCCCCTCAGGTCGCTCAAATGCCCAGACCGTCAGCTTGTCTTCGACGCCTCGGATCGCTTGATCCGGGAACTGGCGTAGCGCCTGCAGGTCGTCGTGGCCACCCTGCTCGAGAATCTTGTCACGCATTGTATCGCTGATCACCAACCGAGCATTGAGACCACGTGTCAGCGCCTCGAGTCGGGAGGCAATGTTGACGGTGTTGCCAACCACTGCAAACTCAAGCCGGTGAGCGCCAATATCTGCCAAGACAGCAGGTCCAAAATGGGCTCCAAACCCCACCCGCAGGGGTGGCTGGCCACGGGCGATCCGGTCTTCGTTCCATTCATCCAGCGCATCCATCATCGCGTGGATGCACTCAAGCGCATTCACGGCGTCGCGGTCAGTGGGTTCAGGCGTGCCAAAGGTCACCATAAGACCGTCGCCCAGGTATTTGTCGAGCGTCCCGCCATGGCCAAACACCGCTGTTTCCATCAGACCGTGAAATTCGCGCAGGGTTTCGATCACCTCGGTGGGTTTGCGGCTGGACGCGAATTCGGTAAAGCCTACGATGTCCACAAACAGAACAGCAATATCATGGTTGCGTGTCTTTTTGAGCGGCTCGTCATTGGTGGAAAGAGCTTCGACAACGTTGGGCGAAAAGTAACGCGACAGGTTGGTACGCTCACGTTCCAGCGCCGCGTTTGACCGCAGCAATCCGTTAAAGCGCCGGACAGACACCGCCATGGTCAGGGCAACAATCACGAACACTGCAATTTCCTGAATGCGGCGCGTAATCTGATAGCTGTTTGGGTCCAGCATATGGGCCATTTCAGGCTGATCAGGGAAGGCCGCAACCATGGCTTCGGAAAGTCCGGGCAACGGATCGACGAACCAGAGAGACAAGCCCAGCGCCCCGAGCCAAAGACCCGTCGTCCAGGTTCCGATGGCAATGACGGTCCGCCATGAGTAGGCCAGCGTACCACCCGCCAGAATGATGAAGAAGTATTTGAAGTTATCAAACCGGTACTGCATCGCATGCGGCCAGGTGAATTCACTCAGGGGGTTTGGCCCGACCATGCCAGCCGTCATCAATACAAGATCAAACAGGATAAGCCCCAGTTCCACCCGCGATAGCCCGACTTTGCCAACACGCTGCATGAGCCAGCCGTTTAAAGCCAACAATGTCAGGATGCCTTCATAGTACCAAACGTCCGGCTTGGGCACCACAAACAGCAAAAGGATCCCGACCACGATCATCGCGAACCAGCGAACCCGAACGGCCAGCGCCAGACCTTCCTGTTTGTGTTTTAACAAAACGGCCTCGGTATATTGATACTCAGGGCTGTCTTTGTCCGGAAACTCGTCGTCGCGACGACGGGCAAACAATGACAGAATGGGGGTGTTGTTCATGGGGTGAGGCCTTTGAGCAAACGGTTCGCCCTAGATAGTGGCACAAACCGAGACTTAAAGCCCAAAAAAACCCCGCCGACATGCGGCGGGGTAAGTCAAAGTGCCTTGTGTAAGTCAGGCCACAGGCACCGGCGGTATTCTTGGGTAGTCTTGGAGGTAATTCTTAGTTTGGACGATCCGCCATTTCGGCGCGGATCTGCTGGCGCAGGATATCAATCGGGACTTTCTTGCCGTCCTGTTTGAAGCTCCAGTACGTCCAGCCATTACAGCTGGGCGCACCTTCGAGGTGAGCGCCAACCTGATGGATCGAGCCTTTGATGTCATCGCCAATCAGCGTGCCATCAGCGCGCACTTTGACCTTGTGACGGCCATTCAGAGAATAGAGATTCTCGCCGGGGCGCAGCATGCCGCGTTCAACCAGTTGACCAAAAGGCACACGGGGTTCGGCGCGTTTGCTAACCGAAACCTGAAGCGCTTCGCGGTCAAATTTGCGGGTGTTCTTGATGCGCTTTTCGGCAACCTTGCGGTAGGCTTCTTCACGTTCAATACCGATGAACTCACGGCCCAGCATTTTGGCGACAGCGCCGGTTGTGCCGGTGCCAAAGAACGGGTCAAGCACCACATCGCCGGGATTGGTCGACCCAACCAGCACACGGTGCAGCAGGCTTTCTGGTTTTTGGGTTGGGTGTGCCTTGTCGCCGTTGTCGTCTTTCAGGCGTTCGTGACCTGTGCAGATCGGCAGAACCCAGTCAGACCGCATCTGAATACCTTCGTTCAGAGCCTTCAGAGCTTCGTAGTTGAAGGTGTATTTGCCACCCTCTTCCTTGCTGGCCCAGATCATTGTCTCGTGGGCGTTGGTGAAACGTTTGCCACGAAAGTTCGGCATCGGGTTGGATTTGCGCCAGACGACGTCATTCAAGATCCAGAAGCCCTGGTTCTGCAATTCGGCGCCGAGACGGAAAATATTGTGGTACGATCCAATCACCCAGATCGCGCCGTTTGGCTTGAGCAGGCGACGGGCGGCTTTCAGCCATTCGCGAGTAAACTTGTCATAAGCTTTGAAGCTGGCGAATTGATCCCATTCGTCATCGACCGCATCCACCTTGGAATTGTCGGGACGATGCAGGTCGCCGCGCAGCTGCAGGTTATAGGGGGGATCCGCAAAGATCAGGTCGATCGAATTCTCGGGCAGACTGTTCATCATTTCGATGCAATCGCCATCCAGAATCGTGTTCAGTGGGAGCGCTTTTGCGCCCTTTGCTTTTGTCTTCGTCGTCATGTTCTGCCTCGTTACCCGGCACTGTTTTTTGTGCTCGTTGGTTGAGACAAAGATGATTCAAACCTGATTCGCCGTCAATTTCTTTTTTGAATCAATAGGTTAGTTTTTATGCTTGATACAACATATTGTGGACGGGTTTGAACGAACGTCTATGGTGTGGGGTCACCCCAAGATTTTGCAGCGCTTCTTTGTGGCTTTTTGACGGATATCCGGCGTTGGTTTCCCATCCATAACCGGGGAACTGTTGCGCCAAATCCCACATGATCCGATCCCGACATATTTTCGCCACAATTGAAGCCGCCGAAATCGACAGTGATTTGGCATCTCCTTTGATGATGGCTTCGGTGGAACCGGTCAGACCGCGGGGGATCATATTGCCATCGATCAGCAAATGATCCGGCGTTTGGGACAAACCCGCGACCGCACGCTCCATTGCCAGATGGCTGGCACGCAGGATGTTGATCTCGTCGATCTCTTCGACACTGGCATGCGCGATGCACACATCCGAAGACGCCATGATCAGATCGTACAGTACCTCGCGCTTTTTTGCGCTGAGCGCTTTGGAGTCGTTCAGCCCGTCGGGAATATTCGATGGGTCCAAAACCACAGCCGCGGCTGTCACCGGCCCGGCAATTGGGCCACGCCCCACTTCGTCCACCCCGGCAATGCGCATCGCGCCATTTTGCCGTGCAAGGATTTCATATGAAAAATCTGGTCCAGTCATGTTGGGGTTCAACAGGATCGCAAGGAGCCGCGCAAGTAAAAAGCCCCGGACAGAACCAACTGTCCGGGGCCGGTCAGAGGGCGATGCCGGACGCCCCCTGCTGCTCGACTGGATTAGTGGCGTGCGACTTCAAAACCATTGCGACGCAGGCATCGCGGTTTGTAACCGTGGCGCACTCCGTTGTACGTGTGGCGGCTTACGCGACAGGTTTCGGGCAGACGGTGGGCTTGGTGGTAGTGACGGTTAACACAGCGTTTCCCAATCATCCGCACCATACCATTCTGTGTTTCATGATGTTTAAGGCAACGGGCCGGGATCGGTGCAAGACGACGCGCGCGTCGCGGCAGCGGTCGCGGTTCAACTGTGCGAGGGCGATAGGGCGAGGTTGTGCTGACGCGTGGTTCGTTGCGGTCCTCGATTGCCTGAGTTAGCGCATAGATGGCGGCGGCACCTAAGATGAATTTGATAACATCTTCGTCGGCGCGTGCCGGAACTGCGGAAATACCGGTCACTGTGATGGCGGCGGCAACGATGGTGGCGATAAACTTGCGGGACATGGGGTTTCCTTTCGAACGAGGGTGACGGAAGTCTTGGACCGGCACGAACACCGGAGTGGATGACCCAACCCTCGCCCTGATCCCAAAAGACAGGCAATAACGCCCCCTTGTTATCGAATATCAGGGGCACAAAGTGGTTGTTGTTATTGAATATCGCCCGCATTCAGAGCAATCATGGAGCCATGAAACATCTTGTCGCCATAACCTTTTTTGCCTGCATGTCTGTGCTCGCTGCTCCGGTATCCGCCGAGCAGTGTTATGCCGACTACAAGGCCAAGAAGGACAGTCCTCTACGCCTGCACTATGGTGTGGTGGAACTTTATCAGGGTTGCTCGAAGAATTCGGCAAAGACCGAAATTTCGGGCCGCATTTCACAGGACGGATGGAAACTGCTGAATGTGCTGTCCATCTTTGATGCCTCAGGGCTTGCCGGAAAGGACTCCAGTGCCGGACAATTCTATCTCCGCTATTGAGGCGCGTCGCCACGGGGGGCGTGTTGTCACCTTTGGAATCGCGGGAATCGTCGCCTTGTTGCTGGCGGCTGCCGTGCTTTTGTTTCTGGCATTGCCGGATGCCAATGCTTTTAACGCGCGCGTCGAACAGTTGTTTCTTGAGAATGACAATCTGACCGGGCAGGCCGAAATCAAACTGCTGGAAATTCTCGCACAATCGGGCACAGCGTTTTCCGACACACTGGCCAGTTATCGGATGGTGATCTTTGTATTGCTGGTATTTGCCACGGCCATGTTGATTGCCGCTTTGGTGTTTCTTGTGATGCTGGTGGTGATGAACCGGCGCATGGCGGCGATTGAACGATCGGGCATTCAGGTCAACTCCCTGCTGATCAGCCGCGAAGAAAAGACCGTTTATCTGAACAACATGGACTTTAAACTGACCGATGCGGCAATGGAGACTCTGTCGGTGCTGGCCGAGGCGCGCATGGATGATGACATGATGAGTGGTGTGCAGATCGAAGCGGTGATTTCAGGCCGCTCTGAGGCGGATTGCGAAGAAGCCGCCGGAGCAACGCGGATCAAAAGATTGCGCGACAGTCTGGGCAATCAGCTGGTCAGCGAGTTGTTGGTTAAAAACATCGCGCGCAAGGGTTATATGTTGGCTATCGACAAGGATGTTATTCGCGTGTTGTGATGCCCCGGCACGCAGCAGGGGAACGACACAATATGGCATGGCCTTCTAATCGCGACGACAATCAGGACAAGCTTGATGCGTTGCGCGACAAGTTTGCAGAAAGTGATGCCGCGGCCGGGATCGAAACCACCGAGGATTTCCAGCCGTTCAACCAAATCAACGACATGTTTACGCGTGCCTTCTGGGATGACTCTGTGCGCAGCAAGCACACGGATGCGTTTTTTGAAAGCTATCGGATGCAGGCGACCTATCGCAAAGGCGATGGTTTTCGGCAAAAGGATTTTGCCCTGCGCAACGCCAGCTGGCTGATCTCGGACGTGATTTCGGATCGTGGCGCTGCCGAGGGCCGTCGCGAAGGATTTCAGGCGCCAATTGCGGCCGATACGCCCGTCGCCGAAACCCGCGCCGAGATTGATGACCCGGACAAGATGGCCGCCGAGGTCAAACGCATAGCCCAGTTCTTTGGCGCAGATCTGGTGGGCATCACCGAAATGGACGAACGCTGGCTCTATGCATCGCGGGTAGATACGCGGGACTTTTCCGAAGCGCCAAATGAGCTGCCCGAAGGCATGACATCGGTCATCGTTCTGGGCCACCAGATGGAGCGCGAATTGGTCGCCACCTATCCCAGCGCCCTGGCCGGAGCCGCGACGGGACGCGAGTATTCGCACGAAGCGGCGATTGTCATGCAATTGGCCGCCTACATCCGCAATCTGGGCTATGAGGCAGTGGCGTCGATGAACGACACTGGTTTGGTCATTCCCTATGCGGTTAAGGCGGGGCTTGGTGAATATGCCCGCAACCAGATGGTAATCACGCCCGAGTTCGGGCCGCGTTTGCGGTTTTCCAAAATCTTCACGTCTCTGCCGCTGACGCATGACATTGCCGAAAAGCTGGGAGTGGCGGCGTTTTGCGATATCTGCACCAAATGCGCCGATGCCTGTCCGGCCAAGGCCTTGCCCTATGGCCCACCGGAAACCTCGAACGAGGATCAATCTTCTATCAGCGGCGTGAAGAAATGGACGTCGGATGCCAAGGCTTGTTTTGGCTATTGGGCGAAACTTCGGTCGGACTGTGCGATCTGTATGCGGGTTTGCCCATTTAACCGGGACTTTTCAAAGCCAGAGAACCGGATGTGGCTGCGTCTGGCTTTGTCGCGGTTTCGCAAATGGGCCCTCTGGTGGGATCAGAAGCGCCCGCAAGATGCCCGCTTGAAACCGACTGATTGGTGGTCAGGCACATAAAGTTGACCCTTCGCCTCTTGGCATCTGGCGTTTGAGCCCACATCTTTGTCGTCTGATTAAGCCGACAGGAAAAACGCCGTGAGCCTTCATCATCGTGATCTATCGCAGGACTATGCCATCCGGGTGGAGCCGCTTGAGGGGATTGTACGTGCTTGGAATGGCGACACGTTGATTGCTGAATCCACACGCGCACAGGTGATGTATGAAACCCGCCTGCCCCCGGCAATTTATTTTCCGCGCGAAGATGTGCTGGCCGATCTGTCCGATCCAACGGACCTCAAGACTTTTTGCCCTTTCAAAGGCACGGCGCGGTATCGCAACATGTTGGTGAACGGCGAGACCGTGACCAACGCGGTTTGGGGTTATGACAATCCATTGCCCGAAAGCCGAAACATTGATGGTCATATCGGGTTTATGCCGGGGGCAACGACGCGGATTGATTTTGGTGACAACGAACTGGCCAAGCCAACCGAGGGGCACATCAGTGCGCCGCTGGTAGATTGGCTGCTGCGCACGGCCCCGTTTTACAAAACACCCGAAGAGTTCACCACCGCGCTGGCCGAACAACTGCTGGCCAATGGCGTAGCGGTGTCGCGGATGTCGGTGATGATCTGGTCTTTGCATCCGTCGATCGCCGGCCGCCACTATATCTGGCGCAAGGGTGAGGACGAGCTGACCACGATGGCACCGTCTTATGAAATCTTCGACCATCCCGCATTTGTCGAAAGCCCGCTTTACCACGTCTCGAAAGGCCGGGGCGGGGTGCGTCAGAAAATTGGTGTGGATTACAAGGACAACAGCTTTCCGATCATCGAAGACCTGCGCGCCGAAGGGGCCAGTGACTATGTCGCCATGCCGCTGATGTTTTCCAACGGCAAGGCCAATGTCCTGACCATCACCTGCGATCACCCGGACGGGTTTACCACAGGCAATCTGGGGCTGGTGTTTGAGTGCAGCTTTATGATTGGCCGCATATTTGAGGTCTTTGCCTTGCAGGATACGGCTCAGGGCGTTCTGGAAACCTATGTCGGCAAACGCACAGGCGCGCGCGTTCTGGGTGGAGATATTCGTCGCGGAGACGGCGACGAGATTGACGCCGCCATCATGTTCTGTGACTTGCGCGCGTCGAGCCGGTTGGTTCAGGAGTTGGGGCAGGCAGACTATATCGAAACCCTGAATGAGTTTTTCGATACAGTCACAGACTGCGTGCATGAACATGGCGGTGAGGTGCTGAAGTTCATTGGGGACGCTGTGCTGGCGGTTTTTCCAGACGATGGTGATGCCGACAAAGCCCGCCGCGAGGCCCTGACTGCTGCGCGAGACATAACGGATCGGTTGACTGAGTTGCGCAAAGAAGGACGCCAGAGCGATTGTTCGATTGGCATTTCATTTGGCCGTGTGACTTACGGCAATATCGGCTCGCGCGAGCGGCTGGATTTTACGGTGATTGGACACGCCGCCAACGTGGCCGCACGACTGGGCGATCACGGCAAAAAGGCCGGGTTCCGGATTGTCGCCACCAGCGATTTCGACAGCGGCGAATGCACCTGTGAGCCACTGGGTGAAGTGCCCCTGCACAACGTACGGCTTCCGGTTGATTGTGTCGGTGTGTCCGAAAGCAAACACCCCAATTAGCCCCAATCAGAGTACTTTTCTTGGCGAAACCCTGACGCCAATCGGTGCTTGGCGTGTAAGCTTGTGTTTTCTGTCGGGAATATGGTCAATTGACGATAGGGAAAGTTGATCTCAATCCTATGCAAGCAACGCTGTTTGATGCTAGGGTTTCGCCCGTGTCCTTTTCTTTCTGGTCAGCACACACGTCACCTATGCCATATAAGTACACGGTAGACGCGAATGCCGCCGGCATCTGGACGCAAAGGTTTTAAACACTGGTTTGATCTTGGATTTGGATCGGATCCAGATCGGGATCAATTAAGACTATCTCTGACCAAAGGGGACTACATGAGACGTCTATTATTGACCGGAGCGACGCTGGCAATGGTGGGGATGACCGCCACCGCCGAAGATGCTCCGATTGTCCACGACTCTGAATATTACATTCTGAAGTCGCAGCATGCTGAGCAATGGCAAAAAGACAACGCCGAGGTCGACGCAAAAATTGCCAGCTTTAAGGAAGCAAACGGCGGAAAGCCACCGAACATTCTTTACATTCTGGTTGATGATATTGGCTTCGGAGACATGGGTATTCCCGAACTGAATGCGGTCCGCGGGATATCGACGCCAAACATCAACAAGCTTTCTGACGAAGGCTTGCGGATGTCTCGCATGTACACTGAACCTTCTTGCACACCAACTCGAGTCGCATTCAGCACCGGACGTTTGCCTGTTCGTATGGGTATGGGTGATACGACCGTGGACATCGCTGGCTTTGGTCTTCCTGCCGAAGAGGTTACCTTAGCCGAACTTCTGAAGGAAGAAGGTTACAATACAGTACACGTTGGCAAATGGCACATGGGTGATATTGCCGAGAGTTGGGCCATGAATCAGGGCTTTGATTGGGCCGGTCATCCTATCCACCAACAAGGTCAGCTAACGATCTATTCTGACTCCGCTGTCAAAGAGCAAGTCTCCGTAGGCATTAAGGATTTTGACGACCGTTTTGTTCTTGACGAGTTTTTCCGGCCCAACCCCTCGGCAATGGTACTGGGGATCGAGGGCACAGCAGGTGGCCCAATCCGGGAAGTACACATGGAGCCGGGTGAGCGTTGGAATGCGCAAAAGTACGACGAGATGAACCAGCGGTATCAGGATCAAACCCTAGAGCACATGCGTGACCTCGCTGGCAAGGATGAACCGTTTTTCCTTCAGTATTGGCCCCTAATTCCATTGGATAACACCCGTGAAGGCCGAAATGGCCCTGAATCCCCAAATGGCGGTTTGTATGCCGACAAGTTGCAGTTGCTGGACAAATGGGTTGGCGACATCTTGGCCGAAATGGAGACTCTAGGGATCGCGGACAACACAATTGTTGTTCTGATGGGTGACAATGGCCACTTCACCAAGTATTCGCCACAGTCCGGGTTTACGTCGATGGTATTCCGCGGTGGAAAAGGCGCAACCACAGAAGGCGGTATCCGCGTTGATGCGTTTATACGATGGCCGGGAATGATTGGTGCTGACACTATTGCAAACAACATCATCCACGTCTCGGATCTTTATACGACATTGGCAAGAATGGCCGGTGCAGATGGCCACATCCCGCGCGACCGCCTGGTCGATGGTGTGGATCAGACGGCAGCATTGTTGATTGATGAAACCAAGGGACGCCGCGATCACGTGATCGTCTACTCAATCGACTCACCCAAGGCGATTATCAAGGATCACCTCAAGCTGAACCTTCCAGGACCAGGCCAAAGCCCGATCCTTGCGGACTTTTTTGACGTATATCGCGATACGCACGAGAAGTACCCCGTTTCGACCGAAGTGGGTGCCTGGGGTGGCAAAGAGTTTGTTCGCATTCTGGAACGCCACATGGGCCGAAAACAAATGTACCCGGATACACCGCCAGCCTTTGGCAAGCCTTATGAGGGGATCGAAAACCTTCGCCCTGAAACGCAAGCGGCCGTTGAAGCGTTCATGCTAAAACGTGCTTCGGTGCAGCAATAACAAACGCATTGTGGGCGGTATCCGTTTGCCGCCCACACATATTACCTCAGGTCATATTGTCAGTGATCGTTTTGGACAGCCTCAGGGCGTTTTTCGGGGGACTACCCCAGAAGGTGAGTGAGCCGTGAAAAAGATATCTCTAAATGCTCTTCTAGTGTCAACATCCGGTTTTCTGGCGACGGCTTCTGGTGTGCATGCCCAATCGTTACCTGCACCTGGTCAGGACGATTCAGGGTGGCGTACAGCGTTGTCACTCTATCTGTTTTCGCCGGTGCGAAACTGGGGCGACTCGACCATTGGCGGCAACACTGTTTCAGTTGACCTCAGATTTGACGATTTAATAGAAAACCTTGATTTTGTGGGCGCAGGTCGCATGGAAACCTGGAACGGTGATTTCGGCATTATTGCGGACGTCAACTATGCGGCGCTGCAGAAACAAAGTAACCTGCCCGGGCCCGGTGGCCTGCCGTACGATATTCAGATACGCCAGAAATGGGCGGCCATTCTCGGAGCTTACCGCGTTGCCCAAGGTACGGGCGGCAACGGCCTGCCCTTTACGGTTGACGTACAGGGTGGCGCACGCTGGAATTCGATCAAGCAGACCGTGCAAATCGGTCCCCTGCCGACCGTGGGTGGGAATGAAGATTGGATCGAGCCAGTGATCGGCCTGCGTGGCATGTGGCGTTTGAATGACAAATGGACAACTGTGGCATCGGCCGACTTAGGCGGGTTTGGTGCAGGAGGCAACGATCTTCAGACGAGTGTCAGTGTAGGCTTTGACTATCAACCGTGGGACAATACGGCCATAACTTTTGGGTATCGATACTTTAGCGTGGATTACAGCACGACGCTTACGGGCGGAACCTTTGCATATGACATGCAGCAACATGGCCCCTACGTCGGCGTGAAATTCTTTTTCTGACGCAGCGGCACTTTGCCTCTGATCATGTAAAAAATGTAGGGGAAACCCTATATGAAACGCACGATGTTTCATGAAGCGTACGGCGCACTTCCCGCTATTGCCTGACCCTTCATAGACCCCACTACAACTTAAATCAAAGAGTCTCAAAATGGCTGACATACTTTTTTATCTCGGACTGGTCGTTTCCCTTGTGATCGGTTTCATTTATTTCCGCGATCTGGGCGATGTGTCTCAGATGCTATTAAAGGTGAAACGCGAGAATATGGTGCGTTTCATGCGTCATGAAAACAAGCTGATTGGTGTTGGCATTCTGGCGGCCATTGCGATGATTGTCGGGTTTGCGATGGGTGGCGGTAACACTTGGGTGTTCGTAATTGCGCTGGTCTTGGTCGCGTTCTTTTTCTTGTTCACCTACATCTGGGTTCACGCGGGTTTGCGTAACCAAAAGGACAAGGCTCAGTATTACCCAATTGACGTGGCCCGGGACTATATCAACCCCTCAGCGAGCGTCATCGTGATCGAAAACAACGGCCACGCACGGGCCCATTCGGATGCGCAAATGCTGCGCCCACATCTGGCCGGTGACGATGCAGGCCTGGACGGTGAAGACGTGATCATGACATATTGCGCCATGGCCAATCTGGGCGTCGGATACAGCCCGTCCATCGAAGGTCAAAAGCTGAACCTCGAAGTGTTGGCACAGCACGGCAACAATCTGATCCTGCGGGACAACAACACGGGCGAGCCGATCCAACACATCTATGGCTTCCGTGAAGCAGATACTGATCCGAATGCAGATGGTCCTGTGTGCGCGTTGCGCCCCTCGCTGGCGATGAAGCCTTGGCCAACGTTCCGGATGAGCTTTCGCGCCTTCCAGAAAGCCTACCCAGAGGGTGAAGTGTTCATCAACATGCCGTCTAAGAACCCAATCGTTCGCTTGTTCGATATGGTTGTGGGCATAGCTTTTGGCGTTGGTATTGAGCGTCAGCACCAAGAAGCCGCGCCCGTCATGGACAACATGACTCACTATGACGACCGCCTGCCCAACAAGACCTATGTCTGGGGCGCAACCGTGGGCAATGATGCGGTGTGCTGGACAGACGACTTTGTCATCGAGAACGACAACGTGGTGAATGCCAACCTTGGTGGCCGCGATGTGGTGGTGGCTTATGATCCGAAGTTCGAAAGCCTTGGTATCTGGTATAATGACAGCGGCAAGCCCGTGACACGCTGCGATTTTTGGGGCGAGAGCGATCAGGGCAAATTGGAACGGATTGAATCCATGCGCCCGGGTCTTTTCTGGCATGTTTGGGTCGAATTCTTCCAACACACCGACATCAACCGCATCTCTGCCAGCTAAGTTTCGGCAAATTGCGAACCCGTCAAACCCTGCGCTTTTGGCGTGGGGTTTTTCTTTGACCTCACGCGAAGCCCGGCGGCGCCCCGTCGAAACGCTACGTTACCGCACTCAGGTTTCGTTTGCTTGACCCGTTAAGTGCTTGTCATAGTGATCCTGTAAGCCAGGAGAGACCTTCGTGCACGATCAGCTTGACACATTCTTGCGCAACGCCGCCGCTCAGAAAGCGGATGGACTGGCAATCATCGACCATGACGACCAACGCTTGAACTGGTCTGAACTATGGCAGGCCACACAATGTGCCCGCGACAGATTGCAAGCTGCTGGCGTGGGTCCCGGCAACCGCGTTGTTCTTGTGCTGGAAAACTGTGCCGAAGTTGTTGCGTTTTTTTTCGCAACCACAATGCTGCAAGCCTCTGCGGTCGCAGTGAATGCGCGTATGACACAGGACGAGCTACATCGGATTGTTGAACACTCTGACCCTTCCGCATTGGTGTTCACAACGTCATCGTCCCAGGACGCCCGCAACCATGCCAAACAATGGTCCGCAACGGCCGAGATCGGCATTTTCGGAGAGGTCGCGATCGCCGCGCGATCCGGCAGCACGCCCGAGCCCACTTCACCAGATCCGGCAAAACAGGTTGCCTTGTTGCTGTACACGTCGGGCACCACAGGCGCACCCAAGGCCGCCATGTTGACCCATACCAACCTGATGGCCGCGGCGCGGGCCTCGGCGGATGTACGCGGGATGCGCGATGGGGACATGACCTATCTCGCTCTGCCCTTGTCCCACATTTTTGGCATTGTCACGATGCTGGCGATTTGTTTTGCCCAAGGCTCCGTACGGCTGGAAGCCCGGTTTTCCGTGGAGCGGCTTTACGCCGCGATCCAAAAGGATGTGACTCTTTTACCGGCTGTTCCCCAAATGCACGCGCATTTGTTTGAGTATGCCCAGACCCATGGCATGCCAAAATACGACAAGGGCCTGTTGCGCTATGTCTCGTCCGGCGGAGCGCCATTGGACCCTGCGTGGAAACGCGAGGCAGAGGCATTCTATGGCGTGGCTTTGCAAAACGGATACGGGCTGACCGAATGCGGAGCCGGAGTTTACGCCACACGTAATGACTTTGGCGATCCGGATATCAGCGTGGGCGGGCCCATGCTGGGCAGCACATTGACGTTGGATCTGAAGGCACCGGGGGCGAAACCGGAAGAAGGCATTGGCGAGATTCTGGTCAGTGGCCCACAGGTTATGAAGGGCTATTTCCGTGATCTCGAACAGACAAAGCCGGTCCTGTCAGAAGACGGTGTGTTTCGCACGGGCGATCTGGGCCGGTTCGATGGTGCAGGGCGTTTACATATCGTCGGGCGCACCAAAGAGCTGATTATCCGCTCAGGCTTTAATGTCTATCCTGTCGAGGTCGAAGCGGCACTAACCGAGCACCCGGATGTTACAGTGGCGGCGGTGGTGGGCCGTTCCGTTGAGGGCAACGAAGAGGTTCTGGCTTTTGTTAAGGCCGCCCCGAACTGTGGCCTGACTGCGGAAATGCTGAGAACGTATCTCAAAGAGCATCTGGCCCCCTACAAACGTCCATCGCATATTATCGTAGCCAAAGAGTTGCCTGCCGCCCCAACCGGGAAAATCCTGAAGGCCAGGCTGATTGACCATTTTGCCGTAGAGCTGGCGGCCTTAGAACGCTAGACCCGAAGATTGAGCGGGGGCAAAGTAGATGGAAACATGTGCCAAAGGAAATTGGGTCTGGACATGATGAACTCTGTATCAACACAGGATCGCAGTTTCGACAATGGCGGCCTTGGCAACATTCGAAGCTGGATGCAACGTAACGTTGATGATCGCAAGCTGGCTGGATGCAGCATGCTTATGGCCCACAAATCGGATGAGGTCTTCTTTCACGCCGCCGGCCAACGAAGCCGGGAAAAGGCCCTGCCCTATACCCGCGATACCGCCACACGCATTTACTCCATGACCAAACCCATAACCAGCGCCGCACTGATGATGCTGGTCGAACGCGGATTGGTTCATCTCGAGGCACCCGTTAGCCGTTTCATTCCAGCATTTGAAACCATGCAGGCGCTCATTCCCGGTGCTGAGCATATCGACCAAACAGAACCGGCACCGTCACCCACGCTGCACCAGCTGATGACCCACACCAGTGGGCTAAGCTATCCATTTAATCCCGGAATTTTGGCGCGGGCAATGGATGCTCAGGATCTGATTTTTGGCCCCCGTCAGGGGAGATTGGCCGACATGGTCGATCAGGTTGCAAAGTTGCCGCTGGCCTTTCAGCCCGGAAGTCGGTGGGAGTATTCTGTGGCTACGGATGTTCTTGGGCGTGTGGTCGAAATCATATCGGGAAAACCGCTGGACGTGTTTTTCTCAGACGCGATATTTGAACCGCTTGGTATGACCGAAACGTCGTTTTCCGTCCCGATGCAGGCGCGTGATCGGTTTGCTTCGCTCTATACGCCATTGGCTGGCGACGCGATGGCGCTGAACGAAGCCAAAACGGGCGGGGAAAGCCTGCGGCTCGTGGATGAAGCCGAAACGTCGCCTTTTCTTAAGACCGAAATGCATTCGGGTGGTGGCGGTCTGATCAGCACGATCGACGACTACATGAACTTTACCGAGATGCTGCGACAAGGCGGGACTTTTAACGCCCAACGGCTTTTGTCGACCCGGATCGTGGATTTCATGATGCAGAACCACCTGCCCGGAGACATTGCATCAATGGGACCCCAAAGCTTTGCAGAGCAACCTATGGAGGGCATGGGGTTTGGTCTGGGCGGTGCCATCGTGCTTGATCCGGCCCGTGTGGGGACACCGGGGTCAGTTGGAGATTTTAGCTGGGGTGGAATGGCCTCGACCTTTTTCTGGGTAGACCGTGAAAAAGATCTGAGTGTCGTGTTCTTTACCCAGCTTTCGCCATCCAGTTCCTACCCATTGCGTGCCGAGATGAAAGCTTTGGTGCATGGAGCAATGGTGGGGTAAGGGGCGTTGCTCCGCCGAAATTAGTCCGTCTGGTGGCCGCGAAAAATTGCGGATCGATCAGCAACCGTGATGAGTTTTGCGAAGTGTGTAGATTGAGACTCAGCCAGCAGTACGATTGGCGCAGCGTTCTCGGGTTTCTATCCTAGCGAGGCGGCAGGCTTTAGGCGATTCCGTTGAAAACAACCAAAGTCAGATCAGCCAATGTTTAGCTGCCAAAGGCTAAGCCTCTGATCGATAAAGCTTTTGATCTTAACAATGACGCATTTGTTGCAAGATTAGAATCTAGCTTGACAATTTTACGTAGCATACTACGCTTCTGAACTGCGGACAACTCCATGTGTTATTGGGGAAAGAGCGCACTGCAAACCAGGCAGTGCCGGTCAATGCCCCAATTGCTGAAAAATTTAGAACGACCTAAAAGTCGGAGTGCAGCCTATGTCTTGTGCCTATGATCTGAAGGTTCCAATAAGCCTGCAGAACGCTTTGGACTTATTGTCTGATGCGCAAAGCATGCCGCTCGCTGGTGGAACCAACCTATTGGTTGAAATTCGTTCCGGCAAAGAACGCCCGCAAAGGCTTGTCGCACTTGATCGCATTGAGGGCCTGGCAGGCATCGACATCAACAGTGAGACTATCACAATTGGCGCTCGCGCAACTGTCGGAGACTTGCTGAGGTCAACTGAACTGGCCAAAGCCGCACCTTCGCTGGTCAAAGCAGCGGGGGTTTTTGCGGGTCAGATGGTGCGCAATGCAGGCACAATTGGTGGCAACATCGCCTGCGCGTCGCCAGCGGCTGATCTGGTGCCCCCGCTCATGTCACTGGACGCACAGGTCACCCTTCAAAGTTCCTCCGGATCGCGTGTGGTAGCACTGGATGAATACTACCAAGGCTATAAGCAGGATGTTCGCAGGCCCGACGAACTGGTCACGCAGATTTCCATGCCGCGTTTGCCAGATCAGACCCACAACAGGTTTTACAAGCTGGCACGCCGCAGAGGCGATGCAATCACCGTGGTTGGCCTGGCCGTGACCCTGACCGTTTCAGATGGCGTTTGCCGCAAGGCCCGTATCGCGATGGGGGCCGTCGCACCATGTGTCATCCGCGCCCGCAACGCCGAAGCCCTGCTGGAGGGCAATGTGTTTGATGCGGCGATGATTGAAACCGCCGCAGCGCAGGCCGCAGCGGAATGCGCGCCGATTGATGATGTTCGTGCCAGCGCGCAATACCGCCGCCACTGTGTACGTAAACTAACGCGCCGTCTGGTGGCGGAGGCCTGGAATGATCTTGAAGCGAAGGTGGAAGCCGATGTGTAACAGTAAAACGATCAGGCTGACGATCAACGGTCGCAAGGAAAACCTGTTCCTGTCACCTCAACAGACCCTGCTTCAGGCACTACGAGATAACGGTCATGTCGACGTAAAACACGGTTGTGGCAAAGGCGACTGCGGGGCTTGTGCTGTTTTGGTCGATGGGTTGGCTGTTGACAGCTGTCTCACGCTCGCGTGGCTGTGCGAGGATAAAGAGGTCACGACCGTTGCCGGTATTGGCAATGGAACGCCTCATCCCTTGCATGTCGCTTTCCGAGATCTAGGGGCGGCGCAATGCGGGTTTTGCACGCCGGGAATGATCGTCGCGGCCAAGGGGCTTCTGGATGATAATCCGAACCCGGACGACAACGAAATCAGGCTGGCGCTGAGCGGTAATCTTTGTCGCTGCACAGGTTATGTGAAGATCGTCGAGGCAGTGCAGGTCGCGGCCCGCGTTCTGAGAGAAGAGGCGGACCTGTCATGAGCGCATCGACCCCTCAGGATACGGCAACCGCAAATGTGGAATTCAACCAGCTTGGTAAGCCCCTAACGCGCACCGATGCCGCCGGTAAAGTTTTTGGCACAACGCCATTTGCAGGCGACTATGCCATGCCGCAAATGCTGCATTTGCAAGTGGTGCGGTCGACGGTTGCCAGTGCAAAGCTTTTGAAATTGAACACGGAAAAAGCACGTGCACTTGATGGGGTGGTCGAAATCCTGACCGCTGATGACCTGCCAAACCCGTCAGCGACGCCTCACTTTCACGAAGCATACGGTGAAAAGCGACCAATGACGGATCCACCGCTTTTGGTTAGCGACCGGATCAGGTTTTTTGGTGAACCGCTGGCGGTCATTGCAGCAGAAACCAGTGAAATTGCCGCACAAGCCTGTGCGCTTGTGGAGGCCGAATACGAGCCTGTTCAGGGCGTATATGACCCACAGGAAGCCCTGCAACCGGGCGCGCCGATTGTGCATGGCGAAGATAACATCATGGTAGAGCGCAAGATCCGAAAGGGTGATGTTGCTGCGGGCTTTGAAGATGCCGATCTGATCGTTGAAAACACCTATCGCACGCCGTTTCAGGAACATGCCTTTCTGGAACCCGAAGTTGGTCTTGCGTGGGTTGATGAAACCGGAGTGATCAATATCCGGACATGTGCTCAGGACATTGAGCATTTCAGGATGATCGCCGACGTTCTTGACCTGCCTCATAACAGGGTTCGCATTCGAGGTGCTTTTGTCGGGGGAGGCTTTGGCGGCAAGGAAGAATGCGCGCGCGAGATCTATATGGCGCTGATGGCGCTGAAAACAGGCCGCCCGGTGCGGCTGGAGTATTCTCGTGAGGATTCCTTTGTTGGGCACGGCAAACGTCATCCTATGATCCTGCGCTATAAAACCGGCGTTACCAAAGACGGGAAAATCAGTGCGCTGGATGTGGATATTCTGGCTGACTCTGGCGCCTATCTGTATCTCAGCGCCAATGTTCTGCTTTATGCGGCTGTTGCTGCACCCGGCCCCTACAAGGTCGACAATCTAAAGGTTTGCGCCCGCGCTGTGGCGACGAACAACATGTATACCAGCGCCTTTCGCGGCTATGGCGCGATGCAGGCCTGCGCGGCCTACGAACAGCAAATGGACGAGGTTGCAAAGGCGGTTGGCAAGGACCCGATCG
Organism: Shimia gijangensis; assembly: GCF_900142085.1. Lineage (GTDB taxonomy): Bacteria > Pseudomonadota > Alphaproteobacteria > Rhodobacterales > Rhodobacteraceae > Shimia > Shimia gijangensis. Next base: position 90,487 of record NZ_FQZQ01000016.1, read on the forward strand.
CGTTCCGTCAGCAGAATTACCTGAAAACCGGTGATCCGATTGCAACGGGTTTCGTCCCTCCGGGCGCTATCTGGACTGACCAATGCGTTGATCGCGCTTGGGCCGCACTTGGTCCTCGGGTCGAACCAGTTGAGCCGCATATCAAAACTGGGCGTGGCGTTGCGGCCTACCAGCAGAGCTATGGCAAGGTGAGTTTTCTGGGGGACACCTCTGAGGCCTGGGTGGGTGTAGAGTTCGACGGATCGGTGGTTGTCAGATCCGGCGTGGCCGATATCGGCGGCGGTCAGGTGTCGTCTCTGGCCCAGATCGCGGCTGAAGTTCTGGGTGTCGGCCTTGATGATGTCACCATTTACAAAACCGACAGCGCCCTGACCCCGCTTGCTGGCAGAACGGCTGCAACCCGCACGCTCAGCATGACCGGAAACGCCACAAAAAAGGCATCCGAGGCTATTCGCAGCCGGTTGCTTGGTCGCGCGGCGATAGAGTTTGGCGTGAAACCATCGGAGGTTTTGCTGTCCAAAGGGCGGGTCTTGGTTGGAAATGCTCCGGAAAAATCGATGCGCCTCGGTGATCTGGCCAGGTTGTGCCACATCGACGGCATTCAGGCTTCGGAACTTGCAATGCACTGCGCAACGCATGCCGACCTTCTGGATAGTGAGACAGGTCAGGGGCAGGCACATCCGGACTATACCTATGGTGCCCATGCAATTGAGGTGTCGGTCGACACGGAAACCGGAGAAGTCCGGATCTTGAAAAGCATCGGCGCCCACGATGTTGGCCAGTGTATCAACCGGGCCGCTGTCGAAGATCAGATTGAGGGCGGTGCCCAAAATGGTCAGGGCTACGCATTAAGCGAAGAGATGCTCTACAACGAAGGCAAGCTTATGACGCCATCCCTTAGCGAGTATTTGATGCCGACCTCTATGGATATGACCGAGGTTGAGAGCATCATCCTTGAATCCCGAAGCGGCGTTGGTCCTTTTGGTGCCAAAGGTATTGGCGAACCTGCCATCTCTGCGGTCGCCCCAGCCATTGCAAATGCAATCACAGACGCCATTGGTGTTCGCATTTTCGAATTGCCATTGACGCCCGAGCGTATCGTAAACGCATTGATGGACCAGGAGAGTTAGTTAAGGCCGATCAAGGACGAACGGCCGGAGTTACACCAACCAAAGCGCCAGGGCTGGAAAAGCAATCAGCAGCCCAACCCGTTCGAGATCCGCCACAAGGAAGGGCACGATGCCCCGGAACAGGTTGCTAAGTGACATCCATGGCGCCGTGCCCTTGATCACGAACAGGTTCATGCCAACCGGGGGCGCTATCAGGCCGATCTCAACCGCAGAGACAACAACCGAGGCTGCCTCGGTGGGCGAAAACCAACCGGCAAAAAGCCCGCCCAAAACAAAACCGAACAGGATGACAACCGGCCAGATGCCCAAAATAGCGCGCCAGCGCTGCGCCCGAAGCATACGCGCATCTGCAGGGCCCGCGTCGGGTTTGATGCGGGTGTAGACTGAGATTGCGATGACATACATGAACGCGGCCAAAAGGCCCGGAATGATCGCGGCAATGAACAATGTGCCAATCGAGGTTTCTGTCAGGATGCCATAGATCACAAAGATCACGCTGGGCGGGATCAACACACCCAATGTGCCGCACGCTGCCACAGATGCACCCGCCAGTTCGTTGGAATAGCCGCGATCACGCATTTCCGGCAACGCGACCTTGCCCATTGTCGCCGCTGTGGCAAGGCTCGATCCGCTGATGGCGCCGAAGCCTGCGCAGGCGACAACCGTCGACATCACCAGCCCACCGCGAAAGTGGCCGACCATGGCATGCGCCCCGTCATACAGCTCGCGCGAGAGCCCGGTGCGAAAGGCGATGGCGCCCTTCAGGATGAACAAGGGGACGACCGAGAGGCGCGCCCTGTTAGAGGGGTTTGGCGCAGGTATCGCCGCGTGTAAAATCAGCAAGGATCAGCTGGCACATCTGAATGATCTCGCCACGCAGATGTAACAGCCCGCGGCAGATGGCAAGGCTTCAGACCTTGAAGCGATCACCGGCCTGAACAGCCAGTTTCACATGAACATTATTAAGGCGTCCGGCAACAACCGGCTTGCCGAAGCCATTGGAAATTTTGCTCACCCACTGTTGATCCAACGGCGGTTTACCTCATTCAGTGCCGAGCGCCTTAACCGCAGTATGGTTATTTATCTCGACATTTTGGATGCTCTGAAGGCTGGCGACTCGGAATGGGCTTCGGCCGCAATGAGATTGCATATTCTGACGAGCAAATCTGGCAATTGATTTGGCGATATCCACGGTGATATCGTCCTCAATGCGAATGACGTCGAATTCTTGTGCCAATTCGGCCCGCGACCCTTGTTTGGCGCGAGGCTGCAGACCCTTCACAGCTTGCCCAAACCCAAACGCGCGCTGAGGTTTGTTCCGAGAAAAATGACGGCTGCGACGCAAACAATGGTCGGCCCAGAGGGCGTGTCCCACAAAAAGGATGCACGCAAACCCAACAAGGCCGAAACAACCCCGATCACGGCGGCACAAAGCGCCATAGCTTCGGGCGTTCGTGTGACAGGGCGCGCGCTGGCGGCGGGAATAATCAGCAGAGCCACAATCAACAAGGCGCCAATCACCTTGATGGCAACAGCCACAACCATGGCGAGCCCAAGGGTCAGCACAAGTTGTTCGCGTTTCGGGTCAATGCCGCTGGCGTAGGCCAGATCCGGGTTGAGGGTCGATGTCAAAAGGGCAGACCAGCGCCAGATTGTCAAAACCAGAACCAGAACGGCCCCACTCCAAATCACGGCAAGATCGGATTTGCTGACGGCGAGGATGTCGCCAAACAGATAGGCATCCAGATCCACCCGCACGCCCTTTAGAAAGGACACGGCCACCAAACCAAAAGCCAGCGCCGAGTGGGCCAAAACCCCAAGGAGTGTATCCATGGCATAGCCGCGCCCCGTGAGCATCGAAACGGTCAGTGCCATAATAAGAGCAACAGCCAGCGCACCGGTAAAGACGGATGTGGACAGGGCCAGCGACAGGGCGACCCCAAGGATTGCCGCATGGGCAGTGGCATCGCCAAAATAGGCCATGCGCCGCCAGACCACAAAGCAACCCAACGGCGCGGCCGCAATGGCAACGCCAACACCGGCCAGCGTGGCGCGCACCAGAAAGTCATCAAGCATGATCGCAGGTTCCGTGTTCATGGCTGTGGGAATCATGACTGTGGTGATGGTGGTCATGGTCGTGGCGGTACAATGCGAGCGCCCCTTGGGTGCCAGACCCAAACAGGGCGCGGTATTCCGGTGCCGAGGCCACGATCTCGGGCGTGCCATGGCAGCATACATGGCCATTCAGGCAAACCACTCTGTCCGAAGCGCTCATCACAACGTGCAGTTCGTGGCTGACCATCAAAATTGCCGTACCAAGGTCGGAACGAACCTGTTCGATCTGACGATACAATGCCGCCGATCCGGGCTGATCCAATCCGGTTGTGGGCTCATCAAGGATCAAAAGGTCCGGGTTTTTCAACAAGGCGCGGGCCAGCAAGATACGCTGAAACTGGCCGCCGGACAATGCCGACATTTGGCGTTCTTGTAGCCCCTGCGCTCCGGCCACGGAAAGCGCTTGTTCCGTAACCTCGCGGTCATGTCGTAAAGGCAAATTCAGGAACCGGTTCACAGTCAGCGGAAGAGTGGCATCAATCGAAAGGCTTTGAGGTACGTAGCCAATGCGCAATCCCTTCGCACGGACGATCTTGCCGGATGTCGGTTTCTGCGCCCCGATGATAGACCTCAGCAAGGTGGTTTTACCCGAGCCGTTTGGGCCCACTACCGTGACGATTTCACCCTTATCGATGCTGAAATCCACGTGACTTAGTGCCTGATGTCGGCCAAGGCGTACGCCAAGGCCCATGAGAGTTACAAGGCTCATGAATTATTTGCCTTCTGACAGGTGGGACAAAGACCTTCAGCCTCGATCACGGTGTTCTCAACCTGAAATCCGGCGTCACGCGCCGCGTTTTGCAGGTCCCGCACCGGCATCGCGGCCTCGGCCACAGCACCGCAATCCCGACAGATCAGAAATACAGGCGAGTGGCTATTGCCGGGGTGTGTACACGCCAGCCATGCATTCAAACGCTCAATTTTGTGGGCAAAGCCATGGGTTTCGAGAAAATCCAACGCGCGGTAGGCCACGGGCGGCTGAGACCCAAGCCCTTCCTGAGACAGGATTGCGAGAATGTCATAGGCACCCATAGCGCGATGTTCGCGCAACAGGATTTCCAAAACGCGCCGACGGACTTGGGTAAGCTGCACCTTATGAGCCGCACAAAAGGCTTCCGCCGCTTGCAAGCCTGATGCGACGCAAGTCGTGTGGTCGTGTTTTTCAAAACCAATGTCGTGCACTTTTAATCACCCCATGATTTGGTGAAGGTTGATATAGTATAACATATCGTATAAGGCCAGCATCTTATTGACGATCAGAGTGTGGAGAGTGGTTTTGAATCGATTGCTGAGTGGGGTAACGGCGGCTTTGTTGTTGAGCGGTGGCGCACTGGCGGAAGGCGTGCGCGTCGTTGTGGATGTTGCCCCGATCCATTCGATGGTGGCACGCGTCATGCAAAATGTGGCTGAGCCAACGTTGTTGATCCGCGCCGGGGATTCGCCACATGATTTTGCATTGCGACCCAGCGCTGCGCAGTCGTTGCAGGACGTTGATGTCGTATTCTGGTTGGGCCACATGTTGACCCCTTCTTTGGAAGACACTTTGGCGACTGTTGCCACTCATGCCCAGTCCGTCGAGTTGTCAGAAGTGCCCGGCACAACGGTTTTGGAATTTCGGCAAGAGGCCGTGTTTGGGGAAGACCATCATGATGATGAACACGAAGACGCACATGACGATCATCACGACGACCATGCGCATGAAGGCGTCGATCCGCATATGTGGCTAGACCCGGACAATGCCGCAATCTGGCTGACAGAAATTGCAGACACTTTGCAAAAGGCCGATCCGAAAAATGCAGACATCTATGCGGCCAATGCGGCGGTGGCAAAATCTGAGTATTCAGAGCTTTCACTGGAAATTGACGCGTTGTTATCCCCGCTCAAGGCCGAGCAATTTGTCGTTTTTCACGATGCTTATCAATATTTTGAGAACCGGTTTCACCTTGAGGCAACGGGCGCAATTGTGCTTTCCGATGGACGCGCACCAAGCGCGGCGCGGCTGAACGAAGTGCGTGATGAAATCATGCATCAGGGTGTTACGTGTGTTTTTAGTGAACCCCAGTTCGACCCTCGTATGGTGCAAGCGGTGGCTGGCATGGCCAACACCGCAGAATTGGATCCGATGGGCGTAGAGATCACGTCGGGTCCGGATTTGTACCCCACCTTGATCCGCAATCTGGCAATGGCCATATCAAGCTGTCTGAGGAACCACTAAGACAAAAGCTCTTGGTACAGTTTTCCGCACAAAAAAACGGGCCGCTCGAAAGCGGCCCGTTCCATTTTGTCTATTTGAATCAGGTCCAGCCGAGACGCGCCGGGCGAATCTCAAATGAGATGTGGTGACCGCCACCAACAAGACCCTCGCGGGTGTGGTTCGAAACCGACCGCCAGTAGGGCTGGATGGTGACAGCATCATCCTGAAGGATTTTCTCGCCTTTGGCCATCAGCGCCTTACGTTCATCAATGTCAGCGGTTGCCAAGGCTTGATCCAGGATCGCATCAAATTCAGCACTCGCATAACCAAACTCGTTCCATGCTTCGCCTGAGCGATAGGCCAGAGCCCAAATCTGTACGCCAAGTGGGCGGTGGTTCCAGTTGGTCGACGAGAACGCATATTTGGTCCAGTTGTTCCAGAACGTCGAACCAGGCAGGATCGTCCGCTTAACTTTGAAACCAGCGTCGCGCAGCTGAGCAGCAACAGCATCCGTGGTGTTCTTACGGTAGCCATCGTCAATCGAGTGAATTTCCATCTCGAAATCTTGCATGCCGGTTTCGTTAAGAAGCGCCGTCGCGGCCGCAGGGTTATACTCTGTTCCGCCAATGTCAGCATAGTCCGGGTGAGCCGGGCCAACGTGGTGGTTCTGCGCGACAACACCGCGTCCGTCAAAACCAAGTTCCAGACAAACTGCGTTGTCGACTGCCAGCTGAATGGCTTTGCGAACACGTTTGTCGGCATAAGGCTTAACGCCATCAACCTCGGCCAACTGATTTGGACGAATGACAATCGACGACATCGTGACAACATCGTTCTGGTTCCAGCCGTCAAGCGAGCCGATCAGATCGATGTATTCGCCGTCAACTGACCATGTCATATCAAATTCGTCGGATTCTGCACCGGCAACCCACGAAGCGGGGTCAGAGCCATAGTCCAGCGTCTCGATTCGATCCATCCACGCACCGTTGCCCGCGTTCCACCATGTATGATCTTCGTTGCGAACCAGAACGGACTTAACACCCACTTCCAGCGATTCAGGCAAATACGGACCAGTCCCAATTGGATTGTTCAGCATTTCTTCTGCATTAAACGAGCTGTGAACGATTGCAGCCGGATAATCAGCCATGCCAGGGATCAGGGAAATATCGGCCTTTGGCAGGTTCAGACGCACTGTATGGCTGTCGACCACCTCAACAGAGCCTTCGACGGCTTTCTCGGTTGCCGGATCGACCAAGGATGCAAAGCGACCAGCCATCGAATTGCCTTCGACTTTCTTGTCGCACCACCCAATGATGTTACGTGCAACGTCTTCGGCGGTGAAATCATCACCGTTGTTCCACTTGACGCCTTTGCGAACATGCAAAGTGTAGGTCTTAGCATCTTCTGAAATATCCCAACTCTCAAGCAAGTAAGGTTGGAAGGAGCCGTCGTTTTCATAGCTCACCAGATACTCAAGCCAACCACGTGAGAAGTTTGCGATTTGCGACCAGTCATAGGTGCGCGGATCCTTCAGCGCGCGTACTTCTTGCTCAATACGCACGGTGCCACCCATCTTGGGGGTACCTTCAGCATGTGCAGGTGCCGCCATGCCAATCATCGAATAGGCTGTTGCGGCAGTCGCGCCAAATGCGCTGGCCAGCGCGATAAATTCGCGGCGGCTCACTTCATCAGTCCCAACCTTGGACGCCTGATCGACGATCGTTTGGGGCATAGGCTGACCATTGCGTTTATAAAATGTCATAGTATTCCTCTCTGTTGATCATTATTTTTTGGTTTTCCCAAATTTGTGCAGCTGATCTGCATTATTTCGCCAAGCACTTTGGCCTAACGATTTAGAAGTTTTGGTGGCTCTCCCTTCTTCGAAACGCGGCGCGGGCCCATGCGGCACCCGGCATTTCGAAATGCTCCACGCTTTCCAACCTGTTACATCCATCCACAGCTAGGGTAGGGGATGCAACACATATCGACTCTTTTTTTTGTGATTGTATAGAGCGTGTCCACACAGAACCCCGATAAAAAACGAAGTTTGCGCGTGGGGCCGTTTGCGGCAAATAAGTTTCGTCGAACTGCCAAAGCATTGGTGAGTTTACGTTGAGTTCCAGCCTATCGCTCTGTTCCGGTTGCGACCAGTCAAGAAGATAAATCGACACTTTCGGTCTCAATACAGTAACTCGCCGCGGCAATCAGGCGTTACGCTCGATCAGGTGATTCCGCTTGGCCTTTGGTTCACTCCAGACGAGCGACCTTGAGCAATCAGCGTCGCTTAAGCGTATCCCCGAATGAGATTGTCGGCGTCAACTCGGTGATCATGGGCGTGTCCTCATCATTGGCCCGCGCGGCAATGATGCCCGCCGCCTTGGCGCCTATCTCACGCCGACACGCATCCATGGTGGCCAATTGGCGCGGCAATCCCTGAAGCAGCTCAACGCCGTTGAACCCCGCAAGCCCGATCTGCCCCGGGACATCTATCCCTTGCTCCAGCAGGTACAAAAGCCCTCCGGCCCCAATCATATCATTGGAGTAGTACAAGAAATCGAGTTCCGGATTGCGCTCCAGCATGGCGGCCGTCATCTCACGGCCCTTGGCCAAAGCTGAGCCGCCCGAATAAAACTCTTTCTCCGCGATCTCCACTCCGTCCTTGGCAAGAGCTTCGGTAAAGCCTTCGAACCGTTTGCGGGCCCGGTGATCCAGAGGCATCTTGGTGCCCATAAATCCGATTTGGCGATACCCGGCCTTGAGGATTGCTTTGGCCATTTCACGGCCTGCGCGCCGATGTGAAATGCCAACCATTGCGTCTACCGGTTTGCCATCCACATCCATGATTTCAACCACAGGAATGCCGCTGGCATTTAGCATTGCGCGGGCGGCCTCTGTGTGTTCAAGCCCCGCGATGATGACACCAGAAGGGCGCCACGACAGCATTTCATAAAGAACTTTTTCTTCTTTTTCAGGAAGATAGTCGGTCACGCCGACCACTGGCTGCAGCTCTGTATCCTCAAGCACCTGACTAATACCGCCCAGAACTTCGGGGAATACCATGTTGGACAGTGACGGTATAATCACCGCCACAAGGTTCACCCTTTGACTGGCCAGAGCCCCGGCAATTTTGTTGGGTACATAGCCCAGCTCTTTGGCCGCCTTCTGCACCCGTTCGCGGGTCGCATTAGAGACATCGCCACGGTTGCGCAGCACGCGGCTGACCGTCATTTCAGAAACCCCTGACGCATCGGAGACATCGCGCAGAGTTAAAGACCGCTTTTCATCATTTGCCACGGGAGACTTCCTGTATGGTTCGCAAAAATGTTACCGCGAACATGGCAGTGGGTTCAAGCGTTTGCAGGCAATTGCTGTGCTTTATGAATTTTACAATCCGCCAATGACAACTTCATTTTGACGCGATAGAACGGCGCAACGGCCCCGTGGCTCAACTGGATAGAGCAGCCCCCTCCTAAGGGGCAGGTTGCAGGTTCGAATCCTGCCGGGGTCGCCAAAAAAACCTGAAAAATATGGCTTATTTACATGCCTTTGTGCAGAAGCGTGCAAAAAGTCCCGCCAGCTTTCAGGCCGAAATCTGCTGAAATGGCCGATTTTTCGTACAAAACCTGTACAAAATTCGCACGTTTGTGCGTTTTTCGGGGGTCAATCATGAGCCGCCATAGCTTTGATCCCGAAATCGCCGGACGTGTCGGCCTCAATGCAGCGGTGATTTTCCAGAACATCGCCTTCTGGATCGAGAAGAACCAAGCCAATCGCCGTAACCTTAGAGACGGGCGGTATTGGACCTACAATTCGATCTCGGCCTTTGGTGAGTTGTTCCCCTATCTGAGCGAAAAGCAGATCCGAACGGCGCTCGAAAAGCTGGTCAGCGCGGAGCTGATCATCAAGGGCAATTTCAGCGACGATCGTTATGATCGGACCTGCTGGTACGCCTTGGGCAACTCCATTTGCCCAAATGGGCAAATCGATCCGACCGAAAGGGAAAATGATGCATTTGCCCCTGAGGGCAAGCCATCTGCCCCAGAGGGCAAATCCTATAAGAACAGATATAAACCATATCAAAAACCAAATCCTTCGCACGCGAAGGCGGCGGTGCAGGATGAAGTTTCTGAAAAGATTTTGTCCGCCTATCCCGAGGATCGCGTTCGCGGGAAAGCGGTTTGTCTCTCGCAAATCCGCCAAGCGCTGGCCGACGGAGTGGATGCCAAAGACCTCGAGGACGCCGTGCGGGCCTATGCGACCGACAGCGAAGGTTTCACCCGCTCGAAGGTGTGCTTCTCCGACAATTGGTTCACGTCTGGCCGTTGGTTGAAATATCTTCACGAAGTCGGGGAGGCTCGAGAAGTTGGCAAGGCCAAAGAGGTGGAATTGCTAAAAGGTTTGGCCAACTGGGTCACGGACCGCCATCCGCTGTGCCGCCATATCACGCCCGGCCAAGTAACCGCTTTGCTGGCCGCAAACCTGGTCAGCCCTGCTGAAATCGAGGCGGCGGGGCTTCGAGCATGAACGCAACTGATCCCCACAAAGAGCAGAGAGCAAGGGTACCCACCGATTACATCGGCGGGACTTGTGAGGGGCGGCAAGCCTCCCCTTCAAACCCCAACCAGACGCGCGCAAGCGGCGTCAAAGAGGGCCATTCCGAGAGCGTGATCTTTCGATGCACCCCGTCGGAAAAGGCAGCACTTGTGGCCAAGGCGCGCGCCGCTGGCCTGCCCAATGCCACGCTGATGCGCGAGGCCTTGGGGCTGACCGAGGCACGTCGGCGCAAGCCCGTCCCCCGAGTTGACCCGAAACTGACCTTTGCGATTGCCCGCGTCGGCGGCAACCTCAATCAGCTCTCCAGCTGGATCAACGGCGCGGTCAAGTCCGGCCGCGCGAGCCAGATCGATGCGCTCAAGGTCGCTGCTCGGCTGGTGGTCATCGAACGGCAGATGGCGCAGATTGTGGCGGCGCACACAGGCGGCGGCGAATGATCATCTCGTTCTTCTCCACCGGCACTGGTGGCGGTGCGGCCCCCATGGATTACCTGACTGCACGCGAAGTTCTGGCCTATGACGAGAACCGCAACCTGATCCGCGACGACACCGGTCAGCCGCAAACAAAGATTCGAGACCCGCTGCCAGAGGTGCTGCACGGCAATCCAGACCAAACCCGTGACCTGATCGACGCGAGCCCCAACAAGTGGAGCTACACGGCAGGCGTGATCAGCTTTGCCGATTACGATGATCCCAGTCCCGACGCCCAGCAAGAGGCCATTGAGCTATTTGAGGCTCTGGCCTTTGCTGGGCTGGACAGGGATCAATACGATTGCCTCTGGGTGCGCCACTCGCATGAAGGCAATGTCGAGCTGCACTTCTGCGCGCCACGCCTTGAGCTAAGCACGGGCAAGGCGCTGAACATCGCGCCGCCAGGACATGAGAACGCTTTTTCCAGCCTGCGTGATCTGATGAACAAGACCCACTGTTGGGCAGACCCTTTGGAGCCAGATCGCGCTCGCGAAGTGAGGGCGACGATTGAAGCGCCGACACGCGCGCAAGGGCGCGAGGCGCTGCACGAATGGATCCTCGATCAGATCAGCGTCGGCAGCATCACCGGCCGCGCCAGCATGATCGACGCGCTATCAGGGGCGGGTTTCGAGATCCCCCGTGCGAGCAAGAATTACATCACCGCCAAAGACCCCGACACCGGCGAGCGCTGGCGTTTGAAAGGAGAGATTTTCCATGACGACTGGCAAGCCGAACCGCCTCGCCGAGAAATTGAACGCGGACCTGGAAACGATCCGGAGCGACCACGCCGCCTTGATGGCATCTCAGCTGGAGAGCTTCAGGAGCGATTTCAGCAGCATTGCGACCAGCGCGCTGCATACAATCGACACCGATATCAGGTTCTTTCTCAGCGACAGCAAGAGCGAGTTGGAGAGGCGGAGCGAGACGATCCGGCGCTGGCTGACGATCTCGCCTTGGGTGATCGTGGGGGTGGTCTCAGCCTGGATCGCGACAGTGCTGATCGCGAGTTGGTTCTGGACGGGTTTGATCACGCGCTCGGAAATGACGAGGCTTGGCCTGACACGGATCGAACAGGCCGGGCAGACATGGGTGACGCTGGACCCCGACCGGACCGAATTGAAGACCTGCACATTGGCGCAGAGGCCGATCATCTGCATCGAGATCAAGGAGCCCTAGATGACACATACCCTGACAGCATTGGAACGCGAATTGCTCGCATCCGTCGAGCGGTTGGTGACGGCGTGCGAGAGCTCAGCCAAGGAATTGCACGCCTTGGAGAAACGCTCGACCAGCAGGATCGAAAGCAAGGTGAATGGCTTGGCGCATTGCGTGGCGCTATTGATGAAATCACATCTCACGTCCGTCACCACATTGGCCGACTTGCTGCGCGAGGAGCGGACCTACGAGACGCTTCAGGCGGGATTAGAAACCAGCTGGAAACTAGCGAAAGACGCCGAGAAGCGGCTGAACGAGAGCTAGACGCGAGAGATAGTCACCGCAGCGCCGAGCACTCACTTTGATCTAACTGCAAATGTTGGTGTGGTTAGAAGGTCTATGGCGGGAGTCCCAAATTCGTTCTGCAGCAATTAGCCACATGTTTGCGATTTCCTTGATGGGTGCGCATGCGGAGAAACCAGTCATCCGCGCGCCCGGGATAGATGACCGAGTTGCGGGACACAGCCGCCTTTTGATGATGCGGCTTTCGCTTGCGCAGAAAATGTTCGCACTCGCAGCGGTGAGTTTTCGGCGATGCAGCGGATTTCACCAAACCAGCCGTTCATCCGTATCGATCCAGCCGAATTTCAAACCGCCCTTTCGCTGCGGGCGGATTTAACAATCGAGATGCGGGACAAGCCTGCCGCTCGATGCAGCCACATTAATGGCAGCTTTAGAAACTAAAGTTACCTCCTTTTTAGCTCGGCAATCACGATGTTGGCGGTTTGCAGTGCCAGGTCAATTAGTGGAATTTTTTCTGCCCCATTCTGTTTCGTATCAATCGCGGCCCAGATCAACCCGAGCGTAAGATGACACTCTCTAGCGAGTGGTTCATTGGGCTCACCAGGGACGGCCCAAACCGGGCTTTGATGGAATGCCGAAAAGAGCGCACACCAGCCGCAGGTTTCGGATGCGGCATTGGTTGGAATGGGCGCAATGAGACCTACGCTGCAGAACGCACCAAGGTCCGTATTGGAGTGTTTGGTCTTAGGGAAACGTGTTAGCTAACGCTCAAGTGACTGTGTAAAATTGGCCATTTAGGTGCCGCCCATATTGCCTAAAAATTCCAGCTAACTCTAATTCCTCCACCGAACTCTTCGCCATAAGTGTTCACCGTGTATACAAGGCCGGCGGATACGTCCCATGCACTACCGGGTGCGGCCCGAAGACCAAGTCCAACGGACAGTGAATCCGGCCCGCGATGTGTACCAACGAACGATTGGGAAACTCCGGGTGTGGAGGCAAAGGAGGCGTCGATACTATGCGTTCTTTGTGAGGAAGCGAGGAAATCGTGCTCATAGCGCGCAAATCCGATTGGGATAAGCCCGCCGCCAAACTCCGGCCCGGAAAAATTCAACCCGATACTTGCGACGAGGCTTTCTGCTGAAGTATCGTAAATATTTAGAGCTGAAGATGAAGCACCAGTTTCAGTGAAACCATCCTGACTATAATGGGCGTAGCCCAATCCAAATTCAGGTGCGAAACTAAATGCACCTAATGGTTGCCAACCATTGTATTCGGCACGAACGGCAGCTTCGATTGTGCGGCTGCTATAATTTGCATTGTGCGTATTTGCACCGCTCCCAGTGATGGCTGTGCGTGTGCCATCCGTCTGTGCCCAAGACATACCGGCCATCCCTGTTAGCGACCAGTCGTCAACATCGTAGGCACCGTATGCACCGAGGTGAAATGCGGTGGATGAAAGATCCGACGCAATTGCAGATGTATGTTCGTCCATAGAATATGTACCATAGCCAACATATGCGCCGATCCGCCCTTCCGGCGAACTCCACAGGTCAGCGCCCAAAATAAGCTCTCCCAGATTGTAGTCGAAACCAGCAAGATTACCGTCTGAATCTACATTACCCGCGGAAATTGCAGTATCGATCCAAAAGCGCCGTCCGTCATCCGTGAAGCCTTCAGCTTTGCCATCGGCGACACCCATTCCACGAGCATTCAACAAGACCATGTTTCGGCGCTGATCACTGTGCTCTAAAGCGACAGTCATATAAGAGGCATAGATTTCCGGGTGAAGTGTGCCAATTCCCGTCGCACCACCGTGCGTAATCGTTCCGCCCGAGCCTGTTATGAGGCCTGCTACGTTTGTCGTATTTGTCGTGCCAGTTGCAGGGTCCAGTGGGACGTTGACCGTCTCAGTGGATATTACCGCTCCGCCGGGTTCGGTGACGACAACAGTTGTCGTCTGTACGGCACCCGTTGTTGTGGGGTCTGGAACAACGGTCACTGTGATTGTCGAGATATTTCCTGTCGTTGGCTCAGTGACGATAGTTGTGGTCGTCGAATGAGTGTAGCCCGTTGTAATCAAGGGGTTGTTTATGAGGCCCACATCTATGAAGGCGATATCGACTTGGTCATCGGTCACGGGATTATTAACGATGGCATAAATTAGATTGGCAGGTATGTCGGATCCTGCAGCGGCCAAGGATGCAACCGTTGGCGCCTGTGGTCCTGCATCAAAGCCTTGTACATTGACCGTCAGATCCGGATTATAGTCCGCCCTCGCAACAGTGTAGATACCATTGTTCCCCCCAGCTATGTAATCCGCCGCAACCGCATTCGCATCAATGGCGAAAGGTACGAACAGGACCGTATCGAATCCAGTCAGCGTTGAGGTCGACGAGCCACCGACATTGGCAACAAGCTCCCCTGCGTAAATGGTTGTACCCGGGGTGCAAATGCCGGCAACGCATTCTCCGGCGGGGCTGATGCCAACCCTAACTTGGTTGGTTCCTGCAAACGCGAGGTTCTCTGCATTCAGCACCACCGATCGCAATCCAACAGACACGTTGCCACTGGCTGAGCCCGCCGAAGATGACGAGACCAGATCGATTGTGCTGTTCGTAAACCGTGCAGTTTCAATGCCATCGGCGGCTCCCAAAAAGTCTCCGAAACTGGAATTCGTTAGCAGCGTGCCGCCATCGACGATCAGTCTGTCGATGTTGCGGTAAAAGGCAGCTCGGTCGTAAAACGTACCACCGTTCTCAACGCTGAGGTACTGCCATGCATCCGTTACATCGTCTCTTACCGAATAGCCGGTTGTGTCCAAAGTGCCGCCGTCAATTCTTACCTGGTCAACTTGCAGGCCGCGCCCCAAGTTGTTCACCCCACCGGTATTAGTTATTGTCGTCGTGCCCGCGCCAACTTCCAATATTAAGGCTTGCGGGTTGGCATCGGCACCCAATACGGCCGCTTCGGGGCTTCCAAAGTTCAAAGTATTGTCGCCGCTAAACGATAGGGTGCTGCGTACGCCATTGCGTTGCTCGATGCGCAGTTTACCGCCATCTTCAAGTGAAACCGTACTGTTGTTGAAAACGGGTGCCGTTAGGCGAAGTTCGGAAGATAAGCCATCCACCGTAACAGTGCCGCCATTCACCGTGGATTGTGGCAAGCTGGAGCCAACGTTACTGAGCAGCCCCAAGACGGAATTGTTTTCGATTACCAGGTTTGCCCCTGAGCCAACAGTCAGATTTCCTTCGGTGCGCGGCGTGATTGCCGTTCCATCGAATGTTAGATTGGCGCCATCGTCGACCACCACTGACAAACGGTTCAAGTTCGTTGACTGATTGCCAAGTTGGAGGAGGTTGTCGCCAGTTTCGGCGCGAATCACAGGCGTGCCGCCATCCGGTGCTGCCATGAACAAGTCTGTGCTGTCCTCAAACGTCAGTGAGGCATTGCGCAGCGCCAAAACGCCGCCGCGCCCAACGGCTCCATCCCCTATCAGCAGGTAACTAATTTGACCCGTGTGTGCTCCATCATCGCTTGCGCCATCTCTCAGCGTTACAGCAGTATTTTCAAGGGTAAGCCGGTCAAACTGCAACTCAACGACTGTATTGCTTGGGACGGTATTTTCTGTTGGTATATCATACGCGGTGATTTCTAAGGCTGTTCTCCCGCCGTCAGTTCGCGCAGAGCCGAAATAGGTATTCGCCCAACTGCTATTAAGCCCCCTTGTAAAACTTACGTTGCCGCCAAACCTCAGATGCCCCCCACGCGCAGAATTTGCAATCCAGTCGGAATCAAAAACCAGCCCATCATGCGACCCAATTATTGGATTGATCAAGCGGTTCGCGGGGTTTAGCCCCAATAAAAGACTCGCATCAACAAGTGTTCGGGCGCATCCCAAACTCAAGCCCGGCTCGGACGCGACAGAGCAGTAGCTTTGTGCTGTGGCGGGCACGGTACTTGCGAGGAACAGACCTGTAACTGCCGAAGAACACAGTAAGGCTGCTTTGATTCGACGTTTCATTCTGGGCTCCTCGGAAAAAATGACTCCCAATAATTTAGCGTTTGTCGCGGAAAAGCAAGTATTTTGCATGCGCGCTCAAACATGCACTAAAAATGTTACATTTAAACAGTATGCTATGGTATAGGGGCTACGAGGCCCACTCTTATTCTGTACCTGACCGTTCTTGACCCGGTTTGTCGTGTTTGACTGTAAGATCGCGCAAATTAACATCCCGTTGAGGAAAGGGAATCTCGATACCCGCTTTTGACAGGTCTACATAGATTCGAAACAAAAGGTCGGATTGCGTCGACAGCATGGTGTCGACATCGCGCAGGTAACACCGCAGCTCGAAATCCAGAGAGCTGTCCCCTAACCCGCGAAACAGGACACTGGGCGCGGGATGTTGTACCAAACTGCCCTCATCAGCCGCTGCCGTTTCAAGAATTTCTTTGGTTTTCTCGAGATC
>NZ_FQZQ01000010.1 GCF_900142085.1 Shimia gijangensis
TTCATCAAATTCAGTCTTCGCCATGCTACTTCTCCTATTTGCAGAAATAGGCTCAGCCTAACCTGCTGGGTGAAGCAGCCGGTACATCCCATTAGCCGACTTTGGTGCACAGTGCGGCTAATGCAGGAAGGAGACCATTGTGTCAAATGCTGCGCACGGGACCAATGGCCGTTTTTTGGGGCTGTGGGAAATATAGAAATGCGCTACAGATCGAAGCGCACGAGCATTAATGCTCTTCGGGGATAGAAAATGAATAAAGTTTGAAGCAGGTTGCAGGAGAACTACGCATTGATTTTGTCGAAGGTTCAGTCGCCCACCGTCTTCGGTTCGGTGGTGGTCGTGGTCAAGATTTAGCCAAGGCCATGGGGCTGCGGGCGGGTAAAACTCCCATGATCGTTGATGCGACTGCTGGATTGGGCCGAGACTCATTTCTTTTAGCGTCTTTAGGTGCGCAAGTCACATTAATCGAGCGCTCAGAGAAAATGCATGCTTTGTTAGTTCAAGGTATGAAACGCGCAGCAAGAGAGGGTGGTCAGATTCGCGAAATTATTGGACGCATGACCCTTCTGAAGGGAGACGCGCTGGATGTGATCCCAGAATTGGCTGGCGAAGCAATTCTGATTGATCCAATGCATCCTGAACGGAAAAATTCGGCACTGGTGAAGCAGGACCTACGTCAAGTCCGCGAGATCGTCGGCTCCGACGATGACGCTGCTGATCTCGTAAGATTGGCGATCAAACATGCGCGTAAACGAGTAGTTCTAAAGTGGCCCGCCAAGGCTGCTCCTATTGAGGGCGTTAAGAAGTGCACTCACCAAATTATCGGTAAAACAACGCGATATGATGTTTTTATGATAAGTTAAGCGAACCTCGACGCAATTGCAGAAAATGGTAGTTTCATCCGCATAGCCGCCCTTGCTGTACAAAATAGCCTAGGGTTGCTATCTGACCAGTAGATTCAGATTACCGCAACCCCAAACAAGAAAGTTTGTGTAAACCACATGCAGGTTAGTGTTCGCGACAACAATGTCGATCAGGCCCTCCGAGTTCTAAAGAAAAAGCTCCAAAAGGAGGGCGTATTCCGTGAAATGAAGCTCAAGCAACATTTCGAGAAGCCTTCCGAGAAAAACGCGCGTCAGAAAGCAGAAGCGATCCGTCGTGCCCGCAAGCTTGCACGCAAGAAGCTGGAACGCGAAGGATGATGTAATTCAACTCTTGATGTTGAATAAACAGAACCCCCGTTGTCCGATGGCTGCGGGGGTTTTCCGTGCCAGAATGGCATTTTATGCATGGACCGCCCAAATTTAAGAACCGCCGAAAGCGGGCTTTGCCATGACTGCAGCGAACGGCTCCAATGCCCCGCTGAGATGACATCGGCACAAGTCGCAGCGTGGGACCGGTTGCCGCCCTTAGTGACGATATGTGAGTGGTGCAGCAATTGGACCACTCCTTTCTCCCATCGCGGCAGCTTTGGCCCTAGGCTGCCGTTGACTGTAGGTATCCGTCGCTTCGCTGCGGCCCATCATTCCGGACATTCGCTGCGTTAGCTTGAATTCAAGCCAGCGAAAGATCGTTCCGCCGGGTGCTTTCGCTGTTTGTGCATGGTTATTAAATTTGCTGGTGCAGCATATGGTAGGAAGGGCGTAAACCGGAATTTTGGTGCAGGCCGGATGATCTCGGGGTCAGCTTTGTAACATCGAAAAGGGGAATGTATTGCTGCGGGTAAGCTAATTCTCCACCTTGCTCGAATAAAGTAACCATAGAAGCTAATCCCACCCAAAGTAGACTTCGCTCTTATGCAAAGCTATGTCTTGCGTAAGGCCAAAAAATGAATGGGGTGGTATGCGGAAGCTTCCAAACAGCATTGATGCGACATTAGAGTACCTCTCTGCAAATGATTACATTTGCGGTAGAGATCTTGGTACAGTTGCTTACTTGTCGCTCACGCTTGGGAAACCTCTTTTTCTTGAAGGGGAAGCCGGAGTTGGCAAAACCGAAATTGCCAAAGCGATCTCCAAAGCCTTGGGGCGTCGTTTGATACGGCTTCAGTGCTATGAAGGCTTAGACGCGGCTTCAGCGATCTATGAATGGAATTTTGCCGCTCAGATGATTGCGATCCGCACCGCTGAGGCTTCGGGAAGCGCAGATAGATCCGTTTTGCAAAAAGAACTGTTCTCAGAGGAGTTCCTCATACGCCGCCCATTGCTGGAAGCGATGGAACCACATGAAGAAGGCCCACCCGTTCTTTTGATCGACGAAATAGACAGGACGGACGAGCCTTTCGAGGCATTCTTGTTAGAAGCACTATCGGATTTTCAGGTAACAATCCCTGAACTGGGGGCAATCAAGGCCCAAGAGCCACCCATTGTTATTTTAACATCGAACCGGACCCGCGAAGTGCATGATGCATTGAAGCGGCGTTGTTTATATCACTGGGTCGACTATCCGACTTATGATCGTGAACTTGAAATTCTGATGAAGAAGGTGCCGGAATGTGCAGCCGTTCTTTCGTCGGAAGTGGTTGCCTTCGTGCAACGTTTGCGTGGAGAGGATTTGTTCAAGAATCCAGGTGTTGCTGAAACTGTTGATTGGGCCCGATGTCTGGTCGCACTCGATGCCGTGTCTTTGTCGCCCGAAATGATCTCGGACACATTAGGGGCCGTTTTGAAGTATCAAGACGACATCTCCAAAATCGCCGGCTCTGAAGCCTCGCGTATTCTCGATGACGCGCGCGCAGACCTTGCCAAAGCGCCCTGATGGACGTGGCATCTGCAGCATCCATTCCCGAAGGCCATTTGGCAGAAAACGTCGTTCATTTTGCGCGAGCGTTGCGCAAAGCTGGTGTCAACGTGGGAACTGCCCAAATCCACACTGCGGTTGAGGCTGTGCGCCGCGCAGGTTTTACCAAGCGACAAGATTTCTACTACACGCTCAGGGCGACTTTGATCACCCGGCCAGAGTATCTTGAAACTTACCACCAAGTGTTTCACCTGTTCTGGCGCGATCCAGAATACCTAGAACGTATGATGAAAATGATGTTGCCGTTGGTGCAATCTTTGGCAGCGGAAGAAGAAGACGCTCCCAAAGCAGCTGAGCGCCGCGCTGCTGAGGCTTTGGGTGACAATCCGCCAGATGCATCACCGCGGCCGGAAAGCGAAGAAGTTGAGATCGACGCGCAGTTAAGCTGGTCGGAAAACGAAATACTGCAGTCAAAAGACTTTGAACAAATGGGGGCCGCTGAAATTGCGGAAGCAAAACGAGCCATCCGAAATCTGTCGTTGCAGGTTGCCCCGATGAAAACGCGGCGATACATTGCCAGACCGTCGGGGCAAGTTCCCGACACAAGCGCGTTATTACGTCGATCTTTACGCAAGGGTGGTGAACTGGACCGCTTGCCAATGAAAGCCCCGCGCGTTCGGCCGCCAAATTTGGTGGCGCTTTGTGATATCTCTGGATCGATGTCCGTCTATTCAAGAATGCTGATGCACTTTCTGCATTCACTGGTTTGGTCACCAAATGCCGGCTGGGGACGGGTTCACGGATTTACCTTTGGCACGCAGCTGACCAACGTAAGCCGCGCTTTGCATCTAAAGGATGTGGATCTGGCTCTGGAAGCCGCCGGAAAAGACGCTCCCGACTGGGAGGGCGGCACCCGCATCGGTGAGGCCATTCAGAGGTTTAACAAGGATTGGTCGCGCCGGGTATTGGGACAAGGTGCAGTGGTTTTGCTGATTACCGACGGATTGGAAACCGGCAGCACCGAAATATTGCGCAATGAAATTGAACGCCTCGCACTTTCTTGCCGAAAGCTTGTTTGGCTTAATCCGCTGCTAAGATGGAACGAATTCTCACCCAAAGCGGCAGGAATTCGCACCATTTTGCCTTTTGCAGACAGCTTTCATGCCTGCCATTCCCTTGGTTCGCTTACAGATCTCAGCATGGCCTTAAGTGGGGCGGGCGATAAACCGCGCATGATGCGGCTGATGAAAACTGACCAAACGATCTAAAACTGTTGCAATGACTCTTTGCCTACGTATGATCGAGGTTCGGGTTTTCATACCAAAGGTACTTAAATGGATTTGACCGGTGAATATCGTATTGCCGCTCCGCGCGAGGTCGTCTGGGCTGCACTGAACGACGCCGAAGTCCTCAAGGCCTGTATTCCGGGGTGCACCGAACTTGTGAAGACGTCGGACACGACGATGGAAGCAAAAGTTGCGCTTAAGATCGGCCCGGTAAAAGCAAAGTTTAGTGGCGCAGTTGAGCTTCAGGATATTGAAGCACCTCAAAGCTATACAATTCAGGGCGAAGGCAACGGGGGTGTTGCAGGATTCGCCAAAGGGTCTGCAGACGTCCTTTTGACAGAGGACGGCGAGGAGACCATTCTTGCATTTTCCTCTCACGCCAAAGTGGGGGGCAAGTTGGCACAGATCGGTAGTCGGTTGATCAATTCAACGGCCAAAAAACTCGCCAACAAGTTTTTCGACAGTTTTCACGCACAATTCAATGACGAGGTACCGCCAGATTAGAGATCCAGCGGTCCATTAATAAAGAGCGGGCGCAAAGACCTGCTCATCAGGGAGGACCAAATGACATCAATAAACATGAATGTGAACGGAAAGGCGGTCAGCGGGGACGTCCCCGACGAGACGCTCCTGTCCGAGTTTTTACGAGAACATCTGCGTCTGACCGGGACTCACATTGGCTGTGACACAAGCCAATGCGGTGCCTGTGTCGTGCACATTGACGGCAAAGCCGTGAAATCGTGTTCTACCTTAGCTGTTTCACTGGAAGGTGCCGAAGTCACCACGATTGAAGGCCTGGCCAACGGGGACCTGCACCCAATGCAGGTTGCTTTCAACGATAACCATGGTCTGCAATGCGGCTTTTGCACGCCGGGCATGATTATGTCGGGCGTCGATATGGTCAAACGGTACAAAGCAGAGGGCAAAGATCTGACATCTGATGCAATCCGCGCCGAGCTAGAAGGCAATATCTGCCGCTGTACCGGCTACCATAATATCGTGAAATCCATCGAAGACGCCGCGGCGAAGATGTGATTGGCGCAAGGGAGGAAATGACATGAGCTCAGGAATTGGCGCCAGCGTCAAACGCAAGGAAGACAAGCGTTTCACGACCGGCAAAGGAAAATATACAGACGACGTTCGCAATGACAATCAGGCGTATGCGGCTTTCGTTCGCAGCCCACATGCACATGCGCGCGTGAAAGGCATAGACACATCTGCCGCAATGGCGATGGATGGCGTCATTGACGTGCTAAATGGTCAGCAACTAACCGGGGATGGCATCGGCAACATCATTTGTGGTTGGGCCATCACGTCAAAAGACGGAAGCCCGATGAACATGGGCGCTTGGTCCGCACTGGCGACCGAAAAGGTACGGTATGTCGGCGATGCGGTTGCTGTTGTTATCGCAGAAACACAGGCCCTTGCCCGGATCGCAGCTGAAGCCGTGGATGTGGATTATGAAGAGCTTCCAGTGGCGGCTTCGGTTTTGACATCGATGAAAGATGGCGCACCGCAAATTCACGAAAACGCCCCCGGCAACCAGATTTACGATTGGGAATTGGGTGACGAGGCCGCCGCCGATGCTGGGCTGGCAAGTGCGACGCACATCACCTCGCTGGATCTGACCAACAACCGCTTGTCTCCCAATCCGATGGAACCACGGTCTGCTGTCGCCAAATATGACGACGCCGAGGACCACTACACACTCTACACCACCAGTCAAAATCCACATGTTGCGCGCTTGGTTTTGTCGGCGTTTTACAACGTCGCCCCCGAGCACAAGCTTCGCGTGATTGCGCCGGATGTGGGGGGTGGCTTTGGAGCCAAAATCTACATCTACCCCGAAGAGATCACCTGCCTTTGGGCGTCGATGAAAACCAACCGTTCTGTGAAATGGACTTCCGATCGTTCAGAAGCATTTATAACGGACGCACATGGTCGCGACCACGTGACATCGGCGAAAATGGGCTTTGATGACGCGGGAAAAATCGTCGGTTTCAAAGTCGATACAATTGCCAATATCGGCGCTTACATGTCGCTGTTTTCAAGCTCGGTTCCGACCTATCTGTATGCGCCACTTTTGTCCGGCCAATACAATATTCAGAACATCCATTGCAACGTGCGCACATACTACACCAACACAGTTCCAGTTGATGCTTACCGTGGCGCCGGACGGCCTGAGGCGACTTATCTCGTGGAACGGATGATGGAAACCGCTGCACGTGAAATGGGGATGGACCCTGCTGAGCTCAGGCGTCGGAACTTTATTCAAGAGTTCCCGCATCAGACACCAGTGCTCATGCAATATGATGCTGGCGATTTTCCGAAGATTTTGGAAATGGCACAGGAGACAGCCGATGTTGCCGGTTTCCCGGCTCGTAGAGCTGAGGCTGAAGCGCGTGGGAAACTCCGTGGGATTGGCTATTCAACCTTCATTGAGGCCTGTGGTTTGGCACCTTCAAAGGCGGCGGGATCTCTTGGGGCTGGCGTCGGGCTTTGGGAATCCGCCGAGGTCCGTGTGAACCCGGTCGGGTCGATCGAGATCCTTACCGGGAGCCACAGCCACGGTCAGGGCCATGAAACAACCTTTGCTCAGGTGGTGGCTGACAGGTTCGGTGTGCCGATTGAAAATGTACAAATCGTGCATGGTGATACGGACAAGGTTCAGTTTGGCATGGGCACATATGGATCACGTTCCGGTCCGGTTGGCATGTCTGCCGTCGCAAAGGCTTTGGATAAGGTCGAGGCGAAGGTCAGAAAAATTGCTGCCCATGCGCTGGAAGCCAGCGAAGACGACATTGTCATCGAAGGCGGCGAAGTCAAAGTTGCCGGAACCGACAAATCCATGGCGTGGCATGAAGTGGGTCTTGCAGCCTATATCGCGCACAACCTTCCAGAAGGGATGGAGCCCGGCCTGAAAGAATCTGCGTTCTTTGATCCGGTCAACTTCTCGTTCCCGTCCGGAGCGTTCATCTGTGAAGTCGAGGTCGACCCAGATACGGGTACGACTGAGATTGTGCAGTTCACATCTGCTGATGACTTTGGGACAATTATTAATCCGATGATTGTTGAGGGTCAGGTGCACGGCGGCGTGACACAAGGCATTGGTCAGGCACTGCTTGAACAGGTTGTCTATGACGAAGATGGCCAACTGCTGAATGGGTCTTACATGGATTACACCATGCCCCGCGCGGCAGATGTTCCGTCTTTCCATGTGCAACACCATGAAACCCCAAGCCCAAACAATCCACTGGGTGTGAAAGGGTGTGGAGAGGCCGGGGCAATCGGCTCACCTCCGGCGGTGATCAACGCAATCACGGATGCGATCGGCACGAATGACCTGGCTATGCCAGCGACTCCACAAGCCGTTTGGCGCGCCATTCAAGCCGGCGCTAAATCCGTCGCAGCAGAGTAAAGGAGGACCATTATGTATCCGACTAAATATCATAAACCAGCGTCCATCGCCGATGCTGTCGCCGCTCTGAACGGTGGAGACGAAGCGATGCTGCTTTCCGGCGGCCAGACTTTGCTGGCAACCATGAAGCAACATTTGGCCGCCCCCAGCGATCTGGTGGATATCCGCGGGATCGCCGGTCTCTCGGGTATTTCAGCAAACGGAAACGAGCTGACCATAGGAGCAACAACAACCCATGCAGAAGTTGCTGGAAACGTAGATGTTAGGCGTCTTTGCCCGGCGTTGGCGGATCTTGCCTCGGGTATCGGTGATACCGCAGTTCGCAACATGGGCACGATTGGCGGATCAATCGCCAACAATGACCCAGCAGCGGACTATCCCGCAGGATTGCTGGCGTTGAATGCAACCATTGTGACCAACACTCGTGAAATCTCAGCGGACGACTTTTTCGAAGGTCTTTTCGCAACCGCGCTGGACGAAGGAGAAATCATCACCGCGGTCCGTGTGCCCGCCCCGTCCAAGGCGGCCTATGCAAAATTCGCCCAACCGGCATCTTTGTTTGCTCTGGTCGGCGTGTTTGTGGCTGACAGTGGCTCAGGAGTACGTGTCGCTGTAACCGGTGCCGGAGAAGACGGTGTGTTTCGTCATGCCGGACTAGAAGCCGCGCTCACTGGTTCGATGGGCGATGCTTCGATCGACGCCGTTGATATCTCGGACGGCAACTTGATATCCGATATACACGGCGCTTCGGATTATCGTGCCCACCTGATCTCGGTTATGGCGAAAAGAGCCGTACTGTCACTGTAATAGGGTGAAATCGAATTGAACATCCCGCCAAGAAAGTGACTTTGGCGGGATGTTCTTTTTGTTCTAAGTAAAAGCGAATTGCCAGTAAGCGGCGTGATAAGTTGAAACCGGTCATTGGCTAACCAAACCTAGAGTTTCTGGCTCGGCCAATGCTGTGCTTTACCCAAGTGCCGCATCTGGGAAATGTCCTAGTACGGTACCCGGTAGATGGGGCTCTGGGCCGACTTGCGGCGGTGCAGAGTGGAAGCCGGAACTTGCGCCGATCGAATGTCAGCTTCCAGCTTCTCGGCGTGGCTGGTTGGCGATCACAGCGAAAAGCTGGAATCCGCCTTACTTCCAGTTCGTGCCAATTGCAGCATTCGACAATATGGGCGCAATCCAGACATTGGTGATGTCAAAGGAAACCTAGATGTGAAGGGCAGGGCCGTTCCGTAGCTTTGCCAGATCACAAAACGCTCCCCTTTTCCGCTACTTCAAGACCAGTCCTGAGATCATCCGCCTTGCGGTGATGATGTATGTCAGGTTTCCTCTCTCCCTCAGGAACGTGGAAGACTTGCTGCATGAATGCGGCATTGACGTGAGCCACGAAACTATCCGGTTTTGTGGAATAGATTTGGCCCGTTGTTTGCATCTGAAATCCGTCCAAAACTGATCGGCCGGATGCGGTGCTACTCGAATTGGCGATGGCATCTTGATGAGGTTTTCGTAAAGATCAACGGTGAGCGGCATTACCTTTGGCGGGCTGTAGACCACGAAGGTAAGGTGCTGGATAGTTTTGTCACCAAGCGCCGAGATAAGGCTGCGGCCCCTAAATTTATGAAGAAGTTTATGAAGCGGTACGGCCAACCGGAGGTCGTCGTCACCGAAAATTTCCGTTCTTATGGTGCCGCGAGGAAAAAAACGGAAGTGCGGCAAAACAAGAGACCGGCCATTGGAAGAACAATCGAGCCGAGAATTCACACCTACCGTTTCGACGAAAAGAGCGCGCGATGCACCGCATTTGTCGGATGCAAAGTTTGCAGAAATTCGTCTCCGTCCATGCCTCCGTTTACAATCACTTCAATCAGGAACGCAGCCTTTCCCAAAGAGAACATTTCAAGATAAACTGCATCGCTGTTCTCTCTGAGGGCGCGGTCTTTGCGCCGTATAAAGGACAGTGATCTTGGCCTAGTAGAGACTCGTTCGAATTTGTCTGACAGCACCCTTGCTTGAGCTTGCCCGGCGTTCTCGCACCATTTGACGTTTCTTTCGTCATTAAGGACGAAGCCGACGCCGGGCATTCAAAAATTTACTCTTCAAATTCCAATTTGATCGATCCAATGCCGCCGGCGATGTTTAGGCCGGTTTGAGTCTGCACGCTCAGTGGCTGCAATGTAACCGAGTCTTGTCCACCTCCGACTAAAACATTTGCGCCGACGCCTCCAACAACCGTAGCTTCAGCGGAAAGGCCGGCGTAGTTCCCAGTCAATGCGCCTACGGCATTTAGTTCAGAAGGAGCAAAGACGGCCCATGTGATGTGGGATTCCTTTGTGACACCGATGTCCAATCCAACTTTGAGAATGCGGCCAGAGTAGTTTTCCTCGGCACCATTGGATTTTTCAAAGACACAGTCCAACTTCTTTTTTGACCCCAGAATGAGACCAGCTCCCCCGGCGACCGTGCATTTTAGTACACCTTTTTGAACGTCATCGTCAGCCGCTTGGGCCACTTGTGCCGAGGCAAACATGCTAACCGCAGCGACGCTTGCGATTACAAATTTTCCAAGTTTTGTTTGATGTTTCATTTTCTTACTTTCTGTTGGTTGCTCGGTTTTGTTTGATAGGAACAGAGAGAAATAGCCTTTGGTGCTCAGAATTTTCCTTTACCGGGGACTTTGGCAAAAAGATTAGGATATCAGGGTGTTCCTCGTGTTTCGCAGCATCATTCGCGGCCCTTTAACTTTAGTTTGCCGAAGCCCTCTCAAAGTGTAAGTATTACACGGTGTCATTCGAAGCATTTTGGGAGCGTTTTAACTGTCTTGTTAGAAGGTGTAGGTATATCCGACGAATGGCCCGATTTGCTGAACCTTGTAGGCAAAAACACCATCTGATCTGACGGTGGAGTAATCGATACTGTAGTACCGGAGCCCAAACTTGAGGGCCCCGTGTTTACCGACCTCATACCCCAGTCCTAAGGTGGCGCTCCACGCCAGGTCATTTTCCCCAGCACCAAAACCGCCAGCATCGGCTGCTGCAAATCCGTTCCAGCGATCGTTGATCTGCCACAAGGCCCGTGCGCCAATGACTGGTTCCCACCAAGTTTCGGTACCACCCAACGTTGTCCCGGCTCCTGGACCACCTGTGATTGCCACAGTTTGCTTCAAACTATTGTACCTGGCGCCACCTTGAAGATCAATCGAATAGGCATTGCCGCGGCCATTGGTTCCTGATGCAACACGATACCCACCAAGCAACCCAAGCCAAGCTTGTTCAACGTCCACATCTGCCGTGATAGGCGGGGCCGGTTGAGCGTTGATCTCAAGCGCCAGATAATTCAAGTCAGCAATGAACCCCAAATCCCCATTCCAAGCTTCAAAGCGGCCAGCAAAGGCAAAATTCAAGAGATCAAGTGCATCACTGAGGTCAAGATCCAAAGGAACTTTTTGTCCTGCTATTGTCGAAGATCCTGACAGGGACCCAGGCAAAAAAGCATAGACTGAAAGATCAAACGTCCAATCATCAGAAAAAGTGAAGGCCGCCTGCTCGGCGTGTGCGGAAGTTGAAATGAATCCGAACAGCGCAATCGCGATCAGGCAAGATTTTTTTGTGCTCTTAAAACTGAAGTTTTCCATGCCAATTTCCCCGAAGAATAGTTGCTTCATGGGCCGAGTTCCCCCGGCCCAAATTTACTTTCATAGAGATTTATTCAGACCCGGCAGTTAGGCTCTGGCCAAACATGATGTTTTCGACGAGTGCTTTGGTTTCTGGTCGAAGGTTCTCAATGCCACCATATAGCTCACCATGTCCTGGTGCCTGATCAGGGTATTGTTTCTTCATTCCCAGATGTCTTTGCGCCATGAGGCTGAAATTGGCTCCAAAACCAACGCCGACCTGGATGGAATCCTGCGGCCTGTCTTCGCGAGGGTTCTTGTAGAGATCATACATCGACGCAAGGATCGGGTTTCCACCCGGAGGCGGCAGGTGCATCTTGAACTGCTGCTTGACCAACGACTTCAGCACGAACCCCTCGTAGATGAAAACGTAGTCCCGCCGACCATAGGTTTCGCCCTTGAGCCACAAGGGCAGCTGGTCCACGCCATCGATGATGCGGTCGCGCGGGATGCCCGCCTCGGCGTCACCGAGCCGTGCAAAGGTTGTGAACAAGTCGGACACATGGGTGATGTCCTTGACGCGCGAACCGGCCTCGATAACCTCGGGCCAACGGACAAAGGCATTCACGCGAACACCGCCTTCAAGATGCTCGGTCTTACCGCCACGATAAATACGATCCGACTGACCGCTGCGGTCAACAAACTCCATGAACGGGCCGTTGTCACCCATGATTACTACGACGGTATTTTCCGCAATTCCAAGTTCGTCCACACGGTCCAATATTTCACCAACATAGGTGTCGATGTTGACAATGGCTTCGGCGATCGGCCCGCCATTCAGCGTCTGGGCCTGTTCTATATCGGTCCGGGTAAAGCTGATCGGAATCAGCGGCCAGTATTGCAGGAAGAACGGCTTGTCCCCAGCTGCCATTTGCTCCAGCTGCTCCAGCGTCTTGTCCTGGTAGCGCTGGCCCATCGCCAGGTAGTCATCCTGTGAGAACTTCTGACCAGGTTCCATGCCAACTTCGCGCGGTTTGCCTCCTTTTTCGCCGACAATGTTGTAGACCATGGCGAAGGGATCTATGCGAAACGTGTCGTCCAGCATCAGTTCGTCGGAACGCAGCCGCATGTCTACTCCCGAGATATGACCTTCGTTCAGCGCGGTTGTGTTCATCAGGGCCAGCTGCGCCTGCTGGTGAATCGGATGCTCGGCATAATCAAAGCCCTGATTGATCGCATAGCTTTGTTCGATATCTCCCATATGCCATTTTCCGATGTGGGCTGTGGCATAGCCTACATCACTTAGGATTTCGGCAATCGTCACCTCGCCGGCTGCAAGCCCCTCGCCCTCGGGAACGGCTTTGGCCTCGTCGAAACCGGTTCTAACTGGGTGTCGACCCGTAATCATAGCAACACGTGTTGGCGTGCAACTTGGTTCAGAATACATGCGCATCATCGACATGCCCTGTTCGGCAAATTTCGATATCTCAGGAGTTGAGTATCCGCGAATAACATCCAGGTCTGGCATTCCAAATTCACCAAATCCGATGTCATCCAGCAAGATGTAGAGAATATTTGGTGGCTTTCCGCCGTTGTTCTCACGAAGCTCCGCGAGCTTGGCATCGATCTCCGTGTCTTCGGCGGTCCAGCGGTCTCCGTGTTGACGTTCGAGAATCCGGTACTCCGCATCGCGGATGATGGGTTTTTCCTGGGCCACGGCGAATGGCGCCGTCGCCAGCACCGTGACGGCGCAAGTGGCCGTCAGGAGCGAGGTTCTGATAGTCATGATGTCTCCCCATATTCTTGTTTGGTTGTGCGTCTTCATTCAGCGGCCCCGTTGCACGAATTGGCGCCGCTGCATCTGGTCGTTGGGTCAGTCGGTTGAACGTCGTTCAAAGCATGCGCAGCCTGGCGAGGATCTCCTCTCGAAGACCTTTGAGGCTGTCGCGCAATTTCACCTGATAGCCGCGGTCCAACCGACCCTCGGAGCGTTCAGCCTCCTGCAGATCGATCGAAAGCGTTTCGTAGTCTCGGCAGATCTCGTCCAGTACCGAGTCCACCCCACGGCCATGGCGAAGTGAAACGGCATGCTCCGGAAAGCTCTCCTCCATGATGTGCATCTGGCGTCCCGTTCGTCTGGTCATTTTCGGGGATCAGTTTGCATCAACACGCTTTCAGCGCGAGTGTCACACGGTGTTAAAGGGGGTGAAACCCTTTGAAAGCCTGACATTTGTAGGTAGTAAGGATGACATGGGAAGCGCTGAGAACCACTCTGATTTGAACACTCATTACGCCGCCCTTGCGTCGCGAACAGAGATTCTGGAGGCGTTGGAGCGGATCAAGTCGGACGAGTCGTTTGCGGGGGCAAGCCGGCTGGTGGATCTGCTCGATTACATCGTGACCAAGCATCTCGCCGACCCAGAACGCAAAATTCTCGCCAAGATCATTGCCGAAGATCTCTACGATCGAGCGCTCGATCAGGATACCGACAGCCACAATATTGTTCGGGTCGATGCCGGACGACTGAGGCGCCGTTTGGCTGAGTATTATGTTGGCCCAGGTCAGAACGAGCCGCTCTTGATTCATGTCGACCCCGGAGCCTATGTGCCCCGTTTTGAGGTCAGATCCACGGAGACGTCGCCCCGTGATGCGACGCCGAAAGTCGCCGATGCCGGCCTTCGGCGCAGCCAGGGTTCGATGGTCATTGTGGGCGCTGTTCTGGTCGCGTTGGGCTGCGGTTTCTTGCTCGGGACCATCACGTCTTTGCGCGGGCACCCCGACGCCCCTGAAGCCGCAATCACACCAACTTCGGGCGACCCGAAACTCGAGGCCGAACGCCGCGCCAGGATGAGCAAATCACCCTCCAGCCTGCAGGCCGTGACACTCTCGGATCATGCGCGGAACCTGATCTTTCCAATGTTCGAGAGAGAGCAGTTGAAACTGTCGTTGGCCATGTTTCGGCAGGCGATCCGAAAGGATGACACCTACTTCGGCGGATATGCCGGCGCCGCGCAGTGTCTTGCCGCAATGGCACTGTTCTTGTCCGATGGTCCGGATCGGAGCGGCCTTCTGGCCGAGTCCCGCAAAATGGTCGATCGCGCCATCGAGCAATCGCCGACAAACTCCTGGTCTCAATCTGCGCTGTCCTGGACACTTCTTGTCGAGGGACGCGACTCCGAGGCAAGAGAACACGCCGAACTCGCGCTCGACCTTGCTCCAAAGGACGGGAACGTTCTGGATTTCTACGCCGTAGTGATGCTTCTTACGGGCGAATTCGACGCCGCCCGAGAAGCCGCAGATCCAGACCGCGAACGGACATCAGCGGTGGGTCGCCACGCAGATCAAAGCTTGTATGGGGCCGCGAGTTTTCACCTTGGGTTGTATCAGGACGCCATCGACACGCTGATCGCGGCCAGCCTATCCGGTTCTCCGATTTCAGCGCCCAACTATGCTTATCTGTCGGCCTCCTACCAAGGGCTTGGAGAGGTCGACAAGGCTAGGAAATATGCGTTTGAGCTCATGGAAAACTGGCCTGAGTTCAATCCATCCGTCGTGTTTGGCCGGATTTACTCAAACCCGGATCAGGTGAAAGGTGTGACCGACAAGCTTCTGGCAGCTGGATGGCAGCAAGGCGAACCATAAGCTTCCAAACCGCCCACTAACAAGTAGGTCGCCGGGCGAATTCAGGCATCGCAGAAGCTTACCGGGAATCGGCACAAGGGCGGCGCCGCAAAAGAAGCGTGCGCCTGTTCAAAAATCGTGACGGAAAACGAATCCGCTCGGATGACATCGGCACATCTCACAGCGAAAGTCCGCTTCCCGCCGATTCTTCAATATGGCTTGGTGCAGAAAATGGCAGTATGGGCTGCTTGCTGCCGTTGCCAGGCAAACACGTGACTCGCTTCTATTCTAATCCAGCTCGGTCCACGGCCAGGGTTTGACATCACTGGCGGCGGTTTGAAAACGGGCGGCTTTGGCGATCCAGATGCCAAGATCGGTGCCAAAATCGGCCAGCCGCTCGTTGGGCTGTTTGGCGTTGATCAGCATGATGACAAACTGAATGACTGTCACCACGACCAGAATGGTCTGGGCGAGATTGATCATCAAAGCGATCAGGATCATGTAAATCAGTCGTCCCAGCATGTTGCCCTCACTCTCGGGTTCGATTTGTTCGCCGTGCAGGCGGCCTTGGAATTTGTCGTCGTCTGATTCTGCCATTTCTGCCTCGCATCCTGTCGTCAGACAAAGCCTAGCACAGATTTTTCGCAGGGTAACAGACGTGCTTGCATCAGTGCCCTCAAGGGAGGCCTTAGGTCGGAATGATCCCCACCAGCGCGGCGACACTTATCAGAATAAAGGCGATCCCGTGCAGGATCAGAATGGTGCTGAGTTTGCGCGCAAAGGGTTGTTTGCGGGTTTTGTGGTGAAATACGCGCTGTCCAAGGCGCGCACCAATGCTGCCCCCCAACAGGGCGATCATCAACAACGTGGATTCCGGAATACGCCGCCATTTGGCACGGGCACATAGCTTGTCCCACCCGAACGCCAGAAAGCTGAGCGCGTTGAACGCAGCCAGCCACATCAGGATCAGTGTTGTTTCATTGCCCAGCATGTCTGCCCTTTTTTCTTTGTTGCGTGTTTAACGCCCGCGCGTCGCACCTGCCACTGTGTTTTCAGGTTCGGGCGTCAGCACATGCCGCAACAGCGCCACCGGATGGCTGCGCAACGTCAGGCGCATGGCGACGTAGTCTTCGACCACCTGTTCGCCTTCGCTCATCTCGGGCAGCATGGCGGCAGGTTCCACAATGCCTTCGCCGTCCATGTCACCGGCAAACAACGGCAATGGCTTTTCCGAATGGATGGCGCGGGCCTGCCACAGGGCCTCTCGTCGTGACATACGCAGACCCAGGAATGTGTCAGCTTCGGCCAGGCGCAACAGAACCGGCGGGGCAGTGCCCGCGCGGCGCCAGACATCTTCGACCGACAGATACCCGTTGCCGCGCGCCGCAGTGATCCACGCCGCATCCTCTTCGCGCAGGCCTTTGATCTGGCGGAACCCCAGCCGCAGCGCCCAGCCGCCGCGGCCATCCGGTTCCATCACATTGTCCCAGTAACTCTCGTTGACGCAAACCGGGCGCACTTCAACGCCGTGTTCGCGCGCATCCCGCACGATCTGTGCCGGGGCATAAAACCCCATGGGCTGTGAGTTCAGCAGGGCGCAGGCAAACAGGCCCGGATGGTGGCATTTGATCCACGCGCTGGCATAGACCAACAGGGCAAAAGACGCCGCGTGGCTTTCGGGAAACCCGTATGAACCAAAGCCTTCGATCTGGCTGAAACAGCGTGCGGCAAAGTCTTCGTCATAGCCGTTTTTCTTCATCCCGCGCATGAACCGATCGTGAAATTCGCTGACATTGCCGTGTTTTTTGAAGGTCGCGAGGGACCGTCGCAGGCGATCTGCCTCTTCCGCCGAGAACCCCGCACCGATGATGGCGATCTGCATGGCCTGTTCCTGAAACAGCGGCACGCCAAGGGTTTTGCCCAGCACTTCGCCCAAAGCATCCGAGGGAAACGACACTTTTTCCTCACCATTCCGTCGCCGAATAAAAGGGTGCACCATATCGCCCTGAATGGGCCCCGGCCGAATGATGGCGACCTCGATCACCAGATCGTAAAAATTGCGCGGCTTCATGCGGGGCAGGAAATTCATCTGCGCCCGGCTTTCCACCTGAAACACCCCGATGCTGTCGGCTTTGCACAGCATGTCGTACACTTTCGGGTCTTCCTGGGGCAGGTTGGCCAGCGTGTATTGCTCGCCGTAATGGCGCGCCATCAGATCAAACGCCTTGCGGATACAAGTCAGCATCCCAAGGCTCAGTACATCCACTTTGAGGATGCCAAGGCTGTCGATATCATCTTTGTCCCAACAGATGACCGTGCGGTCCTCCATGGTGGCATTTTCAATTGGGACCAGCTCGTCCAGACGACCCTCGGTGATGATAAACCCGCCGACATGTTGCGACAGGTGACGGGGAAATCCGATGATCTCATGCACCAGTTCCATGGTCTGTTTCAGGCGGCGGTCGTTGGGGTCCAGCCCGATTTCGCGCATGCGTTCGTCTTGCACGGCATCGGTGGAAAAGAACCCCCAAAGCTGTGAACTCAGCGCCGAGATCGTGTCGTCACTCAGCCCCATGGCGCGGCCCACCTCGCGAATGGCGCGTTTGCCGCGATAATGGATCACCGTGGCACACAAGCCCGCCCGGTGACGGCCATAGCGTTCATAGATGTGCTGGATCACCTCTTCGCGGCGTTCATGTTCAAAATCAACGTCAATATCGGGCGGCTCGTCGCGGGCCTCAGAGACAAAACGTTCGAACACCATTGTGCCCACTTCGGGACTGACACTGGTCACGCCAAGACAATAGCAAGCCACTGAATTCGCAGCACTTCCCCGGCCCTGACACAGGATGTCCCGGCCCCGCGCAAAATGCACAATGTCACGTACTGTGAGGAAGTAGGGTTCGTATTTCAGTCGCGAAATCAGGTCGAGTTCATGAGCAAGCATGCCCTTCACCCGTTCCGGTGCGCCATAAGGATACCGCCAGCGCAACCCTTCGTGCGCCAGTCGTGACAGGCGCTGGGCGGCGGTCTCACCCTGGGCCACTTCGCTGGGGTATTCATAGCGCAGACTGTCGAGCGAAAAGGTGATCTTCGCGGCCAGTTTGGCGGTGTTGTCCAGCGCCCCTTCATAGCCGCGGAACAGGCGTTGCATTTCCGGGATATTGCGCAGGCGTTGTTCGCCATTGGCCAGCGCATCGCGCCCCAAGGCATCAACCCGTTTGCCGGTGCGAATGGCGCTCAGCACATCGGCCAGTCGTCGGCGGCGTCCGTGATGCATCCGGGGTGAGGCGCTGGCGATCAGGGGCAGACCGAGGTGATCTGCAGTGTCTGAAATCGCGCGAAAATGCGCATCGTCCAGCCCATCATATCGAGGAGAGAGCAGCAGATACATCCGCCCGGCAAAGCGGCGCGTCAGCCGTTTCATGTGCTGAGACCATCCCCCCGCGCCGCGCGGCAGGTGAAGCGTTTGTGGATCGGGATGCAGGATCAGATCCAGCCCCTCGGAGTGGTCGAAAATGTCTGTAAGGCTCAGAATGCATGCGCCTTTTTCGGCCCGAAGTCGCCCTTTGGACAGCAGGCGGCAGAGACTGGCCCAGCCTTGCCGTGTGGCGGCAAAGGCCGTCATCGGCGGGGCGTCTGAAAAGATCAGCCGCGCGGCGGGCAGCAGACGCGGAATGTTCAGGATCGCGGCAGAAGGGGCAGAAGGACAGCCTTTGGGGGCAGGCGGGCCGATCAGACCATGGCTGGCATCAAACTGCTGCCGCTCTTTCACCTGCCGGGCAATCTCGCGGGCTTCGGTGTGGGCGCGCACAATGCCCGCCACCGTGTTGTCATCTGTGACGGCAATCGCCTCGTATCCATCCAAGGCGGCACGGCGCATGTACTCCTCGGGGTGGGACGCCCCGGTGAGGAAGGTGAAATTCGAAGTGATGCACAACTCGGCAACCATGGCTTCAGAGGTCCTGCTCTCGACAGTGTCTATCGAATCACGATAAATAAGAAGAACAAAAAGAGAACAAATTGCTGCCCAAATGTCAAATTCCTGATGGTAAATCGTCGTGTCCTGTCCTTGTGGTTCCCGCGTCTGGGGGCCGAACGCCTGATCCGGTCCGAGCCGGACCTGTGGGGGCGGCCGTTTGCTGTGTTGCGCGACACAGGGCAGATGCAGGTGGTGGCGTCGGTCTCGCAAGCGGCGAGCCGTGAAGGTGTGCATGTGGATCAGCCACACCGGGATGCCCAAGCCATGTGTCCGGGGCTGCTCACCCGGTTGCAGAACCGTCAGGCTGAGGCGGCGTTTTTGGGAACGCTGCGGCGCTGGGCGGTGCAGTTTTCGCCATGGGTGGCCGAAGAGGCCCCGGCTTCTTTGATGCTCGACATTACGGGGTGTGCGCATCTGTTTGGTGGGGAGCAGGGGGTGATCGAGACCGTGCAGGAAGGGTGTGAAAGGCTGGGACTGACAGTGTTGGCGGGTGTGGCGGACACGGCCGGAGCAGCCTGGGCGCTGGCGCGATTTTCCGGGCGCGGAGATATGCTGATGCACCGCAGTGGGGATGCGATCGACCAAGAGGCCCCGGCCACACGGGTGCGCGCGGCGCGGCGACGACACTGGACCAAGGGCGGGGCCGCGCCTCAGATCGGGGTCACAGGACAGCCAGCCAGCACAATTGCCCCTGTGGGTCAGACCCGAACGGCGCTGGCAGATATTCCCGTGGCGGGCCTGCGCATTGATGCCGAGACACAGGCCCATCTGGCACGTCTTGGGCTGCGAAAAATCGCAGATCTTGCCAATCAGCCCCGCGCCACAGTGGCGCGTCGATTTGGTAAGGGATTGATATTGCGTCTGGATCAGGCGTTGGGCTCAGTGCCAGAGCCGATCGCTCCGGCCAGGGAAGTCCAGAATTTTGCGGTGCGGATGACCCTGCCGGAACCGATTGGTCTGCGCGACGATATTGAGGCCGGGATGGTGCGCTTGCTTGATCGGCTTTGCGTGATGCTTGAGGAACGCGGCAAGGTCGCTCGGCAGGTTCGGCTTCAGGCATTTCGTGTCGATCAAGGCAGCGAATGGATTGAGGTGGGATTGGCACGTGCGTCGTCTGTGGTGGATCGCATCCGCCCGCTTCTGTCGATGAAGCTGGATGAAATTGATGCAGGCTTTGGCATCGACATGCTGCGGCTTGAAGCGGTGCAGGTCGAAGCCGCGCTTCAACGTCCCATGGCCGGACGCTTCGATGCAGAACAATCCGTGGCCAAGCGGTTGAACGGCTCAGAAGCGCTGGATGATCTGATTGGGCGGGTGGGGGCCCGTGTGGGTTTGGAGCGGATCACGCGGTTGCATCCCGCCGACAGCCATCTGCCGGAAAAGACGGCCAAAGTGATGGCGGCGGCCTGGGCCGCGCCGTATGGACAGGATTGGCCTGCGCCCGCAACCCCACGCCCCACATTGATCTGGCGTCCCGAGCCAGTGACCGCCCCGGACAGCGCCTATCCGCCGGGCCAGTTTCGCTGGCGGGGGCGTGATTTGCATCTGGCCATGGCCACCGGACCAGAACGGATCACGCCGGAATGGTGGCTGGATGATCCTGAATGGCGCAGCGGCGTGCGCGATTACTGGCGTGTGACCTGCCGCGAAGGGGATTGCCTGCACATGTATTACGCCCATGGCGGTGCGATGTCCGCAGGCTGGTTCTGTCAGGGCAGCTTTGCCTGATGCATTTATGGTATGTTGGGGGGAAATGCCCTCCGACGACGCAGACTGGGTGGGGGCAAGAACGCCGCGTCGCCGGAGGTAGCGTTTGTTTCGCTATGGAGTGAATATGCAGGTCGCTTGGGGCGACAAGAGGGAAAGCAAAAGGCCATTTGCCGATTAGTTTGGGGCAAAATCGGGGCGGGGTTGATTTTTTGGCAAACTGGCGCAACTCTGAACAGATGAATGCACAGCCCCCCATTCCGTTCAACGGACCTTTGCAAACCCCAACGCAGGTGGCGTTTCATCGCACAGAGCTTGGAGCAATCATGTCTCTATATGGCCGTATGGTCGCTGCCGGGGAATGGAGAGACTATGGTATATCCTGCCTGAGGGATGTCGCAGTGTTTTCGGTGTTTAAACGCACCGCAGAAAATCCGCTTTACCGAATCGAGAAACGCCCAAAGCTGCGCAATCGCCAGGGGCTTTATGCGGTGATCGGAGTGGACGGTCAGGTTCTGAAACGTGGCCATGACCTCAAGACTGTGTTGCGTGTGCTGGAACGCAAGCTGATCCGCGCGGTTGAATAACCATTGATTGGCGTCACCAGATTGAGCAGCCTTTCGGCTGCGCAGGATATCTCGTCCCCAACCTTTGTTTGGCGTCCTTGGGATTATGTGGCAATGCGCCGGGCCATCACGCACAACAGCTCAAACATGATAGAGACCCCAAGAAAGGCGGTTCCGCCGGAGGCGTCGAACGGTGGGGATACCTCGACCAGATCAGCCCCGATGATATTCACACCCTCAAGTTCGCGCACGACCTGCAAGGCCTGAAAAGAGTTTGGGCCGCCAACTTCTGGCGTGCCGGTGCCGGGCGCAAAGGTCGGGTCGACAAAATCAATGTCGTAAGAAACATAAGTGTCTCCGTCTCCCACGATCTCGCGGGCCTCGGCCATCACATCCGCCACACCCCGATCAAAAAATTCCTCAATCCGAATGATGCGAATGCCGGTGCTTTTGGCAAAGTCGATGTCTTCGCTGTCATAGGCCGTGCCGCGAATGCCGATTTGCACGATGCGTTTGGGGTCAAGAAGGCCTTCTTCCACGGCGCGGCGAAACGGCGTGCCGTGGGTGTACATGGTGCCGCCAAAGTAGCTGTGAAACAGGTCTGTGTGGCTGTCGAAATGGATCATGCCGAGGGGCGCCTTGGCCCCTAGCGCGCGCAGGATCGGCAGCGAAGACAGATGATCGCCGCCGGCTGTTAACGGCATGATGTCTTTGGCGATGACTTGTTCGAAAAAGGCAGTGATCCTGCTCATGCTGTCGATGATATCGGCCGGGTTTGGCCCTACATCCCCAAGATCAGCGCAATTGACCATCTCAAACGGGCGCACACCTGTGGCGCCATTTTCAGCCCGGATCATTGTCGACATATCGCGCAGCTGCCGGGGGCCATGCCGGGGGCCCGGACGGTTGGTGGTGCCGCTGTCCCATGGCACGCCGATAATACCAACCTGAACGGCGTCACAGCGTGGATCATCGAGCGGCACCTGTGGCAGCCGCATGAAGCTCGGAACCCCTGCAAACCGGGGCAATTCCATGCCGGATACAGGGTGGAAGAATGCATCGCTCATGTTGATCCTTTCAAGGCCGGTCGTTTGTGAGAGGTCACAGGACCGTCGCCCTGATCCATAATTCGCGTGATTGCATCGGTGATGGGCTCATAGGCCACCGCCATATGAAAAGCATTGGCATGGATCAGCCGTTCACTGTCAACCACTATGGCAACATGGCCTTTCCAGAACACCAGATCACCGCACTGATATCCTCCAGTGGCATCTGGAAAGGCCTGTTCCTGCAGATCGCTGTCGCCGGGGCAGGGGATGCCGCAGACCATCAGCGCGCCCTGAATAAGACCCGAGCAATCAATGCCCAGAATTGAATTTCCGCCCCAGAGATACGGTGTGCCAAGGTATTTATCGGCCTCAATCACAGGATCAATGGCCAGAGCAGCTATCGGACACAGATGCGCGCTGGGCACGAACTGACCGGTCGCCAATTCGCTAAAACGTCCGTGCTCTCCAACCACCTTTTCACGGCCGCCATGGCTGAGCACCTGAGGGTTCGGGGCTTTGAAATCGGGCTTGGAAAAAGCGAAACTGGCGCGTGCGCTGATCCAATGGGTCGGCTCCTGCCAGTCCTCAAGCGAGGCTTCGTCAACATAGCCAACATAGCCCCCCCGATCCGCCTGACCAAAGGCACGCCCTTCTTTTCGATCCAGAACCCGAAACCGATCCCCACGCAGCAATTGCCGGTCAAGAGGTTTGGCGTCTGGATCGCAACGCAAATCGATCACCGGGGCAGACACCCGGGCAAACTGGCCCTGCACGAAACGCTGTGCCTCGACCTTGCCTTGCCACTCGGCGGCGGCAACCTCTCCGTTGCAGGGGGTCGTGCGTCGGTCCATCAAAAATCCAACATGTCGGGCAGGGCCTGCAACAATGCGCGCGCGCCCATGCCGACGCCACCTTTGGGGCGGGCGGGCGCATTTGCCGGGTTCCATCCATAGATGTCAAAATGCGTATAGCGCGGGTTTTCAACAAACCGGCGCAGGAACAAGGCTGCCGTGATCGAGCCTGCAAATCCACCCTTGGGGGCGTTATCGAGGTCGGCAATGCCGGGTTCGATCATCTTTTCATAGGGCTCCCAGAACGGCATGCGCCAGACAGGGTCAGACACCTCGGTGCCAGCTTTGGTGAGGGCTGCGGAAATCCCATCGTCATCGGTGTAATAGGGCGACAAATCCGGACCAACGGCCACGCGGGCGGCACCGGTTAACGTGGCCATTGAGATAACAAGGTCAGGGTTCTCTTCATCTGCCAGCGTCAAAGCATCGGCCAGCACCAGACGCCCTTCGGCATCGGTGTTGTTGATCTCAACCGTGAACCCTTTGCGCGAATTCAAAATGTCACCGGGACGAAAGGCATTGCCTGATACGGCGTTTTCCACCGCCGGGATCAGCACGCGTAGCTGAATGGGCAGTTTGAGTGCCATAATCATATGCGCCAACCCCAAAACAGTGGCCGCCCCGCCCATGTCCTTTTTCATCAGCCCCATTGACCCACCGGGTTTGAGGTTCAGACCCCCTGTGTCAAAACACACGCCTTTGCCAACCAAAGTCAGCTTGGGTCCGTCTTGCCCCCAGTGCATATCAATCAGACGCGGTGCCTGATCGGACGCACGACCAACAGCGTGGATCATGGGAAAACCCTGATCCAGCAAAGCGTCACCTGCGATGACATCGATCTTGCCGCCAAAATCTTTTACCACCTCACGGGCCGCTGCCTCCAAGGCCTCGGGCCCCATGTCCGAGGCAGGCGTGTTGATCAGATCGCGGGTCAGTGCCTCGGCGTTGGCAATCGCTTCGACCTTTGCGGCATCAACCCCTGTCGGGCAAACCAGCCGAGCTTTGGCACCTTGGTTTTTGTGATAGCGGTCAAAGGCATACCCGGAAAGAAGCCAGCCAAGCGCCTCGGTCTCAAGGTCCCCGGCAGGCAGGTCCGTGGCCAGACGATAGATACCTTCAGGCAGGGATTTGGCCGCCGCCGCCAAGGGAAATCGGCCCCTTGCCCGCGTCTTTGCCTTGCCAAATCCTGCAATCGCCTTGGACACCGATCCCTTGTCGTCAGGCATCAGAACATGGGATCCGATGCTGGCGCGGAAGCCTGCCGCCCTGATCCAGTTGCTTTCATGGTCGGGCAGGCTGTCGAGCCATGTGTCCAGTTCCTCTGCCTCAACGAGGTAAAGCGGAACAACGGTGTCAGATTCGGGTGCAAAACTCAGCGACATTTAGGGGCTCATCCTTTTGATGTTACCCTCAGCCTAAAGTGTTTTGACCTATTGTTGAAACGCAATAATGAAGCGAAATGCGCGCGCCCAAATATTGTTGTGGGCGTTTCGAGATCAAATTTTGAACCCGCTCAATCCCGAAACGCTTTCGCTTGTGTTTGCGTCCCTGCAAGAGGGTCAGACACGAATGTCCTGCATGTCCCAAATCTCTGTGAGAGAGTTTTGACCAACACGTAGCAACCGATCATGCGTGGCAGACAGAGCCACCAGGTCGCCGTTGTCAATGCAATCCAGAACGTCGTCGGCCACCATAGTCAGCGTGTCCAGCCCCACCTGATCAGCAATGGCCAGCAAAGACCGGGTTGATTTGCGCATTTCCGGCAACTCTTGAAGGCCAAAACGCACGCTCACGTATTCAAGCCGCGCGGCAATTTCTTCGACCGCGCGGCACAGAACATCCTGCGCCGTCGGTTCGCCCAATTGTCGTTTTAGCTGCACAATCCGATCCCGGTTCAGCAGCGCCCGTTCGTTCAGTCTCAGGACAGAAACCTGTTCCACTCTCTCACCCTCAATTAATAATGCCCCCACGGCTGGTTCTGATATTGGCTGCCAGAAGTTCCCAAAAAGTTATAGTCTTTCGTGATTTTCCCTCGAAATCTGTGCAATTTATGACTATCTCGTTCAAAACTTGCCGCAAGGAGAGACGATGGAACACGCCAAACCTTTGCCGTCATATCTGGTACAGCGTTACCAGGGGTGGAAAGCCACAACGTATGAACAGAATCAGCCGTGGTATCGGCATCTTGGGGCGCAGGGACAGCATCCGCGCGCCATGATTATCTCGTGCTGTGACAGTCGCGTGCATGTGACTGCCATTTTTGGAGCAGATCAGGGCGAATTTTTTATTCACCGAAATATTGCGAATCTGGTGCCGCCGTTTGCCCCAGATGGCGATTATCACGGGACCAGTGCTGCTGTGGAATATGCGGTTGGTGCTTTGAAAGTGGCCCATTTGATTGTTTTGGGCCATTCACAATGCGGCGGTGTGCAGGGATGCATCGACATGTGCGAAGGTCAGGCTCCGCATCTTGAGGCCAAAGACAGCTTTGTCGGTCGGTGGATGAGCATGTTGAAACCCCGCTATGAAAAAGTGGCTGGCATCGAAAACGCCGAGGACAAGGCGCGCAGCTTTGAAAAACAAGCGGTTTTGGTGTCACTGGAAAACCTGCTGACATTCCCATTTGTCCAAGAGCGTGTCGAAGCCGGGGATCTAAGTCTGCATGGCCTGTGGCACAATATCGGCGAGGGCGGGCTGGAATGCTTTAACCCCGAAACCGAAGAGTTTGACCCACTCTGAAACCGTGTTGTTTTCACAAAAGAAAACGGTCCTGACCAAACTGGCCGGACCGTTTTCTTTACTAGGAAACAAACAACTTTGAGGTCGGAAATCCTGTCGTGTCTTAAAGGAACAGGTTTTCTTCGGACTCTTCGCATACCAGCAGTGCACGAAGGCGGCGCTGACGGGCTTTGTCCAGAAGAGAGCCACCAGGTTGGCCAGCTGTTTCGATCCGGGGGGTGTAAAATTCTTTGCGCATGGTTCAGTCTCCTTAGCGTTTTGCCCACTGTGTTGATGAATTCAGTATGGAGGTGAACTGTGGCCAAATTCGTGCAGAATGCGTCCGAAATGGGGCTTTAGACCCATCGGATTGGAAACAGTCTGTGCTGTTTTTGGCAACATTTTCATATGGTTAACGCGTTCGTAAACCTTGACCTCTCTTGTGACAAGGAAATTGGGCAATAGTTTTCGCTGTTTGGGGAAACACTGTGTTTGAGGTGTCAGAAATGGGGCAGCTCGGACTGGCTTTGGGCCCAAGGAGCAAAAAAATGAATGTGTGATTAACCCACCGGTAACCAAGATTTTGCGACGGTGTCCAAATGAAAAGACAAAATGTGCATTTGAAATTGTCTGACCCGATGCGCGGGCCGCTGAAATGCTCGCGCTTGAGGTTGACATAACTGTTGGGCAGTTGGTGCCTGCGGGGCTCGCCATCGAAACCCCGCAGAAATAATTAGGGCGCCACATCCCAATGACGTGGCGCCCCTAAATTTAGTGCCGTCTTATCTTAGCCCTTTTTCAGAACTTCCCGACCCAGCGTTTCAGCAATCTGTACGGCGTTCAACGCAGCACCCTTGCGCAGGTTGTCGCTGACGCACCACAGGTTGATACCATTGTCGATGGTCGAATCCTGACGGATGCGGCTGATGAAGGTGGCATAGTCACCCACACATTCCGCAGGCGAGACATAGCCACCATCTTCGCGCTTATCGATCACCATGACGCCCGGTGCTTCGCGCAGGATGTCGCGGGCTTCGTCTTCGTCGAGGAAATCTTCAAACTCGATGTTGATCGCTTCTGAGTGGCCAACAAAGACCGGCACACGTACGCAGGTCGCGGTGACCTTGATCGACGTGTCGACGATCTTTTTGGTCTCAGCGACCATCTTCCATTCTTCTTTGGTCGATCCGTCTTCCATGAAAACGTCGATGTGCGGAATGACGTTAAAGGCGATCTGTTTGGTGAATTTCTTAGGCGGCTTGTCGTCGGTCGGGTTGTAGATAGACTTGGTCTGATCCCACAACTCGTCGATACCTTCTTTGCCAGCCCCGGACACAGACTGATAGGTCGACACCACGACGCGCTTGATCTTGGCGCGGTCATGCAGCGGCTTCAGCGCCACAACCATCTGTGCAGTTGAGCAGTTGGGGTTGGCGATGATGTTCTTCTTAGAATAGCCGTGCACAGCGTCAGCGTTCACTTCCGGAACGATCAGCGGCACGTCAGGGTCATAGCGGTAAAGCGACGAGTTATCGATCACCACACAGCCTGCAGCCGCAGACTTGGGCGCATAGACTTTGGTGGCGTCTGATCCCACGGCGAACAACGCCATGTCCCAGCCGGTGAAATCAAAGGTATCAAGATCCTGCGTCTTCAGGGTCTTGTCGCCAAAGCTAACTTCTGTTCCCAAGCTACGGCGGCTTGCAAGAACGGCGATCTCATCGATCGGGAACTGGCGCTCGTCCAGAATGTTTAGCATTTCGCGGCCCACGTTACCTGTGGCTCCAACGACAACGACACGATAACCCATGATAGGTCTCCAATGTTTCAGACGCGTCCTATTAGCGCCGATTCCCATAAGACAAAAGGGGCTGGACCCGGTTTTTCTTGAAGTGGGACATTTCGAAGTGCGATGGTCGCCCGTATTGGGCTCAGGTTTGGCCCAACAAGTGCCGGTACAACGCCACCAGCGCGTCCGCTTCACGCTCTAACCCAAACTCGGCCTGAACACGTGTGCGCCCGGCCGTCCCCATCGCAGGCAGGTCTCGCGCCAGCATTGTCCTGATCGATGCCGCCAAAGCACCACCGTCGTCCTTGGGGACAATCTCACCGCAATCCTGACTGACAAAGTCGCGAAACGCACCGACATCGGTGGCCACCACGGGTACAGCGCAGGACAGGGCCTCAAGCGGCGTGAGGCCAAACCCTTCCAGCAATGAAGGGGCCACATATAAAGACAGTGCATTATAGGCCCGTGGCATCTCGGTCAGCGGCAGCTCGTCCTTGAAAAGGATGCGATCCGTCAGGTCCGCGGTCGCAATGCGTTGTTTCAACTCTTCTGCATAGGCCGCATTGTCCGGCGTGATGCGACCCATGATAATGGCGGTATAGTCTGGATGATCCGGCAACAGCTCACACATCGCGTCGACAAAATGATGGGCCCCCTTCATGTGGCGCACCCGGCCAAAACAGCCGATCAGTTTTTGATCGCCGGTTCCAAAGATATCCGACGGTGCCGGGGCAAACACTTCGGTATTCACGCCATGCG
Organism: Shimia gijangensis; assembly: GCF_900142085.1. Lineage (GTDB taxonomy): Bacteria > Pseudomonadota > Alphaproteobacteria > Rhodobacterales > Rhodobacteraceae > Shimia > Shimia gijangensis. The sequence continues at coordinate 28,102 of NZ_FQZQ01000010.1, forward strand.
GGATCAAAACAGGTGTGCCGGGCATCACAGTGGCATTCACGGGCGTGGTGGCGACAATGGCGTCCATCTTTGACGTCATCCAATTGGTCAGCCCCCCGCGTTTGCGCGGTGATGAGGACGTGAACACCAGTTTCAACCGCATCAGGCCCAGACTGCGCAATAAAATACCCAAGAGCATCTCGTTGTTGCGCCTTGCGTGCCAGACCCGCAGACGGCGCTTCAGAAACGGCAGCTTCCATAGTGGGGTGAACGGCAAGCCATCTGGCAAGGCGACGCCTGTGGCCGTGATTCCAACCTTGCGCGCCTGCAATGGGACCAGCGAGATCACAGTGGCCGTCACGCCAGACAATCGGCGGTTCAGGTTGGGCGCAATCACATCAATGTCGTCGTTGGGCATGGTCGCCTCAGTCCGTTCTGTCCTGACTGAATAGATAGATCAGAACCCCGAGCAGCGAAAGCACACCAAAAAAGGCAAACAGCGTTTGATAGGCCAAAATCGGCGAGGTTTCGGCCATTTGTCCGTGCAATTTTCCTGACACCGATTGCATCACGCCGACGCCACCAATTCCAAACAGGTTCAACAACGTCACGCCACGCCCTGTCAGATGCGGTGGGATAAAGCTGCGGGCATGTGCGATGATCACAGGGAAAGACGCGCCACAAAACCCGATCAAGGCCATAATCGCGATCGACAAAACCACGCCTGTGCTGATCCACACGGCCAGCGCAAAGCATGCCAATCCGACCAATGTATTGCCCATGACCACAACCCATTTGCGCGTCCCAAATATCCGATCCGCAGGGCCATAAGACAATGTCCCGGCAATCATGGCGACGCCCATCATCAACGATGCCGTGCCGATGCCCGAGGTTGACACATCAAACACATCACTCAGGTAAGGGCCAATCCAAAGACCCCGGATACCCGCAGCCGGGATGTAGTTTACAAACATCAGCGGGAACATGAGCCACAGAGCGGGCATTTTCAAAAGGTCCAGAACCGAACCCTTTTCCGTGGTTTCCGCTTTGGGAGGGTCTTTGACCATGAGCCCAAGACCAACGGCTGTTGCCGCGCTAAAAATTGCCAGAGCCACAAGGGTCATGCGCCAGCCGATCACTTCAGCCGCCCAGGCCGTTGGATAGGACGCCACAAGGTTGCCCACAGATCCGACCCCAAGCATCAAGGCCGCCAGGGTCGCAAATTTCGCCGCAGGATAGCTGCGCGCAAAGATGTAATAGCTGGCCATCAACACGGGCGAACAGCCGATGCCGATCAACCCCATTGCCAGGGTGATATGAGCAGGGGTCGTTGCATAGGAAAACAACAAGGCCCCACCGCCTCCACCAATGAATAGCAAAACAGACGATGTCAGGCGCGGGCCAATTCGGTCCAACGCTGCCCCCACAGGGATTTGCATCGCTGCGAACACCAGAAACCAGACACCGGATGCGAACGCCAGGTCTTCGGACGTGGCCCCGATGTCGCTGTCCAACACTTTGGTCAGAACCGCCAGAAAGGCGCGGAAAAACTGGCTCAGCACATAGGCAAAGCAAAGCAGGATCAAATCAGGGCGCATGCGTGTCTCCTCGTCAGGTGACATGATCCGACGGACCTCAGAAACGCAAGTACAATACGGTTGTTCCTTGGGCGTTTTGGGGTGCTGATCAGGTCAAAGTCCCTGCGATTTCGCGGGTCACATCAAACGCCAGCAATACATCCTCTTGCGTGGCGTTGACCTGCCCCGCCTGAAACCGGATCACCAGCTGATCGTTGGTCCGGGTTTGTGTGATGTAAATGCGGCCGTCATCATTCACCGCATCCACCAGACGTTGGTTCAACCCATCAAGATCACTGTGTCCGCCGGGGGCATATCGAAACGTAAATAGCGACAGAACCGGGGCGGTGACAATTTCATAATCCTGCTCGGCGGCAAACAGATCGTGCAGGTCTTTGGCCCATGCAACATGATTGCGGATCATCTCTTGCAGGCCCTCAACACCATAGACGCGCAGCACAAACCAGATTTTCAGCGCCCGGAACCGCCGCCCCAAAGGCACGGACCATTCCGAATAATTGATAATGCCATCGTGGCCATGGGTCTTAAGGTATTCCGGCTTGATGGCCAGCGTGCGCACCAGATCGTCTGGGTTCTTTACAAAATGCGCCGAACAATCGAACTGCATGCCCAGCCATTTATGCGGGTTGAACACCACGGAATCCGCTTTGTCGACGCCTTCCCACAGGTGGCGAAACTCGGGACAGATCATTGCCGCCCCGGCCCATGCTGCATCGACATGGACATAAAGGTCGTATTTTGCCGCGATGTCGCAGACCGCCGAGATATCATCACAGCCCCCTGTCCCCGTGCCTCCCACACAAGCCACAATGCCCGCAGGTTTCAGACCTTTGGCAATGTCTTCCTTAATGGCGGCTTCCAACGCTTCGGGCTGCATCGCGCGCAAAGGTCCATGAGTGGGAATGCGGCGCAGGTTCTTTTGGCCAATGCCGGAAATCCAGATCGCCCGATCTACCGAGGTATGCACTTCGTTTGAACAATAGATGCGCAGAGTGTCCAGGCCGCTCAGACCTTCTTCATTACCAGCCCATCCCAGCGCCCTTTCGCGCATCGTCAATACGGCCGCCAAGGTGGCGGTTGACGCACTGTCCTGAATGACGCCCTCAAAGTGGTCTGCCAGCCCCAAAGACCCGCGCAGCCATTGCAGCATACGGGTTTCCATCTCGGTGGCTGCGGGTGAGGTCTGCCACAACATGCATTGCGGCGCGATCACCGTGGCCAGATAGTCCGCCAGCATCGAAGGTGGCGTGGCGTTGGCCGGGAAATAAGCAAAGAACCGGGGGTGTTGCCAATGGGTGATGCCGGGCATCACAACCTTCTCAAAATCGGCAAACACGGTTTCCATGTCATCGCCACTTTGGGGGGCTGCGACGGGCAACTGGTTCAGGATATCCCCCGGTGCCACCTGTGCCCGTACCGGACGGTCGCGTAGGGTTTCGTGATATCCGCGTGCCCAATCCGAAATACGCGCACCCCATTTCGCAAATTCATCCCAGTCCATAAAACCCTCCCAAAGCATTTGATTAACACGTTAACAAAGTGCGACTTTGTAGACAAGCCAGTGATATTGCCCTTTTGCCGATCAAAGTGCATGAATGGACTATGGCGTCAAAGATCAAAAACCCGTCCACCACAAAATCCCTTCCAATTGCTCTGTTGCGGGCACGTGAACGCGTGATGTGGCCGATCCGGGACATGCTGGCCAATGCCGGTGTCACCGAACAACAATGGCGCGTGTTGCGCGTGCTGGACGAAGAAGGTCCGATGGACCCGACATCTATCGCCGAGCGGGCCGTTCTGCTTTTGCCCAGTCTGACGCGCATTCTGCACAAGCTTGAGAGCAAAGGGTTGATTACCCGCAAACGCGACACCACAGATCGTCGCCGTCAGATCATCACGGCCACCGCCGAAGGCCGCGGTATCATTGCGGCCAACATGGACACCAGCCGCAGCATCCTGAGCAAGCTGCGCGAAGATCTGGGTGAAGAGCGTCATGATCAGTTGATAGCGCTTTTGGTCGACCTGACCGAACTCGAAGACTGACTTCACGCCCCTTTTAGGCGCTTAAACTGTCCAGACCTGGCAATCCCAGACGATCAAGGGCATCCATCACCTTGTGTCGGCAGGCCGTGCCACGCCAACCTTCGGGAAAAAACGCATCGGGCAGGTCCGGATGGCTGAATAGCGCGCGGCGCCAGACATGCACAATGATCGTGCGCAATGTTGCCACCTCTAACGGGGTCGGGGTCGGGGCGTTTTCCAGGATCTGTGCAAACCGATCCAACGCTTGTTCCAGATCCTCATAGGCTTTGACCGATTGTGGCGGGGAAATCTGTTGCTTCAGCCATCTGGGCAAAACCCCCAAATCGCCACTGATTGTCAGGCAATCGTCCCGCTTGGGCGCAACCTCAGGCCCCAGATAGACCCCCTGAGCCACCGAGACATACCCCTCGCGGCGCATTATCCGGGCCTGTTCATCGCGTTCTGATTTGCGCAAAGGTTCGGGAATGCACAGATGCCAGACGTCAGGATAGATCACATCACGGGTGTAAATCCTTGGGCTGGCCGCCTCACTTTGAACAAGGCCGCTTTGGGTCAGGTGGTAAAAGCTAGACCGCCCGGACTTTTCGCTGGCGATCCAGCCGTCGTTGCGCAAACGATGCAGCGCGACGCGCACCGCCTCGGGTTTGATCGCCATCGGCTCGGTGATGCGGGACAACTGACTGCCGCTGATCCGGTCGCCGGGCGCGCGGGCAAGATCGCCAAACAAGGATACGATGATCGACCACACCCGTTGATTGCGGTTGTAGGTCAGGGTCTGAATACTGTCTTCGAACCAGGAATTTGTGTCACTTGCCATGTCCGTTCAATACTGTGACAGGGCGGGATTGACCATCCCACCGGCCCCAATTGTCAGGGCCGGTGATGCGTCGTTGCTTCAGTAGGCGTTCATGGTCAGCAGTTCGTATTCCGCAACCATTTCGTTATCCTGATTGGTCAGCGTCACGTGCCAGCGCACTTCGCCATACTCTTCGTTGCGCGGGGTCTTTTTCTTGACGGTCAGGCGCACCTTGATGCTGTCGCCCGCCGACACAGGCTTCATAAAGCGCAGATTATCCAGCCCTGTGTTGGCCAGAACCGGACCTTCGTTCGGCTCCACAAACAGTCCGGCGGCGAAGGACAGCAAGAGATAGCCATGCGCCACACGACCCGGGAAAAACGGGTTCCGCTCGGCGGCGTCTTGATCCATGTGCGCATAGAAGGTGTCGCCAGTGAAATTGGCAAAGTGTTCGATGTCTTCCATGGTGACAATGCGCGGCTCGGTGTACATCGTCTCGCCAATCGACACCTCGTGGAATGTCCGGGTAAACGGATGCGCCGGGCCTTTGATCTCGGCCGCACCGGGCACCCAAGTGCCACCAATCGCCGACAGGATATCAGGCGAGCCCTGAATGGCGGTGCGCTGCATGTAATGCTTTACGCCGCGAATGCCGCCCAGCTCTTCGCCGCCACCTGCGCGACCCGGTCCACCGTGCACCATATGGGGCAGGGGAGATCCGTGGCCGGTCGATTCCTTCATCGAGTCGCGGTTGTTGAAGTAAATCCGCCCATGATACGCACCCGCGCCCATCGCAACCTGACGCGCCACGTCCGAGTCATGAGTGATGACCGAGGCCACCAGCGACCCCATGCCCTTGTTGACCAGCTCAACGGCGTGATCGACATCGCGGTAGCCCATGACCGTCGACACTGGGCCAAAGGCCTCGGTGTCATGCACGCGCTGGGCATTGTCCGGGTCGGCGCAATGGAACAGCATCGGCGGCACAAAAGCGCCTCTCTCGGCGTCCGCGCCATCTACGGTAAAGTTTTCGGGGTCGCCATAAACGCGCTCAGCTTCCTGGCCGATAATGGCGGCCTTTTCCAGAACGTCACGTTTTTGGCCGTTCGAGACCAGCGCCCCCATGCGAGTGGTTTCCAGACGTGGATCGCCGATCACCGTTTTTGCAAGACGCGCTGACAGGGCTTCGATCACGGCCTGCACCGTGTTTTCCGGCGCGAATATCCGGCGAATAGCCGTACATTTCTGCCCCGCCTTGGTGGTCATCTCGCGCTGCACTTCCTTAACGAACAGATCAAACTCAGGCGTGCCGGGCTCTGCATCCGGTCCAAGGATCGAGGCATTGAGACTGTCCTGCTCAGCGACAAACCGCACCGAGTTCTCAAGGATCACAGGGTTTGAACGCAACTTCATTGCCGTATCAGCCGAGCCGGTAAAGCTCACCACATCCTGCATGGTCAAGCGGTCCAGCATGTCGCCCAGACCGCCCGAGACCAGTTGCAGTGCCCCTTCGGGCAACAACCCGCTGTCCAGCATCAGGCGTACGCACAATTCGGTCACGTAGCACGAATTTGTCGCCGGTTTCACAATACAGGGCACACCCGCCAACAGGGTCGGGGCAACCTTTTCCAACATGCCCCAAACCGGGAAGTTGAACGCGTTGATATGCACGGCCACGCCTTGGAGCGACGTGCAAATGTGCTGACCAAGGAATGTGCCATTGCGCGACAGCTGTTCCACTTCGCCGTCCAGATAGACATGCCCGTCCGGCATCTCGCGACGGCCTTTCGAGGCAAACACCAACATCGTGCCAATGCCGCCATCGATGTCGATCAGGTGATCTGACTGGATGGCTCCGGTGTCAAACGACAGATCATACATCGCCTGACGATTTTTCTGCAGATGAAGGGCAACCGCCTTGAGCATGCGTGCGCGGTCATGGAACGTCATCTTGCGCAGGTTTGCGCCACCCACTTTGCGACCGTAGTCCAGCATCGCCTGTACATCGAGGTCATTGTTGCCCGCGCTGGCAATCACGTCGCCGGTGATGGCGCTGGCAATGTTGCGGGCTCCGGCGCCAGGGGCAAGCCATTCGCCTGCGGCAAAGCTGGAAATCTGTTGGATGGTCATCTTAATCTCCTCATCGGGCACACCTGCGCCCGTCATTCGAATCCGATTGTTACCGGCAATCTATTACATGACCGAACGGTCGGTCAATAAGCTTGCAGCAAAACACCTCGACGTCATAAACCTGCTAGTCCAACCGTGCTGGCAGTTTGGAAAATCCACGGAACCGCAAGCGTCCACCACGTTCCATACCGTCGGTAATCTCAAACTTCGGGAACCGCTCCAGGAAACGCCCCACCGCAATACGGCCCTCCATCCGCGCCAGCGTCAGGCCAACACAGGTATGCACGCCACCGGCAAAGGCGATGTGTTTGTTAGGGCGGCGGTCCAGCTTCATCTCGTCTGGGTTTGGAAACTGCGCGGGATCACGATTGGCACCCCCCATGCACAGATGAATGTCGGTCCCCTTGGGGATGGTGACGCCGTGCATCTCAATCTCAGACGTGGTCAGCCGGTTGCCAAACTGGTTGGGGCTTTCCATGCGCAGAAACTCATCCACGGCGGTGGTGATCAACTTGGGGTTGGCGATCAGCTCGGCGCGTTTGTCGGGGAAACGGTCCAGCAACTCAATCGAATTGCCAATCAGGTTGGTGGTGGTCTCATGCCCGGCGTTCAGAATGAAGATACAGTTCTGATACAGCTCAACTTCGGTCAGATGGTCGCCTTCGGTGTGGATCAGCCGTGTCAGCACATCAACTTCGGGATCGCCCGGATTGGCTTTGCGATCTTCAATGATACCGCGCAGAAAGACCTTAAAGTCACGCACCGACTGATTGCCATGTGCCTCTTGTTCCGGTGTCAGTTGTGGCTCAAGCGCGCCCAGAATAGACAGCGACCAGTCCCGCAAAGGATCGCGTTGGTCGCGTGGAATGCCCAACATGTTGCCGATCACCTCAATCGGGATGGCGCCTGCAAAGGCTTCCATCAGCTCAACGTCTCTCTGGCCTTCCATCTTGTCCAGAAGGCTCGCAATCAACAGCTCCAGCCCCGGTTCCATCTGGGCCAGCGCACGCGGGTTCATCGCCCCCACCATCACCTTGCGCACGCGGGTGTGCAGGGGCGGGTCGTTAAACACCAATGAGTTGGTGTGATGCTCATAAAGCGGTGAGTCGACACCATACTTGGGGCCAAACACCGCCTTTTTGTCCGAGATGAACGTCGTGGTGTCGCGGTAAATCCGGTCCAGATCTTCATACCGTGACACGATCACGCTGCCGTCGGGTTGAACACAGGCGGGCGCGTCTTCACGCAGCCGCCTGTAGTGCGGATAGGGGTCGTCGTGAAACCCGTCAGGAAGGTCCGTCAAAACAAACATCAGTGTCCAATCGCGCCCATTTGTTCCGGCAGCACCAGTACGATCCATGGCACCAACACGATCAGCGCCAGACGGAAGATGTCAGCGATCCAGAACGGTGTCACACCCCGGAAAATCGTTGCGGTCGACACGTCGCCCACAACACCTTTTAGGATGAACACGTTCAACCCAACAGGTGGCGTAATCAGCGAAATCTCGGTCACCACCACAACGACGATACCAAACCAGATAGGGTCATAGCCAAGGCTGACGACCAGTGGGAAAAAGATCGGAACGGTCAGCAACAGCATCGACAGGGATTCAAACACACAACCCAGAATGATGTAGATGCCAAGGATCATCAGGATGACCATAAAGTTTGGCACATCATAGGCTGTGACCATGGCGATCAACGCTTCGGGCAGGCCCGCAAGGTTGATGAAGTTCGAGAAAATCTGCGCGCCGATCAGAACCGAGAACAACGCAGCGGCGGTAAAGGACGTTTCTTTCAACACTTCGAATGTCGATTTTACTGTCAAACCCCCCCGGAACAAGGCGATCAGAAACGCGCCCATCGCACCCATGCCGGCGGCTTCAGTGGGCGAGAATGTCAGGTTCAAAGGCTCAAAATCAAACGCGCCGTAAAGCCCGCCAATCACAAGGAAGAACAACAGCAACACGGCCCAGACCGATTTCAACGCCAGCAACCGCTGACCCCAGCCTGCGCGCTCGCCTGCAGGACCCGAGTCGGGGTTGCGCCACACGGTCCAACGCACTGCGCCGAGGTAAAACAGGATGCCCAGGGTGCCTGGCAGAATACCCGCCATGAACAGCTTGCCAATTGAGGTTTCGGTCAGCAGGCCGTAGATCACCAGAATGACAGAGGGCGGAATGAGAATGCCCAATGTGCCACCGGCTGCGATCGACGCTGTCGACAACTCATCCGAATAGCCATAGCGGCGCATCTCGGGCATGGCGACTTTGGACATGGTTGCGGCTGTGGCCAGCGACGATCCACAGATCGCAGAAAAGCCACCACAGGCGGCCACGGTTGCCATGGCGATCCCGCCCCGCATGTGCCCCAGAAAGGCGTTTGAGACGGCGTACAGCTCTTTGGCCATGCCGCCTTTGTTTACGAACAGACCCATGAGGATGAACAGCGGGACAACTGACAAGCCATAATCCTGTGCGGTGTCGGTGATCTGGCGACCCACCATCGACATGGCGGCCTTGATGCCGCGCTCGTCAAAGATTGATCCGCCGCGCTCATAGGCGTAGCCCAAGGTGCCGACAAGGCCCATGGCAAACACGATCGGCAGGCGCACAAGCACCAGAACAAGAACAAGGGCGAACCCAATAAGTGCGGCAGTCATGCGCGTCGCTCCGTCAAAAGATGGGGGGCAAGGAAATGCAACAGACCGACAACGATCATTGCAACGGCGGCAATTGCGGTGAAGACCGCAATGAACCAGCCGATATAGAATTGCGGGATGTGCAGATATTCTGTGACATCGCCATAGTCGCGGGCGCGTTCCGCCAGCACCCAGACGCGCTTGATCGGCCAGAACAGCATGATGCCGGAAAACAGAAATACCAGGCCATCGCGTATGCGGGTGAGGCGCAGACGTGCGAAAAAGCCGTCAGTCAAATCAACCGCGATATGATCGGCGCGGGACGACATGACGGGCAAAACGGCAAAAACCAGAATGGCCATCAGGATGCGGGTCAGTTCGGTGGCGGCTTCGATTGGGGCATTGAAAATCGAGCGCAGAATGACGTCGCAAAAGGTCATGACCATGAGAATGAAAAGCGCCGCGCAGGCAACATAGACAGGAATGCTGCTAAGGCGGCGGATTGCGTGAAGGAGCGAGGCCATCAGGGCAACCCTTTCGTGGCTTAAGAAGGTGGGGGTGACCCCGGCAAGTCAACCTGCCGGGGACTTTGGATTGGCTCAGAGGATAGGCTTAGTTAGCAGCCATTTCCTTGACGATCAGGTCGTATGCGGCTTGGCCGTCAACACCACCAGCAGTCACTTCGGCGATCACTTTGGCACGTACGTCCGACGCAATTGCGTTGAAAGCTTCCAGATCGGCAGCAGTGGCTGCGTTGATGGCGTTGCCTTCGGTCGATGTTGTGGCGTCACGACCAATAGTGTCGATCTCGTCCCAGATCTTACCGATTTCACGGCTCAGAGGCTCACCAAAGACTTGCTCGTCCAGCGCCGCCTGCAGGTCTGCAGGCAGATCAGCAAATGTGTCTTCGTTCATGATGAAGGCGAACGATCCACGGTACAGACCACCGGGCATTTCATAAACGTTGGTTGCAACTTCGGTCAGCTTGAAACCTTTGCGGCCTTCAAACGGCATGACCACACCGTCAGCAGCGTTCGACGCCAGAGTTTCATACACCTTAGGGGCTGGAACCGCGATGCCTGTGGCACCAAGCGCGGCACCAACATCACCACCCACACCACCGGGGATGCGGATTTTCATGCCAGCGACCTGATCCATCGATGTCACAGCTTTGTTCGAGTGCAGCTGCGCAGGACCGTGTGTGTGCAATGCGATGACTTTCACGCCGCGGTGCTCGTTAGCTGCTGCAAGGTGGGCCTCATAGGCGCGCCAGTAAGCAACTGATGCGGCTTCAGCTGAACCTTCGTAACCGGGCAGTTCGATCATTTTTGTCATCACGAAACGACCAGCCTGGTAGCCGTGGAAGATGATCGATGCGTCAGCCGCACCATCCATGACCAGATCCATTTGGGCTGGGGGTGGGGCGATGCCCAGTTTCAGCTCGGCGGTGACTTTACCGTCGGTGGCTGCTTCAACCATCTCAACGAATTTGGGCCACATTTTTGCGTTGATGCCATGCGTGGGCGGAGCCCAGCTCGAGATTGTCAGTGTGTGGTCAGCCGCGAATGCAGCGGCACCCGACAGAGCCAATGTGGCACCTGCCAGAAGCGAAGTGAGTTTCGAAAATTTAGCCATGAGGTCCTCCCAAAATAGGCAATTGATGAATGTGTTAATTGTTAATTTTGTAACTATCAACACTTTCGGTTCATATTTCAAACCGCATCGGGGTTCGACGCGATGGTCCACGAGTTGGGGCTTTCTGCGTCCACCAACTGCATGAATTCTTTTGTTTTTCCCCAACCGATTTCGGTTGCATACTGCATGGGTCCGCCACGCCATCGTGGAAAACCGTAGCCGTGAATTTTTACAATGTCTACGTCGGCGTCACGCTCGGCAATGCCCTCTTCCACGATTCGCGCGCCTTCATTCGCCAATACGGCCAACAGGCGTCCGGCGATCTCTTCGTTGGTGAACGCGCGGCGGGAAATCCCTTGTTTTGCAGAGTATTCCTCAATCATCGCTTCGACCAATGGGTCGCGCTGCGGGGTGCGATTACCTTCTTCATAGGCGTACCAACCCTTGCCACTGCGCTGGCCCAGACGGTCCATTTGGCACAATTGATCGCCGATAGTTACATAACGTTCGGCGGGGTCACGGGTTTCGGCCTGACGCTGACGATTGGCCCATGCAATCTGCAATCCGGTCAGATCCTGCATCTCATAAGGCCCCATCGGCAGGCCCATTTCGCGCATCGCTGCATCCACCTGATAGGGCAGCGCGCCATCGGCCAACAGGTAATCTGCCGCCCGGCGATAGGCCGCCAGCATCCGGTTTCCAATGAACCCATCACAAATGCCCGAAAGGACGGAGACCTTGCGCATCCGTTTGCCCAAGGCAAATCCCGTGGCCAGAACGCTTGCGTCCGTGTGCGGTGTCTTGACGATCTCCAACAGCTTCATGATGTGGGCTGGGCTGAAAAAATGCAGACCCAGACAGCGGTTTTGGTGCGCAACACCCTCGAATATCTCCATCGGATCAAGGTAGGATGTGTTGGTCGCCAGAATGGCATCCGGCGCCATCACAGCTGCAAGCTGGCGGAACACATCGCGTTTGACGTCGACGTTTTCAAACACCGCCTCAATCGCCAGCGGAATGTTCGCGGCCTCTGCGTAATCCCATACCGCCCGAAACGCCGCCTTGCGCGCCTTAAAAGTTTCTGGCGCCATCTTGCCCCGCTTTACCGCACCTTCCAAAAGGCCATGCACACGGGTCTCGGCCATCGCGGCCGCTTCGGCATCACGCTCGATGAGCGTCACAGACAGGCCGGCGTTCAACGCAGATGTGGCAATACCAGCCCCCATCAACCCACCGCCAACCACGGCAATATGGTTGATCTCACGCGGTGTTGCGCCTCTAATTGCATCCGGCTTGGCCACCATCCGTTCGGCAAAAAACGCATGCCGCAAAGCACGGCTCTCGGGCGAATGGCGCAGCTTCAGATGGCGCGCGCGTTCTTTGGGCTGGCCGATCTCAAAAGCCTCTGTGGCCCACTGCAGCGCCTCGAGGTTTTCCAACGGTGACGTCTGCCCCTTGGCGCGTTTGACCAAGGTGGCCCGCGCCGCTTCGATCAATTCGGCGTCAAAGGCGGGCACTTGGCGTTGACGCACAGCAACGGGCCGCTCGGGCAGGTTCTGGACAAAGTCCGCAATCGCCACCTCGAGGTTGTCCACCACTGCATCAACCGCACCAAGGCTGTGCATTTCCTCGGCCTTCAGGATTTTACCCGAACAGGCCACATCAATTGCAGCTTTCATGCCGATCAGTCGGGGCAGGCGTTGTGTGCCGCCCGCGCCGGGGATCAACCCAACATTCACTTCCGGCAGACCAAAGCCCGTGCCCTTGGCGGCAATTCGCCACGCACAGCCCATAGCAATCTCGAGCCCGCCGCCCAGCACATTGCCATGCATCGCGGCCAAAAAAGGCACTTGGCTGTCTTCGATCAATTGCACGACGTCGGGCAAATGCGGCTCGGCCGGGGGGGCGTCAAATTCTGACATGTCGCCACCGGCCACAAATGTGCGGCCTGCACAGGTCAGCACCGCCACACGTGCACCTTGCACCGCGGCCACCGCATCGGCCAACCCCTGGCGCACAGCCGTCGAGGTCGCATTGACCGGAGGATTGTTGATCTCGACCCGGGCCACATCGCCATCAAAGGTCACCAAGACAGGGGACTGATCCGTCATATTCAAATATTCCGCACGTTGAGAATCAAACTTGCGGAGCTTTATTGACCAACCGTTCGGTTTATGCAAGAACAACCTCGTAATTTTCGAACTTTGAGGCCGCTATGAGCGATACGATTCTTGCGCAAGATCACGGAAACTGGGTGGAGATCACCCTGAACCGCCCTGATCGACTGAATTCCTTTAATGACGAGATGCACTACGCATTGCGTGGAGAAATCGAAAAGGCGCGCGACAATGGCGCTCGGGCGATTCTTCTGACCGGGTCTGGTCGCGGCTTTTGCGCCGGTCAGGATCTGGGCGATCGTGACCCTTCCAAAATGGATGGCCCGCCTGATCTAGGTAACACCGTGCGCACGTTTTATGCGCCTCTGGTCAATCTGATCCGGTCTCTGAACTTCCCGGTGATCTGTGCCGTGAACGGCGTCGCCGCCGGGGCAGGGGCGAACCTTGCGCTGGCCTGTGACATGGTGCTGGCGGCTGAGAGCGCCAAGTTCATTCAGTCGTTTTCCAAAGTTGGCCTGATCCCGGATACGGGCGGCAGCTGGCACTTGCCGCGTCTTTTGGGCGAAGCCCGCGCCAAGGGGCTCGCCTTTACCGCCCAACCTTTGAAGGCGCAGCAAGCCGAAGACTGGGGCCTGATCTGGAAAGCTGTGCCAGACGCCGACCTGATGGATGAGGCCCGCAAAATGGCAGATCAATTTGCCAATGGTCCGACCTTGGGTCTGGGCCTGACCAAACAATGCATTCAGGCCGCAGCGGTTGATACGTTGCAAGATCACCTTGAACTGGAAGCGGACGCGATGAAAACCTGTGGCGAAAGTGCCGATTACGCCGAAGGTGTTTCGGCATTCCTCGAAAAACGCGCGCCTGCGTTCAAAGGAAGCTGACCATGACACCAAAGGAACGCGCAGACCGCTCTGCCGCTGCCATGTGGGCCGGTGACCGCGCCAGCCAGACCTTGGGCATGTCGATTGTCGAAATGGACGAAGGCCGCGCCGTGTTGCAAATGACCGTGCAGGAAAGCCACGCCAACGGCCACGCCATCTGCCACGGTGGCATCACCTTTTCCCTGGCCGACAGCGCCTTTGCTTTTGCCTGCAACAGTCGCAATCAGTCGACTGTGGCCCAGCACAATATGATCAGCTATCTCGCCCCCGGCCGGGTTGGCGATGTACTCACCGCCACCGCGTCTGAGGTCAGCCTGACCGGACGCAGCGGCATCTATGACGTGACAGTGACCAAACAGGACGGTACCAAGATTGCAGAGTTTCGGGGCTTTTCCCGCGCAATCAAGGGCCAGCTTTTCGAAGAATAAGTGTCGAGGAGGACGCGATGAAAGACCTTACCCCCAAGAAATCCGATCTTGATCCAATTGAAATTGCCTCGGTCGACGAAATCCGCAGCCTGCAGCTTGAGCGCCTGAAATGGTCGGTGCGCCACGCCTATGACAATGTGCCGATGTACAAGAAACGCTTTGACGACGCTGGCGTGCACCCGGACGATCTGAAAACCCTCAGCGATCTGGCGAAGTTCCCGTTTACTTATAAAAATGACCTGCGCGACAACTATCCGTTTGGCCTGTTTGCGGTTCCGCGCGAAGAGATCATCCGCATTCACGCCTCTTCCGGCACCACTGGCAAGGCGACGGTTGTCGGCTACACCCAAAACGACATCGATGTCTGGGCCGACACCGTCGCGCGGTCTTTGCGGGCCTCTGGCCTTCGCAAAGGCGACATGGTTCACAACGCCTATGGCTATGGCCTGTTCACCGGGGGTCTTGGCGCGCATTACGGCATCGAACGCCTTGGCGCGACCGTTGTTCCAATGAGCGGCGGGCAGACCGAGAAACAGGTTGGCCTGATCACCGACTTCAAACCCGACGGCATCATGGTGACCCCGTCTTATATGCTCAACATCCTCGAAGGCTTCCGCAAAGCCGGGATCGACCCCCGCAGCTGCTCGCTGTCGGTCGGTATCTTTGGGGCCGAGCCATGGACCAACGCCATGCGGCTTGAGGTTGAGGCCGCGTTCGATATGCATGCGGTTGATATCTATGGACTTTCTGAAATCATGGGCCCCGGTGTCGCCAATGAATGTGTGGAAACCAAAGACGGCTTGCACGTCTGGGAAGACCACTATTACCCCGAGATCATCAACCCCGCGACGGGCGAAGTGGTTGAGGATGGCGAAGAAGGCGAGCTGGTCTTCACCACGCTCACCAAAGAAGGCATGCCAATGATCCGCTATCGCACCCGCGACCTGACGACATTGCTGCCGGGCACTGCGCGCTCTATGCGTCGCATGGCCAAGATCACCGGCCGGTCCGATGACATGATTATCCTGCGCGGTGTTAACGTGTTCCCGACCCAGGTCGAAGAACAGGTTATGGCCACAGGCGGTCTGTCACCGCACTTCCAGATCGAACTGTACAAAGCCGGCCGCATGGATGCGATGCGGGTGTTTGTTGAGGTCACGCCTGAAGCTGCCGACAACCTGTCCAAAACCGCCGCCGCGCGGATGTTGACCAAACATATCAAAGACATGATCGGTGTTTCAACCGAGGTCGTTGTCGGTGATCCCGGCGATGTCGCCCGTTCCCAAGGCAAAGCGGTTCGTGTTATCGACAACCGCGACAAGGAGTAAGTTTTGGCCCGCACAATCGCAAAAGACCACGACCAGAAGCGCGACCAGATTCTCAAGAATGCCGCCAAGGTGTTCGCCACAGAAGGTTATGATCGCGCATCCATGTCCATGCTTGCGCGCGAGTGCGGGATCTCCAAGGCCAATATCTACCACTATTACGACAGCAAGGACGCCTTGCTGTTTGATATCTTAGAGACCTATCTGCGCGAATTGCGCGACGCCATCTGTGGCCTCAGCCTTGATGGGCTGGGCCCAGATGACAGGTTGCGGGGCGTGGTGGCGGTGACCCTGCAGGCCTATCAGGGCGCCGATCACGAACATCAGGTTCAGATCGGCTCCATGTCAGCCTTGCCCGAGGATCAGCAGAAGCTGTTGCGCGGCTATCAGCGCGACATGGTGGTCTTTGTGAGTGACATTGTTGCGGCGCTGGATCCGGATACGTTTGCCCCTGATTCCAACAAGTTGCGCTCGGCGACCATGTCCGTATTTGGCATGCTGAACTGGTATTACATGTGGAATTCCGGCGCCGGATCAGACGCCCGCGAAGACTATGCAGAGCTGGTCAGCAATCTGATCCTCGGCGGCGTTAAGACGCTTTAACTCACGGCGCCACTTCGCCCCTGTCGCCGCGTGGCACCGGAAAGACGATGTCGTAGCTCCAGTTAAACACATAGGCGTAGACCAAAAAGAACGCCGAAAATCCCAAATCCAGCAAGAGCGCATCAAGATACGAAATGCTCAGCCACCATGCGGTGACAAAAATTCCGACGATGATCAGGAACGCTTCAAACAACACCGCGTGAACAACGCGAATGCCAGCCCCACGCGGGGCCATGCCGCGATACTTGCGATCCCACAGATCAAACAGCCAGTTAAAGACAAAGTTCCAAGCCATCGCGAGCAGGCTGAACAACACGCCCAATGTCCCGAGGGCGGCCATCGAATGCCCCGTCACCCAAGCGCCCACTGTTGCGACAAAAAACAGTGCGATGGCTTCAAACATCAGCGTATGGCGAATGCGGTCTCTGACGGTGCGCATGGTTTATCTTTCTAGAAAGGTATTCACATTTCTTACAGTTCATGCAACTTTCTGGCAAGCCAAAAGTGAAGGGAAACCGATGACCAGTAAACAGCCTCTGGCAAAAATCTTACAGGATTATCAGCAAAACTGGCCCGACTTTGATCGTCCCGAAACCCGAGTGATGCTGGGGGTGATCCGGCTCAACGATCTGGTGTTTGAAAGCAGCAAAGCCTTGATTGCCGAATTTGGCCTGACCATGGCAGCCTTTGAGGCGCTGATGACATTGCGCGGCCAGCCTGAGCCGTGGCAAATGACCCCCACAGCCCTGTTGCAGGCCATCCTGATCACCTCGGGGGGGTTGACCAAAGTTCTGGGGCAACTTGAACAGGACGGTCTGATTCAACGCATCGACAACCCCGACGATCAACGCAGCCGCTTTGTGCGTCTCACCCCCAAAGGCAAAACCCGCGCCGAGGCGTCGATGCAGGCTTTGGCGACCCATGACAAAGACTTACTGGAACAGGCTTTGAACGAACAACAGATCACTCAGCTGTCGAAAGTATTGATGCGTACCGTGGACAAGCTGGAAAAGCACGAAGAGAGGGGCGAAAAAAGCGGGTCAAATTGACCCAAGCTCGAAAGCCTGAGGATCTGGCCTTGCACTCTTGCAAAGTCACAGCCTGAGGCGCATGGCGTCTGACCGAGAAAATCGCAAGTTTCGGCACAAAGGGCGACTGCCTGTCCCTGTACCTCTGTACGGAAGTGGCCCACAAAAACGGGGCTGGACACCTGATCAGCCCCTAACGCACGCACAAGTTGGCAATCACCTCCCGGCGCCTCACTGCAAATCAACGAAGATTTGCGAGTCGACGCCTGCTTCAAACAGCGCCTTCTTGATCTCATCGATCGCATTTGCATCGGCTGAACTGACGATGACCACATCATTGACGACCAGTGAATACAACGGCGCTTCGGGCTGTGCGCCAGGCTCGAGGTTTGCCAGATATTCCTCTGCAGCCCGTCGAGACATTGGCCCCCATTTACCGTCATAGGCGACGCCAATCGTGTACTGCACGTCCATGATCATTTCTTTACTGACGGACTGGCCATCGTTTAAATTCTGCAAGACCTGTTCAAGCGTTTCCGCATCGGTGACACGATCAGGAATAAACACATTCTTGCAGGTTTCGACGTCTTTGTATTTGGTGACGGTTGTTTTGCTGTTTTCATGGCCGACAACCCCGCCAATGACCGCGCCGACAGCAGCGCCGGCATTATCGTCAGTTACGACTTTTCCGATCACGCCGCCTATGACCGCTCCACCGATAACCTTTTCGGGTTCTCCGCCTTTGACGGTTTCCTGATAGGGTACTGCCGTTGTCTCGCATCTGACTTCGTACGTACCTGCAAATGTCTGAGATGCAATCAGAGCCGCTGCCGCTGCCGTTGCCAAAATTTTCATGGTCTTAATCCTTTGTTCTTCAAGTCGCGGCAATTTAGCCATGGCGTTTTCTGACTGCCGCCATATTCCCTGTTTCGCAAAGCCAACGTATTGCCTTGCTGACCGGTCGCCTGGCTTTAACTTGTGTGTAATCTAGCTTTTCCCGCGAGTGTTATTCAATATCACTGCCACTCAGCTTGCTTTTGAAGGCCGTGTCGAAGGCCATGCGCTCGTATAAGTTTGGAGCGAACTCAGTGCGTACATGACCGGATAAGACGTGCTGCAGAAACAATGGACGCTTTGTCTCGCAAAGCGGCCACTGACAACATGTGCGGTGGGGGACTTCACCCTACTTGTCACGTCTTGCAAAGAAAAACGCCCCCCATTTCTGGAGGGCGCTTTGGCTTTGCAGCTAAGCGATCAGATCAGGCAGCCTTAAGGCCCAACCCATCCAGCACTGATTTGGTTTCTGCTTCCCAGCGGGTTTTCAATTCGGCATTGGTCGACTTGCGCAAACCCATCGCCTTTAGGCTATCCGCTTTGGTCGAATCCGCTGCCCCAAAGGATGCCGCTACGCGCGGCCACCAGTAGTCAACGCTCGCCTGAAGGGCGGCGGTGTCGCCACTTTCGGCCAGTTTGGTCACACCTTCTGCGGCCAACTCCGCGTGGCGCGCTTCGACCGGGGCCACCGCGCGGAACGCTTCGGCCAACGGTTGATAAGACACCATTGAGAACTCGGCCATCTGTACTGCCACAGCGCGACCCATCAACAGGTTCATCACCACCGCATCGCTCCAGCCTTCCAGCGGATAGTTGAACACCGCCAGACGCATGTCGTGCTCGGTGCGTGACGCGCCAATGTCGGCGTCACGTCCCAAACGTGCGGTCCATGGGTGGTGGCTGGCATAGCGATCGCCGTCCACACCAAATTCGCCCATGATCTTCAACACACGGTCGGCATTATCAGTCTTTTCCAGAACAATTTTCGCCGCCGCGATGCGCTCCTTGATGCCGGGGCCTGCGTTGATGACGTCGGCAAAGCCTGCCGCGCCTGCCAGCTCACTGTCCACAAATGTGGTCATCAGCTTCATCAACTCGGCGCGATAGCGTGGCGGCACGTTGGTCGGATTTGTCAGCACGCCGCCCTGGGCGAGATAGCTTTCAATGCTCATATCTTCAGCCATGATCAGGTCTCCTTACTGGTCAAAGTCGACAACAACGTTGTCTGTGACGGGATAGGACTGGCACGACAGGACATAGCCCTTTTCGACCTCGTAATCCTCAAGCGCGTGGTTGGCGACCATATCAACTTCGCCTTCGATCACGCGGCAGCGACAGGTCGAACACACACCCGCCTTACAGGCATAGGGCGCGTCCATTTTGTTGCCAATGGCGGCGTCCAGAATGCTGATGTCCTTGGGTGTTTCAATTGTCTGGGTTGACCCATCCAACGTGATCACCGCAGTCGCCTGATTGGCGGCAGATGCCGCATCGGTCGACACAGCGCGTTTCTTGGCGCGGCCCGGTTGTGACGATGCAAACAGTTCAAACTTGATCTGGCTGTCGTCCAATCCACCTGTGCGCAGGGCGGCTGCAATGCCCAGCATCATTGGTTCGGGGCCACAGATGAACGCGGTGTCGACGGATGTGATGTCGATCCAGCCCGTGGCAAACAGTTGCGCACATTTTTCTTCCGTGACCAGACCTGTGAACAGGTCAATCTCCTGTGCGTCGGTTTCCAGAACATGGATCACATTAAAGCGGCCCATATAGATGTTCTTGAGGTCTTCCAGCTCTTCGCGGAACATGATCGTGTTCACGCCCTTGTTGGCGTAAACCAAGGTGAATGTGCTGTCTGGCTCGGTCGCCAGCGTGGTTTTCAGGATCGACAGAACCGGCGTGATGCCTGACCCACCGGCAAAGCCGAGGTAGTTCTTTTCGTTGCCTGCATCGAGCGCTGTGAAAAAGCCACCCATCGGCGGCATCGCTTGCAGCGTGTCTCCGACGTTCAGGTCTTCATTGGCCCAGGTTGAGAACGCACCGCCGTCGACACGTTTGATGCCAACTTGCAGAATGCCTTCGTCCTTGCCAGCACAGATCGAATAGGACCGGCGCAATTCGTCTCCGTCAAAATCCTGGCGGAAGGTCAGGTATTGGCCTTGGGTAAAGTCAAATTCCTCAGCCGCGCCATTGACGGGCTTGAGGGTCACGACAACGGCGTCGCGAATGGTCTTGTGGATATCGGTAACTTCCAGATCGTGAAAGCGTGCCATAGTGGTTCCTCCCTTAAGCGCGTCAGATGCACTTGAAGTATTCAAAGGGTTCAAGACAGTCCTGGCAGCGCCATTGTGCCTTGCACGGGGTCGAGCCGAACTGGCTCAGTTTTTCTAGGTGGTCGCCACCGCATCGGGGGCAGCGTTTGGGCCCGCCCGCCGCTTGCGGTGGGGCGATCCCGTATTTCTCCAAAGCGTCGCGGGCTTTGTCAGACATCCAGTCAGTGGTCCACGCCGGGCTAAGCTGTTGCTTGAGTTCGATTTTCTCGAGCCCGCAGTCACGCAGCTTGGTCTCAATGTCCATGTTGATCATCGAGGTTGCCGGACAGCCGGAATAGGTGGGCGTGACAGCAACGACGCAAGTGTCGCCCTGCCATTCCACATTCCGGATGATGCCAAGATCGATGAGGCTAATCACCGGGATCTCGGGGTCAGGAATGGTTTCCAGCCATTCCCAGACCTGTTCCACCGAAGGATTGCTCATGGGTCTTTACCACTCACAGCCCGGATAGGCGCGCTGCAACCACTGCATCGAGGTCAGCAAATGCCCCAGATGTTCAGTATGCATATAGCCTGTGCGACCACCCTTGTGGGCATAGGTCGCCGCTGGAATGTCCAGCGTGGCGTCGGTCAACACCTTGCTGATCAGCGCGTCATATTCTTCGCGCAAACTCGCCGGATCAGGGGCAATACCCGCTGCAGCCATGGCCGCATCCGTTTCGTCGCTGGCAAACATCTCGCCCACATATGGCCAGAGATACTCAAGCGCTTCTTGCATGCGGCGGTGGCTTTCCTCGGTGCCATCACCCAGACCCACAACCGTGTCAGCCGAGCGTTCCACATGATAGGCCACTTCTTTGGAAGCCTTGGCAGCAATCGCGGCCACGGTTTCGTCAGACGACTGCATCAAGCGGCCCATCAGAACCGACTGGAACGCATCAAACAGGAACTGGCGCAGCAATGTGCGGCCAAAGTCGCCGTTCGGCAATTCGGTCAGCAGCACATTGCGGAAATCCCAGGCGTCGCGCAGAAAGGCCAGATCGTCGGCGCTCTTGCCTTCGCCCTGCACTTCTGCGGCGTAACCCAGCCACATTTGTGTCTGGCCAATCAGGTCCAGCGCCGTGTTGGCGAGCGCGATATCCTCTTCCAGAATGGGCGAGTGACCGCACCATTCCGATACGCGGTGTCCCAGCACCAGGGTGTTATCCCCCTGACGCAGCAGGAACTGCAACAAGTGTTGTTTATCGA
Organism: Shimia gijangensis; assembly: GCF_900142085.1. Classification (GTDB taxonomy): domain Bacteria; phylum Pseudomonadota; class Alphaproteobacteria; order Rhodobacterales; family Rhodobacteraceae; genus Shimia; species Shimia gijangensis. The sequence continues at coordinate 49,666 of NZ_FQZQ01000010.1, forward strand.
CAGACATTACATGCTTCCCACTTCTTCTGGGATGTCAAAGAACGTTGGGTGACGGTAGATCTTTGATTCCGATGGTTCGAACAGTGGGCCTTTGTCGCCCGGTGCGGTTGCCGAAATGTGTTTGGCTTCCACCACCCAGATCGACACGCCTTCGTTGCGGCGGGTGTAAACATCGCGCGCATTTTTGACAGCCATTTCGGCGTCAGGGGCGTGCAGCGAACCGACGTGACGGTGGCTCATGCCATGCTGACCGCGGATGAAGATTTCCCAGAGGGGCCATTCGTTTTTCATAATCTCATTCCTCCTCGAGATTTTTATTCAGCTGCAACTTTGGCAGCGGCTTTTTTCTGTGCGTGGGCCATCAGACCATCGCGCACCCATTCACCATCGTCCCAAGCCGCGACGCGGTCTTTCAGACGATCAACGTTGCAAGGGCCATTGCCCTTGATGACGTCAAAGAATTCTGACCAATCGGGATCCGAGAAATCATAGTGGCCACGCTCTTCGTTCCACTTGATGCCTGCGTCTGGCAGATCGAGACCCAGATATTCAATTTGAGGCACGGTCTGGTCGACAAATTGCTGACGCAACTCGTCGTTCGATTTGACTTTGATCTTCCAGGCCATCGACTGATCCGAGTTGGTCGAATCCGCGTCCGTGGGGCCAAACATCATGATTGCAGGGAACCACAAACGATCCACAGCGCTTTGCGCCTGACGTTTCTGTTCGGGCGTGCCAAAGGCCATGTTCATGATCGCGTGATACCCCTGTCGGGCGTGAAAGCTTTCTTCTTTACAGATGCGGATCATCGCGCGGCTGTAGGGGCCGTAAGATGTCCGTTGCAGGGCGACCTGGTTCACAATGGCCGCGCCATCCACCAGCCACCCAACGGCACCAATATCGGCCCAGTTCAGTGTGGGGTAGTTAAAGATCGACGAGTATTTCATCCGCCCTTCGTGCAGCAAACGCACCAACTCGTCGCGGCTCTCGCCCAGCGTTTCGGCGGCGGAATAGAGATACAGACCGTGGCCTGCCTCGTCCTGCACTTTGGCCAGCAGGATCGCTTTGCGCTCAAGCGTGGGCGCACGGGTGATCCAGTTGCCCTCTGGCAGTTGGCCGACGACCTCAGAGTGCGCATGCTGACCCATTTGGCGGATCAGCGTGCGGCGATAATCATCCGGCATCCAATCCCGAGGTTCGATCTTGATGTCATTGTCGATTTTGTCCTGAAACTCACGTTCCTGTTCCGACATCTCTTCACGAGATTTGATGCCAGAGCGGGCCGTTTTGATGAGCTGTGCATACATTAGCAGGTCTCCTCCCTTAAACGCGTTCGATAATGATGGCGGCACCCTGGCCGACACCGACGCACATGGTGCACAGCGCATAGCGCCCACCGGTGCGTTGCAATTGATAAGCGGCCGTCAGCACCAGCCGCGCGCCGGACATGCCCAGCGGGTGACCGATGGCAATCGCGCCACCATTAGGATTTACATGGGGTGCGTTGTCCGCAACGCCAAGCTCGCGCAAGGTCGCCAGACCCTGAGACGCAAACGCTTCGTTCAGTTCTATCACATCCATCTGATCGATGCTGAGACCGGCGCGCGCCAGAACCTTGCGGCTGGCTGGCACCGGGCCGATGCCCATAATGCGCGGCTCCACGCCCGCTGTCGACATGCCAACAATCCGCGCCATTGGTTTCAGACCGTTTTTGGCAGCCGCGGCCTCGTTGGCCAGCAAGATCGCCGCGGCACCGTCATTCACGCCAGACGCGTTGCCTGCCGTCACGGTCTTGTCAGCGCCGTTTACGCCCTTCAAACCAGATAGCTTTTCAGCCGAAGTGCCGGGGCGGGGATGTTCATCTGTATCCACAATCACAGGATCACCCTTACGCTGTGCAACAGAAACAGGCGTGATCTCATCCTTAAAGACACCCGCCTCATGCGCAGCCGCCCAACGGGCTTGGCTGGTGGCGGCAAAGGCGTCCTGATCGGCACGATTGATGTTGTAATCCTCGGCGACATTGTCAGCCGTCTGCGGCATCGAATCCGTGCCGTACATCTCGTGCATCTTTTTGTTGGTAAAGCGCCAGCCGATGGTGGTGTCATAGACCGCATTCGCGCGGGTAAAGGCGCTGGTGGCTTTGGGCATCACAAACGGCGCGCGGCTCATGCTTTCGACACCGCCCGCGATGGCCATGTCATAGTCACCCGCCTTGATCCCGCGTGACGCCATGCCGACAGCATCCATACCGCTGGCGCACAGTCGGTTTACGGTTGTGCCCGGAACGTCCACTGGCAGACCGGCGAGCAACGCTGCCATACGTGCGACGTTACGATTGCTTTCGCCTGCTTGGTTGGCGTCGCCGTAGATCACATCATCAATGCTGGCCCAATCCACCTGCGGATTACGCTCGATCAGGGCCGCAATAGGAAGCGCGGCGAGGTCGTCAGTTCGGATCGAAGAAAGCGCGCCGCCGTATCGCCCAATCGGGGTCCGGGTTGCGTCGCAGATGAATGCATCCATGGGTGTCTGCCTTTGGTTAGTATCCTGTTCATCGGCAAAATTAGCCGACCGCATGGTCGGGATAGGGTGGATTGCGATTCGTTGCAAGAAAAATGTTACACAAATTCACTAAATCTGAAAAACTGGTAACTCAATGGCGTAAAAAATCACTTTTGGGGTTTTGTGCAAACCGGAGAGTCTGCCAAAAAAATTTGTACAAAACGGACAAACCGCACCCTTGGCGCAGTTCATTACAATTTGAAACAAACTTGATGTTTAGGCCGGTTTGACGGCGTCCGGATAGGCTGCGGCAAAGGCCGGATGTTCACCACAAGCGGCCTCGACTTTCTGAATGCGCGGGCAATCCGAGAAATCCACACCCCAGCGATGGGCATTATACAGTTGCGGCATCAAACAGACATCTGCCAGCGACGGTGTATCCCCGCAGCAGAACGGCGTTTGCTCAAATTCCGCCAACAGAGTTTCAAAAGCCCGCAGCCCGGTTGGGATGAAATGCTTCATCCAGTCGACCTTGGCCTCGGGGACCTCAGGCAACAGCCGCGAGACATGGCCAACGACGCCCAGATTGCACACCGGATGCACGTCTACGGCGACAGAATGGGCCAGCGCTTTGACTTTGGTGGCCTCGGCGGGATCCTTGGGAGAAAGGCCTAATCCTCTGGTTTCATTCAGGTAATCCAGAATGGCCAGAGATTGCGTAAAGCTGTGGCCGTCGATTTCAAGAACCGGTACCAACCCTTGCGGATTGCGCGCCAGATGCTCTGCCGACCTGTGATCACCTTTGACAAGATCCACCGAAATGGCCTGATATTCGATCCCGGCAAGGTTCATCGCGATGCGCAAACGATAGCTCGCCGACGAGCGCCAATAGTCATAAAGGATCGTGTCAGTCATCAGCTTACCCTGCCTTACAAAACAACCGGCCCCGAAAGGCCGGTTGCTTGATCTTATCGCAATTTAGTTGCGAAGTTAACTTATTTCTTCAACTCTTTGGCGTGCAGCCAATCAGCGTGCTTGGGGGCTTTCTTGGTCTGTGACCATTCTTCCAGCATGTCCCACTTAACCGAGTCCATGCGCTTCAACATGGCTTCTTCCTCGGGGTCCGGACAGGCCAGTTCCACGCGGTGACCATTGGGATCAAAGAAGTAAATCGAGTGGAAGATCGAGTGGTCTGTGACACCAAGAACGTCAACGCCATTGGCAACCAGATGATCACGGAATTCGATCAGTGTGTCGCGATCTTTTACTTTGAAAGCAATATGTTGCACCCAGATTGGGGTGTTTGGATCACGACCCATTTCAGCTTTTGTAGGCAGTTCAAAGAACGCCAGAACGTTGCCGTTACCCGCATCCATAAAGATATGCATGTAGGGATCCGGCTCGTGGGTTGAAGGCACGTGATCTTCTGCGATGGCCAGAACAAAGTCCATGTTCAGCATCTTGTTGTACCATTCAACGGTCTCTTTGGCGTCTTTACAGCGATAAGCGACGTGGTGAATTTGTTCGATTTTCATGGGTCTTACTCCTCGGATTTCAACGCGGCAGCTGCCAGCGCCTGAGACAGGATCACGCGATCCCCAATGTGATTTGCCAACACCAGAACAAGGCGCGCGTTTAGCGCGTCACTGTCGGCTTTGGACAGACCTTCGTGGGCGGTCAGCAGTTCAGCGTAGAAATCATCTGCGCCAGCGATGTTTGGGGTCAGGGTTAGTTGATCAGACATCTGGATCACTCCTTACCAATGGCGCGGCGGATCGCTGCGCGGATGAGATTGTCGTCATAGCTCGGGCGACGTGCCGCCACGTGCTGGTCAGGACGGATCAGATAAACACCGGCTTCGGCGCCCCCAAGGAACCGCTCTTTCAGCATTTGCGACGGATCGTTTTTGGTCGACAAAGCCAACCGGGTCACGGTGATGCCGCTCTCCTCGATTTCGTCAGGCGCATCTGCATCGATGGTCAGCAACGTGAACTTGTCACCCAGCTTGGGCAGCAAGAAATCGTCACCAAGAGGCACGTCCGGACAAGGCGATCCGGGCCGTGTACGCGCCGGCCCATCCAATGCATCAGCCGAGTTCAGTGGAGAGCCATCATAGGTGCAAGGTACTGACAAACGGCCAGAATTCACCAAAGGACGGGCAAATGCATGTACTTCGCTAAGGTCCAGAACCGCATCGCGCAGCACCCGGCTCATCTCGGATTTTGGCGTGATGAAGTCGGTCGAGCGCGACGAGTTCATGATGTTCTCATCCGCGCCGTGGATACGTTCGTAGTCATAGCTGTCCAACAGCGATTCCGGCGCTGTGCCATCCATGATCAGTTTCAGTTTCCAGCACAGGTTGTCGGTATCTTGCAGACCCGAGTTTGCCCCACGTGCACCAAACGGAGAGACCTGGTGGGCTGCGTCGCCGGCAAAGATCACGCGGCCTTGGCGGAAGGTTTCCATGCGGCGGCATTGGAAGGTGTAGATCGAAACCCATTCCAGTTCGAACTGAACATCGTCGCCCAGCATCGCCTTGAGGCGCGGGATGACATTTTCGGGTTTCTTTTCTTCTTCTTTGTCGATGTCCCAACCCAGTTGCAGGTCGATGCGCCAAACGCCGTCGGGCTGTTTGTGCAGCAATGCCGACTGGCCTTTGTTAAAGGGCGGATCGAACCAGAACCAACGTTCGGTTGGGAATTCTGCGTCCATGATCACATCAGCAATCAGGAAGTTGTCCTCAAAGATACGACCAACAAAGTCGAGCCCCATCATCGCGCGGATCGGCGAGGTCGCGCCATCACAGGCTACCAGCCAGTCGGCTTCCAGCGTGTATTGGCCTTCAGGCGTGTCGACCAGAACGCTGGCATGATCACCGTGCTCTTCGACCTTCAGAACCTTGTTGCGACCGCGGATTTCGATTGGCGCGCCTTCAGCTTGCAACTCGCGGACACGGTTCACCATGTACTCTTCGAAATAGTATTGCTGCAGGTTGATAAAGGCGGGGAATTCGTGGCCGCCCTCGGGCAGCAGATCGAACTGATAAACCTGACGTTCGTCAAAGAATACCTTGCCGATGTTCCATTCAACGCCCTTATCGACCATGGGTTTGCCACAGCCCAGACGATCCAGAATTTCCAACGGGCGCTTGGCGTAGCACACGGCGCGGCTGCCAAAGCTGACTTTGTCGTTGTCGTCAAGAATGACAACTTCGATGCCCTGCTGGGCAAAGTCGATGGCGGCCCCAAGGCCAATCGGGCCAGCGCCCACCACGACCACCTTGCGGCGGACGGGTGTGTCGGCGTCCTGATCCGGGCTACGCTCGTAAGCATATAGCGGGATTTCGAAAATTTTGTTCATTGGGTCTCCTCCCGAATGAAAAGTTTTTTGCGCGTATCTTTCCTGTCCGCGCGCCGAACAAGGGCGGTGCGCGGGTGTCTTCTTGCGGGTGCCTCCGGCGGGCGTATTTGGGAACGATGAAGCTTCCCTAGCCCCCGCCGACGGGAGTGGTGTTTAGCCCTGCAAAGCCGCCCACATGTCCAGATCGCGTTGCGCGGTCCAGATGCGGGGGGTGTCGATGCCACGCGCTTCGTCATAGGCGCGGGCAACGTTGAACGGCAGGCAGTGTTCGTAGATGGCGTAATCTTTGAACTTAGGATCACAGCTTTCGCGGACGGCGTCCCATGCTTCTTTCAAAGACCCACCGCGCGCGGCCACTTTGGCGGCGGGCAGATAGGTGCTTTCCACGAAATCGCGGGTGCTTTCGATGGCGCGTTCCACGGCGTCTTTACCAACCAGTGCGCCGCCACGTCCGGGCGCGATGGCGTCGACGTCAAAGGCGGCGATGTTGTCGAGCGTGTTACCCCAGTCACCAAAGTGGCCGTCGCCACAATAGCAGGCCGAGTGGTCTTCGACGATGTCACCGGTGAACATGACGTTCTGGTCCGGCACGTGGATGACGATGTCACCGGCAGTGTGGGCGCGGCCCAGATGCATCAGGTCAACGCGACGGTTGCCCAGATAGACTGTCATGTCGTCGCTGAAGGTGGTGGTGGGCCAAGTCAGGCCGGGGATCGACTCATGGCCTTCGAACAGACGTGGGAAGCGTTGGAATTCACTGTCCCAGTCTTCCTGACCGCGCTCCACAACCATCGAGCGCGCAGTATCGCCCATGATGATCTGGCTGGCGCCAAAGGCCGAGGCCCCCAGCACGCGCACGGCGTGATAGTGGGTCAGAACCACGTGGCTGATCGGCTTGTCGGTGACTGTGCGAACACATTCGATGACTTTGTTGGCCAGCCGTGGTGTGGCTTGCGCCTCGATGATCATTACACTGTCGTCGCCAATGATGACGCCCGAGTTCGGGTCGCCCTCGGCGGTAAAGGCATAGAGACCTTCGCCGATTTCGTCGAACGTGATTTTCTTTTCAGACATGTCCCCTTGGGACGCAAATGCTTTTGCCATGTGTTTATTCCTTGATCGCGTAGTCGAGTTTCATAATGCCGCCAGGCATTTCTGTACTGGCGGTGAGAGAGAGGTTGTGTTGTTTGCCGGGGGCGAAGCAAGGCAGCCCGTCACCAAGCAATGTGGGCATGACAAACACTTGCAGGTTGTCGAACATACCGTTGTCCAGCGCCGCGCGTTGGGTTTCGCCGCCACCCATGATCCAGATGTGGCGATGCCCGTTTGCCTCAATCGCTGTGCGAAGGGCGGTGATGTCACCGGCAGCAGTCACGTTGTCGCCGGTAAAATCCATTTGACGAGTCAGCACATAGCCCGCGCGGGCCTCATAGGGCCAACCCCACCCCATAACCTGTTCGTAAGTGGCCCGCCCCATGACAAGTGCATCGATCGGGCCGATGAAATCGCCATAGCCGCCGTCATCGCCAGCCTCACCAAGGGCGGCATTGAACGGATCAAGCCATTCAACGCTGCCATTGGCATCGGCAATGAACCCATCAAGGCTCATGGCGATATAGCCGGCATATGTGGGGCGGGTGCTCAATGCCTTAACCTTTTGCCGGCCATGCCACGGAGGGCAGAATTTTGCCCACGCAGTCGCCAAAGCCGATGGTGAAGCCATCGCCACGAGCATTGCCGCGCAGTGTGAGCGTGTCGCCGTCTTCGATGAAGCCGCGGGTCTCGCCTGTATCAAGCGTGAAAGGCTCGCGCCCGGCCCAGCTCATTTCCATGAGTGAGCCGAATTCGGTCTTGGTTGGCCCCGAGATCGTGCCCGATCCCAACAGATCGCCGACATTCATGGCACAGCCACCAATGGCGTGATGGCAAAGTTGCTCAGCTGCCGAATAATACATACGGCTGTAGTTGGTCTCGCCAATAACGCTGGCTTTTTCGGCCCCTTCGGGCTGCATCAGAACCTGAAGTTCAATGTCATAAAGACCATCTTTGGAGCCATCGAGGTAGGGCAGCAATTCCTTTTCGCGCTCAGGTGTGGGCGCACGGAACGCTTCCAACGCGGCAGCTGTGACGATCCACGGGCTGATCGAGGTGCCAAAGGCTTTGCCTTGGAACGGACCCAGCGGCTGATACTCCCAGCCTTGAATGTCGCGTGCGGACCAGTCGTTCAGCAAAACGTAGCCAAAGATCATGTCATCCGCCTGATCCACCGTGATGGGTTGGCCAAACTCGGACGGCGTGCCGACGATGGCACCCATTTCCAATTCGATGTCCAAACGCATAGACGGGCCAAACGACGGCATGTCTGCGTCTGGCGCTTTGCGCTGGCCGTTGGGGCGGTGAATGTCGGTGCCCGAGATCACAACCGAAGACGCACGGCCATTGTAACCGATTGGAATGTGCAGCCAGTTGGCTGGCAGATCAGGCGAGCCACGCAGGATCGCACCCATGTTTTTGGCGTGCTGCATGCCGGCGTAGAAATCGGTGTATTCGCTGACAACAATTGGCATGTGCAATTCAGCATCGGCCATCGGCACCAGCAGAGGCTCAACTTTGTCCTGATCGGCGCTGCCTTCGGCGAGCATTTCGTTCAGACGGGCACGCAGTTCATTCCAGGCGTCGCTGCCCAGATCCATAAACTCGTTCCAGTAAGGCGCGTCGAAGACTTCGATGTCAGACACTTTGACCAGACCGGCCTCTTCGGCGGCGGCCATGTCGAGGATCATGTCGCCAATGGCTACACCACAGCGCTCTTCTGTGCCGTCGGTCGAGAACACGCCATACGGCAGGTTGTTCAGGGGGAAAGGGTGGTTGGCATCATTGGCCGAAGCCACCCAAGATTTCATCAAAGACATATTTGTTTTCCTTACTTCTTGCCCGGAGTGCCATCGAATTTCTTTTCGATGTCCGACCAACAATCAATGTAATCATCCTGTAGCGGTGCTTCATCTGCGGCAAATGCGGTCAGATGCTGCGGAAAGCGGGTTTCGAACATGAAGGACATGGTGTTGTCCAACTTATCCGGGCCCAGATTGGCGTTCGACGCACCTTCAAAGGCGTTCTTGTCAGGACCATGTGGCAGCATCATGTTGTGCAGGGACAGGCCGCCGGGGATGAACCCTTTGGGTTTGGCGTCGTACTGACCATAGATGTTGCCCATCAGCTCGGACATGATGTTCTTATGATACCACGGTGGGCGGAATGTGTCTTCGGCGACCATCCAACGTTCGCGAAACAGCACGAAATCGATGTTGGCCGTACCCGGCTGGCCCGAAGGCGCGGTCAGCACAGTAAAGATCGAGGGATCCGGGTGGTCAAACAGGATCGCGCCGACCGGGCAATAGGTGCGCAGGTCGTACTTCACGGGTGCATAGTTGCCGTGCCACGCCACCACGTCCAGCGGCGACTGGCCGATTTCTGTTTTGTGGAACTGGCCGCACCATTTGACGGTCACGGTCGAGGGCACTTCGCGGTCTTCATAGGCCGCCACGGGCGCTTTGAAGTCGCGCGGGTTGGCCATGCAGTTGGCCCCAATCGGCCCACGGCCAGGCAATTCAAACTTCTGACCATAGTTTTCGCAGACAAAGCCGCGCGCAGGTCCTTCCAGAACCTCAACGCGATACAGCAGCCCACGCGGGATAATGGCGATTTCTTTTGGCTCTAAGTCAATGATTCCCAGCTCGGTCGAAAAGCGCAGAACGCCCTCTTGCGGAACTACCAGCAGTTCGGAATCAGCTGAGAAGAAATAGTCATCCTCCATCGACTCGTTGACCAGATAGATATGTGTGGCCATGCCCACTTGGGTGTTTACATCCCCTGCTGTGGTCATGGTGTACATGCCATTGATCCAATTCAGCGCCTCATCCGAATGGGGCACCGGATCCCAACGATACTGACCAAGACTGGTCACATCAGGGTCAACATTCGGTGCCGATTTCCAATGTGGCACGTCGATCTTTTCGTAACGATGCGAGTGCTTCACCGACGGGCGGATGCGATAGCACCATGTGCGTTCGTTCTGGTGGCTGGGGGCAGTAAACGCCGTGCCCGAAAGCTGCTCGCCGTAAAGGCCATAGTTGCATTTCTGGGGAGAGTTCATGCCTTGGGGCAGGGCGCCCGGCAGAACCTCGGATTCATAGTCATTGCCAAAACCGGGCATATAGCCTTCATGCGGGCCTGTCATAGAGGGGGCCATTTGCATGCGGGTCGGAACAGTATGTTTGGTCATTTTCGCGCGCTCCTGTTGAGAAACTAGTTGCTTTATTAATAGTTCTTTTTGTAACTAACAAGCAAAGGAGCGTAAAAACATGATAAAAAATGATGACTTCGATCTGCAGACATTTCTGCCATATTTGCTGAATCAGGCGGCTGAGGAAAGCAGTCTGTCTTTCACGCAACTCTATAAAAACAAATACGGAATGCTGAGAACCGAGTGGCGGGTTTTGTTCCATCTTGGGGCCTTTGGGCAGATGACGGCCACAGATATTGTGATCAGAGCGAAGATTCACAAAACCAAAACTTCACGGGCGGTGAACAAGTTGGTTGAGAAACGATTCGTCGTGCGAGAGCGCTCAGAGGACGACCGCCGCCAAGAGTTTCTGACACTCACCTCCGCAGGCGAAACGGCCTATCTGGACCTGCGCGGAGTTGCAGAATCCTACGACGCTGAAATGTCGCGCAAATTTACCGACGGAGAAGTGCGTCTGTTACGTATGATGCTCAAAAGGCTCGCTGGAATAGATTGAATTCGGCGCCTCTCGATTGCATCAACTAAGGAGATTTTTCATGACGGCAGGCAAAAATTGGAGCGTGATTTCGCGCTTAAATCACTGGATCTTTGGCCTTGCCATGATCGCAATGCTGGCCTTTGGCATTTACCTGCATGAATTTGTGCCTCGCGGTCCAGACAAGGGCTTGCTGATTGGATATCACAAGGCCGCAGGTGTTCTGGTCCTGATCTTCGGTTTGTGGCGGGTTGGGTATCGGTTGTTCAATGGGTTCCTTGAAGATGCATCACCAATGCCAAAATGGCAGTCGGTTTCTGCAAAGGTGGTGCATTGGGTGCTGCTGATCAGCGTGATTGCGATGCCTCTCAGCGGGCTCATTGGGTCGTATTTTGGGGGCCACGATATTGATGTCTTTGGTCTGTTCACTGTCTATGGTGCGATGGAGCCCAGCAAGGCGACAGGCAACATCTTTATGGGGATGCACGGCGCATTTGCCAAACTGACCATCCTGTCGTTGGTGTTGCATGTCGCCGGAGCCTACAAGCATCACCTGATTGACAAGGACGATACGTTGAAACGTATGGTGGGGCGCTCCTGAGCATCCCACTCTTTACTTGTGGAATAGGAAAGGCGACTGATGAATTAGTCGCCTTTTTCTATTTTGGACATCCGCTTCATGAACATTCAGGCCAAAGGGCTTTTGATCACGACGCTCGGTGTCCTTTGTGTGGTACCGGATTCTCTGTTTGTGCGTCTTCTGGACACTGACCCGTTGGTGGCCGCGTTTTGGCGTAATGGCATTTCGGGGCTTCTGATCCTTTTGGGTATTCTGGCGTTTCAGGGGACCAAACCGTTCCGCGAGGTAGCATCAACCGGGCACCACGGAGCCATTTTTATCATTGCTCAGGGAGTTAGCGGTGTTCTGTTCGTGGTCGCCGTCAACCTGACCAGTGTCGCCAACGTTGTCTTTATTATCGCATCGATGCCGATGTTTGCGGCTTTGTTCAGCCGCATCTTTTTGGGTGAGCGTCTCAGTCCCAGAATGCTGATCACCATGGCTGTTGTGGTGCCGGGGCTGGGGGTTATCGCCTATGGGTCTGGCGAAACCGAGAATGCGCACTGGCACGGCGATCTGGTGGCGGTTTGTGTGGCAGCGACGTTTGCCGGTGGGCTGACGGCGGCACGCAAAGTGCGGCATGTCTCGATGGTGCCGGGGGTATCGGTGGCTTATCTGGGCTCTGCGATTCTTATTCTGCCCTTTATCAACCCTTTCGGCCTTGAGGGCTGGCAGTTCTGGCTTTTGCCAGTTTATGGCGCATTGATCGTCGGGAGTGCCTCAGGTCTTGCCTTGGGACCCCGCTACATCACCTCGGCCGAGGTCGCCTTGCTGATCCTTTTGGAGTCGGTGTTCGCCCCCATTCTTGTCTGGGTGGTTTTGGGCGAAAATCCGGGCGTGTGGGCGCTGATTGGGGGCGGCGTTGTGATCGGAGCTTTGGCTGTGTCCAACTTGGTGGTGCTGATGCGACGTCGATAGATGCGCCTGCCTTAAAAGCTGATCTCGACACCCGGCAATTTCAGCGCTTTCATCAGGTCACGCAGTTCCTGACGGGCCGCGACGTTCGAGATGTTCAATTGCTTCACGCCAATATCGCGCAGATCCAAAAGCGTCAGGCCGCGCGGGAACAATTCACGGAAAATGACTCGCTCGTTAAAACCGGGCGCCACGCGAAACCCAATGCGCCGCGCCAGATTGTCCAGCGCCTTGCCCATCTTTTCCTTGTTGACCATCTGCTGGGCGCCCATGCGATTGCGCAAGACCACCCAGTCAATCGGTTTCAAACCGGCTTGCGCGCGCAACTGCCGCGCGTTCCAGACCATTTCGGAATAGACCGACGGCCCAAGGATTTTTTCACCCATCGGATCGGTGTGGGCCAAAAGGTCAAAATCCACAAAGCTGTCGTTCAGTGGCGTGACCAACGTGTCGGCCAATGAGTGCGCCACCTGACTCAGCCGGGTGTGTGACCCCGGACAGTCGATCAGAATGAAATCGCAGTCTGGTTCCAGCGTGGCGACGGCCGCCGAAAGCCGGTGGTCATAGATGTTTTCGCCGGGTTTCAGAGAGGCCGGGTCAATCTCGGGGAGATCGTGGTAATCCGGGCTGGGCAGATCAAGGCCGTTTTCATGCAGAAACGCTTTGCGGTTTTCGACATAGCGACCAAACGTCTTTTGGCGCAGATCCAGATCCAACGCGCTGACTTTGTGGCCCAACCGGGCAAGTGCTGTGGCGATATGCATGGACATGGTGGATTTGCCCGCTCCGCCCTTTTCGTTGCCTACGACAATGATATGCGCCATCTGTCTGTCTCCGCTCGCCGATTTGGCCTGCCACCCACGCTCTATGGCGCGATAAGGCTGTTATGCACACTATATGTTGAGGCTGGCAAGAGGGGAAGCGCGCCTGCGGGTGTGCCATTTGATTGTCGCTTTTGCACAACCCCGGTTGTTTTGTGGCGGTTAGGTTCAAGAGAGTTAGGAGGCCCATTATGCGTGAAAAGAATCTGCTGATCATCATGTCTGACGAGCATCGCCGGGATGCGATGGGCTGTATGGGGCATCCTATCGTGAAGACGCCCCATCTGGACGCTTTGGCGGCGCGCGGTGCGGTTTTTGAACATGCTTATACGCCCTCACCGATCTGCGTGCCCGCCCGTGCCGCGCTGGCCACCGGAGAGTGGGTGCATGCGGTTGGCCACTGGGACAGCGCCACACCCTATGCCGGGCAACAGACCAGCTGGATGCACCAGCTGCGTGACGCAGGCGTTGAGGTGGTGTCTATCGGTAAGCTGCATTTTCGATCCGATAAGGACGACAATGGGTTTTCCAAAGAGATCATTCCAATGCATGTGGTTGGCGGCGTCGGCTGGCCAATCGACCTCTTGCGCTCACCTCTGCCGGACTATGATGCGGCCTCGGAACTGGCTGGCGACGTGGGTGTGGGCGACAGCTCTTACACCGATTATGACCGTGATGTCACAGTCAGGGCCGAAGACTGGCTACGCGCCCGTAAGGACAGCGATCAGCCCTGGGCGGCCTTCGTGTCGATGGTCAGCCCGCATTATCCGCTAACCTGCCCCGAAGAATGGTACAATCTTTATGATCCCGCCGAAATGGACCTGCCGGTTGTTTATGGTGAAGACCCACCGGCCCATACCGAGTTGCGAAGTCTTCGCGGCTTCTGGAATTATGACGACTATTTCGACGCGCAAAAGACACGCGAGGCCAAGGCGGCCTATTACGGGCTGACGTCTTTTATGGACGATTGCGTCGGTCGCATTCTGGCCGCTTTGGAGGACAGTGGTCAGGCCGAGGACACCGTTGTGATCTATATCTCGGACCACGGTGACATGATGGGCGATCAGGGGTTTTGGACAAAGCAGGTGATGTACGAGCAATCCGCCGGTGTGCCGATGATTGTCGCAGGCCCCGGCGTGCCCGAGGGGCGGCGGGTGAATACCTGTGCCAACCTGCGCGATATCGCGGCTACGGCGATGGATGTGACAGGCGTTGATGGTGTGGCCAAGGGCAGGTCACTGTGTGAGTTGGCGGCGGCACCGGATGATCCGAACCGCACCGGGTTTTCAGAGTACCATGATGGCGGGTCGACCACCGGCACCTTTATGGTGCGCTGGGCGGATTGGAAGTACGTGCATTACGTGGGGCATGATCCACAGCTGTTCAATCTGGCGTCAGACCCTGATGAGCGGGTGAACCTCGCGGTGCGGGGCCTGAGGGATCCGGCGGTGCGGGCGGCACTGGTCGAAGGCGACAAACGTCTGCGCGAGATTTGTGATCCTGAAGCCGTGAATGCACGGGCTTTTGCAGATCAAAAACGTAAAATTGCTGAATTGGGTGGGGAAGAGGCCTGTTTGACGGCTTATCTGTTCAACCACACGCCAACTCCGGTGGAGCAGCAAAAGTTAAAAGGCGAGGGTGGCGCATAACATCTGACCGGCGTTTGTGCGGACAATACGGAATGCCTCCGGCGGGAGTATTTCTGGCAAGATGAAGAGCCGGAGTTACCGTGCGGAGCGCGCCGTTTTCTGCGGTGGGATCCGGTGGATGGGCGCGTCATTCCAGGTGCCGGATAACAGGCCGTCCAGCGTCCAGTCGCCAATTGAGTAGCGGATCAGGCGCAAGGTCGGGTGGCCAACAGCGGCGGTCATCCGGCGCACCTGACGGTTTTTGCCCTCGCGGATGGTGATTTTGAGCCAGCTGTCGGGAATGGATTTGCGCACGCGGATCGGTGGTGTGCGCGGCCAGAGGATGTCGGGTTCGTCCATGCGCGCCACGTCTGCAGGTAGGGTTTTTCCGTCTTTAAGGTCGACCCCCTTGCGCAGATTGTGAATGGCTTGGTCAGATATGTCTCCCTCAACCTGCACCCAGTAGGTTTTGGGCCATTTGTTGCGGGGATTGGCGATGCGTTGCTGAAGTTTGCCGTCATCGGTCAAAACCATCAGCCCTTCGCTGTCCCGATCGAGCCGACCAGCGGCATAAACACCGGGGACATCGATGAAATCCGACAAAGTGCGGCGGGTGCTGCCTTCGCTGCCCTTGTCGGTGAATTGCGACAGGACGTCAAAAGGCTTGTTGAACAGGATGGTGCGGGGCATGTGCTTTCCGGTTTTGGGTGTCTCGTCATAGAGTGCGTTATGGGGGCCTTGCAAGTCGCCGCGGTTTGGCCGCAGATAGGCAAGCCTTGGAATGGAGAAGCCTGATGGACCCCAAAGAAATGCACCCGGCAACACTGGCCGCACAGGCTGGTGGAATGATCGACCCGCAAAGCGGCGGTGTGGTGCCTCCCATTCAGCCTTCGACCACTTTTGTGAGGGATCGGGACTATGCGCCGGTCAACCCGGACAATACCTATCTTCGGTATCACAATGAGGCCGTGCGCCACGCCGAATTGGTGTTGGCCGGGCTTGAAGGTGGGGCCGAGGCGATGTTGTTTCCGTCCGGTATGGCGGCCATTGCCGGATTGTTTCGCACCGTTCCAAACGGTGGCCGCGTCGTCGTGCAATCTGGCATCTATTGGGGCACCACCCAGTGGATCCGGGATTTTTGCACGCGCCGGGACATCACGCTCTGTGAGGTCGACGCCAGCGATCTTGACGCTTTGTCCAAGGCCTGCGCCGAGGTTCCGGCGCAATTGGTCTGGGTGGAATCCCCGTCAAATCCATGGATGAAAATCGTGGACATTGAGGCCGCCGCGGGCCTTGCCCACGCTGCCAATGCACTTTTGGTGGTGGACAGCACGGCCGCCACCCCGATCTTGTCTCAGCCTCTTAAAATGGGCGCCGATATGGTCATGCATTCGGCCACCAAGGCCATCAACGGGCATTCCGATGTGTTGGGCGGTGTTTTGATCACCCGCGAGCCTGGCTCCGTCTGGGAGATGATTGCCGAAGATCGCGGCAGCGCGGGTGCGGTGATGGGCCCGTTTGAGGCGTGGTTGTTGTTGCGCGGTATGCGCACGCTGCCGTTGAGGGTGAAACAAATGTGCGCCAACGCCATGGCGGTGGCAGAGTTTCTTCAGGACCATCCGGCGATTGAGACAGTTCTTTTTCCTGGATTGCCCAGCCACCAGGACCACGCGCTGGCCGCCAGACAAATGCCGGGTGGGTTTGGGTTCCTGATGTCCTTTGTGGTCAAAGGCGGCGCAGAGCAGGCGCTGAGAGCGGCAGGGCGTTTGAACCTGTTCCACCGGGCCACGTCACTGGGAGGCGTCGAAAGCCTTGTCGAGCATCGCCCCACGATTGAGCCACACTCGGGCCTGCCCGAAGGTCTGCTCAGGATTTCTGTCGGCATTGAGGACGCAGGCGATCTCATTGCAGACCTTGCTCAGGCATTGGGCCAGTAAACCAACTTCGTAAGGCCAACGTCGTAAACGGGCTATACACAAGATCGGCCTGCGCCTAGCGTGACCCGAATGGAACAGGACACTCATCTGGACAGCCGCTATTCGTGGACACGCCTTGGCGTGACGCTGGCGATTGCTGTGGTCGTTAATGTCGGCATGTGGGCGGTCATCGTGGTGATGCCATCAGTGCAGAATGAATTTGGTATCGATCGGGCGGATGCCTCGATGCCTTATACATTTACCATGATTGGCTTTGCGCTGGGCAATCTGGTGATTGGCCGTGCTGTTGATCGGTTCGGCGTGGCCTGGTCGCTGATTGCCGCGGCTTTGCTGGCGGCGGTCAGTTACGTTCTGATCGCGGCCAGTGGCTCCTTTATGGTGGTCTCGGGCCTGCACTTTTTCCTTGGGTTCGGCACAGCTGCCGGGTTTGGGCCGTTGATTGCTGACATTTCGCTGTGGTTCCAACGGCGGCGCGGTATCGCGGTGGCGATTGCGGCCAGTGGGAACTATCTGTCCGGCGCGATCTGGCCCATCCTGCTAAGTGGTATTCTGAGCGACTATGGTTGGCGCAGCGTCTATCTGGTGCTGGCGGCCCTGACCGTCGCCATTGTGGTGCCGCTGGCCTTTTTGTTGAGGAAACGCGCGCCCTTAGATGGTGAGGCGGTTTTGGCCACAGGCCCGGTGAACCGGGGAAAGGCCTTTTCGCCAACAGCGTTGCAATGGATGTTGGGGCTGGCGGGGGTTGGCTGTTGTGTCGCCATGTCGATGCCGCAGGTCCATATCGTGTCGTTCTGCGTTGACCTTGGCTATGGCCCCGCCGTAGGAGCCGAGATGCTGGCGCTGATGTTGCTTGGGGGTGTGGTGTCGCGCCTGATCTCGGGACTGGTGACCGACAAGGTGGGTGGGGTGATCACCTTGCTGATTGGCTCTGTCCTGCAATGTATCGCGCTGTTTTTATATCTGCCGTTCGATGCGCTTGTGCCGCTTTATGTGATCAGCATGATCTTTGGGCTGGCACAAGGTGGCATCGTTCCGGCCTATGCGGTGATCGTGCGCGAATACATGCCTGCGCGCGAGGCCGGAGCCCGGGTTGGCTTTGTGATGATGGCGACCATCATGGGCATGGCGCTGGGCGGATGGATGTCGGGTTGGATTTACGACGTGTCCGGCAGCTATCAACTGGCGTTCTGGAACGGCATCATCTGGAACTTCCTGAACATCGGCATCATGTTTCTGATCCTGATGCGGGGGCGCCGTGGCGGACATCCAGCGGCGCCTGTTGCGGTTTGAGATAGACAGACAGACCAGTTTTGGTGTGAACCAGATGGCTCAGGCTTTGTTCGACCCAAGATAGGCAAAACGATAAGCCAGCGCGACACCACCAGCCCCGCCGACGATATTGCCCAATGTCACGACGATCAGGTTCATGACCGCATCGCTTGCAGAGACATCCGCACCTGCCGCCCAGCCCTGTGGAAAGAAGAACATATTCGCGACCGAATGTTCGAGGCCAAGCAAAACAAACCCCGTAATGGGCCACAGCATCGCAAAGATTTTCCCGGTCACAGTGCGGGCTGCAAACGTCAACCAGACCGCAAGGCAAACCAGCGCGTTGCACAATGCCCCACGTACAAATGCTTCTTGCAGAGGCAGGTTGGCTTTCGCTTCGGCAAACTTGACCGCCGTCGCCCCCATCGGGGCATCAAGCACGCCCGAAAACCCAAAAGCGACGGCAAGACCCACTGCGCCAATCAGGTTGCCAACATAGACAATCGCCCAATTTCGAAACAACTGCTTTAACGAGATCTTTCGTTCCACCGCGGCCATGACCATCAGAGCATTGCCAGTAAACAGCTCCGCTCCACCAACAATAACGAGGATCAATCCCAAAGAGAAAATGACGCCCCCGAGCATGCGCGCAGGGCCAAATGATGTATCAACACCCGTCATCACCATTGTGTAGGCCGCAGCGCCAAAACCGATGAATGCGCCAGCAAGCAACGCCAACACCATCATTTGTTGCGCCGGCATCGCAGCCTTGGCGACCCCAACAGTTTCCATCAAGGTGGCGATTTCGGCCGGTCGGTGCGGGTCGTGCTCGAATGTGTTTTTCATACTCTGGAACGATAACCAACTTTGCGGTGTTGAGAAGTGTGAATTTGAACCAAAGCCCAAGGTGCTGGCATATTGGTGTCGGGCTCAATCGGTGCCCCCAAACGAAAAACGCCGCTCTGTTTCCAGAACGGCGTTTCTTTTGAAAACAAGAAGGGGTGCTTAGAAACCCAGACCTTCGTATTTCTTTTTGAACTTCGATACACGACCGCCAGCATCCAGCAGGCGCGATGTGCCGCCGGTCCATGCAGGGTGCACGGTTGGGTCGATGTCGAGTTGCATTGTGTCGCCTTCTTTGCCCCATGTCGAGCGCATCTGATACGCTGTGCCATCGGTCAGTTTGACTTCGATTGTGTGGTATTCGGGATGGGTGTCTTTTTTCATGATACCGCTCCTTAGGCCGACTTGGGCTTGTAGTTGGTGTCTTCTGCGATACGTGCGGATTTACCACGACGTGCACGCAGATAGTACAGTTTGGCGCGGCGCACGCGACCACGACGCACAACAGTGATGCTGTCGATGTTGGTCGAGAACAGTGGGAAGTTACGTTCCACACCTTCGCCAAAGGAAATCTTGCGAACAGTGAACGAACCGGCAATGCCTTTGCCGTTGTTACGGGCGATGCAAACGCCTTCGTAGTTCTGAACCCGCGAACGCGAGCCTTCGGTCACTTTATAGCCGACACGGATGGTGTCACCGGCTTTGAAGTCGGGGATGTCTTTCCCCAGGGCGGCAATTTGTTCCGCCTCGATCTGTGCGATCAGGTTCATCTGAAACGCTCCTTATTTTGCCCGTGGTTATTCCACGAAGATTTGCGCGCCTCATTGCTCTTGGTCTTCGTCCGGGTCCGCCATGTTAAACAGTGGGCGCCCGCCAGAGGTCAGGTCGTCTTTACTTAGAATGTTCCTGAGTTTGCTTTTGCCATAGTCGCGCAGAGCAGAAGAAAACTCATTGCAACAATTGGCACAAACACCAAAAACGCCCGAGTCGGCAGAAACCGATCAGGAATGGGCGGCTTTTAGGCAAGGTTTGCCTGCTTGGCAAGGGGATTCGAATACGAACGGGCGCAATTTACATGCGCCCGTTCGTTGTAATCATTGGACAGCCAGTTTTCAGGTCAGGTCTTTGGTTTCTGCGTCTGGCGCGTTCTTCATGACAGACGCGATACCGTTGTCGCGGCCCGAGGTGCTTTCATAGCTTTCGGATGCGCCAATTACCTGACCATTGGTGGCCTTGAGGTTGAACATCTGCTTGCCCGCCTTGGTTTCTTTGCGCTCATAGCGCGCATCATCAGGGGCGTTTTTCTTAACGGACTCAATACCGTTTTCGGCGCTCGCGCGTTGCTTATAGCCTTCGCTGGCGAGGATAATTTCGCCATTGCCTGCCTTTAGACGGAAACGGAATTCACCTGCTTTATCGGTGTAGAGTTCAAATTTACCGGCCACTGCCATTCTCCCATTAACGAAACATGTCTGAGTGATTTAAACATGGCTTTGGGCCGGTTCGCAACGAATTCCGGTTTACTCTGGGTCAGCTTCGGATTTGAGGCCCATTTTGCGGGCATAAGCCTCCCACATATCCGGGCGGCGCTCTCGGGTCAGATCCTGGGCCATTTCCTTGCGCCACTCGGCGATTTTACCGTGATGGCCCGACATCAGGATGTCAGGTATCGCGTGACCCATCCATTCAGCCGGGCGGGTGTACTGGGGGTGTTCCAACAACCCGTTTGAGTGGCTTTCGTCCTCGATACTGTCGGCATTGCCCAGGACATCCGGCAACAGCCGCACGGTCGCATCGATCATCGCCTGCGCAGCGATCTCACCACCGGTCAGGACAAAGTCGCCCAATGACACCTCTTGAATATTGTAGTGATCCAGCACCCGCTGATCGACACCCTCAAAGCGTCCACACAGCATGGTGATGCCATCGCATTGCGCCCAGGATCGCGCCATCGCCTGATCAAACCGTTTACCGCGCGGGGACAGATAGACCATCGGGCACTTGCCGCGCACGCCACGCAAGGTGTGGTCGATGGCATTGCCCAACACGTCGGCGCGCAATACCATACCGGCGCCACCCCCTGCTGGCGTGTCATCCACATTGCGATGTTTGCCGTCACCAAAGGGGCGCAGATCGGTGGTTTCCATCTGCCATTTGCCATCCTTCAAAGCCTTGCCCGTCAGGCTTTCGCCCAGAACGCCGGGAAAGGCCTGGGGGAAAAGCGTAATGATACGTGCGGTCCAGACCCCGGCGAGCTGCGGATTGTGGGTCATCAATTCGCGCGGCTTCAGCGAAACCGAAATGGATTTGCGCCCATGTGAGCGGGATTTTTCTGACACGTGGCTTTCTTTCATCATCAAACTGTGCGTGATGTCATGTCGCTGAAAATGTCTTCGAGGTCCAGCATTTCCTGCTCAGACAAGCCCTGGAGTCAGGCCGCTATGCCTGTTCTGTCCGACACGCCTTGCGCCATTGTTGATGGGCATCTTTCTTGGCAAGCCTGACCGCTTCCATATCCAGATCGCTTTTATTGATGCGCAGGTATTCAGCCTGAAGTGCATCTGGCAGGGCGACATTTGCCGGCGGCAAGGGCAACAGTTTGCTTCGGGTTTCCGCCGGGATTTCAAGCAGATCAAGCAATGGCGTCAGCGGACCAAGCGGCGTGTCCTGAGTGGTTTCCAAGGCTCGGAACTCCACGCGATGCGGTGCGACTGCAAGACGGACTTTGTCGATAATCCGATCCAATCGCGCGGACTCTGCGTAGGCGTGCTTGTATTCTTCCAGATCCATAGACAGGCGCACAACGCCAAGATGTTGACCATAGCAACTCTTGAGCCATGCATCTGCCGCGCGGGTTGAGAAATAGAAAATCATCTCCGGTGGGGTGGGCATGGTTTTTTCTACGGTGTGAACAAAGGCCTTCATCAGAATGGGTGTTGCCGCATAAGTTTGCAGGCTGCGGCGCCCGGGCATGTGCCCGGCAAGGTCTTCGGAGCTGATGCAAATCTGGCGGTCCGGCGCGTCTTTTATCTGTTCAAGGAATTTTCCGAGTTCATAGGTGAAATGGATCAAATCTTCAGAAGCACGGGTGGCCGAATAGGTCCGGGCCGCTTCACAGACGGGTGTCATATTCTTGCGTAGAAAAATATCGGCGTGTTCGCTCAGGCGCCGCCTGTTCTGCCCAAGCATTTTTTGCACACTTGTCGTGCCGGTTTTGTGAAAACCCGCGTGTATGACCATCCTTGCCATTCAGAACAACCCGTCCGGCGGATCGGCAATGATACGGCCAGCTTCAAGATCCACAGTCGGCACCGAAGCATGGGTGAAGGGCAACAAAACCGTTGCCTTTAATCCCGGTCCGGTGATTTCCAAAAGGTCAGCAGCGCCGTGGTTCTGGACAGAGGCCACGTGGCCAAGAACATTGCCGCCTGTGTCGCGCACTTCAACGCCAACCAGATCGGCATAATAGTATTCGTCATCCGGAAGCGAGGGCAGTCTGTCGCGCGGAGCATAGAGTTTTTGACCCTTCAAAGCATCTGCCTGTTCCTTGCTTGAGACACCGGACAGGCGGGCAACGATCCCGTTCTTGATGGCGCGCGTCAGGGTGACTGTGAACTCCTGGGTTCCGTCTTCGGTCGACAAAGGGGCATAGTCGGCGATGGCCTCGGATTCAGCCGTAAAGCTTTTGAGCCGCACTTCTCCGCGGACACCATAGGCTCCCGCAACAGCACCAACACAGACCATTTCCGTCATTCGAATTTCCCAGCTCTTCTTACGTCATTATTTTCGTTCATACGCCGCCGAAGGGCAAGCACTTGTGCCGCAAAGCAATGCATTTGACGCAGTCTGCTTTGATCCGGGCCCCGAAAGGCAACGGGGCGCCCGATCCTGAGCGCCCCGTATTGGTCTTGATTTGAGACAAGTCGTGTCACAGCCCGGAGACCCGAACTGCACCCACCAACTTTTCTTATTCTTCTGCTGCGGCTTCTTCAGCAGGTGCTTCTGCCGGAGCTTCAGCAGCTTCAGCGGCCTTAGCAGCTTTTTCTTCAGCGCGGTCTTTTGCTTTCTGGCCAGGCTCGGCTTTCTGCGGGTTGGCGCGCTCGGTTTTGGCCAGAGTGCCCGACGCTTCGAGGAAACGTGCAACACGATCCGAAGGCTGAGCGCCTTGGTCGAGCCAGTACTGAACACGTTCCATGTCCAGTTTCACGCGCTCTTCGCTGTCTTTTGGCAAAAGCGGGTTATATGTGCCAAGCTTTTCGATGAAACGGCCATCGCGAGGCATACGGCTGTCAGCCGCAACAACGCGATAAAAAGGACGCTTTTTTGAGCCGCCGCGGGCGAGACGAATTTTCATAGCCATGGTTTGTATCTCCTGTTCCTAAGCTAATTGAGGGGCACTGCCCCGTCATTCCTGTGGTGTCTTAACCAGCAATACTCACTGGTGTTTCTTGTGGTGCCTGATGACCTCATCAATGATGAAGTTCAGGAATTTCTTGGCAAATTCAGGGTCCAGGTTGGCCTGTTCCGCCATGTCTTCAAGACGCGCGATCTGTTTGGCTTCGCGGTCGGGGTCGGATGCGGGCAGGTCGTGCTCTGCTTTTAACTTGCCTACAGCCTGGGTGTGCTTGAACCGCTCACCCAATGTATAAACCAGGATCGCATCCAAACGATCGATGCTTTCGCGGTGTTCTTTCAGCACCTCTGCGGCGCGGGTCACTGCATCAGTCAAGGGCCCATCCTTTCGGCTTGAACATCGGATCAGCATAGTGGCTGATTTCCATTTCGATGCCGTGGTTGATCTGGCTGTCGGCCAGTTGCGCGGCACTTGGGTGGCGATAAACAACGTCGTTGCCATCCACAGAGCCCGCGCTTTTGTCGTGCTTGGCACCCAACCGCTCCGCGAGACGGATCGAGTCGAGGTTCTTGGGGTCAAGGTAAGACACCGCACCCTCCCAGCCGAGCTGAGAATAGAAATACTTGCGCGCCGCATGTGCTGCCTCAAGTGCGTAGCCATGCCCGGCCTTATCCGGCCAGATGATCCAGGCGATTTCCTTTTCCGGCCATTGCGCGGGCATCCAGCCACCGGCCATGCCATAGGTCTCGTCTGTGACCTTGTCGTGGATCATCCACATGCCATAGCCGCGAATGTTCCAGTGGCCAATTTCAGCCGCATAGAGCATCCATGTTTCATATGCATTTAGCGGACCACCCATAAAACGCGAGCGGTACGAGGCAAAGGTTGCCTTGAAGTTTGGATAATCCTCGGGCTCGGGGCCGCGCAGGATCAGGCGCTGCGTCTCGATGACGGGGATGTTTTGAGTTGCCATTACGCGTAGGCCTCCATGCCGCCATTTTCCAGCTCATCGGGTGCCGGGTGACGCCAGATTTCAATCTGGCCATAAGCCGGATCATCATACATCTGCTCAAAACGCGCGCCCAATCGGCGGGCCACGCCCTTGGAGGGTTCATTGACCGGATCAATCTGTGAAATCGCCGTGTCCCAGCCCAGAATGTCATAGGCGTGCACGCGTGCTGCCACGGCTGCCTCGGTGGCATAGCCTTTGCCTGTCGCCGTTGGCATCAGGGTCCAGCCAACTTCGCGCTCAAACCATCCGTGTGGATACCAAAGGCCAACGCGGCCCAGATACGTACCACTGTCTTTGGCTTCCAAAGCCCAGAACCCAAACCCGCGCAACGCCCAATGCCCAACCACCGTCGCCATCAACCGCCATGTTTCGTGCGGTTTTTTCGGGCCACCCACAAAATGCGAGGCTTCGGTTTGAAAAAACGCGATCTCGGACGCCATATCTTCTTCACGCGGGGCGCGAAGGATAAGACGCTCGGTTTCGAGCGTTGGGATGGTGAACGTGGCGGTCATCGGGTTATTTCTTTTTCCCAAAACCGCTGAGGCCCGGAGGCAATCCGCCGCCACCGCCCAAACCGGGCAGACCGCCGGGCATTTTGCCGCCCATTGCCTTGGCGGCTTGTTCCAACGCTTTGGGGTCCATGGCTGACGGGTCCATACCCGCCATCGGGTCGCCGCCTTTGCCAACCATGCCTTTCATGGCTTGTTTGAGCATGCCGCCTTTGCCCATCTTGCCCATCTTCTTCATCATGTCGCCCATCTGGCGCTGCATCTTCAGAAGCTTGTTAAGGTCAGACACTTCCATGCCCGATCCCTGGGCAATCCGTTTTTTGCGGCTGGCTTGCAGGATCTGTGGGTTGGCGCGCTCCATCTTGGTCATCGACTGGATCATGGCGATCTGGCGCAGCATGACTTTGTCGTCAAAGCCCGCGTCCTGAACCTGTTTGGCCATCTTGCCCATGCCCGGCATCATGCCCATGACACCTTCCATGCCGCCCATCTTGATCATCTGCTCAAGCTGCATTTTCATGTCGTTCATGTTGAAGCGGCCCTTTTGGAACCGTTTCATCATGCGTTCGGCCTGTTCGGCCTCAATGCTTTCCTGCGCCTTCTCGACCAGCGCAACAATGTCGCCCATGCCAAGGATACGGCCAGCGACACGCTCGGGTTCAAAGGTTTCCAGCGCGTCCATCTTTTCGCCAAGACCGACGAATTTGATCGGCTTGCCTGTGACCGCGCGCATCGACAACGCCGCACCGCCACGACCATCACCGTCCATACGGGTCAGAACCACGCCCGAGATGCCGATCTTGCCGTCGAACTCTTCGGCAACTTCGACGGCGACCTGGCCGGTCAGGCCATCAACGACCAACAAGGTTTCGCGCGGGTTCACCGCATCGCGCACGTCTTCGACCTCTTGCATGAGGGTCTCGTCGATCTGCAAACGACCCGCAGTATCGAGCATATAGACGTCATAGCCACCCAAAGTGGCCTGTTGTTTGGCGCGTTTGGCGATCTGAACGGCGTTTTCACCGGCCACGATGGGCAATGTGTCGACGCCAATCTGGGTGCCCAGAATTTGCAACTGCTGCATCGCCGCCGGACGATAGATGTCCAGCGAGGCCATCAGCACGCGCTTGCCGTTTTTTTCCGTCAGGCGTTTGGCCAGCTTACCAGTGGTGGTGGTCTTACCCGAGCCTTGCAGGCCGACCATCAGGATCGGGGCAGGGGCGTTATCAATTTTCAACTCGCCGCGCTGATCGTCGTCGCCTGCCAGAACATGTTGCAATTCGTCATGAACGATTTTGACAACCTGCTGGCCGGGGGTCACCGATTTGGTGACGGACTGACCGGTGGCTTTTTCCTGAACCGCTTTGACAAAATCGCGGGCCACCGGCAGCGAGACGTCCGCCTCAAGCAATGCCACGCGCACTTCGCGAAGGGCGGTTTTGACATCATCGTCAGACAGCGCGCCCTGTTTGGTCAGACGGTCAAAGACACCAGACAGGCGTTCGCTTAGATTCTCAAACATCGCTCATCGGCTCCTAATCACCGTTTCCATATGGCCCGAACCTAAGCACGAACCGCCCAAACGCCAATGTCCCCCGTGGGCGCAACGCGCTGACGGGGGGCGATCCCGGCCAAATGGCCATGGGACCGGAAGTTTTGACAGACTTCCGGAATTGAGGGGGGATTTAGACCCGGTCGCGCGCAGAGTCAAGTCAAAGCCCTTGAAGCGGTCCGCATCTCGCGGCATGAGGTAAACAAGGACAAAAAAGGACACATCATGGACGCCTCATCCGCCTATCAGGACAGCCTGCCTGTCAGCTCAGATGCCTTGTTGGAACGGCTTGACGGCTGGGGGCTTTCATACACCCGCCACGATCACGTGCCGCTGCGCACCGTGGCAGAATCGAAGACCGTCGAAGATGCTTTTGTGATCGACGGAGAGAATGGGTTTCGCCTTAAGAACCTGTATCTTCGCGACAAGAAAAAACGCAACTACCTGGTGACGTTGCAACAGGACCGCGAGATTGATCTCAAGGCGCTGGGCGCAAAGCTGGGCGTTGGGAACCTGTCCTTTGGATCGGCGGATCGATTGATGCAGCATTTGGGTATTCGCCCAGGCGCCGTCAGCCCGCTGGCCATGGTTACAGGCGTCGATATGGGGGTGCGATTTTTCATGGATCGTGCTGCACTTGGCGCTGATCGGGTCTATATGCACCCGCTGGTCAATGACCGGACCCTCGGATTGCCCGTGGCCGCGCTGGACACATTGTTCGAGAAATTGGGCGTGACCGTCGAGTGGCTTGATCTCGACTAGGTGACAAGGCCCGCGCGGGGCGGGCCTGTCTGATCCTCAGGCCGCTTTGGCGTCAGCCGTGTTGCCGTCTTTGTCCAGGATGGTCACATCCGTGATCCCGACAAAGCCCAAAGCAAAGCGCAGATAGTCGCTGGCAAAATCATAACCCGACCCCAAAGGTGTGCCGCCGCTGGCGATGGTGATAATCGCCTTTTTACCTTCCAATAGGCCCTTGGGACCATTTTCGGTATAGGCAAAGGTGACGCCTGCGCGGCTGATCTGATCGATCCAGGCTTTCAGAACAGCCGGGATTGAAAAGTTGTACATCGCGGTGCCGATCACAATCGTGTCCGCATTTTGAAGCTCCGCAACCAGTTTATCGGAAAGCTCAAGCGCCTTAGCTTGCGCGGCGTCTCTTTCGTCGGGTGCGATGAACGTAGATTGCACCCAGATGGGATCCAGGAAGGGCAGGCCATCCGCCAGATCGCGGGCTACAACCGTGTCGGCATTCTGGGCGGCGACCAGTTCGGCAGATTTGATCCGCGAGACAGAGCCTTCGGAGCGGGCAGAGGCATTAATGTGCAATACAGTGTGGGTCATGGGGTTTCCTTGGGTTTGGTGTTTCCCAACAGAAATAGATATTGCGAAATTGAACACAATCGCGATAATTGCGCATCTATTGTGAGTATTTGCACAGAGAGGGGCATAGGGGTGAGTGATGGATAACTGGGACGAAGTACGAACAGCTTTTCAGGTCGCGCGTATGGGCACAGTCAGCGGTGCTGCGGATGTTCTAGGCGTGCATCACGCGACAGTCATTCGTCACATCGATGCACTTGAGGGCAAGCTGGGCGTGAAACTGTTTCAACGCCATGCGCGCGGCTATACCGCGACCGAAGCGGGTGAGGATCTGTTGTTGGTCGCCAAGGCGACCGACGATCAGTTCAGTCAGCTTGAAGGTCGTATCAAAGGTAGCGGCGATGCGGTTTCGGGCGAGCTGGTTGTCACTTCGTTGGAATCCATGGCTCGATTGCTGGCTCCGATCATGACGGATTTTCAGGCGGAATACCCGGAAGTCATTGTGCGTTACCTTACCGGCGCGCGACTTTTCCGCTTGGAATACGGCGAGGCGCATGTCGCCCTTCGCGCGGGCCCCAAGCCGCAAGAGCTGGACAATGTCGTGCAATCTTTGGGGCGCTTGCGGTTGGGCCTATTTGCCAGTCCGTCTTATATTGAACGTCACGGCAAACCTTCGGGCGCGGATGATCTGGCCGGGCATCGCTTTGTCGGGCCGGATGAGACCCGCCTGCGCGCGCCGTTTCTGACCTGGATGAAGGACAATCTGAAGCCCGAGCAAATCGTCTTTCGTACGATGGACGCTATCGCAACCGAACAAGCGGTGATTGCCGGGGCAGGCATTGGTTTCTTGCCGTTGTGGGTGTCGCATGACCATCCCGAACTGCAAGAAGTGATGCCGGCGCTGGACGAATGGAGCGGCGAATTGTGGCTGGTCACGCATGTCGATCTGCACCGCACCACCAAAGTGCAGGCCTTTGTGAACTTCCTCAAAGACCGCGCGGCGGCTGACTGGGTCTGTTCATGAACGCACTTGCGCGCGGCCATTTGGCCATGCTGCTGTTTTCGGCGCTGGTGGCCGGGTCGTTCTCGCTCGGCTCAATGACGGCAAATGAAATTGCCCCCGCGGCGCTGAACGCTCTGCGGTTTCTGATTGCGGCGGTTGTCATTGGGGTGGCCGCGCTGGCAACCAAAGGCTTGCCCCGCGATGCCTGGCGTGCGCCCTGGCGCTATCTGGTGCTGGGCGGGCTGTTTGCAGCCTACTTTGTTTTGATGTTCGAAGGTCTCAAAACGGCTGCACCCATCAGCACGGCGGCGGTGTTCACTCTGACTCCCCTCATGTCCGCCGGGTTCGGATATCTGCTGTTGCGCCAGATTTTGACTGCCCGAATGGCGGTGGCATTGTCTATTGGCGCGGCAGGGGCGCTTTGGGTGATTTTTCGTGCCGACTGGGCCGCGTTTCTGCAGTTTCGTGTCGGGCAGGGGGAAATCTACTATTTCTGGGGCTGCATGGCGCATGCGATCTATACGCCCATGGTGCGCAAGCTCAATCGCGGCGAGCATCCCGTGGTGTTCACCTTTGGCATGTTGATCGCCGGTTTTGTCATTCTGCTAGTTTACGGCTGGTCTGACATCCGCGCCACCGATTGGGTCGCGTTGCCGGGGATCGTTTGGATCACCGCATTTTATCTGGCGATCTTTGCCTCAGCGGCCACCTTTGTTCTGTTGCAATTTGCGACCATGAAGCTGCCCAGCGCCAAGGTCATGGCCTATACCTATCTGGTGCCCAGTTGGGTGATTTGCTGGGAGATCATACTGGGTCACGGGGCTCCGACAGGATTGGTGCTGGTCGGCGTCGCGATGACCGTTGCTGCGTTGCTTCTGTTGCTTCGAAACGAACACTGATTGCGACGGATCAAGGCAGTGGGTGCCAGTTTGTGAAGGATCACGGGCACAGGAGAATCCCATGCTCGCCGCCACCAACAAGACTGATCTTTTGGCTGTCACAGAAAAAGAGTTCGCCAAACTGGTTCCGCTGCTTGATGATCTTGGTGCTGACCTCATTCCGCACTCGTTTGACGACGGTTGGAGCATCAAAGATGTCATTGCCCTTCGCACTATCGCCCCGCTGCGAAATTTGTCAGGGCGTTTACGCGTTTGGGCGGGGTGAAGAATAGGTGTTGATAATCAATGTTTGGCTTGCTCCCCATTTTCGAGGATTCAGCGGATCAACCGTTTAAATTGATACAGCGTCGCGCAGGTCGCAAGCAATGCCAGAGACAGCCAGACTACTCCCGACTGTTCCAGATAAACGATGCCGGTTTTGCTGTCGATGCACCGGCCAAGTTCATTGAAACAGCTCCGCCACTTAAAGTAGAAATCGTAGTAAGCAAAAGACATCGCTGCTGAAAACCCTAAGGACAATGCAAAGGCTGATTTCCTGATCAAGTTTTTCATCAGGCGATCATAAAAACCGAAAACAAAGCGGGCAACCGTTGCTTTGTCCGGCACGGGCGTCATTTTTCGTCATCTTTGCGATGCTCGTCCAATTCCCCTTCCAGAAAACGCTCAAACGCATCCAGATTAACAGGTTCAAACTGCCCAAATCCCTGCATCCACACCGACGCGGCCCGCAAGGCGTCCGGCTCCAGTTTGCACCATTTCACTCGCCCGCGCTTTTCCTGAGAGATCAGCCCCGCTCGTGTGAGGATCACCAGATGTTTGGAAATCGCGGCCAATGACATCTCAAATGGTTCAGCCACATCCGTCACAGCCATGTCATCCTCAAGCAACATCCCAAGGATCGCCCGGCGGGTTGGATCGGCAAGGGCTGCAAAAGCGGTATCAAGAGGATCAGACATGCGCCTTGATAGCCTTGAACGTGCGGCGTGAAAAGCCGCTCACAGCCTATTTTGGTGCGATGGCCACTTGATCCGTCGTCTCTCAAGTTCTGGTCCCCGCAGGCCAATGTCACGCGCCGTCCTGTCGCTGATATAGGGTTCACTCGGCCCTGTCCCGGCGGCAAGGCCCTGCAAAACGGGCAAAACCCAGCGCAAAGGTACACGCATCAAAAAGGCAATGGTTCTAGGTGCACGCAAAGGCGTGTTGTAATCAGAAATCGACATGATTTTCTCGCAATATGATTGATTTACAAGGGCAGTATGGTCACTCCACTGCGCAAGTTCAAAGACCTTTGCTTGACAGTACGTGTGCTAAAAAGGCACAAGTACTCATGTCTCGCTCACTGCCACCACTTAATGCCTTGCGCGCATTTGATGCTGCGGGCCGTCATCAAAGCTTCAGCCGCGCGGCCGACGAATTGCGTGTTAGCCATTCCGCCATCAGCCGCCACGTGCGTGGCCTCGAGGATCGGCTGGGCGTAAAACTGTTCCGCGATCTGCCGCGAGGGGTCGAATTGACGCTCGAAGGGCGCAGTTACCTCGAACGGGTTCTACCTGCCTTGGATATGATCGCTGACGCCACCGACGATCTGATCGCGACGCCAAGCGGTCAGGTTACCGTGAATAGCGAACCGCTTTTTGCCGAACGTTTCATCATCCCAAGACTTGCGACGTTTCAGGCGGCCTATCCAGAGATCGAAGTCCGGCTGGAGGCTTCGGCACGCTTGGCGGATGTCGAACGCTATGAGGCCGATATCGCGATCCGCTTTGCGCATACGGGCGCTTTGGATGGCCCCTGCGAACTGTTGTCATCCTCGCCTTTGTATCCGCATGCCACGCCTGAGTTCATGGAGCGTCACATTCGCGAACCCAAAGACTTGCTGAATGTGCCCCGCTATCGGGACCGAACCAACAACATTTGGCGCCAATGGTTCGCCGCCGCCAAGGTCGAGGCCCACGAGGTGACGGAAGGAGGCTGGCGTTTGAAGTCGCCACTGGCCTACGAAGCCGGTCTGAATGGCCTTGGGGTTTATCTCGGTTCATCGGAATGTGTGTCCTTCGATCTCGAAATGGGGCGGCTGGTGCGCTGTTTTGATATCGGCGTCCGGGATGGGGCATTCTTTCTGGTCTACGGCAGCCGTGGCCCACGTCGCTCCGCGGTGAAACAGTTTCGAGCCTGGTTGCTGGACGAAGCGCGTCCCTACCGTCAGCCGCTTTCAGCAAATTAAACTCAACCAAAAGGTTGAATGTGCCAAATCCACCCCAATTGCAAAAACCTGACCTGCGACAGACTCGACATCCCTATTCGATTTTTAAAAAATATACATAATTACAAGGTCTTAACCAGAAGTTTCGGCGGCTTTCAGCGCGGTTGACTCACAGCCCCTCGCGCCGTAGCAATGCGCCAAGTTCCGAATGGGGAAAAACGCGTGACCGATCCCGACCAGAAAGAGCGCCTGGCGCAGCTGGAAGCAAAGATCGAGGCGGCCAAACTGGCCCAGGCACCGAAACCCCGGGTGGACGAACACTATTCGGCGGCCAATCTGGCCTGGCGCATGGTGATTGAATTAGTGGCCGGTCTTGGGATCGGCTTTGGCATCGGATACGGGTTGGATCTCCTGCTTGGAACCATACCGATTTTCCTGGTGCTGTTTACAATGTTGGGTCTCGCGGCCGGTATCAAGACGATGCTGCGCAGCGCCAAAGAGATCCAAGAGGACCAATTGGCCGAACAGGCCGAGAGAGACGAGAGGGACTAAGACGTGGCAAGCGAAGCACACGGCGCCGAGACAGGCGGTCTGGTATTCCACCCAATGGATCAGTTCATTGTAAAGCCCCTGTTTGGTGGCGACACAATCCACTGGTACACTGTCACCAACGTCACCCTGTGGATGGCATTGTCCGTCGTTGCAGTGATTGGCCTGATGGTTCTGGGCACCCGTCGTCGCGCGGTTGTTCCCAGCCGCTCGCAATCAATCGGTGAGCTGGCCTACGGCTTTGTTTACAAGATGGTGGAAGACGTGGCCGGTAAGGACGCGATCAAATTCTTCCCCTACATCATGACCCTGTTCATGTTCATCGTGATGGCCAACTTCCTTGGTCTGCTGCCGATGAGCTTTGCAACCACATCGCATTTTGCCGTGACCATAGTTCTGGCGCTGATGGTGTTCCTGACTGTGACCATCGTGGGTTTCGTCAAGAATGGCGCCGGTTTTCTGGGCCTGTTCTGGGTCTCGTCAGCACCATTGGCACTGCGCCCGGTTCTGGCCCTGATCGAAATCATCAGCTACTTTGTGCGCCCCGTCAGCCACAGCATTCGTCTGGCTGGTAACATCATGGCCGGTCACGCCGTTCTCAAAGTTTTCGCCGGTTTTGCCGCGATCGCAGTGGTCAGCCCACTGTCGGTTGTCGCCATCACCGCCATGTATGGTCTTGAGGTCCTGGTGGCCTTTATCCAGGCCTACGTCTTTACCATTCTGACTTGTGTGTATCTGAAAGATGCCCTGCATCCTTCGCACTAAGGTCTGAACATACTTCACTACAGTTTCTAACTTCCAATCGTAAGGAGATACATCAATGGAAGGTCAACTCGCACACATCGGCGCAGGTCTCGCAGCTATCGGTTCCGGCGCTGCCGCAATCGGTGTTGGTAACGTTGCAGGCAACTACCTCGCAGGCGCTCTGCGCAACCCTTCGGCAGCTGCTTCGCAAACTGCCACTCTGTTTATCGGTA
This sequence comes from Shimia gijangensis, assembly GCF_900142085.1. Taxonomy (GTDB): domain Bacteria; phylum Pseudomonadota; class Alphaproteobacteria; order Rhodobacterales; family Rhodobacteraceae; genus Shimia; species Shimia gijangensis. Next base: position 82,722 of record NZ_FQZQ01000010.1, read on the forward strand.
TCGCATTTGCAGAAGCACTGGGCATTTTCTCGTTCCTGGTTGCATTGCTGCTGATGTTCGCCGTCTAAGCCAACTGGAATATCCTTACGTGCGGGCGCGGGCGCGTCAAATGATAGCGCCCCGCCCGTAATCAAACGGAAGTTCCCAGGAGGACGACATGGCGACCGAAACGCACGAAGCCACAAGCCACGCCGCAGATGCAGCCGCATCCGCGCCCGGCATGCCACAGCTCGATTTTTCGAACTGGGGAAACCAGATTTTCTGGCTGATGATCACGCTTGTCGCGATCTACTTCGTCCTGTCGCGCATCGCGCTACCGCGCATCGCTGCGGTTCTGGCCGAGCGCCAGGGGACAATTACAAATGACATCGCCGCAGCCGAAGGGCTGAAGGTGAAAGCCGCCGAAGCGGAAGAGGCCTATAACAAGGCGCTCGCAGATGCCCGTGCTCAAGCACAGGCCATCGTCGCAGAAGCAAAGGCCGAGATTCAGGTCGAACTGGATGCAGCAATCGCCAAGGCGGATGCAGAGATTGCCGCCAAGGCAGCCGAGTCGGAAAAGGCAATTGCCGAAATCCGCGCTGGTGCACTGGTCGCTGTCAAAGAAGTTGCATCTGATACGGCCACCGAGATCGTCTCGACGCTGGGTGGCAAAGCAGACGTCAAGGCCGTAGGCGCCGCTGTCGACACACGGATCAAGGGGTAAGGATCATGCGTAAACTAGCAATTCTCCTCGCCCTCACCGCTGCCAGCCCGGCATTTGCCGCAAGCGGTCCTTTCTTCTCGCTGCACAACACCAATTTTATCGTGTTGATGGCGTTCATTCTGTTCATCCTTGTTCTGATGAAGTTCAAGGTGCCCGGTATGCTGGGTGGAATGCTGGACAAGCGTTCCGAAGGCATTCAGAGCGAACTGGATGAAGCCCGTGCCCTGCGCGAAGAGGCCCAGACCATTCTGGCGTCTTATGAGCGCAAGCAAAAAGAAGTTCAGGAACAAGCTGACCGTATCGTTGAGCACGCCAAGTCCGAAGCTGCCACCGCAGCCGAGCTGGCCAAGGAAGATCTGAAATCTTCGATTGCGCGCCGTCTGGCCGCCGCTGAAGATCAGATCAAATCTGCTCAGGATGGTGCCGTCAAAGAAGTGCGCGATCAGGCCATCACCATCGCAATTGGTGCCGCCAAAGATGTGATCGCCAAGCAGATGACGGCAGCACAAGGCAACAAGCTGATCGAAGATGCGATCGCAGATGTAGATGCCAAGCTGCACTAAGCTTTGACATCGGCACAGAATTAGAAAAACCCGGTCCATGTGACCGGGTTTTTTGTTTTGCTGTCCTGCACGCAGAAGAACTTCTGAAAGAAAAGTTAACAAATCTACCGCAATTGTTTTGTACAAAACGGATATTTGCTCTGAAAATTTTGTACAAAATGGACATTTTGCCGATTGTCCTAGATCCGCCCCGTTCCTGCCAAAATGGTGTGTTCCTCTGCTGCAAGCGACAGATTCGACAGAAAGCAGAGACTATGAAGAAACTTATTTTGTTAGCAGGCGTATTGACCGTGGCCGGATGTTCGAACCCGAACACACTGCAGGTAACGACCGCACCCGCCACGCCCGAGCCGCGCGAGGTTTTCTATGCCAAGAACATTGTGGCGGCGGAAACCGCAAACCCGAACGGCGCCAAATTTGATGATTTTAAGGCCTATCAACTGAGCAACGGCGACAGGGTCTATTGCGGGCAGATGAATGCGATGGACGAAGTTGGCGGCTATCTGGGCTACCAACCGTTTTATATCCGGCGCAGCGGTAGTACCATTAAATCAGTGCATTACACTGAAAAATCAGCGGATTTCGCAGACAAGAAATGCACCGAGGCCCGCAATGGCGGCTTGATGATCAGCCCTGACTGATTGGCGACAGGGTCAATTAGCGCACCGGGTCAAACAGGGCATCCTTTAGCGAACAGTCCCGGATCACATCCCGACCGCAAGGCACCGGGGTGAGGTCGCGCGACAGACAGACGCGGGCTTCCTGAATGAAACCATCGCGGCAGGTGATCGTCAGCATGTCTTTCTCAAGCTGTGGATTGGCCTTGAGAAAGGCATCCTCCACCACTGATGCGGGCAGTCTGACGGGTTTGTCCAGTTTGCGAAAAATGGCCGGGCGGGTCACGCTTCCATAGGCCTTGCGGGACAAGGCGTAATAGTCTTCGGCGGACAGCCCTGAACACCGCCCATGCTTTTTCCATTGATACCAGGCAAGACCAGAAGTTCCCATAATATCAGCCATTTGTTCGGTTAAACCCCGAGGCGGATTGCGGTGGTTTGTAGTGCAATGTTCCGGCCATCCACGATGGTATTGCGGCCAAAGTCCATGCATGACCCAACCAAAATCCTCGGACGTATCGCATTGCGGAGACTGTTTTGCATCGCCTTCAATCCGGCACCAATTGGGCGACCAGCTGAGCGCCAGAACATAGTAGTCGAATTCGCCCGCTTTGTGTGTTTGGGCCATGGCTGGGGAGGCAAGCAGGATCATGCCCGCAAGGATTTTCAGGTACCGCATTCACTCTTTCCTTATCTGACAGATGCCATTATATAGGCGCCAAGTTCCCCGACAATGGAAACCCGCACCCCTCAAAAGGTGCTGCCTGCAAAGTCAGGCGCCGGGGAAGATATGTTCTAAGGAGACCTGCAAATGACCAAATTGCTGCACCCCAAGGCCACCGCTGTTTGGCTGGTAGATAACACAACGATCAGCTTCAAGCAGATTGCCGATTTTGTTGGCATGCACGAGCTGGAAGTCCAAGGCATTGCAGACGGTGATGTGGCGGCGGGCGTCAAAGGATTTGACCCGGTGACCAACCATCAGCTGGATCAGGAAGACATCGATAACGCACAAGACAATCCAGCTTTCAAACTGGTGGTTAAGTTTAACGCAGCTGCTGCCGGTGAAGATAAGCGTCGCGGACCGCGTTACACGCCTCTGTCGAAACGTCAGGACCGTCCGGCATCTATTCTGTGGCTGGTCAAATTCCACCCAGAACTGACCGACGGTCAGATCAGCAAACTGGTCGGCACCACCAAGCCCACCATTCAGGCGATCCGTGAGCGCACTCACTGGAATATCTCAAACATTCAACCAATTGATCCGGTCGCTTTGGGGCTGTGTAAACAGTCTGAATTGGATGCGGTCGTCCAGAAGGCAGCCTCCAAGAACGTTGGCGACGCTGTCATGAGCGATGACGAACGTCGTAAACTGGTGTCGACTGAACAATCTTTGGGCATGGAAGCTGAACCCAAAATCCCAACCGCGATTGAGGGTCTCGAAACCTTCTCGTTGTCGGATGATGACGATGAAGACGGCGAAGACACCACCAAGGGTGATTTCTCGGACGCGGACAGCTTCTTTAACCTGCCATCTGGCGACGGTGAAGAGCAGCCTTAATCAAAGTGGATTAGGCCTAAGTTTCAAAGCCCCGGTGCGGATTTCGCGTCGGGGCTTTTTCGTTTGACGGACAATGCTCCGGCCATAGTGATCAAAGCGATGCCGGCAAAGGCACCCATGCTCGGAACCTCGCCAATAATCACCACGCCCCAGATCACGGCAAAGCCAACATAGGCAAAGTCAAAGATACCTACGATGGCGGGTGGCCCCTTTTGATAGGCAATTGCGGCCCCGAGGCTACCAATCAAAATCGAAGTGGCGAGGATGGTCATCGCCAGCCAAGCCAAGCCTGACATGGGGCTCCACTGGCTGAGAAAAAAGCCGCCGTCTGTCGCGTTTGGCGAAAGGCTGACCAAGAGTGACATGACGCCACCGACCACAACAAAGCTAACATTCAACCCAACCGCCAAGGTCATCGGATGTTCCCCCTGACATTTGCTGCGCGTGAGGATCATGGCCAACGCATAAAGCATCGCTGAGATAAGCGGCAGCAGGGCGTAGACGCTGAAATCGCTGGCGCTGGGTTGCAGGATCAGCAGTATGCCCACAAACCCGATAGCCACCGCGATCCACCCCACACGGCTGATTTTGTCCCCCAGCAACAGGGCCGAAAACAGGGTTATAAAGAACGGTAATGTATAAAAAGCGGCGGCGGCAACGGGAAGCTGCAAATGCGGCAACGCGGTGTAATAGATCACCCACATCACCACCAACAACAGGCTTCGCAGAATGGTCCAGACCCCCCGAATAGGGCGCAGGCTGGCGCCTTTTCCGGACAAGCGATGAAGTATCAGCAACACAGGGATCGCTATCAAAGACCGCAGGAAAAAAATCTGCCAAAGGGCAAAGCTGCTGCTGGTCAATTTGATGAGGGCATCGCCAAGCGACAGCGCCAGTACCGAAAACAGAATACTGCCGATGGCCAAGGGCAGGTTGTCCCGACTGGCGCGTGGATCACTATGGGGTGGTGTCATGATATTGTCTGTTCCGACCAGCCGACCTTAGCGCCGACCAAAAGAAACACTATCACCCGTGCGCAACCTTACAAGGCGCGTCTTGCAGACAGAGCGGCGCTGATGGTGCCTTCATCAAGATAGTCCAGTTCACCCCCAACAGGCACACCTTGGGCAAGAGAGGTCAACCGAACGCGATCTTCCAGTTGATCCGCGATATAATGCGCTGTGGTCTGGCCATCGACGGTGGCATTTAACGCCAGAATAACTTCGGTGATGTTTTCGGAGGTGATCCGGTCGATTAGTTTAGGGATCGACAGGTCTTCGGGGCCAATACTGTCCAGAGCCGAAAGCGTGCCACCCAGAACATGATAGCGACCCTTGAATACCCCGGCGCGCTCCATCGCCCAGAGATCCGAGACATCCTCGACCACGCAAAGTTCACCATTGGCACGCTTTTCACTGGCGCAAATCTCACAGATATCTGTGGTGCCAACGTTGCCGCAGTTCAGGCATTCGCGGGCTGTCACGGCCACCTCTTGCATGGCGTCCGCCAAAGGGGTCAGCAAAAGGGCACGTTTGCGGATCAGATGCAGAACGGCCCGTCGCGCACTACGGGGTCCAAGGCCCGGCAGCTTGGCCATCAACTCAATCAGGGTGTCGATTTCGTTGCTGCTCATTGCCCGACCCTCTTATTGTTCCGGCAGCCATGAGGCCGCCGGTTCTGAGTATTTATACAAGCAAGAAGCCGGAACAGAGGCAAGAAATTAGAACGGCATCTTGAAATCAGCAGGCAAGCCAACGGCTTCGCTGATTTTGCCCATTTCTGACTGCGCCCGATCCGCGGCTTTGGTCTGAGCATCTTTGATCGCGGCAAGGATCAGGTCTTCGACAACTTCTTTGTCATCGCCATTAAAGATCGAAGGGTCGATGTCGAGGCCTTTAAGCTCACCCTTGGCCGAAGCCGTGGCTTTGACAAGGCCTGCACCGCTTTCACCGACAACCAGGATGTCTTGCAGATCGTCCTGCATCTGGGTCATTTTGGTTTGCAGTTCCTGCGCCTGCTTCATCATTTTGGCCATGTCGCCCATTTGGCCGAGTCCTTTAAGCATTCTGGGATCTCCTGATCGGGTAGCGTTAATGTTTGAGCCTTAAATACGGTGACCAGGCCATCGGGACAAGGCCGAGTGGCCAGATTCCTTGCGCTTGATTGATCGTGCTGAGAGAATTGATCCGGGTCCAGATGGAGGCCCCGTTTCTAATGTCTTAGCACAACCTGAGACTCGCGGGTGGGACTAGTCTTCCTCAAATGGGTCCCATTCTTCATCAACTTCGGGCAGTGCGTCCGCTTGGGCTTCGGCCACAATTTCCTGCTGGGTTTTGATGTCGATGATCTTGGCTCGCGGGAAAGCATCTTTGACCGCTTGTACCATGGGGTGTTTGAGCGCCTCGGCCTCAAGCGCGGTGCGTGCGGCGTTGCGCTTTTCAACGATGGTTTCGGTGCCACCTTCGTTCACAATGATCACGGCCCAGCGATTGCCAGTCCAGCTTTGTAGACGTGCACCAAGGCGTTGCGCGAGATCAGAGGGCGCTGTGGCGGTGGGGACAAATTCGATTCGCCCCGGACGATAAGACACCAGACGCATGTCGGCCTCGATATCCATCAAAAGCTTGCCATCGCGATTTTTACGGATCAACTCAATCACATGATCAAAGGTAGCGAACCTTGCCAGCGCCGTTTCCGGCTGTTGCGCCAAGGCCGTAACAGTGCCTCCGGGTGCGCCAGCCGTTTGTGTGGTCGACACGGCCTGGGCGCCTCTGCCGGTGCCGCCTGATGTGGGGGCTCCACCACCCGGGCCACCAGAGGGGGCAGGGGGAACGGGAGTGTCTTTCAGCTTGCGCAAAAGTTCTTCGGGGCTGGGCAGGTCAGCCACATGTGTCAGGCGGATGATCGCCATTTCGGCGGCCATCATCGCATTGGGGGCGGCAGCAACCTCTTCCAGTGCCTTGAGAAGCATCTGCCACATCCGGGTGAGCACACGCATCGGCAGTTTATGGGCCATGGTCTGACCACGGGCCCGTTCGTCCGGGCCAATGGTGGGGTCATCGGCGGCATCCGGGGTGATTTGCACCACGCTGACCCAATGGGTGATCTCGGCGAGATCGCGCAGAACCGCCATAGGGTCAGCCCCGTCTGCATACTGCGCGGACAACTCGGCCAATGCGCCGCCTGCGTCACCTTGCATGATCATGTCAAACAGATCGAGCACTCGACCCCGATCAGCCAGCCCCAGCATGGCGCGCACTTGCTCGGCGCTGGTTTCGCCTGCGCCGTGGCTGATGGCCTGATCCAGCAGGGATTGCGCGTCGCGGGCCGAACCTTCGGCGGCGCGGGTGATCAGAGCGAGCGCATCGTCAGTGATTTCCGCAGATTCAGCGATGGCAATGCGGCGCAGCATGGCAATCATGTCTTCGGGTTCTATTCGGCGCAGATCAAACCGCTGACAGCGAGACAGAACCGTTACGGGGACTTTCCGAATCTCGGTGGTGGCAAAGACAAATTTGACGTGTGCAGGAGGCTCTTCGAGGGTTTTCAGCAACGCGTTAAACGCGCTGGTTGAAAGCATGTGCACTTCGTCGATGATGTAGATTTTGTAACGCGCCGAGGCCGCGCGGTAATGTACCGAGTCGATAATCTCGCGGATATCATTCACACCTGTACGAGAGGCGGCGTCCATCTCCATCACATCGACATGACGGCCTTCCATGATCGCAACGCAGTTTTCGCATTCCCCGCAAGGTTCGGTTGTGGGGCCACCAGCGCCGTCCGGGCCGATACAATTCATACCCTTGGCAATGATCCGTGCGGTGGTGGTTTTGCCGGTGCCGCGGATACCGGTCATGATAAAGGCTTGCGCGATGCGGTCGGCCTCAAACGCGTTTTTCAGCGTGCGCACCATTGCGTCCTGTCCGACGAGATCAGCAAAGGTCTCGGGTCGGTATTTGCGGGCGAGAACCTGATAGCCGGTGTCTTGGGTGTCGGTCATGCGGGGCCTGTCACGTTGGTGCGGGATTCGCGGTTTGAGATAAGGTATGACGGGCAGGGCGGCGCGTCTACCGAAGAACCCTGCCTTGCGTGCATTGCCCTCGCCGTACGGGTCAAGGCGCACTAAGCCTATGGGTTGATGGGGCTGCAAGGGGTGCGCTAGGTTTGCGCCAGTTTGTGAGTGAGGGAAGTTATGCGTTTACGAGGTGTGCGGAAAAGCCAGAATGTTGAGGACCGCCGCCGCTCAGGGGGTGCCAAGGGCGCCGGGATTGGCGGTGTCGGTCTGTTGGTCATTCTGGCCATCGGATATTTTGCAGGCATTGATGTGTCACCGTTGCTGAACGATATGGCCCAGCCACAGCAACAAGCCACTGGTGAATTGAGCGCCGAAGAACAAAAGGCCGGGGCGTTTAGTGCGGCCGTACTGGGGTCTACCGAAGAGGTTTGGGATCAGGTGTTTTCTGAGCAATTGGGGCGCAGCTATACCCCACCTGTTCTGGTGCTGTTTTCTGGCACGACCCAAAGCCCCTGCGGTGGTGCCAGCGGGGCCACGGGACCGTTTTACTGTCCCGGTGACCGCAAAGCCTATCTGGACACGCAATTCTTTGCGACTTTGCCGCGCCAGCTGGGGGCCAAAGGCGATTTTGCTGCCGCTTATGTGATTGCTCATGAGGTCGCCCATCATGTGCAAAACGAATTGGGTATCCTTTCCAAGGTGCATCAAGCACGTCAGCAATCCAGCAAGCGGGACGCCAATGCGCTAACTGTGCGGCTTGAGTTGCAGGCCGATTGCCTTTCCGGTGTCTGGGCGCGCGCCGTCGACGGACTGCTGGAACCCGGCGATCTGGAGGAAGCGCTGAATGCGGCGCGTATGATTGGGGACGATCACTTGCAAAAACGCGCAGGCCGGATACCACAACCACATACGTTTACCCATGGCACATCTGCCCAGAGATCACGTTGGTTCAAACGCGGATATGACAGTGGCGATGTGCAGCAATGTGATACCTTTGGGGCCAAACGCCTGTGAACTTTGTCATTACATCGTTGAGTGCTGGGCGGGGTGTGATCGGTATTTGCCCTGCTCCGGGACGGTATGGGGATTTTGCGGCCGATCTGGATACCCTTCTGGCGTGGCAACCGGCTTTGGTTTTGTCGGTGACCGAGCTTGCGGAACTTGATCGCATCGGGGCCGAAAGCTTTCCTGACAAACTGGCTCACGCAGGGATCGAATGGGCCTATCTGCCGATCCGTGATTTTGGTGCACCTGAAGGCAAGACGCTTGCTCACTGGCCAGAAACGTCTCAGCAGGTGCGGGCAACGCTCGATAAAGGAGGGCGCGTTTTAGTGCATTGCTTTGGAGGCTGTGGCCGATCCGGGATGGCCATTTTGCGTCTGCTGGTTGAGATGGGCGAGAACGGCGCTGAAGCGTTGAACCGATTGCGGGTGGTGCGGCCTTGCGCAGTGGAGACAGAGGCGCAGATGCAGTGGGCTCTGCACCTCTGAGATTTAACGCCGTCGGCCGTGCTTATCTTTCATCGCGGAGCGCACCATTTTCCCAAAGTTACGGTCATTTCTGTGTGCTTCATGTAGCGTGGCACTGTTGTGGGCATCTTCCCGCAACAGTTTGCGCCACCGATCAAGGCGATCGGGTGTGAGTTCACCCCTTTCAACTGCGTTCAGAACGGCGCAATCAGGTTCGGTTTCATGGGCGCAGTTTGAAAACCGGCAATTGCGCGCCAGATCTTCAATGTCGCCAAACACCGCCTCAATGCCTTCGGACGCATCGGCAAGGCGCAGAGCGCGCATGCCGGGCGTGTCGATCAGCCATCCACCAAAACGGGTTCGAAACAGTTCGCGAACCGTTGTGGTATGGCGACCCTTGGCATCATCTTCGCGGATCGCCTGTGTCTCGATCTGAGAGGCCGTTAGTGCGTTGGATAAGGTTGATTTCCCCACACCTGAGGAGCCCAGCAAGGCAATCGTCTGACCGTCTTTGCACCAAGGCGCCAACAATTCGGCCTCGTCCGCCGCAGTGGCATTCAATGCCAGCGCTGTCACCAAAGGCGAAAGGCGTTCAGCCCGGCGCACGTAATCACGCGGGTCGTCGCATAGGTCGGATTTTGTCAGAACCACAAGCGGCAGGCAGCCAGAGGTCAGCGCCAGCGCAAGATAGCGTTCCAAACGAGCTTCGTTGAAGTCAGCATTGCAAGATGAGACGATGGCCAGCGTGTCAACATTCGCAGCGATCAACTGCGTTTCAACGCCGGTGCCCGCTGCGCGGCGTTCAAGGTTCGTGTGTGGCGTCAGTCGACGCTCAATACTCACATGATCTGTGGTCAAAATCACCCAGTCGCCGACGGCAAAATGAGATGTTTGAGCGTCAGATGGCGCAAGTACCGTCAAAGGGCCGTCTGTTGTCAGAACGAAAACCCTGTCGCGGGCAATAGAGGTGACGCGGGCGGCGTGGCAAAGATCATCATCGTCGCATTGGGCGGCGAAGTGGGGCGACCATCCAAGGTCGGTCAGTGTAAAATTGGTCAATGGGGTATTCCCGATACGTGTCATAGTCGAGCCTGACCCAAAAGGTGCAGGCTGGCAATAAACGGTCGGACGGTCGCGATGGTAATTATGCGGCGACGGCCCGGAAGGGTGCTACATTCTCCATGTATCCTCCGGGGATTGTATTGGGTGAGAGGCTGGACATCGACCCAAGCGGGGCTCGTTGTGGCTGCTTCCTTCCGGATCTGACCAGGTTGGCGAGGCGCCTGCCCGCGCCAACCTCTCAACCGACGATATAATCGCCACAGAGTAAGGATGCAAGCCGCCTAAAGGTTCATCGACAGGCGCATGCGCAAGAAACCGTCGTGCGTCGGGCCGATTTCTTCCAATCCGGGAATGCTCAGTTGATTTAGAAAGGGTTTTACGCCGGGCCCCGTGTCAAATACGACCGAAGCGCCTGCAATGGGCAAAAAGCTCCAGGGTGACGGGGGCAGGGCATCCAAAGACAGAGGTCTGGCCACGGTTTCTGCCAGCAGATCGCGGATTTTGGTATCGCTTTGAAAGACGATTCGGTCCGGTGTGACATGAGGAAACCCTCCGCCTCCGCCTGATCGGTAATTGTTCACGGCCAGAACAAAGCTTTGCTTGGAGTCAATTGCTGTGCCGTGGTGTCGAATGTTACGGACGCGTCTGGTCTCAGGATTGATCTCATGTCCATTCGGATCAAATCGCGGTGGGAGGCTCAGATCGATCTCATAGGTTAGACCAAATATTGTGTCACTGTTGTACGGTGGAAAGTCATCATTTCGCAAAGGTTGTTCTGAACAATCTGGCAGCACCTGATTGTAGATGCTGGCAGACATTTCCAGCCAATCGACAATTTCGCACCCGGTGAGTTGCAGAGCGCTGACATCGTTTGGAAAGAACTGAATGTCAGAGATATTGCGCAGGGCGATTGGGCCGGCAGGAATGTGGGTGAAGTGGCCCGACCCGCTACGCCCACCGCATTTTTGCGGGGCGGCGGCGGACAAAAGTGGCAGGTTCGCAAGCGAAGTCCCTTTTAGTTGGCTACGCAGATATTTGGCCTGCGCATGTGCCACCAAACGCACAGACGTGCATCCGGGCAGCAAAGAAAAATAGCTGTGTATAGGAAAGGGCACTTCTCCCAAGGGCTCTCGCACCCGCGACAGGACCCATTCATGCGCCGGGGTTAGGCGGGCCACGATGTTAGGATCTTCTGCAAGCAGCTTTGCACCGGTTCCTGGGATAAGTTCAGCCGCATGAGACCGGACATTCCAGGAGGCCCCTGATTTTTCAAGAACCAGGTCAATTTTCCCTAAGTAGGCGGCCGCCGATCCGGGCATGACAGTGGGCACACCGGCGATAGTGCCTGCTCGTTCCCGGATTTCCGGATGATCTGGTTGATCTGTTTCCGGAAACCGAAGGTGTGAGTGCCCGAGGATCAGCGCGTCGATCCCTTCAATGCCTGCAATATAAAGCCCGGCGTTTTCCATGTTGCCCTGTCGGGTGTCGTTGGACACCCCCGTATGGGCAAGGCCAATCACGACATCTGCACCCTGATCGCGCAAATCCTGCACCGCCACCTGAGCGGCATCGACGCTGTCTTGCGCTGAAATTTTGCCGGACACCCGCGAATAGTCCCAATTCAGGACCTGAGGTGGCAAAACACCGAACAGCCCGATCCTGACTGTTTGCAATTGTCCCGACTGATCCTGAATCTGAGGTTCTAAAATCACATGGCTTTGCCACAAATTTTTCAGAAATTGCTCGTCTGGATCAACCGGTGTGAGGTTGGCACAAAGCAGGGGGAATTGCATTTCTCTGAGGATGGCGCTCAATCGGTCAAGCGGCACGTTGAACTCATGGTTGCCCAACGCCGCTGCGTCATAGTCCAGAGCATTCATCGCTTCGACCACAGGGTGTGAGACCGTTTCAGGGGGTGTCTGATCGGTGAATACATCGGCCAGCGGTGTGCCCTGCAGAAAATCTCCATTGTCGACCAGAATGACATTCTGGTTTTTTGATCGTTCCGAGGCGATCAAAGTGGCGAGGCGCGAAAGGGCCGATTTTTCTTTTGCAGGGTGGTCGCTGTAATAATCGTAGGCAAGCAAATGGGCGTGCACGTCTGTTGTTGCAAGCAAAGTCAGTCTGATATCATTTGAATTGATTTTGGAAGAGTCAGGTTCGGGCACGATGTCTCGTTCGGGATAAAGTTATGAAAACACAGCGAATACTTGCAAGGCACTTCGCGCAAGGGAGCATTCGTAGGCGCGTAATACAAGGGAGATTTGGTTCTTTTTTTAAATTCCGCAGAGAAGTGACACCTCCCTTGGGCTGACGAAGCATTGCCGCAGCACCATTTCCGTGGCAAGCCCGTTGAGGGTTTACGAAGGGTTAAGGCATGCGGCACGCAGAGACAGTGACATTTGGCGGTTCTGGTTTGGACCGCGCAGCAGAGTTGCGCGGCAATCCCGAAGCACTGGAAAAGGCCCTGGCAGAACCAGAGGCAACGGTGATCGTTCTTTGGCGTGGTAAGCCTCTTTTGGCGGGTGCTGATCGCGACATGCTGGCGCGGTTGCCAGCGGGCCATCCAATTCTGGCCGAAGCGCGTATGCCGCCGATTTACTTGGGCCGAGATGGAAGCGGACATTGTTTTGCGTTCGACATATCAAGCTGGAAACCGGATGATTTGGACACGGAGGCATTGGGCAGTTTTCTGGACCAGAGCGAGCAACATCACCCTGCCTTGTCAGCGGAACAGGTATTTTGCGAGCTGCGGGGGGTCATGACGCGACTGGATCAGCGTGACGCGGAACTGGCGGCAACGGCCAAAGCGGTCCTAAGTTGGCATAGGTCGCACCGGTTCTGCGCGGTTTGTGGCCATGAAAGTGAAATGGCTATGGCTGGCTGGCAGCGCAATTGCCCGTCTTGCAACAGTAGCCATTTTCCCCGCACTGATCCTGTTGTCATCATGCTGATCACCCACGGAAACAAGGTCCTGATGGGACGCTCACCGATTTGGCCAGAAGGAATGTATTCATTGCTGGCGGGATTTGTGGAACCGGGGGAAACTCTTGAAGCTGCCGTACGGCGAGAGGTGATGGAGGAAGCGGGCATTACAGTTGGTGCGGTCGAATACCTGTCCAGCCAGCCTTGGGCGTTTCCGTCTTCCTTGATGTTTGGCTGCCGAGGGGATGCCGTGACTGAGGAAATCACACTGGATCCTGTTGAGCTTGAAGACGCCATTTGGGTAAACCGCGAAGACATGATGCAGGCATTCTCTGGGAGGCACCCGGTCCTGAAACCTGCGCGAAAAGGGGCCATTGCGCATTTTTTACTGCGCAACTGGCTTGCGGATCGGTTGGATTAAGGCGTAACTGAAATCCAAAGGTGAACGACCAGTAGGATTAGCTGAGATGGATTTCGGGGCCCAGGAAAATATCGATGTACCAATCGATAAGGTTTTCGAAATGCTCACGGATTTTGAACGTCACGAACGGTCAGCGATGCGCCGTGGGGCAGACGTTGTTCGAACGGATAACCTGAAAACCCCCGGTGTCGGGGCGTCCTGGAAAATCGTGTTTCCCTTTCGTGGTAAGGACCGAAAGCTGGATCTTGAAGTGATTGAATTTGATCACCCGTATGACATGACCCTTCAGGCTAAGATGCAAGGACTCGATGCCCGGATCAGCCTGCAGCTGGTGGCGTTGTCGCGGACGTTGACGCGCCTGAACGTGGAAACGAATTTGGCGCCGCAGACCCTGTCTGCCCGACTTTTGGTGCAGTCCTTTAAGCTGGCCAAAGGCAACATCAATAAACGCTTTAATCAACGTCTGGCAACACAGGCGCGCGATATGGAAGAGCGGTTTACCCGACTGGCGTAACGCCGCTTAAGTGTGGCGAAGCTTCACCGCGGGATAGACCCCGAGAATGGTCAGTGAGTTGGTGAAGTACTCCAGCTCTTCCAGAGCGCGACGCACAGGTGCATCGTCAGGATGACCTTCGATGTCGGCATAAAACCGGGTCGCGGTGAAGGACCCGTCCACCATATAGCTTTCCAGTTTGGTCATGTTGACGCCATTGGTGGCAAACCCGCCCATGCCTTTGTAAAGCGCGGCGGGAATGTTGCGCACTTCAAAGACAAATGTGGTCATCATTCCCAACTCGCCGCGCCGGGTGTGGTTGGGCTCGTTCGACATGATAACAAACCGAGTCGTGTTGTGGCCGTGGTCTTCGATATCGGTGGCAAGCACCTCAAGCCCATAGATATCAGCCGCCAGCTGAGAGGCCAAAACGCCTTCGTTGCGGCGTTTGGATTCGACAAGCTCTTTGGCGGCACCGGCGCTGTCCGCTGCGGAAATGCCATGAATATTATGTTTGGCCAGAAAGTTTGAAGATTGCGGCAGCAACACCAGATGCGCGCGCACAGTGTCAATTTCGTTAAGAGCGACACCAGGCAGACCCATCAGGCTGATCCGGACACGCACAAAGGCTTCCTCGACGATGTGCAGGCCGCTTTCGGGAAGAAGGCGGTGAATGTCGGCAACCCGCCCATAGGTTGAGTTCTCGATCGGCAGCATGGCAAGGTCAGCGTCGCCCGAACGGACAGCATTGATCACGTCTTCAAAAGACTGGCAGGGCAGGGCTTCCATATCGGGACGGGCTTCGTGGCAGGCCTGATGTGAATAGGCTCCGGGCTCTCCCTGAAATGCGATACGTTTGGTCATCTCGTGTCTTTTCCGCCAAATTGCTTAACAAAGGTCGTTTCGTCGCGGTAACTATACCTTGCGTTTAACGAGAGGAAGCGGATAGATACCCGGCAAAACGCCACGAGACGGAAACGTAGCATGTTTGACACGATGACAATGACCAAAGCCCTTGGCGCACTGTGCGGGGCCCTTTTGATTTTCTTGCTGGGCGGATGGGCCGGCGAAACCCTGTATCACGTTGGTGGCGGTGGCCATGGCGATCACGCCGAACAGGCTTATGTGATCGAAGTGGAAGGCGCTGACGACCATGGCGACGACCATGCTGTTGAAGAAGGCCCTTCATTGGAAGAACTGATGGCAGCGGCGGACGTCGAAAAAGGTGCCAAGGCGTTTTCGAAGTGCAAAGCCTGTCATAAGCTGGAAGACGGCGCCAATGGCACCGGTCCACACTTGTTTGGTGTTGTCGACCGTGCAGTTGGATCGATCGATGGCTTTAAGTATTCCGGCAACCTTGTTGCCGTCGCGGACGTCTGGTCTGCTGAGAACCTAAACGGTTTCCTGGAAAACCCCAAAAAATTCGCTCCGGGCACCAAGATGTCCTTTGCAGGCTTCAAGAAAGCCACTGATCGCGCCAATATCATCGCGTACCTGAGCACAATCGGAAACTGATCCAGTTCACCGACCAAGTTTCAAAGCCGCTGCGAGATCGCAGCGGCTTTTCTTTTGGTTGCAGGGGCCTTGCCCCTCTTGGTTGTTGGCCAATTCACCCCAGGATATTTGGGACCAGATGATGAATTGGGGGTGCGGACCGAAATCACGCCTTATTGACGCAATCGCACCTTGAATGTGTAGGGGAAGGCCCATTAGCTTGAGACACAACTAAAGTGACACAAATCGTCCGACAGTTCAGAGGAAGAGCCATGCCCAGATCCCGTGTTCTTGCAGCCGAAAAGCCTTTTTCGCACATGTTAGGCCGATGGTTGATTGCCGGGTTGAGTGCGTTGGCATTGATGATTGCAGCAGGCCAGAGCCGCGCCGAGGAAGAAAAGATCATCAAAAGTCATGGGTATTCTTATTTTGGCGATCTGACGTATTCGGCGAATTATACGCATTTTGACTATGTGAACCCGGAAGCCCCTAAAGGGGGGGAAATCGCGCTTTGGGCGCCGGGCACGTTTGATTCCATGAATCCCTATTCGCGCAAAGGGCGCGCTGGGCGTTATAGCTGGATGATGTATGAAAGCCTGTTGGGCGACGCGCCGACAGGCGGTGGGATGCCTGCCGATGTGTATGGCGAATCTTATGGGCTTTTGGCCGAACGTCTTGAGTATGACGAGGGCAAGACCTGGGTGATTTTTTACATGCGTCCCGAAGCGGTGTTTTCTGATGGCACACCCGTGACTGCGCACGACGTTGTGTTTAGTCACAACCTGTTGATCAACCAAGGGCTGCCGTCTTATGGGCAGGCCGTGAAAAAGCGGGTGCTGACGGCCGAAGCTCTGGACGATCACACCGTCAAATTCACCTTTGCCACAGAGATGTCGCGGCGTAGCTTGATTGATCAGGTGGGCGGAGTGCCTGTGTATTCAAAGGCCTGGTACGATGAAACTGGCGCGCGTTTGGACGAGCCCCGACTTGAGACCTCTCCGGGGTCAGGTCCGTATATGATCGACAGCTATGATGTGAACCGCCGGATTATCTACAAACGCAACCCTGACTACTGGGGCTGGCATTTGCCAATCAACAAGGGGCGGCACAACTTTGATCGCATTCGCATCGAGTATTTCGCAGATGATTCTGCAGCTTTCGAGGCGTTCAAGGCAGGCGAGTATACATTCCGCCAGGAAGGCAACTCCAAGCAGTGGGCCACGGGATATGAGTTTCCCGGGATCGAAAAAGGTTGGGTGAAGAAGGCAGAATTGCCGGATGGCACGCCTCCGTCACCGACGGGAATCGTGTTCAACCTTGGCAAAGAGCCTTTGAAAGATCGCCGTGTTCGTGAAGCAATTTCGTTGGGATACAATTTTGAATGGACCAATGAGTCGCTGCAATTTGGATTGTTCAAACAGCGTCATTCCTTTGTGCAGGGCGCACCTCATGAAGCCATGGGTCTACCCGAAGGTAAAGAACTGGCCTTGTTTGACAGTCTTGGTGATCTGGTACCCGAGGGCATTTTGAATGAACCTGTCGTAAGCGCCCATGAATCCAGCCCCAAGCGCGAAGTCGATCGTCGTAATCTTCGCAAGGCTATGGGGCTGCTGGATGAGGCGGGCTGGGATGTCGGGGACGATGGTATGCGCCGCAACACGAACGGCCAATTGCTGAAGCTGAATTTCCCAATCCCGACCTCGTCGTCGGCCACTTTGGGCGCGTTTGTCGAAGTCTTTGTGCAAAACCTGCGCAAAATGGGGATCGACGCAACAGTTGAAAAGGTCGACCCTGCGCAGTTTACCTTGCGTGAGCGGGACCGGGACTATGACTTGGTTTTTGATAGCTACGTGGCGTTTTTGGACACAGGCACCGGCCTGCATCAGCGCTATGGATCTGAAGAGGCTGCCTTCAGCCTGTTCAACCCGGCGGGGCTCGCGAGCCCATTGGTCGATAGGATAATCGACATCTCGCTGGAAACTGAGACTCGTGAAGATCGCGATGTGGCATTGATGGCGCTGGACCGCGTGTTGCGTTGGGAGCGTTTCATGATCCCGGTCTGGTACAATGACAGCACTTGGGTGGCCTATTTCGATCAATATGAATACCCCGATCCATTGCCGCGTTATGCGCTGGGCGAATTGGATTTCTGGTGGTTCAATGCAGAAAAGGCGGCCAAGCTAAAGGCCGCCGGTGCGCTGAGGTAGATCGCGCATGGGCGCTTATATTCTAAGACGGCTGTTGCTGATCATCCCAACATTGCTTGGGATCATGATCATCAATTTTACGCTGGTACAGTTTGTTCCCGGTGGCCCGGTGGAACAGGTGATTGCGCAAATTCAAGGACAAGGCGATGCGTTCGAAGGATTTGCTGGAAGCGGGCAGGATGCAGGCAACCTGCAAACTGAGGAATTTACGGGCAGTTCTGGTGGCAGCAAATATGTTGGCGGTCAGGGGCTGCCGCCAGAATTCATTGCGCAGTTAGAAAAAGAGTTTGGGTTCGACAAACCGCCGCTTGAGCGGTTTTTCACGATGATGGGTAACTATTTGCGCCTGGATTTTGGCGAAAGCTATTTCCGCAAAATAAGTGTTACCGATCTTGTGCTGGAAAAGATGCCGGTGTCGATTACCCTTGGGCTTTGGTCGACATTGATTGCCTACCTGATCTCGATCCCCTTGGGCATTCGCAAGGCGGTCCGTGATGGGTCAAGTTTTGATACCTGGACATCGGGTGTGATCATTGTGGCCTATGCTATCCCCGGCTTTTTGTTTGCGATCATGTTGTTGGTGCTGTTTGCGGGCGGGTCTTACTGGAAGATATTCCCACTTCGCGGGCTCACGTCTGACAATTACGAGCAACTGACTATGATTGGTAAGGCGCTGGATTACGCATGGCACATTACATTGCCGGTTCTGGCATCAACAATCGCGGCCTTTGCAACGCTGACTTTGTTGACCAAGAACTCGTTTTTGGATGAGATCAAGAAACACTATGTGATGACCGCACGCGCCAAAGGGCTATCGGAAAATCAGGTGCTGTATGGGCATGTATTCCGCAATGCCATGCTGATTGTCATCGCGGGTTTTCCGGCAGTGTTTATCGGCGTGTTCTTTGGCGGATCGCTAATTATTGAGACGATCTTCTCACTTGATGGGTTGGGCCGATTGGGGTTCGAGGCCGCTGTGGCGCGGGACTACCCGGTGATATTTGGTACGTTGTTTATTTTTGGCCTAATTGGACTTGTGGTCGGTATCCTGTCGGACCTGATGTATGTGCTGGTTGATCCGCGGATCGACTTTGAACGGCGGGAGGGCTGAGATCATGGCTTTGTCCCCTCTGAATCAACGCCGCTGGCGTAACTTCAAACGCAATAGACGGGCCTATTGGTCTTTGATCCTGTTCTCCATCGCATTTGTGGTGACCATGTTTGCCGAAGTGCTGGCCAATGATCGCCCGATCCTGGTGCGCTATCAGGGGGAATTCTATGTGCCGGTGGCCAAGTTCTACCCGGAAACGGCCTTTGGCGGAGATTTCAAAACCGAGGCTGATTACAAAGACCCGGTGGTGCAATGCCTGATCGAAACCGGCGGGGTGGAGATTTGTCTGGATGAACCCGAAGAGGTTCTGGAACAGGTTTCCAACGACAGTTTTACGGAAGAAGGATTTCATCAGGGTTGGACGCTTTGGCCACTGATCCCTTACTCCTTTGATACGCCGGTTGATCGCCCCGGCGCGGCGCCTTTGCCTCCTAACGGCCAGAACTGGCTGGGCACGGATGATCGCAAACGCGATGTGGTGGCGCGGATCATCTATGGGTTCCGCCTGTCGATCATGTTCACCCTGATTGTGACAACTGTGGCCAGTATTGTCGGCGTCATCGCCGGAGCTGTGCAGGGATATTTTGGCGGCTGGGTTGATCTGGTGTTCCAGAGAGTGATTGAGATTTGGGGCGCGACACCACAGCTGTATGTCATCATCATTCTGTTCGCGATTCTTGGGCGAGGATTCTGGTTACTAGTCTTCGTCACGGTGCTGTTTGGATGGACCGCATTGGTGGGCGTGGTGCGCGCCGAGTTCCTGCGCGCGCGTAACCTTGAGTATGTCCGTGCTGCGCGTGCGCTCGGCGTGAGTGACCGGGTGATCATGTTCCGCCATATGTTACCCAATGCGATGGTTGCGACGCTGACGATGCTGCCGTTTATTGTAACGGGCACAATCGGCCTGTTAGCCTCGCTTGATTTTCTTGGCTATGGGTTGCCGTCGTCAGCGCCGTCGCTGGGGGAACTGACCCTTCAGGCGAAACAGAACCTGCAAGCGCCCTGGTTGGCGTTCTCGGCGTTTTTCACTTTTGCCATCATGCTGTCGCTGCTGGTCTTCATATTCGAAGGCGTGCGCGACGCATTTGACCCAAGAAAGACCTTTTCATGAGTATTCTTGAGGTCAAAGACCTGTGCGTGTCCTTCCGTCAGGACGGTAAGGGTGTGGATGCAGTCAAAGGCGTGTCTTTTACTGTAGATCGCGGAGAGACTGTGGCGTTAGTTGGTGAATCCGGGTCGGGTAAATCCGTGACAGCGCTGTCGACCGTATCGCTCTTGCCCGCAAGTGCGACCACAACCGGCAGTATCACCTATGAAGGCCAGCAGATGATTGGGGCCGATGAACGGATGCTGCGCAAGGTGCGAGGCAACGATATTTCGTTCATCTTTCAGGAGCCGATGACCTCGCTCAACCCGTTACACACGCTGGAAAAACAATTGGCCGAGTCACTGGCTTTGCATCAGGGTGTTGTCGGTGATCAAGCGCGCGGACGCATCATTGAATTGATGGAAAAGGTGGGCATTCGTAACGCCGCAAGCCGCCTTGGGGCTTATCCGCACCAGTTGTCCGGCGGCCAGCGTCAACGGGTGATGATCGCCATGGCGCTCGCCAATAAGCCGGATGTCCTGATCGCGGACGAGCCGACGACGGCGTTGGACGTAACCATTCAGGCGCAGATTCTTGAGTTGTTGGCCGAGTTGAAACGCACCGAGGATATGGGGCTTTTGTTCATCACCCATGACCTTGGCATCGTGCAAAAGATCGCCGACAAGGTTTGCGTGATGAAGGATGGAGAAATCGTGGAAGCCGGGCCTGTGGCCAAGGTCTTTGCCAACCCGCAGCACGATTACACTAAGAAATTGTTAAGTGCACGAGCCGTGGGTGTGCCGGACCCTGTGAAGCCGAACGCGCAAGTTGTGGCGCATACGGATCACCTCAAGGTTTGGTTTCCGATCCAACAGGGATTTTTTCGTAAGACTGTTGGCCATGTGAAGGCTGTTAATGATGCCAGTATCGACGTGCGTGCTGGTGAAACTCTTGGGATCGTAGGAGAATCGGGGTCAGGAAAGACCACTTTGGCGCTGGCGATCATGCGGCTGATATCGTCAGAAGGTGGCATCACCTTTGATGGTCAGGACGTGCGCAGTTGGAGCAAATCCCGGTTGCGCGATCTTCGTAAAGACATGCAGATTGTGTTTCAGGATCCATTCGGATCGCTTAGCCCGAGGATGACCTGTGAACAGATCATCGCCGAAGGGTTGGGGGTGCATGGCACACCTGATGGGCGAGATGCGCGTGATCTGGTGTCAGAAGTGATGGTCGAGGTCGGACTGGATCCGGTGCTCATGGATCGCTATCCGCATGAGTTTTCCGGTGGTCAGCGCCAACGGATCGCGATTGCGCGGGCGATGATCCTGCGACCCAAGCTGGTGGTTCTAGATGAGCCGACATCTGCCTTGGATATGACAGTTCAGGTGCAGATCGTGGATTTGCTGCGAGATTTGCAAAAGAAATATGGGTTAGCCTATCTGTTCATCAGCCATGACCTGCACGTGGTGCGTGCGATGAGCCATAAAATCATGGTGATGAAAGAGGGCGATGTGATCGAACAGGGCGAAGCGCAAGCGTTGTTTGACGCACCTCGCACCGAATACACCCGTGCCCTTTTGGCGGCGGCACCCAAAGTTTAGGGCGGTTGCCTCTGGCAGGGGTACTTTCAAAACAGTGAACCTGCGGAGCCAAAAAGCGCGCCAACCGATGGGGCGACGCGCTTTCTTTGGATTGATGTTAGATCAGATTGCCGAGCTGTGCCCGGCCTGATCCATTCCGTAAGCATCAAATGCCCGTGCGATCATGCGTGTGAGCGGGCGTGCTTCAAGTGGTACGAAAAGCCCGTCTTCTGTGATCTGCAACATGTCCGGGAACTGTTCAGATACAGATGTAAACATGGCCGCCAGCTTGGCTTCGGCGATGCCGAAGGTATCGATGATCTCTTGCGCGTTAATACGGAAGTCGCACATCAAGGCTTCGATCAGGCGCGAACGCAGTTTGTCTTCCCCTTTAAAAGCATGGCCACGGCTGGTTGAGAACTTGCCGTCGCGAATGGCGCCTGTGTGGCCCGAGGTTGCCGGGTTGTTCTGAGCATAGCCTTGTGGGAAGCGTGAAATGGACGAGGCTCCGACACCAATCAGGACGTCGGCGGTGTCGTCGGTGTAGCCTTGGAAATTCCGACGCAAAGTACCGTTACGCAAAGAAACGGACAGGCCGTCTTCTTTGGTGGCAAAGTGGTCGATGCCGATCTCGTCATAATTGTCCCACAGGAACAGTTTACGGGCGGTTTCAAACAGATCCAGCCGTTCTTGGGGGGTGGGCAGAGTATCGGAAGGGATCATCTGCTGCCGTTTGGCCATCCAAGGAACATGCGCATATCCGTATAGGGCTACGCGATCGGGGGAAAGTGACAGGAGTTTCTGAACGCTTTCCGTGATTCGTTCCTGTGTCTGATGCGGCAGGCCGAAAAGAATATCTGCATTCAGGCTTTTGACCCCATGCGACCGGATCATGTCCACTGCGTCGCGGGTGATATCATAGCCTTGGATGCGACCGATGGTTTTTTGAATTTCGTCATCGAAATCCTGCACCCCGATTGAAGCACGGTTCATGCCGTTGCGGGCCAGAACCGCAAGACGTTCGTCATCAACCTCATTGGGGTCGATCTCGACCGAGAATTCGCCGTCGTCCGCCATCGGGGCCACATCAAAAATGGCGCCTGCAAGATCGTCCATCATCGCAGGCTCAAGCAGGGTTGGTGTACCGCCTCCCCAATGCAGGCGAGACAAGGTCACGCCGTCGGCCAGATGCGATTTCAGAATCGCGAGTTCCTGTTTCAGGGTTTCAACATAGGCCGCGACCGGTGAGGCGCTGGCGGTGCCTTGTGTGCGGCAGGCACAGAACCAGCACAGACGGCGGCAAAATGGCACGTGGATATAAAGTGATATTTTCGAATCACCTTTAACCGCGCCGATCCAGTCCCCGAATAGGTCAGGAGTTACGTCGTTCTTGAAGTGTGGTGCCGTGGGGTAACTCGTATAACGCGGTACTTTCGCGTCAAATAGACCCAGCTTTGCCAATTGTGTTTTCGTTTCCATGGAACTACGCTTAGTCGCATCCGGTCAGGGCCAACCTTGACCCAGATCAAGCGCGAACTCGATTATGTTGAAACAACCGATCCTTACTGCACCGCACAATTGTGCGGAATGTCCTATTCGTCATCAGGCGGTGTGTGCGCGCTGTGAACCTGACGAGTTGGATGCGTTGGAAGAAATCAAATACTACCGCAGCTTTGAAGCTGGCCAGACGGTTGTCTGGTCCGGAGATCAGATGGATTTCGTCGGGTCTGTGGTTTCCGGAATCGCATCCCTGACGCAAACCATGGAAGATGGCCGCACACAAATGGTAGGGCTGCTACTGCCCAGTGACTTTGTCGGACGCCCCGGACGCAATGGTGCTGCCTATGATGTCGTGGCCACAACCAATCTGGTCATGTGCTGTTTTCGCAAGAAACCGTTCGAACAGATCATGCTGGAGACGCCGCATATTGCCCAACGTTTGCTGGAAATGACGCTGGACGAACTGGATGCTGCCCGCGAATGGATGCTGGTCCTTGGACGCAAGACGGCCAGGGAAAAAATTGCGTCGCTTCTGTCGATTATTGCCCGGCGTGATGCCACGTTGAAGCCAAACGATAATCCAGGGACAACAGTATTTGACTTGCCGCTGACCCGCGAAGCGATGGCGGATTATCTTGGTCTGACTTTGGAAACTGTCAGCCGCCAGATGTCGGCCCTAAAACGAGATGGTGTCATTCAGCTTGAAGGCAAGCGTCATGTGACGGTGCCTGATCTTATTCGGCTGCTGGAAGAGGCAGGTGACGATACCGATGGCGGTGTTATGGCCTAAAGAAAAAGGCGGGAATTTCCCGCCTTTACTTGGTACGTAGTGGGCGGGGTTTCCCCCGCCTTTTTCGTGACTAGTGCGCCATAAAGACAGGAACTTCGGCCTGTTCCAGCATATTACGGGTCGCACCACCAAGAATGGCTTCGCGGAACCGTGAGTGGCCGTAAGCCCCCATGACCACCATATCGCAGTTCGAATCCTTGGCATGTCGCATGATAACATCGGATACACGCGGTAGCGTTTTGGACAGAACGTCGATTTCGACTTTGACGCCGTGGCGTGACAGGAACTGAGACAGCATACCGCCTGGGTCCGAGCGATTGGGTCCATGTGTGGGCGGGTCTACGACCACAACCCGAACCAGATCGGCATTTTTCAAAATCGGCATTGCGGCACGAATGGCAACCAGTGCTTCGGCGCTTTCGTTCCAGGCAATCGAGACGGATTTGGCGTCGGCCAATGGTGTGGCTCCGTCTGGAACGACCAGAACAGGGGCCTGACCTTCGAAAAGGGCAGCTTCGATTGTGGGCTCCAGCTCGGAGCCGTGGCCGCTACCATACGGTTTGGGCAGGATCACCAGATCTGCAAAGCGGGCGCGTTGCGCCACATGGCGACCAAGGTCAGCAATCTGGGCGACACCGGATTCAGTACCCCACCGAATCCCCGCGGCTTCAAGGCGCGATTTGGCAAAAGCTTCAATCTGATCGGCTTCTTCATGCGCGCGGCTCAGGGTTTCCTGCAGGACCATCGCATTGGCCCCCGCATAGTAATACCCTGACTGGCTGCGGTCGACACCGAGCGAAAGAACGTCGAGATGGCCGTTGTTGGCAACAGCCAGCGAGATGCCCTGATCAATTGGCGCTTCGGCCAGTTTTGTATCGGTCAGGACCGTCAAAAGCGATTTATAGGCCATTCAATTCTCCATGGCACTTGCGGAAAACGATACTTGTCAGCGGCCCAGTTTGAGCCACCCTGTAGCGTGGTCTTTATTGGGTCGCTTTTTGACGCGTTGTGCTTTGATGCAGATCAAGGCGATAAGCGGTACGGAGGATCAAAAGACACTCAGTCTAAATCCGCCAGGGTACGCTCGAATCGTGCCCGGCAAGACGAAGGGACGCAATATGTTGAATTATATCAAGCTTATCGCGCTTGCGGTGGTCACGCTTTGTGCGTTGATCGCGGCGAACTACGCGCGCGATGTGGCTTATCTGGTGCATGCGATTATCATCGCACTGGTATCAGGTGGGTTGTTTATCTGGACCTTGCGGAAGGTCGGCGACGTAACGTCGCATCCGCAGAATGAATATTTGGATAGCGTGGTACGCGCAGGCGTAATCGCGACGGCCTTCTGGGGTGTCGTCGGGTTCCTTGCCGGCGTTTTCATCGCTTTCCAGCTGGCATTTCCGGTACTGAACTTTGAATGGGCAGAAGGCTACGCCAACTTTGGACGCCTGCGTCCATTGCACACGTCAGCCGTGATCTTCGCCTTTGGCGGCAACGCATTGATCGCGTCGTCATTCTATGTTGTTCAGCGCACAAGTGCTGCTCGCCTCTGGGGCGGCAACCTTGGTTGGTTTGTCTTCTGGGGCTATCAGCTGTTTATCGTACTGGCAGCCACCGGCTATTTGCTGGGCGGCACGCAGTCGAAAGAATACGCCGAACCTGAATGGTATGTTGACCTTTGGTTGACGGTTGTCTGGGTGGCCTATCTGGCCGTTTTCCTGGGCACGATCATCAAACGCAAAGAGCCACATATCTATGTGGCCAACTGGTTTTACCTTTCGTTCATCGTCACCGTGGCGATGCTGCACCTGGTGAATAATGCGACCATCCCTGTTTCGATTTTCGGGTCGAAATCGGTTATCGTCTGGGCCGGCGTCCAGGACGCGATGACCCAGTGGTGGTACGGCCACAACGCTGTTGGCTTTTTCCTGACTGCAGGTTTCTTGGGCATGATGTACTACTTTGTGCCAAAGCAAGCCGAACGTCCGGTGTTCTCGTACAAGCTGTCGATTATCCACTTCTGGGCTCTGATCTTCCTGTACATCTGGGCTGGCCCACACCACCTGCACTACACCGCGCTGCCGGATTGGGCGTCGACACTGGGTATGGTGTTCTCGATTGTGCTTTGGATGCCGTCCTGGGGCGGCATGATCAACGGTCTGATGACGCTCTCGGGCGCATGGGACAAGCTGCGCACCGACCCTGTGATCCGCATGATGGTGATCTCGATCGGCTTTTATGGCATGTCGACCTTTGAGGGCCCGATGATGTCGATCCGCGCTGTGAACTCGCTGTCGCACTACACTGACTGGACCATTGGCCACGTGCACTCTGGTGCCTTGGGCTGGAACGGCATGATCACCTTTGGTGTTCTGTACTTCCTGGTGCCTGTTCTGTGGAAACGCGAAGCGCTCTACTCGCTCAAGCTGGTGTCATGGCACTTCTGGCTCGCCACGATCGGTATTGTTTTGTACGCCGCATCGATGTGGGTCACTGGTATCATGGAAGGCCTGATGTGGCGTGAAGTGGATGCCAACGGCTTCCTGGTGAACTCGTTCGCTGACACTGTTGGTGCGAAACAGCCGATGAACATCGTGCGTGGTTTGGGTGGACTTCTGTTCCTCTCGGGCGCCGTGATCATGTGCTACAATCTGTGGATGACTGTGAAGAAATCGCCGGCCAAAGAGTCGAGCCTTTCTGTCGCAGTCCCGGCTGAATAGGAGGGCCGGAGCAATGGGAATTCTTGACAAACATAAGGTTCTAGAAACCAACGCGACCCTCCTGCTGATTTTCAGCCTGTTGGTTGTAACCATTGGTGGCATCGTTCAGTTGGCACCACTGTTCTACCTTGAAAACACCATCGAGGATGTGGAGGGCATGCGCCCGTACACACCCCTCGAGATGGCGGGTCGGGAGGTTTATATCCGTGAAGGCTGCTATGTCTGCCACTCACAGATGATCCGTCCGATGCGTGATGAGGTTGAACGCTATGGTCACTATTCGCTGGCTGCGGAATCCAAATACGACCACCCCTTTCAGTGGGGTTCTAAACGGACAGGTCCTGATCTGGCTCGTGTAGGTGGTCGTTATTCGGATGAATGGCACGTGGATCACATGCGCAACCCACAAGCGGTTGTGCCGGAATCGATCATGCCAAAATATGGCTTCCTCGAGCGTAAGAAGATCGACGGCAAATACATTGGTGAGCTGATGGCGACCAACGCACTTGTCGGCGTGCCTTATACTGAGGACATGATCGCCAATGCCAAGGCTGACTTTGCGGCTCAGGCTGATCCGGACAGCGACTATGATGGTTTGCTGGAACGTTACGGTGACAAGGTGAACGTACGCAACTTTGATGGCCAAGCGGGCATCTCAGAAGCAGACGCGCTGATCGCTTACTTGCAAATGTTGGGCACGCTGGTCGACTTCTCGACCTTCAACCCCGACATGCACCGGTAAGGGAGAGAAATTATGGAAACATATACTCTTATGCGTGAGTTCGCCGACAGCTGGATGCTCTTGTTCTTGTTCGTATTCTTTATCGGGGTCATCTTTTGGGTGTTCCGTCCAGGTGCGACCAAGGAATACCGCGATACTGCGGGCATCCCGTTCCGGCACAGTGACAAACCCGCCACGGATGAGGAGGCGAGGACATGAGCAAGAAACCTGTTCAGAAAAAGCAAGATCCGGAAACCACCGGTCACGTTTGGGACGGCATCGAAGAGTTTAACAATCCACTCCCTCGTTGGTGGCTGTGGACTTTCTATGTCACAATCATCTGGGCCATTGGCTATACTGTCCTCTATCCGGCGTGGCCGGGTCTTACGGGCACCACTCAGGGTGTTCTGGGATGGTCGCAGCGTGCTGATGTTGAAGCTGACATTGCATCTGCGTCAGAAAAGCTGGCTCCAATCAACGCCAAACTGGAAGCGGCAGACCTGACTGCCATTTCCAGCGATGCTGAGCTGAGTGGCTATGCTGCTTCGGCTGGTGCGGCGGTGTTCAAAACCTGGTGCGCTCAGTGCCACGGTTCTGGGGCTGCTGGTGCGGTTGGCTATCCGAACCTCTTGGACAACGACTGGCTGTGGGGCGGCGATATCGAAGCCATCTACGCCACCGTTAAGCACGGGGTTCGCACCGAAGAAGACGACGATGCGCGTTACTCGGAAATGCCCGCCTTTGGTGTTGATTACCTCGAGCCCGAGCAAATCGATTCTGTGGTCAACTATGTGATGTCTCTGTCCGGTGATCCGGTGGATGCCTCTCTGGTGGCTGCTGGTGGTGAAGTGTTTGCTGAAGAATGCACATCTTGCCACGCCGAAGACGGCACGGGCGACCGCGAGCAAGGTGCACCTAACCTGACCGATGCGATCTGGCTTTATGGTGGTGACTACGATGCCATCAAAGAGACCGTCAGCAACAGCCGTTATGGTGTAATGCCAAGCTGGGGTTCACGTCTGAGCGAAGCTCAGGTCCGTGCAGTCGCAGCTTATGTTCACCAGCTTGGTGGCGGTGAGTAATCACATTTGAAATCTCTGTGGCGGTAAGCGCCGCAGACGAGGGCCCCGGTTTTACAAACCGGGGCCCTTTCCGTTTTAGGAATGGCGGCGACCCAAGGCCAAGGTCCCATAGAAAATCATCTGAAAATAGTTGTTTTGTGCACAAAAAAATAACGCCTTGGGCGAGCAGATAATGTGTGCAGTTTGATCTGGGTCAAAGGCGATTTGGCGGGAATCGGAAAGAGTGAGGGCAATCAAGGCCCTGTTCGCTGCTGAAAATTCAGTGTTCTGGGGTTCAGAGTTGCCCGTGACTTACGTTGTGGGGCAAAGGTGTCGGCTTTCCGTCCTGTTCGCGCGTTTCCTGGAAAGCCGACACTTACTAAACAAGCATATCACCTGCACCTTTGAATGCAATCCCACTTTGGGAAGGTTTTTCTGTTCGCATTCGTCGTTTCGACGAGGTAGTGGCTGGACGTCGAAAATTAAAAACCTACATTAAGGATGTAGAATTTGATGCAAATCAAAGTCCTTGACCGTCAGGTTGGCGAAAAGACACTCAGAGAATTCTTTAGGCGCGAGTGATTCCTGTGAGTAAAACCGATCAAGAGCCGGAGCTATATGCGGCCCGTGAACCCATTTTTCCGAAGCGTGTGTACGGAAAGTTCCGTAATCTCAAATGGTTCCTCATGGCCTTTACGTTGGGTATTTATTACCTGACCCCGTGGATTCGCTGGGATCGGGGGCCAAGCCTTCCTGATCAGGCCGTGCTGGTTGATATTGCCAATCGCCGTTTCTTTTTCTTCATGATCGAAATCTGGCCGCATGAGTTTTATTTTGTTGCGGGTCTGTTGATTATGGCAGGCTTGGGGCTGTTCTTGTTTACCTCGGCACTGGGAAGGGTCTGGTGTGGATATGCCTGTCCACAAACTGTCTGGACAGATTTGTTTCTACTTGTGGAACGATGGATAGAAGGCGACCGTAACGCGCGGTTACGCCTGCACCGGCAAAAGAAATGGGATTTTCGCAAGTTTCGATTGCGGGTTATCAAAGTGCTCTCGTGGATTTTTATCGGGCTTGCGACTGGCGGGGCTTGGGTCTTTTATTTCACCGATGCGCCAGCGCTGCTGCAAAGCCTGCTATTGGGCACAGCACACCCAATTGCCTACACCACAATTGCGGTGATGACCTTTTTTACCGTGTTCTTTGGCGCTATCGCCCGAGAGCAGATTTGTATCTATGCTTGTCCATGGCCCCGCATTCAGGCGGCCATGATGGACGAAGATACCTTGGTCGTGGGCTATCGCGACTGGCGTGGTGAGCCGCGCGGCAAAGGCAAACGGACGCAGGACACTGAGCTTGGCGATTGTATCGACTGCATGGCTTGCGTGAATGTCTGCCCCACTGGCATCGACATTCGCGATGGCCAGCAACTGGAATGCATCACCTGCGCACTTTGCATTGATGCCTGCGACGAAATGATGGAGAAGGTCGGAAAGCCACGCGGTTTGATCGACTATCTGGCAGCTTCGGACGAGGGCCGCGAACGAGAGGGTGGACAGCCAAAGAGTATTTGGAAACACATTCTGCGCCCACGGACCATTCTGTATACAACGCTGTGGTCGCTGGTTGGGGTTATGCTGGTCGTGGCTTTGTTCTTGCGCTCGGACATTGAGCTGACTGTCGCGCCTGTGCGTAATCCTACCTTTGTCACCCTATCTGACGGCACAATCCGCAACACCTATGAAGTGCGTCTGCGCAACAAGCATGGCGATGATCGTCCCTTCCAGATTTCAGTGAAGGGCGATCCGTCGCTGCTGGTTCAGCTTGAGGGCACAGAAGGCGATACCGTTATCGTTCCGGCCGATCAAATGAAGCTGCAACGGGTTTATGTGCTATCTCCAAAAGGCGCTCTGCCCGCAGAAAGTGCGAGCACCGGGTTCCGTATTTGGGTTGAGGATGCGTCCAATGGCGATCGGGTGTATAAAGACACCGTATTCAACGGAAGGGCCAACTGATGGCAGAACGTGAATTTACCGGTCGTCATGCTGCAATGGTGTTTGTTGGGGCTTTTGGTGTCATCATCGCTGTTAATCTTTTACTGGCCTTTTCCGCGGTCAAAACCTTTCCGGGGCTCGAGGTGAAAAACTCGTATGTTGCCAGTCAGGAATTTGACGCGCGACGCATTGCTCAGACCGCTTTGGGCTGGAAAGTTGCAGCGCGGGCCACGGGTGGGTTGGTGATCCTGTCGATCACAGACCAAGAGGGGGCTCCGGTTCAGGTGACGTCGCTTGAGGCAATTCTGGGCCGTGCAACCCATATGAAAGATGACATGGAACCGGCGTTTCAGTTTGACGGGTCGGTTTATGTTGCACCTGCTGAGCTGGCGGGCGGAAACTGGAATATTAGGATGAAGGCCACTGCCCAAGATGGAACCGAGTTCACGCAGCGCGTGGTCCTCTACGTCAAAGGTTGAGCCATGACCGCTGTAATGCGTCCCTCCGCGTCTGCCTGTCCGGCCTGTGATGCCGCCCCAGCCGCGGCCGCGCTTGCGGCTGAGCAGGAACAGCAAAAGGATGCGCGTCTGGCGCTGTCGCTGCCGACGATCCACTGTGCGGCCTGTATTTCGGCAGTTGAACGTCAGCTGAACGCCTATCCCGGCGTGAAATCCGCGCGGGTGAACCTCACCTTGAAACGCGCCACAGTTGAGGCCGAACATGATGTTCTGGCCGAAGATCTGGTCGGAGCGCTCACTGGTATCGGCTATGAAGCCCATGAGTTGGATGCGGGGACATTGTCTGCCACTGAAAACGACAAGGCAGGACGCGATCTGTTGATGCGGCTGGCCGTGGCCGGTTTTGCATCGATGAACGTGATGTTGTTGTCGGTTTCCGTTTGGGCCGGGGCCGAAGCTGCGACACGGGACATGTTCCATTGGATTTCGGCGGCAATTGCGCTGCCGACCATCGTTTTTTCGGGTAAGCCGTTTTATGTGAGTGCGTGGTCTGCGTTGAGAAACAAACGTCTGAATATGGACGTGCCAATTGTATTGGCGATACTTCTGGCGGTGGCGACGTCACTTTGGGAAACCATGCTGTCCGGCGAGCACGCCTATTTCGACGCGGCGCTGACGCTGGTGTTTTTCCTGCTGGCAGGTCGCTATCTGGATTATCGCACCCGCGCCGTTGCCCGATCTGCCGCCGAGGAACTGGCGGCATTGGAAGTGCCGCGCGCGATCCGAATGGTGGACGGTGCAGAAGAAACGGTTCAGGTCAGCGAACTTGTGGTTGGCGACCTTGTGATTGTGCGCCCTGGTGGCAGGATGCCCGTGGATGGTCAGATTGTCGAAGGCCAGTCTGAACTCGACCGGTCTTTGCTGACCGGTGAAACAGTGCCAGTCTATGCCGAGCCGGGGGGTGGCGTCAGCGCGGGTGAAGTGAACCTGACCGGACCATTGGTCATTCGCGCCACAGCAGTGGGAGAAGAAACCAGCCTACACCGCATGGCAGACCTTGTTGCCATCGCCGAGTCTGGTCGGTCGCGGTACACGTCATTGGCGGACAGCGCGGCCAAGCTTTATGCGCCGGGGGTTCACATCCTGTCCGCGCTCGCCTTTGTGGGGTGGTATCTTTACACATTTGATTTGCGCACAGCGTTGAACATTGCCGCGGCTGTATTGATCATTACTTGTCCCTGTGCGCTGGGTCTTGCGGTGCCTGCTGTGACCACGGCTGCGTCGGGGCGATTGTTTCGCAAAGGCATGTTGATCAAGCACTCAACGGCTTTGGAACGGCTGGCACAGGTGGACACGGTTGTGTTTGATAAGACTGGCACACTGACTGCGGGCACGCCGCGATTGACCAATCTGGACGAGTTTGCCCGCGAGGAAATAGAAGTGGCTTTGGCATTGGCGATGGGATCGTCTCATCCACTGTCACAAGCGCTTAGCGATGCCGCGCGGGAACTGGGTGTGAGACCTGCCAAACTGAGCGAGATTGAAGAGGTTCCGGGTTTCGGGACCCAAGGCAAGCGGAACGGCACCCTGGTGCGTTTGGGGCGTGCCACATGGGTTGGAGCGCAGCCTTTGGCACAGACATCTGCATTTTTGTCTTTGGGCGATGGCGCCGCACGCGCCTTCACCTTTGAGGACACGCTGCGCGATGGCGCTGAAGAGGCTGTGCGCACTCTTTTGGATGGTGGCAAAGAGGTTCTGCTGATCTCGGGGGACAGCACCGGGGCGGTGGAAAGTCTTGCCGCCCGTCTGGGTATCACCAAATGGGTGGCCGAGGCGCTGCCCGAAGATAAAGCCGCACGGGTGATGGCGCTGACGGACGAAGGTCGGCGCGTTTTGATGGTCGGCGATGGTCTGAATGACACGGCTGCTCTGGCGACTGCGCATGTTTCGATTTCCCCGGCGTCGGCTTTGGATGCGGCGCGTGTGGCGTCAGATATTGTGTTATTGGGCGGGGATCTCAGCCCGATTGCCGATGCCTTGGCGACGGCGCGGTCTGCGACCAAACGCATCCGTGAAAACTTTCGAATTGCGACGGTTTACAACATCATCGCTGTGCCGCTGGCGGTCGCCGGACTGGCAACACCCCTGATTGCCGCATTGGCCATGTCATCGTCTTCGATTACTGTGTCGCTCAACGCTTTGCGGTTGAGGTAAAGGCCTGATGGAAGTTCTTGCGTATCTGATCCCGATTTCACTGATCCTTGGGGGGATTGGGCTTTTGTTCTTTATCTTTACGGTGCGCACCAACCAGTATGACGACCCGGAAGGCGACGCACAGCGTATTCTGAACAGTGAATGGGACGATCACCCCAAGCCCTAGCGCCCACCGAACACACAGCTGCCTCCGGCGGGAGCATTTTTGAAACAGTGAAGCGCGGTCTCAGGCGAAAGAGACTTCGGCCGGGCTTAGGCCCTCAACGGTTACAGTGCAGGACTGTCCAGGTGTGATTTGTCCGACACCAGCAGGCGTACCAGTCATGATCAGATCGCCCGGTTGCAGCGTTACCAGACGTGACAGAAAGGCGATGATGTTGGCTGTGGGCCAGATCATTTCCACGAGGTCTGAATCCTGACGAATTTCACCGTCAACGGTGCAGCTGATGCGACCCGTGGTCATATCGCCGACTTCAGAAGCCGGGTGAAGCGCGCCAATCACGGCGGAATTGTCAAAGCCCTTGGCCATACACCAGGGGCGGCGGTCTTCTTTTGCCTGAGCCTGCAGGTCGCGCCGTGTCAGATCATTGCCCGAGGCGTATCCCCAGATATGCGCAGCGGTGTCCTCGGCTGCGATATCAGTGCCGGCTTTGCCAATGGCGACAACCAGTTCGGCCTCGTGGTGCAGATTTTCGGTTTCGACCGGAAACGGGATCGTGCGGCCAGACGGGATTGCGGCATCTGCCGGTTTGTTGAAGAAAAAGGGGTGCTTTTTTTCAGGATCCAGGCCCATTTCACGCGCGTGCTCGGCGTAGTTTCGACCAACGCAGAAAATGCGGCGGACAGGGAACAGGGCATCGCTACCGGCAATCGGCAGCAAAACGGGGGCGGGGGCGGGAAAAGCAAGGTTTGTCATGCCGAAAGTTCTGGACCAGAGCGGTCGCAGGAGCAAGCCTTAAGACGGACCAATTGTAACGCAGGCGATTTGTCGGGCTTGCAGGCGGCGGCAGGCAAGCGCTGCGGTGTCTTGCGACAGGCCAAGGAAATTTGCTTCGTAGCCGCGTGAGTTTTTGACAACTTTCCGCAAAGACCCATCCAGTGTCGACATCTCGGCCAAAGCGGTTTTCAGCAAGACCTTTTCTGCCGCATACCGGCTGGCATAGCGCCCCACGTTGATACCCCAATGCCGCCCGCCAGACGTAGACAGGCGCGTCACGACCTGCGGGGCTTCTGGTTCGACAGAAGCTTTGGTCAGGTCAATCGACGTGTCGCTTTCAACGGGCCGGTTTGCCTGTGCCTGAACAAGTGCATTCTTGATGTCGTCTTCAATATCACTGGCCGACGCGACCGCCACAGGTTGGTTTTGCGGCTCCATAGAGCGTGGCCGCAATTTGGGCCTCAGGCTTTGTTTGACGGCTACTGTCACACGAACGGTTTTACTTGTTGAAGGTTCGCCGTTGTATTGTGGCGCTGTTGGTTTGTTTAGGGCAACGCGGGTTGGCGCGCGTCGGAATCCCAGATCCAGAAGTTCGGCCACTTTTGCATTGCGAGACGCGCTGGAGCGCCCGCCAAAAACGGTGGCGATCACGCGTTCATTGCCGCGTTCGGCCGAGGCCACAAGGTTAAACCCCGCCGCGCGGGTATAGCCCGTTTTGATTCCATCTGCGCCACGATAAGCCGCCAGAAGGCGACGGTTCGTATTGTTCACTTCTTTGATGCCTGCATTGGTCGATCGTCGCGAGAACAGGTTGTAATACTGCGGGTAATCATAAAGCAGATGCCGTCCCAGCTTGGTCATGTCGCGAGCAGTCGAAAGGTGCCCTGTCTCGGTCAGGCCGTGGGCGTTTTTGAAGGTTGTGTTGGTCATGCCAAGGGCCTTGGCGGTCCGGTTCATACGACGCGCAAAAGCGGCTTCGGAGCCAGAGATTGCTTCACCAAGCGCGGTGGCAGCATCATTGGCAGATTTAACGGCGGCCCCGCGAATAAGATACCGCAGCGCAATCCTTTGACCGGATTTCAGCCCCAATTTGGAAGGCGGTTCTGCAGCGGCGTTCTTTGAGATGCGCACCTTTGTGTCCAGTGAGATTTCGCCATTCTGCACAGCCTCGAATACCACATAAAGGGTCATCATTTTGGTCAATGAGGCCGGATGCAACCGGGTGTCCGCATTGCGCGAATGCAAGACCTTGCCCGAGCGGGCATCAACCACCATCGCAGCATAAGGAGCCGCTGCCGCAGACAGCGGAACAACAACCAACAGCCAGATGGCCGCAAGAACGAAAAGCCCGAGCCGGGCCGGCGGGGTGTGCCGAACCTTCACTGTGAAACTGCCTTTTACTGCCTCATACCGCCGGATTTTTCCGGTCGGCTTGTTTTTGTTGCTGTCAGGCTAGCACATGCCGCATCACGAATAAAGTCCCTGATTTCAGTCACTTTCAACCACGTGTTGGAAATGACAACCAAGATGTAGGGGGTGCGGTGGTTTTGAATACATTCAAAGCCAATGTGGCAGGAATGTGGCAGCTATCCAATTTTCTTAATAAGATCAGGCAAGGTTTCCAATGTTTCAATTTCGGCAAAGCGTGCGTGGGCTTCGGGTTTCTTGGCGTGTTCCAGTGCCCAGGTTAGATCGTGCGGTACGTATACGCCCCAGCTGCCCGCCTCGATTGCGGGCAACACATCCGAACGCATGGAATTGCCAACCATCATCGCGCGTGCGGGGCCGTCACCGTGACGATCAAAAGTATGGGTGTAGATGGCAGGTGTTTTGTGCGACACGATTTCTACCCAGTCAAACAGATCACCCAGACCGGATTGCGCCATCTTGCGTTCCTGATCCAGGAGATCACCTTTGGTGATCAGCACAAGGTGATGTGAAGACGCCAATTCTTCAACGGTTGCCCGGGCATGTGGTAGCAGCTCGATCGGGTGTTGCAGCATTTCGCGCCCTGCGGCCATCAACTCGGCGATCACGGCGGCAGGCACACGTTCTTCGGTCACTTCGATGGCGGTTTCGATCATTGAGAGAACAAAGCCCTTAATGCCGAACCCATAGTGTCCGACATTGCGCTTTTCGGCTTCCAGAAGGCGCTCTTCGAGGTGGTCCTGGGGGGTAAAATCTGACAGCAGCTCCGCAAAACGGGCTTGTGTAATTCGAAAGAACCGCTCGTTGTGCCAGAGTGTGTCATCGGCATCAAAACCAATGGTCGTTAAGAACTTTGCCATCTTCGGCCCCAATTATGTGACGAGAGCCTCTTTTCTAACGCTCAGGACAGGTTATATAAACCGTCCAGAGCGACAAACGTAATTCAGTAGGCACACATGACATTGAAACCTGTGTTCATGGCCGCAGACAGCGGAGACGAGGGCGACGCAGGAGTCGCAGTGCAAACGCGCACGCGTACCAAGCGCCCACCGCTGTATAAGGTGATGTTGCTGAATGACGACTACACGCCGATGGAGTTTGTTGTGCATATCCTCGAACGGTTCTTTGGCATGACACATGCCGAGTCGTTTGAGATCATGTTGACGGTTCACAAGAAAGGTGTCGCAGTTGTGGGTGTGTTCAGTCACGAAATTGCGGAAACCAAAGTGACCCAGGTTATGGATTTCGCACGCCGCCACCAGCACCCTTTGCAGTGCACCATGGAAAAGGAATGACCGCGCCAACTTTGGTGGGTCGAAAAATCTAATGTCTCATTCACGTTTGTCACTAGCCGTCGATGACGGTGGTCTGGTCCTGCCGTCTGAAGGGCGTATTGCCGTATTTTCCGCGCGTGCGGGCTTTGATTTGTCAGCGCTTGCGCGCGATGCTTGTGAGATCATTCAACCCTTGCGCCCGGACTTTGAAGCCTTTGAGCGGGCTGGGCTGACATGTGCAATTCGCGAAACTGGGCGTTACGAGGCTGCGTTGGTGTGTCTGCCACGTGCCAAGGCGCAGGCGCGGGACATGATTGCGCGTGCAGCGGATTGCTCAGATCTGGTGATTGTGGACGGTCAGAAAACAGATGGTGCTGAAAGCCTGTTGAAGGATTGTCGAAAACGCGCGGATGTGATCGGGACGATTTCAAAAGCGCATGGCAAATTGTTCTGGTTTGCGAACGGAGATTTTGCAGATTGGCGCGCACCTCATCGGCGCGAAATTGAAGAGGAATTTGTCACGGGGGCCGGGGTGTTTTCGGTCGACGGTATCGATCCTGCATCGCGGGCACTGGCAGAGGCGTTGCCGCAAAAGCTGGGGCGCAACGTGGCCGATCTTGGAGCCGGCTGGGGGTATCTGGCCCGCGAAATTCTAAATCGCGACACAGTCGAAACCCTGTATTTGATTGAAGCGGATCATACAGCCTTGGACTGTGCTCGCGAAAATATCGTTGATGACCGCGCCAGTTTTCATTGGGCGGATGCCACCAATTGGGTTGCGCGGGCGCGGATGGACACGGTGATCATGAATCCTCCATTTCACACTGGTCGCGCAGCGGAACCTGCGCTGGGGGTTGCCTTTATCGATGCTGCCGCGCGTATGCTTGCACCTTCCGGGCAGCTGTGGATGGTCGCCAACCGTCATCTGCCGTATGAAACCACGTTGAACGCGCGGTTTCAGCAGGTAGAGGAAGTGGCTGGCGACAATCGGTTCAAAGTGCTGCATGCTTCACGGCCCGCTCGCACACGCAAGTGAAAGCGCGTAATCTGACCTTCAGAATCATTGGGGAGAATCCATGTCATTCTCGATAGCAGGAAAAACCGCCATCGTGACCGGGGCTGCAAGTGGCATTGGCCTGGCAGTGGCACGTCATTTCGCGGGTCACGGTGCAAATGTGATGTTTGCGGATCTGGACGAAAAGCGGCTCATCAAAGAAGTTGGCGAGAATCAGGAAGATAGCAACGTTCGGTTTTTTGCGGGAGATCTCCGGGAGAAACTGACCATTGCCAATCTTCTGTCGGCCACAATCGATGCTTTTGACAGCATCGATATTCTGGTGAATGGATGCCGCCAGGTTGCGACTTCGGACACGTTGGACCCGGAAGATGACACACTGGAGACGATGCTGGCGCAAAATCTAAAGACATCGCTGCGCCTGTCGCAATATGTGGCCAAACGTATGATCAAACAGGCCGATGGACGTGAAGAAGGGCAGGTAGGATCAATCGTTAACCTGTCGTCCATTGCATCAAGCCGACTACATCCCGACTTGCTGGCATTCTCTGTGTCCACTGCGGCTGTGGATCAAATGACCCGCTCTCTGGCGTTGTCGCTGGCACCTCATCGTATTCGGGTCAACGCGGTTGCCTTTGGGTCGGTCATGTCGGCCAGCCTGCAGGAGGCGCTCAAGGAAAACCCTGAATATCGCGCTGAGATTGAGAAAAATACGCCTTTGGGACGTGTGGCGGCGGCAAGTGAACTCGCGGATGCCATTCAGTACCTGGCCTCGGAAGGATCTGGGTTCATGACCGGCCAAATCCTGACTTTAGATGGTGGGCGCACTCTGGTCGACCCGGTGGCTGCCGCGAGGCATTAACCAATATACAAAGCGCAGTTCAGCTGTGATTTGATCCGAAATGATGTTTTGGGGCGAAAGAAAGAAAATTCAATGACCGATCAAATGGACAGCCAAAAGGCACGAGCATCTGAGTGGTTCCGCAGCTTGCGGGACCAAATCGTGGCCGCTTTTGAAGGGCTGGAGGACAATCACGTCGAAGGCCCTTTTGCGGATCAGGCGGCAGGCCGCTTTGAAGTAACCGACACCAAACGCAGCAGTGCCGATGGGTCTGATGCTGGTGGCGGGTTGATGTCGGTGATGCGTGGTGGTCGCGTGTTCGAAAAAGTGGGCGTGAACATTTCAACAGTCTATGGCGAATTGGGTGATCGCGCCCAAGGCGCAATGGCCGCGCGCAAGGGCATCCCGGGAATGAAGGATGATCCGCGGTTTTGGGCTTCGGGAATTTCTTTGGTGGCGCATATGCAGAACCCGCATTGCCCGGCTGTACACATGAACACCCGGATGTTCTGGACCCCGCATGCCTGGTGGTTTGGTGGAGGTTCGGACCTCAATCCCTGTTTAGAATACGCTGAAGACACAGCCCATTTTCATGCGGTGCAAAAAGAGCATTGTGATCGCCATGATGCTGCACACTACCCGCGCCTGAAGGCCTGGGCAGATGAATACTTTTATATTCCGCACCGCAATCGGGCACGCGGCGTTGGCGGTATATTCCTTGATGATCACAACACTGGCGATTGGGAGGCTGACTTTGACTTCATCCAAGACGTCGGAAAAGCGTTCTTACCGGCCTTTGTACCTTTGACTGAAAAACGTCGGGTGCAGATTTTCGGTGACGCCGAGAAAGACGCGCAACTGGTTCATCGCGGGCTCTATGCGGAATACAACCTTGTCTATGACCGGGGCACCAAGTTTGGCCTGGAAACAGGCCATGACGCCAATGCCGTTCTGATGAGCCTGCCACCAATGGCCAAGTGGATTTGAATGCAAATGAGGGCAGGGGAACCCCGCCCTCGTTGCTGTCCGGATGGATGCTTGAGCCCGCGTCTCAGGCCTGAGTCAGGCGAATGTTGCGGCAAAGCTGACGGTGGGCCAGTTCAATCTCTTCGTAACGGCCTCGCACCGCCGTAATTTCCGTTGGGCTGTCCAACAATTTGATCCGCATTTTTGATGGTGAGCCGGCGACTTCGGATTTCATCACGTAAATGCTTTTGAT
Organism: Shimia gijangensis; assembly: GCF_900142085.1. Lineage (GTDB taxonomy): Bacteria > Pseudomonadota > Alphaproteobacteria > Rhodobacterales > Rhodobacteraceae > Shimia > Shimia gijangensis. Next base: position 122,205 of record NZ_FQZQ01000010.1, read on the forward strand.
GTTGTGCAGGGCAATACGACGGTTGGAACGAACCCCACCTTGACGATCCAGATGTGCAATGCAGATATCCTGACGCACGGGGTCAAACGTGATTTCGCTGCGATGCCCACGCGTTGCAAATGTGTAAAGCGCGATACCGATCAACGAGCAGGCTATGGAAAGCCCCAGTTTGGTTAGGTGAGGATCGGTGCCGGAGAAATTCGCATCAGGTGTTAACCACTGAACAAAGGCTCCAAATATAACGACAATACCGACAAACCGGATCACCATCTCATTGCGCGATGTGTGGCGAAAATTGCCGTCCTTTTCTCTCATAGAAAAAGACGCATCTCTTTCGGCTTTGATTTTGCGGGCGTTATCCGGTTGAACGGAAACTCGGTTTACAGCGATGTTCATGTCAATCCCTCATGACGTATGTACAGCTGCCAGAGTCCCCGCAAAAAATGGCAGCATAGAGGCGTCAATTTCAAATTATTGTGAGGAAATTCGAACACACGAAATCGAGAACTCAATTGCGCACATCCTCCGTAATCGATTGTAAAGGCTAAGAAATTCCGCTTCCTTGCTGTTGAATTCTTGCAGTTGGCCCAGGATGCCTGGCCACAAATGAGCCTAGTTTGCGGGTAATGGCGCACTTTCAAAAAGAGTTTTGTTGTTCTGCCGTGCCCGCCTGAGCAAATTGTTCAGCACACGGCCAGGGATTGTCTTGCCCGGGGCAAATACACGGGCGCTTTGGGGGTGGAACTCGGGAGCCATCAATTCCGGAAACAACGAGAGTATCTCCTTGCGAGCGCCTTCGCCAACGGTGCCCAACGCCTCTTTTCCGAGATACATGCTTTCAGCTGGGGCACCATTTGCGAAGACTATTTCATGATTTGGCAGGAGGAAATGAAAATACTGCACTTCCCCAAGACCATCATCGATTGAAATCCCCGGAAGCCCAGAAAGCTTTTTGGCAGGGACAAGAATTTCAGATGTATCAAACATTCGGGTGGCCAGCTTGGATCGCAACAGAATGCGGTGCTGCTGCGAAACCCACATATCCCGGTTGGGAATGTCATGCCCCAGTGCACCTCGTGCGATTTTCACAGGGGAAAGGTGGCCTGTGGCAGGCACTTTTTTGGCACCGATCCAACGAATGGGCTGATATCCATTGTCCATCGTCATAATCATATCGTTGATCGCAAGATCATCAACGTTCACTAGACCGGCCTGAGTCGCAATCATCGTTCCGCGCGTAAAGCATACGATATTTGTGTTGTCGATCGAACGGGCCGCAGTGGTGACGTTGGCTCCACTATAGTCTGCTTTCACAACTGCAGTTAGCTGGACACTTTGAATATTTAAGAAATCAAGGTCAGTTTCTGAGATTGGCAAAAGGTACAATTCGCCGTTGGTCATTTGGAGAACGCCAACCGTCGTATTGTAGGTGGTTCCATCGCCCCTTGTGACTGTGGCGGAAAACGCGATGGTGCTGTCCAGAACCATGGTCGTGCCATCAATCGACACAGAGTCCGGAGTGGAGCCATAATCATGGTCCGAAATAACGCCGTCGCCGTCGCCATCAAAGGCAACCGCGTCTACGGTGGACAGTGTCCCACTCCCATAGGTGCCCAAAAGGCTAGCTGCATTTTCACTAAGGTAGTTTGCCTCATTGGTATCTACATCCGCTGCAGATCCCAAACTTAACCAGGTTGCCATACTCCGCCTCACACTCACAAAAACAGACACCGAACCGATGGTGCTTTGACATTTGTATTGTGTGAAAATGGAGAAAACTTGACGTGATCAGGCCTTTATGAGGGCGTGATCCATTTTTTTCTTACTTAGTGCAGGCACCTAGGAACGCCATGCAAAAAAGCCGTCCCCAGCCTTGACCAGAAGGCTTTGCGCCATCTCTTTGCCAAGCTTTGCCCCATCCTCGACAGGCGCCGTACGATCTTCGCTGATGCTTTCCGACCCGTCAGGGCGCAGGACTTCGCCGCGCAGGCGAAGCGTGCCTCCATCCAACTCGGCCAAAGCCGCAATAGGTGTCTCACAAGAGCCGTCCAATGTGGCAAGAAACATGCGTTCGGCAGCAAGTCGCAAGCCTGTTTCCTTGTCGTGCAGAGCCGCGAGCATATCCGCGGTGCGCGAATCGTCCGCGCGCCGCTCAATGCCAATAGCACCCTGGGCGACAGCGGGCAGCATGTCTTCTGGCGAGATTGCTGAAGACGCCACATGACTCATGCCGAGACGATTGAGGCCTGCCATGGCCAAAAACGTGCAGTCAGCGACTTTATCATCCAGCTTTTTCAAGCGCGTCTGCACATTGCCGCGAAACTCCACCACATTCAGGTCAGAGCGGAAGTTCAGCAGTTGCGCACGGCGGCGCAGCGATGATGTACCCACAACAGCACCCTCGGGTAAGTCAGCCAGCGTGGCCACATCCGGGGATACAAAGGCATCGCGGGTGTCTTCGCGTGGCAGATAGGTATCCAGCAACAGACCATCTGGCTGCAGCGTTGGCATGTCTTTCATCGAATGCACGGCGATATCAATCGCGCCCGAAGACAGGTCTTCTTCGATCTCTTTGGTGAACAGACCTTTGTTGCCGATCTCTTTCAATGGGCGGTCCTTGGCGATCAAAGACGCGTCATCGCCTGTTGTCTTGATGACGACAATCTCGAACGCCTCTTGAGGCAAATCAAAAGCTTCGCTCAAACGGCGGCGTGTTTCATACGCCTGTGCCAACGCCAAAGGCGAGCCACGGGTGCCAATCTTGAGGGGGGAATCGGGGGAGGGCAGGTTCAGTGTCATGGGCCCGGTCTAATCCTGACTATTCGGTCTGACAAGCGCAGAAGGGTTGACATCCTGCCTCTCGCACGTGACCTAGCGTTGCAAATGGCCCGTTCCTGTTCTGGTATTGGGGGCCGCGTTTCTTCAGGCTGAATGCTTGAGTTAACGCGAGCTTTCCTTGACCCATGTCAACGCTGGGGCATTTGGCCATAGCTAAGAGGTGGAGCATGACACAGACAAAGAAAATGATGCGGGCATTGGCCGGCGAGACACTCGACACTCCACCCATCTGGATGATGCGTCAGGCGGGCCGTTATCTGCCCGAGTATATGGCCACCCGTGCGCAAGCCGGGGACTTCCTGTCGCTGTGCTATAACAGCGATCTGGCGACTGAAGTGACTTTGCAACCGATCCGTCGCTACGGCTTTGATGCGGCGATCCTTTTTGCGGACATCCTGTTGTTGCCTCAGGCGCTGGGTGCGGACCTGTGGTTCGTGACCGGTGAAGGGCCACGGCTCTCGACCATTCAGTCGCAAGCGGATTTCGACAAACTCAAAGACGTCTCGGAAATTCACGAAACGCTGAATCCGATTTATGACACCGTGAGTAAATTGTCCCGTGAACTGCCTTCTGAAACCACGCTAATTGGTTTTGCGGGCGCACCGTGGACCGTGGCAACCTATATGATTGCCGGTCGGGGCACGCCGGATCAGGGGCCAGCGCATAAGCTCAAAGACGAAAACCCGGCGCTGTTCGATCAAGTCATCGACCTGATCACCGCAGGTACCATTGAGTATCTGTCCAAACAGATCGAGGCTGGTGCCGAAACCGTCAAATTGTTCGACAGCTGGGCCGGATCGCTCAAAGGCGCAGATTTCGACAAATACGCGCTGGAGCCTGCCAAAAAGATCATCGCGGCGCTCAAAGCTCGTCATCCTGATACACCGATCATCGCCTTCCCACGTGGCGCAGGCGAACGGTACGTTGGGTTTGCAAAAGCCACAGGCGCCGATTGCGTGGCACTTGATGACGGTGTGACCCCTGAATGGGCCGCCGACAATATTCAGGTTGATGGCTGTGTTCAGGGCAATCTGAAATCCTCACACATGGTGACAGGTGGTCAGGATCTGGTAAACGAAACCCGCCGCATTGTTGATGCGCTGGGTAAAGGTCCGCACATCTTCAACCTGGGCCACGGTATCACACCCGACGCGGATCCGGAAAATGTGCAGCTTATGATCGACACTGTGCGTGGGAAGTAAGAACCGATTGCCTTACAGATTTGAGAACGACGCGAGCCAAAGTTCGCGTCGTTTTTTTGTGGCGCAGCGAATGACGGCCTTGAACCTATTGTACAGTGTGCTGCTCTAAGCACTACCGTCAGCTTTCCATGCGCTTCGCCGTCGCGTCTTCCCAACCTTTGAGCAATGCAGCCCGACGTCCTGGGTACTTCTGGCCCAGCACCTTCAGTTCCACCACCCGTTCTGTTTTGAAGTGCCGATAGTCGTCTTTGGTTTCGCACCACCCGACCAGGTATCGCGTGCGATCCAGAAACGCGATCAGCAGCGGCCAGACAATCCGGTCAGTCCTGCTGCCATCCCGGTCCGTGTAGATGAGCTGCAGCCTATAGCGTTCTCGAATGGCGTGGCGCAGCAAGGCGCTGTCAAAACTTTCCGAGACCCGGGCGCGCGTTTGAATGGGCTTTGTGCTGCCATCCAGCACCACTGGGCGCAGTTCTTTCGGGATCGCCAAGGAGAGCTTTGACACCAAATCCCGAGCGGCCCGAGCCAGTGAGGGGTCCGCCTCAGAGGCCACCCATGCGGCACCAAGGGCCGCGGCTTCTAACTCATCTGCTGTGAGCATCAAGGGGGGCATGTCATAGCCATCGTCAAGTACGTATCCGACACCCGCTTCGCCCGTGATAGGGATGCGTTGCGCGTGAAGCTCCGCCATATCGCGATAAAGCGTGCTAAGAGATACCTCCAATTCACCTGCCAACTCCCGTCCTGTGATCGGCGACCGGGTAGACCGCAGTATTTGGATAATCTGGAACAGTCGTTCAGTGCGACGCATTTCTACACTCTCCTCTCACACTACTGTCATAACGGTGAGAGCAGGGTAATTCTAGGACAGGCTCAACAAATCGAAAACACACAAACAAACGGAGCCGAAAATGATCCATCATGAACGCAACCTGACCGTCAATGCAGCCCCAGAAGCCGTCTGGGCGGTGCTGAGCAGATACATGCATATCGATGAATTCGCACCGCAGATCACATCAGTTGATGCCCTGACCCACGGCGAGGTTGGAGTGGGCTCAAAGCGTCGCAATCATTTTGCGAATGGTACGTCGGTTGTTGAAGAGGTGACTGCCTGGAAACCCGGAAGCGGCTACACGGTCAAGCTGTCCGACATGGCGGCAATGCCATTGCACGAAGCCAATTCCGAAATTCGCATCACTCCGATCGCTGGCCAGTCCAAGGTGACTTGGACCTTCGACTATCGCGTGAAATACGGTCCGATTGGTTGGCTAATGGGACAGACAATGATGAAAATGATGATGAGGAAGATCATCGATGCAAACCTTCAGGGGCTGTCAGAGAAGGCACGCACGGCATGAACGATGGCAAAGCGGCCGCTCACCCCTTTAAGGCGTCTTCAACTCCGCCAATATCTCGTCCGTATGCTCTCCGCGCAAGCATGGCTTGGCGACAGGCGTAGCCTTCCCACCAAATCGCGGTGCTGGGGCAGCTTGCAAAACACCACCTGGTGACTGCCAGACATTGCGGGCTTGTATGTGCGGGGCGTGACTGGCCTCAACCGGTGACAGCACGGGCGCGACACAGGCATCGGTGCCATCAAACATATCGGCCCAGTGGCTGCGGGGTTCTGCCAGAAAGATGTCTTCAAGCCGCGCAGTGAGCTTGGTCCACAGCGCGGCGTCGCGCTGGCGCAGAAACTCTGGGTCCGCGCTGAGGCCAAGTTTTTCAAGAAAGATCGCATAGAACTGCGGCTCCAGGCACTGAACGCTGACGTACCCGCCATCTGAACAAACATAGGTGCGGCTCCAATGTGGGCCGTCCAACAGGCTTTGGCCGCGATTCATCGACAGCATGCCGGTCTGACGGATGGCCATCAACAACGTCATCATATGGGCAGATCCATCGACAATGGCCGCATCCACCACGGTGCCTTTTCCCGTGGCCTTGGCGCTCAAGATGCCCGACAGCAGCCCTACCACCAGATATAAAGCGCCGCCGCCGATATCGCCCACCAATGTGGCTGGGGTAATAGGGGGGGAGCCCGGTTCAGACGCGTACCAAAGCGCACCTGAGGTGGCGATATAGTTAAGGTCGTGCCCCGCATCTTCGGCGCGAGGGCCAGTTTGACCCCATCCGGTCATGCGGCCGTAAACCAGTGCCGGGTTGTCCGCGTGACACTCCTTTGGCCCCAACCCCAGCCGCTCCATCACGCCGGGGCGGAAACCTTCGATCAGGGCGTCGGCGCTGGCGATCAGCTTTTTGGCCGTCGCCATATCATCCGGGTCTTTCAGGTCCAGTGCAATTGATCGTTTGCCACGGTCCAACACGCTACCGTCGGCTGTCACCTGACCGGACTTCCCTTTGCGGTGGATGGTGATCACATCCGCGCCAAGGTCGGCCAGTAACATGGCAGCAAAAGGACCGGGCCCAAGCCCCTCAATTTCAATGACGCGAATGCCGTTCAGCATGAAAGCCTCCTTAGCCGAGGGTAAAGCCACCACCAACGGTCAGGACCTGACCTGACACATAGTTCGATTCCGGGATGCAGAACATGTAAACACCACCTGCGGCCTCTTCCGGAGTACCACCGCGCCCCATGGGGACCATAGAGGCAAATCCACCCGCGACCTTGGTTGGAATGCCGATACCCACTTCGTTGCCGTCGACGACAATGGTTTTCTTTTCGTCCGTGGCTTCGGTCAGACGGGTTTCGATATAGCCGAAAGCCACGCAATTGACGCAGACTTTGGAGCGCCCCCATTCCTTGGCCATTGTCTTGGTCAGGCCAACCACAGCTGCCTTGGCTGAAGAGTAGTTGGCTTGGCCGACGTTGCCTCCAAGCCCTGCAACTGATGAAATGTTGACGACCTTGCGGAACACTTCGCGGCCCTCTTCAGCCTCTTGCTTGGCCGCGCCCTTGATGAATCCACTGGCGGCGCGCAGAATCTGAAACGGGGCTTTGACATGCACGTCCATCATCGCGTCGAACTGTTCGTCGGTCATGTGGCCGATCATAGAATCCCATGTGTAGCCCGCATTGTTCACGATGATATCGACACCCCCAAAGGTTTCGATTCCGGTGCCGATAAAACGCTCGGCAAAGCCTTTTTCGGTGACACTACCCGGCACGGCCACAGCCTGTCCGCCTGCTGCTTTGATTTCCTTCACCACATCCACTGCCGGATCGACCTCAAGGTCGTTAACCACGATGTTGGCGCCTTCCGAGGCCAGTTTCAGCGCCACAGCGCGGCCAATCCCATTGCCTGCGCCGGTGACATAGGCGGTTTTTCCGTCAAGCTTTGCCATAGTGGCTTAATCCTTATCCATTGAGCGGGCGATCAGTTCTTTCATGATCTCGTTGGTCCCGCCGTAAATCTTTTGCACCCGCGCATCGGTATAAAGTTCCGAGATCAGGTATTCGTTCATGTAGCCATAGCCACCGTGCAACTGCAGGCATTCATCAATGATGTCGCATTGCGCCTGCGTGCCCCACCATTTTGCCATGGCCGCTTTTTCGGCGGTCAGCGTGCCCAGTTCCAGTTCCGCAAGGCATTGGTCCAGCATCGCCGCCAAGAGTTCAATCTTGGTGGCAGCCTCGGCCAGTTTGAAGCGGCTGTTCTGGAAATCCATGACGCGTTGGCCAAAGGCTTTGCGTTCCTTGACGTACTCAAGCGTGGTTTCGACGGCACACTGCATCGCGCCAAGCGCCTGATACCCAATAATCAACCGTTCCCACGGCAATTGCTTCATCAATTGATAAAAGCCCTGACCTTCGTCGGTGCCAATCAGGTTGGTTTGTGGCACGCGCACGTCCTGAAAGCTAAGTTCAGCCGTGTCATTGCGCTTCATCCCCATTTTGTCGAGTTTGCGTCCCACTGAATACCCCTCAAGACCTTCGGTCTCGATCATGATCAGCGACACACCTTTTGAGCGGGACGTGGGGTCGGTCTTGGCGACCAGCACGATCAGATCGGCGCTGCCACCGTTGGTGATAAAGGTCTTGGAGCCATTGATCAGGTATTCATTGCCGTCCTTGATGGCCGAGGTTTTAACCGCCTGCAAATCAGACCCGGTGCCGGGTTCCGTCATGGCAATCGCGGCAACCTTATCCCCAGACGCAATCTCTGGCAGCCAACGTTCTTTTTGCTGCGCAGTGCCAAAAGCGGTGATGTAATGCGCGGCAATATTGTGAACAGAAAATCCCCAGCCTGTATCGCCGATCTTGGCCTGCTCCATGAAGCTGACCGCATCGAAATGTCGACTGAGCCCCATGCCGCCGTATTCTTCAGGCAGGGTAGCGCCCAGAATGCCTATGTCTCCGGCCTTCTTCCAAAATTCCTTGGGGACAAGACCGTCCTTTTTCCACTGGTCACGGTGGGGTTGGAATTCTTCCGCAAAGAAACGTTGCACCGAGTCGGCAAAGGCGTGGTGGTCTTCCTGCATCCAAAGATGATGTGGCATGTACGGGTCCTCTTCTTCAGGCTGCAGAAATTAGCGCTTCACCGCGCAATGTCTGGGTGCCGTCGTCAATCGTGGCAGTCAGGGCAATGCGCAGCATAGGGGCGCCGTCCTGTTCGAATTTTTCGGCGATACGGCCTTCGCAGGTCACCGTTGCACCAACGGGGGTGAGCGCGGTGAACCGGCTCGACAGGCCACGAAGCCGATCAATTCCCGCCCAATCTGTGGCCACACGTCCCAATTGAGCCATCGACAACATGCCATGAGCAAACACATCCTGCAGACCTGCCTTTTTGGCGAAATCCGTATCAATGTGGATCGGGTTGTGATCGCCCGATGCCCCGGCATAAAGCGCCAGTTTGGTACGGGTGATGGGACCAAAAGAGAGCGGGGGCAGGATGTCGCCGACTTTAGCCATTTCAGGAGTGAAGGTCATGATGTCACCTTTGCTGACAAACGGTGGATCAGGTCGCGGTGCGTGATGGCCAACACGCCACGATCGGCGTGACGGATTTCCATCTCAAGATGCGCAATCTCCAACTGGCCGCCTTTGGCGTCTGAAAACCCTTTGACCCGGCTGACAACCTCGACAGTGTCACCTGCAAAAATCGAGCCGAGGTATTCATAGTTCTCTGTGCCATGCAGCAGATATCGCATATCGGCTGCGATCAACTCCAAAATGGGTGTTTGCTCTTTGCGCTCGCCTTCTTTGGCGGCGGCCATTTCCAACACTACGGGATATGTTGGCGGGGCCATGACGTCGGGATATCCTGCGGACCTTGCTGCCTCGGTGTCCGAATGGATCGGATTGGTCTCGCCAATGGTTTCGGCAAAGAACGCGATGGGGCCACGTTCGACGACCACGGAGATTGGCGCGCTTTCATGGCCGACGCTGGAACGGTCAAACAAACCCATCGACTCAGGCCGCCTGATACAGCGTGACAACGCAGGCGCCACCCAGTCCCAGATTGTGCTGCAACGCGGTTTTTGCACCCTCCACCTGACGGGCCTCGGCCGTGCCGCGCAATTGATGGGTTAGCTCATAGCATTGCGCCAATCCCGTCGCGCCCAGCGGATGCCCTTTGGACAAAAGCCCGCCGGATGGGTTGGTCACAAACTTGCCACCATAAGTGTTGTCACCGTCCGCGATAAACTGCTGCGCGCCACCTTCGGGGCAGAGCCCAAGACCTTCGTAAGTGATCAACTCGTTGTGGGCGAAACAATCGTGCAGTTCGACGACATCAACCTCTTCAATGCCAATGCCGGATTGTTCCTGAACTTGCTTAGAAGCCCCGGCGGTCATGTCATAGCCAACAACCTGCATCATATCGTGGGCCTCAAAGGTTGAGGCATAGTCGGTGGTCATCGATTGCGCCCTGATCGACACGGTGGTGGGGATGTTGTGTTTTTTGGCAAAGCTTTCGGAGCAGAGGATCGCAGCGGCGCCCCCGCAAGTCGGGGGGCAGGCCATCAGGCGGGTCATTACGCCTTCCCACATCATCGGTGCGGCCATGACTTCGTCTTCGGTAACCTCGCGGTCAAACAGGGCCAGTGGGTTGCGTGTCGCATGGCGTGATGCCTTGGCGCGTATCTTGGCAAAGTCATTCAGCTTTGTACCGAATTTCTCCATATGCGATTTGCCTGCGCCACCAAAATAGCGCAGCGCAAGCGGCACCTGCGAATTGCCAACCAACGCGTCGGTTTCGGCGTCGAAATCATCAAACGGGGTCGGGCGGTCTGTCCAATGACTGCCCAGTGCACCGGGCTGCATCTGTTCAAAACCCACCGCCAGAACACAATCGGCCACACCATGCTCAATTGCCTGACGGGCCAAAAACAGCGCGGTAGACCCTGTCGAGCAGTTGTTGTTCACATTGATCACAGGGATGCCGGTCATACCCACATGATACAACGCCTTTTGACCGGATGTGCTGTCGCCATAGACATATCCAGCATAGGCTTGCTGAACATCCTCATAGCCTAGTCCTGAATCGGCCAGAGCGGCTCGGATCGCCGCGGCACCCATTTCATCGTAACTGTCCGAGGCACCCGGCTTGGAAAACTTAATCATGCCGACACCGGCGACGATGGTTGCGTTCTTAGTCATGAGCGGTCTCCCGAATCTATTGCTTGTCAAAAGTATGGGGTTGACCTGAGGTATAAATCAAATTCAATTATGTCCTGTAATATTCCCTGGAGGAATGGGTGAATTTGAACAAGCTGAGATACGTGACTGCGGTTGACCGCGAGGGGTCGATCTCAGCCGCAGCCAAAGTGCTGCTTATCACTCAATCTGCAGTGACCAAGGCCGTCGCTGATGTTGAGAGAGAGTTGGGGCTATCAATCTTTGACCGGCGCGCGCGGGGTATTGTGACAACGGCTGCCGGGCGCGATTTTGTTGATCGTGCGGCTCGAATTCTGTCAGATATGGATCAACTGGTTTCTGATGCAAAGACCGGGCGAGACACCCGCGAGCGGGTGCTTCGGATCGGCATCGCACCACCGTCCTTAGAAGGATTGCTGAACCGCGCGGTGCGGCACCTGGTGCTCAACCACGAGGACGTTCGGGTACAGTTGCGCGGCACCCCGTTTGAGGCTGGTATGCAACTGTTGCGACAGGGCGATCTGGACACTCTGATTGGTCCAACTGGCCCTGTCTCCGGGCAAACTGGTCTGGTCAGCGAACCTCTGCCGCCATTGCGGGCTCATATGTTTGCCCGCAAAGGCCACCCCCTGACGGGTCAAAAGCTTACGGCAGCCCAATTGGCGACATATCCGATCATCACACCGGATCTGTCCGGTCCGACGGTTGTTCCAATTCTCGACATCCTCGATCATTTCGAAGGAGACCCCGTGCGCGGGCTGCATATGCTGGAAAATTTCCCCATGGCTTCGGGGATTATTGAACGGTCCGATGCCGTGGGAACCGTTGTCGAAACCTATGTGCAAAGTCAGGCCTTCAAAAGCAGGTTTGAAGTTCTGAATTTCGATATGGGGGACCCCGTGCCAATGGCTTTGGTCTCGCGCGCGGAATTGCACCCATCCCGCGCGATGGTGTGGTTACGGGCCGCTCTAAAAGCCCACCCGCCAACGGCAACTGTGCCCGGTGGGCCCTAAAGGCTTGGATAGCCTTGGTGTGCAGGCTTGTGACCAAGAAAGCCTGACGGTAAGCTGTCGCGAAAAGGGGGCTCAGAATGACAGAAGGATTGGTTCCCAAGGGTGTCGCTCATGTTGAGCTTGAAACGACGTCAGAGCCCGAGCATTTCGTTTTCCTTCTGTTGCCCAATCTTTCGATGCTTGCCTTTAGCGCGGCGATTGAACCCCTTCGGATTGCCAACCAACTTACCGGAAAGGTCCTGTATCGCTGGACCATGATGTCCGAAGATGGGCAAAGCGTGCGCTGTTCCAATGGGGTCGAACTAGGGGTGGATTGCGCGATGGGCGACACGCCCAACGGGGCGTATGTCTTTGCCTGTTCCGGGGTTGAGCCCGAGAAAGCCAGTTCTCGCAAGGTGGCTGATTGGATGCGATATCAATGGCGCACAGGCCGGGTGGTTGGGGGGCTGTGCACCGGAGCTTATGCTTTGGCGCACGCAGGTATTCTCAAAGGCAAAAGGTTCACACTGCACTGGGAAAATCAGCTGCCTTTCCGCGAGACCTATCCCGAACTGGAGTTGCAAGAGCAGCTTTATGTGATTGACGATCGGATCATGACCTGTGGCGGTGGCGCTGCGGCGACGGATTTGTTTCTAAAGCTTATCTATGAACGTCATGGTCCGATGCTGAGTCAGGCGGTTTTGAACATGTGTCTGCATTTTGTACATCGATCCGAAGCAGACAGTCAGCAATCGTCAAAATCGGCCTCTTTGGGCATCCGAAACCAAAAGCTTTTGCAGATCATCAATCTTTTTGATGCTGAGATTGACCAGGAAATCAATCTGGATGACGTGGCGCGCAATGCAGGTGTTTCCCGCCGTCAGATGGAGCGGCTGTTTGCCCATCATTTGCAACGCACACCGCGGCGGTATCTGATGGATTTACGCCTGCAACGGGCGCGCGCCCTGATGGCGGAAACCGATCTGCCGGTCAGCGAAGTGGCTGTGGCTTGCGGCTTTGCAACGACGGAGCATTTCTCAAAGCGGTTCCGCGAGAGATTTGGTGTATCGCCCTATTCGTTTTCGGTCACGTCAAACTAAAAGCTGCAGGAGTCAAGGTTCGCAGAGCAGGGCGCTGCGAATTCTGCCGGGAAGATGATTTTCCATCTTGACCCCGCCCCACGACTCCAATAAATCGCACCCCACCAAGGCGGTATAGCTCAGTTGGTTAGAGCAGCGGAATCATAATCCGCGTGTCCGGGGTTCAAGTCCCTGTACCGCCACCAATAACTTCAGACACTTAGGTAATTTTTACGCGCTCACGATTTCAATTTGCGTGCGTTATTGCGTGCGTTTGAGAGGTATTCTTTTTCCATTTTGTTCAAATTTCCATCTAGCCGGTTTTCAAACCAAATATGCAGGAGGTATTTTGGTGCGTTCTGGCCGCGGATGGTAAAGAATCTAGCAACAATATTTTGCCACACAATCTTCGGAAATTCGCCGTTCGGCTCACAATTACTCTCGATGCACACTTTCAATAAGCATTTTTGAAAAGGGTCTGGGGTGGATTTTGTTTTCGACAAATTAGAAACTGAGCAGGGGTTTCTGAACGCGATTGAAACGGCAAAAAAGAGTATCGAGCAACTTGTTTCAATTGGATACTTGGAACATGGCGAAGAGTGGTGGAAAGCTTGGTCCGATCACGACCTTAAGTGGTCGGACAGAACGCCTTCTTACGTTACAATTCCCGAAGAACAAATTCCACTACTTTTGTCGGAAGCCAGACATGTTGTCCAAGTAATCGACTGAGGTGCCCCTGGTTTCCTAGACGCTCGCCTCGTTCATTTTCCTTTGTTTGATTTCATAGTCAACGGGTGACAGCATACCGTTGTTTGTGTGCTTGCGGGTCGGGTTGTAAAACATCTCGATGTAGTCGAACACGTCCTGCCTTGCTGCGTCGCGTGTGAGGTACGTTCGCCGCCTGATCCGCTCCCGCTTCAATAGGTGGAAAAAGCTCTCTGCCACGGCATTGTCATGGCAATTCCCACGCCTGCTCATACTGGCATCCAGATTGTGTTTGCTGAGAAACGAGTGCCACTCTGTACTGGTGAACTGTGACCCTTGATCGGAATGGATCATGACCTTTTGCTTTGGCTTGCGCCGCCAAACTGCAGCCAAGAGCGCTTGTAGGGTGAGATCGGCTGTCATACGCGATTGCATCGACCATCCGACTACGCGTGTTGAGAACAGGTCAATGACAACCGAAAGATACGACCATCCTTCGTGGGTTCTTATGTAGGTGATGTCCGTTACCCAGACGGTGTCAGGGGTTTCAATCTCGAACTGCCGATCCAATGTGTTGTCGGCGACAACAGCAGGCTTGCCGCCATAACGAATGAGCCTCCCCATCTGAATGGGTCCACCGTTAAGGTTAGGAAACGGAGGACTAAGAATGGCAAACAAGCGACTGAAGCCGGAAGAGATTGTCTCA